>CAZQQJ010000005.1:197102-234042 GCA_964595435.1 uncultured Anaerolinea sp. | reverse complement strand
ACCCATATTCGTAACGTTGCCGGTGTTCCAGCCGCCGATGTCCTGGTTGAAGGCGCTGGCGTTGTAGAACATAGATCTCATATCCTTGACGTTGGCAGTGTTCCAGCCGCCGATGTCCTGGTTGAAGGCGATGGCGTCGTAGAACATCCAATCCATACCCGTAACGTTGCCGGTGTTCCAGCCGCCGATGTCCTGGTTGAAGGCGATGGCGCCGTAGAACATATATCTCATATTCGTGACGCTGCCGGTGTTCCAGCCGCCGATGTCCTGGTTGAAGGCGATGGCGCTGTAGAACATACGGCTCATACTCGTAACGTTGGAGGTGTTCCAGCCGCCGATGTCCTGGTTGAAGGCGATGGCGCCGGTGAACATCCAGCCCATACTCGTAACGTTGGAGGTGTTCCAGCCGCCGATGTCCTGGTTGAAGGCGATGGCGCCGTAGAACATATATCTCATATTCGTGACGCTGCCGGTGTTCCAGCCGCCGATGTCCTGGTTGAAGGTGCTGGCGCCGTAGAACATATATCTCATATTCGTGACGCTGCCGGTGTTCCAGCCGCCGATGTCCTGGTTGAAGGTGCTGGCGCCGTAGAACATATATCTCATATTCGTGACGCTGCCGGTGTTCCAGCCGCCGATGTTCCCGTTGAAGGCGCTGGCGTTGTAGAACATATCGCTCATATTCGTGACGCTGCCGGTGTTCCAGCCGCCGATGTTCCCGTTGAAGGCGCTGGCGTTGTAGAACATATCGCTCATATTCGTGACGCTGCCGGTGTTCCAGCCGCCGATGTTCCCGTTGAAGGCGCTGGCGTGGTAGAACATATAGCTCATATCCATAACGTTGGCGGTGTTCCAGCCGCCGATGTCCTGGTTGAAGGCACGGGCGTGGTAGAACATATAGCTCATATTCGTAACGCTGGCGGTGTTCCAGCCGCCGATGTTCCCGTTGAAGGCGCTGGCGCCGGAGAACATACGGCTCATATCCGTAACCAGGGAGAGATCCGGGGCGTCGCTTGCATTGCCGACCAGGTTGCTACAACCGTAAAAAGCGCCGGCCATCGAAGTCCATTTGCCCGTCCCCCACTGTTCGATGCTCAGCAATTTCAGCATATCGCCGGTATTATTGTTGAAGTAAATGCGCGGAAATCCGGTTTTCGCGCCGGTATTGTCCTGGATGCGCACGGTATAGGTGCCGGCCGCTGTGTAATTGCAGGTATAGTTTCCGGCTACCCCGGTTGCTTCGTTCACGCCATCGTTGTCACAGTCCACATTATAGTTGTAGCCTGCGCCCCAGGTGAGGATGGTGAATTGGGTAGAGCTTGAACTGCCTACTATGTTGTCGGTTTTGACGGTGATCACAAAATCATCGCTGGGAGCGCTCGGAGCGCGCCAGCCGGCCGCCACCGCGGGCTGTATGCCCGCCAGCGCCAGCAACAGGCTGAACGTCAGCCCCAGATGGACCAGGGTGGGGAATACTGGGGGGAAAGTATACTTGGGTTTCATGGATCTCATTGATTACCTGCCTCATGTTTGGGTTGTTTGGTTTAGCCGAGACCTGCCAGGCCATCATTGGTTCGACGCGGCGGGTCTTGACTGGTCGGTTATGTTCCATACCCCCAGGTGCATCCCAGGGGGCCGCCCGGTGATAAATCACCGGGCTACAGGACAGCACCCCATCAATGGGGTTTCCAGGCCGCTCTTGCCGATTTCCAGCCGGATTTATCCGGCGCTGCTCTGTAGCCTGCGGATTTATCCCCAGGTGCATCCCAGGGGGCCGCCCGGTGATAAATCACCGGGCTACAGGACAGCACCCCATCAATGGGGTTTCCAGGCCGCTCTTGCCGATTTCCAGCCGGATTTATCCGGCGCTGCTCTGTAGCCTGCGGATTTATCCCCAGGCGCCTCATCGCCATGCAGCCTCATCGCCATGCAGCCTCATCGCCATGCGGTCGCCGGCTACTGCCCGCCCCCCAACGGCAGCGTCGCCTGGTCGATCACTTCGCCTTCCTTCGAGATGGCCGCCAACTGGATGCGGTCGGCATAAACCTCCACCAGCACGAAATGCGTGCGGCGGTGGTAGACCTGGCTCTCGGGCTGCCGCTCGCCCAGGGCGTACAGGGTGGACGAGCCGCCGCCGGTGACGATGTAGGTGACGTTGCCGGCGTTCAGGCGTTCGTAATGGTGGAAGTGCCCGGAGAAGGAAAGCGGGACGTTCGCCCCGGCGAAGAGCGGCCCCCAGGTGTAGCGCACCGCCAGGGTGTCGTCGGGGTGGACGCTGCTGCTGCTGTAAGGGGCGACGTGGAAGATGGGGATGGTGAAGCGAAAACGCGGGTCGGCCAGGCGCTCGACCAACCAGGCCTGCTCTTCGGCGCGCCCCTCGGCGCCGTAGAGCACCTGCGAATCGAGCATCAGGAACTGGACGCCCTGGTAGGCGAAGGCGTAATACTGGTTGCCCCGGCGCGCTTCCGGGTAGCTGAAGGCGGGATCAGGGAAAGGGGGAAAGGCGTAATCGTAGAACGGCGCCCCCTGCCAGCGGACGGCGGCGTCGTAGTCGTGGTTTCCCAACACGGTGTAGACCGGCATCTGGTGGAGCAGCGGCGCAAACGGCTGGTAAAACTTGAGCAGATAGGAATTGGCCAGGTCGCGGCTGTCGGTTTCGTAGACCACGTCGCCGGTGTGGATGGCGAAATCCAGGTCATAGGAAGCCATCAGGGCGATCAACTGCTGGGTGGCCTGGTCGCCGAAACTGGCGTCGCCCAGCACGCCGAAGCGCAGCGGGCGCTGCGCCAGGTCCTGGTCTGAAGCGGTGCGGAAGCTCACCGCGCCCCAGGCCGCGCCGGCAAAATCGGGCCGGGCAAAGTCAGCCGGGGCGGCGCCGGCCGCGGCGCTGCCCAGCAGCAGCATGGCCTGGTACTGGGCGCCCGGCGATAACCCCTCTAAGGTGATCATGTGGCGGGTTCCGCCAGCGGCCGAAATGGCGACGCTGGCCGCGGTAAGCGCGGCGGCCGGATCGACGGGGCGGTAGAACAGCCGCCCCTCCGCCGGTTGGGCCAGCTCGAAGAAGAGCACGGCGCTGCTTGCGGTGACGTGGCGCACCGTCAGCGGGATGAGGTAGCCGGCCTGGGCGAGAGGATACTCTTGCGAGAAATAATCCGGCGTGGGCGGCGTCGAAGCAGGCGTCGCTTCGGGAGCCGGAAGGGTGGCCGGGGCAGCCGGGGGCGAGGTTGGCAGCGGCCGGGGTGTTTCCACCTCTGCGGCGGTGGGTGAACCCACGGCTGTCGCCCGCGCGGCAAGCGTCGCCGGGGTGGTGGTATCGCCGGCCAGCTTGCAGCCGAATTGCGACACGGCCAGCAGAACCAACACGGCCAGCCACCGCCAGCGGCTGTTGAAGGACAGGGAGGCAGGATCGGGCATGGCAGTTTACCCGACTTCCCACGCGCGCAGCACTTGCGCCACCGCCGCCTGCACCTCCGCCCGCGCTTCCCAACGTTCGCAGCCTTGCGCCAATAGCTCATCGTAGTCCGTCTCGGCGTGGCGGATGTGGGCGATCACCGCCAGGCGGACGGCTGCCTCGTCCAGGTCTTTGGCGGCCGCAGAGCGGCCGACCCGCCCGCTGTATTTGAGGCAGGCGTGTTCGGCGATGACCGTTTCTCGGCCGGGAGGGCAGGCGGGGAAAAGCTGGCGCACCCGGGCGGCGAAGCGCTCCACGTATTGCTGGTCCAATTCCGCCCGGCGTGCGGCTTCGCGCTCCCGGCGGCGGGCGCGGGCGTCGCTATCCGCCAGGCATTCCCCTTCGGCCTGCTGCAGCGCCCCTTCTTCGACCAGCAGCCCCTGCCGCTCGTAACGCTTGCGGGCGCGGCTCCACTTCAGCACCACCGCCGAGAGTTTCGAATATTTGCCGGCGCGCCGGGTGAGGGCCGCGTCGCCGGAAGGGAGAAAGAGGAGATGATCCAGGTCGGCGCAGCTCAGGCACAGGGCGCCCTTCTCTTCGTTCAGCGTGATCCAGGCGTGGCGGCCAAGCTGTTCGCCGCACTCGCTGCAGGAGGCCTCCGAAGCGGTGATAAACACTTTCAGTTCAACTTCCCGGGATGGCGCAGTCATTATCGCAACCTGTCGAAACCCTGGCGCGCCGCCTCCAGCGCATCGGCGTCCCGCCACTTGCCGATGAGGACCAGCTTGCGCTCGTCGTACGATTCGCCGGCGCGCATGCGGTAGAAATGCAGCTTGCGCGACGGCACGTGGTATTCTTCCATCAGTTCCTGGATGAAGCTCATCATTTGCCCTTCGATCTGCCCATCTTCGCGGGCGGGGCGGTAAATCAGGCCATCCTTGCGGCAATACGGGTTGGCGCATTTGCAATAGACGGCGATACCGTCTTCCGTCAGTTCCCAGGAGCGCACGGCGATCTCACGCTTTTTCACCATCACGTAAGCGCTCACCAAAGCCCTGGCGGAGCCGAAGAAGACATCCACATAGTCGCCCCTAGGCCCGGCAAAAACCTTCGAGGCGGGCGGGCGTTTGGCGGGGGGCGCTTCCGGCTTCCTGGCCGGCTTGCGCCCTTTGCCCGGCGTCTCGCTGCGCGCCGCAGGAGCAGCCGGCTCCGGCTGGGCGGCCGGTTCGACCGTTGCCGCCGTCGCCCGCAGCGGCGCGCCATCTGCCGCGTGGCACAGGTTGAGATGGGCGTGGCAGGTGACCCGCCGGCATTCCGGGCAGCGCGCCAGGCTGTGCTGGCACACCGGGCGGTCGCACACGGCGCAGGTCTGCACCTGGTCAGCGCACTTCTGGCAGTAAGTGCGCTTGCACTCCACGCACTGCGGGGCCAGGCAACCGGCGTGCGCCAGGTGACCGTTCTCGCACAGCAGCAACTCCTGGCCCGGCAGGCCGCACACGTCGCAGGCCGGCGGCTCGACCATGTGGAGAAGCGGGTCCCATACGACCTGGCGCTGCGTGGCGGCGGTGCGCTTCTTGATCTCCACCAGCAAGTCCAGCTTGGGTTGGGCGACGACTGCCAGGCTGACCAGCTCCAGATCAACGCGCAGGTGATATTTTTGTTCCACATCCGCCAGCTTGGCTTTGCGCTCGCTTTCGATGGCCTCCAGCTTGGCCTGCAGCGCCGGGCGGCGATCCTCTTCGGCCTTCTGCAGGCGGCGTTCGGCGTCTTTCTTCAGGTCATCGTAATACTGCTGCAAGCGGGCGCGGTCCAATTCCAGGTAACGCTGCAAGCGTTTCTCCAGGCTCTGCAGCGTATCCCCCAGGGACTGGCGGGCGGCCAGCCGGGCGCGCTCCAGCAAAGCGCTCAACACGCCCGGCGCCAGCGGGTTGGCCTGGGGCTGCGCGAGCCAGGTCGCTTCCGCCGGGGTCAGGTGCTTGAACTGGCTTTCCACGTCCAGCACCGCCAGGCGCTCGATTGGCTCGCTTTTTACCGGGTAGCCGCCTTGCAGGTGCATCCAGACCGGCAGGAGCAGCTCGCGTTTCTCGTCGGCGACCAGGCTGGCTTTGAAGTTGAACTGCACGTAGTGGTACATGCGATGCCGCTCGACGGCGCCGGGCACCGGGAACAAGCGGGCATTGGGCAGCCCAAGCGCCTTCTCGATCACGGCAAACAATCCCGGTTTTTCCAGGCGCGGCAGGTTGATGAAAAATAAACCGTTGGCAGTGCGGCGGCGCAATTCGTCGACCACCGTCTCCACCAATGGATGGCCGTAATGCAAGAAGGTCACCGCTTTGCCGGCCGGGGCGCCTTCGCCGCTAAAGACAAACTGCTGGTGAGGGTCGATCCGCCAACGCGCGGCGACTTCGTCCGGCAGCAGCACTTCGTGGACGCCGTAAGCCGGCGGCTCTACAAGGCCGCCCACCTGGCGGCAGTAACCCAGAATCAGGTCCTGAAGCGAAGGTTCCGGGCTCATCCTGTAGAGAAATCCTCGCCAAACAAGGCTTCGTCGTACTCGCGCGTCTTCTGGTAGGCCTGGCGCGCCTGCAGCAGCGCCTCGCCAAGCTGGTCGAAACCGGCCTGCAGCTCGGCTTCGCTCTGACCCTGCACCCAAATATCCAGCAGCAAGTCCTCGAAATCGCGCTCGTCGGCCAGGTGACCCAGGACCATATCCATCTCGCCGATCACCAGCTCAAACATATTGAGCTTCTGGTCGAGGATCTGCAGCAAATAATCTTCGACGGTACCACGCGCGGCGAGGTTGTAGATGCGCACTTCACGCGTCTGGCCGACGCGATGGATGCGCCCGACGCGCTGCTCGATGCGCATCGGGTTCCAGGGGATGTCGAAGTTGATCATCGTGCGGCAGAACTGCAGGTTGCGCCCTTCGCCGGCCGCCTCGGTGGAAAGCAGGATGTTGGCCCGGCTTTGGAAGCTTTCGATGGCATTCTGCTTGGTTTCCATATCCAGGCCGCCATGATAGATGACAAAATCTACGCCCATCGCCTGCAGGCGCCCGGCAAGCAGCTCGAGCGTGCGGCGGAAGTGGGTGAAAATGAGCACCTTCTCGTGCGGGTCGGCCTTGAACAGCGTGCGCAACAGCTTTTCCAGGGCATCGGCTTTGGCCCAGGTGGCGATGCCCGCCGCGCCCGCCGCCAGGGCCTGCATGTCGCTGCGCTGGCCGGCGGAAGAGATGCGCCCGGCCAGCGAAAGCAGGGTGGGCTGCGCCGCCAGGGGACTGCTGCCGATCTCTCTTTGCAGGGTCAGCAGGGTAAAACGGTCCGTCTGGCGCAAGTCTTCGCCCGCCTCGGGCGAGGCTTCCGGGTCGTCGGGCAGCGCCCCGCGCAGTTGCCGGCGCACCAGGCTGCTCACCGCAGCATAGAATTCGGCCTCCGGCGGGGTCAACTGCAGGCGCACGGTGCTGGCCTGGCGCGGCGGGAGCTTGATATTCACCTGGCTGCGGCTGTGGCGCACCATCACATCGCCCAGCAGCTCGCGCAGTTGGCCGCGGTTCTTCGGCTGGCGCGGGTCGCCGTGCACCACGAAACGCTTGCGAAATTCGCGCGGCGTGCTGAGCTGGCCCGGCTTCAACAGAGTGATCAGGTTGTACAGCTCGTCCAGGTCGTTTTCGACCGGGGTGGCCGTCAACAGCAGGATGTATTTGCGCTGCAATTCGTTGACGAACTTCCACGAGGCGCTGGCGCGGTTCTTGAGATGGTGGGCTTCGTCCACGATCACCAGGTCGTAAGGGATTTGGGCGATGCGGGCGCGGTGCTCGGCGCGGCGGGCAGTGGCAAGCGAGGCCACCAGGCGGGGAAAACGCGCCCAGGCCTGCGCGCCGGCGGCGCGGAATTCGGCGTCGGCGGTGGTGATGAAATCGGGCAGGTCGAACTTGGCGCTCAGCTCATCGCGCCACTGTTCCACCAGGGCAGCCGGCGTCACGATCAACACGCGCTGCACGACGTTGCGCACCAGGTATTCTTTGAGCACCAACCCGGCTTCGATGGTCTTCCCCAGGCCGACTTCGTCGCACAACATCCCCCGCCCGCGGAAGTGGCGCAGGGCAATCTGGGCGGCGCGCACCTGGTAATCGAAAGGGGCAAACTTGAGCAAATCCAGGCACACCAGCTCGTCGAAACCGCTGACCAGCAGGGCGTGCTCGGCCTGCAAGCGCAGACGGTACAGGTCACGGTTGGCAAACTGGCCCAGCTCGACGGATTTCCACAATTCCCCGGAGACCGGCAGGAGGCGAATTTCGAGATCGGAAGCAGGCACGGGCCAATTATACTCGCCTTGCGGGCAAGAGCGTATGATATATCCGCGGCCAGGCTTTCGCCGATGAGCGCCTGGTCGCCGGGGCTGTCTTCGACGACCAGCGCCTGGAGAGTGGTCTATTCATGTTTGGCCTCGCCGGGCAGGCGCACCAGGGTGAGCCAGAAGGAATGGATTTTACTGACCGCCCGGGCGAAATTTTCAAACCCGATCGGCTTGACGATGTAGCTGTTGGCGCAGTGGCCGTAGGCGTACTGCACGTCCTCCTCCGCTGCGGAGGTGGTCAGCACAATGACCGGAGTCAGCCTGAGCTGCGGGTCGGCCTTGATTTCGGCCAGCACCTCGCGGCCGCTCTTTCGCGGCAGGTTCAGGTCCAACAGCACCAGGTCCGGGCGGGGCGCACCGGCGTATTCTCCCTCGCCCTTTAAGTAGGCCATCGCCGCCTCGCCGTCTTCCACCACGTGCAGGGTGTTGGTCACTTTAAAGCCGGCAAAGGCTTCGCGGGTGAGCAGGACGTCACCCGGGTTGTCTTCGACCAGCAGAATCTCAATTGGACCGAGGCTGGCTGTCTCCATCTTGCGCCTCCGGGAGGGTAAAGTAGAAGGTTGCACCCTGTTCGGGGATCGATTCGACCCAGATCTTGCCGCCGTGCCGTTCGACGATCTTCTTGCACAGCGCCAGGCCGATGCCTGTGCCCTGGTAGACTCGCCGGCTGTGCAGGCGCTGGAAGACCAGGAAGATGCGCTCGAAATACTGGGGCGGGATGCCGATGCCGTTGTCGCGCACGGCGACCTGCCAGGCGTTTTCGATTTTTTGGGCGCTGACGTGGATGTGCAGCGGGCGCTCGCTGCGGAATTTGATGGCGTTGCCCAGCAGGTTTTGCAGCACCTGGGCCAGTTGCACCGGATCGGCCCGGACGGCCGGCAGGGGATCCCAGGTGACCCGGGCGCGGCTCTCCTGGACGGCGGCCTGCAGGTTATCGAGCGCCGTATGGAGGGCGTCTTCCAGGCGCACCGCCACGAAAGGCCGGCCCCGGCGGCTGACCCGCGAATATTGGAGCAGGTCGTTGATCAGGCTCTGCATGCGCTGCGCGGCCTCCACCGCCAGCGAGATATACGTATCGGCGCGCTCGTCCAACTGGCCCTGGTAACGATCCCGCAGCAGCTCGACCATGCCCGCCACGGTGCGCAGCGGCTCCTGCAGGTCGTGCGAGGCGATAAAGGCGAACTGTTCCAGGTCGGCGTTGGAGCGGCGCAGCTCGTCTTCCATGCGCCGGCGCTCGGTGATATCCTGTATGGTGCTGATGGCGTAGGGCTGGCCGCCCAGCCTCACCGCGATGGTGTTGACCAGGACGGTGCGCTCTTCGCCCGAGCGGGTGACCAGGCGCAGCTCGCTGCCCAGCAGGGCGCCCTGCTGCTCGAAACGAGCGGTGGCCTGCGCCCGATCTGTCGTCCTGGCCAGGCCCAGGTCGGTGGAGGTCTTGCCCAGCATTTCCTGGCGGGTGAAGCCGGTCAGCGCTTCGGCGGCGTCATTGATATCGACGATGACCACCTCGGGCAGTTTGAGCAGCACCGTGGGAACCGCCGACTTCTGAAACAGCGTGGAATAGCGCTGCTCGCTTTCGCGCAGGCTTTCCTCCAGGGCTTTGCGTCCGGTGACATCCGCCGTCACAACCACCGTTTTCCAATCGGGGAAATCCACCGGCACAGCCGAGACGCTGGTCCAGACCGTCTCGCCGTCCTCTTTGACCACACCGGTTTCGACGTCGTAGACCGCCTGGCCGCTGGCGGCAGCGCGGGCGCTGGCGAAGCCTGCGGGCGGCAGCGGGCTGCCGTCTGCTGCCAGGTAGGCCCGGCTGTGGTAGGCGCCGCTTTCCAGGCCGGCCGGGTCGATGTCCAGGATGCGCTCCAACGCCGGGTTCGCGTAAACCACCTTCCGCTGCGCATCCAGGATCGAGACGCCCACCGGCAAAATTTCCAGCAGGCGGGCCAGCTTCTGCTCGCCCTCCAGCAGCGCGTCCCGGTCGTGCTGGTGCGCGGCGTGACCGCGGGCATTTTGCAGCGCCAGCCCGGCCAGGCCGGCCAACGAGTGCAGAAAAGCCCGTTCTTCCGGCGTGCAGACCTCCGGCCGAGCGCCTTCCAGCTCGATCTGCCCCAGCGCCTGCCCGCCGAACTGGATCGGGATGGACAGCGTGTTCCCGGCGGACGGCAGGTCCGCCGCGGGGGAAACCGCAGCAGCGCCGGCGGACGCCGAAACCGACACCCGCGGCCAGCGCTTCATCCCAACGAGAGCACGTTCGACGATGTGGAGAATGGTATCCGGGTCAAGCTGGCGGTCCACCTGCTGCAAGACTTCGCCCAGAACCCCGGCGCAGGTTTCCGCCCCCACTGTCACAATTTTCGACTTTTTCACTCAAGCCCTTGTATGACGTACAAATAGCGACACGATCCGGTCATATAAAACGGTATCCCCTATTATATACGACCAGGCGGCAATTTCCCATCAGGATTTACCCTCTTCCGATACCCCGCTTTCCAGGATGGCGAAGGTCTGCGCCTGGCAGTCGATCTCGGCCTGCACGCCGTAGGGCAGGGTGAAAAACGGGTCGGTGTGGCCGAAGTCCATGCCGGCGACCACCGGCAGGCCGGCCAGGCCCTCTTCTTCGGTCACCACCTGCAGGATGGCCCGGTCGTATTCGGCGAACTGCTCCGGCGGCACCTGCCCGCCGGGGCGGGCAAAGAGCAACCCGGCCAGGCGCGGCAGCACGCCCAGGGCCGCGTAACAGCGCAGCATGCGCGCCACCGCCTCGGGCGAGGGGGCTTCCTCGGAAGTCTCCAGGAACAGGATGGCCCCATCCCAGGCATCGAGCGGCGGCCAGAAGGCCGTGCCGCGCAGCCAGTCCAGCACCTCGATGCAGCCGCCGACCAGGCGGCCGCGGTGGGCGCCCTGCCCTTGCAGATAGCGCCAGCCGTCGCTCGGGTTGAGCTTCCGCTTGCGGGACTGGTTCTCGGGCGCCGCCCAATCCAGGTGCTCCACCGTCCAGCCGTCCCGGTTGGGCGGGATCACCCCCGGCGGCTCGGCGGAGAACAGCGTCTTGCGGATCGACTGCTCCAGGTAAGGCAGGATGCCGCCGTTCTCGGCGAAACCGGCCATGATCGCCGGCCCGTAGAACGAGACCAGCCCGGCTTTGAAGCAGGCCAGGTGGGTGATGGTGGTGTCGGAATAGCCGAGAAAGACCTTGGGGCTGCGGGCCAGCACGTCCAGGTCCAGGTAAGGCAGCAGGCGGAGCGAGTCGTCGCCGCCGATGGTGGAGAAGACGCCCCGGATGGACGGGTCGGCGAAGGCCTGCAGCAGGTCGTCGGCGCGCGCCCGGGGGTTGGCGCGCAGCCAGGCGGGGTCGCGCAAGGCGTTGGGCATGGGGACGACCTGCAGGCCGAAGGTCGCTTCGAGCTGGCGCACGCCGGCCTGGTAGCGCAGGGGATAAGCGCCCGGCCCGCCCCAGGAGAGCGAGACGGCGGCGACGCGGTCGCCGGAGTGGAGTAAGGGAGGTTTGAGCATTTTTTTGTATCTAGATTAAGTGATCTATTCGCCCGTGAGCGTAGGCGTTGGCGAGGGCGAAGGCGTGCCGGTCATCGTCGATAGCGTGGGCGTGAGCGTGAGCGTGGCCGTAGGCGTCGGCGTGAGCGAGACCTGCAGGGTGGACGTCGGGCTGGCCAGCCGGGTGACGGTGGGGACGGGCGTGGCCGCGGGACGGAGGGTGGCGGTGGGTTTGGGAACGCGCGTGGCGGTGGGGAGCGGGGTGGGCGGCAGGGGCGCCCACAGGCCCAGCAGGTTGGCGCGGGCGTACTCTTCCGCCAGGGCGAACTTCGCCGCGCAGGCCAGGTTGGGCGGCTCGAGGACGGAGCGGGCCAGGCCCTCGGCGACGATCTGGTAATTCAGGAAGGTGCCGTCGTCGAGCACCACGTAGCGCAGCAGTTGGCCGAATTCGTCGTGGTCGGTGGCGCTGCGGTACAGGCGCACCACCCGCCCGGCGGCCAGCTCGTGGTTGCGCTTTGCAGCGGGCGGGCCTTTGTATTCGGCGGCGTAGGGGACGTTGGCCGGGGCGTCGATGCCGAGGTAACGCACGCTGTACAGGGCGCCGTCGATGCTCACCACCAGGGTATCGCCTTCGTTGGCCCACAGCGCCACGCCGGTATCGTATGGGGAGCGGGGCGGGATGCACGCCGCCGGGTCGGGGTCGCGGGTCATGGTCGGCGTATCGGAGGGGGTAGGCGTCTCGCTGGGTGTAGGCGTTTCACTGAGGGTAGGGGTTTCGCTGGGGGTGGGCGTCTCGCTCAAGGTGGGCGTTTCGCTCGGTTCGAGCGTTTCGTCCACGGTGAGCGTTTCGCTCAGCGCAAAAGTCTCGCCGAGGGTGGGCGTCTCGCTAAAGATGGGCGTCTCGCCGGTCAGCACGACGGCGGCGGTGCGGGTGGGCCGGAGCGTGACGCTCGCCGAGGGGCGGACCGGGGCGGCGGCGGTGCGCTGCGCCGTTGCCGTCTCCTGCGGGGTCGCCGTACCGCCGCCGAGCCAGCGGCAGGCGAACAGGGCTGGCAGCAGCAATAGAGGAAGGAGATAGAGCAGGTTCCGGCTGAAGCCTCGAACCCGGCTGTGATGGGGCAGGTTCCGGCTGAAGCCTCGAATCCGGCTGCTATAGAGCAGGGTGCCGCTGAAACCTCGAATCCGGCTGCAATGGAGGCGGGGGCGCGTGGATGTCATTTTCATTTTCCGGCCTGCTTGCCAGACCCTGAGGTTTCGGAAACCCTCAGGGTCTATTAGAAAAGACCACTTCGCCGGCGAAGATGGTGTGCAGCACCCGGGCGGCGTGGATCTCGCCGGGCGGCAGGGTGAAGATATCCCGGTCCAACACCACCAGGTCGGCCTGCTTGCCGGGCTGCAACGAGCCGGTTTGCCCGTCCATGAAGAAGGCGCGTGCCCCGTTGAGGGTGAAGCTGGCGATCATTTCCTCCAGGCCGACGCGCTCGGCGGCGGGCGGCAGGGAGCCAGGGGAGCCGGACCCTAAGGTTTTTTGGAAACCCTTAGGGTCTGCGCGGGTCACGCCGGATTGGATGGCGTCCAGCGGGCGGGGCGGGATGGTCACGGGGTAATCGGAGGAGGAGGTCACCAGCACGCCCTGCTCGAAGAAGCTGCGCATGGGGTACTGGCGGTCGGCCCGCTCCCGGCCCAGGTATTCCACCGCCAAGTCGTAGAACGAGTCGACCACGAACCAGTAGGGCTGCACGAAGGCGACCACGCCCAGGCGGGCGAAGCGGGGGATGTCCTGCGGATCGACCCACTGCAGGTGGGTGATGCCGTGGCGCGGACCAGACCCTAAGGGTTTTAAGAAACCCTCAGGGTCTTCCTGGGCGGCGTATTCGATGCCGTCCAGCGCCATACGCACGGCGGCGTCGCCAATGGCGTGGACGTGGATCTGGAAACCGGCCTGCTGCAGGGCGGCGCACATCTGGTTGTAGTGCTGCGCCTCCCACAGCGGCTGGCCGCGGTAGCCGGGCTGGTTTTCCCAGCGCTGGTTGCGGTAAGGTTCGTCCAGGTAGGCGGTGCCGCCTTCGATCACCCCATCCATGAAAATCTTGGCGGTGCGGATTTCGAACGACCCGCGGGCGCCGGGTACGGCAGCGCCGGGTACGGCAGCGCCGGGTACGGCGGGCCGGATATAGCGGGCGTGTTCGACCGCCTGGCGGATGGCGACCAGTTGGTCGACGACCTGCGGCAGCGCGGCAGGGCCATCTTCCGGGGGCACCTGCAGGCCGGCCACCACGCGCAGGCGCAGCTCGCCGCTGGCCTGCATCTGGAGCAGGGCCTCGATTTCGGCGCTTACCTCGTCCAGGTGCGGGATGTGGACGGTGGTGATGCCGTGTGAGTGCGCCAGGCGCTGGAAATAGCGCAGCCCTTCGATCTGCTGGGCGAGGGTGTAGGGGGGCAGGATGCCGGACGGCGGGCGCTCGCTGAAGGCTGGCCCCAGGCAATTATCCCCGGTGAGCAACTCCACGGCGCTTTCGCGCAGCGTACCGGAGGGGCTGCCGTCGGGCAGGCGCTCGATGACGCCGCCGGGCGGGTCGGGCGTGCTGGCGTCGACGCCGGCCAGGGCCAGGGCCAGCGAATTGGCCCAGGCGCTGTGGTAATCCTGGGAATAGAGCAGGGCGGGGATACCGCCGGCCAGTTCGTCGAGCAGGTCTTTGGAGGGGCCGGCGGGCGGGAAGAGCGGCGGCAGCCAGCCCCCGCCGCGCAGCGCAGGCGTTTCGGGGTGGGCGGCCAGGAAAGCGGCGATCGCCGCCCGGTAGTCCTCCACGCTGTCCAGGCCGGTGAGCATCACCGAATACAGCTCGTCGACAGCGGAGGTGGCGTGGCAGTGGCTGTCGACGAAGCCGGGCAGGGCCAGCCCGCCCTGCAGGTCGATGACCCGCGACCCGGGGCCGGCCAGGCGGCGCGCCTCGTGCGCATCGCCCACGAACAGGATGGTATCGCCGCGGGCGACGAGCGCTTCGGCCCACGGGCGCTGCGGGTCGAGGGTGTAGATGCGGCCATTGGTGAGCAGCAGGCCGGCGGGGGCGGTCATGGGCGAGGGGTGCATCCAGGATATGTTACCACAGAGTTCCAGGATCGACGCCTGCCTGGAGAAGTTGCCCAGGTACAATGCACGAAGGACACGTGCAATGCGCCGGACGCGCAAAATGATGGTAAGAGTCCGCGTCCGTCCGCGTCCCATTCAAGGAAAACAGCGGCGGCTCCCTTGCGCGAATGCCGTTCCTAGATTATCATGCCGGTAACAAAAAGCGTTGCGTGCGACACAAGCCACACCCGATGATCGCAACATTCCCCGCGATTGCCACGTGGACTGGCGTCCGATGCAAAAAACCCTCGCCCGGCCCCAGCCGGCGAGGGGACGGTTTCCCTGTGGAGCAGACGCAGCAGCCATGCAACCGAAAATCCAGCGCCCGGTCTCCACGAGAGGCCGGGCGTTTATTAAGGAACCCATCGATGAATAAATACCTTCCATACCTGTTGATTGTAGTGCTGGCGCTGGGGATGCCCGCGCCGGCAAACGGAGGCGGCGCGGCCGCTCCGGGCGGCCCGGACAGATTGCCGGGCATTTCTGGCGAGTTATCCTTGCCGGAGGCCGGGAAAGGGGGGCAGGCCGCCATCCCGCTGGCGGAGCTGCTCAACCCGGACGGCACGCTGCGCCTCTCCGGGGGGCGCGCCGGCAGCATCGATCTCAGCGGCTGGCAGATGGTCAGCCCGCCCGGTGCAGCGCCCCGCTTTGCGCCGGCGGATGCGGCGCCGGGTACGGCGGCGCCGGAAAGCGCCCTGCCGCCGGACGGCAACCCGGGGAACACCAACTGGTCGGAAGTGGGCCAGGTCATCCTGCCCATGGGCGGCGGGATGAACAGCGAGGTCTTCGCCCTGGCGGTGGATAGCAGCGGCAACCTGTACGCCGGCGGCACCTTCGACAGCGCCGGGAGCTGCTACAGCGGCTGCAATTTCATCGCCAAATGGAACGGCTCGACCTGGAGCAGCATGGGCGGCGGGATGAACGAACGGGTGCTGGCCCTGGCGGTGGACGCCAGCGACAACCTGTACGCCGGGGGCTGGTTCACCAGCGCGGGAAGCTGCACCAGCGGCTGCAGCCGCATCGCCAAATGGAACGGATCGGCGTGGAGCGCCCTGGGCAGCGGGACGAACGGCATCGTCTACGACATCGCCCTGGATGGCAGCGGCAACCTGTACGCCGGCGGCGCCTTCAGCAGCGCGGGAAGCTGCGCCAGCGGCTGCAACAACATCGCCAAATGGAGCGGCTCGGCGTGGAGCGCCCTGGGCAGCGGGACGGACAATTCCGTAGGCGCCCTGGCCTTCGACAGCAGCCGCAGCCTGCTGTACGCCGGCGGCGGTTTCACCAGCGCGGGAAGCTGCGGCAGCATAAACGGCTGCAACTACATCGCCCAATGGAACGGCTCGGCCTGGAGCAACGTGGGCGGCGGCGCAGGTTGGGTCGTCTACGACCTACTGATGGATGCGGAGTACAACCTGTACGCCGGGGGCAAGTTCACTGCCATCGGGAGCTGCTCCAGCGGCTGCAGCCACGTCGCCAAATGGAACGGCTCGGCCTGGAGCGCCCTGGGCAGCGGGACGAACAACGACGTCAACCGGCTGGCGGTGGACAGCAGCGGCAACCTGTACGCCTCCGGCCATTTCACCCAGGCCGGAAGCTGCACCAGCAACTGCAACTACATCGCCCGCTGGGACGGCTCGACCTGGCGGGCGATGGGCAGCGGCCTGGACCTGGACGGCGGCCCGCTGGCCTTCGACCGGCGCGGGCGGCTGTACGTGGGCGGCTATTTCGCTTACGCCGGCGGTGAAAGGGCCAACTACATCACCCACTGGACGGCCGGGGAGGGCAAATGCGGGCTGAGCACGGGCGGCGACCATACCTTCTACAGCGGCAACCGGCCGGTGCAGGTGCACGTCAACAGCCCGGGCACGCTCGACTGCCTGGCGGTGCAGCGCTTCAACAACCACCACGCCAGCGCCGGGTCGCCCCAGCAGACCGGTTATTACTGGTCGCTGCGCGGCCTGGATAGCAGCAACGCCCCGGCGGCGGGTTTCGACCTGAGCCTGACCCTGCCCTACGCTTCCGCCGGCGACGGCGACCGGCTGTGCCGCTACGACACCGGCACCGCCTCCTGGGTCTGCGCCAACGACCACAGCTACGTGCCCAATACCTCGGTGACGCAGCTCCACGTGACGCAGTTCTCGGATTGGGCGGTGGGCGATTTCCCGCCCTCCGTGACTCTGACGGCCAGCAAGACCGGCGCCGGCGGCGGGACGCTTTCCAGCAGCCCGGCGGGCATCGACTGCGGCGCCGACTGCCAGGAGGACTACGACTACGGCGCCACGGTCACGCTCACCGCCACGGCGCAGGCCGACTCGCTCTTCTCGGGCTGGAGCGGGGCGTGCAGCGGCAGTAGCTCGTGCACGCTGGAGATGACCCAGCCGCGCCTGGTGACGGCCACCTTCACGCTGAAGACCTACACGCTCACGGTGAGCAAGGCCGGCCCGGGCAGCGGGACGGTGTCCAGCAACCCGGCGGGCATCGACTGCGGCGCCGACTGCGGGGAGACCTTCACCATCGGCGCCACCGTCACGCTCACCGCCACGGCGGACGCCGGCTCGCTCTTCGCCGGCTGGGACGGGGCGTGCAGCGGCAGCGGGCCGTGCGTGGTGAGCATGGACCAGGACCAACCGGTAACCGCCATCTTCCACCGGCTGTATTATTTTCCCTTGATCCGCTCGTGAGAAGAGACCGGACAGGTTTTGGAAACCTGCCAGCTCTGCAAGCCAGGTACCAGGAGGACGCGATGAGAGATTACGAGATCATACTGGAGATTTTCGAGGGCAACGGCGGGGAACTGCGCACCGACGGGACGCACCCGGACTTTGCCAGGGAAGGCATTTGCGCCTGGATGTACAGCAGCTACCGGGTGGGCGACAGGTTCCGCTACCCGGACGACCTGGGGCAGTTGTGCCCCTGGCTGGTGGACAGCCTGACCGGGGTGATCCGGGCGCTGGAACACGGCGGGACGCTGCCCTGGAAATACCGGGGCACGCCCTACGAAAAAGTGATCGACCCCGACGGGGTGACCACGGAGTTCGTGCGCTGCATCGACCCCACCGCCTCGGGGATCGTGATCAAGGTAACGAGGACGGCTGTGCCGGAGGGATAAGGGGTATAATCAATTGATTGCACCAAAACACAACTTCTGAATCGCTATGCTCAAAAACACACTCACAAATTGGGATGCCATCCGCGCCGAAGAAACACGTTTGCTGTGCGCCATTCCCCCAGAGGAGGGGGCGCGGCAGTTTTTTGCATTGATGGCTGAATTTGAATTCTGGTTGCAGCAAACCGAGCACCTCTTTAGAGATGAACGCAATCAGGCGATGATAGAACTGCAATCGCGCCTTGCCAGACTCAACGCCAACCAGGACCATTACGGTCTTCGATGAAACCGCCATTGGACGAGCGCGTTCTGTGGCGCTTTCTCCAGGGAAAAACATTCGAGTTTGCACAGCCGAAGATCTAATCATCTATAAAATGCTTTCGACGCGCACCAAAGATCGAGGCGATATAGAAGCCATCATCCAAAAACAAGGAGACGCATTGGATGACAGTTATATCGAAGATTGGCTTGCCCAATTCGAGGAAGCCCTGTCAGATAGCACTCTGATCCAGGGATTCCGAAGTTTGCGACGGCGATCATGAACCAAAGATCAGCGAAACACTGGAAAGGATTGCGCCTGGCGCTGGCGGCGCTGCTGTTGGCGGCGCTGTTGGGCGGGCGGGCCGGGGAGGGCCGGGCCGGGGCGCCTGCCGGGGCGCCTGCCGGGGCGCCTGCCGGGGCGCCTGCCGGGGCGCCTGCCAGTCCGCCCCTGGGGCCGGCGACGGTCTTCGGCAGCGCGCTGCAGATCGCCGCCAACGCCTTCCACACCTGCGCCTTGATGGCAGATGGCGGGATCATGTGCTGGGGGTACAATTCCGTCGGCCAGTTGGGTAACGGTTCGACGGCGTACTTCAGCAGCAGCCCGGCGGCCGTGATGGCTGCGCCGGGGACGCCCCTGGGCGGGGCGAGCGCCGTCGCCGCCGGCGACTTCCACACCTGCGCCCGGATGGCGGATGGCCGGGTCATGTGCTGGGGGGCCAATTGGAGCGGCCAGTTGGGCGACGGCACGACGACGAACCGCAGCAGCCCGGTGGAGGTGACGGGCTTGAGCGGGGTGAGCGCCATCGCCGCCGGCGGTGATCACACCTGCGCCTTGATGGCAGATGGCGGGGTCAGGTGCTGGGGGGATAATTCCTACGGCCAGTTGGGCGACGGCACGACCAGCAACCACAGCAGCCCGGTGGACGTGCTGGCTGCGCCGGAGACGCCCTTGAGCGGGGTGAGCGCCATCGCCGTCGGCGACGACCACACCTGCACTCTGCTGTCGGATGGTGGGGTCAGGTGCTGGGGATGGAATACCTACGGCCAGTTGGGCGACGGCACGACGACCGACCGCAGCACCCCGGTGGCCGTGCTGGCTGCGCCGGGGACGCCCTTGACTGGGGTGAGCACCATCGCCGCCGGCGGCTACCACACCTGCGCCCGGATGGCAGATGGCGGAGTCAAGTGTTGGGGGCAGAATGACTACGGCCAGTTGGGCGATGGCACGACGACCGACCGCAGCAACCCGGTGGACGTGACCGGTTTGAGCGGGGTGAGCGCCATCAACGCCAACACATCCCACACCTGCGCCGTGCTGGCGGAGGGCGGGGTCAGGTGCTGGGGATGGAATACCTACGGCCAGTTGGGTAACGGCACGACGACGGACAGCAGCAGCCCGGTGGAGGTGATGCTGGGCGCGGCGCCCCTGGACGGGGTGAGCGCCGTCGCCGCCGGTTATACCCACACCTGCGCGCTGCTGGCGAACGGCGGGGTCAAGTGCTGGGGGTGGAATGCCTACGGCCAGTTGGGCGACGGCAGACTTGTCTACAGCAGCAGCCCGGTGGACACGCCGGGTTTGAGCGGGGTGAGCGCCATCACCGCCGGCGTGGGCCACACCTGCGCCCTGATGGATGACGGCGGGGTCAAGTGCTGGGGACGTAACGAAACCACCCTGGGATGGGGCAACGGCACGAGCACCCCGCAGGACGTCAGCGGGCTGGACAGCGGAGTCAGCGCCATCGCCGCCGGCAGAGACCACACCTGCGCCGTGCTGGCGGAGGGCGGGGTCAGGTGCTGGGGACGCAATGCCTACGGCCAGTTGGGTAACGGCACGACGACGGACAGCAGCATCCCGGTGGACGTGCTGGCGGCGCCGGGGACGCCCCTGGGCGGGGTGAGCGCCATCACTGCCGGCGACAATCACACCTGCGCCCGGATGGCAGATGGCGGGGCCAAGTGCTGGGGGTGGAACGGATATGGCCAGTTGGGCGATGGCTCGGGCACGCAGCGAACCAGCCCGGTGGACGTACTGGTTGCGTGGGAGACGCCCTTGAGCGGGGCGAGCGCCATCGCCGCCGGCGGCGATCACACCTGCGCCCGGATGGCGGATGGCGAGGCCCGGTGCTGGGGGGACAACTACTTCGGCCAGTTGGGCGACGGCACGAACTTCCCACAAAGGGCCGCCGTAGCCGTACTGGCTGCGCCGGGGATGCCCTTGAGCGGGGTGAGCGCCGTCGCCGCCGGCGACCATCACACCTGCGCCCGGATGGCGGATGGTGGGATCAAGTGCTGGGGGTGGAACGGATATGGCCAGTTGGGCGACGGCACGACGGCCGACCGCAGCATCCCGGTGGACGTACTGGCTGCGCCGGAGACGCCTTTGAGTGGGGCGAGCGCCGCCGACGCCGGCTTCGGGCACACCTGCGCCCGGATGGCGGACGGCGGGGTCCGGTGCTGGGGGCGCAACTACGCTGGCCAGTTGGGCGACGGCACCACGGCCGACCGCAGCAGCCCGGTGGACGTGCTGGCTGCGCCAGGGACGCCCTTGAGCGGGGTGGGCGCCCTCACCACCGGCTATGCCCACACCTGCGCCCTGACAACGGGGGGCGAGATCAAGTGCTGGGGATGGAATGGCTACGGCCAGTTTGGCGACGGCGTGCCCGTCCAGCGCAACGGCCCGGGGGAGGACATTGTGCCGCTGGTCGACATGCTCCCCCCGGCGGCGCTCTCCTTCGCCCGGCTGTCGCCATCCAGCCATCTGACCAACGCCGACAGCCTGGTCTTCCGGGCGACTTTCAGCGAAGCGGTGCAGCACGTGGATGCGGCCGACTTCGCCGTGAACGGCGGCAGCACGGCGCTCGTTTCGCAGGTGGGCGCAGGGAGCGCCAGCGTCTACACCCTCACCGTTTCGGGCGGCGACCTGGCTTCGTTCAACGGCGCGGTCGGGCTGGACCTGTCCGGCGGCCAGGACATCGCCGACCTGGCGGGCAATTCCCTGGCGGCGGGCGAGCCGGCCACCGACCAGGCTTACACGCTGGATAACAGCGCCCCGGCGGTGCAGATCGACAGCCCGGCGCAGGGCGGCGTGTCTGCCTGGCAGGAGCGGGATAAGCCCACCTTCAGCGGCACGGCCGAGCCAGGCGCGGCGGTGATGGTGGAGGAGGGCGCGACCAGGCTGTGTACGGCCACAGCGGATGGCAGCGGCGACTGGAGCTGCCCATCCGAGGCGCCGTTGAGCAACGGGCCGCACAGCGTCTCGGCGACGGCCAGCGATGCGGCCGGCAACGCCGACACCACCAGCCAACGCAGCTTTGTGGTGCCCTACGTGATTTGCCTGCCGTTCGCCCAAAAGTAGACGGCAGATGGCCGTAGACCTTGAAGGTCTCAGGGACCTTCAGGGTCTGAGTGATAAAACCCGTCAGGTTTGCTCATCGGGCGATCAGCGGCGCCCGAAGGCCTCGATGGCGACGACCAGGTCGTGGATGTTTACCGGTTTGGCGAGCAGGCTGCTGGGGTGCAACTGGGCGGCCCGCTCCAGCAGGGTCTCTTTTTCGTAGCCGGTCATGAAGATGATCGGGGCGGGGCAGGTCCGCCTGATCTGCCGGGCGGCGTCCCAGCCGTCGATGCGGCCGGCCAGGCGGATGTCCATCAGGACGATGTCGGGCCGGGCGTGTTCCACCCGGGTGATGGCCGCCTCGCCGGTGGCCACCATGCTGTCGATGGTGTAGCCGGCCCGCTCCAGTTCCAGGCGCAGGCTCATGGCGGTGATAGCTTCGTCTTCGACGATCAGGATCGCTAAAGGCTCTTTCGCGGTCATACCCTCTCCGTATAAAGCCCATCGCAAAAACGCAGGCGCCAGGTCATGCCGCCGTTGGCCTCCAGGCTCGCCTGGCCTTGAAGCTGGTGCTCGGTCAAGGCGATGATGGTGGTAAATCCCAGGGTGTCTTGCCTGCGGTAATCGAACCCGGGCGGGGCGCCGGCGCCATCGTCCGAAAACGATAGTTCGAGCGTCTGGGGATCGATCCGGGCCAGGCGGATGTGGATCGTGCCGGAGCGCCCGCCGGGGAAGGCGTATTTCATGGCGTTGGAGACCAGCTCGTTGAGGATCAAGCCGCAGGGAATGGCGACGTCGATCAAGACGTGTTCCGCGGCCAGGTCCAACTCCAGGGCGACCCGGTCACCGGCCGGGCCGTAGCTTTGCAGCAGCAGCCGCGCCAGGTCGGCCAGGTAACGCTGCAAATCGACCCGCGACAGGTCCTGCGCCTGGTAGAGCATCTGGTGCACCAGGGCCATGGCCTGGATGCGGTTCCTGGTCTCGCGGAAAATGACCTCCGCTCCGGGGTCGTCCATTTGGGCGGCCTGCAGGCTGAGCATGGAAACGATCACCTGCATGTTGTTGCGGGTGCGGTGGTAGAGCTCGCGCAGCAAGGTCTCTTTCTCGGCCAGGGCCTGTTTGAGCTCCTGCTCTGCCCGCTTGCGCCCGGTGATATCCCGGGTGGTGGTGATGAGGCAAGGGCGCCCGGCGTAGGTGATCGGCTCGGTGGAAATCTCGGCCCAGAACGGGCGAGCGCAGCGGTCCTGGAGCAAAACCTCGAAGGAGCGGATGCGCCCGGCGGAACGGAGCCATTCCCACAGGCGCTCCAGGGCGGCGGAGTCCTCCCACAGTCTCAATTTCGCAATGGTAGAGCCGATGACCTCGCCCCGGGAGTAGCCGGTGGCCTGCAAGAAGGCGTCGTTCACTTCGAGAATTTCCTCGCTTTGCAGGTCGTCGATGTGAATCATATCCGGCAGGAGGCGGAATGCGGCGGCCAGCAGCTCCTCGCTCTGGCGCAGGGCGTCCTCGGCGCGTTTGCGGTCGGAGATGTCGCGCGTGGAGACCTGTATTTCGATCAGCTCGCCCGAAGCTTCGTCGCGCACGACGCGGCTGCTGGCTTCGACCCAGGTATAGGCGCCGTCCTTGCGGCGCAGGCGAAAAACCGTCGTGTCCGCGGCGGGCAGGTCGATCACCCGGCGGCGCGATTGCTCGATCCGGGCCAGGTCGGCGGGATGGATGAACTGCTGGGCCGGCTGCCCGAGCATCTCTTCCGGTTCGTAGCCGAGCAGGGCGCGGCAGGCCGGCGAGACGTAGCGGTAAACGCCGGCCAGGTCGTGGCGCGAGATCATATCGGTCGAGTTTTCGGCCAGCAGGCGGAAGTGCTCCTCGCGTACCTTAGCGCCCTGCTGGTGCTCGGCCTCCGCCTTTTCGAGTTCGAGGATGCGCTGGCGCAACCGGGCCAGTTCGGCGGCCCGTCCTGCCCTGGTATTACCCTGATCTTTCATTACTTGCGGCGCCTACCGTGTGATTCTCCCAGGCTACGGCCGTGCTGCCCTGGCAGCAACCGGTCAAAGGTGATGCCTGCCTATGATAATCGAGGAGGGGGGTTTGTGCAAGAGCGGGTTGGGATGGCGATAGAGCGCTGGATGGCGAAGGACGCGAAAGGGGGTGGCGAAGGGCGCGAAAGGGGATCGCGAAGGGCGCGAAAGGGGATCGCGAAGGACGCGAAAGGGCGCGAAAAGCGCGAAACGCGAAAGCGCGAAAGGAGGGCCGCCGCGAGATGTTGGGCGGGGTTACCATCCCCACGCGCCCCTGGCTTTTAGCGCCGGGGGCGCGAACGGCAGGCTCCGACCCGGCAAAGGACACGCGGCGAGGCCGGTTCGCCGCGTCGCGCCCGCCAGGCAGACAGCCGCTTGCAGCAGCCGCAATCCCCAATCCATAAGGTTTCAGTCTACTTTCGACAGAAGAACGAACGCAGCCGGGCCAGAAAGGAAGAAGAGCGGTAAGTAGTAGCAGCGTTGTAGCGGCCGAGGGCCGTCAGATTACCGCGGAAAGTGCACGTCGTGGGATGGTCAGATCCAAGGCTGACTTCAGCGATCGCCAGCGCTTGCTCGAAATACGGCCGCGCCCCCGCCAGGTCACCCATATCCTGGAGCAGCGTGCCCAAGTTGTTCAAGCTGGCAGCGGTATCAGGGTGCGCCTCGCCCAAAGCCTGTCGCCGGGTCGCCAGCGCCTGCTCGTAATACGGCCGCGCCCCCGCCAGGTCGCCCATATCCTGGAGCAGCGTGCCCAGGTTGTTCAGGCAGGTGGCGGTGTTGGGGTGCACCTCGCCCAGCACCTCCCGCCAGATTGCCAGCGCCTGCTCGTAATACGGCCGCGCCCCCACCGGGTTCCCCATCGCCTGGAGCAGCGCGCCCAGATTGTTCAGGCTTAGGGCAGTGTCGTAGTGCTTCTCGCCCAGCACCTGCCGCCGGATCGTCAGCGCCTGCTCCAGATACGGCCGCGCCTCTGCCAGATTGCCCATATCCTGGAGCAATATGCCTAGGTTATTCAAGCCCTTGGCTGTTTCAGGGTGTACCTCGCCCATCGCCTGCCGCTTGATCGCCAGCGCCTGCTCGTAATACGGCCGCGCCCCCGCCAGATCCCCCATCGCCTGGAGCAGACTGCCCAGGTTGTTCAGGCAGGTGGCGGTGTTGGGGTGCACCTCGCCCAACGTCTGCCGGTTGATCGCCAGCGCCTGCTCGTAATACGGCCGCGCCCCC
This sequence comes from uncultured Anaerolinea sp., assembly GCA_964595435.1. Classification (GTDB taxonomy): domain Bacteria; phylum Chloroflexota; class Anaerolineae; order Anaerolineales; family UBA4823; genus RBG-16-57-11. The sequence continues at coordinate 209,730 of CAZQQJ010000005.1, read as the reverse complement.
ACCAGGTCACCCATCGCCTGGAGCAGCATGCCCAGGTTGTTCAGGCTCCTGGTAGTATCGGGGTGCTTTATGCCTAGCGCCCAAAGCTGTCTCTCTAGCGCCTGCTCGTAATACGGCCGCGCCCCCGCCAGATCCCCCATCGCCTGGAGCAGACTGCCCAGGTTGTTCAGGCAGATGGCGGTGTTGGGGTGCACCTCGCCCATCGCCTGTCGGTAGATCGCCAGCGCCTGCTCCAGATATGCCCGCGCCCCCTGCAGATTACCCATTGCCTGGAGTAAACTGCCCAGGTTGCCGAATAGCGCTGCCGCTTGCTCAGGATCGCTGTCTAACATCGCCTCCGCCGCTGGCCCTATGTGGGGCAGCAGAGGACGGCCCCGCTCCGGCAGGCCACTCGCATTAACCTCGTGAGCTAGATCGTTCAAGGCCTCCGCCAGCCCCGGTAGTGAGCTTTTCGCTTCGCTACAGTCTCGCACTCGTGCGAATTCTGCCAGCAACGGATGCAGCCGTGGGCCGCCAGGTGTAGCCGAGATCAGGCCAAGCTGGTCAAGGCGGCTAAGTGCCACGTGAAAGTCTACTTCACCAACTTCCCCGCCCAGTGCCTTCCGCATCACATCGAACGGGATCGGCTCATTGGCTGCGCACCAGCCGGCGATGCGCAACATCCGCCGAGCAAGCGACTCGATTCTCTTTTCCGGCCAGAGCTGCTCCCAGCTCAGTAAGAAGACCTGCAGCGTGTTGCGCTTATAGCGGGTAGGATTGCTTCTTTTCCACTCATCCCGGTAAAGCTGATCTAGCGCGCTGGTCGCGTCTAGGTCGCGTAGGTAATTCCGCGGGGTCATAGTCGTCACCAGATTAAAATAACAGCCCGCCAGGTGCAGCGCCAGTGGGAAGTCGCCTAGTCGTTCGGCCAGCAGGTTGATCTCCGCATCGGGCAGGTTTTTTAGCCGAGGAGCCAGCTTACCCAGTAGCGCCAAGCTTTCAAGACGCGACAGGGTGGATAGTTCGATGGTTTGGATACCCATCTCGTTAGGGTAACTGGTGCGCCGCGCCGTAATCAATACTTGCACCGGCCCCAGCCGGGTCAGCCATTCCTGCAACCACTCGATCTTCTCTAGGTTATCCAGCACCACCAGACGGAACGGCGCATCCTGCCATGCCCGCAGTGTGCGCTCTACCTGTTCCGGCAATTCCTCCGGCCACGGCTGCAACCGCATGGCCCGCCCGCACTCAGCCACCTCCGCATCGAACAGTGCCGCATCACCCACCGAAATCCAGTGCACTCCCTGGTAGAACCGCCCAAAGCGATACCCGTATTCCACCGCAATCTGGGTTTTCCCAATTCCCCCAGACCCCGCTACTACCGCCGGCTGCGTGATCGCCGTCGCCCTGCACCTCGGCGCATGCAGCAGACACTCTGCCAGCTCCAGCAGCTCCTCCTCGCGTCCTGTAAAAACTGCATTTCGCCTGAACGGCAGCCTCGACCCCGGCGGCAGCTTCCCGGCATCCGACAGCGTCCCTCGCTCCGGCAGTGCTGGCGGCGAATACTCCGGCAGCGGCGTAGCCTGCACCAGCCGCCGCAGCAACTCAATCGCCTCCGCCGTCAGGTTCGACAGCTCGATATTGACCGCCTTCGCCCCCCGCCCGATCGCAATCGCCTTCGCATTCCTGATCTCGCCAATCGTAAACGTATCGCCAAAACTCGCCTCCCCCCCGGCGACGATCGTAATCTGCCCCTCGGCCAGCGCATCCCGCAGCGCATCCACCTCCGCCCCTGACGCCTGGCCGGCAAACCATCGTTGAAGAGCACTCACAAGCTGCGCTGAATCGGGCACCCTCACCCTCCTTCTCGTTATTCGTTTCCAAATTCCAATCTCATCTTACAACAACCCCCCTTCCGAGTCAAGCACTAACCTCGCCCTCACCTCCGCGGCTGGCCCCTTTTCGCGCCTTTAGCGTTCCCCTTTCGCGCCTTTCGCGATCCACCCCTCTTGCACAAACCCCCCTCCTCGATTATCATACCCTCAACAATAAAGAAAACCTCGCCCGGCCGGGCGAGGGATGGCCTCAGCGTGGGATGGACGCATCGGCAACATAATTCTAAACCAAGCGCCCGGTCTCCGCAAGAGGCCGGGCGCTTTTGTTTATCAAACGGCACAGCCCTGCAGCATTCACAGGAGATTAACATGACCGAGGAGCTTGAGGATATATCGGACCCAAATTATGACGCTCGCAAGTGGGAAGAACTTAGACTTTTGTATTCCTTGGTGGTAGATGATATCCGCCACCACAAGAACGAGCAAACGACCTACATTTACCACACGATTGGTCTTTATTCTGTGATAGTCTTTTTGCTTTCCTGGCTATCGCGACCTCAAAGCGAAAACTTAGAAATTAGATTTGCTCTTTCTACCCTCAGCATCTTAGTCATGCTTCTTGGCATGTGGTTTGTCTACACCACACAATTAGATATTTATCGGGGCCGCAAGCAGATAAAAATGATCTATCCCCAATTTACAAGAGAATTCAATGATGCCCAGCAGGGTGAAGAAGGAGATAAAGCGGTCGCGATAATATCTCGCCATATTTACAAGTTATTCCAAACAATCCTGATTGTCGGAGAGCTAATAGTTTTGTTTATCATCTGGTACAGCGTATTATGAAGTTACAAGTAATAGCTAAACCCCTTTTCAGCATTTACTGTCATACTAATTAGTCCTGTACAGCTAGACCAAATTTACCTCATGAACCCCGTCCTCATCCAAAACCCCGTCATCAACTCCCCCTTCATCGAACCCCAACGTCACTTCCGCTTCACCGACGAAGGCATCACCGACGAAATCCTCCCCGGCCGCCGGCAGAGCGAATACTTCATCCCCATCCCCAAACCCAAAATCAAACTCGCCAAACAAGCCTCCTTCCAGGGCGAAGGCTGGACCTCCGACCGCCTCGAACAAAACCCCCTCGTCAACGAAATCCGCCAGCGCGTCTCCCTCTGGCGTAAGGGCGGCTACCTCTCCGTCACCAACACCACCCGCCGCCTCCTCGAATACTGGCAGCGCCCCGGCCGTGAGCGCCGCCTCTTCTTCTACCAGATCGAAGCCGCCGCCCGCATCTACCAGGCCATCGTCTCCTCCACTCCCGGCGAAAAGCGTCTCCTCCCTCGCCTCCGCTCCTACGACAAAATCGGCTCCACCCGCTACGTCGACTTCGACACCGCCCGCGACGTCTACAAGACCGACCCCTACAAATACCACATCTCCCACGTCGTCCTCGATTCCTCCTGGGAAGCCAAGATCGCCCAGGTCCTCGAGTCCCTCCCCGCCGTCCGCAGCTACGTCAAAAACCAGGGTCTCGGCTTCAACATCCCCTACACCTACCAGGGCAAAGAACACAACTACGTCCCCGATTACATCGTCCACCTGGACGATGGCCACGGCCTCGCCGACCTCCTCAACCTCATCATCGAAGTCAGCGGCGAGCCCAAACCCGAAAAAGCCGCCAAAGTCGCCGCCGCCCGCCACCTCTGGATCCCTGCCGTCAACAACGCCGCCGAATTCGGCCGCTGGGCCTTCCTCGAAATCACCGACCCCTGGGCCGCTGCCGACCTCATCCAGGCAATTCTGCGGGGCGAGAAGATGGATGGCATAGGACCATTATTACGAAACGGATAGCAGGTGCAAGCCACCTGAGCGATCAGGAATGTCAAGAGCAATTTGTTTTGCTAATAGAAAAAGCAAGCTGGAGGTACCATGTATATAGACCATATGCTAATTAAAAACATTCGTTCAATTAGAGAATTAGAGTGGGGTATTCCTACAGGGAAACCTTATGCTGGTTGGCATGTTATTCTTGGCGATAACGGTAGTGGAAAATCCACTTTGCTTCGCTCTATTGCTCTTGCATTGGTTGGACCAGAAGAAGCATCTGCCTTGCGCCAGGATTGGAATGACTGGCTAACCCGCGGCCAACTATTCGGTAGTATTCGTCTTGACTTATTATATGATGACCAATTCGATAAATTTTCTGGTTCCGGGAAGAAACCAACTAACTACATGCTTCCAGTCATTGTCAGATTTAATTATCGGGAGAAAATGGTGAAACTATCAGTACCACGTGGTAGCTCATTCAACCCCAATCGGCATGTATGGGGGGGAAAATCTGGTTGGTTTTCTGCTTCTTACGGGCCATTTCGTCGTTTTACGGGTGGAGATCCAGATTACACTAAGCTATTCTACATTTATCCTCGGCTGGCGCCGCATCTGTCAGTATTCGGAGAGAATGTTGCACTCACCGAGAGCTTGGATTGGTTACAAAAACTACAATTCAAAAAATTGGAACACCAGCCAGAAGGGAATCTTGTTGACATTATCCAGCAATTTATTAATCACGAAGATTTTCTTCCCAACCAAGTACGCTTGGAGAGAGTCACATCCAAAGGAGTAGAGTTTGTAGATAGCAATGGTTGTCACCTGCGAGTGGAAAGCTTGAGCGATGGATATCGTTCAATTCTAAGTATGACCTTTGAGTTAATTCGCCAGTTGGCGAGAGTATATGGCGGAGACAGAATTTTCGACTCTCAAAAGACACACATTTCTGTTCCTGGTATAGTACTCATTGACGAGGTAGATGCTCATCTTCACCCTACCTGGCAAAAACAGATTGGGACTTGGTTCCACAAGTACTTCCCGAATATCCAGTTCTTTGTTACCACGCATAGCCCTTTAATTTGTCAAGCTGCTGCTAATGGAACAGTTTTTTATTTACCGGAACCTGGCAGCGACGAAACTGCCCATATGGTTACGGGTAATGCGTTGAACCGCCTGATATACGGCAATGTACTTGAGGCTTATGGTACAGAGCTTTTTGGACAAGATGTGACGCGCTCCGATGCTGCAAAAGCCAAACTTCGTCGCTTGGCGGAATTAAATCGCAAAGAATTAAACCAATCACTCACAGCCGAAGAGAAAACTGAACAAGATGCTTTACGCGCTAATTTCCCTACCGCTGCTGCAATTACTCTATCGCAGGATGCTGATAAATGATCCAGTTGCCAACTCTACATCTGCCCGATGCAACAAGCCGCCAATTGAGTAGATATCAGCAAGAGATTGACGAGCAACCCGATTACGCTCTGCGCGTTGCATCTGCTAAAACACTATTTTCAAAACGCAACAAGGCTAAGAGCAAAGTTTTTTGTCAGGTACGCGCTACGCTAACACAGATGTGCTCCGGTTCGCGACGTTGCTGTTATTGTGAAGACTCCGTAGCAGATGAAGTCGAACACATTCACCCGAAAGATTTATACCCCGAACGGGTTTTTGTATGGGAAAACTATGTTTATGCATGTGGTCCCTGCAACGGCCCTAAAAATAACCGATTTGCAGTGATTGTACCCGCGACCGAAGAACTGGTCGAAGTCACTCGCGCAAAGAATGCTCCCGTGCTACCTCCTCGGTCTGGCCTACCTGCATTGATTGACCCACGCGTTGAGGACCCTTTAGATTTTTTAGAGCTTGACTTGCCAGCAACTTTTTTATTTGTACCTAAAATAGAGCTTAGCTCGACCAATCGTTTGCGAGCCAACTATACTCTAGATGTTTTGCGCCTGAATGATCGCGATTACCTGATCAGTGCCAGGAAGGAAGCTTACGGCAGCTATCGGGCACGTCTAATTGAGTATATAGATTGTAAGAACGCTGGCGCACAGCCGGGTCAAATTTCTAATCTGATCTCCGCAATTCAGCGAATGCAACATCCAACTGTATGGCGAGAGATGCAGCGCCAGCATGCTCTCATCGGTGAATTAGCATCATTATTCGCTCAAGCACCAGAAGCGTTAACCTGGTAGTTGCATATCCATAGGATCATCTATGCCTCCTAAAAAACCCACCTCCCCCACCCCCGTCACCTCCCACAAACACACCGACAAGCGCGTCAACATCCCCACCGAGGAGCTGCGCAACTTCGTCGCCGCCGACGAAAAATCCCCCAGGACCATCCTCTACCCCCGCTACCCCTCCCTCGACCCCCAGCTCGTCTGGAAAGGCAAAGACGAACAAGATAGCCGCGCCCTCGAAGTCCCCGCCGTCCCCATCTACATCCAGGAAAAAATCCACCCCCAGGCCATCATCGAAAACATCCGCTCCAACACCACCGACGACATCGCCTGCTGGTTCATCGACACCGACTACAACGAAGAATCCTTCTTCGTCCGTCACGCCTACTTCACCGGCGCTGGCGAACCCTACGAAAAACTCAAGCGTGCCCTCCGCGCCGAAATCGACGAAACCACTCGGACCGCCATCTACGCCACCACCAGCTACCCCTTCGACCCGCCGAAGTGCGGCAAAATCGCCATCAAAGTCATCAACCACTACGGCGACGAAATCATCAAAGCCTATACCCTGAAGGAGTAACCCTTGCAATGATGTCTTACCCCTGCTACCCACTGCTCTGCGACCCTGCCACCTGGCCTAGTTTGCAACCCCGCTGGACACCTCGGAGTTTCCGCTATTTTACAGAAATCCACCACTCAATTTCGCCTTTTCTAAAATTGCGGTAATGCCGTTATTGTCCCCAAGATATTTTGTATAGGGTAAATTGAGGGACTAAAATGAACGACAAAAGATTCGACAAAGCTGTAAAGGTGTTTCTCTTTGTTACTGCTTTGGCGATCGTCGATGTTATCATACTGATCGCTATCATCTATTCTCGCTTAACCACCTCTCCAACACCCACGCCAATTTCCATGCGTCCATCAATATCACTGGCTGCGACTAGGACATCTAAAAGTAGTTACACACCTTCACCGACACCGCCGCCTTCGCCGACATCGTTGCCTTCGCCAACACTGTCGCCTTCGCCGACATCCCTACCTTCACCCACAATTTTGCCAACTGCGATTGCACCATCTCCAGTATCACCATCGACTGAGGATAGAACATTTTACTGCTCCAACACCGGTGCTTCGAGTGGAAATGGTAGCGAAGCTAACCCGTGGGCGTGTAGTAATGCAGACCAACTGCGATACGTGATCTACGATTTAATCTGCACCTATTATGGTGGCGGTGAGCTGTATAGCTTTCGCGCAGACCGATTCGCCGTTTATAACATTGCCTATTCCAACCAGAATAGCCAGTGGGTCTGTACTTTTACCTACAACTATTATCCTCGCTATGGCAACTATGGCGGTGTTCCACCCTATATCGTACAACAAAAGATAGAAACTACAAGCTTAGAACCTTTAGAAACCGACTCGAAGGCAGGAGAACTAAACGTTGATTATCCAGCCTGGATAGAACCTAATACGAGTAACAACATATTAGTTAAAATAAATATCCCTCTAGCATATCTCGGGCTTTCAACAAAAAATTTCTCCATAATGATTATTCCTGACACAACGTCCGCAAATCGAATGTCACGCGGCCCAATCTCGATATTGGTTGGCGAATATATGGTTGTTGATCTTTCTTCGTCAACGCTTAAGATAATCCCCCAAACAGCGCCTCCGAGTCAAAGTAAAGTTGAGTTTTCTGATGTAGATCCAAATCAGTTCAGGAATAAAATATGGCAACGAATAAATCTAACGACTGGAAATCCTACTACTTGGTTATGGTCTGTAATTGCTCCTGAGACGGAGGGGCGGCATGATTTTTATGTAAATGTTGGGATTTGTGAAAAAATCACGAGATCTTGTGATAACGAGTTGACACTGGTTGGCTCGATCTTAGTAGCAAAACCAACTTCAACGCCCACACTCACCCTGCCCCCTACCTTTACACATACTCCTACTTCAACCCCAACTCTCACTTTAACCTCCACACCCACTTCAACCCCAACTTCTACACTAACCCCTACCAGCACTCCTACCCCTACGCCAACCCCATCTCTGGCTCAGAAGATCGGTACCCAATTAGTAAATAACTTCCCCGTCGTTCTCGGTGCCATTCTGACCTTCATCATTGGCTTATTTACCATCTTGGCTAATATCCAAAACAACAAACGCTCCAACGAAATCGAACGGCTAAAACTCGAACAACAGACCCAAACCGCCGCTCGCAAACAAGCCGCCCTCGAAGCCGAAATCGCCCGCCTCAAATCCATCAAATGGTGGCAATTCTGGCGAAGATAAACCGCCCTCGAGCGCAACTCCTTGACCAGGACCAAGAGTGCAGCACACATGGACAAACTAAAATCCCTCCTCGCCAAAATCCCCAAACGGGCATGGTACATCGGCCTCGCCCTCATCGTCCTCGCCCTGCTCCTCTGGGCCGCCTACCTGCGCTACGTCAAAGGCTACGACTGGGCCCCCTGGACAGAGTTAGGGGAACACGTTAGTCCAATAGTTGAGCCAGGGCGAGAATATTACCCAAGCAAAAACCTATGGGATATCCTCGATCTGCTTATAATCCCTGTCATCCTGGTGATCGTGGCTGTACTGTTTGATCAATCGGAACGGAAGACTGATCGGGAGATCGCAGGAAAAGCCCGAGAGAAAGACAGGGAAATTGCAGAAAAAGCCCGAGAAAAGGACAGAGAGATAGCAACCGATCGGTTACAAGAAGCCAACCTACAAGCCTACCTTGACCGCATGGCTGAGTTACTGCTTGAGAAAGATTTACTACAACATAGCAATAATACAGATGAACCAGTCCGCAATGTGGCCCAAACTCGCACTACCACGATCCTGAGAAACCTCGACCAAAATCGCAGAGATATTGTGTTTCAATTTTTGCGAGATGCAGGCTTAGCGGAAAGCCTTCTGATACACGCTCACTTGGAAAAAATCGACCTGAGTGGTACGAATATAGTTGGAGTCACTTTAAGCAGAGCCGACCTACACGAGGCCGATCTGAGTCAAGCCAACCTGAGAAAAGTCAACCTACACGAGACCAATCTGAGTCAAGCCAACCTGAGCAAGGCCGACCTGAACGGGGCCAACCTGAGCGGGGCCGTGCTGATAGGGGCCAACCTGCGCCGGGCAATCATAAATGATGCCACTCAACTAGATGCCAAATGGCATATGGTCTGGCAGATTGTAAATCGAGGCGCTGCTGGCGCTGACTTGTCTGGCCAAGACCTGAACGGAGCCGACTTGAACGGAGCAGACTTGAACGGAGCCGACTTGAACGGAGCCGACTTGAACGGAGCCAACCTATTCAAAGCCAGCCTGGGCAAAGCCAGCCTGGGCAAAGCCAGCCTGAGCGGGAGCGAGCTGATAGGGGCCGACCTGAGTGGGGCCGACCTGAGTGGGGCCGTACTGATAGATGCCGATCTGAACAATGCCAATCTGAGCTCGGCCAATCTGCACTGGGCCATTCTGAGCGGATCTCACCTGGACAGGGCCGACCTGAGCGGGGCCAACCTGCTCGGGGCTGTTGTCACAGACGAGCAACTTGCCCAAGCCTCCTTCCTCCCTCCAATACGCCACCATGCCCGACGGCCTGATCTACGGCCACGCCATCCACAACATCCACCCTGCCCCCTGAATACCCGGACACCCAATCCCTTCCCACTAATACACCCTCCCCCACCGGTCCATCTCCCACGTCCCAACGATCCCCGAGTCGCTCTCCGCATCCTTCGCCGCCTTCAGCGCATTCCGGTAAAGCCGCTCTGCCCGCACCGCGCTCATCTTATACTTGTCCGCGCTGGCATGCGTCAGCGTCGGATCCTTCCCTTCCAGCGCCGCCAGCGCTTCCCACGCCTGCCACTTCACGTATTCCAGGATGATCGGAATGTGACGGTCCAGTATCGTCAAAGGTGACGCGGCAATATCGTGCTCGGCTACCACCTCAATCGTGATCGTCTCGCCAGCCGGCGGGCTGGCGCTGATGATCAGTTGCGGTGGGTTGGCGCTCAGTTGGTCAAAGCGACGGATGAAATCGTAGTAGTCCTCGCTCGTCCAGAAACCTTGCTCGGTATAAGATCGATGCTTTAGAAATTGCTTCGGGTCTTCGCCAGTCGGATACTCCACAGATAGCACGGCAATGTACGATATCTCCACGTCATATTCGTGGGTGCCGGCTGTCGTAGTCAACGTGTCCGTCAATCGCCTGGGGAAATGATGGTTCAGGTCACGTATCCCCTGGGCGATCCAGTCCTCGATCATGTCGTCGGTAAAGTCAGTGCTCCCGGCGTCGTTCAGCACCTGCCGGGCAGATGTTACTACTTCTGCTAGAGTCGTCATTGGTTTAGCCCTCAGCTTTCAGCGGTCAGCGGTCAGCTTTTATCCGCGTTCATCCGCGTTCATCCGCGTCCCATTCCTCAACTCTCCACCACCAGGTGCGCGTGCACTTCAGCGCTGGTCTTCACCGTCAGCCCGGTAGCAAACGCCAGCCCCACCCGCGGCCAATGGATCACCAGCGGACTCTGGTTGCTTACGTCGAACGCCATCAAGATCGTCCCCGTTGCGCTCGTGTTGTCGTACAGAATTACATACCCTATATTCGTTGCATGGTTGCAGGTCGCTACCAGAGTCCACACCACGCCCTTGCCGGTAACCAGCGTGCTGCTGGTATTGACCGGCACGTAGTTTGCGCTTCCGCTCGAGAGTCGCATCACAACCCCGCAATCGCCGCATAAGCCAGGTCGGCCACCACCCCATAGCCGGTTGCGTTAAGGTGTACGCCCCCGGCATCGTAGTAGGTCGTGTCGCTGTAATCGTCCAGCCGCGTGTCTCCGGCCACGTCCACCAGCGCGTCGGCAAAGCTGGCCCAATTCGTCACCACGCTGGCGTTGAACGCCACCCGGTAACTTTCTTCCGTCGCGTCGAAGTCAATCCTGGGTAGCATGGTCAGCGCAATCACCTTCCACCCGGCAGCCTGGCGCGCCGCACAATAGGTTTGCAGGTTGGCGTAGACCGTGGAGTCGTTAGCGCCCGCGGCAATGTCGTTGGTTCCCCCCCAAATAAAGCATAATTTCTTTTCGTATTCCGGTATCAGCAGCGGGTCAATCTGCGCAGCGGCAGCGGCCACCATGCTGGCTAAGGTTTCGTAGGCTACGCCGTCATTCACCATCCGGTAGGCCGCATTCGCCCCGAGCAAATCCCAAAGCTGGTAAGGGTAGCTGTCCGTAGCCGGCAGCCCGTACCCTTCAGTCAGGCTGTCCCCATCGTGGGCATAGACCCTGGAATAATTCAGCCATCTTTGCTCGAGGTACTTCTCAACGAGAAGCTGTTCGCCGGTCGTAAGCGCTCCCTGGTAGATCAGCAACTCGCCCAGGTCTGTGCCAATAAAGCCGCCGCTCCCCTCGTAGTTCGCCCCTACCGCTACGGTTCCACCCATCGCCCTCGCCCCATACGTCCCGGTTCCGATCGATGACCGGTTACGGAACATCTCACCGTCAGTACCCGAGAGCACCCATCGTAGTATTTGGAAATGGGGAGAGCCGTCCGCTATATCTTTCCACCCGCCAGAGTCAAAGTACCCGGCCTTCGTATTGTTCGTCACTCTGGCCGTGCGTAGGTTGAAAACCAGCCGCCCGGTTTCGGCGTCGATCAACCACCGTCCACCACTCGCCACGGTTGGACCGGTCACCGCCGCAAAGACGGTGTACCCACCGCTGGGCAATCCTGGCGTAGGGCTGAATACCATGTAGTCGTCTGTGCTGTCAAAGCGGAGCACCGGCTTGCTGCGTTGGATGTCCAGCTTGAGCAAAGGCCGCTTGCCCGACGTGCTCTGTACCAGGTCTTTCCCGTTCCCGCTCTGGTCGGCCCAGGTGTATACCGGATCGTCATCGGCAGCGGCAGGCACAGCCTTTGCCGCGTCCTGGTAGGTCCCCGCGTCGGCCTTCAGCCACACCGCCAGCGTGCCCACGCTCAGCGGGTCGAAAGCCGAGCCTACCCCCGCCAGCGGGGGTAGCCTGCGATGCCGCAGCCTGGCTAAACGTTGAGCGCGATCCACGACACACCTTCACCGTTCACCGCAGAGTCCAGCATCACGCTACCCATATTGCCCACGAAATCAAACACCACCACTTCACCCGCCGCCAGGCGCAAACCGTTACTAACCGTCACATCGCCGGCGCCATCGTTGCCTACGGCCACGATCCCCGTGTTGGTGTCCAACGCCTTCACCATCACCGCACAATCTACCTGCGCGGTGCCAAGCGCCACAGCGGTCCCCGCCGTGGTTACCGTCTTCTGTCCGCTTATCGCCGCCATAATTCCTACTCCTTTGGTCTAATTGTATGGCCATTAGACTTGTGTCCCCAAGCCGGCCTGGTGTTGTCACCGGCCTGGGGACCAACATAATTGTACCCATACGGGTACTATTTTTTATTGGGGCAGGCGGCGCGCTTTTCGCCGCGCGTGGCCTCATCTCGTCTCGCCTGCCCCTTCTCTATATCGGGTGGGCATCCTGCGAACCATTGCGTTCCTGCTCAACGGGTTTATGGTTCCTTCCCGCACCTACACCATCAGGAATTACAGCCCACCCTATTTGGTATCAACCCTCAGGCTTCGCCTACTGCCCTCATCCCCCACCCTGGTGGGTGGGGGATGAGAAGACCAAAGAACCGAGGTCCGTCACGCGCTCGCTGCGCTCGCTGCCCTCATCCCCCACCCTGGTGGGTGGGGATGAGAAGACCAAAGAACCGAGGTCCGTCACGCGCTCGCTGCGCTCGCTGC
>CAZQQJ010000005.1:141486-197002 GCA_964595435.1 uncultured Anaerolinea sp. | reverse complement strand
CCTCATCCCCCACCCTGGTGGGTGGGGATGAGAAGACCATCCCACCACGCGCAGGCTTCGCCTGCTTAACCAGACGAGCGCCGCCCATCATACAAACCCTTTCGCGCCTTTCGCGTTCCTTTCGCGTCCTTCGCGATCCAGGCGTCCTTCGCGATCCCTCCGTCCGAGGCAGAGCGGGAGGAGCGCCCTGCCCCGGACTTCTCAAGGAGAGAAAACACGGGCGCTATACCCGGAGCGCCTTACCCTTCCGTGAAGGTCAGCACCACGCACACATTCGCCATGTGGCTGGCATGGTCTGTGATCAGCAGCGAGATAACGTCGCCGTCCAGGAAGTGCGGGTATTGCCCGCCCGCACTCACCCCATCGAACCCCGCCGGCGTGCTCACTTCGGTAGGCGTTCCGCTCACCCCGAAGTTCTCAGCCAGCAGGTAGGCGTCGTCGTCGCTGGTCGTGCCAATCTTCAGCGTTCCCGCGTTCGCTGTGCTGTTGCACAGGCTGACGTGGATCAGCTGCATATCGAAGGGGCATTTGAAATTGAACGTATGGTTTGCGGCCAACGTCGGCCCCAGGTTGATAGTTTGCTGGAATACACGATCTGCCATCAGATTAACTCCTTCTCTTCTTTCAGTGCTTCAGTGATTACACGTTCGCCTTATACAGCCCCCGGTAATCCTGCGGCCCAACTGCGTACACGAAGCGCACCTTCACCGGCATCGTGTCGTTGCTGAACATCAACCCGGCCGTGGGGCTTGCCACGCTGTAGATTTCAGGTTGGCGCCCGTAGCGGTAACCGATCCCGATGGTAGGCCACAGCTTCGGGTCAGCCACCGCCGCCCAGTCGTTCGTGTCCGTCCACAGGTCCACCACAATCACCCGCTGCCGGGCGCTGGTCAGCCGCGCTTCCCGGTCGGCCCCAATCGCGTTTACGTTCGGGGGCGCCGCCTGGCCGTTGCTCAAGGCATACAGGTAATCCGCTTCGGCCCCGAGCACCTGCAAAGCGGTCACTTCCAGATCGGGAGGCACCAACAGGTATTTGGGGGCGGTCAGAGCGCCCAGGCGTTCCGAGGAGTTAAGCTCGGTCATCTTGCGCATGGCTAACCGGGCGGCGTTCCACGTCGTGATCGACAGAGCGCTGCTGCCCAGGTTGCCATGCCCGGAAGTGAACAGGCGCGTCGCATCCGAAACCAGCGGACCAGTGCCCGACTCTTGCGTAAAGATGTAGCTGACCGACTTGGAGAGCGTCAGCCAGGCAGCTTGCGCCAGCGCCCTGGGAGCGGTCCGTAAGCGGCCGGTATCGTCCTTGTCGATCGCCTCGATGGTCAGCCCCAGGTAACCGCCCTTCTTCACGAAGCTGGCGGTTTCGTAGCTGTCGTCCCAGGTCAGTTCGGTGTAGGCCGCGCCTTCCGCCACGGTGGGCAGTTCGCCAACGCCGCCGACCGTCATCCACTTCACCGCTTGCAGGCTGGCGAAATCCATCTCGTTCACGATGGGGCGCCACCATTGCGGGTATTGCTGGAATTCGTTCACCACCACCTTGTTGAGGGCGTTGGCTACCAGGTTGGCCATCGTGCTGGAATTGACGTTTGCAAACTGCACCCGCTCAGGCTGAAAGACGCCGCTCATCTCATAGTCGCCGCTCAACGCGTGGTACAGTTCACGGATGCCGGTCAACGGACGGATACCATCAGCCGGGCGCACACCCGCCATCAGCGCGTCCAGCGCCATCTGCATCTTGTCCAACTCGTTGAGCATGCCCGTAATCTGCGGGCTGCGCGGCGGTTGCCCGCCGATCTGGATCACCTGATCAGCGGCCAGCGCCGCCAGGTAAGTCCGCTCTCGTTCGATCATAGCTTGCAACTCAACCGGAGTCGCAAACTCCATACCCCTCAGCCGCTCCTGGGCAGCCTGGGGTAAGCCGCTTCCAGCAATCATGCTGGCCGTGGCGCTTTGCCGGGCAGCCTGCAGCGCAGCAGCTTGCCACGCCTGCAAATCATCCGCACTGCCATCAGCAACAACAGGGGTACTTACAACCTCATCAGCCATCGAAACTCCTTTTCTCGAATCGTTATCCCCCAACTCTTGGGGGTTATCCACAAAATTATCCGCGTTCGTCCGCGCTCGTCCGCGTCCAACTTTCTTCGCGCTCAGCGCTTCCAACACACGGCCATCCGCCGCAGGCTGAAACACCAGGTCAACAGACTCAACCGCCTTGATCGCTACCACCGTTCTCTTGCCCGTAGCCTCATCGAATTGCCAGGTCGGGTAGAAAACAATGCTCAGCCCCACGTCCGGCGCCTGCTCAGGGTCGGAGAGTATCTCGTCCAGTATCACGGCGATCTCCGCCGCAGAGTCGGTATCGAAAAACTGCACGTCGCCGTCGATACTTTGCTCCACGTCGTTGAACACCGGCGCGCTGGTCACCCCCACCAGGTTGCGCAGGCTTGGCGCATCCAGCCATCCAGCGTGGTCAATAAACACCGCCTTCTGGTCAAAGAGTTCCACCGCCAGGCGCAGCGCTTCCGCCTGGATCACAATCCCGGCCGGTTGCCCGCTGGCCGTCTTCACCTCGCCGGCCCGCACAAACCGGCAGCGATACTTTTTCTTTTTCCCACCCTGCACAGAACCAACTTGCAATCTCAGAGTAACATTGTCCTCGATCATAGAGCTCCTTTTTCAGCGGTCAGCTTTCAGCGGGCAGCCGTCAGCAGTCGGCATTCAGCAGTCAGCGGGCAGCGGTTAGCAGTCAGCTTTCAGCGGGCAGCCTTCAGCGGGCGCAACCCTTTCGCGCTTTCGCGTTTCGCGCTTTTCGCGCCCTTTCGCGTCCTTCGCGATCCAAACGCTCTTCGCGATTCAAACGCCCTCCGCGTTCATCCGCGCTCGTCCGCGTCCCATCAATTCACCTCATCCCTTGCGCTCGGCGTATCCACCTTCGGCTGTGTGCTGGCATCGTCCACCAACACCGGCGGCTCCCTCCTCACCTCGCGCACCAGCGCCGTCAGCGTCTCGTCATCCAACGGCTCCCCCATGAACTTGAAGGCTACACGCAGCACCTGGCGAGCGTAGTTTTCGGGAAGCCCGCCGATCTGGGCGCTGAGGCTGTAAAAGGCCGCCGCCACGTCCTTTGCGCTCTCGGCCAGGGACGCATTATCCCACCGCGAAATGTCCGGTAGCGACACCGTGAACAGCCGTTCGTAATCCACCCCGGCCGGTAACGGACGCGAACGTCCAACCTCAACCGATCGTTGGTAACCATGGTAAATCACATCCTCCAACATCCATACGAAATACTGCTGCCTTCTGCGTAAGTGCCTTTCCGTGGGCGCCTGCATCGCCTGCGCCGTCGCCAGGCTGATGTCCCCGGCATCCCCCCGCCAGTGCGGGGGGAACCCGCTCCCCGCGTCGATCATCGCCCGCACCGCCTGCAAGTCTTTGCTGGCGTCGCCGCCTCGCAGCAGCGGCGTCACCGGCTCCCACTTTTCGCTCTCGTCCTTCACGATGATGCTGCCAGACTCGGGCGGGTTGCGGTATTGCTCCTTCTTCTCCTGCACCCGGTTGGCCGGCACCGTCACGATCCACAGGAAGGCGCGTACTGCCCAATTCAAACGCACCCGGTCTTCTACCATCCGGCTGTATCGCTGTAGCCAGGGGATCATCGTCGTAAGGTCCCCCTCCCCCATCAGCGCCCCGGCCGGGCGGTTCACCGCGTAGTGCAGCATCACCGCATCCTGTTCGCTGGCTTGCGGGTGATCGGGGCTGTACCAGGCTTTGGCGTCCCCGCTGTCCTGCGTTTCGTAGAACACAAGCTCAGTTTCCCAATCGTTGGGGGCGGTTTCGATTTTCTGTATGCGGTCCTTGGTTACCAGGCGAATGTAACTCATCCCATCCTGGGGGTTGCGGAACAGCAGCACGAACAGGTCACCCGCCCGGCTCAGTTCGTCGCTCATCGGCTCCAGCCGCCGACCCATGTTGTTCTTCGAGTGCTGCCAGAAAGCCTGGATATACCGGTTCAGATTGCGGTTCGGGCTGGAGATGCTGATCCGGTCGCCCACCACATAATCGGTGGTAATCGCGATCGTGCGCCAGGCAATCGGGTTTTTGCGCCAGGCTGTCAGCGCATCCTGATAATTCACCTGCACCGTGCCGGCGTCGTAATCGTGCGGCCTTCCGCTCAGCGCCCCCCACCCGACGGACTCATCGTCCACCCTGACGGTAACCGCCGCCAGCCTCTCCCCTCTCCCATCATTGGGAGAGGGGCTGGGGGTGAGGGCATTCCTGCCAAACAGTCTACGCAGCATAGAAAGCCCTCTCCTTTCTTGCCATCCTGTCAGCGTCCTCTTTTTTGAAAACCGCCCGAACTTCATCGGCAGCAGGAGGTGGACTGCCTTTGGTAATATGAATGCTCACAGCGCCGCCTCCCCTTTCGCGGGGTTCGCGATCTCACCCTCAACAACCCTCGCCGAGCGATACAACGAACTCAAAACAGAGTCGCTCCCCAAAAACTCCATCTCCTGGCCCAACTGCTCACGGTAAGCCGCCAGCAGCGCCTCGGCCTGGTCGCGCCGGGCAACCTGGTAGATCGTCTCTTCCTTCACGCCATCGCTTGCAACCACACGAAACATAAACATCCTCCTCTTCCATCATCTCATCTTCTCACAGTGCCTCAGCGTCATCAAAACGCCAGTGATTTCAGCGGGTCGGGGGCCTCAATCACTTCCGACTTGGCTACGCCAAAATCGCCATCCTGGTACAGCGCAGCGCACAGCGCCGCGCTCAACACCAGGTCATCGTGCACCCGCTCGCCGGTCGCCGGGTCGCGCGTCCCATCCGGCACGCTCCAGCGCATCAGCTTGCCCGGCCCCGGCAAAACCTCCATCTGCATGAAACGGCACTGCCGCCAGAACTCGGCCTGCAGCCGCTGCTCGCCGCTGTAGCCGGGATCGCTGACCCCGGCAGCCTGCGCTGCGGCCTGGGGGGCAAACTCCTTGTACCGGCCGGTCTCGACCAGGGTCAGGAACTTCCAACCCAGGTCGCTCTTGCTCTGCGCGGTGAACTTGAAGCGGATTACCTGCCCGCTCCAACGGTGATCCAGGAAACCCGCCAGCCCTTCCCCCACGCCGGTGGCGTCCACGATCATGCGGTGCGGACACCAGAACGCAGCCAGGGCGCTGATCTCCTGGTACAGCCTGATCTGCCCGACCCCCGTCCACGCCCTCCGGTGAACCACGTGGAAAGCCGGCCCCGGGCAAAGCGGGTCACTGAGCTGGCTCAGCTCCACCTCCACAATCGTCAGCGCCGTCGAGTCATGCTCTCTGCTCTCCCCTCTCCCATCATTGGGAGAGGGGCCGGGGGTGAGGGCCTCCCCTCTCCCATCATTGGGAGAGGGGCTGAGGGTGAGGGCCTCCCCGCCCACGTCGATACAGAAAGCGTACACCGCCCCCGCCTTCGGCGTAGCCTGGGGCGCGTGCGCCCCCTGCATCATCGCCTGGCGCTCAACCGGGAACATCCCACTTTGCTCGTCGATCTCTTCCGAAAAATACTGTGTGCGGATGAATGGGTGGTTTCTTCCGTGTTTGGCAATCTCCGCGTCGACGTGCTTCCCATAAGCAGGAACCTCCTTGCGCACTTCGTCCGCGCTCAGCTCGAATACTCGCTGGATGCCGTCTCCCTCCTGCGCCTTCAGCGCCGCCCGCTTCTCGCGAGCGAGAAGCGTCCGGCTGGTCCACGCCGTACCCCAAAACACCCTGGTGGCGTTCGTGCTCGCCGCCATCGGCGCGATCTCCTTATCCCACTTCTCAATACTCACGTCCTGCGCCTCATCGCACTCCAGCAGCGTGGAAGCCGTCGCCCCCACCACGTTGGCAGAGGGAGCGCCGGACAAGAAAAACATCCGAGCGGAACCAAACAGAAAAATATACCCCGACTCTTTTGACCACCGCCCGCGAGAAATCAGATTGCGCTTGAGAATACGTTCCAACCGGCGCATTGCATTCATGGACTGTGGTTTCCAGGTGGGCGAGGCTTTGACGATCTCGGCATCCCGCTCCTGGAACAGGGCCAGCAGATAGGTCTCGATCTGCGCCTGCAGCTCATTCTTGCCGCTCTGCCGGGGGAAAATCACTACGAAGGTCAGGCCGCGCTTGTGGATGACGCTCTCCGCCACGGCAGCCGCCACGGCTTTCTGGTAGGCGCGCAGCTTCAGCCCGCTGGCAATTTCCGCAAAGGCCAGGATGTCCGAGTACACCCGGTAAAAAGCCTCGACGAGGCTCACGCGGTCCTGAGTGTCGGCCATCGATTACCGAGCGTCCCCGTCCAAAACCTGGTCGAAGCCGGCCAGCGCCCGCTCACGCCCGGCCTTCACCAGGGCGTAATACTCATTCAGCACCGGGCAGGCATCCGCCACCGCGCACCGCTCGCAGCGGCGGACGTCCCGGCTCAGCCTGGATAACGCCTGGCGCAGACCGGCCAGGGCCATTTCCATGCGCTGCAGGTCGATCACCACCGGGCAGTTGGGCAGCGGGGCGCCGGCCGCCAGCGGACGGCCGGCATCCCCGGCGGTATGTCCGGGATCGCCGATCCCGGCTGCACCCCCGCTGTATCCACCGGCGCTCACAGCCCCTGCTCCTGGTACACGCGAAACAACGCCGCGCGGCTGGCCGCGTCCATCTCGTTGTCCTGCCCGGCCAGGATGCGGTTGGCCTGGACCAGCCTGCCCACCCGCTGGGCGGCGACGCCCAGGGCGGAAAGCGTCTTGAGGGTAAGGTCGAGGTCCACCTGGTCGGCAGTCTCCGCCTGCGCAATCAGTTCCAGAAAGCGGCGGATTTGCACGCGCAGCATGGCGATCTCGCTTTCCAGGCCCACGGCCAGGGAGTCCAGGTCGCTCAACTCGATGGAGCGGAACTGGCGTGAATAGAAACCGTGGCGCAGGCCGTTCACATTCCCTGGCTGGCCGCCACGGCGGCGCCGGGCGAGAGGCGGCGCGGCGGCCGCCCCGGGTGCGGGTGTGGGTTCGCCGGCGCTCATCCATCTTTCCTCGGCAGCGCCTGCGGGCTGATCAGGTAAGCGGCCTGGTTCGCCGCCAGCGCGGCGACGAAGGCCGCGGCCACGCCGGGCAAGTCCAGCGGGCGGCGGTTGAGCAGTTCGAAGCCGGCCACGCCCGCCGTGGCCAGGGCCAGCAGCCCTAGCATCAGCAGCCGCTTGCGCTCGCCTGTCAGCGCGTCGAACCACTGGCGGAAGCCGGGCAGGTAGCTGGCTGCCAGCGAGAGCAGCAGCCCGGCCAGGGCAGATAACGTTTCGGAAGTCAGCGGAGTTTGCATTCTAAAATCTCCTTTCAACAAAATTTTAGAACATATTTTCTATTTCCGGTCTGCCCAATTGCCCTTAAAACAAAAAATCCCCCGGTAGGGGGAGGGGTAGATTTGGCAATATTCTATGCCAATCGAACTCTAAACTACAGGAAATATTGCCGGACGATCAAATCAGCACGATCTGCCGTTCGCGGCTGCCTTCGCGGATCAACAACTCGGCCTCCGGCCGGTCGTCGATCTGGTCGACCAGCAAGCCCAGCTTGATGAAACGGCGCAGCATTTCCACCACGCTGGTGTGCCGCTTGCGGGCCACTTTCTCCAGCTCGGTATACATTTCTTCGGGCAACACTAAGTTATAGCGCTTCAGGTCGTTCATCTTGTTTAGCAGTCAGTTATCGGCAATCAGCAGTCAGGATCCAATCTTCAAGGCAGTGCAAGCCAGGAGGCTTTGAACAGCCAGCCCAGCAAGAAGGTGATCGAGAAGGCGGCGATCACCGCCAGGGAGAGGTAGGCGATCGCCAGCGAGCCAAACCGCCCGAAACGTTGGATCGTTTCCGGGGAGGAGCACCCACCGCTATCACGGGCCAGTTCCTGCCGGGTGCCGTATACCACCAGCAGCGCCAACCACGCCCAACCCAGCAGCCCCAGGTATAAGACCGAGATAACCAGCGAAGATGTCTCGTCAGAATAGCTCATCATGATGGTCGCCTCCATTCTTAGAACACATATTCTATATGTTAATTATAGCACATTTGTTCGGATTGTCAAGGCGTCCGATATCCGCATCCAATGTGTTAAATTTATATCCAGAATGTGCAATCAGCCCAGGCAAACGAAAAATGGCGTCCGCGTTCGTCCGCGTTCATCCGCGTCCCATTTTTCATACCCGCAGCCGGATCGGCGATCCGGGCTACACCTACAGTTACGAAAGGGAGGTGCGAAAAGATAAAAACTAGAGTAGAATCATCCATGTCATCTGCGCGTACAATCAAAGCCAACCCAGGAGGACCAGATATGTCACCGTCTTTTTACTGCAGCGAATGCGGCGCCCCCCTTACGCCCCAGGCGCGCTTCTGCCCGAAGTGCGGCCACACCGTCGGGGCCAGCAGCCCGCTGCCCGCCGCGCCATCCTACGGCCCGGCGCCGATCCCCCCCACACAAAAGATGGACGATATCCCCGATTACGCCCCGCCCACCAGTTTCACCCCGCAAGAGGCTTACCCGCCGCTGGATGACTATTCCGCCGCCCCGCCCCGCCCCAACCGCGGGCGCTCCTGGGTCATCTGGGTGGCGTTGGTCGTTATACTGTGCTGCCTGGTCACCGTTGGGCTGCTGGTGGCCGCGTACTTATTCGCCGGGGATTACAACATCGTCATCTCGATGTTCGCCACGCCCACCTTCACACTCAAGCCTCCCACCCCAACCCCGCCGCATACCCCCACGCTGCGCCCGACGGCAACGATCGCCGTGCCCACTCAGCCGCCGGCAGTCCTGGCGCCCACCCAGCCGCCCTCCGGCGGAAGTCCCGGGCTCACCAGCCAGCAGCAGTTGAGCGACGTATCCTTCTTCGATGACTTCTCTTCTGCAGCCCTGGACTGGCCGCAGAACGATATTCCCGAAGCCGTGTATGGCTACGCCGGCGGCGCTTACTCGATGCGCATCAAAGTGCCCGATTACACCCGCCTGGTGCGCCCGCCGCTGCGCGCCCTGACCCACCTGGAATTCGAGGCCCAGGTGGCGCAAGGCGTCGACAACGGCCTGTTCGGCGTGGCTTGCTATTTCGAAGACGTGGACAACCGCTACGAGGTCGATTTCGACCCTTCCGATCAAAGCCTGTGGTTTGGGCGCTACCAGAACGGCAATTGGAGCGAGTTGAGCGACACGTACGACTTCAGCAATATCGCACAACCGCGCAAGTTTGGCGTGGACTGCACCCTCGGCCTGATGTCCGCTTACGTCAACGACGTGCTGGTGGCCGAGGTGCAGGTCAACGTCACCGCCTCTTCCCGCGAGATGTGGATCTTTACCGCCACCTGGTCGGATGCCGATGAGGGCAACTTCGAGGTGATTTACGATAATGCCTACGGTTATATCGCGCAACAATAACCTGCGCGCTCGCCGGCGCAGCCCGGCCGGCGCTTCATCGCCCGCCCGCGCCTGCCTGCTGGCCCTGGCCTGCCTGGCGGCGCTTTCTTTCGGCTGCAACCTGAGCCTGGCCGCGCCGCCCGCCCCGGCGGAAAGCCCCGGCGCGGCCACCGGCATCCCGGGCACCCTGGCGGCCATGCAGGCCACCCAGACCGCCCTGGCCGGCGGCCAGCAGGCCACGCCCACCGGCCAGCCGCCCCGCGCCACGCCGGGCGCCGCGGCGGGCAAAGCGACGCCAACCGAGGGCCAGCGGCCTGTCGAGCCTCCCGGCCCCCTGCCCACCCTGGGCAGCATCTCCGGCCGCCTGACCTACCCGTCCGGCGGCATCCCGCCGCTGCGGGTGGTCGCCTTCTCCATCTCGGGCGACGGGCAAACCTACGCGGTAGATACCTCCGAAAACCAGGGCGGCTACGTGCTGCGCAACCTGCCCACCGGCGCCTACTACGTGGTGGCCTACACCCTGGATGGGAAACTCGCCGGCGGCTATTCCAAAGCGGTGGCCTGCGGGCTGGCGGTGAGCTGCACCGATCACGAGCTGATCCCGGTGGCGGTGGTGGCCGGCCAGGATTCCTTCAGCATCGACCCCATCGACTGGTACGCCCCGGCCAATGCATTCCCGCCGGCGCCGTGGCTGCCGGCTGCTGTCCCGGGCGCTGGCCTGGGCAGCCTCTCCGGCCGGCTGTCTTATCCCGGCGAGGCCATCCCGGCGCTGCGCGTGGCGGCTTTCACCCCGGCAAGGGACCAGGTCTACGTGGTCGACACGGCTGCCAACCAGCCCACCTTCCAGGTCCCCGGGCTGCCGCCCGGGACCTACCACGTGGTCGCTTACACCCTGGATGGCCGCCTTTCCGCCGGTTACACCCAGGCGGTGCCCTGCGGCCTGTTGGCATCCTGCAGCGATCACAGCCTGATCGACGTGGTGGTAAACGCCGGGCAGGACACCCCCGGCGTCGACCCCGGCGACTGGTACGCCCCGCCGGGCGCCTTTCCACCGCTGCCCGGGCGTTGATGGAGCGAAATATGTACGAACGTTTCTCACCGGACTCGAACCCGGCGGCGATGCTGGCCGGATTGCTGGCAATCCTGTTGCTGCTGGGGCAACTGCCCGGCGCGCTGCCGGCCGCCGCCCGGGGCCAGGCACCGGACTTCCTTTCGCCTCTGCCCATCGAGAAGGGCGACGCCTGGCTGTACTTCAAAGGCACGCTGGAGCCGCCCGCCGATTGGAAAGACCTCTTATTCGACGATAGCGGCTGGACGAGCGGGCCGACCGGGATCGGCTACGGCGCGCTGGATAACGACACCGTGTTGAGCGATATGCAAAACAGCTATCTCAGCGTCTACGCCCGCCGCGGTTTTTACGTGGAAGATCACAACACGGTCGGCGGGCTGCTGCTGGAAATGACCTACGACGACGGCTTCGTGGCTTACCTGAACGGCGTGGAGGTGGCGCGGCGCAATCTGGCTGGAACGCCCCCCGCCAGCACGCAGGCCGCGGCGAGTTCGCTGGGCTCGCCGGGGCACGAGTATTTCGACCTCGACCCGGCGCTGCTGTTGAGCGGCAACAACGTGCTTGCGGTGCAGATGCACAATGCCAGCCTGGGGGATGACGACCTGACTTTGCTGCCGGCGCTGCGCGAAAGCGGGCCTTACCTGCAAAGCGTCACCTCTCAATCGGCCATCCTGCGCTGGGAGATGCACCAGGCCGCCCCCAGCAAGGCGCGCTATCGCCAGCAGGGGGACACCACCTGGACGGAAATCGATGACCCCGGCCCCACCGCCCGCCACGTGCTGCAGGCCAGCGGGTTGGCCCCTGCCACAACCTACGAATACCAGGTCAGCCAGGATGGTACGGCCAAATGGATTCCCGGCACGCCGGCCGCCTTCCGCACCGCGCCGGGCGCAACGGGCAGTTTTCGCGTCGCGGTATACGGCGACAGCCGCACGCAGTATATTTACCACGGCCTGGTGGCGCAGTCGGTGGCCTACCGCTCGCCGGACCTGATGGTGCACCTGGGCGACCTGGTCGAGTTTGGCGAGGAGTTGGAGGGTTGGAGCAAGGAATTTTTCGGCCCGGCGGCGGGGCTGCTGGCGCGCACGCCGCTTTACAGCACTCCCGGCAACCACGAGCACGACGGATCGGGCTCGTTCCTTTACACCGATTTCTTCTCCCTGCCGGGCAACGAACTGTGGTACGCCTTCAGCTATGGCTGCACGCGCTGGATCTCGCTGGATACCACTGCCGATTTCTCACCGGGCAGCCCGCAGTATACCTGGCTGGTGGACGAGCTGCAGTCAGACGAGTTTAGCAAGCAGCCGTGGCAAATCGTCTTTACCCATTACCCGGCCTATACCAGCGGGCCGCACCTCAGCAGCGAGCGGCCGGTGGTGGATTACCTGGTGCCGCTCTTCGAGCAATACGGCGTGGACCTGGTCTTCGGCGGCCACAACCACCACTACGAGCGCAGCCAGAAGGCCGGCATTTTCTACCTCGTCAGCGGCGGAGGCGGCGCCGGGTTGAACGATTTTCCCAACCAGAGTGAAAACCCTTACTCGCAAGTGCGAGTGCAGGATTATCAGGCGGTGCAGCTCGACTTCGCCTGTTCATCTCTCTCGCCGGACGACTCGAACGGCTCGCTGAACTATGCGGTCTACAACGCCCAGAATGTCCTGATCGACAGCCTGCCGCAAATGCAGCATGGCACGCCGCGCCTGTACCTGCCTGTGGCCTTTCGATAAGACCAGAACCCAAAGAAGTCCACTCCCAGGGTAGCACTCGTTTTTCATGCGCATCCTTCACCTGCTCCAGCCTCCGCAATTTGCCGACGAGCAAGCCACACGCCGCGCTCGCCCGGTGCACACCATCCTGCTGCTGGCCCTGGCGCTCTACCCGGCTGGTGTGGTAGCGACCACGCTGGCCAGCAGCAAGGCCCGCCCGCTGCTCTACGTGACCCACCTGGCAGGGGCGATCTGCATCCTGGGGCTGATTTTCCTGCTGCGCCGGGGCCATATCATCCAGGCGGCCCATGGGCTGGTCGGCCTGATCTGGGGGATGGTCACGCTGGTCGGCGCGCTCATCGGCACCGTGCGCTCGCCCAACACCGCTATTTACATCCTGATCATCCTGGGAGCGGGGCTGTTCTTTGGCCGGCGCTTCATGCTGGCGGTCACCGGGCTGAGCAGCCTGGCAGTGCTGATCCTGGCCTATGCCGAGGCCGCCGGCTGGCTGAGGCCCCTCGACCTTTCGGTGAATATCGCCCAGGGGATGAGTTATACCCTGTTCTTTATCGCCGCGGCGGTGCTGGTGCACACTGCCCTGCTGCGCATTAATGAAAACCTGGAACACGCCCAAAGCGAGCTGGAAGAGCGCCGCCGCGTCGAAGAGGCCCTGCGCAAATCGGAAGAACGCTACCGGCACCTGGTCGAATACAGCTTCGAGGGGGTCTGGCAGTTGGCCTTCGACGAACCCATCCCCCTGGACCTGCCCGCCGCCGAACAGGTGCGGCGCATCCACACGATGGGCTATATCGCCGAGTGCAACGACGCCCTGGCGCGCATGTATGGCTACACCGCGCACACCGAGATGCTGGGCAAGCGCCTGTTGGAGCTGTACGGCGGCGCGCCCAGCGAGCAAAATTTTTACACCACCCTGGCACTGGTGCAGAACGGTTACCGCAATAAGGAGCGTGAAACCTGGGAGGTAAACAACCGCGGCGAGCGCATCTACCTCCTGAACAACACCGTGGGCATCATCGAAGACGAACACCTGGTGGCGATGTGGGGCACGCAGCGCGATATCACCCAGCTCAAGCGCGTCGAAGCCGAGCTGCGCCAGCTCAACGCCAACCTGGAGCGGCGGGTAGGCGAGCGCACCGCCCAGCTCGAAACGGCCAACCGCGAACTGGAGGCCTTTTCCTACTCCGTCTCACACGACCTGCGCACCCCGCTGCGTTCCATCGATGGTTACAGCCGCCTGCTGCAAGACGAATACGCCGAACAGCTCGACGCGCAAGGGCGGGCTTTCCTGGATAATGTGCGCCGGGCGGCGCAGCGCATGAGCACGCTGATCGATGAATTGCTGGCCATGTCGCGCATCAACCGCGCCGAGCTGCGCTATTCCCAGGTGCCGTTGAGCGAGCTCGCCAGCGAGGTCGTCGCCGAGCTGCGCCGGCAGGACCCGCAGCGCCAGGTGGAGGTCTACATCCAACCCGGGCTGAAGGCCAACGGCGACGCCAATCTGCTGCGCCTGGTGCTGGAAAATTTGCTCTCCAACGCCTGGAAGTTTACCTGCCAGCAGGAGCAGGCCGCCATCGAATTTGGCCGCCAGGGAATGGACGGACAGGCGGCCTATTACGTCAGCGATAACGGCGCCGGCTTCGACATGCGTTTTTCCAACAAGCTGTTCCGCGACTTCCAGCGCCTGCACGCGGTAGACGAATTCCCCGGAAGCGGCGTGGGCCTGGCCAACGTCAAGCGCGTCATCCGGCGCCACGGCGGGCGGGTGTGGGCGGTGGGCGAGGTGGGCCGCGGGGCCACGTTTTACTTTACCCTGCCAGCCTGAGCGACACTCAACATGAACCTCAACCCACTACCCGACGAACCCTTGCTATACACCGAATTCGCCGCCTGGTGGCCGGTGCTCTCGACGCCGGCAGATTACGCCGAAGAAGCGGCCTTCTACCGGCGGCTGGCGCTGGAATCCAGCCCCTCCCTGGCCAGCGCCGCGGCGCCTGCCATGCTGGAGCTGGGCAGCGGGGGCGGCAACAACGCCTCGCACCTGAAGGCCCACTTCCGCCTGACCCTGGTGGACCGCGCCCCGGGCATGCTGGCGGTCAGCCGGGCGCTCAACCCGGAATGCGAGCACATCCAGGGCGATATGCGCAGCGTGCGGCTGGGGCGCACCTTCGACGTCGTCTTCATTCACGACGCCATCAGCTACATGACCAGCGAAGCCGACCTGCTTCAGGCCATGCAGACCGCCTTCATCCACTGCAAAGCGGGCGGCGTGGCCCTGTTCTGCCCCGACGAGCTGCGCGAGACCTTCCGCCCCTCCACCGACCACGGCGGCCACGACGCCCCCGACGGCCGCGCCCTGCGCTACCTGGAATGGAGCTGGGACCCCGACCCAACCGACACCACCTACCTGACCGACTTCGCCTACCTGCTGCGCGAACCCGACGGCAGCCTGCGCGTCGCCCAGGACCGCCACGTCTGCGGCCTGTTCTCCCGCGCCGACTGGCTGCGCCTGCTGGCCGAAGCAGGCTTCCAGCCGCGGGCGGTGCCCTTCGAGCACAGCGAGGTAGAGCCGGGGACGACGGACGTGTTCGTGGGAATCAAATAGCTCGGATTGAAACCCGGCGCTGACACCCGCGCGCCGGCCGGCAGCAAAAAGTGCGTTGCACCTTACCGGTGCGATGCACTTGCCCGCGCGCCGCCCGGCAGCAAAAAGTGCATTGCACCTTACCGGTGCGATGCACTTGCCCGCGCGCCGCCCGGATAAAGATGCGATGGATCAGGTAAAACGATGCCAGATGGGCGTTGCCTTTCACTTTTAACAGGATTGCTTCCTTGCGGATACGACCTGCAATATAATTAGCAAAAATCAGCCCAGGAGCACACCGTCGATGAAAAACTATCTCCGTCCCGTCCTCGCCCTGATCTTTGCCTGCTTCGCCATCTTCCTCTTCCTGAGTCTGCTGCAGACCAGCGCCGCCGCAGCCAGCCCGGAACAGCCTTCGCCCGCTGGAGTCCAGGTGGTTTCCGCCGGGGCAGCCATCACCGCCACCATGCACAAGAATAACTTCACCCTGACCGGCGTGGGTGACAGCCTGTACCTGTTCGGCGGCGCCAGCGATATTACCGGCACCGTCTCCAACCAGCTCCACCGCTTCGATACATCCACGGAAACCTGGCATTCGGTCGCGGTGACCTCCACCGGGCCCGCCGGGCGGCAGGGGCACGCCGCGGCGGCTTTCGGCAACCAGCTCTATATCCTGGGGGGCGCCAACCAGGCCGGCCAAAAACTGGACGATGTGTGGCGCTACAATCCCGCCACCAACACCTGGAGCGAAGTCACCCAGGATACGCGCCCGCCGGCCCGGATGGGACACACTGCCGTGGGCACGGCGGACAATCTGCTCATCTACGGCGGCGTGATGGCGACGCCCATCCTCACCACCTCGGTGTGGAAATTTGACCCCAACACCGGCTACTGGACGACTTACGGCATGGCCAACCCCCAGGGTGGCCGGCTGGGACACTCGGCAGGCATCATCGGCGACAGTCTGTACCTGGTGGGCGGAGGCGAAACCCCCAGCGTCGATTTCATGCAAAAAACCGATTTCAACGGCATCTTGTACGATAGCGTCACGGTCACCTCTACGGCGCGCCCCACCCCGCGCAGGAACCAGGCCACCGTTTTCCTCCCCGCCAGCAACTCGATCATGATCTTTGGCGGCGAATCGATCACCACCAGCGCCCCCATATCCGACGCCTGGAGCTTCGACATCGGCAAAGGCGAATGGACGAAGCTGCCCGACCTGCCCAACGCGGTGACCGGCCTGAAAGCCGCCTCCTGGACCTCCACTTCCCACTCGCCCGCCGGGCGACTGCCGGGAGCGCTGGCTGGCGGCGTGCAGGTACTGATCGTGGGCGGCAAGGACGCCCAGGGCGACCTGAACCCGACCAGCTATGTGTTCGACGGCGCCGCTTACCAGCCGGTAGTCACCCAAAACTACAGCCTGTACATCCCGCTGGTGCGGCGTTAGCAGACTGCCAGCCGCGCCCGAAAGCCGCCGGGATTGGGCAAACCTCGGAACGCGCTATCCCCACAATTCATCCAGGTGCTTACGACCAGCTTCCATTGCCTGGCGCTCAAGAAAACGCTTCATTTTCGCCCAGGGTGTACGGTCTAGCATACGCGGCATGGGCAACGCCTCGGCGTCTTCAAAATAAGCCAGCGCCCGCGTGGCGCTGATCGCAAAACTGCGCACACGGGCATATTTTTTGGCTGCAACTTTGAACAAAGTCAAAAGTAATGCCAAGCGTAGGATCGTCCAGGGCCTGGCGTAGCACGGACCGTTCATCCGGGCCAACTGAGCCGGGTTCCTGGGAGAAGAAATCCAGATCAATCGAGAAACGATGTCCCAGGTGCAAGGCAAGCCCGGTGCCGCCCGCCAGGTAAAAGGCATGGATCAGTTCCAGGCCAGCGACCAGGTGATAGGCCTGGCGGGTTTCAGGGGTCAGCGCTTCCCAGTGAGGCTCGAGCAGTGTTAAGGGCGCCATAACTCTCCCTTCGGGACAGGAAAGGGCGACTTTTGCCACTTGCGGATGCGGAACAGCTTGCGCCAGTAGTTGAAAGTCACCGGGCTCAACCAGCGTTCGCCGCGCTGGCGGAGGAAGGCGCGGATGCGCGCCATTCCATACAGCCCGACCAGCCAGCGCACCTCTTCCCAGGTGCCGAACTCGAGCGTGCGCTGAATGATCAGGTCGGCATCCTTATCGAGAGACAGGCCGGCAGGGTCATATTCTTGAAAGTAAACCCGCAATCCGCCGGGGATATCGGAATCGAGCGTCCGGTCAGGTTTCATCCATTCAATTATAACCTACCCTCCAATAAGCCAACCTGCCAGGCGCGGCCGGCAGATCATAAAAATCCGCGTTTTCCGCGTCCGTCCGCGTCCCATATCATAGAAATTTTTTAGGACTGGCGTTTCTGGGGGCATGGTTGTATACTGCAATTGGATTGATCCGCTGGAGCTTGCCAGGGAGGGCAGGGCACATTTTCGTGCAGGTGAGGCGCGCCGTTTGCCGTGCGCCGCGCTTTCCAGGCTATCAATCAGGGAGGCAGTGACATGAAAACGAAAACCTTTCAACGCGTCTTATCAATTCTCATGATTGTGGGATGGGGGTTCAGCAGCGCTTCGCCCATTCCGGCCAATTCCGCCCCGCCGCCAGGCGAGGCCCGTTTTTCTGCCGTGGAACGGCCGGCATACGACCCCGCCCCGCCCGCAGAGCCGCGCCAAACGACGGGTATTCCGAACGGAAAACCGTTCGTCGTTTTGCCCGAGCGCAGCGATCTGTCGCCTGCGCTGCGCCAGGTGCGCATGCCCGCCCCGCAGGCGGTTCTGCCGCCGAAGGAAATCCCGCTCGGCAGGCCGCCCCGCCCCGAAAGCGCCGTCCACGCCGCGCTGCCCGGCGCCCTGCTGCAAAGCCAGGCGGCGCCCGCCAACATGCCCGCGCCGCTGCAGAATTTCGAAGGCGTGGGGAATGCGGACAACCAGGCCGTCCTGGGCGGCATCGTCCAGCCGCCCGATACCCAGGGGGATGTCGGCCCCAACCACTACGTACAATGGAACAACCTGGTCTTCGCCGTCTGGGATAAGCACGGCAACCGGCTGCTGGGGCCGCTGGCCGGCAATTCGATCTGGAGCGGGTTCGGTGGCGCCTGCCAGAACACCAACCACGGCGACCCGATCACGCTGTACGACCCCCTGGCCGACCGCTGGCTGATGAGCCAGTTCGCCCTGCCCAATTACCCCTACGGGCCGTTCTACCAGTGCATCGCCATCTCGCAAACGCCCGACCCCACCGCCGCCTGGTTCCGCTATGCTTACCAGATACCGTCGAACAAGATGAACGATTATCCCAAGTTCGGCGTCTGGCCGGACGGTTATTACATGACCGTCAACCAGTTCACCGCCGGCGCGGGAGGCTGGGGCGGCGTGGGCGCCGCGGCCTTCGAGCGCCAGCAAATGCTGCTGGGCGACCCTGCCGCCCGCATGGTGTATTTCGACGTCGGCGCGGTGAACACGGCTTACTCCAGCATGCTGCCGGCAGACCTGGACGGGCCGCCCTTCAGCAGCCCGCCGCCCGCCGGCGCGCCAGCCATTTTCGTGGAGTGGGACGACAGTTCCTGGATCAGCAGCCCGAATGACACGCTGCGCGGCTGGGAGTTCAGCATCGACTGGACCGACCCGAACCGTGCCACCTTCGGGGCAGACGCCAGCTTCGCCCCCAATTTCAGCGTCGCCACCGCGGACGTCGATCCCAACCTGTGCTCCTACGCCCGCAGTTGCATCCCCCAGCCGGGCACCACCAACCGGCTGGACGCCATCTCGGACCGGCTGATGTACCGGCTGCAATACCGCAACTTCGGCAATTACCAGGCCCTGGTTTCCAACCACACCGTCGACGTGAACGGAGCCGACCAGGCCGGCATCCACTGGTTCGAACTGCGGGACACCGGCGGAGGCTGGAGCATGTACCAGGAAGGCGTCTACGCCCCGGACAGCCACCACCGCTGGATGGGCAGCGCCGCCCTCGACCACCACGGCAACCTGGCGCTCGGCTTCAGCGCCGCCAGCAGCAGCCTGCACCCGTCGGTGCACTACGCCGGCCGCCTGGCAAGCGACCCCCCGGGAAACCTGGCCCAGGGCGAAGCGGCGTTGGTCGCCGGGAGCGGCTCGCAGACCTCCTGGTCCAACCGCTGGGGAGATTACTCCATGCTCGGCGTCGACCCGGCGGACGATTGCACCTTCTGGTACACCCAGGAATATTACGGGGCCGACGGGCCAAACTGGCAAACCCGCATCGGCGCCTTCAAATTCCCCTCCTGCTCGGTGGGCCCCACCGGCATCTTGAGCGGCACGGTGACCGAACAAGGCAGCGCCGCGCCGGTCGAAAACGCAGCGATCCAGGCCGGCCCGTCGGTCACCCAGACTTACACCACCCGCTCCGCCGCCGACGGCAGTTACGCCCTGTACCTGCCGGTTGGCACGGTCACCGCCACCGTCTCGGCCTATGGTTATTACCCGGCGAGCGCGGCAGGGATCGCCATCACCCAGGACGCCACCACCCGCCAGGACTTCACCCTCACCCCCGCCCCCAGGGCGGTCATCTCCGGAACGGTGAAGGATGCGCTCACCGGCTGGCCGCTGTACGCCAAAATCGCCATCGCCGGCTATCCGGGCGACCCGATCTTCAGCGACCCGGAGACAGGCTTTTACGCCATCACCCTGGTGCAGGGCATCGCCTACACCTTCACCGCCCAGGCTTTCGTAGCGGGTTACCTGCCTCAGGCGGCCGGCAGCGGGATGGTGGCCGGCGACCAGACCCTGGACCTGCTGCTGGACGCCGACCTGAACGCCTGCGAGGCTCCCGGCTACCGGCTTTCCAACGCCGGCGGCATCGACCAGGATTTCGAAAGCTGGCCCCCCGCCGGTTGGAAAGTGACCAGCAACGTTGCTTCCGGCCTGGTGTGGAAGCTGGACTCCGCCTACGGCGACGGCAACTACACCGGCGGGAGCGGGCACGCCGCAACCGTCGACAGCGACCACAACCTCGGCACGCCCTACGACACCGAGCTGCGCTCGCCGCCCTTCGACCTGTCCGGCATCCTTACCCAGACGCTGCAATATCGCCTGAACTTCCAGTCGTACAGCGGCCTGGAAGCGCTGGACGTGGAACTCAGCGCCGACCACGGCGCTACCTGGAACAACCTGCGCCACTTCACCACCGACCAGGGCGCGATCTATGCCCTGCCCGGGGTGCAGGATTCCATCGACCTGAGCGCCTGGGGCGCGGCCTCCCAGGTATACCTGCGCTGGCGATATTACACCCGGCGGGCAATCCCCTGGGACTGGTACGCCCAGGTGGACGAAGTGCGCCTGGGCGGCGCAGCGCTGCTGGATTGCGCCCCGCGCTCCGGCGGGCTGGTGGTGGGCAACGTATACGACGCCAACACCCTGGCCCCGTTGACGGGCGCTACCGTCGCCAGCGACGGGGACGCGTCGACCGCCACGCTGGACACACCGGAGGATCCGTCCGTCGGCAATAGTTTCTATACCCTCTTTGCCTCGCCCGGCCCGCACACCTTCCTCGCCAGCCTGCGCAGCCCCTACGGCCAGGATATGCGCGAAGTCATGATCACCCAGGGCAAGGCCGCCCGGCAAGATTTCTACCTGCCCGCCGGGAAGTTGCGCAGCGCCCCGAGCGGCTTACAGGCAACCGTCCCTATGGGTCAAAATACCAGCCAGGCGCTCACCCTCTACAATGACGGCGGTCTTCCCGTCCACTTCGAGCTGATGGAGATCAATAAGGGCATGGTGATCTCGGGGCCTTTCGAGCAGCCGGTTTTTGGGATCAAACCCTTCCGCCAGCACCAGCCCGACACCCAGGGCCTGAAAGTGCCCGCCTCCGCCCCCGGCCCATCGTTCGACGCCGGCCAGGTCATCCAGAGCTGGCCCACCGGGTTGAGCTACGCCTGGGGCCTGGCCTACGACGCCGGCAACGGCACGGTCTGGGTTTCCAGCCCATCCCCCGGCTGGTCCGGGAGCGATGCCCTTTACGAGTACACCACCAGCGGCATCCAGACCGGGCGCTCCTATCCGCACGCCTTCGCGCACACCTATGGTCCGGCGGACATGGCCTATAACTGGCGCAGCGGGAAACTGTGGATCCTGGAGCTGCAGGGCAACTGTATTTACGAGATCGACCCGGCGAGCGGCTATACCGGCGCCTCCATCTGCTTCAAAGCGTCGATTTCGCAGCGCGGGCTGGCCTACGACCCATCGACCGACACCTGGTTTGCCGGCGGCTGGAACGATTATATGATCTACCGCTTTGCCCCGGATGGTACGCTGCTTGCGCAGGTAAACGTTGGCATTCCCATCGCCGGCCTGGCCTACAACCCCGATACGGAACACCTGTTCGTGGTGGAGAACCAGAGCCCGAACAAATTCTACGTCCTGGACGTGGCCGACAACTACAGCCAGGTCGGCCAGTTCACTGCCGCCGGTTTCGGCGAGTACAGCGGGGCCGGCCTGGAATTCGACTGCGATGGCAACCTGTGGGCGGTCAACCAGCAGTCGAACTCGGTCTACCAGATCGAATCCGGCGAAACGACCAGCGTGTGCGCAGCAGATTTGCCCTGGCTGAGCACTGCGCCGGTCACGGGCACCCTGGGCGCCCATACCTCCCTGCCGGTCAACGTCACTTTCGACGCCGCGGCGCCCGGTGTGGAGCAGCCGGGCAACTACAGCGCCCAGCTCAAGATCAGAAACGATACGCCCTACCTGGTGGCCAACGTGCCGCTGAGCATGACGGTCAGCGCGCCGCCGAGCTGGGGCAGGCTGCACGGCACGGTGACCGGCCTGGGTTATTGCGACCAAAACCCGGCGCCGGGCAAGCAGGCCCAGGTGACCCTGCAAAGCGCCACGGGCCAGGCCTGGCAACTCCAGGCGGATACGGCCGGCCAGTACACCTACTGGGTGGAAGCCAGCGGCAGTCCATACACCGTAACGGCGGCGCTCCCCGGGCACCTGGCCGGCAGCGCCAGCGGCGTGGCGGTCGACGCCCAACAAACCACCACGCAGGATTTCGCCCTGCGCTGGCTGAAACCGTGCGCCAGCGCCGCCCCCGCCGGCCTGGATGCGCAGGTGCTGCGCGGCCTGAGCGTTACCCTGCCGGTGACGCTGTACAACAGCGGCGCAGCAGCGACGAGTTTCGAGGTTTTCGAAGGCCCGGGGGCGCAGGCGCTGCCCATCACCCTGCCGGGGAGTTCGGGTTTTCCCGCCATGCAATCGGCCATCACCACCCCCGAGGACGTCCGGCCGGCCAGCAAGGGCGGCAGCCCGGCAGGCTTCAACGCCCCGGCAGCCTGGGGGACCGGCGCGGCCCTGCCCGGGTCAGGCCGCTACCGGGCGGGCAGCGGCTGCGACGTTACCTGCGCCAGGGTATGGAGCTTTGGCGGCGGCGGCGGCATGGCCGACGTGCTGGTTTACGACGCCCGGAGCGACGCCTGGACCACCGGGCTGGCGCCCATCCCTCACCCGGCGCAAAACTGGACGGCGGTCTACATCGACGACAAGTTCTACCTGCCCGGGGGCTACAACGGGGCGCACAACAACTGGCTGCAAATCTACAACGTCGCCACCAACACCTGGAGCGCAGGCGCCAACCTGCCCGCGGCGCGCACCCCGATGGCGGCCGCCTACGGCGGCAAGCTGTTCATCTTCGGCGGCAACCCGGGGCCCAGCGCCGAAACCTGGATGTACGACCCGGCCAGCGACACCTGGGCGGAGAAGACCGCCATGCCCACGGCGCGCACCTATGGCCGCGCCATCGCCGTCGGGAAGCACATCTACGTGCTGGGCGGCAGCGACAGCTCATCGACCAACGGGGCGTTCGAACGCTACACCCCGCAGACCGATACCTGGACCTCCGGCCCGGCGATGCAGCCGCGCGGCGATATCAGCCTGTTCGCCGTGGGCAACGATCTCTACGCGGTGGGCGGGATCAACGACTATTGGACCTGGTACGGCCTGACCACCGTGCAGCGCTACCACCTGCCGGACTTCCCCCAGGGAAGTTGGGAAAGCCTGCCCGCCGCCCCGCAGGCTTTCGCCGCCGCCAGCTACGGCTGCGCGCTCGGCAAAATGTGGTCGATCGGCGGGGTGAATAACACCGGCTTCGAAACGACAGATACACGCTTCCAGGATGAGGGCCTGCCCTGCGCCGATTGCCTGTCGGCCGATATACCCTGGCTGGCCGCGGCGCCCATCACCGGCACGATCCAGGCCGGCGGCAGCGCAGTGGTCGACGTCACCCTCAGCGCACTTTACAACATGATCGCCAACATGCCCTACCCCGCCGTGCTGCGCATCAAAACCGAAGACCCGTTCAACAGCCTCCTCACCATCCCGCTGAGCGTGACGGCGAAGAGCCTGTACCCGGATTTGTATTTCCCGCTGGTGAGGAGGAGTCCATAGCGTAACCGACGCCAGTCAGCTCTTCCGAAACCTGCCACAGCCGCCGCGCCGCTTCGGCATCGTGCGAGCGAGGGCTGGAGCTGACTTTGGCGGGGTAGCCGCGCACGCCGCCCGGCCCGCCCGGGCCGATGAAATCGCCGCCTTGCACGCCTGGGGCGCAGGCCGCGTAGAGCAGCGGCAGGGCGCCCATCGCCGCGCGCTGCGCGCCGAGCGTGTTGGCAAAGCGCCAGAATAGCTCGCCCCAGCGCGAACCGCGCAGGCGCGGGCCGGCGTATTGCAGGTTGGTGTTGCTGTAACCCGGGTGGCAGGCCACGCTGATCGCTGCGGCGCGGCTTGCCTCGAAGCGGCGCTGCAGCTCGTAGGCGAAGAGCACGTTGGCCAGCTTGCTCTGGTTATAGGCCGCCCACGGCCGGTACCGCCGGGCGCCGTTCAGATCGTCGAAATCTACCCGGCCCATCTGGTGGTTCAGGCTGCTCACCGTGACCACGCGGGCGCCGGGCGCCGCCAGCAGAGCCGGCAGCAGCAGCCCGGTCAGGGCAAAGTGCCCCAGGTGGTTGACGCCGAACTGCATCTCGAAGCCGTCCGCCGTGGTGCGATAGGGGATGCCCATCACCCCGGCGTTGTTGAGCAGCACGTCCAGCGCGCCGTACTGCTCCAGGAAGAGGCGCGCAAAACTGCGCACGCTCTCCAGGTCGGCCAGGTCGAGCAGCATCAGCCGGGCGTCCGCCTCCGCAAAAGCCCGGCGGATAGCCTGGCGCGCCAGCTCGCCCTTCGCCTGGCTGCGCGCCGCCAGGATCACCTGTGCGCCCGCCCCGGCCAGCGCCAGGGCGGCTTCGTAACCGATGCCGCTGTTGGCGCCGGTGATGAGGATGCGCCTGGAGGATTGGGAGGGGAGGTCAAAGTTTTCCAATGTGTACCTGTGGGTCAACCACAATCCGATCCATCATCTCTGTATCACTCCTGCGATCATTATACCCGATTACATTCCCGCCCTTGCCTTTCCTATGTAGCCAGACCCGGCGATCCCCGGCTACAGCCTCCCCTGCCGCTGCCGCAAAGCCGCCACGCGCTCCTGCAGCATGCGAAAGTATTCGCTCTCCGTGATCTCACTCACCTGCTGCTGGCGGCGGGCTTCGTCGATCTCGATGCGCAGTTGGCGCACTTCCTGCTTGAGGGTCGTCTCGCGGGCGTAGACCTGTTCCGCCATGCGGCGGAAGACGCGCGCCAGTTGGCCCAGTTCGTCGCGGCGGGTGGACACGGCCTGTAGGCCGGCCAGGCGCGAGCCGGGCTCGCCGGAGGTATCCCCGGCTTCGATTTCGGCGGCGGCGCCGGTGACGGCGGTGATGGGCCGGCTCAGGCTCCACGCCTGCCACAGCGCCAGCCAGGCGGCCAGCAGCGCCAGGGCCAGCAAAGCCAGGAACTGGTAGAAGCGCGCCTGCTGGAAGATGGCGTCGATGCCGGCGGCGGTCTGGCGCACCGGCTGGAGGAATTCGTCGATGTAGGTGGTGGCGGCGATGCGCATGGGGCTGCCCGCCACGGGCACGCAGCTCATGTATTTCTGGCGCACGCTGCCGTCCGCTTCGGGCCAGTCGTAGTAATCGGCCACCGGGTCGCCGCCCAGGCTGGCGGAGAAGACCTGCCAGAAATCGGGGAAATCCCCGGCCAGGATGCGCATGTTCTGGCCGACCAGTTTCGGGTTGGCGTGGGCGTAGACCACGCCCTGGGCGTCGTACAGGGCGGTGTAGCCGGTCTGGCCCACCGGTTGGACGGCGATCGCCGCCAGCCCGGGGTCGGCAGCCCAGGCGGCCGGCGGCTGGCTCAACAGGGCGGGGTGGGCTTCCAGGTAAAGCGACGCCTGGCGGGCAACGTCTTCCGCTTTCTGTTGGATGGCCGCCTCGCCCTGGGCGCGCAGCGCGGCCGAACTTTCATCGATGGCCAGGTCGCGGATGCGCTGCATGCGCAGCGCATCCGCGTAAGCCATCAACGCCAGGGGAAGGACGGAGACGGCCAGGAAAGCAAGCAGCAGGCGAGTGGTAATTTTCATTTTCATTCACAGTTATCCGCTTTGCGGGCCAGGGGCAATGAAAAGTAAAACGTCGCGCCGTGATCCACTTCCCCCTCCGCCCAGGTTCTGCCGCCGTGACGGCTGATGATGCGGCGGACGTTTGCGAGTCCGATGCCCGTACCTTCAAATTCATCGACGCGATGCAGGCGCTGAAAAACACCGAAGAGCCTGTCGGCGTAAGCCATGTTGAAACCAACGCCATTGTCGTGCACAAAGATCGTGACCTCAGTTTCCCAATCTGGCATACAACCGATTTCGATTTCAGCCTCCTGGCGCGGATAGGTGAACTTCAAGGCATTCGATAGGAGATTGCCCAGCACGATCTTCAACATCGCCTGATCGCCTCTCACCGGGGGAATCTCTGCAATCTGCCAGTGGATATGCCTGCCCTCCGTCTCCGGTTCAAGTTCCCCGATCACCTCCCGCGCCAGGCGCCCAATGTCCACCTGGGCGGTGCGCATTTCTTGCCGCCCCATCCTCGAGAAAGAAAGCAGGTCGTCAATCAATATGCTCATGCGCCTGGCCGCATCGGAGATATTTGCCATATAATGCTGGCTCTGCGCATCCAATGTCGTTCCGGTTTCCTCCTGGAGCAGTTTCAGGTAGCCAATAATATGCCGCAGGGGAGCGCGCAAGTCGTGGGAAACGGAGTAGGCGAAGGCTTCCAGCTCCTCGTTGGCGGCTTTCAATTGGGCGGTGCGGTCCAGGACGTGTTGTTCGAGCTGCTCATTGAGCCTGCGATAATTTTCCTCGCTTTGGCGCAACGCCTGCTCGGCCTGCTTGCGTCCGGTGATGTCCAGAAATGCGCCCACGATTCCCGCCACCCGATCGTGTTCGTCACGAAACACATCCTTGGCATAGATGACCGGCCGTTCCAGACCGTCTTTGTCTCGCACCACAAATTCATAAACCTGCCGGCTGGGGTTGCGGGTCAACTCCAGGTCCTTGGCGTGGTAGACTGCTGCATGTTCGCCCGGCCAGAGCTCGAAGACCGTTTTCCCCCTGATCTGTTCCGGAGATACTCCCATGATCTCGGAGAAAGCGCGGTTGCAGCCCAGGTAGCGGCCTTCCCTGTCTTTGTAGAACACGGGTGTTGGAATTGCCGAAAGCAGCGCCTCGGTGAACCTCAACGCCTGTTCTAACTGCGCCTGGCGCGCCTCAAGTGTGTCGCTCATCGCCTGGAAGTCAGCGGCCAGCGCAGTCAATTCGGCAAAGGCGGCAGGAATAGCCGCCAGGGCCTTGCCTTGACTGAAATCTCCATTCGCCAGCGCGCCCGTTCCCCGGCTGAGCTGCGCCAGCGGACCGGTAACGTGCTGCTCGAGCTGGCGGCGCAGGCGCCATGCCAGGGCCAGCCAGATGGCAATAGATGCCAGCAGGGTCAGGCCCAAGGCCCAGGTATACGGGCGCAGCGATACCAGCAAAGGAACCTGGTTCACGACGACCCACCCGGCCTGTTCTACTCGCGCCGCGCTGCCCAGCACCATCGTCCCCGCGTATTCGTAAAGCAGCGTGGCCTCCCCGGCCAGCCCACGGCGAAATATCTCCAGATAACTCTGGTTGGTTTGCTGCTTGACCAGGCTGGAAGAGGGATGGGCCAGCAACATTCCAGACTGATCCATAATGAAGACCTCGTTCTGACTTGCGCCCCGGTCATGGGTGATTTCATCCTGAAGCGATCCCAGGCTCAATTCGCCAACCACATAACCTCCCCCGGTCAGTTGCCGGACCAGGTAAACCGTCGGATCGCCGGTGCGAAGGGAGATAAAGGGGGGAGAAATGGCGAAGTTTTTCTTTTCTTCCGCCTGCTGAAAGTACGGCAGGTTGGACATATCCAGACCCAGGTAGCGTGGGTTGGGAGGTGTCAGCAGCGTGATCTTGCTGCCGGCATCCAGATAGTAGAGGGTATCAAAGTATCCGTATGCCTCCCAGGTGCTTTGCATAAAATTCGCCAGGTCTTCCGCTGATGAAACCTCAGCGACGCGGGCCACTGCATCCAGTGTCCGGATTGCCTGGTCCAGGTAACGGTCTACCATCCGCGCCATCGATTGTGCGATCCGGCGTTGCTGGCTTTCGATCGTTTGCTCTCCTGAATAGCTCACCACGCCGATTGCGATCACGCCTAAAATTCCCAATGGCAGGAACAGGCGCAAGAGCACCAGGCGTTGCAACACTTGAGCGAGAGCAGGCGATTTTTTGTCGCTCATCGATCCACTCAAGGTTCTGCCGATTTCAAGGGCGCGATATCCACGTATTTTCCATCACGAATGGTAGCCAGGTGGAAGGGGCGGATGACATCACCATATCTATCGAAGGAAAATGTATCGGTCAGGCCCTTAAAGTTCTCGATTCCGACCAGCGCCTGCGCCAAACCGCCGGCCCTGCCGCCGGTCTCCCCCAGGGCGGCGGCCAACACCCGGGCGGCTTCATAGCCCAACACGGCGCCAAAGGAGAGCGCCCGCCCAAACCTGGCCTGGTAGCGCGTTTCGAAATCAACGTAGTCTGGCGTCCGGCTGTTGATCGGGCTGGCAATTTCGATTTCCAATCCTTCGACGGCCTGCCCGCCATTGTGGATCAGGGTTTCCGTTTGCGCCCAGGAGGTGGTGAATAACGGGATAGGCCAGTCGATGATGCGCGTTCGCTGCGCAATCAGGGCGGCATCGATATCTGCCGTGATGATCAAAAGCCCATCCAGGTTGCTTTCGCGCAACTGCACCACCAGCGGGGCAAAGTCTGGCTGCGCCCGCGACGAAAAGCTGACTTCGGCGACCAGCTTGCCGCCCAGGGGCTGATAATGGCTTGCAAAGGCTTCCAGGAAAGCTTTGGAATAGGCGGCGTTATCGGTATCGTAGATCACAGCCAGCCGGGTGATCTTGCGGCCCTGATAAATATGCCGGGCTAACGCACGTGCTCTGCCCGCCAGGCTGTAAGCGACGCGGAAAAAGTAATCGTCTTGCCCGCTCAGCTCCGGTGTCGAGGCAGTTGGACTGAGCATCACAACTTTGGCAGGGTTGGTCACGGTCAGCCCTGCCAGCGTCTGCCCGCTGGTCACGTGACCGATGATGGCAACCACGCCGGCATCGATCAGCTCGCGGTCGGCAGCCTGGGCGCCTTCCGGCGTACCCAGGTCGTCCC
Source organism: uncultured Anaerolinea sp. (assembly GCA_964595435.1). Taxonomy (GTDB): domain Bacteria; phylum Chloroflexota; class Anaerolineae; order Anaerolineales; family UBA4823; genus RBG-16-57-11. Next base: position 168,590 of record CAZQQJ010000005.1, on the reverse strand, counting down.
GCACGATCAATTCGATGCGGCGCCCATCGACGCCGCCGGCGGCGTTGATCTCTTCCACCGCCAACTGGACTCCATTGCGCTCCTGAACTCCCAGCTCGGCCTGGACGCCGGTCAATTGTCCCACAAAGCCAATGCGTATGGCCCCCTTTCCGCCGCAGCTCACGAGGCAGAAAGCCAGCATCCCAAACAGGAAGACCACTGAGACCAGAAGCTTGAACGACCTGCCTGTCGACCTTTGCGCGTTCATCCTGTGCACTCCTTTGCTCGAGAATTTCGTCAGGTTGATGGCTCAAGCAGTGATGAGTGATCCGTTGCCGAGTAATCCGTTCTTGATCGCCGGTTTTGCGCGACTTGCACAGCACGCACAGCTATTTTATCCCGAATTACCCCACAGCGGGGGCTTTTTTGCGCTCTGCGGCCAAACAGCATTCTTGACAGGAACGGCCAGTCTTGATATAATGCCATTCATCGATCTGAACATTTGTACAAAGCATTAGCAAATGTTCACGCAGCACCCCCTCCCGTCTGGCCAGGGCTGGAGGCAAAAGGTTGCCAAAAGTGACTCCCGAACCCCAGGGCCCCTGGGGTTCAGGCCATGCAAACGGAATTGTGCCTTCGTCGCCGAACAGGGCCTTGTGAAACAACCTCGTTCACCTGCTTTGAGTGAGAAAGAAAGGACCCCCATGTCAAAAAAATTGCTCTTCACTGTTCTGAATGTGTTGTTGCTGGCGGCTTTGCTTTTGAGCGCCTGCCAGCCCGAACCGACCGCCACGGCAGTTAAGACCGAACCGCCCAAGCCGGCCGAGACGCAGAAGGTAGCCGAACCGCAGAAGACGGAAGTCGCCGCGCCGCAGACCACCCAGGCGCCGGAGGCCACCCAGGCGCCGCAGACCACTGAGGTGGTGCAGCCGCCGGCCGGCGGCCAGTGCGCGCTGCCGGCAGCTTTCACCGATGCCAACAAGAAGCCGCGCGTGGCGCTGGTGCGCGAGGTGGGCGAAGGCGGCTTCATGGAGCGCTACCTGGCCGGGGCGCAATCGATGGCTGACGAGTTGGGCATCGAACTGATGGAATCCAACGCCCGCAACGACGCCGCCAAGATGGTCTCCAACATCGAGACGGCCATCACCCAGAAGGTGGATGCGATCATCGTCGACCACGGGCGGGGCGACGCGCTGCAGCCGGCCATCCAGCAGGCGCTGGACGCCGGCATCAAGGTCATCACCTTCGACCTGGTGGTGGACGACACGCGCGTATCGGAGATCGAACAGGACGACATGCAGATCGGCTATATGTTGTCGAAGAAGATGGCCATCGATTTCGCCGGCAGCGCCAACGTGATCTACATCAACGTGGGCGGCTTTGCCCCGCTGGTCAAGCGCGATCTTTCATACCAGTCGGTAAAGACGCGTTTCCAGGGCCTGAATGAAGTGGCCCACATCGGCAACGTGACCGACAACACCGCCGCCGATACCCAGACCCGCATGGAAGCCGCGCTGAAGGAGAACCCGGACGCCAACGTGGCCATCGCCATGTGGGACGAGTTCGCCAAGGGCGCGGTGCGGGCCATCGAGCAGGCCGGCGTGGCGGATAAGATCAAGGTGTACTCGGTGGACATCACCAACGAGGACATCGGCATGATGACCGCCGACGGCAGCCCGTGGGCCGCCACCGTGGCCACCGACTCGTACAACGTCGGGCGGCTGGCGGTGCGCTCGGCGGCAGCCCTGATCGGCGGCGAAAAGCTGGACAAGTATTTGCTGGTGCAGCCGGCGTTGATCACCCAGGACTTCCTCAGAGCCAACAAAATTACGAATATGGACGAGCTGGTCAAGGCGCTGCCCGAGCTGGGTGAAAGCCCGCTGAACTGGGCGTGCTGGATGCCCGAGCTGCTGGCGCGCAACGGGGCAGAGATGCCCGCCGCGGCTGCCGCGGCTGGCGGCGGCGCGCCGGCCGTCAATTTCTGCGCCAACGTTACTCCCGCCAACCCACCGGCGCCTTTTGCCGACGCCAACAAAAAGGTGCGCGTGGCGCTGGTGCGCGAGGTGGGCGAAGGCGGCTTCATGGAGCGCTACCTGGCCGGGGCGCAATCGATGGCTGACGAGTTGGGCATCGAACTGATGGAATCCAACGCCCGCAACGACGCCGCCAAGATGGTCTCCAACATCGAGACGGCCATCACCCAGAAGGTGGATGCGATCATCGTCGACCACGGGCGGGGCGACGCGCTGCAGCCGGCCATCCAGCAGGCGCTGGACGCCGGCATCAAGGTCATCACCTTCGACCTGGTGGTGGACGACACGCGCGTATCGGAGATCGAACAGGACGACATGCAGATCGGCTATATGTTGTCGAAGAAGATGGCCATCGATTTCGCCGGCAGCGCCAACGTGATCTACATCAACGTGGGCGGCTTTGCCCCGCTGGTCAAGCGCGATCTTTCATACCAGTCGGTAAAGACGCGTTTCCAGGGCCTGAATGAAGTGGCCCACATCGGCAACGTGACCGACAACACCGCCGCCGATACCCAGACCCGCATGGAAGCCGCGCTGAAGGAGAACCCGGACGCCAACGTGGCCATCGCCATGTGGGACGAGTTCGCCAAGGGCGCGGTGCGGGCCATCGAGCAGGCCGGCGTGGCGGATAAGATCAAGGTGTACTCGGTGGACATCACCAACGAGGACATCGGCATGATGACCGCCGACGGCAGCCCGTGGGCCGCCACCGTGGCCACCGACTCGTACAACGTCGGGCGGCTGGCGGTGCGCGCCGCGGCAGCCCTGGTGGGCGGCGAGAACGTGGAAAAATACTTAATGGTGCAGCCGCAACTGATCACCCAGGACTTCCTGAAGACCAACGGCATCGCCAACATGGACGACCTGGTGAAGGCGCTGCCGGCCCTGGGCGAAAGCTCGCTGGCCTGGTATCCGTGGATGTGCAGCCTGCAGCCTTAATAATGAGCAGCCTCAAAGCGAATCATCTGCGCAAGACTTTTCCCGGCGTCGTCGCCCTGGACGACGTGCAGTTCGAAGTGCAGAGCGGGCGCGTGCACGCTCTGGTGGGGGCGAACGGGGCCGGGAAAAGCACGCTGATCAAGATTCTGAGCGGTTACTACGAAGATTACGAGGGCCAGGTCGAGCTGGATGGCCAGGCGACGCGCATCGACCAGCCCTCGGCTGCCTTCGAACACGGCATCGAAGTGGTGCACCAGGAAGTGGACGTCACCCTGATCCCTTACCTGACCGTGGCGGAGAACTTGCTGATCGAGAAACTGGGCACAAAGCGGGCCGGCGCTGTGGTCCGCTGGAGCGCCCTTTACCAGGAGGCGCGCCAGGCGGCTGACCGGGTAGGGTTGAAGGTAAGCGTGCGCAAACGGGTGGAGGATTTAAGCCTGCACGAAAAGCAGCTCCTGGTGATTGCCCGGGCCGTGTCGCGGCGGGTGCGCTTTCTCATCCTGGATGAGCCGACCGCCTCGTTGAGCATGAGCGAAGTGGAGACGCTTTTCGAAATCCTGCGCTCGATCAAGGCCGAAGGGGTAGGCGTCATTTACATATCGCACCGTTTGGCCGAAGTGCGCGAGATCGCCGACGAAGTCAGCGTGCTGCGCAATGGCAAGATGGTGGCCCATTTCGACGACGCCGCGAACATGAGCAAGGTGGTCGAGGCGATGCTCGGCCATCCGGCGGACGAGACCTTCCCGCCGCGCAGCGAAGGGGGACGCGGCGAGCTGGTGCTGGAGGCAAAGAACCTGACCCGCCAGGGAGCCGTCGCCGGGGTCAGCCTGCAAGTCTACCAGGGCGAGATCCTGGGCATCACCGGCCTGGTCGGGGCGGGCAAGACCGAGCTGCTGCGCCTCTTGTTTGGGGTGGACGGCATGGATGCGGGCGAAGTGCTGCTGGATGGGCGCCCGGCGCGGCTCAACTCGCCGGGCGACGCCGTGGCGCAGGGCATTTACCTCATCCCGGAGGAACGCCGCAAACAGGGGTTGATCGTGGAAGACCCGATCTTCAAGAACATCACCCTGCCGTTTCTCAAGCTTTTCGAGGCAGCCACGTGGATGGTGCGCCGCCGCGAGATGGATCACACGCAGAAGATTATCGAGCAGGTGGGGCTGACCCCCCCGCGGCCGGAGATGCCGGTGATGAATCTTTCGGGCGGCAACCAGCAAAAGGTGGTCATCGGCAAATGGTTCGGGCGCAAGGCGCGCGTGATGCTGTTCGACGAGGCCACCCAGGGCATCGATATCAAAGCCAAGCGCGACGTGTACGACCTGGCCCGCCGCCTCAGCCAGGAGGCGGGCGTGGTTTACGCCTCTTCAGAGATCGACGAAGTGTTGGGCCTGGCGGACCGCGTTCTGGTGATGCGCAACGGGCAGATCGCCGCGGAGCTCAGCGCGCAGGAAGCCAGCCGCCAGGATGTGTTGGAATATGCGACCGGCATTCGCTGATAAGGTTTCGTAAGGAGATCGTGATATGACCGTATCTGAGATAAGCAGCACCGAGAGCCAGAACAAAACCAGCTTCGGCCAGGCGGTGTCCAATTTCCTGCTGAAATATGGGATGATCCTGGCTATCCTGCTGCTGATCGCCTTCTTCTCGTGGCGCACCGAATACTTCTTCTCGATGGATAACTTCCTGGACATCCTGAGGGCGGTCTCCATCCTGGTGATCGTGGCCATTGGCGTGACCATGTCGGTGATTGTGGCCGGCTTCGACGTATCCGTCGGCTCGGTGACCGGGCTGGCGGTGATCCTAGTGGCGGCTTTGATGGTCATCTGGCGCCTGCAGTGGTTCGTCGCCGTGCCCATCGCCTTGCTGGTAGGGGCCGTGGTCGGCCTGCTGAACGCCTTCCTGATCATCAAGGTGCGCATCCCCGACCTGCTGGCCACGTTGAGCATGCTCTACCTGGTGGGCGGCCTGCAGATGAGCCTGACCAAAGGCGACTCCGTTTACCGGGGCATGACCAACCCCTACAGCGCCACGCGCGCCGCCACGACGGGTGAAATCTCGCCGATCTTTCTCAAGCTGGGCCAGGGCTTCGTGCTCCAGTTCGAGGGTTTTCGCGGCATCCCCATCCCGGTCATTGTGATGATCGTGATCGTTATTTTCTTCTTCTTTTTCCTGGAATACACCCGCTTCGGGCGTATTTTCTACGCAGTGGGCGGCAACCGGGAAGCGGCGCGCCTGGCCGGGATCAACGTCAATCGCTACCGCATGGCGGCCTACGTGATCAGCGCCCTGCTGGCCACCGTGGGCGGGCTGGTGCTGGCGGCGCGCATCGGCTCGGGGCAGATCAAATCCGGCGACCCTTACCTGATGGATGCCGTGGCGGCCACCTTCTTCGGCTTCGCCGTGCTGGACGCCCGGCGCCCGAACGTGCTGGGCACGATGCTGGGGGCGATCTTCGTCGGATTGATGTTGAACGGATTGACCATGATGAACATGCCCTGGTATTTCCAGGACATCATCAAGGGGTTGGTGTTGATGATTTCCCTGGGCCTGAGTTTTTACCTGACCCGCAAAGACTGAAACTCTGAGGACAGATGATGACTACGCCATTGACCGATCAGACTGCGATCGAATACGTAAAAAAGAGCGCCCTGCACACCCGTTTCTTCGGCGGAGAGAACGACCTTTCCAGTTCGCAGATCGCGGAAGGCAACGTTAACCTGATCTTTCGCGTGTTCAAAACTGGCGACCCGAAGAAATCGCTGCTGTTGAAGCAAGCCATGCCCTTCGCCTGGCGCTACCCGGATTTCAAGATGCCGGTCGACCGCCAGCGCATCGAGTATGGCATCCTGGAAGTGGAGGGCAAATACTGCCCGGAGCAGGTGCCGCTCATCTACCTGTACGACGAACAGGAGCACATCCTGGCGATCGAAGATTTGAACAATCACCTGGTGATGCGCGAGGGGTTGATGCAGCGCCAGCGCTACCCCAAAGTGGCGCAGCACATGGGCATCTTCATGGCGCGCACCCTGTTCTACACTTCCGACCTGTACCTGTCTTCGGCCGAGAAGAAGGACATGCTGCCAAAATTCATCAATCCCGTGCTGTGCAAAGTGCAGGAAGACCTGGTTTTCAAGGAGCCATTCATCGACCATCCCAACAATCGCTGGTCGAAGCCGCTGGATGGCATCGTGGCGGCGATCCACGCCGACGATGCGCTGCGCGGCGAGATGTACATGCTCAAAGAGCGTTACATGACCCACGCCCAGGCCCTGCTGCACAACGACCTGCACACCGGCTCGATCATGCTCAACCAGGAAGAGACCAAGATGATCGACCCCGAGTTTGGCTTCTTCGGCCCCATCGGGCACGACGTGGGCTCTTACCTCTCCAACCTGGTGCTGGGCTACGCCGCCCAGGAGTGGCACTCGCCGGACGAGGCGGAGCGCGCCGCATATCGCGCCTGGCTGCTGGAGTTGATCCGCCAGACCTGGCAGATATTCGAGGCGGAGTGGTTGAACCTGTGGGAGAACGAGGGCAACGCCGAATGGCCGTCGCAGCGCTTCCGCAAGAATTACATGCTGCAACTGCTGCGGGATACGGCCGGCTTCGGCGCGGCGGAAGGTTTCCGCCGCCTGATCGGCATGGCGCACGTACACGATTTCTGGACGATCCCGGATGAACTGGTGCGGGCGCGGGCCGAAAGCCTGGCGATCAACGCCATGTATGGCTGGGCGATGAAGCGCCACAACTTTACCTCGATCGACGATCTGATCGAGGTGGTGCGGGCGGCGCGCCCGAGCGTTTAAGCTGGCCTTTAAACCCTCAGGGTCTTAGAGACCCTCAGGGTCTTTTGGGTCGAAGAAGGAGGCAGACGATGAGCGCTTTTCGCAGCCTGGAATGGAGAGACGGCGTGGTGCGCATGCTGGACCAGCGCGTGCTGCCCGCCGAAACGCTTTACCTGGATTTCACCGAATACCCGCAGGTCGCCCGGGCGATCAAAGACATGGTGGTGCGCGGCGCGCCGGCCATCGGCGCGGCGGCCGCCTGGGGGCTGGCGCTGGTGACGTACCACGATACCAGCGGCGACCCGCGGCAGGTGCGCGCCGCCCTGGCACAGGCCGCCGCGACGCTCAAGGCGGCCCGCCCCACGGCGGTCAACCTGTTCTACGCGGTGGACCGGGTGATGAAGCGCGCTGCCGACCCTGCCCTGGATACCGTGGCCGCGCTGCACCAGGCAGTCCTGGCTGAAGCCGACGAGGTGGCGGCAGAAGACGTGCGCATCAATAAAGCGATTGCGATGAACGCCCAGCCGCTGGTGCCCGACCCGGCGGTGATCATCCACCACTGCAACACCGGCTCGCTGGCGACCATCGATTACGGCACCGCCCTGGGGATTATCCGCATGGCGCACGAGCTGGGCAAACAGGTGCTGTGCCTGGTGGACGAAACCCGCCCGCGGCTGCAGGGCGCGCGCCTGACCGCCTGGGAATTGCAGCAGTACGGGGTGCCGTTCAAGGTCATTGCCGATGGCGCCTCGGGGCATTTCATGCGCACCCTGGGCGTCGATCTGTGCACGGTGGGCTGCGACCGCGTGGCGGCCAACGGCGACACCGCCAACAAGATCGGCACCTACAACCTGGCGCTGGCCGCGTACGCCCACGGCGTACCGTTTTACGTGGCGGCGCCCACCACCACCATCGACATGAACACGCCCACCGGCGACCAGATCGAAATCGAGGAGCGCCCGCCGCGCGAGGTGACCCACGTGGGCGAGTGCCAGATCACCCCGGACGGCGTGGAGGTGGGCAACCCGGCCTTCGACGTGACACCCGCTAAATATATCTCGGCCATCATCACCGAGAAGGGCGTGGTGTACCCACCGTTCAAGAAGAGCCTGGCGAAGTTACTTGGGTGAGCAGGCGCTCAGTAGATGGGACGCGGACGAACGCGGAGAATTTATTTTCGGAAGTTTTGCAGGTATCCATATTGAGGAGAGTAGATGACCGGTGATTCAAGAGAGACAGGAAACGCTGCCTGGCAGGGGCGTGTGCGGAGAGCAGCGGACAATATCCGCCGGCGGGTGCTGGATTTTACCATCCGCAGCAACGGCGGTTATTTGAGCCAGGCGTGTTCTTCGGCGGATATCTTCGCTCTGCTGTTTTGCGAGCTGATGAACCTGGGGCCGGCAGAGGCGCCGCACGTCCCGCCGCCCTTCCCCGGTGTGCCGGGCGCCAACAATCCGCACAGTTTCACCGGCGCCGGTTACAACGGCGCCAAAGCGCCGGATAAAGATCGCTTTTTCCTTTCGGCCACGCATTACGCCACCGCCCTGTACGCCACGCTGGTCGAAACGGGGCGCTTATCCGCCCAGGGGCTGGAAATGTTCAACCAGGATGGCAGCACGGTGGAGATGATCGGCGCCGAGCACTCGCCCGGTTTCGAGGTGACCACCGGCTCGCTGGGCCAGACCATCAGCCAGGTGGCCGGCATCGCCTGGGCGCGGCGGCGCAAAGGCGAGACCGGCCACATCTGGCTGTTTATGTCGGATGGCGAGTTCCAGATCGGGCAAACCTGGGAAGCGTTCGAGGTGATGAGCAATTTCAAGCTGGATAACATTTCGATCTACGTGGACGTCAACGGCCAGCAGTGCGACGGGCTGGTGTGCGACGTGATGAACATCGAGCCGCTGGATCGGCGCCTGGAAGCGTTTGGGGCGCGGGTGTTCGTGGTGGACGGCCACGACCTGCCGGCGCTGGCCGCGCCGGCCCGCCTGGAGCGGGATGGCCGCCCGCTGGTGGTGCTGGCCCACACCAACTCCTGCTGCGGCGTGCCGCTGCTGGAAGAGCGCCGCCCCAGGCTGCATTACGTGCGCTTCAAGAATGCGCAAGAACGCCAGCGTTACGCCGATTTCCTGGCGCAGTGGCCGGCGAGCGAGGGTAACTGAGATGGAAATCTTGACCCGCGTTCACGCTAAAAACCTGGTCGAGTTTGCCAAAGACAGGCCCGAACTGCTGGTGTTATCCGCAGACCTGACCAGCAACACCGAGATCGACCTGTTCCGGGACGCCTACCCCGACCGTTTTATTTCGATGGGCATGACCGAACAGGATATGCACAGCTTTGCCGGCGGGCTGGCGCGCGAGGGTTTCATCCCCTATATCCACACCTTCGCCGTGTTCATCTACCGCCGCTCGCTGGACCAGATCAGCATGTCCATCGCCTATCCCAACATGAAGGTGCGCATGTTTGGCTTCCTGCCCGGCATCACCACCCCCGGCGGGGCCACGCACCAGGCAACAGACGACATCGGCATCCTGCGCGTGCTGCCCAATATGACCATCCTGGAAGCCGGCGACGCCACCGAAGTGGAGCAGGTGCTGCCCATCGCCCACGCGGTGAACGGGCCGGTGTACGTGCGCCAGTTGCGCGGCGAAGTGCCGCGCCTGTTCGATCCCGGCCAGCCGATGCAGCTTGGCAAAGCCCGCCGGCTGCGCTACGGCGCGGATATCGCCCTGTTCTCCAGCGGCATCTGCACCGAAGAGGCCATGCGCGCCACGGCGGCCCTCTCGGCGCGAGGGGTCTCCATTCACCATCTGCACATCAGCACCCACAAGCCGTTCAACGACCCGGCGGTGATCGAGGCTGCCGCCGCGGCCCGCTATGGGGTGATCAGCATGGAGAATCACACCATTATCGGCGGGCTGGGCAGCGCCCTGGCCGAGGTGATGGCCGAAAACGGCGTGGGCAAGCGCCTGGTGCGCATCGGGCTGCAGGATACCTACGCCCACGGCGCCAGCAAACAATACCTGATGCGTGAATATGGCCTGGACGCCCTGGCCCTGGTCGGGACGGTGGAGAATTTGCTGGGCGAAAAGCTGGGCATCAGCGAAGGCGACCTGGCCGAGGTGCGCCTGGAAATGCAGCGTGAAGCCAAGGCGGAAGCGCTGTGAGTTGACAGGAGACAGGAGTGGCTGTGCTGGAGAGTGTAAAAGTTGATTTGAGCGGCGAACGCTTCCGGGTGTTGTACCGCCTGGCAGGCGACGAAGCGACGGCGCGCTTCAAGGCGCAGGACATCTGCCTGGAGCAGACGGTGGAATTTCCAGCCGACCTGACCCCGGGCGGCGATATCGCCGAGCAAATCGTCGGGCGCATGGAGAGCTTCGAGCGCGCCGGCGACGAAAGTTACCTGGCATGGATCAGTTACGCCGTAGAGACGAGCAGTTTCGAGCTGCTGCAACTGTGCAACGTAATCTTCGGCAACATCAGCATCAAGCCGGGCATCCGCGTGGAGCGGGTGGAGCTGCCCGATGCGCTGCTGGCGCATTTCCGCGGGCCGCGCTTCGGCGTGCAGGGCCTGCGCCAGGCGTTGGGCGTCCCCCGGCGCCCGCTGCTGTGCACCGCCCTCAAGCCGATGGGCTATTCGGCGGCGAAACTGGCCGAGTTTGCCTACCAGTTTGCCCTGGGCGGGATCGACATCATCAAGGACGATCATGGCTTGACCAATCAGCCTTTCTCGCCTTTCCGCGAGCGGGTGGAGCGCTGTGCAGAGGCCGTGGCGCGGGCCAACCAGCAGACCGGGCGGCGCAGCATTTACATGGCGAATATTACCTCAGCGCACGCTCACATCCAGGAAATGGCGCGCTGGGCGAGGGGCGCCGGAGCGGGCGGCCTGTTGATTTGCCCGGCGCTGACCGGGATGGACGCCATGCGCACGTTGGCCGACGACGACCAGGTGGGGCTGCCCTTGATGGCGCACCCGGCATTCCAGGGCAGCTACGTCACCAGCCCGCACCAGGGTCTGTCGCACTACGCCCTGTACGGGCAGCTCGCCCGGTTGGCGGGGGCAGATGCCAGCATTTTCCCGAATTATGGCGGGCGCTTTTCCTTCAGCCGGGAGGAGTGCGCCTCGATTGCTGCCGGCTGCGCCGGAGAGATGGGGCGCATCGCTCCGATCTTCCCCACGCCCGGCGGCGGGATGAGCCTGGAGCGGCTGAGCGACATGCGCGAGCTGTATGGCCTGGAAGTGATTTACCTGATCGGCGGCAACCTGCACCGCCAGGGGAGCAGCCTGGTGGAAGGCAGCCAGATGTTCTTGAGGATGATCGAAACATGAGCGCCTTGACCTTCATCGGCCCGGATGATCCCGCGCTGGCAGTCCTGGATGCGGTTTTGAAAAGCACCCCGGCGCGGAAGGCGCGGCTGGTGATCCTGCCGTGGGCCGAGTATCGCTCCCGCCTGTTAGAAACGCTGCAAGCCAGCCAGTCGCCGCACCAGGCAGTCTTTATCCCGGGGCACGTGTGGCTGCCGGAACTGGCCCAGGCGGGCTACCTTGCCGCGTTGGACGAGATCGCCCTGCCCGGCGCAGGCGCGGCTCGCCATCCCATCCAGGATTTTTTGGCGGCGATGCTGCCGGCGGTAGCCGAAGAATGCCGCTACCAGGGCAAACCCTACGAACTGCCCTTTTTTAGCGACGGGCACATCTTGTTCTACCGCGACGATCTGCTGGGCGAGGCGGTGAGGGCGCTGTCTGCCGCCGCCACGCCGGTTGTTTCACCGCTGGCGCTGGCAGAACTGGCCGAAAAAGCGCACCACCCGCCGGAGGTGTATGGCCTGGCGCTGAAGGCCCACCCCTCCGAGATCCTCCTGGATTGGCTGCCGTACCTGTGGCAGGCAGGCGGCGAGATTCTGGACGAAACCGGGCGCCCGGCTTTCGCCGGCCCGGCCGGCGTGCAGGCGCTGGAAGCTTACATCGCGCTGCGCCGTTTCTGCCCGCCGGATACCCACTTGTACGGCAACGCCGAGATCGCCGCCGCCATCCGGGATGGCCGGGTCGCCCTGGCGGCTACCTGGGGCGGGCAGGCGGGGCCGCTGTTCGGCGCAAACCCGGGTTTGCCGTACCGCTGCGCCGTTTTTCCCAAACCCTGGAACGCCACCTGGGGGATCGCCATTCCGGCCAATCAGCCGGCGAAACGGCAGCAGCAGGCTTTAGGACTGCTGCTGGGCGCGCTCAACGCGGAATGCGACCGGGCGGTGATCCCGGCGGCGGGCAGCCCGGTGCGGCGGGAGAGTTATTCGGCGGAGCTGCTGCGGACTTATCCCTGGCTGCCCGCCCAGCAAGCCATGCTGGAGCGCTGCGGCGCGCTGCCGGTGCGCCCCGAAACGGGCCGGTTCCTGGGCTTTCTCTACGAGGCCGTGTACCAGGCTTTTACGGGCAAGCTGGCCCCGCAGGCAGCTTTGCAAGCGGCGGAAGGGCAAGTACGGCAAATAACGACCAGGTGGCGAAGATGAACGCGGTGTTGAGTCAGGACGATTTGATGGTGGCAGCAGCGTGGATGTATTACCAGGATGGGCTTACCCAGCAGGAAATAGCCCAGAAATTATCCCTGTCGCGGGTGACCGTTACCCGTCTGCTGCAGCGCGCCCGCCAGGAGGGGCTGGTGCAGGTGCGCATCACCCGCCCCCTGCCCGAGTCGTATGCCCTGGCGCAAGAGCTGGAGGAAACCTTTGCCTTGCAGAAGGCCATCCTGGTCAAGAGCGGGGTCACATTCGAAGAAACGCTGGAGGCGATTGCCCAGGCCGGCGCCGAGCATTTGCGCGAAGTCATGTGCCACGACTGCCGGCTGGGTTTTGGCTGGAGCACCACGGTCAGCCGCATGGCAGCTTACCTGACCAGACCGCAACATCCGGCGCAGGTGCGGGTGAACGAGCTGGTCGGCAGCATGTTGGGGGCGGAAAGCCCTTACAGCGTCAGCGGGCGGGTGGCGGAGGTGGTCGGCGCCAACCTGGTCACGCTGCCCGTGCCCGTCATCGTCAACAGCCAGGCGGCTTACCAGGCGTTGATGCAGGAGACGTCGATCCAGAGCGCCATGGCCGAGGCAGCCGACGTGGATATTGCTTTCGTCGGCCTGGGCGACCTGGGACCCAACTGCACCCTGGTCAAGACCGGCCAGCTTACCCTGCAGCAAATGGAAGAGCTGCGCCAGCAGGGAGCAGTCGGGGATATTTTGTTCCGATTTTACGACATAAATGGCGGTCATGTGCCATACTTGATGGAGGAACAGACGATTTCGCTGCGTTTCGAGCAAATTCACCGCATCCCCTACGTGGCAACGCTGGCGGCGGGCGCCTCGAAGGTGGATACGATCCTCGGCGCGCTGCGTGGCAAGCTGATCGATTGCCTGGTCAGCGATACCGAAACGGCGCAGCGCGTGCTGGCCAGGCAGGAAGAGATCGGGCCGCGACCCGCAGCGTGAGATGTGCTTTTTATGTCGATCTCCGTTACCTGGCAAGGAGCTTTGTGATAGAATATTTATGACAAGGCAGATAAAGAATGACACTTTCCCAAGACCCTTCTAAAGCGACTCGTGAGGCCGGCGCCATCCCGGCGCCGTTTGCGGATGCACAGCGTAAGCCGCGCCTGGCCCTGATCCGTGGATTGACCGAGGGGAGTTTCATGGAGCGGTATTTGAGCGGCGCGCAATCCATGGCCGCCGAGCTGGGCATCGAGCTGGTCGAATTCCGGGCGCACAATGCGCCGGAGCAACAGGCCGCGATGCTGGAAAGCGCCGCGCAGCAGGATTTCGACGCGCTGGTCGTCAACCACGGATCGAGCGAAGTGCTTGGCCCGGTGGTGAAGAAAGCCTTGCAGCAGGGGGCGAAAATCGTCACCTTCGACCTGGTGGTCGATGATCCGGGCGTGCCCGAGATCGAGCAGGACGACATGCTGGTGGCTTTTACCCTGGCCCGCAAACTGGTGGACGATTTTTCTGGGCAGGCCAACGTCGTTTACATCAACGCGGATGGCTACGCCCCGCTCGAAAAGCGTGACCGCATCTGGCAAAATTTCAAGTGGCGCTACGCCCACCTGAACGAGGTCGCGCACATCGGCCAGGTCAGCGCCGAGACGGACGTAGACACCCAGGCGCAGTTGGCCGGGCTGCTGCGGGAGCATGCCGAAACCGAGGTAGTGATTGCCATGTGGGACGAGTTTGCCAAGGGGGCCGTGCGGGCGATCCAGGAGGCCGGCCAGGCAGAGCGGGTCAAGGTCTATGGGGTGGATATTACCGACGAGGATATCCAGATGATGGCCGCCGGTAACAGCCCGTGGGCGGTAACGGTGGCAACCGACTCGTACAATATCGGACGGCTGGCAGTGCGGGCCGGGGCGGCGCTGGCCGCCGGTGAAAAGCTCAACAAGTATCTGGAGGTCGAGCCGGTGTTGATCGCCCAGGAGTTCTTGAGAGCGCATGAGGTCAAGAACATGGACGACCTGATCCGGCAATTGCCATCCCTGGGTGAAAGCAATTTACTGTGGTTCGACTGGATGGAGCCGGTCCTGGCCCGCAACGGATCTGCGATGCCGAAGTTGCTGCTTTCCACCGAACAATTGCTGGCCCAGTTGCAAGCCGCGCTGGCCAGCCAGCAACACCGCAACGCGCAGCTTCAAGCGTCGGGTGAAATCGTCCAGGCCATCATCGGCCTGCTCGACCTGCGCGAGCTGCTGCAAAAAACGGTGGATTTAACCCTCCAGCGCTTCGACCTGGATTTCGCCGGCCTGTACCTGAAAACCGGGGCGATCGAACCGTGGGTTTATCTACAGGCGGGAACCGGCGAGGCAGGGCAAACCCTGCTGCGGCAAAATTACGGCATGCGGCTGGACCGCAGTTCGCTGGTAGGCGAATGCATCTTAACCGGCGAAGTGCGCAGCCTGCAAGCCAGGGATGCCAGCCAGGAACGCTCGATCAACCCGGCGCTGCCCGGCATGCGCAGTGAACTGTTGCTGCCTTTGACCAGCCGGGGCGACCCCATCGGCGCGCTGTCGCTCCAATCCAGGCGTGCGGCGGTGTTCAGCGAAGAGGAGATCACCCTGTTTCGCTCCCTGGCCACGCTGGTGGCAATTTCCATCGAGAACCTGCGCCTGTTGAAGCAAACCCAGGATGCAGTCGAAGAACTGAAGGGATTGCAAAAGCGCAGCGTGCAGGAACGCTGGAAGAAATGAGAAACGAAAAGGCCGGTGCACCTGGGGCGCACCGGCCTTTTCGTTTCTACCGCCGGCAGCCCGGGCCGCGCACCACCTGCCCCGGCAGCGCGCCGGTGTGCTCGCCATCCAGCAGCACGGGCGCGCCGTTGACCAGCACGTGGGACATCCCCGTGGCGTACTGGTGCGGCTGGACGAAGGTGGCGTGGTCCTGGATCGCCGCCGGGTCGAAGACGGCCACGTCGGCAAAATAGCCCGGCTTGAGCGCGCCGCGCCGGTCGAGCTTCAGGTTGGCGGCGGGCAGCGCCGTCAGGCGGCGCACCGCTTCTTCCAGCGGGACGAGGCCTTCGTCGCGCACGTATTTGCCCAGGAAGCGGGCAAAGGAGCCGTAGGCGCGCGGGTGCGTGCTCTCGCTGAGGAAGACCCCTTCGGGGGCCAGCGAGCCGGCGTCCGAGCACAGGCTCACCCAGGGCAGGGCCATCTCCTTGCGCAGGTTGTCCTCCGACATGGTGAAGAACACCACGCTCACCCGGCTCTCGTCCTCGATCACCAGGTCGATGACCGTATCCACCGGCGAGGCGCCGCGCAGGGCAGCCACCTCGCCCAGCGACTTGCCGGTGTAGCCGCGCAGCGCCGGGTTCTTGAAGCCGGAGAAGACAATGCCATCCGGCGAGGTGATCTCGTCCAGGGCGTTCTCCCAGCCCACGCCGGGGGCCGACATCTCGGCGCGCAGCCGCTCGCGCACGGCGGGGTCCTTCAGCCGGGCGATCCACGCTTCCACCCCGCCCTCCTGCACCCAGGGCGGCATGCACAGGTCGAGGCCCGAACCGGAGGCGGTGTAGGAGTAGATATCGGCGGTCAGCGGCAGCCCTGCGGCGCGGGCGGCCTCGATCTTCCGGATGGCGGCGTCCATCTTGCCCCAGTTGCGCCAGCCGCCCGCCTTGAAATGGTAGATCTCGGTGCGCGCCCCGCTGGCTTGGGCGATCTCGATCATCTCGTCGATGCCTTCCAGCAGGCTCTCGCCCTCGCCGCGCATGTGGGCGATGAACAGGGTATCGTACTCGGCGGCCAGCTTCGCCAGCGGGATCAGGTCCTCGGTGCGGTAGAAGATATCCGGCACGTAAGCCAGGGCGGTCGAGACGCCCACCGCCCCTTCTTCCAGCGCCCGGCGGCCCAGGGCCAGGATTTGCGCCATCTCGTCGGCGGTGGGCGGGCGATCGGCGAAGCCCATCACGTAACCGCGCAGCGTGGCCGTGCCGGCGAAGGAGGTCACGTTGGTCGAGACGCCGCGCGCCGCCAGGTGGTGCAGGTATTCGTCCAGCGTGTTCCACGGCGCTTCGAACTTGAAATCGCCCTGCTGCTGGTACAGCCAGGCGCGCAGCGGGTCGTTGAGCGGGCCGTAGGAAAAGCCTTCGCCCATCACCTCCAGGGTCACGCCCTGGCGGATGTCGGACTGCGAGCGGCCATCGATCAGCAGCGACTCGCACGCCCAACTGAGCATGTTGATAAAGCCGGGGGTCACCGCCATGCCGGCGGCGTCGATTTCCTGGCGGGCGGTGGCGCCGCCCAGCTCGCCCAGGGCGGCGATGTGCGCGCCCTGGATGGCCAGGTCGCCGGCCACGGGCGGGGCGCCGCTGCCATCGTAGAGAAGGCCATTGCGCAGGATAAGGTCGTAGGTGTGGGTCATAGGGTCAAATGCTCCGGGGGAATAGGTGTCAGGCGTCAGGAGGGAAAGAGAACGTGCGAGGCTCCTGCGAAGTTTTGATTATACCCTGTTCGGATTGAATGAGAGGCAGGCGATGCCCGGCCAAGCCGGCAGGCAATCACCTGATATTCTTGAACCACCGGATACCAGCCTGGTACTCTTCTTCGTCCTCACTCAAATTCATCTGGCGGGCAAGCTCGAAAGCGAATTCCACATAGGCCTGTCCTTGCGCGGTAATCAGATTTCCATCCACAACCACATGATCGTCCAAAAAGATCGACCCCGAGAAATATTGATTCTCGGGGATATCTGGATCTCTGCCTGACGACAACCCGGTACACTTTTTCCCCTCCAACACCCCAAGGCCAGCCAGCAAACTGGCCCCACCGCATATGCCGGCCACTATCTTGTTTTTGGCAACCAGATTCTCGATAAAGCTCTTCAACTCAAGGTTATCGACCAATAGCCCGGGCTCTCCGCCAGGTATGATCAGCATATCGATTGAATCAATATCAACATCCCGGATGGCTTGATCAACGCAGAATCTCTGGCATTCCTCGCTTCTGTATTCTCTATTCTCCAATGCAACAGAAATAAGCTCGAACCGCCTGAATATCAGGCAGGCCAGTACAATTTCAAATTCAGAAAATCCATCATAGTAGAACAGCGCGACCTTCAAGGTGTGCCTCCTTCAGAAAGTTTTGGTAATAGCCGGGATCGGCGATCCTATTAACGGCGCACGGCGGCATCGAGTCTCTTGCGGTAACGGCCGGCCCAGGTGCTGACCAGGTAGGGCCAGAAGATCCAGATCAGGTAAGTCGGGTAGACGTTCAGGTAGGCGATGGGGATGGCAGCCAGGAAGCCGGCGCTGATGATGAACCAGGCGGCGGCCAAAATCGACAGGCGGCGCGGGTCGTCGTCATCCGCCAGGCTGTCGTGCTGCCGGTAGACGTAGCTCCAGAAAAGGCCCGCAGCCAGGGAAAGAAAAAAGCTGTTGACCGAGAAACACAACAATGCCAGGGGGGCGAAGGGCGAGGCGCCGACGATGGCGGTGCTGGCCGGCAGCAGGGTGATGAACAGCAACAGGAGCAGCGCCAGCCAGACGAGGGTGTTGTTTACCTTCCTGACGTGGCGGAAGGTGACGTATTGCAGCACCCAATGGTTGGCGATGGTGTAAAAGGCGATCAGGTAGATGCCCAGGCGGGGGAGCATGGCCTTCAAGCCGGCCGCCAGCCCGCCTTCCAGGGCCTCCGGCAGGCGCAGGTCGAGCACCAGCAGGGTGAGAGTGATGGCAAACACGCCATCGATCAGGAACATCAGGCGTTCGGGGCTGAGCAAGAAGGTGCGCGAGGAGGTGGTGATCTTCTTCTTGTTGGCAGGGTGCATGGACGGGTCTCCAGCCGTTCCGGGTAGGAACGGCATGCGAGGGTGGTTGCAACCGGGACCGGGCTACCCGGCTACAGGCGCACGTCCGGGGCGCGGGTGGTGGCGAAGGAGAAGTGCATCTGGTGGAAGCGCCACTGCCCGCCCTGTTTCACCAGCACCGCGGTGAAGCGAAACGGCCAGGTGAAGGTCTCGCCGAGCGGCAGGGCGAGCACGATGTCGCTGCCCAGGCCGACGATGTCCAGCACTTTGGCCTGCGGGCTGTCGCCTTCCTGGTCCAGGACCGCCTTGACGTACTTCAGGTAATGGTGATACCGGTCGCTGACCGGGATGGTGTCGGTGACCGCGCCGCTGGTCGCCAGCCAGGCGGCGTCGCCGGCCACGAAGATGTGCGCGCCGTCGACGTCGTAACGCACGTCGCCCCAGTATTTCCAATCGCCTTCCACCAGCCGCCGCGCCGCAGCGCGCCCCAGGCACCACTCGCCCTCCCCCACCTCGACGGCGTTGGTGCCGATGACCTCGATCTCGTCGCCGGGGATGAACAGCTCCATAAATTCGTCCAAACGGGCCAGGTCGCGGAGGGCGTAGCCCTCCTGGAATTTGCGCAGCACTTCGCGCACGGCTTGGATTGAGTCGGTCATGTGGGTGTACCTCCGGGGGAGATTATACTCCATGGGTATAGTATAATCATCTATATTGCACAACCAGACTCGGACTGGAGGCTGCCCCATGATCATCGTTTTACTTCTTTCCACCTTCGTCATCGCCATCCTGATCGCCACCATCGTGGTATACGTCTTCAAAAAGCCCATCGACGACATCCTCAAGCGCGTGGTGCCCCCTGAGATCAGTTACGCCTGGGCGCGTTACCTGCGCTTTGCGCTGTACGTGGTGGGCATCGGCGGCGGGGTGCGCGTGTGGGATTTCGAGAAGTACCTGGTGGTGCAGGAGCCGTACAAAGAGGTGGTGCGCCTCACCGGCCAGCGCCTGGTGCTGGAGCTCTACAACACGATCATCGGCACCCTGCAAGCCATGGCCATGGTGCTGCTGGTGTTCTTCGTCTTCGCCCTGCTGGCCGTGGTGGTGGTGCGCATCTTCGAAACGCGGCAGGAGAAATAGAAGGCCGTCAGCAAGCGGGCGAGAATTCACCCCGGCGGAGCAGGATGATATTTTCGCGGTCCTTCAGGTTCTCGCCCGGGGTATAATAGCCTCAGGTTGACGTAGTTCGCCTGCCTGGAAAGGTGTCGTATGTTACACAAATTATTGTTAGAAGTACCCGAAGATATCTACCGCGCCCTGCGGAAAACCGCCCGGCAGACCGGGCAGCATCCTGAAACCCTGGCGGTTGAATGGTTGGCTCAGGCCACACGCCATTTGCAAGACGACCCGTTAGAAGCCTTTATCGGCGCATTCGAAAGCAACGTCTCTGATTGGGCTGACCAACACGATCGCCATATCGGACACGCCATCGCAGATAGACTCATTGATCCAGATGGCCAGGGCCATGGACGACCCACCAGGATAAGGATTGGAGCCTGGTAGACTGCGCCAGTTTTGTGGTAATGCAGCAGAGGGGCCTCACCCAGGCTTTGACTACCGACCAACATTTCGACCAGGCTGGATTCGTTCGTTTGCTGAAAGCGTAGGCCGGGGCTGCCCGCTGCAACCTGCCGATCAAGCTCTCTGGTCTTACTCTTCCATATTCGCATAACCTCGCGCCGTACAATCACCAACAAGGGGGCATTTCGTGCGCAACAGGCCGTAATGTGCTTTCAGCACATTTCTTGTACCAGCGCCTGAAATTATTCGGCGCGGCGTTGCGCCATGATGTCCTCGATCTCCTCGATCGTCGCCGGGATGGAGGCGGAGAGGTTTTCGCAGCCACCGGCGGTCACCAGCACGTTGTCCTCGATCCGCAGCCCAACGCCCCACTCGCGCACGTAAATGCCGGCGTCGACGGTAAAGAGCATGTTTTCGGCCATCGGATCGTCATACCCGCCGACATCGTGGGTATCCAGCCCGACATGATGGGTGGGCCCGTGCCAGACGTACTTGCCCAGGTCGGCAGGGTCGTCCAACAGGCCGAGCGCCTTGAGCCCTTCGAAAGAGGCCTCCCGGCAGACCTGGTTCGGCATGCTGAACGGCATCCCCGGGCGCACCTGCGCCATGATCGCTCGATTGGCCGCCCAGGCGACCTGGTAGATCTGCGCCTGCCGCTCGCTGAAACGCCCGTTGGCCGGGAACACCCGCGAGATATCCGTGCAATATTCGTCGTACGCTGCGCCCACGTCGGTCAGGATCAGGTCGCCGTCTTCTACACGGCCGTGAAGGGTGGCATAGTGCAGGTAAAAATTGCGCTCGCCGGCGGAAATGATGGACGGAAAGGCCGTCCGGCGCTGCCCGTGCGCGGCAAGCACGGCGTTGAAGGCGGCTTCGATCTCGCACTCCATCCGCCCGGGCCGGGCGACCTGCATCATCCGGCGGATGCCCGCTTCGGTGATCTGCATCGCCCGGCGCACCGCGTCGATCTCGCCGGGCGTCTTGATCTTGCGCGGCGCGCAAACCAGGGGGTAGCTGTTCTTGATCACCACCTGGGGATGCCGCTTGCGAATGCGCTCCCCGAACTCGCGTTCGACGTCGAACGAGCGCTCCGGTGACAGGGCGTCCAGGCACAGCCAGAGCGCGCCGCCGGGCTGTGAAGCGAGCAGGTGATCGAGTTCTCGATTCAGACGGTCGATGTCTTCGATTTGCTCGATACCGCTCATTTCATAGAGCTCTTCGTCTGTGAAACGCCTGCCCGTCCAGACCTCGCCGGCCATATCCGGCTTCAGCACAAACAGCCTCTCCTGAACGATCCCGTCCTTCTGGTGCAGCAGCAGGGCAGACCGCTCCTGCTTCACCCCGGTCAGGTAAAGGAAGTTCCGGTTTGTGAAAAACGGATAGTGCTCGTCGGCCGTCTTTCGCACACTTTCCCCGCTGAAAAACAGCATCAGATCGCCCGCTGCCAGATGCGCGGCGACGTTGCGCCGGTTGTTGGTGTGAAACGCTTTGTCCATTCGTGCTCCTATTATGAAAAATGGGACGCGGACGAACGCGGATGAACGCTGACGCCATTTTTCATCGATCCAGGCTGCCGGCCGCGCCCGGCAGGTTGACTCGTTGGGTCTTAAGCTCTTCTCTGCTCCCGGTTTTGCGGCGGTTGCCGCCCGCGTGGTGGGCTTAGTTTACCCCGTATTGGGCGATTTGGGAATCACCGGCTCGCCCCCAGGCGCTCCCCACCCGGCGCTTTTGAGCGCCATCACCACAAGGGAAACGGGCGGTCACAGGTTTGGGATGCCTTCGAGAGCGCGTTGCGCTGCGCGGGGCGCGCGGAGGTTTGGATCGCGAAGGCGCGAAAGGGACGAAAGCCGCGAAAGGGGTGAGCGCCGGCGGGCGGGAGTCTCCTTGCGCGGCTTTCGCGGCCTTCGTCGTTTCGCGATCCAGACGGTTGCGCCATCTGCTTCTGGCGCGGCATAGCTGATCGCGCGCCAAACCCTTAGGGTCTCAGAGACCCTAAGGGTTTCGTTTCATCCGCATCCTTGCGGCATAGGTACTCAGGGGAGCAGCTTTCAGCCTTCAGCTTTTAGCCCTCAGCTTTCAGCCTTCAGCCTTCAGCTTCCCATCCCCGCCGGCCTCCCGGCTGGATTAGCTATCGGCTGACCGCTGACTGCTGAGAGCTACTCCGTTTCATCCGCATCCTTGCGGCATAGGTATTCGGGGGGCAGCCATCAGCTTTCAGCCTCCCATTCCTGCCGGCTTCATACCCGGGGTCGGCCTCCCGGCTGGATTGGCTATCGGCTGACCGCTGACTGCTGAAAGCTACTCCGTTTCCATCCGCATCCTTGCTGTGCCCGCCGCCAGCCATCGATCCATCGCCTGCGCCGGACGGTTTTTCCCGGCGCGCTCGCGCCGGCGCTTTTGAGCGCCAGAACCGCAATCGAAACGGGCGGTCACGGGTTTGGGAGGACCTTCGCAGGCGTGTTGCGCTGCGCGGGGCGCGCGGAGGTTTGGATCGCGAAGGCGCGAAATAGGCGAAAACCGCGAAAGGGGGGAGCGCGGGCGGGCGGGAGTCTGCTTTCGCGGCTTTCGCGGCCTTTCGGCGTTTCGCGATCCAGACGTTTGCACCACCCACATCAGGCGCGGCATAGCCGACCGCGCGCCAAACCCTTAGGGTCTCCAAGACCCTAAGGGTTTCGTTTCATCCGCATCATTGCGGCATAGGTATTCAAGGTTCAGCAAGTCTGTGTGCCTCGATTTCGCCCTTTTGAGGTTTCCATCCGCATCATTGCGGCATAGGTATTCAAGGTTCAGCAAGTCTGTGTGCCTCGATTTCGCCCTTTTGAGGTTTCCATCCGCATCATTGCGGCATAGGTATTCAAGGGGGGTTAAGTTCCCTTACCAGACACTGGTTACCCTGGATGTTTCCATCCGCATCATTGCGGCATAGGTATTCAAGGAGTATCCAAAAAACCGCTCGTTTTCTCTACGTAGCGCTATTATACTCGCTTTTTCTCGCGCTTGTACCAACCTTGCGAACCTTTCCCGCGTGAACGACATTTTCGCGCAAATCCTCATTTTTTGTGTCGTTCACGCGGAAAAAATCCTCTCCGAATCGCGCTGGATCGTGCTGGATCGATCGCAGACTCGGTTTGCGAACGGTAAGCGCGCCGGATCGCCTTCGCCGGCCGGCAGCGCAGCCCGTATCATCCATCCAGGCGGGGCGCGGCGCACCCCGCCTGGATGAAAACCATCTACCTGCGGACCAGCGGCAAATACACCAGCGGCTGGAACTGGATGGTATCCGCCAGGCCGAAGCCGCTTGTGCTGATGTTGCCGGCGGTGTCTTTGAACTGCACGTAGACGGCGACCGTGCTGCCGGGGGCAGGGCTGCCCAGGTCCCAGCCGGCGATCTGGGTGGTGAAGGGCATCCAGGCGGCGCCGCTGAAATCGGGCGAGTTGCTCACCCGCATCTGCAGGTCGCCCACCGGGTCGCCGGGGAACGGGTCGGGGGCGCCGTCGCTGCCGCCGGAGCTGTCGTCGGCGGTGAAGTCCAGCGTCACCAGGGGGTCCCAGGTGACGGGAGCGCCGCCGTCGATCAGGATCGAACCGCTGGGCGGGTAGGGATCGCTGCTGGGCGCCGCCCATTCGCTCTCCTCGGCTGTCCCATCGGCAATGGCGGCCGGGGCGCCGCCGGGGGCGCCGGCGTCATAGGCGATGCTGGGCACGATGCGGTAGCGGTAGGCCACACCCTGCTGTACGTCGTTGTCCTCGAACTGGTTGCCCTGCACGTCGGCGCCGATCTGCACCCAGTCCGAGGCCTGTGGGGCGCCGGCCAGGGCCAGGGCGGGCGTCGTCTCCTGGCGGTAGATATCCACGTTCACCAGGCTCCCCGCCGAGGGCGCCCCCCACCACAACTGGATGGCCGGCAGCAGCAGGCGGGGGTTCAAGATGCGCCGCAGGTTCAGGCTGCCGATGCGCCCCACGCGGTCGTCCGCCGGGTCCAGCGGGTCCTGGGTGGCGGGGTCGGCGATGCAGGCCGGCGCCTCGCTGCCGTCGCTCTGCCCGCCGCCGTCCGTGTCGCTGTTCAGCGGGTCGGTGCCCGAGCGGTATTCGCAGTAGTTGGTCAACCGGTCGCCGTCCGGGTCGTCGTCCGCCCGCGGGTCCACCAGGCCATACTGCTTCTCCCAGGTGTCGGGGATGTCGTTGCCGTTGGCGTCTTCCGCCGGGTCGAGAGCGAAGCTGCCCTGCGCCTCGCGGCGGATATCGCCTTTGATCGCCACGGCGTTGACCAGGTACGAGCCGATCACCTGCGGGGCCTGG
The DNA here is from genome assembly GCA_964595435.1 of uncultured Anaerolinea sp. Taxonomy (GTDB): domain Bacteria; phylum Chloroflexota; class Anaerolineae; order Anaerolineales; family UBA4823; genus RBG-16-57-11. Next base: position 144,718 of record CAZQQJ010000005.1, on the reverse strand, counting down.
TTCTCGTCCGGCGGGCCGGCCACGCTGCCATCGCCGAAGGCGGTGGCGGAGTAGAAATTGCCGTACACGCCGTCGCCGGCCTCGCCGTCGCCGTGGTTGCCGTCGTCGAACAGGTGCAGCGCGTGGCTGGCGCCGCCGGGGTCGCGCACGTTGGCGTTCACGTCCGCCCCGGTGATGGGCTTATCCGGCCCGACGAACATGGCCTGGATGGGCACGATCGAACCGATGTAGGGCGTTTCCAGCGGCGCGCCGATGAACAGGTGCAACTGGTAGAAGCTCTCGGTCGTGGCGCTGAGCAGGTAATCGCGCAGCAGGTTGCTGATCTTGAGCGTCCAGAAACCCTGCACCGGCTGGCCCAGCTCCCAAACTTCGTTGGTTTCCTGCGGCGAGATGCGCCGCACCAGGCTGCCGTAGGAGGCGGAGGGCGCGAGCGGCGCGGCGGTCGGGATAGCCGGGTCGCCGAAGGGGTCGAACAATTCAATGGTGTAACCGGCGGCCGGGGCCTGCCAGGCGATCGCCAGCACCACCTTGTCCGTGGCTTCGTCGACGTAGAAGTGATACTCTTTCACCTGGTCCTTATCGCCCACCGTCTCGAAGGTCTGGATGCGCTGCCGCCCGGCGATCTGCGCCGCCTTGTAATCGTAGACGCGGCTCAGGTTGTTCTGCCAGGAGATGAGCGAGGCAGACGGGGCGGATGGCCCGGAGGCCGGGCGGAGCGGCACGCTGCCGCTCTGGTCGGCGTAATCGTAGCTGCCGCCGGGCACCGCCGCCGAGATCTGCTGCATCAGCGCTTCGTTGGCTTCCGGACCCAGGGCGATGGCGTGGATGGGGCAGCCCTCGGCGATCACCGCGGCTTTGACGTCGTTCCACATGGGCGCCGAGTTTTCGTAGCCGTCGCTGAGCAGCACGAAGCTGCACTTGCGCTCGGGGTCCTTCTTGGGATGGTATTCGGCGCGCGCCGTCTCCATCCCCCCGCCGATGGAAGTCCAACCGCCGGGCGTTTCGCCGGCGATGGTGTTGATCACGGTCTGGCGGTGGCTGCCCGGCCCCGATCCGGCCGTCTCCAGCGTGTTGCGCAGCACGGCGGCGGTATCGAAGGCCACGTAGCCGCCCCGGTCGCTGTCGGCCAGTTCGTTGATCAGCAGGGCGGCGGCGTTGCGCGCCGCTTCGATCTTGCCGGTGGGCGGGCCCATGCTGCCCGAGCGGTCCAGCACCACCATCACGTCCTGCGTGTTTTCGATGTACAGCACCGAGCTGTTCTCTTTATCGTTGGCGCTGCCCAGGTTGACCTGCAGGTGGTAGAAACGGCCCGTCTCGCCGCCCTGCGCCGTGTTGGGAGCGCGCACCAGCAGCCAGTAGTCGTCCATCACGTAAGCCGAGCTCAGGATGGATGCGTTGATCCAGGGAGCGGGCGGGTCGGAGATATTGACCTTCTTCTGCATCTGCACCTGGAAATCGCTGGCCGCCAGCCCGGCCACCGCCCCGCCGCCGGAGCCGGTGACCTTGACGCGCACGATGAAGTTGCGCGGCGCGTCGGAAGTACCCACCATGGCGAAGCTGGCCGTGGTGGGGCTTTTGATCTGCAAGGTGGGGTTCACGCAGCCGCGCCCCACGTCCACGTTCCCGGCGTCGTCGATGGCGGTGACCACCCCCACCACGCGGGACAGGCCGCTGGTGCGCACGGTGCGCGCCCAGGTCTTGCTGTAGCTCGTCCAGCGTTTGGCCAGGTTGTTGCTGTTGTCCACGGTCATCACGCTGAAGCTGTAGGGCTTGGAGCCGCCGTTGAAGGTGAAGCCAATGAACGAACACTGGCCGGCGGGGGTGAACTCCCAGTACTGCGACGAGCGCGGGTCCATGCCCACCCCGGTGGTGACGAAGATCGGCCCCAGGGTGTAGACGGTGTGCCCGCTCAACCCGCCGCCGTAGGTGTTGATCTCGCTGTCCAGGAAGTCCAGGCGGGCGAAGGAAGGCGAGCTGGTGAAACGGTAAGCGAACAGGGCCAGGGTGTAATCGGTGAAATCCTGGCGGAAGGTACCGAGCTTGCTGGTGATGAAGTTGCGCAGCCCGGTGAGCGTATCCGGCTTGCCGCTCAGGGTGGTGTAGAAATCCTTGAGCGCCAGCCAGCCGGTGACCGGCTGGGTCTCCCCGCCGCTGCGGTACTGGTCGAGCAGCCAGGTCCACCACAGCGCGCTGCGGTAGTTGATCAGCTTGAGGTCGGTGCTGCGCGTGCCGTCTTCGCTGAGCAGGCCCTGGATTTCGGGGATGAACAGGTGGCCGATGTCGGCGTCCAGGCCGTTATCCGCCCGGTCTTCGATGGCGCGGGCAATGCCCTCGCCGTAGAAATCGTCCCAACCGGGGGTGGGCTGGTAATGGCACTGGATGAGGTGCTGCATCTCGTGGAAGGCCAGGACGCGCTTGCTGAGCGTGTCGTTGCTGTCCACCCACTCGTCATCCACCAGGATCGAGCTGCAGGTGGGGATGCCGCCGCCGCGCGGGTCTTCGGCGATATAAATCGTCAGGGTGGTATCGCCGCCCCACAGGAAGGGCAGGCCGCGGTCCTTGTAGAAGCGCATGGCGGTCTCCGCCTCGGCGCCCATGGCCACCGCGTTGACGTTGTTGCCGCCGCCGTCGTCCACGTTGCTCAGCTTGTGCTCGCAGCGCCCATCATAATCGGGTGGGACGGTACAGCGGCCCAGGTTGGCCGAGGTATCCTGCTCGGTGTAATAGACGTTAATCGTCCAATTGGTGCCCCCGTGCGAAAAAGTGCGCTGGTAACACTGGTCCAAATCGACCGTCTTGCCGCGCAGGCTCTGCGTCACCGGCGTGGAGCAGGCCGTCGGCGCCCCGGGGGCGCGCTGCAGCGCGCCGGCGACCTCCAGCGCAGGGGCAGCCGCAGGCGGGATGGGTTGGCCGGGCGCCACGCCAGCCAGCCGGGTATCCAGCGAAGCACGCGCCGCCACGGAGGCCAGGGGCGCGAAAAAGACGAACAGGGCAAAGATCAACAGAACTCTGGCTTTCATTTGCACATACCACCTTTCATCGTCACTCAACGCTCAGACTTCATCTTCAAGACCAGACTGCTCGAAACCGCCCAGGTGCAATGCACGAAGGCACGTGCAATGCACCCCCCTCCCGGGTGCGATGCACCTTCCAGGTGCGTTGCACCTGCCGCTCGAACCCTCCCGGGTGCGATGCACCTTCCAGGTGCGTTGCACCTGCCGCTCGAACCCTC
>CAZQQJ010000005.1:53578-141386 GCA_964595435.1 uncultured Anaerolinea sp. | reverse complement strand
CGAAGGACACGTGCAATGCACCCCTCTCCCGGGTGCGTTGCACCTGCCGCTCGAAGCCGCCCAGGTGCAACGCACGAAGGACACGTGCAATGCACCCCCCCTCCCGGGTGCGATGCACCTTCCAGGTGCGTTGCACCTTCCGCTCGAAACCCCCAGGTGCGATGCACCTTCCAGGTGCGTTGCACCTGCCGCTCGAAGCCGCCCAGGCGCCAAGAATCCGCGTTCATCCGTGTCCCATCAAGAAAGGAATCATCGTCCGGCGAAGCAGGCGCCGGGCGGGCCGGTGATACAGGAGGATTGCATACCAGCGTAAAGCTTCCCCCATTCTGCAGTGCGCCAATGCGTGAAACCCCGGCGGGCATAGGCTGCCGCACAGCAGGCCGGAGTCGCACAAAGTATCTCTTAGCGACCTGATTTATCCTTTTTGATTCTATGTAATTGGGCCGGAAAAGTCAAGAATGATTCAGGAACGATATTTTTTGGGAGCTGATCGCCTGCGGGAATATCATGGTCCACAAATAGCGTATCCTGCATCGCCATTTTCAGGTTATACTCTAGCCAGCCGTCGAGCACGAGCGCGAAGCCAGCGAGCCGCGTCCCACCGTCCTCGCGGCCAATCCACCTGCCGGACCCGACCTGTGCCCGCACCCGACGAAACCCTGGAGCGCCACCTAACCATCGCCCAAAAAGCCGCCCTCTGCCGCGGCCTGGAAAGGGGGCAGCTCGAGCGCGTCCTGCGGGCCGCCAGGCCGCAATCCAGCGCGGATAAGCAGTATATCTTCATGGAGGACGACCCGGCCCAGGACATCTACCTGGTCATCCAGGGCAGGGTGAAGCTTACCCAGGTGAGCGTGGATGGGCAGCAAGTAATGTTGGGCTACCTGAGCGCCGCCAGAGAGTTTGGGGTGATCGCCCTGCTGGAGGAGATGACCTACCCGGTAACCGCCCAGGCGGCAGGGGAATGCCGCCTGCTGGTTTGGGATCGAGCCGTGCTGAACGGGCTGGCAGAAGAGATGCCGGTGATCGCCCGCAACGCGCTGCAGATCATGGCGCGCCAGATCCAATATTTCCAGAAGCGCATCCAGGAACTATCCACCCAGCGCGTCGAACGGCGGGTGGCGCGGGCGCTGCTGCGCCTGGCGCAGCAGACGGGCAAGAAAGTCGAGCAGGGCGTGCTGATCGACCTGCCCCTCACCCGCCAGGACCTGGCCGAGATGACCGGCGCCACCCTGTTCACGGTCAGCCGCATCATCAAAGCCTGGGAAACGCAGGGGCTGGTCGAAAGCCAGCGCGAAAGGATCACCATCCTCTTTCCGCACGGATTGGTGAGCATCGCCGAAGATTACACCCGCTGATCTGCCCGCCGGCAAATTGGGGATGTTTGCGCCAGATCAAAGACCGCCGATTCATTTTGGGGTATCCTGGCGGTTGTAAAGTTGCTCGCAAACCTCGCCGGTCTTAAAGACGGTGAGGTTCGGGCCACGCAATACCCGATCGAAAGGCGTCCATCATGCAGCGCAACCGACTGATCCTGGCCTCCATCGCCAGCCTGCTCACCATGATCCTCAGCGCGTGTTACACCTGGGTGCATCCCGAGGCGGTCGCCGGCCCCCAGGTGCAGGGCAAGCCGGCCTCCATGTTCTACCTGGACTCCTGCGCCGGCTGCCACGGCACCGATCGCCGGGGCGCCACCGGCCCGGCCCTGCTGCCCCAACGCCTGTCGCAGCCGGACGAATATTATCTCGATGTGATCCGCAACGGCAAGCCGGGCACGGTCATGCCCCCCTGGGGAAAGTTGCTCTCCGATGAAGAAATCCAGGCCATGCTGGCCTTCGTGCGCAGCGAGCCGCAGGCCGCATCGCTGGAATGGACGTCTCAGGACATCCAGAAAAGCCGGCAGGTGCTCGTCCAGGAAGACGGCCTGCCCGCCGCCCCCACCCATACGGCGAACCTGGATAACCTGATGCTGGTCACCGAGCGCGAAGGGCGCGCCATCGCCGTGATCGACGGCGACACGCACCGCCTGGTGGGGAAGATCCCCGCTTCTTACCGGGCGCACGGCTACGCATTCTCCCCGACGCAGCCGCGTTGGGCCTACAACGTGGGCCGCGACGGTTGGGTGTTCAAAATCGACCTGTACACCTTGCAGCCGGTGCGCAAGGTTCGCATCGGGCTGGATTCGCGCTCGGTCGCTATCTCCGACGATGGCCGCTACCTGATCGCGGCCAACTACGTGCCCGCCTCGGCGGTGATCCTGGATGCCGAAACCCTGGAGCTGCTCCAGTTCATTTCCACCCGGGCCGCCAACCCGGAGGGCGAGACGGTCGATTCGCGCGTTGCCACCATCCTGGATACCTCGCCCGCCCTGGTGGGGCCGTATTTCCTGGTCGCCCTGAAAGAGGCCGGCCAGGTGTGGCGCATCGATTGGTCGCAGCCGGATTTTCCGATCGTAAAATTGGAAAACGTCGGGCACATCCTGCACGATGGCTTTCTCTCGCCGGATAACCGGCATTTCTACCTGGCGTCGCAGACCGACAACTGGATGGCGGTGATCGACGTGAAAAACATGCAGTTGGTCACGACCATCGACACCGGGGAGATGCCTCACCCCGGCTCAGGGGCGACCTGGGAGAACGCAGGGACGAGTTACGCCGCCACGGTGCACGCCGGCGAAGGCAAGGTCACCATCTGGGATCTGGCCACCAACCAGATCGCCGGCTCGCTCGAAACGCCGGGGGCGGGGCTGTTCATCCGCAGCCACGCCGCAAGCCCGTATATCTGGGCGGATGCGATGTTTGCCAAACAGCCGCACCATATCGTGGTGTTCGAAAAAGCGCCGCCGTTCAAAGTGGTCAGCGTCATCGATGAAGGCCAGCGCACGCTGCATCCTGAATTCACCGCCGACGGCCGCTATGTCTATGTCTCGGACTGGGATGGGGATGTCGTCCGCGTCTACGACGCCCGCACCCTGCAAAAAGTGGCCGAGATTGCCGGCGTCGCCACCCCCACCGGGATCTTCAACACCCACCGGCGGGACGAACCCCTGGGGCATTAACCGCCAAAGGAGGCAGGCATGCAAACGATCCGCATCGATCTCAAGGATACCGTGTTCGAAATCATGCGCAAATGGCCGCCCACCGTGCAGGTCTTCCTGGAGCACAAGATGGGCTGCGTGGGCTGCAGCATGGCGGCCTTCGACAGCCTGGCCGATTCGCTCGGCGTCTACCAGTTGCCGGCCGGCCCTTTTGTCGACGCGCTGCTCGCCGCCATCCAGCAAGAAAACAACCCGCCAACGGAGGAAACCAGATGAACGAAGCGCAAATACTACACGCATTACGCATGGTCGTCGATCCCGAGATCGGCGTCAACGTGGTCGACCTGGGCCTGGTCTATAAGGTAGACATCCAGGACGGAAATATCCACATCGACATGACCATGACCTCGCCCACCTGCCCGCTGCATCACCTGATCGTGAGCGAGGCCAGGGCGATCCTGCTGCGAAAATTCAAAGGCCAGGTCGGGTCGGTGGATATTTCGCTGGTCTGGCAGCCGCCCTGGCAGCCAGAGATGATGTCGGCCGCCGCCAAACGGCAGCTCGGCTGGTAAGGGCCGGGGAAAGGCGGACGGCAATGCAATCCAACCATCGCTATGCACGCGTACCGATCTTGCTATTGGCCATGCTGGCCCTGCTCGGCGCCATGTGGGCCGGGCTGCTGCGCATGGGCTGGCAATGGGCGCTGCTCCAGCCCACCCTTCCCATCAGCCACGGGCCGCTGATGATCTCCGGCTTTTTCGGCACGCTGATCAGCCTGGAGCGGGCGGTGGCGCTGGGCAGGCGCTGGACCTACGTCGGCCCCGTCCTCAGCGGGCTGGGCGGCCTGCTGCTGCTTTTCGGCGCGCCGGGGCTGCCCGGCCCCGTCCTGCTGGCGGCGGGCAGCCTGTGGCTGGTGTTGATGTTCGGGTACGTCCTGCGCACCCACCGCGCCGGTTACACAGTCGTGATGGCCCTCGGGGCGTTCTCCTGGTTCGCCGGCTGCCTGCTGATCCTGCTGGGCTGGCCGATTTTTTACATCGTCATGTGGTGGGTCGGTTTTTTGGTGTTAACCATTGCTGGCGAACGTCTTGAATTGGGTCGCATGGTGCGCCTGCCCAGGCAAAGCCAGATTCTGTTTGGGTCGGCTGTGGCGCTCTTTCTCGCTGGCAGCTTTGTAATGCTGATCTGGCTGGATATCGGCGCCCGTTTGGCCGGGGCAGGGATGCTTGCCTTAGCCCTGTGGTTGCTGCGCTACGATATTGCCCGCCGCACGGTGCGCATGGCCGGCCTGGCGCGCTATATCGCCGCCTGCTTGCTCAGCGGCTATTTCTGGCTGGGCGCCAGCGGCGTCATCGCCATCCTGGTGGGCGGCGTGAGCGCAGGCCCGCTTTACGATGCCATGCTGCACGGCGTGCTGGTCGGCTTCGTCTTCGGCATGGTCTTCGGCCACGCGCCGATCATTTTCCCCGCCATCCTGGGTTTGCAGGTCAATTACCACCCGGTCTTTTACCTGCCCCTGGCTGCGCTGAACGCCTCGCTGATCTTACGCCTGTGGGGCAGCCTGGCGGGCCTGGCAGCGCTGCGCCAGTGGGGCGGGCTGCTGAACGCCGCCGCCATCCTGCTCTTCCTGGGCGTATTGGCGGCTTCGCGCCTGCTGCGCAGGCCTCTCGATACCGACTCCTGAAACGAACGCCGGCCTGGAGGTACTCATGAAAATTCTTGCAGTGATATCGGGCGAATACGGCAAACGCCACGTGAAGAATATCCAACAATATGCGCCAGAGACCTGGCAGGTGCAGGCCTGGCAGGCGCCGGCCGTGCTGCCCCTGGTGATCGATTACCCCGAGGATTACCTGCCGGAGCAGTTGCCCGCTTCCGATTTGATCCTGTCCTTTGCTGAAAACAAAGGCGTGGCCGAGCTGCTGCCCGACATCGCCCTCATGACCGGAGCGAAGGCGGTCATCGTCGCCGTGGACAACGAAGCCTGGCTGCCGCGCGGCCTGGGGCGCCAGTTGCAGGGCTGGCTGGCGAAGATGGACGTCGCCTGCGCCACCCCCAAGCCGCTGTGCACCCTCACCGAGCACGATTACAAAGTCACCCGCCGCCAGCGGGAGCGCTATGAAAGCCCGCTGATCCGCGAATTCGCCCGCTACTTCGGCCAGCCGGACCTTGAAATCACCGTCGACCCCGAGACGCGCACCATCGCCGCCGCCGAGGTGCGGCGGGATGCGGCCTGCGGCTGCATCCGCCACGTGGCCGAGAGGCTGGTGGGGTTATCCGTCGACGAAGCCGAAGAAAAAGCCGGCCTGATCCACCATCACTTTCCCTGCCTGGCCAGCATGGTCAAACTGGACGATTACAACCACGATACCCTGATGCACGAGTCCGGGAACATGCTCAAAGACAACCTCAACCCGCAGCTCAAGCCCTTCAAAGACATCCGGTACATCGCGCCGGGCAAGCGCGACGAACCGGATGGATAAATAAGCCCTTGTGCGGCTCTTTTCAAGAGCCGTTCATCCAGGTTCTCCATTCCAGGCGTAGAGATCGGCGGTGACCACCGTCTCGAAACCTAATCGCTGGTAGAGTGGGTAACCGTCTTGTGTCGCGAATAAAACGGCTGTGGAATATCCAGCTTCACGGGCTGCCCGCATCGCGGCTAGGGTGAGCGCTTTGCCCAGCCCACGACCACGGTAAGCGGGCAGGGTGGTAACATGATAAATCCCGGCTGCCAGTTTTGCGCACAACAACGTGGATATCGCACACGGCTCGCCCTGCCAGCGGGCGAGAAAGTGCTTCCAGGCTGAATGCGGCCACGTGAGCGAATGGTTCAAGTATGCTTGAAAATCAGCCCGGGCTTCCTCAGGCTCTGCGAAGCCTTGCATCAGCACCGCCAGCCAGTCCGCCCGATCCTCAGGCGTTTGCACCGCCGTGATTTCAAATTCAGCTGGCAAGATGGGCGGGGGTAATTCGTCCAGGCCACGCTGCATGGCGGGCATGTCTTTTGCCCCCAGGGGGATGCCATGTGTGTTGAGAAACCGTCCCAACCCAGGAACCGCTCCAGGAGGGTACTCAGCCCAGAAGAATGGCAGGCGGTTCGAACGGAAATGAGCCAACACCGGCCCGGCCAGCGCATCCAGATTCTCGGGCGAGACCAGGAAGCGTAGAACGCCGTTGAAACGCAGCAGGCTACGCCTGCCCGTAGTAAACCAGACGAGATGATCTTGCTCGATAAACTGACCGCCCAGTAATTGGGTTAAATCCCGGTAATAGGCGATGACATTTTCTTCAATGATTTGGATGGGTGAAGAATTCATATAGAAAAACTCCTCATCGAATGACCAGGGGAAGGTAGATGAACTTGTTGTCCAAACCACACACTGCCGGGAATTTCGGTCAGCGCCCCGGTAGCCTGGCTGTAGCCCAGGCGACGACCCTGTCCATCTACCAGATCAGACTCTGCACATTGATGTTTGACATCAGCCCTGTGTGGATCGGCCTGGGGAACAGGCAGCCTGCTGGCAGCCTGAGCAGATGGTCCCTGCGGCACCAGGCCTGGCGGAACTGGTACTTCTCAACGCACCACCAGGGGGAGGTATAACAATTGCAAGGACACCCCGTCGTTCAGAGCTTCGAGCATCACCTGCCCATCCACGCTGGTCAGTTCGTACTCGAAACCAGGGGCCAGGCCGCGGATCTCCACGCTGTCGAAGGCGCCGGCGAAGCCTCCGGTGGCGGTCAGGAAGGTGTACGTGTCACCCTGGAGGGGCGCGTAGCCGTTGCCAAAGTCGAGGGCCAGCTCACCATCCAGGTTGACCGAACCGGCAACCGCCAGGCTGCCGTACTGCCCCGGGTTGCCGCCAATCAAGGGGATCTGCAGCCGCCCGGTGGGGCCGATGGTCAACGTTCCGCTGATAGCCAGGGTTCCTATCACCTCCTGAGCATGCCCAATGGATAGAGGAGCAGCGGCTGTGGCGCGCGGATACATCACGTTAATGCCAGGGGCCAACGTGCCATCGTTCTGCAGGCCGAGGAAACCCACCGCCAGAGTCCCCGTGCCAGAGATCACACCGTTGGGGGCGATGTACGTCCCGGTGGTCGCAACCAGGGCGTTGTTCTTCATATCCACTACCCCGCTCCCGCCCCCTGCCTGGCCTACCGCCAGGACATCCAGGGCGCGCACCATGCCGCCATCCACCGTGAGGAAGCCAGAGCCGCTCGCGCCGACCTGACCTAATTGAATGTTTCGACAGCGAAATAAACCGCCGTCATCAAGAGACACGCCGCCGTCGTACACCCATCCAATGACACACAGGCCCGCTTGCGGGTCCACCACTTCCAGCCAAGTTGGATCCGTCGTAACCGCGTTGCCCCACAAGATCGCCGCGCCGGGGCCATCTTTGCCGATGACCAGATCTCCTTCGATGTCGCCCCTGGCGGCGTTCCGCAATGCCAGGAGATTGGCGCCGCCCGCGCCGCCGACAAAGACGCTGCCCAGCACGTCCAGATCAGAGGGGTCTCCGTTGGCATGGCGACCCTCTATGTTGAGTTCACCATTCTTGATATACACGTCATGGCTGACGTACAGGTCGCCGCCATCCAACACTTCGACTGAGCCAAACCAGGATTGTCCGACGAATAAACTGCCCAACAGCGCCCACATAGATGGTTGACTGGTATTCGCGCTGATGCTGTTTACGGTCGCTTGCGAATCCTCGCTGAGGACGCCATAGCTCACATAGGCATCGTTCGAGTCCACGCGCCCGCCATATTGGATAGCCAGGGTGCCGCTGACGCCATAACCCACGGCGATGTTGCCGGTTTCCCACAGCGACCCATCGCCGCCCACGTCGGCCACGCCCGTTCCCGTGGGTAGCAAACCGCCGATGCGCGCTTCCGCGCTGGTCAAATGTCCTCCGGCCGTCACGAACAGTTCGCCCGCGCCTTCATCGCCAATGGTCAGGCGGCCCGTACCGTTCAAACTGGCGCCCTTGCCCAACACCTGCAAACGGGCGAGGGGCGGGTTATTGGGGTTTGCGGGCGGCTCTCCGCCAACCACCGCGTGGATCATTTTGCCTGCGCCTGAATTGATTTTGACCGTCCCGCCACCGTTGATGGTTAACGCCGGTTCCGTCACCGAATCGTCCAGCAGATTTAAGGCCAGATTCTGGAAATCTACCGTGTTGGTGCCCGAGATGATCGCCCGACCCACCGGGAAGGTAGCCAGCGGCGCGGATGAGGGGACTGTGAGTCCGGCATCCACCGTATACTGCCCGTTCAGGGCAAAGATGACGGTATCGCCGTCGCCAGGGTCGCCCTGCGGATCCCAGTTCGTCGTTACGTGCCAGGACCCACCGCTCGGATTCGTCCAGTAATACGCCCGCGGCTTGAGCAGGAAGGCGCGGGTTTGTCCATTGATGACTCCATAACCAGTGATCCTGCCTTTGTTGTTGATGGCACGCGCTTCGGACAACACCCAGCCCGAGTCTGAGGGAATCAAAGTATTGAGGTCCTGCATCTGACCGTTTGCCCAGATGAAAGCGTGTGAGTTTTGCCCGGTTTGCAGCGCGCCGACCACCTGCCCTTTGTCGTTGATATCGTATGCAATGCTGTGGGTAAACGTTAGCGCGCCCAGGTCTTGCATGGAGCCGTTCCACAAAAAGGCGCGATTTGTGGTATTGTCAGCCAACCGGGAAATGCCGACTACTTGACCGTTTTTGTTGATCGCCTCCGCCTCGCTGAGATCACCTCCCAGGGTGCCCAAATCCTGCATCGAGCCGTTCTGCCACATAAAAGCGTGAAAATCCACCGAGGCGTTGTACGAGCCGCCAACGACCTGCCCGGCGTCATTGATGCCATAGGCGGCGCTTATGGCGGGCCACACCGGATCCAGGTCGCCCAAATCTACAATCCCGCCACTCCCCCATAGGACGGCATGCGTGATATAGTGATCCGGTACGCAACAGGCTGACCCCACCGCCTGTCCAGAGTCGGCAATGTCATAGGCGTAGCTGTCTGGGCCGCCCCCCAGCGTGCCCAGGTCCTGCATCCCGCCATTTTGTTGCCACAGGAAGGCATGGTTGTGATATTGGTCATCGACGATCGACCCCCCGACCACCTGGCCGGCATCGTTGACGTCATAGGCCCAGCTTCCATACGCGCCCAGCGCGCCCAGGTTGGTCATCGTCCCGTCGTCCCACAGAAAGGCGTACATATACGAACCGGATTGGGAGGCGCCAACGACCAGGCCAGCATCGTTGATACCATACGCCTTGCTGGTATTCCCCCCCAGCGTGCCCAGGTCGGTGATGGCGTAGCGAGGCGCGATGGCCGGGGCAGCCTGGAGCGCCGGCTGGCCGACAGCCGCCAGGGCTGAGGGTGTGGGCTGCGCCACGCCAGACGGCGCCGGCAGCGCGGCCATCAGTATCATTGCGAGCAGAAATTGAATTTTATTGGACATCGAAAATCGTCTTTCTCCGTAAGTGTCTACGCGGTCGCCGCATGGCGGTCCCATACGGATGCGTCACTTTTTAGCTCGTGCAAGCACGGCTTCAATAGGATATTCTAGACCTTCGGGCCCCATATATCTTCGTAATGCCCGGGGCATTTCTCGATCGCCCCCCACACCATCAACCCCAGGCGCCCGGCAGGCTTCAACACGCGATACATCTCTTTCAAGGCAGCTACCTTGTCGGCCATGAACATCAGGCCAAGTTGGCAGAAAGCGATGTCAAAAATCGCACCCTCGAATGGCAAAAACTGCGCGTCGCATTCGCGCCATTCGATAGCAGGGCGCTTTCCATCAGAAAGCCTGCGGGCTAGGCCGAGCATATCCGGGCTGATATCCACGCCAACGACGGAGCCGCCTGGCCTCACTGCCTCTGAAATGACGTGTGTGAGCGCGCCGGTCCCACAGGCCACGTCCAGCGCCCGCTCGCCTGGTTGGGGGTTTGCCAGCGCCAGCACGCGGGGAAGCCACTCGCCAATCATGGCCGGGATATAGATGTTTTGGTAGATTTCTACCGGGCTGCCGGGGATGTTCCAGTTATCTATATTTATCCTCCGAGGGCGTTCAGGGCAGCGTTTCGTATTATTTCCTGATGACCGGCAAGTAAATCAAGGTTTCTGTTTCATCCAAGAGCAGTTGCTCAGCGCCCGAGATGGCGGCTAACTGCTGGACGGTGACGAGATCTGGCGCCCGCGCCGCTGCCTGGCTGGCGGCGAGAATTTGGACGCCGAAGAGGGCCAGGGTGAGGACCAGCAAGAGGGACAGGCTCGCTAATATCCTGCGTATTGGCTTGCGCTTGAGTCGGATCATTGCGCCAGCCTCCCTCAGGGGATGAGCCAAACACCGGTCAACATCCGGCAGTCGGTTGCCTGGCAGCCCGGCGGGTTGGCGGTCGTGTTGGTGTCGAAATAGAGGGTGACATCCTGGTTAAGGCTCCAGGCCGTGTTCAACATCATCAGGTAGCGGTTTGCATCCCGGGCGTGTGTCGCGTCGCCATGGATAGCGTACCAGGTCACGCCGGCAGGTTGGGCGCTGGTGCAATTCACAACGACGAGAGACGGCGTTACATAAATTGCGGCGATGATGCAATTGCGCGAATCATCTGGGGCTTCAGGCATGAAAGGCGACGGGGCAGCCTGAACAGCCGGGATGGGGCTGAAGTAGCTGAAGAGGTAATCGGCAGGCTGGTTTTGCACCGGTGCAAATATCACTGGTTCTACTTTCCCATCATGGTCTTGAGAGAATTCGCGACTTCCAGGAATCGATCGCTGGAACTATCGTTGATCACTCTCTCCAGCAAGGGGTGCACATCTACTTTTTCTGGAAGGCGAAGCCTCGATGAGAAGTCATAGTCATCAAACACACGTGACGAGCTCTTCCAATTGGCGTGCGCGGACCACTCCGTGTCGGCAATGGGAGAGGCTAACTTTTGGCCCAATTCGCTACGAAGAGCTGCAAGCTCCAGGCGAACCTCCTCGCGAGAAATATCTGCCATGTCTTTCACCTCCTTTCTACTTCAGAATGTAAACCAGTGGATCGGATGACCGAACTTCACCAGCCTGCCAACTACCGTTAAGTCAAACTCGTCGTTCACCAAACCCCGCAGCGCGCGGTCATACCTCAATCTCAGGATGTCGCATTCGGGAGATTTTTCCATCATCGAGCCGTATTTCCATAAGGCTGCGATGGGGCATGGCGATTGGCACCAGGCGCGAAATAAACAGTTTCGGCAGCCCGTAATGCTGTCCACAGTCCGCTGGCGCAGCCTGTGAGCAATTTCGCCGTTGAGCAACTCTCTGAACGAGGAGTCCTTCAGATTTCCAAGACGAAAGCTTTCTTCATGAACAGCCTGGTTGCACGAATAAACATCCCCATCCGGCATCACCGCGCAGATATTACGCGCCCCGCCGCACGGGGATCTCTCGCACATGAACACGCGTTCAGGGCGAAACAAATATTGAAATGTGAGAGAAAGAGAACGTTCTATTAGCAAGTCTCCCGTTTCTTTGTAGAGAGGCGTCAATATCCAATTTAGAACGTTGAAAAGTTGTTCGGTATAAGACCTGGCGAACGATGGATGGCCCTGGTGATTTGCGCCACGCCCGACCTCTTGTATGGGCCGAAAAACGATCTCCTGGAAACCCTGAAGGTACAGGTAGAGAGCTATCTCGGGCATTTTGTCTACACTCTGGTCAGTGATAACCGTTATCGCCCCGCCTGGACCGTGAGGATCAGAGGCTCGAAGTTTGGCAATGTTGCTCTCAACGGTTCGATGACTCCCATCTCCGCCAGGATAAGGACGCTGTTTGTCGTGAACCGGCCCGAAACCGTCGCAACTGACTCCGAGGTTGACTTTGTGATCCTTCAGATAGTCGAGTATCTTATCGGTTAGCAGTGTGAGGTTGGACTGCATACAGAACTGGACGCCGAGCAGTTCTCCATACGCACGCTCTGCATACTCAACGGTGTGGCGAATCAGCTTGAAATTCATCAAGGGTTCGCCGCCGGTAAACTCGACGACGAAAGGTATGGATGTCCTGGTATTCGCCCGGTATTCTGCAATACGGTCGATAAACAATTCAGCCAGCTCTGGGGTTGCTCTTTCCGCCGCTGACATAGGGCGGGCATCGGCAAAACAATAGGTGCATGCGAGATTACAACCGGTGGTTACCGCAAACTCATAAAAATATAAATGCTCTGTGTACTCGCTGGTTCTGATAAAGGAGGCTGGAACGCCTTCACATTCACAAAGGCCCAATTGGTAAAGAACTTCGCCGGTATATCCTTGCGGCGGCATTGAGCCTTTGGCCAACATCGAGGATTCATCCCCATCGAAAACCGCCCATCCACCGGCGTCGGGATTGACCAGGACGGTCGACCCGTTGATTGGCAAGGGCCGGTTTTGAGGCGCCCAGGTATAGCGCCGAACAGGCAAAGCCGCCCCGCTTTGTTCTGAACATGTACGATCGCCGGGCGCGTGGAAGAGGGTGCGAGGCATCTATTTTTCTCCTGGTTCGTAAAACACTGGCAGCCTCCGCAGCCTTTCGAGCTGGGGCAGGTGAGTCCGTTCGTGAGAGGCAAAATAACTCACCTGCTGTTTGATCGAAACCTTGCCGAATTCCTCGTGCTGGCCGGTGCGCCACCATTCTGCAAGGGGGAGGGCTGCCAGCCTGGCCAGGGTTCTGGCGCGCGAGGCATGGTAGCTGGCGAAGATCTCTTCCGTGGTTGGCGGGCGCTCTCTTTCCTGGGTCGCCCACTCGAAGACCGCTTTGGACTCGAGGCGGGGATGTTCCTCATTCTGGAATAGTTCCAGGCGGAAATCGAGCACGTTTTGCGCGTCGCGCAGGTGGGACACGATATTTCTTATCGACCAGCCGCCGTCCTGCGGCTGGCGAGTCATCTCCTGCTCCGATAATCCTTCCAGGAGAGCGGCCACTTCCAGTGGCGTCTGGCGCAGCATCTCCAGGGCGGCGGGAGGGTCGAGGGCTTCGAGCCAGTAAATGGGGGGGAACCACTGGAAAGTATCCGGCCAGGCCCCGCATCGCGGGCATTTTCCCGTCACCTCACCAAAGGCCATGTGTCCGCACGTGCGGCAGACGTAGGGGTGAGGCGTCTCGTCGATCAGAGGCAGCCGGCCCTCGGACAGGGCAGCCGCTCCGCGCCGCAGGGCGGCCAACAGCTCGTCTGGCAAGTCCAGCCCGGTCAGGGCCTGGGCGACCTTCTCGATCTCCCCCGCCAGTTCCTGCTTGCCTGCCGGCCGGGCATATTGGTAGGCCGCCCGCCGGCCCAGGGCGTCGACCGCCGCACGCGACAGCTTGGCCAGGTTGTATTGCCCTTCACCTTCCAACTGCTGGGCCAGGGTCAGCAGCGGCAATAGAACATCAGTCCATTTCGAATTTTCCATCTGATAAATCTCCTTACTAGAATCCTCATTATGGGTACCGGCGGGGGGCCGGGCCTTCCGGGACGAATTGGCTCAGCCACCTGCGCCATACGGCAAAGCGCCGGTCCAGGGCGTCGATGCAGGGGGACAGACGCAAGATGGCGAGTAACCTGCCGATGATCCTGGTCGTCTGCATCTCGCTCAAGAGCGCAACGCCCCCGCCGCGGTTACCCGGGATGGGGGTGCCGTCACGCAGGATCAGCCACCAGGATTGGAGCCGTCGATCCTCCGGCACGGATGCAAGAAGGCTGGAGGCCAGCGGGTCCGAAAAGGGCAACAAAGCCAGCTCCTGCCGGCGGTCGATGGTGGCGACGAGCCTCGCCGCCCAACGGCAGAATCTTCAGTCGTCTCCGAAGATCAGGATGGGACGCGGAAAGCTCGCAGCAACCGTGGTAGCAGTTTTCAATTTTTGCTCAGTCTCGACAAGGATCATACTGGTTACCATAGGATCAGGCAGACAATTCCGTCAAAAGCTGCATCTGCCGGTACAGGCTCTGGCGGAAGAGATTAGCCTCTGTCGCAAATTGAAGGATATGACAGCGGCGCGTCAGGCGATCCAGCAAGATACTGGTCAGGCGAGGATCCCTGAATACTTCAGTCCATTCGGCAAAAGTCAAATTAGATGTGATGATCAGCGAGCCACGCAGGTACTTTTGGCTGATGAAGGTGAACAGCATCTGGGCGCCGCGCTGGCTGAAAGGGACAAAGCCGACTTCATCCAGGATGATCAGGTCCTGTTTCATCAGCCAGTTTTCCAGCTTGCTCAGGCAATGCGCTTCCTGGGCCTCGAGCAAATCATTGACCAACCCGGCTGCGGTGTAGAAGCGCACGCGGTGACCCTGTTCGCAAGCCGCCAGCCCCAGGGAGATGGCGACGTGGGTTTTTCCAGCGCCGATGGCGCCGATCAAGGCGATGTTCTCTTTGCGGGTGAGGTACTCACCGCGGGCCAGTTCGAGCACCTGGCTGCGGTCCAGGCCGGGGACCGCCGAAAAGTCGAACTCATCCAGGGTGCGCAGGACGGGGAAATGGGCATCCCGCACGCGGCGTTTGCGCCGGTTGGCTTCGCGCTGATCGAATTCGCATTCCAGGAGCGCCAAAAGATACTCCTCGTACGACAGGCGGCTTTGACCGGCTTCTTGAGCGAACTTGCGGTAGCTGCTGGCCACAGCGGGCAGGCTTAACTGGCGCAACAAGATGGATAAACGCACGTCTAACGCTTCGGGGTTATGGGTTTCGCTCATAGGCTACTCGATGAGCCGCCAGTTCAACGGCGAATTGCAGGCAAGTAGATCGAATAAGGCCAACCCACCGCGATGGGAATCCAGTTGCCGTGCACGACGTAGCCGGCATCATTGAAAACCATCAGGCGGTAATTGCCGGAGGGCGCGTTGGCCGGAATTTTGGCAACCATCTGTTTGCAGGTCCACTCCACGATCTCCAGGTCGATGGGGGCGCCGCTGCCGGTCAGGCTGACCCGGCGGCCGGGCTGCTGCAGGCCAAAGCGACCCTGCAAAGTGATCGTCGTTCCAGGAGAAACGGGTTGCGTCGCCGGGGAAGCCACTTTCAGCACCGAGGGGACGAACGGCCCGCCGAAACTCCACTCCACGTCCAGCAGGGTGTTGGAGGCGTAAGGCGAGCCAACCCAAAGGCGCAGGTTGGCGCCGGCGGCGTCCCACCAGTTGCCCCGGTTCATACGCAGCCGCACGTCCGCGCCATTCGTCGAGTCCCAGAAACTGGTCAGGCCGCGGTAGGCGCCCGGCGCGCCGAGCACGAAATTGGCCGCGTCGGTCACGACGAAATCATCCGATCCGGACGCCGGGCTGGTCTGCAAGATATAATCCGGGCCGGCGAAGATGTACTGGCCTGCGCCGCTGCCAAAAAGCTGGTCGTCGCTGCCGGCCAGCGGAACGGTCTGCAAGATTTGATCGTTGCCGGCCGTAATTTTCAGACCACTGATCTCCGGGATATACCCGCCCGCATCGCGCTGCACATACCACAGCGCCAGCCCCTTATCCCACACACCGGCGTCATACTTGCCGAAGGGAGCATCCGGGTTGCGGTGCTCCAGGATGAAGAACTCCCCGCTCCCCAATGGGCCAATCCCCAGCCGGGGGTCATACAATACCACCGGCTTGTGATTTTCGGAATACAGCAAGCCCCCGCCGTACTGCGGTGCGGCCAACGTCTCGCAGGTGCCATAGTCGTCCAGTTTGTAGATGCGCGGGATCGTCCAGCCCAGTTCGAGCTTGGTCCACGGGTCGGGGTGCACCGCATTGCGGTTATCGGACACGAAATGGCAGGACATCGGGGTGGCGCCAGAGCTGTTGCAATTCGATCCATAGTTATGGGTGCTGCCCAGGAGGTGCGCCGTCTCGTGGAAGAGCAAGGTCAGGGAGGCCTTCTGGCCGGCCGAGGCCACTTCCGAACACACGTCCACGGTTTGCCCGGGGATGTCCACACACCCCGGCGCCGAAGGCCCTGTCTGCCCGCCGTTATCGGTGTAGTTGTCGATTGAAAGAATACCCAACTCGGTTGTAGAAACCTGCCCGTCATGGTTGGTATCGTACGGCTCGTAGTTGAAGCCCTGCTGGGCGGCCAGCTCTTTCACCATGCGCCGGTAATCATCCGTGTTGCTGGCCTCGTTGGCCAGTTGGGCCGGACCGACCACGGCCGCTTTATGCCAGGTGAACAGGTACTGCGAAACTTCCGAGTAATACCGCGCCAGGTATGGTTCAGTAGGCCCAAAGATCAGGTCTTCGTAATACTGTGCCGTGTGCGCCAGGCTGGCGCTTGAATCGTGTCGCTTGACCAGCACGACCAGCAAGGCGCGGTTGCCCGCGGCGGGCAGTTGGTTGTAGCCCACATCTGCGGCGCGTTCTTCCGGCTCCAGCACCGAAAGCGGCGGGTATTCCGCCAGGGCGACATAAACATCTCCCTGGCCCGAGCCGCTCACGGTCGAGGCAATAAAGGTCAGCAAGTCGTCCTTGCCATCGCCGTTGAAATCGTCCACCCGGCAGGTTTCCTGCCCAATGCAGAAAAAGTCGTGCCACTGGCTCAGCTCGCCGAAGCCGGCGCCATTGGAAAGCGCCACCCCCACGTCGCCCTGGCCAGCGCCGCTCTTCGTATCCCGGATGAAAGTGAGGATGTCGTCCTTGCCGTCGCCGTTCACGTCCCCCACCCGGCAAATCTCATTCCCGACGCAGAAAAAAGAATGCCACATCTGGCTGGCGGCAAAGCCAGCGCCGGTGGAGAGCGAAACATACACGTCGCCGGCGCCCGCGCCGCCCTGGGTGGAGCGGACGAAGGTGACGATATCGTCTTTGCCGTCGCCGTTGAAGTCGCCGGTGGCGCAAATCTCGCCCGTCAGGCAAAAGAAATCGTGCCACAGCGCGCTGGCCTGGAACGCCGCGCCGTTGGAAAGCGACACGTGAACATCGCCTCTACCCGCTCCGCTCTGGCTGTCGCCCACGAAAGTGAGGATGTCGCCTTTGCCGTCGCCGTTGAAGTCGCCGGTGGCGCAAATTTCGCCGCCCAGGCAGAAGAATTCGCTCCATTTGGAGCTGGTCAAGAAGCTGGCGCCGTTGGAAAGCGAAACAAAAACGTCCCCCATACCGGCGCCGCTCTGCGTGCTCTGCACGAAGGCGACGACATCATCCATTCCATCGCCGTCGAAGTCTCCAACCGCGCAGGTCTCTAGCCCAATACAAAAGAAGCCGCTCCAGTTCGCCGTGCTTTGGAAACCGCGGCCGTTGGAACGCGCAACAAACACATCGCCCACGGGGGCGCCGGGCTGTGTATCACGCAAGAAGGTGATAATGTCCGCTCGTCCGTCGCCGTCGAAATCCCCCGTCGTACAAACTTCATCTCCCAGGCAAAATAATTCATGCCAGAATTGCGCCGGCGCCGGCCCAAAACCATCGGCACGGGCCGGAAGTGGGGGGAGCGCGACGACAACAACGGCAAATACAAGGATCAAACGTAAGATTATCCGACCAATTTGAATACGCATAGATTCCTCCACAATTCACTTTGATAAACATCCTCTGGACAAATATCCACTTCTTTCTCCAGTGCACAAACCAGGGCCAGGTAGGTTTCACGCTCATCCTGGCCGGTTTGCCCGGGACTGGCGACGGCGAAGCCCTGCAAAACGTCATTGTGGCGCTGCTGCGGGATGAGCTGTTCGGCCATGGGGAAGACGATCTGGTCTTCCATGCCGATGTGCTGGTGAAGCAGCGCGGCGTAACGCCGGGCATTGTCGACGACTTCCTGGCGGGCAGTTGCGTCGCCAGCCTTCAGGCGCTGCGCCGCGCCGAGCATGCCGCGCGTGTAGGAGCGGGCCATCTCATGCTCGTGAAGCATGGCCGCCACGGGGCTGCCTTGGCGCGGCATGCCGCTCTCGACCATCATCTCGAAAAGAACGCCTTCTTCTTTGCAATGGTGACAGCCATCGGCAAAGCCCTTGATGAAGGAGGCGGCCTCGATGAAGAAATCGGGCCGCAAGGATTCTTCTTGAGCGAGCAGCCAGGCCCCCGTTTCGAGGGCGGAGAGCAGCCTTTCGATCACACGATGTTCGGAGGAGAGAATGTCAGTAGCTTTCATCTTAACCTAGCCTGGCTTGCGGGCGCGGAAGCTAATACCCTGGGTACCGAACTCCAGCGCGTCGGATGGATCAGGCACGTCCACGTAGTTGTTATACTTATAGACGATTTGCGCATCTTCAAAACCAGCGGCGCGCACCGCTCCGATCAGCTCTGCATCCAGCAGAGCACCGGCAATTCAACCCGTCCACAGCGAGATATCCTCCAGAGCGTCGGCGGGCACCGGGCGCTCCACCAGGATATCTCCGACCTGTAAACGCCCACCCGGTTTGAGGATGCGAAACCACTCGCGCAGCGTCTCGGTCTTATCCAGGGTCAGGTTGAGCACGCCGTTGCTGATCACAACGTCGGCAAAGCCGTCCGGCAGGGGTAAGGATTCGGCCAGGCCGTCACGGAACTCGACGTTGGTTGCGCCCATTGCCATTGCCCCGGCGCGAGCTTTCTTCAACATCTCTGGGGTCATATCAAACCCGATCACCTGGCCGGATGGACCTACCAGGCGCGAGGCGATGAGAGAATCAAAGCCTGAGCCGGAACCGATGTCCACCACCGCCTCGCCTGGGTGGATAGGACCGACCGAGAATGGGTTACCGGTGCCAGCAAAGGATGCAATATTACTTTCGGGTAAACCGGCGTACAGGCTCTCGTCATATCCAAGCAAGGCCGCCAGACGGCGCCCGGTGTGGAAATGGTAACCCTTATCCGGGTCGAGGGCGACATGGGTGTATTCTTTCTTGATTTCCAGCCGCAGCACATCGAGCGGAATATTAGGGACGGACTGCTGTATGTCCATTGGTTTTCTCCTTACGGGTTCGGATCGGCAGTATCGCAAGCGACTTCGACGGTGTTTCATATCCCTGCAACAGGTGCGTCAAAAACTTAGCCATGGAGCTCTCCTCCGCTGGATTTCATTTCTTCACGATCCGGACATAATCGACCAGGATGTCCGACTTTGCTGCGGTTGGATCCAGCCGGATCTGGGTGATCGTCCCATTCCAACCGCTGACCGTGGACATGTCCAGCGTATAGGTGTGGAATTTGCCGTCTGCGTAGATCGGAAACGCCAGGGATTTGGGTTCGTCATAGACGCCATCGGATGAAGTGATGAAAAAAAGTTGCGCGGCGCTTCCCGAGGAAACCGCCATACGGATTTGGATGACAGGAAAAGCCTCTGCATACAGGGCAATGGTCGGTGAACCCATGTAAGGGTCGTCTCCGGTGGAGCGGGCGGACAGGCCGCTCTGGATGGCCTGGAATTCGGCAAGTTGATTCCAGGCCATCCAGCCCTCCGCACCCCCTTCGGTTTCAAATTCCCACGCTTTGCCCTGGATTTCCATAGTAATCGAATCGATCTCGACCACCCCGGGACCGGAAGCAGCCAGGCCGAGCTGTGTGACGACGCTCTCCTTCCAGTCCGGGTGCGCCTCAAAATCAAAGACCTGCTTCTGGAATTCGCCGGGAGACACCGTCGTACAGGAAGATTTCTCGCCATCCCAGCCCTGGTCGCCGGTTGTCACAAAATGCAAACACAGGTTTACCTTGCTGTCTTTGGCGCGAGCGTTCACAGACACGGATGGGGCAATCGCTCCAGAAACGTTCAGGCCGGCCCTGGAGGTCAGAAAATGGCCGGGGGACAGGTGAGCGGTCAGCTTCCCTTCCTGTACGGCATCCTGTTCCGATGCGCCCCGCCAGCCTTCGAATGAATTCAGGTCGAAGGTCCAGGCGGTATGAGGCAGCAGGTCATATACGATACCCCGGCCGGTCTCGATGGGGCCTGGGATCAAGTAGTAGGTGATTTCGCGCACCGCTTGCGCGGGCACGTCAAAGTAAGCCATTGGGCCGATGTAGCCAACCGGCGGCCGGTCGTACAGCAGGCAGATATTCCAGTCCGGTTGCAGGTCGGCCTGGGGCGGGAGGGCCAGGATCAACCCAAAGCGCTGCGCGTCGGCAAACGCAGCCCAATTCTCGGTAGGCGCGACGCGGGGGCAGTTGCCCATCCCGGCGATTTCACCCTGGCGGGCGACGTGATCCAGTTCGGCGAGGGGAGCGCCGGTGAAAGGGGCTTCTCCAAAATAGCCGAACATACGGGTGAGGGAGGTCGCAAAATAAGCCGCCGGAAATTCCTGGGTGGCGAGGCCGTGGGAATCGTCGCCGATGTGTGTGGCGCGAGTGCGCACCTCGAAGTAACCATCCCGCTGCCAGGCCCAGGTCTCGAAGACGACATCCGAATCCTGGTCATATTTTCCCCATTCTTTTCCAAGAGCCTTGATATAAGCGACCCCATCGGCGGCGCGATACTCCAGCACTTCTGCGCCAACGATCGAGCCGCCGCCGGCCTTGCTTCCCGCCTGGATGGGGTTCCAGCCCCATTTTCCATAGGGGTCGTCGCCGAGAGGCCCGTAGGATTGGTTTCCGTCATAGAACGAAAGCTGGATATAACGGCCATAGTCGGTGCGATCCACCAGCTCACGGCCCTGGAAAAGCAGGCTGCCAATCGCCCCGCCGGCGCTCATGTTGAAACCGAGGGCGAGGGTCGCTTTATCTCCCAGGTATACCAGGCCGCGCGGGATGGACTGAATCTGCCCGACCGGGGCGGGTGAAGCCGTGGGGGTTATGACCGGCCCCGGGGTAGGCGGTAGCGTCATCGTGGAGGCAGGTGGGCGAGCCTGTGTTGGGGCAAGGGTGTGGGTGGCTTTAGCAGCCGGCGCGGAAGAAACGACGGATGCGAGCGGGCTCGCCTGCGCCGGGGCGGTAACGCCGGCGGCGGTGGGCGCGGGCAACTGGCCTGGGTTGCAAGCCGGCAACCACGCCAGAATACCCAACAAGACCAGGGTTTTGATGGCAGCGTTTGGAGATAGCATTTTCCATAATCTACCCTGGCAGCTCCGCCGACTTATGGAAATGGACGATGATCCAGTGGTCGTCCGGTTTTTCGAGGATCCAGGTGCAGCGCAGGGGCAGCGCCAGGGCTTGATCGCCCATGCGAGCATTGAAAACCCACCGGTTGGTGGCCCAGGCCATATCCTGGCGAGGTGATACATGGATAGTCTCTTCGCTCACCTCGATGTGGATATCATGCAATGCCTCGTTCTGGGCCTGGATAGCCTGCTCCAGCGCTTCATAACCGGCCAGCCATTCACCCGCACCCGGCCCAATCCATACCGAACTGGCCTCTTGGGTGACCACTTGTGGTAATAAGCGGATGTCTCTGATCTCTACCGCATTAATCCAGGCGTCGATGCTCGCTTTAATCGCAACCTGCTCGTCGACCATTATGGTGTCCATCGCATATCTCCTTCTCTGGAATTTGGTGATCAGGTACGGCGGCGCAAAGCTCTCGATCTGCGCGCCTGTTTCCTGATGATTGGCAAGTAAATCATTGTGCATAGATTCAAACATAATATTCTCGCTAAATGGTATCGTTTTAAGATACAAATGAGATACAATATATGCAATTACAGAGGTCGAATATCGCGACGTGTGACGTTTCTGCAGGGAAAACGACAATGGAAGTAACGGATTCATTTGGCTATTGGGTGCGGCGGCGCCGTAAGGCTCTCGACCTGACCCAGGAAGAACTGGCCCGGCGGGTGGGGTGCGCCATGGTCACCCTGCGCAAAATCGAAGCGGATGAGCGCCGCCCCTCGCACCTGATGGCCGAACGGCTGGCTGAATGCCTGGCGCTGCCAGCAGAGGAAATACCCACGTTTCTGGCGGTAGCTGCCGGGGAAAAACTGCCCGGCCGGCTGAAACTATCCGCGCAGCCAGAGGCGGGCAAAATGATCGGCAACCTGCCCACGCCCATGACGCCCCTGGTCGGTCGAACGGCGGAGATGGCCGCGATTACGCATTGCCTGCGCCGCAAAGATGTGCGCCTGCATACCTTGACCGGTCCGGTGGGTGTGGGCAAGACCCGCCTGGCTATCGAGGCAGGTCGCTGCCTGCGCCAGGAGTTTCGCGATGGCGTGTACCTGGTGGAATTGGCCCCCCTCCAGAATCCAGCGCAAGTGCCCACCCTCACGGCCACGGTGCTGGGGGTGCAAGAAGGGCGCGGGCGGGGACTGGCGCAGTCGGTGGCCGATTACCTGGCAGAGAAAGAAATGCTGCTGATCTTCGACAATTTCGAGCATCTGCAGCCGGCAGCCGATTTTCTCGCCATGCTGCTGGCCTGCGCGCCCGGCCTGCGGCTGCTGGTCACCAGCCGGGCCTGCCTGCACCTGTATGGTGAGCACGAATTTGTGGTGGCGCCCATGCCGGTGCCAGGCGCAAACGACCGCGCCGGCGCAGCCAACGCCGACCCAATACGCCTGTTTTGCGAGCGGGCGCAGGCTGCCCGGGCAGATTTCCGCCTGACGCCGGCCCTGACCCCTGTGGTGGTGGAGATTTGCCGCCGGCTGGACGGCCTGCCCCTGGCCATCGAGCTGGCAGCCGCACGCATCAAACTCTTCTCCCCTCAGGAATTGCTGGAACGGTTGGAGCGCCGCCTGCCCCTGTTAACCCAGGGGGCAACCGACCTGCCTCCCCGCGTCCAGACGCTGGAGAATGCTATCGCCTGGAGTTACGGGCTGCTGTTACCGGCCGAACGCAGGCTACTGAAGCGGTTGGCGGTATTCGTTGGCGGCTTCAGCCTCCCGCAGGTCGAAGCGGTCTGCAGTTTTGCCCACGATGGGCAGGGCTTTTCAGCCGGCCAGCCAGCCGCCCCAGCGCAGCCCGGCATCACCGACGGCCTGGCGGCGTTGCTGGATCAGAGCCTGCTGCTGCGCCAGCAAATGAGCGGCGCCAGCGTTACAGAATCCCGCTTCCTGATGTTGGACACGATTCGCGAATTTGCGCTGGAGCAGTTGCGCGCCAGCGGCGAACTGGAAGCCGTACAGCAACGCCACGCAACGTATTTCGCGGCCTGGGCGGAGCAAGCAGAAACACACCTGTATAGCGCCGAACAGGCAACCTGGCTGACGCGCATGCAATGGGATGAGGATAACCTGCGAGCTGCGTTGACCTGGCTGCTGGCAGCCGGGCAGATCGAGCTGGCCGCGGGCATGGCCTGCGCGCTGGGGGTATACTGGCGGCGGCGCGGTCATTACAGCGAGGGCCGCCGGCTGCTGGAACAGGTGCTCTCCCACATCCCCCACGCCGGCCTGCCCGAATCGCTGCGCGCCCGGACTCTCCAGGTGGCCGCCACGCTGGCTTACCGGCAGGGGGATTTCCCGGTTGCCTGCCAATGGCTGGAGCAAAGCCTGGCTTTATTCCAGTCGTGCGCAGACTGCCTGGGCGAGGCCAGGGTGCTTTTCGACCTGGGCTGGATTGCGATCGACCAGGGGGATTGGGATCGAGCGGTTCGTCTGAACCAGGAAAGCCTGGCGTTGGCGCGAGAATTGGCCGATCCCTGGGCGACTTACCGGGCTTTGACCAACCTGGGCTGGACGCGGTTATGCACCGGCGAGCGGCTCCAGGCGGCGGAACTCTTCAGCGAAGCTCACGACCTGGCCCGGCGCGTGGGGCACACCAAAGGAGTAGCGGTCTCCCTGGCAAACCTGGGTTGGATTGCGCTGTACCAGGGAAATACCCTGCGAGCAGCTGCCCTGGCCGCGGAAAGTTTGCATCTGTGCCATCTGCTGGGGGAAAGGGAAGTCCTGGCCGAGTGCCTGGAAATCCTGGCCGTTGCTGCGGTAAAAGAGGGGAACGTCGAGCGCGGCGCCCGGCTGAGCGGCGCAGCCCAGGCGCTTTGGAATACGCTGAACGTGGCGCGCTCCCCGACGCAGCATTCAGCCACCGCCCACGTTGAGGCAGTGAAGGCCATGCGCCAGCAGCTCCCGGACGACGTTTTTGCATCGCTCTGGAATCAAGGCTGGGCGATGAGCCTGGATGCGGTGGCGGCGTTCGTGCTGGATGGCGAGCGGCGCGCGGAGGTTTAGCGCGCGGAGGCGCGGGTTGGTTTTGGGGCGGGTCTGTGACCCGCCCCAACCTGCCTCAGCGCGTCTTACGATCCGTGGCCGGGACGTTTACCGGCGCCAGGGTAGGCTCGGTTGGTTCTGGCCCGGCTTGCACCGGCTCGGCCGCCGCGGCGGACGGGTTGCCCGTGCCGAGCCACACGTCGTCGAGCATGAGGTTGCTGTTGTAAGAGGAGTCGGCGTAGGTCCAGAGCTGGACGGTCACCGTCTGGCCGGCGTAGTCGCGCAGGCTGACGTAGGCCTGCCTCCAGCCGCTGGTATCATTGCTGGAACAAAGCTCATATTCGGCGATGGCCTTATTCACCCCGCCCGAGGTGACCACCACCCAGAGGTAATCGTAGCCGCAGACGTCCTGCGAAGCGATCCAATACCAGAAACTGACCACAGGGTTGCTGGCGGGTATGGCGACGCCCTGGTACAGGCGAGAGGTCTCGTCGTATTCCCCTCCCAGCCAGGCCAGCCAGCTTCCGCCGTGCGGCGAGACTCCGGATGGAAAGCCGCTGTTGATGACGATATCCCAGCCGTGGGTCGAATATTCCTGCCAGCCCACCAGCCTGCCCGACTCGAAGCCGCCGTTGGTCACTTTGGTGGTGCCCGAAGGGGTAATCGTGATGGCGAAGGTCAGGCCCCAGAGCTGTTGGGCAACGCCATAGCCCGCCGTGTTCTGCACCAGCACGTCCCAACCGTAAGTCCCGTTGGGTGAGAAACCGGTCGGCAGGAAGGTCAGCGTATAGCTGCTCGCCGAGCCAAGCATCGCCGTCTCGAACCAGGGGACGCCTTCGCTGGTATTGGCGGAGGCGTTGTACAGGCGCCACTGGTAGCTGTCGCCGCTGATCCCGCGCGGGGTCCAGGAGAAGGCCCTGGGCAAAGCGGTGGTGGTGCCGTCGGCTGGCGCAGCCAGGTATACGTTCTGGATGTCGAAGCTGCACGGGGCGCTCCCGCCGCTGGGGGTGATATCGTTGCAGCGCCAGGCCCACAAACGGCTGGGGTCGTTCGTCTGGTTTTCCCAGCGCACGTAGTATTTTTGGCTGCCTTCCGGGGCCGGCAGGGAAAAGCTGTAAGAACCGTCGGCGCCCGTGGTAGCGGTCATGTAGGTACTCCAGGTAACGCCGTCGTAATAGCGCAGCAGCAGCTCGGTGCCGGCCACCGGGGCGGTGTTCTGGCTTACCTTGCCGGAGACGGACATGGACTGTTTCCTCACCAGCGGCAGGTAGCGCAACTGGTCGCCCCCGCCAGAGGAGCCGCCCAGGCTCAGGCTGAGGGTGTACGAGGCAGCCGTGCAGGAGGCGGGGTTGTCCTCGAGCTTCTGCTGGTTGGTGATCACCGCCGCCACGCTGGTCGCTCCAGAGGGCACGCTGTAACCGTTCAACTGGATGGTGCCAGAAGCGCTGGCCAGCCCGGGGACGGCCGTCACCACCAGCCCGGATGGGGTATCGGCCACCACGCTGACGCGCAGGGTGCCGCTGGCGGAATTATTTTTCAGGGTGACGGTATAGGTGCCGGTGGCCGGCAGGCCGACCCAGTTCAGCGCATAGTGGTTGCTCACGCTGCCGGTGTAATTGCCCGGCACACTGGCGACGCTGCCCTGGTTCGCCGGCGCGCCTGCCGCAGACACGTAGCCGGCTGCCTCTTCGAAACAGTATGGCGAACTGGCCGGGCAGGATTTCATGAAACGGCTGGCGATGGCATAGTTATGATAGATGTCGTTCAAATTGGCGCCCTTCGTCGACAGGGCGTTGTTGTAGGCCCCCAGGCCGGTCTGCCCCAGCGAAACGTTGGCCCAGAATGCCTGGGCCACGTCCTCGCCGCCGCCGGCCACGTTCGTCCCGCCGGTGCGCTCCGCGGCGTAACGGAAGAACAGCCAGTCGCTGTAAACGTCGCCGCTAAATTCGCCCATGCAGGAAGTAAAGCTCGGGTACAGGTACTGGTAGTTGTCGTTCGCCGCGTCGTATACTTCATCTTCCATATAGGCGGCGATCGATTCGTACCAGATATCATCTTCATCGAAAGATGGAGGGTCGCCATAACCATACTGGATGCTGTGCACGAACTCGTGCGCTGCGGTGACCTGCACGGAGAACAGCGCCCCACCCGGGAAGCCGCTGTAGTCCGAATTCAACACCATGCAGGACGCCACGGCGGCCGTCTCGGTAGCTGCGGTATTGGGGTTGTTGCCGATAAAACCGGTGTAACTGCCGCCGGGGTAGGTCACGTAGCCGTACAACCCGCCGCCCAGGTCGGAGACCTGCACCGGGTAGCGATCCCAGGGGTTGTCATTGGTACAATAAGGATCAGAACCAGGAGTGGTGCACAGCGGCGGTTTGGCCCAGCCATAGCTGGTCACTTCGGTGGCGAAGGTGGTCTCCAGAGAGGTGGTATAGTCTGAAATCGACAGCCCGCCCCCGATGGTGCCATAGTTGACGTGGAAATTGGTCGAATCGGTGCTGCTGGCCCCGTCCTCCACGTCGCACACCGTGGCGGCCTGGGGCGAGAGCAAACGGCGGATTTCGGAGCGCGCCTGCGCCGAAGCCAGCAGCCCGGAGCCGGCCTCCATCTGCGCCGCGGCGGTCTTGATTTCCGCCACCACTGCGCTGCCCCACCAGGGGGTCTTGCTCTGGAAGCGGGCGGGCAGCGAGGCGTACTCGTAGACGGCGTAGGCCAGGTAGAGCAGGCGCTGTTCGGCGCCGATCTCGCCGCGCTGGTAGGCGGCCTCGATCAATTGCGGAGTCGAGGGCCGGCTGGCTGCCTCCCCGGCGGACCGATCGACCGCCGGGCCGCTTTGCGGCTGGCGAACGAGCCGGTCGAAGGGGCGGGCGTCCGGGGCGGGGGCGGGCGGGGTGTTTACCGGCTCCGCCGGTGGAAAAGCCCCGGCCGCCTGGCTGCGCAGGCCGGCGCCCGCCAGCCCCAGAATCAGGGCAAGGAAAACGATCACCAAAATATTTTTGTTTTTCATATCAACGATCCCTTTCTTGTTGAGGCGATGAGTGATCCGTCGCTGAGTAATCAGTTCTTGATCGCCGATTTCGCGTGACCTGCACGGTACGCGCAGCTTTTTGAGGTAATGAGTGATCCGTTCCTGAGCAATCCATTCTGGATCGCCGAATATGCCTGGCCCTCAGCCGCATCGCGCCGGAGCAGGCGCGGGGGCATTCGAGCAACAGGTGCAACGCACCTGGAAGGTGCATCGCACCCGGGAGGTGCATTGCACGTGTCCTTCGTGCATTGCACCTGGGGTTTCGAGCGGCAGGTGCATTGCGCCTGAGTACCACCCGGCGTCTCATGGCGCACAGGCGGCGGCGCCCGGCAGCAAACGGCGCAGTTCGGCCTGCACTTCGGGCTCCAGGGCGCACATGCTTTCGGGTGAAGCCACGACCTGCTTCAGGTCGCGCAGATAGAGGGTGCCATCCCAGCGCACCTTGCTGCGATAGGCGGCGGGCAGCGCTTCGTAATCGTAGATGGCGTAGGCCAGGTAGAGCCAGCGCTGGCCGGGCGTGATCTCGCCGCGCTGGCGGGCGGCATCGATCAATTCAGGCGTGGAAAGATCGCCAACGGGGGAAGCCGGGGAGGGAGTGCCCGTCTCCAGCAGTGCAGGCGTGACCGTAGGGCGGGTGGCCGTGGGGCGGGCGGCCTGCGTCGCTGTAGCCGGCTTCTGCAGCGGCGGGGCGGTTTCAGAAGCCGGCAGACGCTCACTGGCG
Source organism: uncultured Anaerolinea sp. (assembly GCA_964595435.1). GTDB lineage: Bacteria > Chloroflexota > Anaerolineae > Anaerolineales > UBA4823 > RBG-16-57-11. Next base: position 113,654 of record CAZQQJ010000005.1, on the reverse strand, counting down.
CAGCCAGGCAAGCAGGCACAAATAAGCAGAATGATCGCGGCTGCCAACAGTTGATGAACGAAACGAGAAAACATGGCCCCTTCCTGAACGAGAAAATCTTTTCTTGATGAGAGTCCCGTGAGAATTGTACACCCAAACAGGGGATTTGTGTGATAGGATGATTCCGCCTATGCCCGACCTGCCCCTGGACGAGACCGACCGCCGCATCCTGGAATACCTGTGCCGCGCCCAGTCCTTCGAGCGCATCCCGCCCGTCTTCGCCTCGCGCGGCGATATCAGCGGCATGCTGCGCCTTTCGCTGAACGAATACGACGAAGCCTGCGGGCGGCTGGCGGCGCGACGCTTGATCCGCAGCGACCAGCCCGGCTCCGGCGACCTGGATTTCATCGCCCCCACCCGCGCTGGCCGCCGCACGGTGACCCGCCCTCCGCAGCCGGGCAGCCCCGGCTGGCGCATCCTGGAGCACCTGTGCCGCGCGCCGGGCGCGGGCGTGGACCCTGCCGGTTCTTCCGGCGAGCGCGTCGCCAGGGAGTCGGGCCCTGCCCTCGCCCTCCCCGGCGGAACGCCCGCCAGCCAGCCTGTGGCCCCGCCTGCTTCCACGCAGCAAGAGACCGGGGGCTTTTCTGCGCCCCAGGTGATGCAGGCCGCCGGCATCCCCACAACCGACGCCTACCAGGCGGCCTGCGAGCTGCTCTACGCCTGGGGGCTGATCGAGCGCCAGGCGGAGGGCGCTTCGCACTACGCCCGCATCGCGCCAACGCAAGCCGGGCGGGAAACCCTGGCCGGGTAGCTGCCTTCGGTGCTGGCGCGGAGTCGAGGCTTTAGCAGGCCGGGTGTTGGCAAGAATCTCCGGCTGAAGCCTCGATTCCAGCAGCAGACAGGCACCTTTTCCCCGCTAAAGCCGGTAGAACCAAAACAGTTCAATGAAGCGGTCCGGCGGCGAAGGCGCTTATCCCTTCGCCGCCGGTGGGCAGCGCTGCCAGGCGCAGGGCCAGGCAGGTGCGAAATCCGGAAGTTCTACTCTTCAGCGGATTCAGCGGGCGCAACCCGGCCGCTTTCCACAGATTGCAGCGCCAGGTATTGCTCGCCGAACTTTTTGACCTTTTCCAGTTCCAGGTCGTACTGGCTGTAATGGCGCTCTTCGTCGTCGACCAGGCCCTCGAACACCTTGCGGGTGCCGGAATCGGCGTTGGCCGAGCATTCGTTGGCCCATATATTGTAATCGTGGATGCTACCCTGTTCCATCTGGCGCGCCATATCCAGCATCTCTTTCACCTCGTGGATTTTCTGGACGCTGCCCGAAGCGACCATTTCCACCTCGCCCCCCAGGAACAGGATGCGCTCGGCGCAGCGTTCCACGTGCCCCATCTCTTCGACGGCAGTCCTCAGGAACAGGCGCGAGAGCAGTTCGTAACCCTGGTCTTCGCAATGGAAAATGGAAAAACATGTACTGGTGGACTGCGGACATCTCATCCGCAACCGCTTTATTCAACAACTCGATACTTCTCGTTTGCATGGTAAAACCTCCTCCTGGTGAAAAATGGGATACCGATGAACGCCGGCAAACACGGACCCGATTTTCATCGATCCAGGTTACCGGCCGCGCCCGGCAGTAGATTGATTTGACAGACTGGATCGTCTGGCCTGATGAGCTTTATTATAACCTGTGCTCGAAAACCTGACAGGGCTTTTAAGACGCCCGATGAGGCAGCGCCAGCATGAAGACCTGTCAGGTTTGGGCCGCACAAATGTCATTACTCGTCTGATCCAGGCTGCCGGGCGCGCCCGGCGGGTCGGCGGGTATGGGCTGAGGTCGTTCTGCGCGGCCTGGGCCTCCCGCAAGTTCGGAACCTGAGAGGGGTTCGCCGGCAACCCCCTGCTGGATGCGCAAGCGCCGGAGCTTCTCCAGGGCGTGCGCGGCGCGGTGCGGGCGTCCGCAACGCTCGAACTGCCCGGCCAGGGAGCGCCAGTCTGCTTCGTCCAGCGCTTCCCCGGCGTAAAAGGCATCTTCCAGCGCCTGGGCCTGCGCCGCCAGGAAATCCACCGGGCGCTCGGGCAGGCTCTCGAAAAAACCGGTGCCCGCCAGCCGGGCGGCTGCGGCGCGCAGTTCGGCGATGCGCGGGAACCAGTTGGAGGTCTGAATGTGCCGCCGGGCGGCAGCCGCCAGCCAGTGGGCGGGGATATCCGCCAGGTGCTCCAGGTAGAGCGCCAGGGTGCGCCGGTCGTTGGCCTTCTCCGGGTAAGCCAGGGCCAGCGTTTCGAGGACGGCGATAATTTCGGCAGGGGTGGACATGGGGAGTCAGGTGTCAGGTTTCAGGTGTCAGATGCCAGATGGGAGGCGAGATTCTTTTCGATGGGACGCGGATGAACGCGGAAAACGCGGATTCTTACGATCCATGCCGCCGGTGCATTGCACGTGTCCTTCGTGCACTGCACCTGAAAATGGGACGCGGGCGAACGCGGTCGCCATTTTTCATCGATCCAGGCTGCCGGGCGCGGCCGGAAGGTGGGCTTCCTTACCCGCCTGTTCGCGGCGCAGTTCGGCCAGGGCGTCCAGCGAGGCGGGTTGAGGGGCTTTGCGGGCCGGCGGCCCCGCCGGTGACGGCGCCGCGGCCGGGCCGCAATAGGCGCAGCCGGCCGCCCCGCCGCGGGCGTACAGGTCGAGCATCCCGGGGATGTTCTTGGGGCTCCAGCGGTGCGCCAGCCAGTGCTCCAGGGTGGAGCGCCAGCGCTCCAGGTCGGTGACCCGGGCGTGGAGCAGGTCGCGCTGGGCGCGGTTGGGGCGCAGGCGGGTGAGCGACTGATACAGGGCGGCCGGCGTGGCGGGCGCAGAGTCGTCCGGGGGCGCGGCGCCGCCCTGCCGGGAAGGAGGCCGCGGGGCAGGGGCAGGCGGTCCGCCCGGCGAGGCGACCTGGAAATCCGCCGCGGAGGGCAGTGCAGGCGGCATAGACTCAAAAGATGTCCCCGGAACGCCAGGGCCGATAGCCGCCGCGCAGGGCGAGGCGGGCAACGCCAGGTTTCCAGATTCCCGGAAAAGGGCCTCTCTCTTTTCTGCGATCGATTCAGAATCTGAATCAGAGGAATTAAGAGAGGCGCGTTCCAGGTTTCTCGATTCCGGGAGCGTAGAATCCTGGATTGTAGAATCTTGGCTACACGAAGGAGGCGCGGGAACGGGCAAAGACCCGGGAAAAGAGAAGACCACCTGCCCCTTGCCCGCCGGCTGCCAGTGCAAAACACCCTTCGAGCGCAGCAGCGCCATGTGGTGATACAGCGCCGACTGGCTCTTGCCCAGCCGGGCGCCGGTCTCCGCCAGGTTGAGCGGCGGGGTCCGGGCGGCCTCACCCGCCAGCCCGCGCAGTTGCAGCCAGGTATGCACTGCGGCCGGCGAGAGGTCGCGGTCGTAGACGAGGGAAGCAGGGACGAGGATAGAGGGAGGCATGTGGTTCGGCGGTTAGGCGGTTAGCGGTCAGCAAATAGCGGTCAGCAGTTCGTGATCTTATCCTATCATAGAATATTTGTTCTATTCAAGGGGGATGAGGGGAATCTACCGGGGGAGATCGGCGTGGCTGCCGGTCGCCGGGCTGGCGCCAGGGGTGGGGGTGAAGGGGGGTTTGGGGGGACTACCGTAAAGATGTGGGGGTGAGATGAGGCTTATGATCGTGCAGATCGCAAAAGCAAGTTTTCCAATAAACCTGGAGGCACAGCGCCGCCGTCCCATAACAACGTGACAAAAAAGTCATATTGGTGCTAAAATGTAATCAACGTCGTCCAAAAGTCAGCAGGGGCTGAGTTGACAAAAATTCAGAGTTTATTGGCATGAAAGGTCGAACACATCCGCACCGGTAATGGAAATTGGTAATCTTCCTTCTAGAAGTTAATACGTCAGCAATATCGGGTCTCAAAATTCAAAAATAGATTGAACATCTTTCAGATAATTCTTCGGCATAAAACCCAGGTAGCAAAGCGTTGAGGAGTGTGAAATCGATGAAGATCTTGATTGTAGAGGATGAACAAGATTTTCGTGATACCATCTGCGGTCTGCTCCAGGATAAAGGATACTTGGTACGGCCAACAGCGAGTGATGGCGAGGCACTAGCCGCTATACTGGAAGACTCTTTCGATTTTGTATTCATGGACATGCGTCTACACAATGGGGGTGAAGAAGATATAAGTGGGCTAAGCCTGGCTTTAGCATTTCGTTTTATACGCCCCGAAGCACACTTGGTAATTCTTTCGGGTCATCAACCGAAAACAAAAACGATGCTCCGCGTCATCAAGTATCTTGGGGCTGTACTCTTTGTTGAAAAAGACGGAAACTGGCAAGAACAGATCCAAAGTATTATCGAATCACACGACGACAGGGATGAGAAGGGATACAAAGCTCACATTTCAATATCTTTAGCCCTGGGGCAATCTTTGGTTATAAGGTCGCATGGGCGCCATGTATGTTCCATGCGTACGCCCAAAATTCTTCAGATTGGGGTTGACCGTTACACAAGAAGAACAGATTTAGCCAGACGAAGCCTGGATAGTCTGCGTTTTCAAGTTGGCGAAATAGGGTATGACTTGTGGCGCGACCTGTTTGGTGGACATTCCGAGTTACATAATGCTTATTTGGAAGCTCGTGCGAAAAGTCAGGCCCTTTCGTTGTCTTTCGAGACATCCAGAGATTTTCTTCGGTTACCCATAGAGTTTATACGCACTGATCAGCCCCCCGATTATCTGGCACTCCAACATCCACTGACTCGTTTCCTGTGCGATGCAAGCCCAAAACGTGAGGTCATTTCGCCTCAGTTTCTGGCAACCAAGAAAGACCTTCGGGTTTTGCTGATCGCATCCAATACAAAGCCGACAATCGATGGCGTAGATCTTGAGATACAAGAATTATATCAATACCTGGCCACTCAAACCAATCTACCCATCCGGGCAAAGCGGATACCTACGGAACGTGCCACTTATGAGTACATCAAAACAGAACTCAAAAAACGTTCTTACGACATTATCCATTACGCAGGACACGGCGTATATAGGCCCGAATCTCCAGAAAAGAGCGGCCTCTTGTTCTGGTCGGAAGAAAACAAGCAAGGAGTCCCCTTATCACTGGAAGCCTCCGAATTAAAGATGCTACTTGAAAACTCTGAAGCCCGGTTGGTATACCTAAGTTGTTGTTTTGGGGGAGAAATCGGAAGCCAAGCTGCCTTACAGGACGATGATTTTTTGGGTCTACTCGACGCAATTGCTCAAGCTGGAATTCCTTCAGCTTTGGGGTTCCGCTGGCCTGTTTCAGACATGGGCTCCAGAACCTTTGCCAAAGCTTTTTATCGATCTTTATTAGAAAGCGGCAGCCCAACCATTGGACTATGGGATGCCAGGCGAGAATTAGCTGGTAAAAACCGAGATGATCCAACCTGGTTATCTCCATTAATGATTCATCAAGAGTAATTGATAGCATCACAGCTAATACTCAACGAAACATTATCGCGGTAGATTTTTGACTAAAAACTTATGGATAACTCATTAATTACCCTACACGACGCTGGGCAAATCGATATCTTCCAGTCGATTGTCGAATCGATCGGTCAGACCATGAATCTACCATCCAGCATCTGGGGATTGGATGAAGAAGGCAAAAACTTACACATCAAAGCTGCCGTAGGGTTACCGGCCGATTACGTCGAGAATGCCGTCCTATCCCTCGATGAAACGAACGTCATAGGGGAGGCTTTTCTAACCGGTAAAGTCACCACAGTACGTAATGTTGTCGCAGACGAACGCTGGAAATACAAGAATATGAGCCTCCTGATGGGTTGGAAATCGGCGCTGTGCGTGCCGATCAAAATCCAGGACGCAGTAGTCGGCGTTATCAGTATCTACACGTTCGTGGAACAAGATTTCTCAGACAAAGAAAAGCTGTTGCTTCTCATCTATTCTGACCAAATTCGCCTGACTTTTGAGGCAGAACGTAGAAGACTGACATTGCGCAGATTGCTCGAAATTGGTGAGAATTTTGACCGTTTGCTTACTGGCCAGCCGCAGTTTGTCCTCCAGGAAATCGTCAAAGGGGCATGCGAAGTGATAAGTGCAGACTGCGCCGTAATTTATCCCTATGACCCCACCCGCGAAGAATTTTATGACCTCAGCAGCGTTGCGTACTATGGGTTACTTAAGCCATTTAATCTGAAAGATAAATTGCGCAATGCGGGGCTGGGCGCATATATCGTCCAGCAAGGCGAAGTGATCTGCTCGGATATCGATCGTGAAGCAACCAAGTTGTGGAAGAGTGCGTTCATACACCGCGAAGCGATAAAAGCTTATATGGGGATTGCACTGAAGGTTGCCGATCGCACCCTGGGGATATTATTCGTCAATTTCCGAACACCGCACCCCTTTTCTCTGGAAGAGCAAGATACCGTCCGCTTGTTTGCGAACCAAGCCGCCCTGGCTATTAACAACGCCCGCCTGTATCAAGAAGCGCGCAGTGAGGTGATCGCCGCCAAGCAACTGGCCGTACTGGGCACGGCCATGGCCGCCCTGCAGCACCGTATCAACAACACCTTCAACATCATCGTGCCCAATGTCACCCGCCTGCGCAACCGCGCCAGCGTGGCAAGCGACCCAACCAACCTGGAAATCCTGGATATTATTGAGCGCAACGCCCGCTATACCTCCGAGATCATCCGCCGCATCCAAGAACCGCTGAACGCCGGCGAGCCGCAGGAAGTGGACATCAACGCCGTCCTGACCGAAGTCACACAGCGTATCCGCACTAACTGGGAAGCCTTGCCCAATTTGCCCCACGTAGAGGTGCATCTCGATCTCGATGACCGCGCTCCGCTGATCCGGGCACAAATCGGCCAGATCGCCGAGGTGTTCAACAACCTGATCGACAATGCCTTCCGCGCCATGAAGCACCATCGGGGCGGCCACCTGTACGTTACCAGCGCGCTGCGCGATAGCTCGGTGCACATCTGCGTCAAAGATACCGGTCCCGGCGTTCCTCCCCAGGTACAGGAACGCCTGTTCACCAAGCCCGTTCCGTCAAAAGAGCCGGGTGGTGGATCGGGGCTCGGCCTGTGGCTTTCAGGATTGTTATTGCAAACTATTGGCGGAAGTGTTAGGATAGATTCATCTTATAAAGATGGTGCAATGATACTCATTGAAATCCCTGTAGAGCAAAGACGAGAAAAAGTAGCAATGAAAGCGCGAATTTTAATCATCGATGACGAACCACGGTGGATTAACTTCGCCAGGAATGCCTTGAACACCTTTGAAGTCGTCGTGGCGGCTGACATCGAAAAAGCGGTCGCCGAATTAGAAGCCGGTCAGTTCGATCTGGTCATCGCCAGTTCCCTCCGCCTCGAAATTCTGGAAATCATCCGTCAAAAGTTCCCCGATAAACGTGTGGTTGTCACCACTGTCCAGCCCACCACCCAGGAAGCGCTTGCTGCTTATCGCATGGGAGCGATTCGTTATTTCCCCAAGTCTTTCAGCTCGCAAGACTTGCTCAGCCAGATTACAGACATTGTCAATGTACCAGCAGGAACATAACTTACCAAAGGAGGCCCCCATGGATCATCGACAGCATAACATCCTGGTTCTCGATGATCTGTCCGACTGGCGTACAACACTTACGGCTTACTGACCGACGTCGAAGATGCCGCTTTAGTACGAGGGCTACTCAGACAGACATAATGATCCCCTTCACCACCCAACCCCTCCCCCCAACCCACGACGCCATCGCCCCGGACGGTTCCGAGATCCGCCTGCTGGGCCAGGTGGCAGGCGGCAGCTTCGTGCACTGCACCCTGCCGCCCGGGCAGACTTCGCTGGCGGTGCGCCACCAGACGGTGGACGAAATCTGGTTCTTCCTGGAAGGGCAGGGCCAGGTGTGGCGCCAGCAGGATGCGCCCGCCGAGCCGGTGGAAGTGCGCCCCGGCATGTGCCTGACCGTCCCGCTGGGCACCCGCTTCCAGTTCCGCAACACCGGCGAAACGCCGCTGACCTTTGTCATCGCCACCATGCCGCCCTGGCCGGGGGAAGGCGAGGCGGTGAGAGTGGAAGGATACTGGTAACAGAAAACCTGACAGGTTTGAGCCACGCCCATGAACCTGACCATCGCCGCCATTCAAATGATCGCCGCGCCCGCCCCCACCGCCGAGCGCCTGGCGCGGGCCGAGAGCCTGGTGAGCCGCGCCGCCGGGCTGGGGGCGCAGTTGGTCGCCCTGCCCGAGATGTTCAACACCGGCTACGAATACCACCCGCGCAACTACGCCCTGGCCGAGCCGCTGGACGGCCCCACCCCGGCCTGGATGCGCTCCGCCGCCGCCCGCCACGGCGTCCACCTGGCGGGCGCCTTCCTGCGCCGGGCGGCAGACGGCGAAATCTACAATACCCTGCTGCTGGCCGCGCCCGACGGCCAGGAGTGGCTGTACGATAAGAGCTACCCCTGGATGTGGGAGCGGGCTTATTTCCGCCCCGGGAACGGCCCGCAGGTCGCCGCTACGTCCCTGGGCAAGATCGGCCTGATGATCTGCTGGGACGTGGCCCACACCGGCCTGTGGCAGGCTTACGCCGGGCAGGTGCAGTTGGTCCTGGCGTGTAGCTGCCCGCCGGCGGTGCACGATTTTACCCTGCAACTGCCCGATGGCAGGCAGGTGAGCAGCGCCGATATCAGCCCTTCGCTGCGCCGCGTCCAACGCGCCGCCGACGAGACCTTCGGCCAGTTTCTGCGCCGCCAATCGACGCACCTGGGCGTACCGGTGGTCAACGTCACCGGCACGGGCAATTTCGCTTCGGGCCTGCCCCGCCCGCGTTACAGCCTGGCCGGCATGGCGGCCACCTGCCCCCGGCTGTGGAAGTACCTGGGGCGGGCCGGCGAGGTGCGCATGACCTGCGGCTACTTCAACGAAACCTACCTGGCAGACGCCCGGGGCCAGGTGTTGGGGCGAGTGCCCGCCGGCGCCGAGGACCTGGTCGCCGCTGAAATCCCCCTGCCCGGCGCACCGCCGCGGCCCGCTTCCCCGCCGCCGGCCTACGGCCTGCCGCGCGACGCCTACCTGCTGGATGCATTTGCCAACGCCAGCGTGGCGGGAGAGTACCGTAGAGGGCGGAACGGGAAGGTTTAAGCAAACGCCGCCCACCTGCGCCGGTCGATCGCTGAGGCAGATAATGGATACATTCAAGAGAGAGATATCACTGCGTCATGAGACTGGTTTTCACCGAATCCGGATGGAAAGATTATCTCTGGTTCCAGGAAAATGATCTAATTATTATCGCCTGCCGCTATCATTACACTGCATAAGCTTTTCCCCCGCTCTATTCAGCCCGGGCAGCAACATGGTGGGCAGTAGCGTTGGCAACGACATCCACACCGCCATTGGCTCGCCGCAAAGGCAATTAGATCAGCATCAACTCAGCAGCATCACCGCCCTGCCCGGCCAGGGGCGCGGCGTCTACCGGACTGACTGGTTACGGCAACACCTTTGATGGAGGCTTATTCATGAAAACGCTCAAGGTTCGCACCGATCTGCGGGCTGGCATCGCCAACCCGGCCAGCCAATTTTGCGAGAAGCAAGGCGGCAAGTCGATCATCGTCAGCGCCCAGGATGGCAGCCAGTTTGGCATCTGCCAGTTCCCCGATAACGACGCCTTCGAGGAGTGGAATTATTTCCGCACCTGCGCGCCGCGCGGGGATTAGTTTTCGCACAGCATCACGGCCTGGCAGCAAGGGGCAAAAATACTTCGACGGAATAGGCGGTGGCCTGTTTCTGGTCTGCGTTATCCAGGGGGTTCGTCTCTGTCAGCAGTGAAGTGATCTCGATGGTGTGGGTTAGAACGCTTCCGGGGGGGCCGGCGGTCAAGATCGTGGTATAGGTGATTGGATTGCCGGAGGCAGGCAGTGATTGCACCAACCAGCCCGATTGGAATACGGCTCCGCTCTGCAAAGTGAGGGTGCTGGTAATCCAGGTATCCGTTACATCTGCCAGTCCTTTGTTGCCGCAGGTGACAGTGAAGGCAGTAAACTGGCCAGGCCGGACGTAATCCGGAAGGTTGCTTTTTACCCAAAGATCAGAAAATCCCGGCAGGAGACCGAAAGCCCGGTTTGCGCTCAACCGTCCCCATCCGGTGTACTCGTCTTTTCCGGGCGCGCCGACATCCACTGCCGATTCCATCAGCGCCTGGGCCACCTGCGCAGCAGTCAGGTCAGGTTGCCGCGACCATAACAACGCAGCCACGCCCGAGACATGCGGCGCGGCCATGGAAGTGCCCGACTTGGTAAAATAATTGGTCAGATACCAGGTGCTATAGATGTCCTTGCCGGGCGCGGCCAGATCGATCTGCGGGCCAAAGTTCGAGAAGAATGGGCGCTCATCGTTTTGGTCCGTCGCAGCAACGGCGATCACGGAGTCGTAGGCGGCCGGATAATACACCGCCCCCCCGGTGTTGCCGGCGGCAGCGATCACCAGCGCCCCGTGGCTGTGCGCATACTCTACCGCGCTTAGCAGCAACTCCGAAGGGCTTTCACCCCCCAGGCTGAGGTTGATGATTTGCGCGGCGTTATCTGTGGCGTAAATGATCCCTGCGGCAATGTCCGAATACCAGCCATTCCCGTATTCGTCCAGCACTTTGACGGGCAAGATACGCCCTTCCCAGGACAGGCCGGCGATGCCAGCCTGGTTGTTCGTTTTGGCGGCGGCAATCCCTGCCACATGAGTGCCATGACCAAAATCGTCGTTGGGGTTTGCATCCTCTGCGGGCTCGTAGCCTGTGCTGGTCCAGCGATGGTAGAAATGCCAGCCGTGCAGGTCGTCCACTTTGCCATTGCCATCGTCATCCGCCAGGTTGCCGGGGATTTCGCCCGGATTGGTCCAGATTTTATCGGCCAGATCAGGGTGGCTGATTTGAACGCCTGAATCGACGATGGCCACCAGCACATTTGCCGAACCAGTGGTGTGGTTCCAAACGAAAGGTGCGCCGATTTTCGTCAGAGACCATTGCTGGTTAAAAAACGGGTCGTTTGGGATTTGTACCGGGAAAGATTGCGGGCGAGATGCGGGCGCAGGTCTGAGCATTTGCGCCTCATCCGCGGAAACGGCATAATCGGGCTCGGCAAACACCACGGCAGGATTCTGGCGAGCAAGGCTGGCCGTGTGAAGTTCCTTACCGGGCGGCGCCTGGAGAATGGCCGCGTTGACTTGAGGCAGGGCAGCCACCAGCCGCGCCCCCAGCTCTTTTTCCAACCCGGCCAGCGCAGCCCGATATCGGCCGGGCGCCAGGCCAACCAGCACAATCCCGGTCGCGTAGCGCGGGGAGGGCGACGGTGTGGACGGCGAGCGTCTGGAAATAGGTAAGCCCGTCGGCCACGCCAGGACGGCTGCCACCAGCCAGGTTAGCCATTGCTTCATCATCATCGTAATGCCAGTAGACTGAACGAGGGGTGATTTTACCGCACCGGGCTGCAAAATCACCCCTCGCTTGTTGGCTCTGGCGCACATTCCAGTTCTATAGAACCCTGTGCGCCAGAAGCCACATTTCAACGATCCTTCCCCGTTATCTGTTGATCACAGGGAAGAACGTCACCGTACCAACAACGACGCTCGGTGAGCCTCCGACGGCTACGAGAGGAGCAGAACCTCCTCCGGTCTGTACGCCGTACGGCTTGGCCGACGTCATGCCGGGCTCCAAGGCCTTCAAGTCGAAGGTGAAGGTCGGGGATTTCGCACCCAGCGAACCATCCGAGACCATCCAGGCCAACGCGCCGATCTTGGTCGGGGCGGCTGGACTGTTCAAGGCGGCGGCAGTGGCGGGGCAAGATTCCATGGTCAGCGGGGCAACGTTCGCCGAGCCGGCCACGTATTCGAACATGTCACTGTCGAAGGATACGCAGGCCAGGTAACCGCCTGCCATCGGGGTGCCGACGACCTGGAAATTGGCTGCGTAGCTGACCACGTCGTTGACGTCAAGCTGCGTCGCCGACGGAGTCAGGGAAGCGGCCAGGGCATACTGGGAGTTCCAGATGCGTACCTTGCCCCAGGTGTGGTCAGCAGCCTCTTCGATCAGATCGACGTGCCAGCCGTATTGCACATTGCTATCGCCGGGATTGCCGGTGCCGCCAGCGTAGCCCAGGCCTGCGCCGTACCCGTAGCACGATAATCTGCCTGTGTTGGTAGAAACACAATTCATGCGGAATACTTCGCTCGCAGTATAGCCAGGAGCCTTAAGAGCGTAGTCTGTCTTCGCAGGCATGACTGCGCTGGCGTCCCACTGCTTGGAGATCCACACGGCCGGGTTCGGCGAGTATCCCGGACCGCGGGTGACAAACTCAGCGCCGGGGTAGTAACCCATCGAGTCGTGGAAGGAGCTGACGGCCGGCAAACCGGAGTAATTGGCGGTAAGCGAAGCCGTTGTGTAGGGATAGGTATTGGTCATCTGGAAGTTGACCGTATTGGCCAGGGTGAAGGGAGCGTCGCGCATCGAACCGCGGTGAGCGATGTTGCCGCCTTCGTTGTTATATCCCTTGGATAGCATCCACGGGTCGCGGTAGGGATCGTTGTTGGCATCGACCAGCAGCAGGCGGCCCTTGGGCCCCCAGCTCGGGAAGTCGGTCAGGTAGTTCCAGACCTCGTTATCCGTGTAACTTTCGTTCTCGTACCACACCAGCAGGCCGCTGTTGGCCGGGCCGTAGCGCCAGCTCGCCTCGCCCAGGGCGCTGTCGTAGCCGCCGTTGGCGTTGGTGTTGCGCCACTGCAGGTAGTAGCGCTGCTTGAAGCCTTTCGTGCCGTTGCTGAGCACCCATTCGGGTTGGTAAACCCACTTGGCGCTGCCGGCTTCGGCGTCGTCCGCAAAGATCGTGGTCGCACCATCGGTGACCTTGATGTCATCGACGAAAACGCCGGTGTAGGTGGTGCCCCAGTCGGTCATGTACCACAGGCGCAGCAGGATGTTCTGGCCGGCGTAGGGGGTCAGATCGAACTCTTCCAGCTCCGGGTTGGGCCAGCTGGCGTTGTAGTTGGTGAAGCCGTAGATGCCGGCGGCGCACGTGTCATCCGGGAAGCCGTTCTGCGCGCCGATCCAGCCGGAAACGTGGGTGCAGACCTGGTTGGTGTTGGTAATCGTATCCCAGGTGGTGCCGCCGTCGGTAGACGCCTGGACCCACAGGTAGTCCCACTGGTCTTCGATATCGTAGACCAGGTCGAAGGACAGCTTGGGCGCGGTGGTGCCGGCCAGGTTGATGGCCGCCGCGGTGGTCATCCTGCTGTTCATCTCGTCGGCCTTGCCGCCCCACCAGTAATGGCTCCCCTGCCAGACGGCGACGGGCTGTGGGATCTCCCCGTCGGGCAGGTCGATGCGCACGCCGCGCACCATGTCGGGATCGCCGGGGAAGCGGCTGGTCTGGCCGATCTTGACCTCGTAAACATCGCTCGGGTCGCTGATGACCTTGGGTTTCAGCCAGCCCCACCAGTCCAGGTGCATCGGGTCGGGCGCCGGCGGCTCGAAGCCGATCGGCGTGCCGGTCCAGTCGTCGTTCATCAACGTCCAGAAGCCGGGCGAGGTTTCGCCCTGGTCGTAAGCGTACAGATCCATGGCGCCCAGGTTGTGCCCATATTCGTGGGCGAAGACGCCGATGCCGCCGTTCTCGGGCATCATGATGACCGGCCCGGCCTTGATGTTATTGACCGGATCGACCACGTAGCTGCCGATGGAGGTAGAGTGCGACCAGGCCGTCCCTTCACCGTAAGAGGTGCGGTTGAGCAGGGTGGGGCTGTCTTCTTCGCCGTAGCCGGCGTGTACGATCCACAGCCGGTCGATGAAGCCGTCGCCATCCTGGTCGTAGTTGGTCCAGGCGAAGCCGGGGATGGTATTGGAGATGGAGTTGGTGTAATCCAACGCGTCTTTCACCATCTGATTCGAGTTGCCGCCTTCGGGGATCCACCCGCCGTAGTGGCCGGCGCTGTAGGTGCCATCCGTCGAGCGCGCGCCGGGGCATTGGTCGTTTTCGTAGTACATGGTAGAGTGCGCCAGGGGCAGCCAGCCGACGACGTCACCATGGATGGTGTAGGCGCCATCGGAGAGATCTTCGTAGAAATCGCGCACCGATTGGCCGGTGAAGTTGGCATAGACCTGCGAGCTGTCCTGGCGGGTGTAGCTGATCACCACGCCATTGCCGAACATGAAATCCTGGAACCACTGCGGGTTGAAGTCTTCGGTCCAGATGGAGTCGCCAGAGCGGTCGGCCGCCGAAAGCGGGCGCTCGATCTGGTTGTGCAGCGGGCCGGAATAGGTGAAGCTCTGGGTGGTGGTGATGATCTTGCTGCAGTCGCCGGCTCCGCCGGGGCCGCTCTCCGCCGCGTTGGCGATATTCAGCGGGTCCCATTGGGACAGGCCGGCGGTCCAGGTGAACACGTCGGTGCCGGCAAATTCGACCAGGATCACCAGCACGCGGTCACTGCCGGACTGCGCCAGGGCGGCCGCCTCGGCGTCTTTGCCGGCGTTGATCAGGCGCATGCGCTCCTGGGCGCGCAAGAAGTCTTTACGATTGGGTTGGTCTTTCGCAAATTTAAAGCTGGGGTTGGCACGGAACGGGCCTTGCTTTTCGGCCTGGTTTGGCAAATACCCCAGGATGTCGTTGTCGTCGTCTTGCACCGCAACGGCCGGGACGACCGCCAGGAATCCAGCAAGTAAGGCGACAATCGTCAGGATATTAAACAGCTTCCTCGACATGTGTCATTCTCCTCTGAAAAATATGGTTGTTGTTACTTCGGGCTTATTGGGAAAAACGATTTGAGGTGGATAGGTGTGGATTACAGATATTTCACCGCCTTTCTGTGTACATCGATAAAAAAGTGTATTCATTCGTTAGAGTCTTTAAGGTACCACTAATAATGCCGATTTGTCAAGTGTAAAAGTGTCATAAATCAGGGCAAACGCCTGTTGGCTGGCCGGAAGCAGGATGATTTGCTCAAGGTTCTGGCTGGCCCCGGCCAGGTTGTCAATATCGAAGATGCACTTGCCCTGATCTCGAAAAGCCTACACCTTGACGGGTTCTCATATTCCATTTAGAATTATCTTTACGACCCTTCTAAGACAATCGCTGCAATGAACAAAACAACCGATCAGGCAGAGACATCTTGCACTGCCCGCGATTGATTGGCGGTCGTTTGGCCCAAACGACCGTAAAAGCCACGTAACCATCTTCCAGTGACCTGACAAACAGGAATGACGCTATCACCAGGGGGTAACGATTTTGGCTCAGGCGAAATGGTTATTCCAGGTTGCAGGTCGTTTTCGCGATGCCCGATCGCGATTTCTGCCAGCAAGTTTGCCGACAAGGAGGTGACCCGAAAGAAAACGTTCTGCAAATCGTTTCACCATATTGATGCTTCGGCAGAGTGTGACCATTGATTTAACCAACCAATTTATTCGGAGGATAAGACATGCGTAACAGAACGAGAAACACGTTTAACCTGCTGGTTGTCATCAGCATGCTGGTATCGCTGGTGGCGCTGATGCCCGTCGCCCAGGCGACGATGGCCCAGGCAGGTCAGACGACGGTTGCCCCGGATTTCGGGACTCAACCGGTCGACGATACACCTCAGGCGGCGCCTGAGAAAAGCCAGGCCAAGACGTCCCATCGCCTGATCGTTCAGCTCAAAAGCCCATCGCTGTCCGAGAAGGGGTTTTCGAGCAAGACAGCCCGTCTGGAGAACGGCAAACTCAATCTCCAGTCTGCTGAGGTCCAATCCTATTTGAGCCAGTTGAAGAGCGAGCAGGCCGCATTTGTCAACCAGATGCAGTTGGCCCTGCCTGGCGCAAACGTAGATCATTTCATCAATGAACTGGGAAATCCAGAAGCCCTGACCTACCAGGTCGTCTTCAACGGTATGACCATCAACCCGGGCAAAACGCCCAAGAAAGTTGCCATTCAGAAATTGATGGCGCTGTCTGGCGTGAAGATGGTCTACTCTGATGTAGCGCACGAGCCAGACCTGTACGCCAGCCTGCCCCTGATCAACGCCTCGGCCGCCTGGAATAACGCCGCCATTGGCGGCAAGGCCAACGCCGGCGCGGGCGTCAAGCTGGCCTCGATGGATGGCGGCCTGCACAAAGACGCCCCCATGTTCGACGGCACCGGCTACAGCTACCCGCCCGGTTTCCCGGCCGGCGGCCTGGGCCTGACCGCCAATAACAACGGCAAGATCATCGCCTCCCGGGTATACTTCCGCTCGTGGGACCCGCCTGCGGCAGGCGACGAGAACCCCTGGCCGGGCACCAACGGCACCTCCCACGGTACGCACACCGGCAGCACCGCCGGTGGGAATGAAGTCGTCTCCACTTACCTGGGCATTACCAATACCATCAGCGGCGTTGCCCCGGCAGTCTGGCTGATGAGCTACCGCGTCTTCTACGCCAGCGTCAACAACGACGGCTCCTTCTACAACGCCGAAGGCATCGCCGCCCTGGAAGACCTGGTGGCAGATGGCGCCGACGTGGTGAATAACTCCTGGGGCGGCGGGCCCACCAGCGTAGGCGGGGCGCTCGACGCACTGGATACGGCGCTGATCAACGCTTCCAATGCGGGCGTGTTCGTCAGCATGTCCAACGGCAACGCCGGCCCCGGCCTGGGCACCAGCGACCACCCCTCGTCGAATTACATCAACGTGGGCGCATCGACCACCAGCGGCACCCTGGCTTCCGGCCAGTTCTCGGTCATCGAGCCTTCGCCGCCTGCGCCTACCACCACCCTGACCGATATGCCATTCACCACGGCAGATTTTGGCGATCCACTTCCATTGGGACAGGTGATCACCTACTCGTTCAAAACAGCCTACTCGGTCGATCCTGGCAATTACGATGGGTGTGACGCCTGGCCTGCTGGAACCTTCACCGGCGTGGCGGCGCTCATCTCGCGCGGCGACTGCGAGTTTGGCGTTAAAGTTTTGAACGCTGAAAATGCCGGCGCCGAATTCGCGGTGATCTACAACCACGTGGCTGGCGGCGACGGCTTGATCAACATGGGGGAAGGCGCGGTCGGCCATCTGGTCACGATCTCCTCCATTTTCATCGGGCACACCCATGGCCAGGCCATGGTGGACTGGTACACCGCTCACGGCGCTGCTTCAGTGTTGGAGATGGACACCAATGCCTTCCAGGCCGGCAACACGCCGGATATCATGACCAGCTTCAGCAGCCGCGGGCCTGGCGTGGGCATGGTGCTCAAGCCGGATATCACTGCCCCAGGCGACAACATCCTGGCGCAGGGTTACGACCCGCTGGGCGTCGGCGAGGGCCGCCACCTGGGCTGGGGCCAGGCCTCGGGTACATCCATGGCCTCCCCGCACGTGGCCGGCGCCGCCGCGCTGCTGCGCCAGATCCACCCCACCTGGAGCAACGCTGAGATCAAGTCGGCGCTGATGTCCACCTCCAAATACCTGGGAATTTACAATCACGATGGCACGCACGCCCAGCCGTTGGATATGGGCGCTGGCCGCCTGGACCTGACCCATGCTGCCGATCCCGGCGTGATCTTCGGGTCGCCCAGCCTGTCCTTTGGCCTGGTGCTCACCGGAACCCAGAAGAGCCTGCAAACCTACCTCACCAACGTCTCTGGCGCGACGGAATCGTACGACCTCTCGGCGGTGTCGGTATCCGTGACCACCAGCTTCGGCGCCCCCCAGGTCAGCGCCTTGCCCGGCTTCACCGTCCAGCCGGCTTCGATCACCCTGGCCGCCGGCGAGATGGCTCCGATCACCGTCACCTTCGATACCACCGCGGGGGCGATTGGCGACAACCAGGGCTTCATCGTCCTGGGTGGCAGCGCCCACAATGCGCACGTGCCCGTCTGGGGCCGCGTGCACCCTGCCCCGACCGCCGACGTGCTGGTGATCGACAACGACTTCAGCGATTTGTTGGGCTACGCGGACTACCTGAGTTACTATACGACCGCGCTGACCAACCTGGGTATCAGCTATGACGTCCGGAATGCAGATCTGTACTTCGCCAATCCCACCACGATCCCCGACGCCGCCTGGCTGCACCCCTACAAGGCGATCATCTACTTCACCGGCGACAACTTCAACAACGATGGCACTTTCACCGTCAGCACACCGTTGACCGCCCTGGATATGGACATCCTGGTGGAATACGCCAATGCGGGCGGGATCGTCCTTGCCATGGGCCAGGATATCGCCGCAGTGCTGAACGCCGATACCTTCTACGGCATCGGCGCGGGCGACGCCAACACCTTCTACAGCTCGGTCCTGGGCGGCAACTGGCACCAGGATAGCCTCACCAATTACTCATCGCCCACCTCGCCAGTCGTCGCCATGGAAGACGCCCCCCGGGCGCTGCAAGGCGTGGAGCTGGACGTGTCCGGTTGGGCCGAAAACCTGGTGAAACTGATCGGCGCCAATGAAGTGCCGCCGGTCGCCTCGCTCAACGTGGGCGACGCCTACTTCACCTACGATGCTGCCAGCCGCGTACTGTACTATGACGTCACGGTCAAGAATATGCACCCCACCGACGTCATGACCATCACGGCCGCTGCCATCTACACCGGTACGGCCAGCGTCAATGGCGCCGTCGTGCACACCATTTCGGCTACGCCGACTGCGCTGGCGGCTGGCGCCAGCGCCAACTTCGCCGCATCGTGGGCAGTTGTTCCCTCCCAGGTGGATGAAGTGCTTGGCAATGGCTTCTACGTCAATGTTCTCACCACGGCGAACCCGACCGGCGAGATGCGCGGCCAGGTCACCCCGGCGGTGATCGGAGACGGCGCCCGGAACCAACTCTTCATCGACGAGATCCAGACCTACCCGTTCCGCAACCCGCTGCCCCTGCCCACTGTCGGCCCGTGGTTTGCCTATACGCCGCTCCTGCGCTACGCCGACCCGACCTATCGCATCGAGGATGGCGTTGTGGCCATGGCGCACCGCGAGCAGCCCAGCCTGGAGAACCCCGGCGTTACCTTCTTTGGCCGCTCAATCTACACCAGCTTCGGACTGGAAGGCGTGCACAATGGGGTTGGCACCACCACGCGCGAGGGCCTGCTGGCCGCCTTCCTGGATTGGGCGATGGATGAACCCGGCGGGACGATCACCGACCTGACCGCGCCCAATTCCTCTCACGTGACGAGCTTCGAAGCCGGCCTGACTTCCAACATCTCCGGCGTGGGTGGATACACCTACCGGTGGGACTTCGGCGATAGCACGGAATACGCCGGGCCGTTCAAGGTCCCGTCCGCCAGCCACGTGTACGACTGGTGTGGCACCTACAATGTGCGCGTCGAAATCGTGGACACGTTGGGTAATCACACGATCGTCACGCAGAACATCCTGGTGGATCAGTGCACCAATGGATGGCGTGTGCTCATGCCATTGATTGGTCGCTAGGTTTAACCCTCACCTGCTCCCTGGCTCGCGCCAGGGAGCAAGGGGTTGTTGCAACATCTAATGAAGGGGCTGTCCAGGATGACCTGGACAGCCCCTTCACCATCGATGGGGGTCGTTGATAAGCCTTGTTATCCGCCGGCGCGCAGTTTCAGCTCGCCCCGCGCCCGCAGCTCGCTGCGCCGGGCGCGGGCGCGCTCCACGTCGATGGGGTAAGCGCCGTATTCGTGCACCGTGCGGTACATCGTCTCGGCGTTGACCACCGGCACGGCGTCGTGCACTTCGCTGGACGAGCCGATGAAGATGCCGCCCTGCGGGCCAATCTTTTCGATGATTTCCAGGGTTTCGTCTTCCACGTCGCCGGTGCTGCCGTGAGGCAGGGTATGGATGCAGCACACGTTGCCGAAGAGCAGTTTGTGCGGGTACTGCGCTCTGATCTCGAAGATGTCGTTGCAGCCGTTGCGCTCGATGGGGTTGAGGCCATCGGCCCCCAGATCGTCGAAGATCAGCGGCAGGAACGAGCCGTAGCGCCCGTCGGTGTGGTACAGAAATTTCATGCCCTTTTCTTTGACCGGCGCGGTGATCCATTTCCAGCGCGGCAGGCCCTCTTTGCGCACGAACTTGGGGCTGAAGATCGGCCCGGTGGTGCCGGCGATGTCTTCGCCCATGAACAGCAGCGGCGTGTCGCTCACTTCGGCGTAGGCGCGGGCGATGTGGGCCGAGAACATCCCCGTGCAGTCCATGATGTGCGCCAGCAGCTCCGGCGCATCGTAGATGGCCTGGGCGAAGAGTTCCATGTCCATGTAGGAATAGGCGTCGGTGAGCGGGCCTTCGACCGCGCCGATGAAGACCACGTCGTACTGCCGGTGCACCTGCTGGATCAGGCGGATCACCGGCTGGTACCACTCGCGCACTTCCTCGTAGACCGGCATGTTCGGCATGTGCTTTTCCAGCTCGGAGAGCGTGCGGAAGGGCCGCTTCGCAATCCAGGCCGTTTCGCCCGCCTGGCTGACGCCCCACTCGTCGGGGTTGACCCCGAAGAAGCGGATCCAGTTGGTGATCTTGCCCCCCATCCAGTGGTTGACCGGGTCGTAGACGGAACGGGTGACGTCCACGCCGATGCTCTTCCACGCCCGGGCGTTGACCTCCACCAGCTCCTCGAAGGTATAGGTGCGCGAAAAATCGTAGCCGCCGTGCTGCAGCAAAATCTCGCGGTTATCCAGGTAATCGTAGGTCAGGATGCGGTCGACCGGCTGCCAGTCGATAGCTTTTTTGAAGCGCTCCAGGTTATTCATGCTTGCCTGCCTTCTGTCGAATATGAAAAATGGGACGCGGACAAACGCGGATGAACGCGGAGGTCATTCTGGCGATTTATCCTTCGGCCACGATGCTGGTGCGGGCGCGCTCGGCGCGGGCCTGGCGCCATTGCGAAATGGCCACCGCAGCGATGAGCAGCAGGCCCAGGGCGACCCGCTGGACGAAGGTGTTGAAGCCGAGCAGGTTCATGCCGTTGTTGAGCACGCCCACCAGGATGACGGCCAGGAAGGTGCCAAACACGGTGCCCTTGCCGCCGGCCGTGGCCGCGCCGCCCAGGAAGACGGCGGTGATGGCCTGCAGTTCCAGGCCGGTGCCGTTGATGGGATTGCCCGAGGTGGTGCGGGCGGTGAGCAGCACGCCGGCCAGCCCGGCGATGCCGCCGGACAACATGTACATCAGCACGCGCACCCGGGACAGGTTGATGCCGGCCAGGCGGGCAGCGGTGGCGTTGCCGCCGATGGCGTAGATCGCCCGGCCGAAATCTGTGTAGCGCATGAGGATGTGGACGAAGATGGCCACGATGACCAGGATCACGGTCAGCACCGGGATGCCGGTCCATTTCGAGCCGCCCAGCGGCGGCACCGGCAGCGCGGTCAGGAAACGGCCGCTGGCCAGCCAGGTGAAATCGGGCTGCGTGAGCACTCCCACCGGCTTGCCTTCCGGCACCAGCAGAAAGGCAAAACCGGCAAAGGCGGCCAGCGTGCCCAGGGTGGCAATGATCGGGTTGACGCGCAGGACGGTGACGATCAGGCCGTTGACCACGCCGGCCATCATACCGGCCAGGATGCCGGCGAGCAGGGCGATGGCCACGCTGCCGGTGGTCAGGAATGCCAGCGGCGCGCCCAGCCCCACGCCGACCAGCACCGAGGCGGCTACCACCGAGCCGACCGAGGCGATCGAGCCGACGGAGATATCGAGGGCGCCGGCGATGATCACCACCGTTTCGCCGATGGCCAGCAGGCCGACGATCACGATGGCCTGGGCCAGGCTGTTCATCAGGTTCTGCCAGGAGAAGAACTTGTTGCCTCCTTCCAGCCCGAACCAGCCGCTGACGACCGTGACGAGCAAGACGAGCACAACGAGCGCGAACATGAGAGAGAGGTTATCGGCGCCGATCAGGCTGATCAGGCGTTGAAATCCTCCGCCGCGTTTCACCGGCGCTTTGGTTTGTGGAGTGGTTTGGGTGGTCAATTCGTCGCTCATTTTAGTTGCTTTCCTGGGTTGCTGCCGCGGTCCCGGCCGGGGCCGCCGACAAATGATCGGTCATGGCAAGCCCGAGGACGGCTTCCTCGGTGGCGCTCGCCCCGGAGAGTTCTCCGGTGATACGACCGTTTTGCATGACGTAGATACGATCCGCCAGGCCGAGCAGCTCGGGCAGTTCGGAGCTGATGAAGATAATCCCCAGCCCTTCATTGGCGAGATCGTCGATCAGGCGGTAGATCTCCGACTTGGCGCCGACGTCGATGCCGCGCGTCGGCTCGTCGAGAATCAAGACCTTCGGCCTGGCGGCCAGCCAGCGGGCCAGGACGACCTTCTGCTGGTTGCCGCCGGAAAGCTTGCCGGCTTCCTGCTCCAGCGAAGGGGTGCGCACGCTCAGCTTCTCGACGAAGCCAGAGACGACTTCACGCTCCAGGCGGCTGCGCACGAAGTGGAAGCGGCTGAGGCGGCGCAGGATGGCCATGGAGGCGTTCTCGAGCACGCTGCGGATGAGCACCAGGCCCTCGCGCTTGCGGTCTTCGGGGGCAAAGCCGATGCCTTTGGCGATGGCGTCATCCGGGCGGCGGATGTTTACGCTGCGCCCTTCGAGCAGGATTTCCCCGCGCGTCCTGGGCAGCTCGCCGAAGATGACCTTGGCCATCTCGGTGCGCCCGGCGCCCACCAGCCCGGCAAAGCCGACCACCTCGCCGGCGTTGACGTGAAAGCTCACGTCCTGGTGCCAGTTGCTGTACAGGCCGTTCACCCGCAGCACTTCCTTCCCGGTGCCCGACGGGCGGCGCTGGAAGACGTCGGAGAGGTCCCGCCCGACCATCAGGCGCACGATTTCGGCGTCGTTCAACTCGGCAGCGGGCTTGATCGCGATCAGGCGCCCGTCGCGCAGGATGGCGACGCGATCGCACAGGCGCAGGATTTCTTTGATGCGGTGCGAAACGTAGATGATGGCCACGCCCTCATCGCGCAGGCGCCGGACGAGGGTGAAGAGGCGCTCGACTTCGTCGTCGGTGAGCGAGGAGGTCGGCTCATCCAGGGCGAGAACGCGCACGCCCGACTTGAGGGCGCGCATGATCTCCACAAGCTGCCGTTGGGCGGAAGAAAGCTCGTCGCCCATCAGGTGCAGGGGCAGGGTGTTTTCGAAGCCGTACTCGGCCAGGCTGCGCTGCACCTGTTCCCGCAGGCGGCGGCGGTCGATCAGGCCGAAACGCTTGGGCAGCTCGCCCACCCAGATGTTCTCGGCCACCCGGACGCCTGGGATGATCTCGGGTTCCTGGTAGATGACCCGGATGCCGGCTTTGTGGGCGTCGCGCGGGTTGGAGAACGCCAGTGGCTGCCCGTCGATCGACATGCTTCCTGAGTCCGGCTGGTAATCGCCGTTGATGATCTTGAGCAGGGTGGACTTGCCGGCGCCGTTCTCGCCCATGAAGGCGAGGATCTCGCCGGGGCGGATATCCAGCGAGACGTCGGTGAGGGCCTGGACGTTGGGAAACGCCTTGCTGATTCTGCGAATCTCCAGCGTCCCGGGCCGTACAGCCGCGGGAGGTGGGGGGGAAGGGTTGGGAGACGCGATAACGGTCATGTGAGCAACTTTTACGGAGGGCCGCGCCGGGCGGCGCGGCCCTCCGCTTCAGCAAAAACTATTTGGAGCAGTTCGCCAGCGAGATCGGGTCGAAGACATCCTTGTAAGAGGTGGCATCGACGATGGTCGTTGGGGCGTACGAGGCAGCGCCCGGCGCCTTGCCGTTGACCACGGCGTCGTAGAGCACGGTGGCGGCGGTGGCGCCGACGTCCAGGCCGGAGATGAACAGGCCGGCCTTGAAGCCGGTCGGCTGCCCGGCGGCCCACGGCTTGCAGGCTTCGTAAGCGCCCAGGCCGACGCCGATGACGTCCTCCGGCTTCACGCCGGCGGTGGACAGCGCATTCAGCGTGCCCAACACGCCTTCGTCGTTGCAGCCGAAGACGATCCAGTTGGTCACGTCCGGGTTGGCGGTGATGATCGGGCCAGCCGCATCCTGCGCCGACAGCGTCTCGCCGGTGTAGGGCACCGGGAAGACCTGCGCTTCGGGCACGCCCGCCGCAATGATCGCCGCTTTCTCGTTGTCGGTGCGGTCGTTGCACACCGACAGCGTCTGCACTTCCACCGACAACACGCCCACCTTCCTGGCCGAGTCGCCCAGCCAGCCGCTGTCGGCCAGCAGCTTGGCCGCCGCTTCGCCGACCTTCTTGCCCATGTCCTTGCCGTCGAAACCGACGAAGGGCACCGGGTTGCCAGCCTCGTCCAGGATGCTGTCATCGGTGGCAATCAACACCACGCCGGCGTCCTTGGCCGCTTTGGCGATGGCCGGGCCGATGGTCTGGTCGGGGACGGTGATGGCGATGCCCTTGGCCCCAGCCGAGATGGCGTCGTTCACCAGGCTCACGCCCAGGTTCGGGTCCAGCTTGGCGTCGAATTTCTTGGCGTCGGCGCCCAGGCCGTTGGCGGTGTCGACGAAGGAATTCTGCAGGTCGATGAAGTATTGCTGGTCAGCGCTCTTATTGATGGCGATGAGCAGCGGTTTGCCCGCAGCAGGAGCTTCGGTGGCCGCAGGGGCGGCCGGAGCCTCGGTGGCTGCCGGCTTGGGAGCCTCGGTGGCCGCCGGCTTGGGAGCCTCGGTGGCCGGGGCGGTGCAGGCCGCCAGCAGCATGGAGGCGATGACGACCAGCGACAAAATGTGCAAAAGCTTCCTCATTGTAAATCTTCTCCTCTCAAAGTTTCATTGTAGATCGACAAATGGTTGAACGTACGATTCGGGCCTGTCGGGTCCACACTTTAGGGTTTTTCTCAGCAGAGGTCTCCCGGCGCAGCGAGCCAGCTCACCCGCACCTTGTCTTGGGCATAACCTCTTGGGCGCCACCTCCTTTCTACGACACAGACCCTAAGGGTCTTAAAGACCCTTAGGGTCTAGGATTCTTGATCCACGCGGGCGGTCGAGGCGCGCACGACCAGGCGCGTGGGGACGACTTGCCGGGTGATACCGGTGGTATCCTCCAGCATCTTGAGCAAGGTCTGCATGGCCAGCCGGCCGATCTCGTAGCGCGGCAAGGCGATGGTGGTCAGCGGGGGAGTGACGCGGGCGACCAGGTCGATATCGTCCAGGCCGATGAGCGACAGGTCTTGCGGGATGTGCAGGCCGTAATTGCGGGCGGCCCACAGGATGCCCAGGGCGGTCAGGTCGTTGGCGGCGACCACCGCGGTGGGGCGCGGCGAGGCCTGGATGATTTCTTTCATGGCGGCTCCGCCGCCTTCGATGCGCAGGTTGCCCTGGGTCACAAAGGCCTGCGCCGGGTCCAGCCCGTTCAACTCCAGGGCGGAGAAGAAAGCATCCCGGCGGAAGCGGGAGGTCCAGAAATCCAGCGGGCCGCTGACGTAAGCGATGCGGCGGTGGCCCAGTTCCACCAGGTGGCGCACCGCCTGGCACAGCCCGGCGCTGAAATCGATGGTGATGGTGGCGGCCAGCTCCTGCACCTGCGCCCCGCCCCAATCCAGCACCACGGCGTGGATCTGGCGGTTGATCAGCTCGTCGACCATTTCGATCTGCATACTGCTGGACATGAACAGCACGCCGTCCACCGAGCGCTCGATCAGCGACTGGATGAATTTCATGCCGCGGGCGGTATCGTAGCCGGTGTTGCACAGGAAAATGGAATAGCCGTGGGCCAGGGCGACTTCTTCCACGCCCATGATCACGTCGTGGTAGAAGGGATTGCCCACGTCGGAGATGAGCAGGCCGGCGGTGCGGGTTTTCTGCGAAACCAGGCTGCGAGCGATGCCGCTGGGGCGGTAATCCAGGGCGTCGATGGCGCTCAGCACCCGCTGGCGGGTATCGTCGTTCACGACGCGCGTCCGGTTGATGACGTGCGAAACGGTGGATTTGGAGACCCCCGCCTGGTGTGCCACGTCATTGATGGTTACGCGCTTCATAGATGAATGTTTGGAGGTGATTTCTTTGTTGAGGGATGAGTAATCTGTTACTGAGCAATCAGTTCTTATTTGGCTGAAAGCCGTTTTGTGTAGCCGGTGCATTGCACGTGTTCTTCGTGCATTGCACCTGAAAAACTTTTTTTATGA
Source organism: uncultured Anaerolinea sp. (assembly GCA_964595435.1). GTDB lineage: Bacteria > Chloroflexota > Anaerolineae > Anaerolineales > UBA4823 > RBG-16-57-11. The sequence goes on along the minus strand of CAZQQJ010000005.1, from coordinate 87,632 downwards.
GTAAGCTGCTATCTATGGGCCGGCTAAAGCCTCGAATCCGCCAAAAGCGGAAGAGCCGTTTTTCTTTGATCCAGGCCGCCGGACTTACCCGGCAAGTGGGAAACCGGTTGCGCAACCGGTTTCCCTAATGTTAGCATGGTTTATAACGGGTGTCAATGTTATTTCCGAACCAGCGGCAGGTAGACCTTGTTGGTAAGCCACAACCCCAGAAGCCGGTAATACACCGCCCTGGGCTGCAGGATATCCGGGCCGCTGCCGTTGTCCACCGTGCGCATGATGCCCCACCATTCTTCGTTCGAGTAGCCATCCGGGTGCGCGCCGGTGGCGTAGCCGCAATCGCTGTGAAAGGACGGATCGGGATCGGGACAGCCCGTCCTGACCTGGCCGTATTTCCCTTTCCACCACTCGTCGCTGTAGGCCATGAGCGTACCGCCTGCGCAAACCGTGGAATTTGCGGCGATCTCTTCCCACAGCGCTTGAGCGTAATCGGCCTGCTTGGGAGTTCCCGCCGCCTCATACTCCGCCTTGGTCGTGTCGTCGTAAGCGTCGATGCCGAATTCCAGTATGGCGAAAGGTTTGCTGCTCACGGCGGCATAATCGGTGAAGAGGCTGCCGAACGACTGGCCGCGGTAGACATTTGCGCTCCACACGTCGAGAGCCGTCATCGATGAATCGTACGTGGAGATGACGTTGATCAGGTTGCTATCGACCAGGGGCGTCGTGACCGGATGGTAAGCGGTACCTTCTTCCGCATGCGCCTCCTGGGCCATTTCGTTGATCAGGCTGAACAGGTCATTGAGCCTGTCGCCATACATCCAGGAGGCGTTCAATTCATTCCCAATCGCCCACATCAGCACGGCAGGGTTATTTTTATGGGCGGCGACCATGCTGCGGAATGCCGTCTTGATCTGCGCCCTGGCCGTATCCGACGAAATATCGGGGTATGCTGACGGCCCCATCCAAAAGGTAACGACGACGTAAATCGGCGCCACGCCATTGTTATAGGCTTTATTCAGGAAATCCGTGTGGTCGGCGCTATTGTTCCAACCCCACAGGCGAATCGTATTGGCGCCCATCGCCCTCAAGAGCGGCAAGTCGCGCTGGTAGATGGGGCTGTAGGCAGTCGTGAAATAATCACCATTCGGAGACATCGTCTCCGGGTCGTCGCCGATTGGAGTAGGGGCATATCCCACGCCTCTGATCAAGACGGGCAACCCATCGACCAGGATTCGCCGGCCGCTGACCGTAACAGCCGGAGATTGAGGGTTTTCCCGGGGCGAAACCCACGGGGCAACCAACTGCACATTGGCTGCGACCAGGATCGCAACCAGGACGAAAGAACCGAACTGGCGCAACATCGTTTTTCTCCTTACAAAAATCAGCGGCCAGCGGGCCGCGGTGCGGATACGCGCGGGACGGATCGAGCCTGCGGCGGCAACCGTTTATCCGCCCGCGCCTGACCCTGTGTTTGTTACAGGTATCACGCTAAGGTTTCCTGATCAGCGGCAGGTAACGGCAGGTCTCTATCGCTACAGACTCGAGCTGCACGTCGAAGAGGAATTCGGTATCGGGAGAGGTCTTTGAAATGAGCGGCGTAATCCCCACGTTATCGGACCAGAATTGCTGTCTCTCGGCCAGGTTATAGATGGCTCCGAACATCATTCCGGCGCCCGGTTTTAGCGAGATCAAAACGACCTTGAGGCCCGGCTTGAACGCCGGCAAGATCGCGGCGTAACCCTGCTTCGCCGTATCCACCTCGTTCAACCATCCAATCACGTCGATGGAAAGATCGTCCGTCTTGTCGGTTGGGAAATGCGCCGGCTGGTCCGGCGGTACCCAGGTAAACCACGCCACCCCGGCTTCCTTCATCACGATGGCTTCTTTCATGTCCCCGGTATCCCCGATGCCGCCGGACAGGAGAGGCACGTCATCCAGGTAATTGCTGGCGATCTTATACAGGTTCAAATCGCCAGTGGCCTCGCCGAGCGGCCCTGCCAGCGTGATCGTATATTGCCCGGCGCCGGCGATGACCTGCCCGGCCGGATCGAAGGTGTAATCGATGAGCGAGCTCCAATCGCCGTAGGTCAGCGTCGGGCCGCGTGACACCTTCCCCGAGGCGCGGACGTGTATCCCGGCGGGATCCGCCCCGATGGGCCCCAGGATGGTGTTCGTCAGCACAGGTTCCGGGAGAGGCAGGAACGGTTGGGCGTACCAGGTGGTGCCCCAACCGTTGATGTCACACCCCGGGTGGGGCCTGAAGGCATAGGTGCCTCCCTCGTCGATCAGCGTGGCGAAATGGCGGTTGTCGAGCTTGAATTTGTACTCGGTAGCCCCGCCGGCGGCAATCTGCTCCACCGAGTAAGTTGGGGCCTGAAGGTGGGCAAATCCGATTGGCGCGACACGGGCAGTGTCGGCGGACACCCACAGGGCCGCGGCGACCAGGAGCGACGCGAACCATTTCAAAGCCGGGTTGGATTTTGACGACATGGGCTTATCCTCCCAAAGATACCTGGGCTGGTCTTCTGCTGTGCTGTTTCTGCCACGTAGACAACGATAACCCCATGCGCCGGAGCCGCGAAGTAGCCTCACTGATAACATTATAGGAAATTCCAGGGGCGGAGTCAACTGGTTACTTAGCAGAAATGATCTGGATCGCGAAGAATCGAAAGGCCGCGAAAAGCGCGAAAAAGAACCGCGCGCGCCCACGCCTGCCCTCCTTTCGCGCTTTCGCGATCTCCTTTCGCGCCCTTCGCGATCCCTTTCGCGCCCTTCGCGATCCCCTTTCGCGCCCTTCGCGATCCCCTTTCGCGCGGTTCGCGATCCACCCGCCTTCGCCCCACCCAAAGACCCGACCAGTTTCCCCGCCGCTGCCCGCTAACCGGCCCGGAGCCGCCTCCCAGAAAACCTGTCAGGTCTGCCGCACCCGCACGCCCTCGCTTGCCCTCCTTTCGCGCTTTCGCGACCTTCGCGCCCCAGTCATCTTTCGCGACGGAAGTTTTTCGCACACCGGGAGTTTGTTTGAGGATCGCTTAAGGTATATCACTTTCACAAGTACAATCTGACAGGTTGTTCTCTTAGCCTGGCAAACCATGGCTTTTCCTCTACGAAAAATAATATTACCGGGAGCAATTGCGACATTATTTTTAGTGAAACAAAGAAATCGGGCGGTCGGAGCTTATTTCGAGAGTTAACCTCGTTTAGATATGCGGCTAATCCAAGCGCGTCCAGGATAGCTCTTTCTAAATCTTTCGTATTTCCGCCCGCAGAATATTTCTGGTATAGCAAGTTTAACAATTCTTCCAGATCACTCAGTTTTTGGGAAGGAATTTTACTGGGCGATTGTTCCTGAATCTCGCTCGCAATAGTATTCAATTGACTTGATAATTCCTCGTCCGTCATCATCAACGATCTATTGCTTGAAATACATAGCCATTGGGTTATAAGCCTTGGACAGATAAGCATCTTCCGTTGGTTTCGGTGCCGCGTCTATAATGAATCGATCTACCTTAATTAGAGATAATTCAAGTTGCTGGACGGCCGTTTCAAGCTGTGTGATTAAAGATGATTCAAGAGTTAAAGAAGCTGACTGGATTGCCCCTTGAAACAGTAACCGGTGAACTATCTGAACATTCTCTACCACTTCATTCAGAAAATTCTGAAACGTCAGCAAGCCATTTCTTTGAGGGTTTGTAGACCATGGAACCGGAGGTTGATTTAATAGACCCAGAGAATTGTTGCACACAACTCTAAGTACCGTATACGCGTATCTCAAGAAACTTACGTCCGATAAGCAGGACAAAGTTAGCAGTTCACGAAAACGCTTCACGGCACCTGCCATTTCTCGAACAGTGAGTACATCGGATATTACAGGATACACCATTGTAGATTTCAGCTTATACTCCTTTACAGTTATATAAGGAATGACGTTGGAAAAGAACACCCTTTATTATACCAGAAAATATGTTCTAATAATAGGTTGAATTCGAAATCAGAGTAAAATTGGGGAAAACAGGTTGGCAAAACCTGCCTCCAGATTTCGGGAATAGATTTCAGAATACCCGGGCAGGGAGATAGTTTATCCTTCTAAACCCTCGATCGAATCAGCTAGTGAATTCAGGTAACTAACAATCTCGTAGAGTTTTTCCACAGAATCTGGTTTGATAGTGGGTAAAGTATCTTCGAGGTCAACGAGTTTTGACAGGGTCTTTCCACAGTTTTGTATAATTGAGTCTATTTCTTTAGATTTTTCAGAGTTTTTCAACTTCAAACGCAAATTATGTACAAACCTCGAAGCTTTTGAAATAGGTAGTTTTGTATCTTTGAGGACATCACGAGGGTGGCGTTCCTCCCAATCTATAGAATATTCTCGTAGATGATAAGCGTACCACCTGTAAGATCCTTCTTCAAGCGATAACCGCGAATAATCAATTAGCCCTGAGGACGGGTTTTTATTCTCATCTTCGGTTGGTAATCCACCCGGACGATCCCACATTTGTTACCTAAATGGAGCAAGAATGGCCGGAAAAAGAGATCATGACTCCAATATATTTTGAATATATTGATTGATTTTCCCAAACTTTTCGATCAACCGGGGAACGGTATCATTGATTCCAATAAGAGCATCCTGAAAGTCGGTCGTGTCAGGATCGCCGGAGCTTTGGTTCAACGTTATTAAGGCTTTATTGTTGTACCTGATCACATCCTCTAGGCAGTTGAGTGTGTTCTGACCAAAGACATGCCTGGCTTCGAGTGATTCGCCTTTCAATTCTTCCTGTAAGAGTTTTTGCGTGCCCTCGCAAAGGCGAAGTAATTTCCTGAAAGTTTGCCTGAATTGGGATGTAAGCTGTTCGTCTTTTGGATCATGGTTTAATTTTTCTGTAAGCCGATTGACCCGCTCGGATAGTTCCTTAATTTCTGCGAATTGGGCAGAAAAATACCAGGCTGCAAGCAAATTGACAGCCGGTTGAGTTTTCAAAGACGGGTTTAGGGTCCAATTCATCTGGCGTAATCTCCTTTCGATCTTATGAAGAACAACATCAGCAATTTCTGCCAAAGGCAATAATTCGCCAACTGCTGGAGTCACCTCTCCTTTTGGCGGTGGAGAAGGTTTTACAGGTTTGGGCTCCTTGGCCTTTTGAAGAATAGCATTCAACGTGTCGAGATATTTGCCTTCGACATGTTTTCGAAGCTCATCGCCTAGGGCGTCCCAGGAGTTGGCTTTCTGATTATCAATGATGTATTGCACCAGGGCTTGACCAAATTGATTAGGCGGCAATTCTGTGATGCGTAGACTGCCGCTATCGATGCCGATTGCTAAACAGAAAGATTGACGCATCTGTTGGTCGCCTACAATTCCACTTTTTGCAATCATCCCCCCAACTGCATCTCGATCCGACAACGACAGTTCCAATAATACAGTGAATTCTACGCACTCTGTTAATTGGGTATCGACACCGGAAGATTCACTCATTGCTGCTCGTTATATGGAGTAATGCTTGGCCTTTTCAATGATGTCATTCAACGTGTCGAGATATTTGCCTTCGACATGTTTTCGAAGCTCATCGCCCAGGGCGTCCCAGGAGTTGGCTTTCTGATTATCAATGATATATTGCACCAGGGCTTGACCAAATTGATTAGGCGGCAATTCTGTGATGCGTAGACTGCCGCTATCGATGCCGATTGCTAAACAGAAAGATTGACGCATCTGTTGGTCGCCTACAATTCCACTTTTTGCAATCATCCCCCCAACTGCATCTCGACCCGACAACGACAGTTTCAGAATAAAGGAAGTAGATTGTCGTACTCCTGCATGGCTGGGAATAATCTCTGACTGTTGTCTTGCGATCCGCGATCGTTTTATCAGATATGTGACACCGGGTGTTCTAATAAAACGGTCAAGAAAAGCGCAGGCGCTAAACATCGCCAGCCGCCTCCAGGCACCCTTCCCAACTCCATCCAATGCAGGTTTTCGTTCGTCACCCCAATCTGAAACACCGCGCGCAACGAGCAAGCGCGGCTCATACAGGCTGTTCTCTATAGCATGGGCAACCCCGGCCGATTCCATGTCCAACGCGATCAATTTCCGGTCGCGCCCTTTAAGTTCCCCTTTGTAAGCTCCAGCAGCACTCACTGTATTTCCTGATGCGACAAAACCGACTTGCAGACTTGGCCATGCAGCTTGACTGGGCAATTGTTGGTGAGAGATATTCTCCTTCTCTGCTTGGATGCCAACCGCTGCCTGCCAATCCAGGTAAGCAGAGGTATTATTCCTGAAATGATCTGCAATTTCTCGCAATTTGGAATCTGTACGGAATGTATATCCTGACCGTTGATAGGTATAATAATCACCCGAGGGGACGGTTTTGCCAATCGCTTCGTACTCAAATATCTGGCTTGCAATTGCTACGTCACCCAGGCGTAGATCATCATCAAGAGATGCAGCAATTCCTGTAACAATGACAATACCGGGGTGTAAATCCGAAATTGCCTGTGCAGCCATGGCTGCTGCTGGAGAAGTCCCCATTTGGCCGATAACACCTACAGCAGCATGGAGGTCTAAACTTGAAATGGAAATTGGATAATAGAAAGGAGGAAGGATAGAAATGCTCTTCCCCACAGTAAAGTATTCACGGAAAGCCTGGAATTCTTCTTCGAGAGGGATGATGAAGAGCAAGGAATGCTCAGTCATAGAGATACTCATCCTAGAAGGCGGTTCTATTGAGTAAAAATGCAATTATCTTAAGGTATAGTATATATGAAAGAGCAAAAGAAAGCAACAACAATTGTAATAGAACAATTATTCTAAAATATAATTTGTGATATACTGCGTACAGAATTCATCCTGGAAGCTTTGCAGAGGGAACCATGTCCCAACGAGTCGATGCGGACGATTTGCAGTCTTTCTTCACCGATGTCGAGCACCTGCGCGAGGCGTTCGCCGCGCTGGTTGCGGCGCCAACTTTATCAAAGCGCATCCTGGTCATTCACGGCGTGGGCGGCATCGGAAAGACCTCGCTGCTGCGCATGTTCCGCCTGCACTGCAAGAACGTGAAAACGCCGGTGGCGCTGGCCTCCGGCGACGAGAGCAAATCGGCGCCGGCCATCCTTGCGGATTGGGAGAACGATCTGAAAGCGGACGGCGTCCATTTGAAGAAGCTGGGGCAGACTCTGCAGCACTACCGCCTGATCCAGGCCAAAGCCGAGGACAAGGCGCGCGAATCGCAGCAGAAGATCGGCGACCTGGCCGGTAAGGCGGCAGGGAAGATTGCCGAGACCGCCGCCGGCGCGGCCATCGGCGCGGCCATCGGTTCGGCAATCCCCGGATTGGGCACCCTGGTCGGCGCGTTGGGCGGCATGGGCGCCGAAAGCCTGGTGGGTTGGCTGCACGGCCAGGGGTTTTCCCATCCGGAGATCGACCTGCTGCTCGACCCGACCGGACGGCTGACGGACGACTTCCTCCTGGATATCGAGGCCGCGGCGTCCAAACGCCGCCTCGTCGTCATGCTGGATACCTTCGAGCAATTGAGCGCCCTGGAAGATTGGGGGCGCGACCTGGCGCAGCGCCTGCCCGCCAACCTGCTGCTGGTTATTTCCGGCCGCGCCGTGCCCAACTGGAGCCGCGCCTGGCCGGCCTGGCTGGCCCAGGCGCGCGTCGAAGAACTGCAACCGATGAGCGAAGAGGTGATGCGCACGCTCATCGGCCGCTACTATGCCCTGCTGCGCGGCGACCAGCCGGACGCGAAGCAGGTGGAAGCCATTATCCGTTTTGGGCGCGGCCTGCCAGTGGTGATCAACTCGGCGGTGCGCCTGTGGGTGGAATATGGCGTGGAAGATTTCGAGGCGGTCAAGCCGGAAGTGGTCGCCGACCTGGTCGATCGGCTGCGAGAGGGCGTCCCGCAGGAGCTCATCCCCATTCTCGAAGCCGCCGCCGCGCTGCGCTACTTCAACAAGGAGTTGCTTCGAGCAGTGACCGGCCTGGAGGACGTCAACCGGGCCTACGACGAACTGCGCCGTTTCCCATTCGTGCGCCCGCGCCTGGAAGGGCTGGCGCTGCACGACGCCGTGCGCGAGATTATGGACGAACACCTGCACGTGCACGACCCTGAGCGGCACCGCCTGTTGCACGAGCGCGCCGCGGCGTATTTCGGAACGCAGATCGAAAGGCGCGCCGGCGACGATTTTAAGTTCGAGATGGAGCGGTTGTATCACAGCCTGCGGGCGGATGAAAGCGCCGGGTGTGTGTTGTTCCAACAAAAGGCCGAAGAATTGACCCGCTCCCGCCTGGCCAACCGTCTGCGCACCTTGCTGAACGACGCCGGAACCTATCCCCTGGAGATGGAGAACAGCCGCCTGTGGCGTGAATATTACGCGGCGCGCCAGGGCATGTTCGATTTCAAAATGGCTGAAGCAGAAAAAGTGTTCCAGCGCATCGACCAGAGCCAGGCAGCCGAGGCGAAGCTCAAAGCTTACGCCCTGTGCGATTGGGGCGAAATCCTGCAGCGCAGCAATCGCCTGGGCGAGCCGGGCGGCGGCGCCAGGGCGACCCAGGTGCTGGAACGCGCCCTCCGCCTGGCGCCGGTCGATGCCAAGCTGGTGTTTGCCTATTCGCACCTGAGGGGCGTTTTTATCCAACAAGGCGATAGCCAGCGCGCCTTGAGCGCCATCCAGCCCCAATTGAAGTTTTTCCAGGATCGCGGCGACACGACCGGCGTGCTGGAAACCCTGGCCATTATCCGCGGCCTGTACGCCCTGTTGGGCGACTGGCCGCAGGCCTACAAAACCGAAAAACAATTTCTCCAGCTTGCCGATCAGGCCGCGGTTACGCCTTTCCTGCGCTTGAGACTCATCCCCTATGCACCATGGCTGCATCCCTGGACCGGCAGGTGCAAGGAAGTCGAAGACCTGCTGCGTGACATCATCGAGCATGAAAACCAGGTTGGCGACCAGCGCAACTATGCCTCTCATCTTGCCGACCTGGGCCACGTTCTCGGCTTGCAGGACAAATTCGAGGAAATGGCCCCGGCATTCGCCGAATCTGCCGATATCAATCATTCGCTCGGCAGGCCGTTGAACTACGTAGAAGGATTTTGGGGCGCTGCTCTCATCCGGCAAGGCGGACTGGCAGACGCCGAGGCGCACCTGCTGGAGAGCCTGCGATTGAAGCGCGACCTCCACGATGATGTTGGTCTGCCCGAGGTGTTCGACTGGCTTGCCATCCTCCACGAGATCGCTGCCAGCCAGTCCCCGTCATCGACAGAGATGCATCATCGCGAAGCTGCCGAAGACGCGTACCGGCAGAGCTTGAGCTACCGCTGGACCGGGCGGCGCAACTGGGAAGCGGCCGCCCTGGCCGGCCTGGTGCGCCTCAAACACGCGCAAGGCGACCTGGCCGCCATCCCGCCCTTGCTGGCCGAAGCCGGACAGCTCGCCCAGCAATACCAATACAACGACCACCTGGCTTCCCTGCGCCTGACCCAGGCGCACGTCGCCTGGGACGGCCAGTTGGCCGAGTGGGGCCAGGGCTTCGACGCGGCGCTGGGCCTTTACCGGCAGGCGCTGATCTATGCGCTGCGCTTCAACCGCTTCCTGCTGGACGAGGCGCTCTCCGGCCGCCCGCAAGGCACGCCCCTGCGCCCGGTCATCCCGGCCTGCCTGTCCCGCGGCGACGAAGGCCGCCGCATGCTCGCCGCCTTGCGCGACGGGTGGACGACCGGCGCCAACGACGCCGGCGCCCCCCGCCCGGATACCATTTCCCCCCTGCCGGAAGGCATCTCCCTGCTGGAAGCCGAACGCCTGGCCCGCCAGCGCGAGCCGGGCAACGGCTTGCCGCAGAAGACCGTCGTCGAACAGATCGAGGCGGCGCTCGAGTAACCGGTTGGGGTTCACCGGATAAGCAGGCAGCCAACAAAAGCTGAGGTCCACATATGCCATCTCTTTCAAGTCCCCTTGCCCGGCCCTTCCGTCAATTTGCGGTTGACCTGACCGCCAGGTTCAGGCTGGCGGTCAGCGTCAGCTTCAACCCCGAAGACCAGTTGAAAAGCGCGGTACAGGAATTGTTCGAGCAGGTCGGCGCGGCGCTGCGCCAACCGGTAAAGGTTGTCACCGAAGTGCAGGTCAGCGGCCTGGGCGGGCGGCCGGATATGGGCGTGACGATGCGCGGGCTGTTGGCCGGATATGTCGAATTGAAAGCCCCTGGCAAAGGCGCCGACCCGCGCAAATTCAAAGGCCCGGACAAAGAACAATGGGAGAAATTCCAGAACTTGCCCAACCTGATCTATACGGATGGCAACGAGTGGGCTTTGTATCGCGGCGGGGAACGCTCCGGGAGGCTGGTGCGTTGTTCGGGTGATGTGACCGCGGACGGCGCGCCGGCCATCGACCCCGACGACGTGCAGGCGCTGGTAGCCCTGTTCAAGGACTTCCTGGCCTGGGAGCCGGTCGCTCCGGCGACGCCGCGCGCCCTGGCCAATATGCTGGCCCCCATCTGCCGTTTGCTGCGCCTGGAAGCGCTCAAAGCGTTGGAAGACCCGGCCTCGAACCTGAGCAGCCTGGCTGCCGATTGGCGGCGTTACCTGTTTCCCGAGGCCGACGACGCACAATTTGCCGATGCTTACGCTCAAACCCTGACCTATGCGCTCTTGCTGGCGCGCCTTTCCGGTGAACAACACCTGTCCATCCCCGCGGCGGCGAAGAAGTTGCGTTCCGGCCATGCGCTGCTCTCCGACGCTTTGAAAATCCTGGGCGATGACGCCGCCCGCGAGGAAATCCGCATGCCAGTGGACCTGCTGGAGCGCATGATCGCCGCGGTGGACGTGGCGCAGCTCTACCGGCCGGGCAGCGACGATCCCTGGCTGTATTTCTACGAGGACTTCCTGGCCGTCTACGACCCGCAAATGCGCAACGACCGCGGCGTGTACTACACGCCGGTACAGGTGGTGCAGGCCCAGGTGCGCCTGGCGGCGGAACTGCTGGCCGCACGTTTTGGCAAAGCGTTTTCGTTCGTAGACGAGGGGGTGGTCACGCTGGATCCGTCCGCCGGAACGGGCACCTACGTGCTGGCCGCCCTGCAGCACGGCCTGGAGCAGGTGGCCGCGGCCCGCGGCGCGGGTATGCGCGCCAACGCCGCCACCCGCGCCGCGCAGAATTTGCACGCCTTCGAAATCCTGGTAGGGCCTTACGCCGTGGCGCACTTGCGCGTTACCCAGGCCATCCTGGCGGAGGGCGGCGGGTTGCCGCCGGATGGCGTTCACGTCTACCTGGCCGATACGCTCGAATCGCCGCACGCGCCCCCGCCGCAGCTTCCCACGCTTTACAAGGAATTGGGCCACGAACACCAGCGCGCCCTCAAGGTGAAATCTGCCACGCCGGTGCTGGTGTGCATCGGCAACCCGCCTTACGACCGCCAGCAGATCGACCCGCAGGAAGAGGGGCTGCGCCGGCGCAAGGGCGGTTGGGTGCGCTTCGGCGATCCCAACCAGGGGGAGGGCGGCATTTTGCAGGACTTCCTGGCCCCGCTCACCGGCTGGGGGTTGGGCGTGCACGCCAAGAACCTGTACAACGATTACGTCTACTTCTGGCGTTGGGCGTTGTGGAAGGTGTTCGAGGCCAAGCAGGGCGGGGGAATCGTCACTTTCATCACCGCCGCGTCATATCTGCGCGGGCCGGGCTTTGCCGCCATGCGCCAGGTGATGCGCCAGACCTTCGACGAACTGTGGATCATCGACCTGGAAGGCGATAACCTGGGAGCGCGCAAAAGCGAAAACGTCTTCGCCATCCAGACGCCGGTGGCCATCGCCGTCGGCGTGCGCGGCGGCGCGGCGCGCCCGGAAATTCCCGCCCGGGCGCATTACACCCGGCTGGAGGGCAGCCAGGAGGAAAAGCTGGCCTGCCTGGGCGAAGTGACCGGTTTTGCCAGCCTGCCCTGGCGCGACTGCCTGGCGGGCTGGACGGAGCCTTTCCTGCCGGCAGGCGATTCCGATTACTGGCGCTGGCCGCTGCTGACCGACGTCTTCCCCTGGCAGGAAAACGGCGTGCAGTTCAAGCGCACCTGGCCAATTGCCGAAAGCCCCGAAGTGCTGGAAAAACGCTGGCAGGCGCTCCTGGAAATGCCGTTAGAAAAGAAACGCATCGCTTTCCGCGAAACGGAAGCGCGCCGGATCAATCGACCGGCCTCTGCGCTGGATGAAAGAGGCAGTACGCTGCCGGCCATTACTTCGCTTCAGCCCGGCGCGCTCCCTTACCAGCTTACCCGGTATGCTTACCGCAGCTTTGACCGCCAGTGGGCGTTGTTGGACAACCGTTTGACTGACCGGCCGCGCCCCAATCTGCAAGCTGCCCACGGCGACCGCCAGGTGTACCTGACCAGCTTGTTAACTGATGTATTGGGAGAAGGCCCTGCATCAATAGGTGCTGCGGAAATACCCGATTTACACCATTTCCGCAATCGCGGTGCTAAAGATGTTATCCCACTCTGGCGCGACCGGCAGGCGGCGCAGGCCAATGTCACTGCCGGCGTGCTGGCGAGGCTGGCGCAGGCATACGGCCGGGCGGTGGCCCCCGAAGACCTGTTCGCCTACGCCTACGCCCTGCTGGCGACGCCGCGCTACGTGCGCGCCTTCTGGGAAGAACTGACCATCCCCGGCCCGCGCCTGCCGCTCACCCGCGACTTGAGGTTATTCGAGCAGGCCGCCGCCCTGGGCAGACGCCTGCTCTGGCTGCACACCTACGGCCAGCGCTTCATCCCGCCCGGCTGGCAGCCCGGCCAACTGCCGCAGGGCGCGGCGCGCTGCAAGACCGGCACGCCTTCCACGCCGCAGGATTATCCAGAAACCTACGCTTACGATCCAGCGACCCAGGAACTGGCCGTAGGCAAGGGCGTGTTCGAGCGCGTCCGCCCGGCGGTGTGGGCGTTCAGCGTTTCGGGGTTGCAGGTGGTCAAGTCCTGGTTGGGCTACCGCATGCGCCAGCGGGCGGGCAAGAAATCCTCCCCCCTGGACGACATCCGCCCGGAGCGCTGGACCTTCGACGACGAACTGCTCGACCTGCTGTGGGTGTTGGACGCTACGATCGACCTCTTACCAGAAGTCGACGCGCTTTTCAATACGATCCTGGGCGGGCCGCTGTTTGGCGCGGCAGACTTCCCGCAGCCCTCCCCCGCCGAACGGCAAGGCCCCCGGGCGCGCTCTATGCAGTTGTCGTTCCTGGATGCGGTGGATGAGGGCGGCGAAGAGGAATAAGCTTATTGAATTCTTGGCTCATTGGCGATTTTTTGGAGCCATTTGAAAACTGGTTCGGCTACGACCAAAATAATCGCAATGATAACAAAGCCGAGCAGAAATCCGCCGTATGTAGAAAATATTTCATTCTCCCGGGGTCTGGTCACAAGAATGACTGTAGCAAAAGCAATACCATACCCCAAGCCGATGGATGCTGCTAATCGATTATCGATAGCGATTGCAATAATAATGATAAATATCAAACCGAGAAAAATCCCAATGACCTCGTAAGGGTTCACGAAAGGCTGGAATTGTTGAGGAGGGAAAAATGATGGAACAAACAAACCGGCCAAAAGCCCCAGTATAATCCCAAAAGGGAGCATACTGATCATCGTTTTGGGAAGATAATGGGAGAATCGCGGATGAGGTTGATTTGCGGTAATGTTAACGGATTTAGAATAACTGATAGCAGCCAAGCTACCCAGCCCAATTATGGTAAGCAATATCAATATGCCGGGTGAAATATTTAATATCTCGGCTATTTTATTCCCTAATATGCCAACGATAAATAACAGAAGCATCTCCACCACCGCAATGACGCTTGCTGTAGGATTTTGGTTTGTATTAGATGTGTTCATATTCGGAATCCTGTACTGCCACACCTGTCCGAATTGGATGCAAAACGACCAAAAACAAGATATATTATCATTTGGCGGAGCTAACCTCTGAAATTAGCCCCATCCGGTTATCGATCCAAAGATATTGTATCCTGTTGAAGCAAAATCTGCAAGCGTAATCGCGTGGTCAATATGATCTCTGTCACATTTTCCCTGCTCCTGCGTTTCCTTCAATGAAACCCGGCCGCGTTTCGAGCTGACATGGAGGATGTTTCATTGACGAAAGAAGCCAGACTTTTCCAGGGGCTTGCCAGGTTCTTTCAGAGCCAGGCGGACGAAGCGCCGCTTGCCAGCCCGGCTGCCTTTAGCGAACTGTACGAAAAGGCGCACCTGCCGCTCTATCGCTATATCTTCGGGCTGAGGGGCGGGGCGCAGGAAGACGTGGAGGACCTGACCGCCGAGACCTTTGCCCGCGCCTGGAAGGCCCGCCACACGTTCAGCGGCAGCCCGCCGGCGGCGGTGGGCTGGCTCTTTCGCATCGCCCGCAGCCTGGTGATCGACGCTTACCGCCGCAGCCAGGCCGGCGTCCAGACCGACGAGGCGCCGCTGGAGGACGATCTGCCGCTGCTCGAGCCCCCGCCCGAAGAGGCGATCCTGGCCGAGGAGCAGCAGCGCCTGGTCTGGGAGCGCCTGGGGCGCCTGCCCGCCGCGCAGCGCGAAGTGCTCGTGCTGCGCTACCTGCTGGACTGGCGGGTGAAACAGATCGGCGCCTACCTGGAAATCTCCGAAAATACGGTTTCCGTGACCATCCGCCGGGCGCTGGCGCGCCTGCAGCGAGATTGGCCGCAGGGCCAGGAGTAGAGCAATGTCCAAGCGACCCGATGACGAATTGAAGGCTTCCGAAGTCGAGAAACTCCTCCGTTCCATCCAACCCGCCCCGGGCGAGCGTTTCTACCGCCGCATGGCAGACGCCCCCTGGCAGGCCGGGCAAACCAACCCCGAAGGAGTTCCCACCATGACTGAAAACAATCCGCGTCCATCCGCGTCCGTCCGCGTCCCATCAGAAAACCCTCCGCGTCCGCCCGCGTCCACCCGCGTCCCATTTTCCCATCGCATGCGGCTGGCTGCCCTGGCCGTGATCATCCTGCTGGCGGGGCTGGCGATCTTTGCCATCACCCCCGCCGGGCGCGCCGCGGCGGGCGAGCTGCTGCAGCTTTTCGCCCGCGCCCAGGGCAACACCCTGCCCCTGCCGCCGGAACAGATCATGCCCGCCGTCCCGACCCTCACCCCGCTGCCCACCTATGCGGTGGAGCTGGTGCCGGCCGGGCAGGCGCCCGAACCGACCCCGACGCCCACCCCCGAGACGCCCCCGCCGCCGGACGCGGAGCAGCTACGCGACCTGTCCATCGTCGAAGCCCGTTACTACGCCGGCTTCGAGCTCTACGAGCCAGCCCGCCTGCCGGGCGATTACCGCCTGAAGAATATCGCCTACGACCCGCAGAGGCAGACGGTCAACCTGATGTACGCCTCGCCCCAGGCGGGCAGCGGAGAGTTCGTGCTGGTCACCCAGGGGCGGGCGCTGGAGCCGTTTTCGGTCGGACCGGACGCGCCGGTCGAGATGGTGCGGGTGGGCGAGTGGGAGGCGCAACTGGTGCGAGGGACGTGGTTCACCGCCAACGGGGCGGATCACGCCGAATGGGTAGACGACGTCGAGAAGCACACCCTGCGCTGGCAGGCGGGCGAGGTGGTCATCGAAGTGCAGTCCATGATGAACGAGACCTTCAGCCCGGCGTACCTGTCGCGCGACGATCTGCTGGCCCTGGCCGGCGCCCTGGAGCGCTGCGATCCATCCGACCCGGCGGGCAGGTACACCTGCCAGGTGGGTAAGGCCGCGGCCGCTGCAGGTTTCACGCCCTGGCAGTTCCCCGCCGCTCTGCCGGGCATGCAATTCGAGCACACCGATTACCACGCCGGCTGGACCGCGCTGTGGTACACCGGCGAGGCGGGCGGGTTGGGCGTGGTCCAATCCCTGGAGAATTTCGCCGCCAGGGAGCAAGACACCTGGTTCAGCGTTCCCGCCGGGGCGATCCAGCGGGTGACGGTGGCCGGCCAGCCGGGCGAATACGTCAAGGGTGAGTTCACAGCGCGCCCCGGCGAAAGCCAGGCGACCTGGGACGCCAACTCGATGCAGGAACGCCTGCGCTGGAAGAACGGCGGCTACTGGTTCCAGGTCGTCAAATGGGGCGAGCCGTATCTCTCGCCCCAGCAGGTGGCCGACCTGGCCGGGACGCTGCGCAACGCGCCGCCCTCCGCCGGCAGCATCCCGCAAAGCGGCGGGGAAGAGACCGCCAACGTGTACTACAAGAGCGTGGCCGAGGCCGAGGCGGCGGCGGGTTTCGACCTGCTGGAGCCGGGCCTGCTGCCCGAAGGGTTGTCCTTCAGCCACGCCCGCATCGCTCCCACGGGGAATTCGGTCATGCTGTTCTACGGCGACTTTGCCCCCGACAAGATACACATCATCGGTCCGGTGCTGGTCGTGACCCAATCGCGGCCGGTGAATGCCTCTAACGAGTACCTGAGCCTGTACCCGCCCGAAGCGCTCCAGAACGTACAGGTGAAGGGCAGCCCCGGGCGCTGGATCAAGGGGTCGCTGATGACCGAGATGGCCGAGCCGGGCCAGCCCACCCCCGCGCCGGTTTGGGACTCGACCTCGCTGGAGGTCGCCCTGGTCTGGCAGACCTCCGCATGGGAGTATTCCATCCACTTTAACCCCACCGACCAGGGCGCCAGGCTGGACCTGCCCGCCCTGCTGAAGATCGCCGAGAGCATGCATTAACATCCCGGCGGCGCTTGCAAAACTGAAAAGTAGTTGCAAGGAGCACGCAAGGTGAAAGAAATATAATTGGGTTGGTTGAATATACCCGGAATGATCTGAGAGCGAGAGGAAGAGAAAGATGAAACGTTTGTGGATGGCTCTTATGGTGTGCGCCCTGGCCTGGACGCCGGCGAAACCGTCGAACGCCCGGGCGGCGCTTTTGCCCCAGCCCGGTGAAGCGGCGCTGGTGCTGCTGTCGGCGGAAACGCCGGACGAGATGCAGGCCACACTGTCGGCTGTCGAGGCGGCCGGGGGCCAGGTCTTTGCCAGTTTTCCCAACCAGGGCGCCTTTGCCTGGCTGACCGGCGAGCAGGCCGAGGCGGCGCAGGGCGTCCCCGGTGTGCGGCAGGTGGCCTTCGGGCCGGTGGAGATCGCCGCGGCGCAGGGGGACGAGGGAGCGTATGCCGCCATCACCGCCTGGAACGCACGCTTCCAGCCGCCAGCGCCCCAGGCCGCGGAAACGGCGCCCGAATTGCCCGGCGGCGACGCGCTGCCTGCGCTGGACGGCGAGCAGGCCCGGGCGCAGCGCGCGGCTTCCAGCCCGGCGTCGCCCAACCAGTACCAGACCAGCCTGTTCATGGCGAAGCGCATCCACCTGGACGTCTTCCTGCTCGAATCGAACGGCGTCACCGACAGCAACCAGGAAACCTGGTCGACGGCCATGCGCGACCAGGTGGTGGCCGAGGTGACCAACGGCGTCACCTGGTGGGCTGCCGCCGCCACCCAGGGCGGGCGCCCCACGGCGGGCCTGGTGACGAACATCGTTTTCCACACCCCGTTCAACGAGCCGGCGGTGGTGGCAACGGATTACGAACCAATCACCCGCCCGTCGTCGGACGAGGGCCTGTGGGTCAGCCAGGTGATGAGCCACCTGGGCTACACGGAAAACTATTTCAGCGCCGTGCGGCGCTACGCCCACGAACGCCGCACCGCGCTGGGCTACGACTGGGCGTTTGCCGTCTTCATCGCCAACAGCGAAATCGACAGCGACGGCAAATTCTCGGACGGCAGGTTTGGCTACGCTTACCTGGGCGGCCCCTTCCTGGTGATGACCTACGATAACAACGGCTGGGGGATCAGCCGCATGGAGATGGTCACCGCCCACGAGATGAGCCACATCTTCAACGGGCTGGACGAGTACGCCGCCAGCGGCTGCACCGACAGCCAGACGAGCGGCTACCTGAACGTCGCCAATACCAACTGCGAAAACGGCACGCCTCCCACCGAGAATTCGGTCATGCGCGACGCCAACAACCAGCTCGTAGCCTATCCCGCATACCAGGCGTCCACGCCGGTGCGGGGCATGCTGGGCTGGCGCGACTCGGACGGGGACGGGCTGTACGACCCGGTGGATACCATTCCCACCCTGAGCCTGGCGGCTTACACTCCCGACCCGACGACGGATGCCACGCCCACCTGGAGCGGCTCGACCACCGACGTGCCCTGGGATTCGCCCACCCAGAGCGACGCCAGCATCAATTTCATCACTGCGGTGCGGTACCGCATCGACGGCGGCGCGTGGGCGGATTGCACGGCCAGCGACGGGGCCTTCGACGAAACCAGCGAAGCCTACTCCTGCACGCCGCCCGCCCTGGCAGAAGGAACGCACACCATCCAGGTGCAGGCGACCAACCGTTCGGGGAATGTGTCGAACGCCGCCAGCGACACGCTGACGGTGACCGCCGCCGCCCCGCCCGCCGCCTTTACCCGCAGCATCCCGGTTAACGGCGTCGCCATCCCGACCCTCTCGCCGACGTTGAGTTGGGGCAGCAGCAGCGGGGCGAGCAGCTACGAATACTGCTTCGACACCAGCAACGACAGCGCCTGCGCCGGGGGCAACTGGCTCGGCGTGGGCCTGAACACAAGCATCGGCCTGTCCGGCCTGGCGAACGACACCACCTATTACTGGCAGGTGCGCGCCCGCAACAGCGCCGGCACGACGGAGGCCAACGCCGGCGCCTGGGGATCGTTCACCACGCAGATTATCTATACGAATTGGGTGTATTTAGCGGTGATCCTGCGCTGAGCGGGCAGGTACATTACCGGCCAACCTGACGCCAGGCGGCCAGGGAAAGTGGAGCTACAACCCAAAGCGGGCGGGGAAAATCCCCGCCCGCTTTGGTCGTCCGGCTGCCTCTGCCTATGGGATATAGGCTTGATCGAACAAAACCCTCAACAAATCAAGTTGGTCAACCTTCGCCAGAGCAATCAAGGGGCCAGTATTCGAAACGATGCCCATGCTCATGCCTCCTGAAAGGTCTTCAGGTCGGATTGCAATTCATCTCCCAATTCATCTGGTGAATAGTTGAATATGGGTACTTTGTACCGTCCACACATCTCAAAGAATTCTTTTCTGGATATGCCTGCCAGTTCAGCCGCTTTACCTGAAGATAACTTCCCCAACTCGAACATTTTCAGGGCAGCCATCAGGCGGATCAACATTTCCAGTTCTCCCGCCGTCGTCTGGACAGATAACTCAAAATTTTCTGGAAAAGTTATCGAGGATTTTCGCATCTTAGCACTCTCCGACAACCTTGCTCATCTCACTCCTGTACCATACTCAATTCGTTGTCCTCTGCTGAGCGGGGTCTCCTGCAAAGATTATAACTGGTTTTTGATGTCTGGGGATTGTATGCTCGAAAGCGGCGGCTGAAGCCACGGCGACCAGAACACGAAAGCCACCGGCGTGGCTTATCTCTGCTACTCTAAGCGGCGCAGGCCGCTATGGTGTGCTTGTTGCTGCGGTTTCCAACCGCTATCCTGCCCGGCGGCATGCCCCCTGGTAGCACCGGATGTCCAGCCTCGATAAATGGCGATTAATCTAATTTTTCCAGCAATTCCACCGGAGTAAGAATCGAGAGCGGGGAGCCAACAAAATCACTAACATTCCGTGTCACGATGGCCTCCAGCCCGGAACCCAGTGCTCCAGCTAACTGGACAGCGTCCTCGTAATCAGCCAACGGCAGGCGCAGAGCATTATCCATCTCCGCAAACCCCAGCGGGGCAAGGTGGAATACACCCAAGATATCCCCCACCAGAAGACGTGCTGTATGAAGCGGCACACGCTTTCTTGCCAGGTAGAAAATGTTGACCGGTGTCAACGGCGTGACATAACCCTCATAGCGCCCATCTTCGCAAGCTCTCCATACAGCTTCGGACGATTGAGCGTAAGGGTCGCGTTGAAAAAGCACATCCAGAAGGATATTGGTATCGACCAAAACCCGCATCATGTATTCTTTTGCTCCAGGTAGCTGGCGATTTCATCATCCAATTCCTGGTCGGTGGGGATGTGCCCTTCTGTTGTTCGCAAAATGCCACGTACCCGCTCCAAAGCAGATGTTTTGCGCACCCGTGAACGTGGCCATAGATCCGATTGTAGGGAGCGAGTCAGCGCTTCCAACAACTTAAGGCGTTCTTCCACCGTTAAGCGTTCAATCTCTGTGACAATCTGCGCAAATGTCATGGCATACCTCCACGCCTATTGTACACCAATTGCATCCGATGATGATTCACTGAAATTGGAACTTATTCGGAAATCAACACCACGCCCGGCGGCTAAAGCCACGACAACCAGAACACGAAAGCCACCGGCGTGGCTTATTTCTGCAGCGCTAGGCGGCGCAGGCCGCTTTGGCGTCCTTGTTGCCGCGGTTTCCAACCGCCGGCTTTGATGGAGCGCCCGGCTGTATGTTAGCGCAGAATGGATCAGTTCGGATAGCCGGCTGCACTCATCTTGAAAAGAAAGAATGAGTTCACGAGCAGGTACGGGGCCTGGGCGACCACCCAAAAGGGCACTGATCCGATATGCTCCGGAGTCTCATCGAAAGCCATCTTTTCGAGGGTCTGTCCTGTCGCTAAATCGATGGCTACCAAATCTCCGCTTTTATGGATGGCGTAAAGGCGATTACCAGACAGAGCCATATTCGAAAGATACTCCTGTCCGGTTTCCCAGGCGAACTTACAACTCTTATGGAGGCAGAATTTCCACATTTTCGATGACGGTTTTTTCGTAACAAACGTCCGGGATGGGACAATTCACGGTCATCTCGGTTAGATACCCAAAGGACGAATCATATTTGCAGGAGCAAACTAGCAATGGAAAGAGAAGGGGGCAGTAATAAACCGCGTTCAACATCTTATCGAAGGTTTCAATATCTGAGGAGTTCACAGGTTCGGACAACGACACATTCGAAACCGACACGATCTCACCATCTTTGACAACGACATTCCTTCCTAGTTGAATATCCACAGGCAATAACCCGAGTTTCCTAACCGTATATTTGTAATTCGCTGAACCACGAGTGCGCCACTTAGCTTGATTTACAACGTTTGGGGCTATCCGAAATACCGCGTAAGATATATAGACAACAACGAACGGAATTAGAAGCATGAGACAACCCCGTCTACACCCCAGGGGTTGTTGGGACTGGTTACCAGGATTGAGATGATGATAGCCTTCTTGAAACATAGGAATTACCTCTTCACCCATCCCCCGGCAAATAAAACTCGCACGCCCCCGCGGCGATCTCGCAGCGGGCCACTTCCCTGCCGCTCCACACCACGCGGAACTGGGTGCTGCCGTCCTGCGGGGTCCAGAACAGCCAGTCCACGCCGCGGCGCACATTGCGCGTGCTGTAATAGACATCCTGGCACTCGGCGGGACGCAGGTAGGAGGACAGCGGGTGGCCGACGACTTCCAGGCGCATGCAGCCGGTGGGCTGGGTGGTCAGGTTGTACTTGGCCCACTCGAAGCCGTCGAAGAACTGCGCCGGCTGGCCGGCAACGGTCAGGCGCTCGAAGCTCAGGTGCTCCACGTAAACCAGGTTCCCGCTGAGCTGTTTCATGTACAGGCTGGTGTCGTTGTAATACAGGGCGAAACGCTTGCCGTCCGGGTAGAGAACGGTGGCGGTGGGCGAGAGCGTGGGCGAGGGCGTGGCGGACGGGGTGAAGGTCGCCGCCGGCGTGGCCGGCGTGGCCGTCGAGGTAGCTGCCGGGGTGACTGGCGTGGACGTGGCAGTGGAAGTGGACGCCATAGGCGTGGCCGACGGCGGGCGCGTCGGGGTGAGCGGCGTGGCGGTCGCGGTGGCCGTTGCCGTGGGCGGGCGCGTGGCGGTGGAGGTAGCAACCGCCTGGCGGGTAGGGACGACGGCCGGCTGCGCCGCGGTGGCAGAAGGTCCCGCCGCGGCGGCGAGCGCCGTGGGCGAGGCTGGCGGCGCGCCGGGCGTCCCTGTCGCCGGCGGGCCGGCGGGGGAAGCGATCCACGGGGCCGCCAGGGGGGATAGGAGAGGCAGGCCGGGCAGCAGCCCCCTGGCCTGCGCCAGGGCGTAAAGCTGCACCCCGGCGGCGATCCCGGCCAGGATCACCAGCAGGAGCAGAGCGGCGCGCCCGGCAAAGCGCAGCGCGCCCAGGCAGCCGGCGCGGGGCGACGGGGCCAGCCGGGTGGGTTTGAGGTGGTCGGGCAAAGCGCCGTTCGCCGCGGGCAGCGGCATGGGGTGAACGAAGACCGAGCGAGGGGAGGGGGCGCGCCACAGGGTAGGAGCGGGCGAGGCCGGGCCGGCGCCGGGCGGCGGCGGGGGCAGCTCGTAACGCACCGCCGGCTGCGGGGCGCCGGCCTGCACGGCGCGGCGCAAGGCGGACATCAACTCCGCCCCGCTGGGGTAGCGCCCGGAAGGCTCTTTGCTCAAAGCCTTGAGCAGCACGTCCTCGGTGGCCTGGTTCAGGTTGGGGTTCACCTGGCTGGGCGGGGGCGGCGGCATGGTCAGGTGCTGCAAGGCCACCGCCGTGGGCGAGGGGTCGTCGAAGGGCACGATGCCGGTGAGCATTTCGTAGAGCATCACGCCCAGCGAATACAGGTCGGATTGCGGCTGGGCCTGGTTGGAGCGGCGCGCCTGCTCGGGAGCGATGTAATGGGCGGTGCCGAAGATTTCGCCCATCGAACCGCGGTTCAGGTTCAGCGACAGGCCGAAATCACCCAACACCACCCGCTGGCCGCGCTCGATAAACACGTTGGCCGGCTTGACATCCCGGTGGATCACGCCGTGCTGGTGGGCGTAATCCAGGGCGCGGGCGATGCCTTCGCCGATGCGCAGCGCGTCTTCCACCGGCAGCAGCTCGCCCTGCCGGGCGTAGCGGTCGAGGATGTCGGCCAGGTTCTCGCCGTCGATGTACTCCATGGCGAAGTAATACAGGTTTTCGACGTCGCCGGCGTAATACACCTGGACGATGTTCTCGTGCCGCCAGGCGGCCACCGCCTGGGCCTCCTGCAGGAAGCGCTGCGCCACGCCGGTGCCATCCCGGGTGTCGATCACCTTGACCGCCACGGGGCGCTTCAGGCGCACGTCCTCGGCGTAATACACCGCCGCCATGCCGCCGCGCCCGATCAGGCGCTGGATGGCGTAGTTGCCGATCTGCCACCCGGCCAGCGATTCCTGGCTCACAGTTCACCCCCGGGGGCGGAAAGCTGCGTCTCGCGGCTGGCGCGGGTGATGCGGTGCAGATCGTCGACGAAACGGTTCAGGCCGTCCACGTAGGTATCCAAGTATTCCTGGGCGATGCGCCGCGCCAGGCTGCGCTGGCCGGCTTCGTCCAGCAGGCGCACGTGGGGGCGGAAATCGCGCAGGCTGAGGTGCATCACCCCGCCGGCGTCGGTGAGCACGCCCCAGGCCAGGGTCTTCTTTTCGTTGTCGTCCTTGGCGGTGATGAAGCGGGAAAGCGAGCTGGAGGGGACCACCGCGCCCACGTTGGAGAAGACCTCGCGGCCTTTGAGGATGTCGTTGAGCAGGTCGAACCGGTCGGGGACGGCCTCCAACATGCGCTGCAGCGGCGCCGGCAGGCCAGCGAGCATTTTGATGGCGCCGCTGCTGGCGCTTTCGCCGAGCAGGGCGATCTGCCTGGCGCGGCCCATCACCTGGCCGAAGCCGGCCAGGGTGGCCAGGTAGCGGCGCTGCAAGGCGTCGAATTCGGCGTAGGCGGGCGTGGGATCGGCGAAGCGGCGGCGGTGCTCGGACTGGTAGGCGTCCAGCGCCTGCACGGTGCGCTGGTGCAGGCCGATCAAGTCCAGCTCGCCGAGGGGTACTTCCAGGTTCAGCGGGTAGAGGCGGTCGCGCGGGTTGGTGCGGCTGGCGTCCACCGGGATGAGCACG
Organism: uncultured Anaerolinea sp.; assembly: GCA_964595435.1. GTDB lineage: Bacteria > Chloroflexota > Anaerolineae > Anaerolineales > UBA4823 > RBG-16-57-11. The sequence continues at coordinate 63,784 of CAZQQJ010000005.1, read as the reverse complement.
GCCGGGTTGGCCGCCTGCGAAGGATCGATGGCCTGCAGGGCGGCGTGCGCGGCGGAGCGGGTCTTCTCGGAGCGAGACAGCGCTTCCAGGCCCGAGAGCAAGGCGGCCGAGGGCAGGTAGGTGACGGCGTGGATGGCGCGGTACAGGATGAGCAGGTCGTTGACGGTCAACTGCAGCAGGTCGCTGCGCTGCTTGAACAGCTTGCGCAGCAGCAGGATGGCCTTCAGCCGGGCGGCGTCGTTCTCCACGCCCACTTCGGCGCTGGCGCGGCGGGCGCGGCGGGCGGCACCCAGTTCGACGGCGGTGAAGGGGAAGACCAGCGGGGCGGGCGGCGCAGCGGGCGCGGCGGGCGGGAGCTGCGCCAGGTACAGCCCCCAGGAGATGGCTTCGTTGGTCAGGATTTCGGCCAGGGCCGCGCCCCAGGCGCCATCGAAGAAGATGTGCGACTGGTCGAACAGGAAGCTGCTGCCGGTGTCGAAGACGGTCAGGGCGTGGTCGCCCAGCCCGCGCTCGGCCTGGCGCAGCTCGGAAAGGGGCAGCGGGCGGCCGGGGGCGGCGCCTTGCAGGGCGGGCAGCGGGTCGCAATTGAGCAGGATGGGCGCCTGGCGCAGGGCGCGGCGAGCGCCCTGCACGGCCTGGCTCCACCCCGTTTGCAGGCCGGCCAGCTCGGCGCGTTTCAGCCGCGCCAGCGGGATCAGCGAAACGCCCGGGGCGGGCGGCGGCGCGGCGAGCAGGGCGGCAATCTGCGCCCGCACGGCCTGCGGGTCGGGCGGGCGCAGGTCGCCGCGCCCGGGCGGCTGCACCGCCGCGGGGAGCAGGTAGTAATGGCCGCGGCAGACCAGCCCCAGGTGCAGGGCGCTCAACGGCAGCGGGGCGCGCGTTTCGCCATACGGGCCGGGTTCCAGGTAAGCGTGCAGGCTGAGCTGGCGCTGGTAGGCGGGCAGGTCGCCGGCTTCGGCGGCGCGCACCTGCTGCTGCCAGGTCTTTCGCAGCCCTTCCGGCAGGTGGCGGGCGGCGGCCTGGATGAACTGGTCGAACTTCGCCCTCCGGTAGGCGGGGTAAGCGAGCTGGCCGGCGTCCGGGCCGCGCCCGTATGGGCGCTGGCTCTCCCACTGGCGGTACAGGGCGGCAAAGGCGGAGGCCTGTGGGGTGGCGGCGGTGACCTCTTTCAGATGGTAGGTGTAGACCCGCTCGCGCCACTCGTTTTCGAGCAGGGCGGGATACTGGTGCAGGCAGTGGATCGCCGCCAGGCTCCAGGCGGCGATGCGGTCGGCCGGCTCCAGGCGGATGCCGTGCTGGCGCAGGCGGGCGTCGAAGCCGAGAGTCTCGTTGGTGTAGCGGGCGGTGTCGTCGCGCAGGGCGTAGCCGACGTAGAACTGCCAGGCGCCTTCGGGGAAGGAGCCTGCCGGGTCTTTGCCGGCCAGTTTGAGCAGGTTCTGGTAGCCCCAGATCACGGCGGCGGGCGCGCCGAAAAGGACGCCGAAGACGGTTTTATCCACCAGGTCGGCCAGGGCGCGGAAGAGCAAGTCGATATCCCGGTGCAGCACCTCGGGGGGCGGTTTGCGCTCGGGCAGGCGGGCCAGACCGCTGAGGATAAGCCCCGGCACGTTGCCGGCGGGGATGACGCGCGAGACCAGGTCGACCACCTGCTCGATCTCGGGCAGGGTGAGCCTGGAGAGCGAAAGCAGCGGTGCGGATTGGGCCACCTCGCGCAGGTGGGCGGCGGTGCGCAGCGTGGCTTCGCGGTAGCGAGGGTCTTGGAGCGGGTTGGGTTGCATGGCAGGCCGGGATCGAAGGTGACGATGACTGTAAGGAGGAAATTTCAACACCCATAACCGTTCAGGGCAATGCAGAACGGTTCAAATTATATCAGTCTTATTTGGGTGGTGAGTGATCAGTTGCCGGGTAATCCGTTCTTGATCGCCGGTTTTGCGCGACCGGCAGGGCAGGCGCAGCTTTTTATTTCAATGGGGCGCGGATGGATGCGGAAAACGCGGAGATCGTCAGGACGTTGGAATCCGATACAGGAAATGTACTTGGAGCAAAGATGTATAACAAGAAGCGAAAGCATTGAAAGATGTGCAGAACCCAGCGAAATTCTTCAAAAGCATGCTAAAATGAGATGATGAACCACGTGATGAGAAGGAGTCTGCTGCCATGACAATTCATTTGGTGATTTCTGATTCAGTTGCCCAGGCCATGCGCCTGCCGGCTGCCCGGCGGCAGCAGCAGTTGATGACAGAATTGGCGCTGACTCTGTACGCCCAGGGAATCCTGTCTTTTGGCAAAGCGCGCGAACTGGCTGGAATGGAGCGCCTGGCTTTTGGACGCTTGTTAGGCGAGCGCGGCATTCCACGCCATTATAGCGAAGACGATCTACAGGATGACCTGAACTATGCCCGCGGTGAGTAATACCTCGCCCATCTTAGGATTGGCAGCCATTGGGTGCCTGCACCTCATCCGGCAGCAGTTTGGCCTGGTAGAAATACCGTCGGTTGTCTTCTCGGAGCTAAAAACCGAAACAAGTTTTCGGGGGGTGGCAGATATCAACCGGGCGATCCAGGATAACTGGATTGTGCAGGTTGAGGTGCAAGACCAGCCCCTGGTACAGGCCCTTTCTTTAGACCTGGATCGTGGGGAAGCAGAAGCCATTGCCCTGGCCTTGCAGCGCGGCTCTCCGTATGTAATTATGGACGAAACAGATGGCCGTGCACGGGCAAAAGCCATGGGGTTAAAACCGGTGGGCGTGCTAGGGATTTTGCTACGAGCCAAACAAGATGGACAGTTAGCTTCGGTGCGCCAGGCCATGCAAGCTTTACGGCAGGAAATTGGGTTCTATATTGCCGATGAACTGTTTATGTCAATTCTGAAATTAGCCAGCGAAGAATAAATGGGGGGTCACACCTGTGCTTCCAGCGTAGCCCGTCATTGCCAGGCGCTGTCCAAGCCCGTTGTAAGCCATCTCGGCCTGCGGCTGGTAGCCGCTGCCATCGTGGCTCTCCACCTTCACCAGGTAGCCAGCCGTGCTGTAAGTGTAGCGTCTGGCGCCGCTGGCGTCGATCTTATTCACGTCGCGCCTGGCCGCGCTATAATCTTGACATGGGTTTATGGAGGCTGGTATGGCAGAAGCCGGTGGATATCGCCTCTGGTTAGAAGCTGAAGTCCATGATAGCCGCGATGTCTTGCCGGGAAAAGTTCGCCAGCGCATCAAGAAGCTGATTGCCAGCTTGCGGGTTGAACCCAGGCCGGCGCGCAGCCTGGCATTCGATACCGTCTCCAGGCCAAAGCCTGAAAACAAGGTCAGCCCAGATATCCACGCTGCAACGACGGAAATGACAGGATATTACACCGCACCCGTGCGAAGAAAAACCTCCTGCACCCTTGCCTCCAGCTCCTCCAGATTGGGCACAGCTTTCGCAGAGAAAAGTACGCCGTTCACAACACAGGCCGGCACCTGACAGCCTTTCATCATCAAATTCTTCATCCCCGCGCTGGCTTCATCAGGGAAGAGGTCCACCCCGCGCTTGAAAACCACCAGTTGCAATTCGTCGGGATGGCGGCGGACGATCTCTTCCATAACCTCGATCGTCTCCTGGCACATGCTCGTGGGAGGCCAGGCAATGAGTGCTTCCAGTTTGATGATTTTACCCATGTTCCGTTCTCCTATTCTGAAAAATGGGACGCGGATGAACGCGGACGAACGTGGACGCCATTTTCATTGATCCAGGCTACCGGCCGCGCCCGGCAGGTTGACTTATTTGACTGAAAGTCACTTTGGTGGCCCAAACCTGGCAGGTCTTTGCAGACACACTATGATTCGGTCCTACCATTAAGATCTGTCAGGTTTGTGAGCAACTTTTGTTTTTTTGTCGAGACAGCCGTTACCCCCAGGGCAAGTTTGTCCAACAGCCTGAGCAGAGATTCGCGTATGCCTGCGGTCAGCGGCGCGGCCCGCACGACAGCCCGGGCATCTTGCAGGGTGGAACCGGATAAAGATCGCTCCAGGTTATCCAGCACGCCCCGCTCGCTGAGCAGCAGGTCGCCGTGAATTCGGGCCTGGCGGATCATCTCGCCCTCCAGGTCGGCGGACAGGGATACAACGCCCTCCGCTGCTCTGTCGGCGACCATGACTTGATAGGCTGGCCGGGAACCAAAGTTCCACTCGTCGGTGCTGTACTTGACAGCCAGCAGTTCATCCGCCAGCGCCTGTTCTTCGGGGGTCAGGTCGCCGGGGACCAGCCGAATCCCCAGCACCTGGGCAGCGTGAGAGGCGAAGCGATGCATGACCTCGCCCGTTTCCAGATCGTGTCCCAGCTCACGCGACAGGGATGTCACGCGTTCCTGGATCGAGCGCGCCGGTTTGCCGGCGAACTTGAGCGATGGCGGCGTCAGGGCGCGCTCCATCACATCGAAGTCCATGTTGACCAGGAAGGTGCCGCTCTGAACAAACGCGCCGTACCAGGCAAACTGGGCCGAGCCGTAGATTTTACGCTCGCCGACCAGCAGGTCGTTCCTGCCCTGAAAGCGGGCCGTCACCCCATAATCGGCGCAGGTGTGGATGGCCGGCGTGGCGAACAGCCTGTAAAGTTCCTCCTCGCTTTGGAGGAACACATCCCGCCGGAAAAAGGCCGAGAAGCAGAAACTGCCCATCTCGTGATAGACGGCCCCGCCGCCGTTTTGCCGGCGAACAATCTGGATGCCGTGGGCCTGGCAGTAATCCACGTCTACCTCGGACCAGGTATCCTGATAGACCCCCACGAACACAGCCGGGTGGACCTGCCGCAGCCGCAATGTCGGCGGGGAGCGGCCTTCGTCCACCAGGCGAGCGAGAGCCTCTTCTACAGCGAAGTGATGGCGGGCCTCGTGGATGCCGTCCTGCAGCAATCGCCATTCAGTCAGCATAATACTTGCACCTTTCCTGCTTGCATTCAGGGTTGCGGGCGACAAACTCGCAGCGCGGGGCAACGGGCAGGTCCATGTCCAGCTCGCTTTTTAGAAAGCTGGAGGTTGTCTCCAGCGTCAGGTAAATGCTCTGCTTGCAGCAACGGGGGCCGCCGGCCCGGGCAATCGCCAGGAGCGCCTCGGCGGTAGCCTGCAAGGCCAGGGATCGTTCCCGATCTTTTATGAAGGAAGCGCCTGTCAGAATCGACACCAGGGCCCCTGCGCCGACGGCAGCGCCGCACTCACCGCGCGAGCCGCATACGCCCAGCGGGATGCCCTTGGTGCGCTCGATGGCTGAAGGCAGGCGGCCAGTCGTGATCGGGCGCAGCCCGCTGTTGCGCAGGGCAGCCAGCATGACCGGGGCAATCAGGATGTGGTGCTGTGGGCTGTGCATGACCGACATGGGGTGTTTCATGATCAGATTGGCAATGTCCGCCGGGTCCTTTTGGTACGAGCCCTCGCATACTCGTTCGACCACCTGCGGCCAGTCGGCGAGCTGGCAGTCTTCGCAGACGTGGTGCCTGGCGGCGCACAGGAGCCGGGCCGGCGCCTCACAGCCACAGAAGATGCATACGGCCACCGTATTCACCTGTTCCAACTCGCCGCCGCACATAAAACAGCCGTCCGGCATATCTGCCTCCTTCTGACCCATCGATGATCGTTCTTTCAACAGGATTGCTTCTTTTGCTATGGTTCAATTGTACAATACTTTTTCGAAGTAGCACAACGAAAAATCCTGAAAGAAGAAGCTATAACCAATCCTCAGGTTTGCAATGAGCCTTGAGTTGTTCTAAGAGCTTGGCCCTGCCCCGGTGCAGGCGGATCTTGACCACATCCACGCTCAGCCCGAGGATATCGGCGATCTCGTTCGCCGCAAGGTCTTCTAATTCACTGAGCGCGACGATCACCCGGTAGTTGACGGGCAGGTTTCCGATAAAGTCGCAGTAGCACTCATATCTTTCCTTGAGGAAAAGCCGCTCTTCCGGCGATAGAGGCTCCTCTCCGGCAACAACATCTTTCTCTAACTCATCCAGGTCAGAAGCATCTGGCAATTCATTTTGTGTCATTTGCTTGAATAGCGGGTTGCGCAGTCTGTCCAGGGCGGTATTGGTGGCAATCCGATAGATCCACGTGGACAGGCCAGACTCGCCTCGGAAAGAGGTCAACGAACGGTTGACCTTCATGAAGACTTCCTGAGTCAGGTCTTCTGCCTCAAACTCGCCTACCAGGCGCGTGAGATAGCGTTGGATTTTCGATCTGAAGGAATCATGGATCGCCTGAAAATCCAATGTTGCTCCATCCATCATCTGCCCTTTCTCTGAAAGCGCTTTCTTTCCCATACTTTTCGACCGAAGGTCACATTGCGTGGTTTTCCGGCAGCCCGCTTTTCGGCTTTGCCAGGAGGGATGCAATGGTTACCAGGCCGATGACGATCAGCAGGATGGCGAACGAGGGTCCGAAATCCAGCGCAAAGATCGTGTCGAGAGCGCCCCAAACGATGGCAATGATGCCCATGATGGTTGTTGACCCTTTGGCAGGGATGCCCTTCAGCGCTCGCGCCGCGTTTACGCCGAGCATAATCAGGCCGGTGCCCATCGCGCCCATGCCGATGGTGATTGGGTCAATCATAATCACAATTCCCCACCAAATCAATAGCGCGCCATTGCCGATCGTCGCCAAATACTGTTTGTATGTCTGTATCGTCTCCATCTTCATTCTCCAAAAATCGTCTATTCCTTATTTGGTATGAACCGTTTTGTGTGGCGGGCGGATGCCATCCGCCCTACAGCTTCTTGGGCTGAAAGCCGTTTTGTGTGGCCTAAACCTGACAGGTCTTGACGATGAAGTCTGACCGTTGAGTAGCTTTGAAGACCTGACCGGTTTGCGAGCAGCTTTCTATACCTGTAGACGAGAATTCGCCCGGAAAAGATACACCTTCAATTCAGAATCTTGTATAATCTATCTTAGAGCCGCTTTACGGGATGTGTGATCCCCGCGACTGCCAGACCCCCGAATAGAACGATTTAGCTGAAGACCCACAAGAGGAAATCTGATGTCTCGAGATGGTCCTTTGGTAGGGGAAGAGGAAGATCGGGTTAACCCGCCCAACCTGGAGCAGAGAGAAGCGCTGCTCAGCACCAAACTGTTCATTCCACCGCTTCGCCCAAACCGCATGAACCGCCCGCGCCTGGACGAGAGGATGAACAGCGGCCTGGATAAAACGCTGATCCTGGTCTCGGCCCCGGCCGGTTATGGCAAAACCACCCTGGTGAGCGGCTGGCTGCACACGACGCAGGTCCCTGCAACCTGGATTTCGCTGGATGAAGGGGACAACGACCCCATCCATTTCCTGCAGTATTTCATCGGCGCGCTGCGCAAAGTGGTTCCTGCGATCAAGCCGGACCTGCTGGGCGTGCTCCAGGGCAACCAGCCGGGGGCGTACAAATTCTTGTTGAACATCGTGATCAATGAAATCGCCGGGCGGGGGGCTCCGTTCATCCTGGTGCTGGATGATTTTCACGTCATCTATGCGCAACCAGTGCTGGAGATACTGGCGCACCTGATCGACCACGCCCCGCCCCAGATGCACCTGGCCTGCCTCACCCGCACCGACCCGCCGCTGCCGCTGGCCCGCTTGCGGGCGCGGGACCAGTTGGTGGAGATCCGGGCGGCGCAGTTGCGCTTTACGCAGCCGGAGATTACCTGCTTGCTCAACGAAACCCTGCCGTTGAAGTTATCGGCCAGCGATATCGCTGCCCTGGAGGCGCGCACCGAAGGCTGGATCGCCGGCTTGCAACTGGCCTCACTTGCGCTGCAAGCCATGGCCTCTCAGCCGCGCTTTTCGGCCCCGGCGGGCGACGATGTGCGCGGCTTTATCGCGGCCTTTACCGGCAGCCATCACTACATCATGGATTACCTGGCCGACGAAGTGCTCCGCCTCCAGGATGAAGCTACCCGCTCGTTTTTGTTGCAATCCTCCATTCTCGAGCGCATGTGCGGGCCGCTGTGCGACGAACTGCTCCAGGCAGGTGCAGTGGGACCGGTGAACGGGCAGGCCAGGCTGGAAGCCCTGGAGCAGATGAACCTGTTCATCATCCCGCTGGACGAACAACGGCGCTGGTACCGCTACCACCATCTGTTCGCCGAGGTGCTCAACCGGCAGTTGGAACAGTCCTACCCGCAGCACATCCCCGGGCTGCACCGCCGCGCCGCCCGCTGGTACGCGCAAAACGGCTTCATGTTTGAAGCCATCCGGCATACCCTGCTGGCCGGGGACAAGGAGGGGGCGGCCCGCCTGGTCGATCAGCACGGCTGTGAGCTGCTCATGCGCGGCGAAGTGGTCAACCTGCTGCGCTGGATCGAGGCGGTAGAGCCCTATTCACAGACGTTCCCCTGGATCGCCATCCAAAAGGCCTGGGCGCTGTGCCTGACCGGGCAGCCCGAGCGGGCAGACGCTCCGCTGCAGGCCGCCTCCCGGCTGATCGCGGCGTTGGCGCTGACCGACGAGGTCAAGACGATGACCGGGGCGGTTATCGCCGCCCGGGCCTACCGGGCCAACCTGCACGGGCAGACCCGCCAGGCCGCCGGCCTGGCCCGCCAGGCGCTGGAGGCCTTGCCCGCCAGCAACAACTTTTCCTGCAGCCTGCGCAGCGCGGCCACTTCCATCCTGGGAGATGCCTGTTGGATGGGCGGCAGCCTGGCCGAGGCCCAGGACGCCTACGCCAGCGCGGTGCAGATCGGCCAGGCAGCCGGCAGCATCCACATGGGGATCGTCTCGGGCACGAACCTGGCCGAAGTCCTGCTGGAACAGGGGCAGCTACAGTCGGCTGCCCGGCGCTATTCCCGGACGCTGCAGATGGCCCGGCTGCCGGATGGGCAAATTTCTCCCCTGGCCGAACGGGTGTATGCCGGTCTGAGCCGGGTTTCCTACGAATGGAACCACCTGGAAGAGGCGGCGGGCTATATTCAACAGTGCATCGATCTCTCACAGCGTTGGGGCAGCCTAGCGTCTCAGGCAATCGGCTACGAGATGGCCGCCAGGCTGGCCCTGGCCCGGGGACGGCCCGAAGAGGCCCTGCAGGCGACGCACGCGCTGGAGCAGGTCATGGACGGGCAGGGCCTGTCGCCCTGGCAGCTTGCCGCTGCGCAGTCTGCCCTGGCGCGCCTGTGGGTGGCACAGGGAGACCTGGAAAGAGCAGCCGGCATCGTTGAAGAGACCGCTCTCCCGGGCGATGGCAGCGGCGGAGAGCCTGAAATCTCGACCCTGCAGGTGCCCTACGATCTTGCCCGGCTGCACCTGGAGTTGAGGCGCGGTGCGTATGACGCCCTCCTGGAGCTGGCCGGGCCGCTGCTGTGCACGCTGGAGGGGACGCGGCGGGTAGGCCGGACCATCGAAGCTCTGCTCCTGCAGGCGCTGGCCTACCAGGGGAAAAGAGAGCTCGAGCGCGCCCTGCCCGCCCTGGAAAGGGCGCTCTCCCTGGCGCAGCCTGAACGGTATGTGCGCACCTTCCTGGATGAAGGCGAACCGCTGGCGAAGCTGCTCTACCAAGCCCGGGTGCACCGGCCGGGGAGCGGTTACGTCGGCGAGTTGCTGTCCGCCCTGGGAGAACCTGCCGGAAGCAAGCTGCCCCCGGCGCAGATGTTGATCGAGCCGCTGACCGGGCGCGAGCTGGAAGTGCTGGCGCGCATCGAAGCCGGCTGCTCCAACCAGGAAATTGCGGCCGAGTTCTTCATCTCGCTGCCCACCGTAAAACGCCACATCAGCAACATCTACGCCAAGCTGGGGGCAGGCAGCCGCACCCAGGCGCTGGCGCGGGCGAAAGAGCTAAAGCTGTTTCCATAGCTACGGCATCGGATGAATCCGGCGCCCAATGCACCGCCGCCGGGCGGGCATCGCCGGGCAAGCGTAATGGGCGAGGGGGAGGCGTCCGCCGGGCGACGACCGCACGGGCATGAATTGCCCGTGCTACGCAGCGACGCCGGATCAATCCGGTTATTGCCCGCGGCGCGCGCCGCCTCCAGCCCGATTCATCGGGCGTTGTTGTGTAGCCCGGCGACTTCATCGCCGGGCGGGGCATCACCGGGCGGGGCATCACCGGGCGGGGCATCGCCGGGCGTGGTTGATTGGCGAGGGGGAAACGCGCGCCGGGGCAATGGGCCGCACGGGCGGTGACCGCACGGGCATGAATTGCCCGTGCTACGCAGCGGCACCGGATCAATCCGGTTATTGCCCGCGGCGCGCGCCGCCTCCAGCCCGATTCATCG
>CAZQQJ010000005.1:30609-53478 GCA_964595435.1 uncultured Anaerolinea sp. | reverse complement strand
GGCGTTGTTGTATAGCCCGGCGACTTCATCGCCGGGGCGGGCTATTGCTATTGCGTGATTAATTTTTAAACTTCATGAGTGCAGCCGGCTGTTTTGATTCTACAACCCCACATCTACAACCCCGGATACAACCTTCGGTCGATGAAATCAGCTCTGAAAAGCCGTAGAATGATCATCAGAAAGGTTTTTCTTCTGTTGGTGTGGTGCGTAGCACCGCACACCAACAAAACCATACAAAAGGACGAGCGATGGCTGACCAGAGAAATACCAACCCGGTAAACGCAGGCAGAGCGGAAGGCGCGCAGCCTCGCTCGCCGGATTGCGGCAGGCTTTACCAAATTCACCTCAAAGGTCAACTGGACAGCCGCTGGTCAGAATGGTTGGAAGGCCTGGAGGTGGAGTATCTTGAGAATGGAGAGATGACCCTGTGGGGGCCCATCGAAGATCAGTCGGCGTTGATGGGCATCCTGAACAAACTGGCCCGGCTGAACCTGACATTAATTTCGATCAATCCGATAGAAAGGAAAAAGAATGAATACGATCCGAATCAACAACCGTGACTATGATGCCATCGCCTGGGGGGCGCTGTTCATCTGGTGGGGCGTCACCGAACTGGCCAATTTCTTGCCGCAGGGCGTCGGCGCGCTGGGGGTCGGGCTGATCCTGCTCGGCGTGAACCTGGCCCGGCGGCAGGGTGGTCTGCCGGCCAGCGGCTTCTCGAATATCGTGGGCATCCTGATGCTGATCTGGGGCGGGCTGGAGCTGGCCGGGGCCGCCTTCAACCTGCCGTTCAGGCTGCCGGTCTTTGAGATCCTGCTGATTTCGCTCGGCGTGCTCCTGCTGGTGCCGGGTATCTTACGCTCGAAGGAGTAATCAACGCGCCATGGAAATGCCAAAGCTGTCCCCTGTAATCCACCGCCAACCCAATGGCGGCTACCGGCGGCAAAGCCTGGCCAATGTCTTGCGCATGGGCCACTGCGCCCCGGCGGTGATGCAGACGCTCGTGGATATCGTAGCGCCGGGCAAGGAATGGCTGGTCAGGCTCAGCGCCGGCATGCCGGGCGGCATCGGGAATACCGGGTTCGAATGCGGCGGGATCACCTCGCCCCTGGCGCTGCTCGGCTTGCGCTACGGCCTGGATGAGATCGATGGCGGCCTGCCGGTGATCTTCGACCAGGGGCACGCCTTCTGCCAGCATTTCCTGGAATGTCATCGCACGATGCGCTGCAAGGAGATCCGCGGCAAGGATCGCTTTCCGCGGCATTGTTTCCGGCCGATCCTGCTTTCACCGGAGCTTTACCTCGAGGACGACGCCGGCCGTGCCAGGGACGCCATTCCCGGCGATGCCCGGGAAGCCTACCGCAGCCTGTACGCCTACCTGGCGCAAAACCGGTTCCACTGCGCGCAGGCCGTGTTCGAGCGGTTGGGTTACACCCTTCCCGAACACCAGGTGCTTTATGATGCGGCATCGGCCTTTATGGGCGGCACGTTGTTCATGGGGATGACCTGCAGCGCATTTGCCGCCGGCGTGATGGCGATCGGTCTGAGAGGCGGCGAGATCGAAAACAATCCCTGGCGCGTTCTGCGCATGATCGTGATCCTGTCAGCCGGCGGCAATGCCTTCGACGAAAGCATCAATAAATTCAATCGCAGCATGAACCGGGGCTACCGCATGTCAAAGTGGTTCCGGAAAGAATTCGGCAGCACCCAATGCCAGGCGATCACCCAATGTGATTTTTCTTCCCCGGCAGGAGTGAGGAAATATATCGAGAGCGATTGCATCGACAGGTGCAGGAAGATCACCGAAAAGGTCGCCGGGTGGGTGCAGCAGATACTCGCCAGTGAACAATAAACAGTTTTTTCCTGTGGTGTGTGCGGTGCTGCGCACCGCACACACCACAGGGCTACATAAGATGAAAGGAACAATCCATGAACAAGATTTTTGCAAATGCAACCGTAGGCAGGAAGAACATCGCTTTTGGCATCATCCTTTTCCTGGTGCTGGGGGTCGTAGCCGGAATTCCGCTGACCATCGACCTCTTTGGAGGCTCGATGCTCGGCGACCAATACCAGGCCTGGAAAGTCATGCATGGCTATGGCGTCTTCCTGAGTTTCATCAACTTCTTCTTCGGCCTGTGTATCGACCGGCTGAACCTGACCCGGCAGCAGAAGGAGATCGCCAGCTGGTCGTTTTTGCTGGCAGGGACGGCCGGCGGTTTTGGCCGCATGATCCTGGAGCTGCTGTCGGCGCTGGATACGCTGGGGCGTGCCGCTTCCCTGCTGGAATCGGCCTTCTTCGTCCTGGGAACGGTCGTGGTCGTGCGCGGCCTGCTCAGGTCGCCGCAAGGCCAGATAGCTGAAGGCCATGTGAAGCCGGGATATCAAACGGCCAAATAAGTTTTCCTTCTGAAGTGTGTGCGTTGCTGCGCAACGCACACACTTCAGGCTACATAAAATGGCCTTCGGCCAAATCAGGAGTCACCCATGAAAGTCTTGACTGTTTACGCAAATCCTAACCCGAAATCTTTCTGCCACGCCATCCTGGAACAGTTTACCAGAGGGCTGGCAGACGCCGGGCATGCCTGCGAAGTCGTCGACCTGTATGCCATCCACTTCAACCCGGTGCTCACCTCGCGCGATAACCCCTGCTGGATCAGCGAGGATATCCCCCTGGCGCTGCTCAAAAATATGATCCTGGATAGCCGCGGCTGGGTGCCGCGCCCGCTGGTAGAACGCTGGCTGCGCAACAAGGATGCAGCCGGCCTGACCCGCCTGATCCGCCGCTTCCGGCCCAAAGACGTCGTGGAGCAGCAGCGCAAGCTGGCCGAGGCCGACGGCCTGGCGATCATCGCCCCGGTCTGGTTCGTAGGTTTTCCGGCCATCTTGAAGGGCTGGGTCGAACGGGTCTTCACCTACGGGTTCGCCTATTCCTTGAGCCCCGCGGGCTGGAAGGGCGATATCACGGGGCGCATCCCGCTCTTCAACCAGAAAAAGGCGCTGCTGATCAGCACCACCCTCTTCGACCAGGCCGCCTACCAGGATGGCTTAGGCGAAGCGATGCGCAAGCTGATCGACGATTTCGGATTTCGCTACCCTGGCATCAAAGACGTGGAACATGTATACTTCTACTCTGTCGGAGCAGTAGGTCCTGACGTCCGGCAAGATTATCTGCGGGAAGCCTATCGTTTAGGGAAAGAGTATTGTCTGTCGTAATCTCATCCCCCGCTACCAGAAGCGCTGCAAGATATCTTCGATCTCGCCGGTGCTTTGTACCACCTGGAACCCCCGCCAGTGGGCGGGGAACAGGCGGCGGTAACGGGCGTGGGTAAAGCGCTCGTCGATTAGCACGATGACTCCCCGGTCTGCCTCGGTGCGGATGACCCGGCCGGCCGCCTGCAGCACACGGTTGAAACCGGGATATTGGTAAGCGTAGGCAAAACCGCTGCCGTTTTGGCGGTCGAAATAATCTTTGATCAGGTCTCTCTCCAGGCATACCTGCGGCACCCCCACGCCGACTACCACGGCGCCGATCAACCGCTCTCCCACCAGGTCGATCCCTTCGCCGAAGATGCCGCCCATGACGGCTAACCCGATTAACGTATCCTGGTTGCCGGCCGAAAACTGCTCCAGGAAGGCATCCCGCGCCGCTTCGGTCATGCCCCGATCCTGAACGAGAAGCTGCCTCTCTGGGAGCGTTTCTTTGAGCCGTTCCAGCACCGCGGCCAGGTAGGCGTAGGACGGGAAGAAGACCAGGTAATTGCCGGCGTGGGCGCGGCAGATCGATGCAATCGCCGAGGCAACCGCCGCGCAGGAATTCGCCCGCTGCGCATATTGGGTGGCGATGCCATTGTGGATCAGCAGGCTGAAATTCTCGGTGGGAAAAGGGGATGGGAAGACCCGCCTGGGGTGCTGCCCGGCGCCGGTCAAGAGCTGCATAAAGTAATCCAATGGCAGCAGCGTCGCCGAGAAGAAGACGGCCGCCTGGCTGCGCTGCAGCGGGGCGGCCAGCATGGGGGCCGGATCGAGGCAGAACAATTTGGCTTTGAGACCGGCCTGCCCCTGGCGCTCGAAGTAGGAGACGTAGAAAGTATCGAAATATTCGGCCGTCCGCAGATAGTTGCTGCACGAGAAATAAAAATCCAATAGTTCCTGCCGGAACGCCGCGGCCTGGTTCAAGACCAACCAGTCTTCCGCCTTCTGGCTGAATTCCCGGAGCGCTTTGAGCAGCTTTTCCGGCAGCGCGTGTTCAACCAGCGCCGGCTTGCCTTCCGCCTGGCAGGTTTTGCGGGTCTGCAGCAAGATATGGTTGATCGCGCTCAGCTTTTCGGCCAGCTCGGGCAAATGCGCTTTCAGCGTGCGCTGCAAGTCCAGCACCGTCTTCTTATCCAGCTCGGCCGAATACATCGCCCTGGCCCGGTCGGGAAGATTGTGCGCTTCATCGATCAGAAAGACATACGGTTCGGTGCTGAAGTCGAAAAAGCGGTGCAGGTAGACCCGTGGATCGAAGGCATAGTTGTAATCGCAGATGATGCAATCGGCCCATAAAGCCAGGTCCAGCGAAAACTCGAAGGGGCAGACCTGGTACTGCCGGGCGATCTCCTCGATGACCGGGCGGGTAAAAGCCTGAACCCGGTCGATTTCCTCCAGCGCCCTTTTCACTTTGCCAAAATAATCGCCGGCGAAAAGGCATACTTCCGGGTCGCAGTTGACCGGCGGGCAAAAACAGATCTTTTCTTTGGCCGTCAGGGTCACGCTGCGCAAGTGCAGGCCGGCCCGGCGCATATCCTCCAACGCCCGTTCTGCCACCAGGCGCCCGGGCGTCTTGGCCGTCAGATAAAAGATCTTTGTAACCAGCCCCTGCCCCAGGGCCTTGACCGCCGGGAAAAGGGCAGCGATGGTCTTTCCCACCCCGGTAGGCGATTGTGCATACAAACGTGAACGGGCGCGGATGGCTTTGTAGACGGCCACGGCCATCTCTCGCTGGCCCGGGCGGTAATCCTCATAAGGGAAATCGAGCCGTTGGATCGACTGGTCGCGCCGGACCTGCCACGCCCGCATCTTTCGTACCCAGTCCAGGTAGGGAGTGACCAGGCCGCAGAAAAAGGCTTCCAATTCGGCCAGCGTAAAATAGCGCGCGAAGGTCTTTTCTTTCCGGCTGTCCAGGTGGTAATAGGTCAGGTGGACGGCGGCCTCGTCCAGGTGTTGCTGCCGGGCGTACATGTAAGCGTAGCACTGCGCCTGCGCCCAGTGCAATGGGTTGTAATCCTCGCCCAGCAGGTCCAGGCTCAGCGTGGTCGTCTTGATCTCTTCGACGATCACCGGCGCCCGGCCGGCAACCAGGCCATCGATCCGGCCGCGCACTTCCAGCGGCGGGTCGGCGCCTTCCACCCGGTAGGCGATCTCCACTTCGCTTTCATACCCTGCGGGGCGAGAGCGCTGCACGCGTTGATGGCCCTGCGTGCCGAGCCGGGCGCGGTCGCGCCTTTGAAACCCGCCGGGGGTCAAATCGCCTGCCTGCAATACAAATTCCACCAGGCTGCGCACCGAGACCACGTGCGGTTGGCAGTCTTCAGTACCTGTGAAACAATTTTGTTCCAAGCACGTTTCCTGTATTGGAGTCCAACGGCAACTGCTTCAACGGAGTCCGTAATTGGAAATGCGCCGGGCATAGCACTTTCGTTTTCATCCTTCAAATCCGGGGGCGCCCCGCATACAAGACTATAGCATTCTATCCGTTGGGCCTATTGTAATGGCCGTTGTGCTATTTTGACAGGTAATTTGTGAGATTGTTTTGTCACAACAGACTCTCATCGCTCGACCTCCGTTCAGCTTGCCCCAACAGTGATGCGCCTTGAATTCCCACCTGGCTACGATATCGATACCCCGGTAGAGGACATCCATCTGTTCCTCGACCGCCTGCAGACCAGCCAGATTATCCTGGCCGGTCACTCTCGGGCGGAAATGCTCATTTCCGTGTTCCCTCTATGAACAGGTCCACGAATTGGGCGGCGACCTCTTCCAGGGGCATACGCGCCAGGGCTTCGGGCAGCAGGCTCAGGCCCAGGCAATAGGCCAGCAGCAGTTTGCGGAACACACAGCGCTGTAGAGGCACCATCCAATAGACATTCTCATAAGCCGCTTTGAAGCCGGTGCTGCCATCAGCAGCCAACATCTTCAGTCCGTTCTCAGGGGTCAAGCCAGCCAAATAGAGTTGCTCCAGAAACCTTTGCCAACTGAGTGTGTCTTCGCCGTCTGCCAGCATCCAGGCTATCAGAGCCGTTCGCCTCCAGACGATCTGCTCCACCTGCGGACAAAGGGATGATATGATGAATTTCCAGAAGGGGTCAGTTGGCGAAAACTCTCGTTAAACAAGGTTTAGAAAAACCTGATAAAACACTTATTCTGGAACAATCGTTTCTGAATTGTGCTATACTATCGACATGTCGCCCAGAACCAAAGAATTCGACCAGGAAGCTGTCATTGAGCAGGCCATGCAATTGTTCTGCCAGAAAGGCTACGCCGCCACCTCCATCCGCGATTTGGTGGCTCACCTGGGTATCAGCAGCAGCAGCCTGTACGGCACCTTCGGCGACAAAGACTCCATTTTCCTGCTGGCGCTCAAACGCCACAGCCGCATGGAACGCGAAATGCTGCGCCGGATTCTCAGCCAGCCCGCCAGCGACCCCAAAGCCCTGCTGGCGCAGATGTTCGAAGGGTTGATTAACAGCCTGCTGGCCAACGAACTGCCCGGCGGCTCGCTGACCTTGAAAGCCTCGGTTGAGTTGGAAAACCGGAAGCCAGGAGTAAATGCCGTTATCACCGAACACACCGAGGAGGTCGCGGCCCTGTTCACCGATTTTTTGGAAAAAGCGGTGCAAGCCGAAAAAATCACCCTGCGCCAACCTGCCGGGGACGTGGCCCATTACCTCCTGTTCAATTTTTTCAACTTGAATTTCCTGGCCAAGGTCAATCTGGATCGGGCCTGCCTGGAAAATTACGTGCACCTGGTTCTCTCGGTGCTGGATTAACGTTTACGCTGAAAGCAGATTGCTTCGGCGTATTATTTTACCCTCAAACTGGAACGAGTGTTTCAGAACGGATATCGAAAGGAATTCACATGCCTCGCGTCTCTCTCAATCAAATTGCCCCCAATTTCAGCCTTCTTGATTTCACTGGGAAACCTTTCCAACTGACCGACCTGCGCGGCCAGAAAAACGTGCTGCTGGTGTTCAACCGCACTTTTGTCTGACCATACTGCCAAAAGCACATGGCGCAGTTGCGTCAAGACCACTCTCAATTTGTAGCCCGCAATGTTGAAGTCGTTGTGGTTGGCCCGGAAGATGCCAAAGCCTTCGCCGCCTACTTCCAAAAAGAATCCCTGCCCTTCATTGGCCTGCCTGATCCCAAGGCCAGCGTATTGAAGCTCTACGGGCAGGAAGTCAATCTGTTCAAACTGGGACGGATGCCTGCCCAGGTGTTAATTGACATGGCCGGGGTGGCGCGCTTTGTCCATTACGGACATGACATGACCGACATCCCCACTAACGAGGAAATCCTGGCCCTGGTGGATCAGTTGAACGCCGAACGAATTGCCTGACCATCGCTCACCAGGGAAATAGCATGAAACTCATCCCCACTTTACAATGGGCCATCCGCATCACCGGCCTGATCGAGTTAATTCTCGGCATTGTTTTCTGGACCGGGAACGCACGCGCCCTCATCCGGGGGCATATCCTGCTGGGTGGCGTGCTGACCCTGGCCTTGTTTGCCCTGGTTTACCTGGCCTATCGCGCTGTGGTTGCGCGCTGGCTGGTGGCGCTCTCCGCCATTTGGGCGCTCGGCCTGCCCGTTTGGGGCCTGATCCAAAGCCACATTTTCCCCGAAGTCTATCTCTGGCTGGCGCAAGTCCTGCACCTGCTCTGCGCCCTGGGGGCGATGGGGCTGGCCGAAATCCTGGGTGCGCGGCTTCGCAAGAGGGGAGCCTAAGCCATGGCGACAAATGGTTCAGTCTCCACAACTGGCAAAACCAGTCTGATCCAAACCATTTTCCGCATCTGGCTGGGCGCTGCTTTGCTCTTTGCCGGATACAGTCACCTGACTTTCGCCCGCGTCGAGTTCCTGGCGCAGGTGCCAACCTGGCTGCCAATGGATGGCGACCTGGTGGTGGTTTTATCGGGCATCGTTGAACTGATCCTGGGCGTGGCGCTGATTTTCGCGCCCGGCAAATACCGCCTGCTGACTGGTTGGGGAACAGCCGCATTTTTCGTTGCCATCTTTCCGGGCAACATCTCCCAGTACGTTAACGGCATCAGCGCCTTCGGGTTGGACACTGACCAGGCGCGCCTGATTCGTCTGTTTTTCCAGCCCCTGCTGGTGGTCTGGGCGCTCTGGTCAACCGGGGACTGGCAGGCATGGCGCAAAAACAGGATTTCCAATTAAACAACCTGCATGGGCAAAAAAATATCCTGCCGGTCTTTAGCCGCCAGGCGCTAGACAATCCATTTACGGTAAATATTCCTGAGACTGACCAGGAACAATCCGATGCAGAAAAGTGTAATCAATCCAAATGAGATGGGGTAGGCCAGCGTATTTTGGCCGCGTATAGCGCCGTGCAGGATATCAACGCCGTAGGTCAGGGGCAGCAGGTAGGAAAGAGGCTGCAAATAGGCTGGCAGCGCCGCAACCGGAATGAACAATCCACACAGAAAGATCATCGGGAAGCGGAAGAAGTTCGAGAATGTTTGCGCCTCGAACACCTCGCTGACCGAAACGGCGATAAGCAGGCCCAGGAATGTCGAGGCCACCGCAATCAGGATCACCGCAGGCGCTGTCACAAACCAATTCACGGCCGATAGATCGGTCAAGAAGGCGGCCAATATCGCCGGGACAAAGGCATTGAGAATCCCAAAAAATATGGCCCCGCTGGTTTTGGCGAGCATAAGCAGCCAGAGCGGAATCGGTGAGAGCAGCAAGCGGTCAAAGGAGCGATTCTTCTTCTCGAAGGTGACCGTTACGGCCAGCATGGAGGTGGTGCCGAACAAGATCGAAACAGCCATCACCCCCGGCAGGATGTCGAGGGTGCTATCCAAACCGCTGCCTGACCTGATAAAGAACATGCCCGCCCAGGCGATTGGGAAAATCAACCCCCAACTGATATTGGGCGGCTTGAGATAATAAGCGCGCATATCCTTGAGCAGTATATTCCAGAACGCGATGCAGTGTTTCATTGGCCGCCTCCACCGCTTCTTTCTTTTTCCTTCTTCATCAAGTCCGCCTGGAGGCCGGTCACCCGCACGAACACATCTTCCAGGGATGGGCGCTGGCGGCGGGCCTCCGTCACCTCGCGCTGATGCTTTGCAAGGTAACTTACCAGAGGGGCAAGCGGGACAGACATTTCTGCTTCGATGCGAAGTTGGTCTTTGGCTGAAACCTGGATTCCATACTTCGGAAAATCCGCCGACAACTGGCCGGAGAGCTGCGCGTCAACCCCTGGAACGGTCAGCAGGAGCACATGCTGACTCTGCAGCGGCTGCAGCAGGACAGGAACGCTTTCCACCAGCGCGATCTGTCCGTTCACGATGAAGGCGATCCGGTCGCACAGTCGCTCCGCTTCCTCGATGTAATGCGTGGTCAGGAAGATGGTAGTTCCGTTGCCATGCAGGTCTTGAATCATTTGACGAATCTGGCGGGCGCTGGCGACATCAATGCCGGTGGTGGGTTCGTCCAGGAAGAGGATCGCCGGCCGGTGGATGATCCCGGCGGCGATCGTCAGCTTGCGTTTCATCCCCTTGGAGTAGCCGGCAAACTTGCGCTGCCCTGCTTCGGCCAGGCCAAAGACTTCCAGCAATTCACGCGCCCGCTCTGTGCGTTCGCCTTTTCTTATTCCATACAGGGCTGCGCAGAAACACAGGTTATCGAAGCCGGTCAGTTCCGGGTAGAGATTGCTCTCATCTGGTACGGTGCCAATGCGATGTTGGGCGGCTTTCGGGTTGCGAGTACAATCCTGCCCATCCATCAGGATCGTCCCAGCGTCGGGCCTGGCCAGGCCGGTCAGGACGTTGATCGTTGTGGTCTTGCCCGCTCCATTCGGCCCCAGGAAGCCAAACAACTCGCCGCGGTTTACGTGAAAAGAGATCCCATCCAGTGCAGTGACCTGGTCGTATTTCTTGGTCAAGCCTGTTACAGAGATAACCGGCTTTTCAGAGCTTGTTGGCAAGTCAGCAGCAGCGCTAACCATTATTTCCTCAGATCAGCTAATCGTTCTTCTACGGCCTGTACCTCTGTTTTCAGGTCCGCCAGGTAGGCTTCCAGTTCCGCAATCTGTTCAGCTTTCGTCTGGTACCGGCGCTGGAAATGATGTTGATTGCAGCAGCAACAACCCTGCTCATGGCTTTCACCGCAATGGCAATCACACAATCCATTATCGTTGCATTTATTTTGGCACATGCTTGATTCTCCTATGAATAGTTTGTATTTTTCAAGCGCCTGCGCCAGCGTAAGAGACGCAGGCCGCCTATTTCTTTTTGCAGCAATTGGAACAACCGCATTCCGGCGTTGGTTGTAAAACCGGAAGATCCAACCCCTCCATTTGAGCAATCTGGTGGATCAAATTCAGCACTGCGGGGTCCGTCAGCCTGTAATGAATGAAACGCCTCTCACGCCGGGTAGATACAATACCTGCCTGACGCAAGGCCATTAATTGCTGAGAGATGTGAGATTGAGACATACCCAGCATCTTCTCCAGGTGGCAAACACAGGTTTCGCCTTCCCCAATGGCCAACAGGATGGCTAATCGGGATGGATGGGCAATCGTCTTCAGAATGAAGGAAACCCGGTTAAGATACTCGCTGCCTGTCATATTTGATTTTCCAAATGTATTATACCAACATATTTGGTTTTGTAAATACGACAATCATCCGATCATACTCGTCGGCGTGCTTGTCAAACGCTGTCATTTCATCCATGACTATTTTGCGGTCAGCGCCCGCTGGTCAAAAAACCAGAATTTTGTCGGCTTCCAGCGACCAATCTGTCAGCAATTCCATCGTCCCAACCTGCACATTGGCAATTAACATTTCCTGCCCGAGACCTCGGGCTTTCTGGCAGGTGCCTCAGGTCGCCACTTCGCCGCCGCGCATAACAGAGGCGAACATGCGCTCGATATTGTAGTAGCCCTGCGGCGTTTCCTGGCCTTTGATGGCGCACTGCACCCCATCGCCCATCAGAAAAACGCGCACATGCGCCGCTTCGCGTTTTCCTAAATTCATCGCCAGGCGCAGGGCGTTATAGGGGCGCTCGTTGCCGTATGGCGCATCGTTGATGATAAACAGGTATCTCATGGGTTATCTCCTATTATGTAAAATCGATTTTTCATTCATCCAGAGGCCAGGCGCGCCCGGCTGGTTGACTTATTTAACCGAAAGTCATTTTGCGTGATCCTATTGTGTATGCGGTACTGCGCACCGCATACACAATAGGAGAAAAATTTTTTAATTTATTGTATTTCAAATTCGCCCGACATCGCCTTCTGCGCGTACTCCCTGGCCTGCAGCATTTCATCGGGCGTCAGGATACGCTCGATCATGGAATCAAAATAGGGATTGACCAGGCCATTGAGAAAGCGAAATAATCCCGATTTCTCTTTCAATGCTACTTTGTAAAAGCGCATACAGCGATAACAAGATGGTGTTCGGACTGCATACTCGTCAGGATTTACCCGGTAGAGCAGGGCAAGAAAACGCATTCCCCATTTGAGCGGTTCGCGCACCAGCCGAAACCACGGGGCGCGCTGATAAGCGATCCTCACCAAACGAATGGTGCAAGTATTACATACAGCATTTTTTCTGACAATTGTGTTCATAGCGGCCTGGTGAAATTCCGAGTAAAAGCAAGCGGCATTCCCCACTTCTCAGCAGGTATGAAACCGGCCTGCTGGCAAAGGCGCATGACGGTCGCCTGGCTTTGAAAGTGCGGGTCAGGAAATATTTCCGTGACCGAAAGTATCCCGCCGGGTTTGAGCAGCCGGCGCAGGTTCATGAGCGCCCTTTGCTGGTTGGGGATCTCGCCGAGAACGGTTACCAGCCAGGCGCGATCGAATTGTTCCCCGCTCAAGATGCCCGCCGTCGTGATGTCAGCGTGGAGTAGGGTTACGTTTGTGGTTCCCGTTCTTGCCAGGCGTTGCCGTAGTTTCGCCAGCATGGCTGGTTGGATATCCAGCGCAACGATTTCACCATCAGGGCCAACGCGTTGAGCGGCGGGCAGGCTCAATCGTCCTGGGCCACAGCCAACATCCAGGCAACGGTCTCGCGGTTGCAGCCCAATCCGATCCAGGGTCACTTCGGTTCCGGCAACCGCTTCGGTCAACCGGTTATCCAGAATCCAGGCCAACCAGGCCGGGCAGGGCATTTGTTTGCGCCGGCTGCTCCAGCGCCAGACCAGGGCGGTTCCCACGAAAACACCTGTTGCGACAAGGATCGTCTTTCGGATTTTCATTTCACATTGCGCCTCAACGTCATCGTGCCAGATCGCCCAGTAATCCGACCAGCGCGCCGCCAGCGATCAGCCAGGTGGAGTTGGTCATGTTCATTCGTTCGAATCAAAACAGGTGTTTCCATAGCGTTCTTTTTAGAACAGACCGCTGACCATCCCGACGCCTACCAGGGTCAACATGATCCCAACCATGATTTGCAGGGTGCGCAGGGTAATTTTTTTGATCAACCTCGCCCCGATGAATGCCCCCAGGAAAGCGGCTAACGTAGCCGCCAATACCAATCCCCAGATTTCTTTGATCCCGACGAAACTGGCCGTGTAAAACCCCAAACCATAGACAAGCAAGCGGGCAACGTCCACAATCACTGCCGAGACTGTGCCGGTGCCGATAAATGCTTCTTTATCCAGGCCTGCTTTGATCAGAAAGGAAGATCGCAGCGCGCCCTGGTTTCCAGACAGGCCGCCGAAGAACCCGGAAAGCGCCCCGCCGAGGGGCAGATATTTGCGCTCAAAAGCCAGTTTATTGAAAGCCGGGAGCAGCTCAAAAACTGCAAACAGGATGATTAATAATCCAATCACCAGCTTGACAACGGTGATCTCGTACTCCTGGCCACCCAATTTGTAGCTATGCAGTGAAGGAATGCCAGCGAACAGATTCAACAATGCCGCCCCAATCATTGCAGCAATAGCGCCTGGGAGAGCAAAGCGCCAGACCACACCCCAATCGGCTTTCTTGCCCACCAGAAACACCTTGAAGATATTATTCGCCAGATGCACCACCGCAGTCGCTGCGATTGCAACTGGAAGCGGAAAGAACAAGGCAAAAGCAGGCATCAAAACTGTCCCCAGGCCAAAGCCTGAAAACAGAGTCAGCCCCGATACGAGCACAGCAACAACACAAATGACAAGATATTCCACGTTTTATTGCCTCATCAATTGGATTCGATATCAATTTCTTCCAATAACTCGCGCACTTTCACCAGCGCTTCAGCCAGGGCCGCTTTGCCTGCCTCGGTGATCGTGTGATATTTACGCACTTTGCCGCCTACCACCTGCTTCTCGGTTTGAAGGAAACCATCGCGCTCCAGGTGATGCAGAATGGGGTAAAGTGTGCCCGGGCTCAGGGTATAGCCATGCCGCGCAAGTTCACGAATCATATCCAGCCCATAAATTGGCTCCTGGGAGGCGTGAAACAGGATGTGCAGACGGATGAAGCCCAGGAAAAAGTTGCGGTTTATATTATCGTATTTCGTTATCGACATACGATAATGATAAACCAGTTTCACCGTTTTGTCAATCTGAATCGAGAGAGTATCCAGGTGATAAGTTTGCAAATCTACTATCTTGCCTATCATCCTGATCGAATTCCAGCTTGACAAATTTAGATTCCCGGTTATAATTAGTGTATAAAATACACTAAATACTCATTGACCCATTACCCACCAACCCAGGAGACACAACCATGTTCGGCATCCACTACTTGAGGGCGCGGCCCACCTCCTATATCATCCACTACCACAACGGCAAAGTACGCCACGCCGGGCCGGGGCTGGCTTTCTTCTACTACAAGCCGGCTTCGTCCATCGTCGCCGTCCCGCTCAACAGCGCCGACGTGCCGTTCATCTTCAACGAGATCAGCGCCGATTTCCAGCCGGTCACCGTGCAAGGCCAGCTCACTTACCGGATCAGCGACCCGCAGCGGGTGGCAGGGCTGCTGGATTACACCATCGACGGCCGGGTAGAACATTACCTTACCGAGGACCCCCAGAAGCTGGCCCTGCGGCTGGTCAACCTGGCGCAGACGCTGACCCGCAGCCTGGTGCAGCGTATGCCCATGCGCCAGGCAGTGCACGCCGCCGGCGAAATCTCGGCTGCCCTGCTGGAGATGCTGCGCGACAGCCCGGCGACCGCCGAGCTGGGCGTGGAGATGCTGATCGTCACCGCCCAGGCCATCCGCCCCGCGCCGGAGAGCGCCCGCGCCCTGGAAGCCGAAGCCCGCGAGGCGCTGCTGCGCCTGGCGGACGAGGCGATCTACGACCGGCGCAACGCGGCCATCGAACAGGAGCGGCGCATCAAGGAAAACGAACTGAACACCGAGATCGCCGTGGAGGAGAAGAAACGCCAGATGCGCGAGGCCAAAGTGGAGGCCGACCTGGCGGTGGAGGCGCTGGAGCAGCAAGTGCGCGCCAGCAAGCTGGGCGGCGAGATCCAACTGGAGCAGGAGCGGGCGAAGCTGGTGGCGGCGCGGGCCGAAAACCTGCAGGCCGAAGCGGACGCCCAGGCGTATACCACGGCGGCTGCGCTGCGCCCGTTGAACGAGCTGGATAGCGAGGTGCTGCAGGTGCTGGCGCTGCAATCCGCCGACCCGCGCCGCATGGTATCGCAGGCGCTGAAGGAGATCGCCCGCAACGCCGGAAAGATCGGCAGCCTGAATATCTCGCCGGATTTGTTCGAGGCGTTGATGCAAAGCAAATAACATTTTGTGTGGGGGTGCTGCGTGGCAGCACTCCCACACAAAAGATAGATAATATTATGGACGAGAAGATTGTGCTGGTCACCCGCAAGACTCGCCTGGAGGGGCTGGTGGAGCGCTTCAACACCCGGGCGCAGGCGCGCTTTTATATCGAGCACGGCGGGGGGAACTTCGCCCTGTACGAACGCGAACACGAGACCTACCAGGCGGCGGTGAGCGAGCTGCGCAAACGCCTGGAACGGCTGGCCCGGCTGCAGGTGATCGAGCGGGATTTCCTGCCCAATTTCCTGTTCACGCCGCAGGACGTGGTGGTGACCGCCGGGGTGGACGGGCTGGTGGTCAACACCGCCAAGTACCTGGACGGGCAGCCGCTGGTGGCGGCTAACCCCGACCCGGCGCACATCGACGGGGTGCTGCTGCCCTTCACCGTGGTCACCGCGCCCGAGGCGGCCCGGCGGGCGCTGAACGGGGGGGCACAGTTCAAGGCAGTCAGCATGGCTGAAGCCCGCCTGAGCGACGGGCAATCGCTGCTGGCGTTCAACGATCTGTTCATTGGGGCAGACAGCCACGTCTCGGCGCGCTACCGCATCCGCTCCGGCGAGCGCAGTGAAGACCACTCCTCCAGCGGAGTGATCGTCTCCACCGGGGCGGGCGCCACCGGCTGGCTGAGCAGCCTGTTCAACATGGCCAACGGCTTATGGCGCGGCTTCGGCAGCCGCCCGGAGGCGCTGCCCTACCCCGAGCTGCCCTGGGACGCCGGGCGGCTGATCTTCGCCGTGCGCGAGCCGTTTATCAGCAAGACGTCCGCCGCCGGGCTGGTGTGCGGGCTGATCACGCCCGAGCTGCCGCTGGAGCTCGAATCGCACATGCCGGCGGGCGGGGTGATCTTCAGCGACGGCGTGCAGAGCGATTACCTGGCCTTCAACGCCGGCAGCCGGGCCGTGGTCGGGCTGGCAGAGCGGAAGACGCGGTTGGTGATCGGATGAGAGCCGATATGTGCTATACTTCAAGAGATGGCAACGCAGATGGGTACGGATGTTGTTGGTGAAGCAGTCCAGCGCCTGGCAAAAGGTTTGCAGCCAGAGCGTATCTATTTGTTTGGCTCGCAAGCACGGGGCGAGGCTGGAGCGGGCAGCGACATCGATCTGTTGGTGGTGCTATCTCATTCAGATCTGCCGCGCCACAAGCGTGAAGCACATTCCTATAACCTGTTGTGGGGGATGACGCAATCTGTAGATGTCATTGTGCTCACTCAAGCAGAGTTCGAGCGTTCCAGCCAGGTAACAACCTCGCTGGCTTCAACCGTCCTGAGGGAGGGTAAACTGGTTTATGGATGAAGCCAAACAGCAAGAAGTGTACGCCTGGTTAACAAAGGGGCGGCAGGATCTGGCAGCCGCCAACTGGCTTTTTAGAAACCCACAGGGGCTATACAATGCTGTAGGATTCCATTGCCAGCAAGCCATAGAAAAAAGCCTGAAAGCCTACCTCACCTGGCACGACCAGCCTTTTGAAAAAACGCATTCTCTGGTGGCGCTGGCCGCCCAGTGCATGCTTTTTGACAGCGATTTTGAAAGTCTACGCGAAGCGGCAATTATCCTGACACCCTATGCTGTTACTTCACGTTATCCGGGCGATTTGCCAGAGCTTTCCAGCGATGACGCAGAGATTGCCATCCAATTGACAACGCAGGCCTGGGATTTCCTACTGGCACGCCTACCATCACAGCCACACCCCGCTGACCGACATACTGGCGATCAGGAAGGGGAAGACGGATAGGTAGTCCTGGAAGAGGACCAGGACGGCCAGCGACAGGCGCACGCCCTTGAACAGCAGCAGGCAGGCCAGGTGGATCGACACCTGGATGGCCAGGATGTCCCACAGCACGGCGGGCTGCCAGGCGGGGATGGCCTGCGCCGGGGTGTGGGTGTGCTCGAACCGCGCGCCCCAAACCAGGGGGAGGTGTAGCACGATGTAAAAGTTGGATAAATTTCATGTTATTTTGTAAAAGTATTAATTAATTTGCAATACATCCGGCATTTATGTGATATACTCGAGGGAGACCTTGCATTTTTGTTAGGTCGTGTGGGGCATGTTTTTGGGGTAGCCGGAGGCGATCAAGTAACAGAGGGACGAGAGAACTTCTCATTACAAATGGTTATGTGAAAGCATCAGGTAAATTTTGTTTCAACCAGGAGGATAATTATGAAACGCTATAGCAGTCTTTATGGCCGCGCCAGGATGGCGTTGGGCCTGTTGGTGGTTCTGGCGCTGGTGGTGGCCGGCCCCGTGCCGGCAGCCCTGGCTGCGCCGGGCGACCTGGACACCTCGTTCGATACGGACGGCCGGGTGACCACCAATTTGGGAAGCACGGATACCGGCAGGGCCGTCGCTCTGCAGAGCGACGGTAAGATTGTGGTCGCCGGTTCTTCGAACAACCTGTTTATTGTGGCGCGTTACAACGCGAATGGCAGCCTGGACACCACCGGCTTCGGCAGCCCCAACGGCTACGTGACCACCAACATTCCCAACGGCGCCGACGCCGCCAATGCCGTTGCTTTGCAGCCGGATGGCAAGATCGTGGTGGCCGGGAGCCATGCAAACGACTTCGCCGTGGCGCGCTATAACATGGACGGCAGCCTGGACACCGGCTTCAATTCGACGGGGACGAGGACGCTCCACGTTGGCAGCAACGCGGATGTCGCCTACGCGGTTGCCATCCAGAGCGATGGCAAGGTCGTCGTGGCAGGTGCAACTAACAATAACTTTGTGGTGGCGCGCTTCAACAGCGACGGCTCGCTGGATACCAGCGGCTCTTTCAATCCCAACGGGTACGTGACCACCAACTTTCCTGGTAACGTCACCGACGCCGCCTATGCCGTTGCATTGCAGGGGGATGGCAAGATCGTCGCAGCCGGCGTCTCGACTAATAATTTTGCCGTGGCGCGCTATAACACGAATGGGAGCCTGGACACCACCTTTGATACGGATGGCATGGTGACGACCAATTTCGGGAGCACGGATACTGCAAACGCCGTCGCAGTGCAGCCAGACGGCAAGATCGTGGCGGCCGGCGTCTCGAACAATAATTTTTCCGTGGCGCGCTACAACACGAATGGAAGCCTGGACACCACCTTCGACACGGACGGTATGGCGACCACCGATCTCGGTGCCAGTGAATACGGCTACGGCGTAGCGATGCAGTGGGACGGCAAGATCGTGGTGGCAGGAAGGAGCGGAAACAACTTTGCCGTGGTCCGCTACACCACCTCGGGGGCGCTCGATAATACCGGCACGGGCAGCTTCGGCGGCGCCAACGGGTACGTGACCACCGATTTCGGCGGCACCGACTACGCTTACGGCGTCGCCATCCAGCCGAGGGATGGGCGGATCGTGGCGGTGGGCATTGCCAACAACACCGATTTCGCCGTGGCGCGCTACAAGACCGAGATAGAGGGCACGGCATCGTTAAGCGACGGGCAAAGCGCGACCCTCGCCGGTGTGACCGTGCTGCGCAACAGCGGCGCCCCGACGCCCTGCGATTTCACGGTGGTCAAGACGCTCGCCCCGCCCATCTACCCGCTCGAAAGTGGAACGATACCTGCCCATTGGAACATTTCCACCACCTGCACCGCCTACAACGTCGATCTGACGTTCGCCTACAGCAACGACGAACTGACCTACAACAACAATAGCGTCGTTGAAGGGAGCCTGCACCTGTACAAAAGCGAGACAGGATCGCCGCCCTGGACGTACCAGGGAGGCACGGTGGATGCCAACGCCAACACCGTGGCGTTGAGCGGCGTGACGGCTTTGAGCGATTGGGCGTTGGACGACAACGGCCCCACGGCGGTCACCATGGGCGACGCGCTGGTCCAGTCGCAGGTGGACGGTCTGCACATCGAGTGGTCGACGCTGATGGAACTGGACGTATTTGGCTTCGACATCTATCGCTCAACCGGGCTGTTCGAGACGCCGGTGAAGCTGAACAGCGAACTGATCCCATCGCAGGCACTGGGCAGCACCAACGGCGCAGATTATGCTTACGTGGATACCACTGCGCAGCCCGGCGTGACCTATTTTTACTGGATCGAGGTGCAGCAGGTCGAAGGCCCGGAACGCTTCGGGCCGCAGGCAGCCACGGCGTTGAGCTGGCGCTTTCTGCCTTTGATTGCGCGATAGCGCTCCCGGCAGGGCAGCCAGGAATTCCAGCCTGGATATAGGCCAGACCCTAAGGGTCTCGGAGACCCTTAGGGTCTTTACTCTATCGCAGCACCACCGGCAAGAACATGGCCATGCGGGCCGCCTTGCACGGCGAGAATTCGGAGGCGTTGGCCGAATTGCCGACAGCGATGGCGGTGACGAACTGGCTGGGGCCGGCCGGCAGGGTGAAGCTGCCGTTGAAGCTGGCGCTGCCCGAAGGATCGGTATCCACCGCCAGGCTGCCCAGGTAGCTCTGGCCTTCGCCATAGCCGGAGATATCGCAGGCCGGGCTGCTGAAAAAGTACAGCGTGTAGGGCTGGTTCGGGACGCTGTTCAAAACACCGCTCAGCGAGACCGTATTGCCGGTCACGCTGGCAACCTGGATCAGGGGGAAATTTTGCAGCAGGTTCGGCCCGCCGTCGGCGTCCAGGGCGTCGTTGGGGGTGACGCCGTCGTTCCCCAGGTCGATGCCCAACTCGCCGTTGGCGTAGATGGCGTTGGCCGCCAGGGCGTTGTTCGCACCGCTGCCCAGCACAGTCACGCCGTCTTTCTGGTTGTAGGCGATGGTGTTGGCCCAGGCAGGATCATCGAGGCCGAGGGTGGTCCAGCCTGCGCCGTCGATCGACACGCCGCTCAGGCGGTTGCCCAGCGGCACGCCCGAGGCGGTAACGCCGATAGAATTGCGATAGAGGCCGTTGCCCGTGGCGGATGCGCCGCCGACCCGCACGCCGTCCAACTGGCTGGCGACGATCACGTTATCTTTCAGGAAGGTACCACTCCCACCGGCAATCTCCACGCCATAAGCGGCGTTGCCCAGCCCGGCGCTGCCGGCCAGGTTCGCCCCGATGGTGTTGTTCAACACGTCGTTGGCCGCGGCCAGTGTCCCGGCGATGCGCACCCCGCTGCCGCCGTTGGCCGAGATCAGGTTGCCCTGCCCGGCGGACGCCCCGCCGATGAGGTTGGCAAAGCCGTCCTGAACTGCCACGCCGCCGTAGGCGTTGCCCAGCCCGGCGCTGCCGGCCAGGTCCACGCCGATCTTGTTGCCTTGCACCTTGTTCTCGAAGGCCAGGCTGCCGGCAATCACCACACCGTAGCCGCCGTTGGCCGAGACCAGGTTGCCCTGCCCGGCCGCCCCGCCGCCCACCGTATTCTTGAGCGCATCGTAGATCAACACGCCGTTGAAACCGTTGCCCAGGGCGGCGCTGCCGGCGTTGTTCGTGCCGATCTTGTTGCCCTGCAAGGTGTTCCACCTGGCAGTATCGCCGGTGATCGCCACGCCGTGCTGGTCGTTGCCCGAGATCAGGTTGCCGGCGCCCGCCGCCGATCCGCCGATGGCGTTGTACTTGCCGTTGAAGATGCGCACGCCGTCCAGGGCGTTGCCCAGGTCCTGGCTGCCGTTCAGGTCGGTGCCGATCTTGTTGCCCAGCAGGGCATTGGACGAAGTATCCCAGCCGGCAAGGTGCACGCCATATTTCTCGTTGGCCGAGATCAGGTTGCCCTCGCCGGGGGCTGTGCCGCCGATGGTGTTGCCCCGCGCCAGGTAGAGGTAAATGCCCGACATGCCATTACCCAGGGCGGCGCCGCCGCTGGCGTTCGTACCGATCCGGTTACCCAGGATGAAGTTGGCGGTGGTTTTCTTGCCGTACAGGTACAGCCCGAAGCCCTGGTTGGCCGAGATCAGGTTGCCGGCGCCAGCGGCGGCCCCGCCGATGGTGTTATTGCCAGCCTGGTAGAAGCTGATCCCCGTCCCGGCGTTCTTCAGCGCCAGGGCGCCGGCCAGGTTGGTGCCGATCTTGTTGCCCAGCACTTGGTTGAAATCGGAACCCAGGCCCAGGTAGATGGCGTCGCAGGCGTTGCCCGAGATCAAGTTGCCCTCG
Organism: uncultured Anaerolinea sp.; assembly: GCA_964595435.1. Classification (GTDB taxonomy): domain Bacteria; phylum Chloroflexota; class Anaerolineae; order Anaerolineales; family UBA4823; genus RBG-16-57-11. The sequence continues at coordinate 32,439 of CAZQQJ010000005.1, read as the reverse complement.
CCAGCCGCCGCGCCGCCGATCTGGTTCTCCTGGGCGCCGAGCAGGGTAATCGCCGCGCCGCCCCCGCCGCCCTGCGGGTCGAGGGCGCGCCGCACCACAGTGCAGTTGCCCACCGCCAGGCTGCCGCCGGCATCCGTGCCGATCTTATTGCCCAAAACCTGGTTGAAAGCCGCATCGCCCAGGTAAAGCCCCACGCCGGCGTTGCCCGAAATCAGGTTGCCCGCCCCGCTGGCGCTGCCGCCGATGGTGTTCTGGTGGCTCCACCACGCCTCGACGCCGCTGCCCTGGTTGGGCAGGGCGGCGCTGCCGGCAAAATTGGCGCCGATCTTGTTGCCAGACACGCGGTTGTTCGCGCCGAACCACAGCGACACTCCCGCGCCGCCATTGCCCGAAATCAGGTTGCCCTCGCCGCTGGCGCTGCCGCCGATCCAGTTGTCGCTGCCGACCAGCACCTGGACGCCGTTCATCCCGTTGGGCTGGGCCAGGCTGCCGTTGGCGTCAACGCCGATGTGGCAGCCGTAGATGCGGTTGCCATCGGCGCTGCCGGCGTCGCTCGAGATGAGGATGCCGTTATCCGGGAAGTTGACCACGCCCAGCCCGCGCAGGGTAGTGCTGCCCGCGCCGAGGGTCAGGCCATCGCCGGCGGTCAGGTTTGCGCCGTCCAGCACGACCAGCGGTTTGCCGCTGTAGCCCGGCTGGGTGGCGGCGTCGATGGTCATCGGGCTGCCGATCACCGGCAGGGCGGCGGTGAGCACGGCAATGGTCTGCACCCCGCCGTCGGGGATGTTGAACTGGATGGTGTGCGGCCCGCCGGCGGTGTTGTTGGCGGCGCAGATCGCCTCGCGCAGGCTGATCTCGCCGGCCAGGTCGCCGGTCTGCACTGTGCCGCAGTCCTCCCCCGCCACGTCGAAGACGTCGCTGGCGGTGTTCACCGTGATCGTCGCCCCCGGGGCGGCCAGCGCCGGGGCAAAACCGCCCAGGGCCAGCGCCAGGGCGAGCAGGAAAACCAGGCCGCGCCCGGCAGCGCGGCGCAGGAAAGGCAGGTATTGCGTTCTGGCAAAACCGGGTGAATCAGACATGTCAGCCTCCGTGAGTCCGATCGGGTATTTTGGATGGAGGGGATTATACTGAAAAAAACGGATTATCGTAGTGGGAGTCATTTACAGAAGTGCAAAGTCGTAGCCGGGAGCGGCGATCCCGGCGCGCGGGCGGGCTCCAAAAAGAGGGGGAAGGCGGCTGGATCGTGAAAGGCGTCTGGATCGCGAACCGCGCGAAAGGAAGCGCGAAAGGCGCGAAACGCGAAAGCGCGAAAGGAGGGCAAGCGCGGGCAGACCTGACAGGTTTTCTGGGCCGCGCTTCGCGCCGGTTGGCGCGCGGGCGGGCTCCAAAAAGAGGGGGAAGGCGGCTGGATCGTGAAAGGCGTCTGGATCGCGAACCGCGCGAAAGGAAGCGCGAAAGGCGCGAAACGCGAAAGCGCGAAAGGAGGGCAAGCGCTGGCAGACCTGACAGGTTTTCTGGGCCGCGCTTCGCGCCGGTTGGCGGGCAGCGGCAGGCAGGTTTCGTGAGGGGGAGGCAGGGAAACCTGTCGGGGCTTGTGGGCAGGCGAAGGCGTCTGGATCGCGAACCGCGCGAAAGGAAGCGAAAGGCGCGAAACGCGAAAGCGCGAAAGGAGGGCAAGCGCGGGTGGCCGGCGCGGCAGACCTGACAGGTTTTCTGGGCCGCGCCTCGCGCCGGCTGGCGGGCAGCGGCGGGCAGGTTTCGTGACGGAGGCGGCGGGGAAACCTGTCGGGGCTTGTGGGCAGGCGAAGGCGTCTGGATCGCGAACCGCGC
>CAZQQJ010000005.1:0-30509 GCA_964595435.1 uncultured Anaerolinea sp. | reverse complement strand
GGCTGGCGGGCAGCGGCGGGCAGGTTTCGTGACGGAGGCGGCGGGGAAACCTGTCAGGTCTTGTGGGCCGCGGATGGGCGCGGGTTCTTTTTCGCGTTTTTCGCGGCCTTTCGGCTTTCGCGATCCAGGCGGCTTTCGCGATCCAGGCGGGCCGCGCGATCCAGGCTCACTTCATCACTACCGGCAAATAAATCAGCATCTGCGCTGCCCTGCACGGCGAGAACTCCGAGGTGCTGCCCAGGCTGTCGCTGGCAGTGGCGGCAACCCACAGGCTGCCCCCGGGGGGCAGGGGGAAAGCGCCGCTGAAGGCGGCGGCGCCGGAGGCGTCGGTGGTCACCGCCAGGCTGCCCAGGTAGGCCTGCCCTTCGCCGTAGCCGGAGGGGTCGCAGGACGGGCTGGCGAAGAAGCGCAGGGTGTAGGGCTGGCTGGCGGCGCTGTTCAGCGCGCCGCTCACGATGATCGAGCCACCGTTCTGCGCCAGGCTGCCGATCAGGGGGTAGTTCTGCCACAGGTTCGGCCCCAGGTCGGGGTCGCCGGCGTCGTTGGGGGTGGGGCCGTCGTCGCCCAGGTCGATGCCCAGGCCGCTGTTGGCGTAGAGCAGGTTGCGGCGGATGGCGTTGGCCTGGTTTTCGGTGTTGAGCGTGCTGGTGATCACCGTTACGCCGTCGCCAGCGTTGTAAGCAATGCGGTTGGCCGAGGCGGCGTCTTCACCGCCGACCAGGGTGCCGTAGGCGCCGTGGATGAAAACCCCGCTGCCGGTATTGCCCAGCGGCTGCCCGCCAGCGGTGAGGCCGATGCGGTTGTTTTCCAGGCGGTTGTCGTTGGCGTGGGTATCCAGGTAGACGCCGGTGCACGGGTTGCCGGCGATCAGGTTGCCGCTGACCAGGGCCGAGTCGTCGTCGATGTAGACCGCCGCCGATGGATCGACCCCGCCGGAGAGCCAGCAGTTGCCCAGCGCCCCCGTCCCGCCGGCGTTGGCGCCGATGGTGTTGCCCAGCACCTGGTTGGCAGGGGAGTCGTTGGCGATGTACACTCCCGCGTACCGGTTGCCGGAGACCAGGTTGCCCTGGCCGGCCTCCGTCCCGCCGAGCATGTTGCCGAAGCTGGCCAGGTAGACGCCGCGCCCCTGGTTGGGCAGGGCGGCGCTGCCGCTGGCATTGACGCCGATTTTGTTGCCGTAGAGGGTGTTTTGCGGCGAGCCATCGCTGGTGTGGATGCCATCGCCATCGTTGGCCGAGACCAGGTTGCCTGCCCCGGCCGCACTGCCGCCCACGGTGTTCCCCGCGGGGCTGAGCAGGTGAATGCCGTGCCCCAGGTTGCCCAGGGGCAGGGCGCCGTTCAGGTCAGTGCCCACTTTGTTGCCGGTGAGCAGGTTGCCGTGCGGCCAGGTTTCCACGCGGATGCCGTCGCCGCGGTTGCCGGAAACCAGGTTGCCGCTGACGGCGTTGTCCCCCGGCCCGCCCAGGCGCAGCCCGGCCCCGCCGTTGCCCGGCGCGCTCGATCCGCTGGCCGCCGCTCCCAGGTGGCAGTTCTGGATGGCGTCGCCGCCGTTGGAATACACGTCGATGCCGTGCTCCGGGAAACGCACCACGGCCAGGCCGCGCACCGTAGTGTTGCCGCCGGTGACGGTCAGGCCGCTGCCCGCCCCGCCCAGGGCGCTGCCGTCCAGGGTAATCAACGGCTTGCCGGCGTAACCGGGCTGCGTGGTGGCGTCGATCACCGCCGGGTAGGCGATATCCGGCAGGGGTGAGCCGCTGACCAGGATGGTCTGCGCGCCGGAGGCGATGCCAAAGCGGATGGTGTGCGGCCCGCCGGGGGTGTTGTTGGCGGCGCAGATGGCTTCGCGCAGGCTGGCGGCGCCGTCCGCTCCGGGCAGGTCGGCGATCTGGACGTTGATGCAGGTTTTGCCGGGGACATCGAAGGTGTCCGCCGCGGTGCTGACGGTGATGGTGGAGACGGGGGCGGCTTTGGCGGAAGGGACGAGGAGGGAAAGGAGCAGGGCGAGCAGAAGAAATACGGAATGGGACGCGGATGAACGCGGAGGAAATGCGGGGTAGGACGCGGATGAACGCGGAGAACGCGGAGGAGATGTGGGATGGGTGGCGGATGAACGCGGGAGACGCGGAGGAAATGCAGGATAGGACGCGGACGAACGCGGAGAACGCGGAGGGAATGCGGGATGGGTGGCGGAGGGACGCAAAGACAATGCGAGTTGGGAGGCGGATGAACGCGGGAGACGCGGAGGAAATGCAGGATAGGACGCGGACGAACGCGGAGAACGCGGAGGGAATGCGGGATGGGTGGCGGAGGGACGCAAAGACAATGCGAGTTGGGAGGCGGATGAACGCGGGAGACGCGGAGGAAATGCAGGATAGGGCGCGGACGAACGCGGAGAACGCGGAGGGAATGCGGGGTAGGACATAGGCGAACGCGGAGGGCTATGAGGAGTGACCATAGGAAGCCATTGGGCTCGATCCGGCATGCCGGATCGCTGGGCGCCCAATCCCTGGGCGCCCGATTAGCGATTACTGATCGACGGATCGACGGATCGACCAATCACAGATTACCTCCCCCATTATAGTAGATAAGCATTGCCGGGAGGCGATGCCTGAGGAAATTGCAAAGATTTTTTTATTCAGGTGATGAGCAAGACAAGCGGTGCGTGGCCAGGTTCAGCGCAAGAAATTCCTCACCGTACCCAGGTCGGCCTCGATCTGCTGCAGGGTCTCGGGGTCGGTGATGGCCGCGGCGACCCGGCGCGCCTGGCCGAGATATACCTGCATCTGGGCTTCATCGCCGGCCAGGGCGGCGGCGCGCGCCAGGGCTTCGTAGGCGTAGGCCAGGCAAAAAGGCTCGATATTGTCGCCCCAACTGATCTCCAGGCAGCGGCTGGCGTAGCGGCGGGCGTTCTCGACCTGGCCGAGCAGGGTATAGACGCGCGCCGCCTGCCAGTATGCCATCGAAAGGTTGACCGGCGTGCAGTCGAGACGCTGCGTCCAATGCCACAACGAGCTCAGGCTGAGTTGCAGCATGAGCTCGTCTTCTCCTGGGGTACGTTGGGGCCTGTCGATCAAGTCCCAGGCGCGGTTAAAGCATTCAACGGCGAAGTAACGATGGGCGGCATCCAGGTCGAACGCGGGTAAGGATGACATGGCTGGCTCCTCTCAAACTCCAATAAACCATACACAGATCAATGACGCCTGCAGCAGGCAGGCCCGTCCACCTTTAGAGAACCCAAGTTTAGCAACCTTCTCGCCGCGAGTCAATAGTATAATTTTCATATGAACACAAGCCCGGTTTCCTCTCCCCCCGATCTACTGTTGCAAGAACGCCAGCACCGCGCTCAGGTCATTGCCCTGGCAGGCGGGGTGATGCAGGCGCGTCGCGCCGGCATCTTGCCCCAATTCGCCGACCTCACCCTTTCCGAGGCCCTGGTCATCGGCCTGGTGCAGCAAGACGTACGCACTTTCGTGACCGTGCTCGGCCACGGTTCTACCGAGATCGGCGAAATCTTGCGCATCTACCACGAGGCCGGCGTGCTGCGCGCCTGCGGCGTGCGCAGCGAGCTGGAGGCCTCCCACGCCGCCGCGGCCCTGCGCTGGGTCACCGGCGAAAAAGCCGCCGTGGTCACTTCGATCGGGCCGGGCGCACTGCAGGCGCTGGCCGCTTCGCTGGTCCCTGCATCGGACGGCCTGGGGGTGTGGTACCTGCTGGGCGACGAGACCAGCGAGGACGAAGGCCCGAATATGCAGCAAATTCCCCGCGACGAACAGGGCCTGTTCCTCAAGCTGTTCTCACCGATGGGCGCCGCTTACAGCCTGCACACCCCGCTGGCGCTCCCCACCGCCCTGCGCCGCGGGCTGAACACCGTCGACCACCCCCACCGCGGCGGCCCGTTCTTCTTGCTGCTGCCCATGAACGTGCAGCCGGCGCTGCTGGAGAATTTCAACCTGGACGAGTTGCCCTACGGCGCGCCGCCGCCCCTGGGCGCGGCCGCCGATCACGGCGCCTACGCCCAGGCCGCGCAGGCCATCACCGGCGCCCGGCGTATCCTGGTGCGGTTGGGCGGCGGCGCAAGGGGCGCGGCGGCGGAAATCCTGGAGTTCATCGACCTGGTCGACGCGGTGGCCATCCAGTCTCCCGTCGTCCTCGGCGTCATCCCTTACGCTCACCCCCGCAACATGACGGTAGGCGGCTCCAAAGGTTCGCTGTGCGGCAATTACGCCATGGAAAACGCCGACCTGCTGGTGGTGATCGGCTCGCGCGGCGTGTGCCAGTCGGATTGCTCGCGCACCGGCTTCCTCAAGGCGCAGCACGTGATCCACATCAACACCGATGTCGAAGCGGCTACGCATTACAACAAAACCACCGCCCTGGTCGGCGACGCGGCGCCCACGCTGCGCAGGCTGATCGAAACGCTGCGCCAGGGCGGCATTCCGCCGGCGCCTGCCGCGCCCTCCGCCTGGCTGGAAGAATGCACCGCCCGGCGCAAAGCCTGGACGGCCTTCAAGCAGTTCCGCTACCGCCAGCCCACCCTGTACGACGAGACCTGGGGGCGCGCCGTGCTCACCCAGCCCGCCGCCCTGAAGGCCGCCCTGGATTGGGCCAGGGCCAACGAGGTGGTGAGTTTCTTCGATGCAGGCGACGTGCAGGCCAACGGCTTCCAGGTGGCCGAAAACGAGCGCTTCGGCCAGACCTTCACGGATGGCGGCGCCAGTTACATGGGCTTCGCCGCCTCGGCCTTGCTCGCCACCGCCCTGGCGCGCAAGCCCTTCTACGGCCTGGCCCTCAGCGGCGATGGATCGTTCACCATGAACCCGCAGATCCTGATCGACGGCGTACAGCACGGCGCCCGCGGCTGTATCCTGCTTTTCGACAACCGGCGCATGGCGGCCATCTCCGGGCTGCAGATGGCGCAATACGGCTGCGATTTCGCTACTCACGACACGGTGGCGGTCGATTACGTCGCCTGGGGCAAGGCCATCCACGGGGTCAACGCCCTGCACGCCGGCTACTCGGTCGAGTCCTTGCTGGATGCCCTGGACGCGGCCCGGGCTTACCACGGGCTGTCTCTGATCCACCTGCCGGTGTACTACGGGCTGGACGAACTGGGCGGGATGGGCGTCTTTGGGCGTTGGAACGTGGGCAACTGGTCGGCAGCCACGCAGGCGCTGCGCCATGAAATCGGGATTTGAGGGGTTACGACGCCACACACCTGGCATGCGCCCTGATCTGGCAAGAGGCGCTGGGGCTGCCGGTCACCCTGGCCACGTTCGATGCCCGGTTAATCCAGGCCGCCAGGCAGATCAAGATGGCTCACTTGCCTGGGGACTGATCCCGGCTACAACAAACGATACCACCAACAACTGTTATAATGGGGAGGCAAGACCCACCTTCTCCCATTGTAGCGTTGTCCCTCACCAGGATGCAGGCTGCCGCCGTTTATGTCCGAAGTTGCCTTATCCCAAGAAACCATAAAAATCATCCGGAATTGTGTGGCCGAAGTTGACCCTGCGCAAATTCGTATCTTCCGCTGCATGACCCCCGCCGAGCGATTTCGCCTGGGATGTTCAGTCAGCGACACTGCCCGCAAAGCAGTCGCCTATCGCATTCGCCAACGCAACCCCGGGCTCAGTCTGGCAGAAGCAAACTTCCTGGCATTGAATCCAAAAGGGCATAAAGGGCGCTATGAATGAAAACCCCATCGACTACGCAGATTTCGTAAAACTTGTGATCGAAGCCCTGAATGCTGCGGGGGTCGAATACCTTATTGGTGGCGCAGTAGCCGCCTGGGCCTGGGGCGAGCCGCGTACAACTCTAGACCTGGATCTGGTAGTCGATATTCCGGTCGAAGCAGTGAATCAGCTTTCACGAGAACTGGAAAAAAGGGACATGCTGGTGCCGCCGGAAATCATCCTGGATGCGCTCCTGGAAGAACGCGCCGATATACCCATCAACGCCATCCACATGTACAGCGGTTTCAAGGCAGACATGTATCTCCTACGCCCTGGTGACGAGCTACGCAAATCTGCATTTCAACGCCGGCAAAGCGTTGACCTGGGCCCGCAACTGGGTCGAATGTATTTGCATTCTCCGGAGGATCTGATCATCTACAAGCTCTGGTATTTTAGCCTGAGCCACCAGACCAAACATTTGCGCGATATTACTGCCATCTTGCAAACGCTGGGCAAAGAAATCGAGATAGCGTACATAGAAAAATGGGTTAACATCATCGGTTTGAATTCTATCTGGAAGCAATTGCTTGAAGACAATCTGGCATCTTTCAAATATTGAGTAAATAATGCTTTCTGGATGCAAGCCGAAATAAAGATTCTTCTGTTCGAAGACAACCCGGTTGACGCGCTACAGAAAGACCGCCTGAATACCTTCTCCCTGACCACCGTCGGAAGGCTTGGCGAGGGCCTGGCAGCCCTGCAGCAAACCAGGTTCGACATCATCTTGCTCGACCTGGGCGACTTCCTGCGCGCCCAGGGCTTCCACGTGGTCTCCCTGCGAAGCGGGCGCGATTTCCTCTCCCAGGCATCCGAAATCCTGCCGGATGCCGTCTTGATGGATATCCAACTGCCGGAGATGGACGGCCTGGAAACGATCCGCCGCCTGCGGGCGCACCCCGACCGCCGGCTGGCTTCGGCGCCGGTAATCGCGGTCACCGCCCTGGCCATGCCCGGCGACCGGGAGCGCTGCCTGGAGGCCGGGGCCGACGAATACCTGAGCAAGCCCGTCCGCCTGGGAGACCTGAACACCCTGATCCGCCTGCTGATGCGGAAAAAGCGGGAGCCGGGTTTACCTCAAAATGAGCGGCAGGAAGGTGGGGAACTTGACGCGGATGCGCATCGAATACCCCACCACGTCGCCCGACCCGGCCGGTTCGGGCGGCGTGGAGACCGGCAGATTCCAGTACACGTAGTAAGAATAGTAAGAATTGTCAACCTTCTCGTAGGCGATGCTGTTATCCGTGATGGAATACAGCCCCAGGCTGCCGCTGGAGGTGACGGCAGACAGCTCCTGGTTGACCCCGGCCCGGGTGCGGATCAGGTGCGCAGAGCCGCTCAACGTGCTCGATCCGTCGTAGATGATCGCCGTGAAATCATCCACGATTGCCCCGTGCGGCAAGTATACCGGGGCAACGTAGGTGCCTGAATCGCTGCCGCCGCCTTCGCTGTGTGCGTGGAACAGAAAACGGCCGTGGTTCTCGAAATCGTAACCATTGTCGAACCCGACCATCCCGCCGTTGGAGAGCGCGGTCGCCCAGCTCGGCGGAACGGTGGTGTACTCGATTTTCACGCGATACACACCCAGGTGATCGACGCCCGGCACGGTCTGGGGCAGGTTCAGGTACACCCAGTAGCGGTATAGCTCGTTGTCGATGGTAGCGTTCGAGATGGCGGTGGTCGTTTGCTCCCCCTCTCCGTCCACGCTGCTGACGCTTGCCAGGCCGGTGTAGTTGCCCGCCTGGTCGGCGCGGCTCAACCATGCGCTGGCGGCGGCGCCCGCTTTTCCATCGTCATATTGGATGCTCAGGCTTTGCACCACCGCTCCCTGCGGCAGGTCCACCGCCGCCTGGTAGCCGCCGGAATCGCTGCCGCCGGCAGGATCTTCATAGTGGAAGATAGCGCTGCCCACGGCTGAGTATTTGTATCCATCCTCGTAGGGCGAAAAAGCCGCGCCAGGGATAGCCACGACGCCGTTCTGGGTCACCGGTCGTAAATAAGTGATGAAGGCGCTGCACCCCCACACGTCTCCTCCCGCGCCGGTCGATTCGGGCAGGATCGTCTCGATCCAGTACACCGAGGTGTCGTTGTCGATCACAGGATCGTCAATCGAGTCGTCGACGGCCTGCACGTGCCCGGAATTGCTGATGGTGGCGCCGGAGGCCATCTCCTGCGCCGCCTGGGAGGCGTCGTTGCGATAGAGTTTGGCGCTGGCGTTCTTCGCCAACGAGTCGTCGTAGAAGTGGAAAGAGATGCTGGTCACGACCGCGCCGTCGGGCAGGTTGACGGCGGCGATATAACGGTGGGAGACGTAGCCGTCGGCCAGTTTCATGATGTAGCGCCCGTGATTCTGATAGTTGTAATTGTATGTGGCCGAGTGGAAGGCCGCCGCCGGGATGGCCAGGTAGCCGACGCCAGCGTTGGACCCGCCAGCGCCCACCGCCGCCGGGCCGCCTCCCCAGCCCAGGGTGGACAGCAGCAGAACGATGAGAATGGCCAGTCGTAACAACCTGGGGGATCGAACATTTTTTACGGACATTTTTTCTCCTTGTTTACGTGATGCGTGGTTCGTTACTGAGTACTCCGTTGTTAATCTCTGTGTTATCATAACAACACAGCGTTTCCAAATCGTTTCCAGACCGGTCGCCAGACCCTGGGTCTTAATCGCCATCTTCAACCACCAGGTATCCGATCTCATTATCCTCCGCTACGCGGAAGTGGTGAGACCGGGCGAATTCTTGCCGGCCGCAATACCAGGCCAGCACCGTCTCGCGCTGCACGCGGGTGGACTGCGTGGAGAGCATTGCCGCATAGGAAGAATAGGGCCGGGTGCGAAAATCTTCCACGAAGCCGTGCTTCTGCGGGTTGCAGTGGATGTAAGTAATCAGCCGGATAAAATGGGCGTCGCTGACCACCTCGATGCGCCGGAAAGGATTCTGGAACAGGCTGCCCGGGTGCGGACGCGCACCTGGCAGTGAAAGAGATCGTCGTTCTCATCTTCAATGCGGCGCATGGCGTCGTTGACCGCTTTGCCGATGTCCGCGCTCTCCGGCAGCAGCATCAACTGTGACCAGCGCGCTTCCGGCGGCAGGTACATCACCCCCTGCGCCTGGTAATCGATCTTCGAGACGGCCCGGCGGCGCGAGGCGGAAGGCGGCCGGGCGGCCAGGGCCTGCTCGGCCAGGGAAAACTTGAAGTCGGCGTAACGCAGGAAGATCAGCCCCAGCACAGGGATGGAATATTCGGAAGATTTCAGCTTGGAATTGGCGCGCAGTTCGTCGGCGGCGTCCCACAGGCGCTTTTCGATTTCGGTGTTGTTGGCAGGCATGGGCGAATGATACCAGACCCGGAGGGTTTCGGGTATCCTACCCGGATACTAAACTACCAGACCCTACCCCCCCCTGCCAGACCCTAAGGGTCCCGGAGACCCTTAGGGTCTATCTTCAATTCCTCCGCACCACCAGCAAAGTGGTATCGTCCTTCAGCACGCCATCGGTGAACTGGTTCACCGCCGCTTCCAGGGCGGCGACGATCTCTTGCGCCGGGGCGCTGGCGTGCTGCCGCACGATCTGCTCCAGTTGCTCCACGCCGAATTCGTCGCCGGCGGCGTTGCTCGCCTCGGTGACGCCGTCGGTGTACATCACCAGCAGGTCGCCTTCTTCCAGGCGCAGCTCGTCCTGCTTCACCGGCATGCCGGGGAACAGCCCCAGGGCCATGCTGGTGCGCTTCAGCCAGGCCGCCTCCCGGCCGCCCGCCAGCAGCAGCAGCGGCGGGTTGTGCCCGGCGTTGACGTAGGTCACCTGGCCGCTGGCCGGGTTCAGTTGGGCGTAGAACAGGGTCACGAAGGTGCTCTCCCCTCCTTCGCGGGCGATCAGGCGATTGACCCGTCCCAGGTGGGCGGCGGGGGTCCCCGCCAGGTCCAGGGCGGCGCGCAGCACGCTGCGCGTGTTCACCATGAACAGCGCCGCGGGCAGCCCCTTGTCCGCCACGTCGGCGATCACCAGCCCCAGGCAGCCATCCTTCTGGTAGATCAGGTCGTAGTAATCGCCCGAGACCTCGCGCGCCGGCTGCCAGCTTGCGGCGATATCCCAGCCCGGCAGGTTCGGCAGGCGCTGCGGCAGCAGCCCTGCCTGCACCTGGCGGCCCATCTGCATCTCGCGCTCCATGCGCCCTTTTTCCACCGCCACCTGGTACAGCCGGGCCATTTCGATGGCGGGCGCCACCTGCTGCGCCACCATGTTCAACAGCATCAAATCGGAGGCGAGGTACTGCCGCGGCCCGGCGCAGGCCAGCAGCAAGGCCCCTACGGTGCGCTTCTCCGTCACCAGCGGAGCGCACAGGAAGGACCACGGCGCCTCTCCCTGGCCGGGGAACGGGATCCCCGCCTGGTTCATCACCTGCGCCTTGCCCTGCTCCAGCGCCTGGCGCAGCAGCTCCGCCTGCGGGGAGGCGGCGGACGGCAGGCGCCATTCGCCGGGCGCGGCAAATTCCATGCACAGCTCCCCCTGCTCGTTCACCAGCATCACCAGGCCGGCGTCCATATAGACCAGCCGCCCCGCCTGCTCCAGCGCCAGCCGGGCGATCGCTTCCTCCTCCGGGGAGACGACGAGCTTCTCCGCCAGGTGGTAAAGCTGGCTCAACTCGCGGTAGCGCTCCAGCACCTCATCGGCCAGCCGCCTGCGCTCTACCTCCAGGCCATACAAGTGCGCCACCAGCCCGGCCAGCGCCGTTCCCCCGTTCTGCCCCACCACCCAGCCGATCACTTCGTCCTGGTACAGGATCGGTTGGCGGCGCCCATCTCCGTCCGGGCTGCCATTTGCCGCAGGGAGATAGTCCGCCAGCGCGCCCCCCTGCGCGTCCAGGATGCGCACCCCGCCGTCCAGTTCCCTGCTCAGCGCGGCGATGACCGCGGTTGGCTCTTTGCGCTTCAAAAACCACCCCAGGTGGAACTCTTTCATAAAACCTCGTTGTCTTGTGCGATCCAGACCCTAAGGGTCTCAGAGACCCTTAGGGTCTTCAGCTGCCACGCGTTCCCGCGCCAGGGCCAGCAGTTCGTCCGGGTCGAAGGGCTTGGTGATGTAACCATCTGCGCCCGCCGCCTCGCCGCGCCGGCGGTCATATTCCTGCCCCTTGGCAGTCAACATGACCACGTAAACCCCGTCCACTTTCAACTCGCGCTTCACCGCCTGGCAAACGTCGAAGCCGTTCATCTTCGGCATCATCACGTCCAGGAACACCAGGTCCGGGCGTTCGGCCTGGATCATCTCCAGCCCCAACTGGCCGTCCCCGGCGCTCAAGATTTCGACGCCTTCGTCCTCCAGCTCCTCCAGGGTCTGCTCGATCAACAAGCGGATGTAGGCTTCGTCGTCGACGATCAAAACTTTGGGTGACATTGCGACCTCCATACTCTCAATCACTGAGCAACAGGTAGAATGCTTTGTCGCTGCCTCTCTCGGCGCGCAGCGCATCCAACAAATCCCTGGCGCCCGGCAGCGCGGCGTCGATCACCACCATATCCGGGCGCTCCCGGGCGGCCTGCTCCTGGCCGGCGGCGCGGCTGGCGGCCAGCCGGGCCTGGTAGCCCTGGGACTGCAAGGCGGCCTGGGCGGACTGCATCTTCGCCCCGTTGCCGATCAACAGGGCGTTCTTGCCCAGGGGCCCCTTGCTCAACAGGCGCTCGACCTCGCTCAAGAGGGCCGGCATATCGATCGGCTTGGTCAGGTAGCAATCCACACCGATGTGGAAGCCGCGCCCGCGGTCTTCCAGGATCGATAGGATCAAGATGGGCAGGCCGTAAGTCAGCGGGTCGTTCTTCAACACCGCCGCCACGTCGAAGCCGTTCAACTCGGGCATCATCACATCCAGGATCACCAGGTCGGGGTGCAAACGGCGCGCCTCGGCCAGCGCCTGCCGCCCGTCCGCCGCTTCGTACACCCGGTAGCCGGCCGCCTCCAGTTCCTGGCGCAGCATCGAGCGGATCGGGGCGTCGTCGTCCACCACCAGCAGCCTCTTCACCGGGTTGCCCTGCCCGGCCGGCCCGGGGGGATCGCCGGTCTCCAGCTCGGCCAGGAGCGCGTCCAGCGTGATCACCCGCACCCCTTCGTCGACCTGCGGCAAGGAGGTGATGGTCGGCAGGGAGAAGGTAAAAATACTGCCCTGCCCCGGCTCGCTCTCCACCCAGATGCGCCCGCCGTGATACTCGACGATCTCCTTGCAAATCGCCAGCCCCAGCCCGGTGCCGGTGGGCTTGCCGGTCAGGCTCTCGCCGACCTGTTTGAACTTCTCAAACACGGCGGTGTGGTCCCTGGCAGCAATGCCCACTCCCTGGTCGATCACGCTGACCAGGATATCTTGCTCGCAGCAGTGCGCCCAACACGCCACCTTGCCCTGGGCGGTAAACTTGGCTGCGTTGGAGAGCAAATTCACCAGCACCTGCACCAGCCGGTCGGGGTCTCCGTTCACCCTGGGCAGGTTTTCGGCCACCTCGAAGTTCAGCTCCAGCCCTTTTTGCTCGAACAGGGCCAGCGTGGCCGTCGCCGCCCGCTGGATGATATCCCCGATTGCCACCGGCTGCATGTTCCAGGTCATCTTGCCCGCCTCGATCTTTTCCAGGTCGAGCACATCGTTGATCAGGTTGGTCAGGCGCTGCCCTTCGCTCAGGATAATGCCCAGGTTATCCCGCACCTGCCCCACCGCCCGCTCCGTCTGGCGGTCATCCAGCCGGGTCTGCGGCAGGATGCGTTCTTCCAGCCGCTTCTGCACGATGCGGGTAAAACCCAGAATCGAAGTCAGCGGCGTGCGCAGTTCGTGGCTGACGTTGGCCAGGAAAACGCTCTTCGAGGCGTTCGCCTCCTCTGCCGCCGCCCGGGCGATCTCCATGTTGCGGGCGTAATCGACCGTCTGGGCAAACAGCCGGGTGTTGTCCATGGCCACGCCGATCTGCTGGCCCACCGCCCGCGCCACCGCCAGGCTCTCCGGCTTCGGCTCGCTCCCCGCCAGGCTGTGCAAATTGATCGCCCCCAACACTTTCTCCTGCACCAGCAAGGGGATGCTGGTCACCCGCTTCACGCCCATCCGCTCCAGTTCGTCGCGCACCGGGCCGGGCGGGTAATCCTCCACCCGCCGCACCGCCAGTTGCCGGGTCTGTACCACTGCCTGCACGATGCTGGCGCTCAAAGGGTATTGCCGGATGAGCAGGCTCAAATTCTCCGAAAGCCCCTGCCCCGCCACCAGGTGCAAAGTCCCCGCGGCTTCGTCCAGGCGGTACACCAGCCCCGAATCCGCTCCCATCAGTTCGATGGTCTTGCCCAATGCCTGCGGCAAAATCCGCTGCAGGTCCAGCGATTGGCTCACCGCAGCCGCAATCTCGTTCAGCGCGGTCAGTTCCCGGGTGCGCTCTGCCACCCGGCATTCCAGCTCATCGTATGAAGAGCGCAGCTCCGCCGCCATGTGGTTGAACTGCGCGGCCAGCATTTCCAGCTCGTCGCCGGTATGCACTTCGATCGACTGGTTGAAGTCGCCGGCAGCGAGGCGCCGGGCGGCGGCGATGAAATGGTTCACCGGCCCGGTAATGCGCCGCACCCCTCCAAATACCACTACGGTGGGGACGATCACGCCCAGCACCAACAGCCCTGCCAGGAAGCGCCCGTAGCCCTGGATGGGGCGCACGATATCCGCCCAGTTTTCATCGATCACCAGCGCCCACGAGGTGCGCGGCACCGGCGCATAACTGGATACCACTTCGCGCCCATCCGTAGCCCGCGTGCGCACCGCGCCAAGCTGCCCCTCCAGCGCCGGCTGCGCCACGGGATGGGCGCCGAAATTTTGGCCGATCAGCTTGAAATTCGAATCGTAAAGCATCCGCCCATTGCCATCGACGATATAGGCCGCTCCGCTGCGCCCGGCGTTCAGCTTCAGGATCGTGCCGAAAAACGGGCTGACCTCGTACACGTCCAGGCGGAACATCCCCGCCACCACGCCCTTGAACTCGTCATTCTCGCCCAACACCGGCACAGAAAGCACGATCACGTCCTGCCCCTGGGGGCCATCGGGCAGGATATCCGAGAAAAACGGCTTGGTCGAGCGGATCAACTGCCAGAAATAGGAGCGCCGCGACCAGTCCTGCCCGGTCCATTCCGCCTTCTCCGGCTGCGAGGCCACCACCACGCCCTGCGTATCCAACAGATACACCCCCGCATCGAACAGCACCAGGCGGTTCTTCGAGCGGGTCAGCGCGGCCTGCTGTTTTTGCGGGTCGCCATCCTGCACGTCCCGCAA
This sequence comes from uncultured Anaerolinea sp., assembly GCA_964595435.1. GTDB lineage: Bacteria > Chloroflexota > Anaerolineae > Anaerolineales > UBA4823 > RBG-16-57-11. Next base: position 16,500 of record CAZQQJ010000005.1, on the reverse strand, counting down.
GCGCGACAGCGTCCACAGCCGGTCGATATAATCCTCGAACCCCGCCGAAAGCTGGCTGGCCGAAAGCCGGGTCAATTCCACGTCTCGCTGCAGAGCGAAATTTTCGGTTACCTGCTGGTAGGCCACGTACATGGCCAGCGCCACCAGCAACAAGAGGATCGCCGTGGGCACGAAAGACCAGGCAATAATCTTGGTGCGCAGGCTCAACTTCATGCGCCACATCCGCAGGGAGCCAACTCCCCGCTGCTCTTCTTCTGGATTGCTTCGATCTGCTGGCAGACCTGCGCCATGCTGCCCACCGGCGCCTGGTTCAGGGTTAGAATCTTGTCCCACGCTTCACGTGCGATCTGGTTCACATCCAACATTTCCGCAAAGATCTCGGCGGTGACCGAATATCCCTTGAGATGCCCGTCGGCGAATGCCTCCAGGTCGATATCCCTGGCCGGCCCGGGGAACTGCTGGCGGATATATCCCGCCCAATCGCCCACCAGCGAAGCCAGCGCCGGCTGGAGGAAATTGGCCCTGGCCATCGCCCGCCCGTAATCTTTGCCGATCAAGAACTTCATCAGCTCCCAGGCCGCCTCGGGATGCTTCGTCCCCGCGTAAATCGCAAAGCCATCCGTGGTCGCCAGGGTGGCGCGACGCGCCGGCCCGGCGGGGAAGGGCGCCACCCCGATCCGAAAAGGCGACCTGGACAGGATATCTTTGAGCGCCCACGAGCCGTCTTCGACCATGGCGATCTTCTGCTGGATGAATGCATCCCGCGTTTCGTTGTTCTCCACGTCCAGCGAAGTGGCCATCACTCTGTCCTCCCACATGCGGGCGCGCAGCCACTCCAGGGCGTCTTGCGCCGGTTTGGCGCTCATTTCGCACTTCGCCGGGTCATCCGGGTTGACGAAATGCCCGCCCCAACTGTTGGTGTGCACCTGCACACGGTCCCAGGAAACGTCCAGCATACTCCCCCAGCGGGTCGTCTTGCTCCCGCTGCGCAGGGTGAGCTTCTTCATCGCGTCCAGGTAATCGGCGAAGGTCCACGAACCGTCCGGGTAAGACAGCCCGGCCCCATCGAAGATATCCTTGTTGTAATACAGCGCCAGCCCGCCGTGATATTTGGGCAGGGCATACTGGCGCCCGTCGGCGGTAAACAGCGCCTGGTACTGCGCCCTGTCCCAATCGGCGATGGTCGCCTGGTCGATATCCGCCGCCACATAGGGCTTGAGGTCGAGGGTATAGCCCTTCTGCGCCCAGGCCGGGAAAAACGCGCAGCAGCCGGCGAATACGTCCGGCGCGGCGCCCGACTCGAAGGCGGCGAGCATCTCTCCTTCCAGGTCCTCCGGGTCGCTGGTAAAAAACACGCGGATATTAGGATGGGTATCGTGAAACTCGGCCAGCATCTCCTGCGCCATCCCCGGAAACCAGTCGGTGCGCCAGTCCTGATACACCAGCTTCACCGGCCCGCTGCTGGTCGGCGTGGCCTGCGGGGCCGGGTTCACGCCGCAAGCCGCCAGCGCCGCCGCGCCCGCCGCCGCCCCTGCCAGGCGCAAGAAATCGCGCCGCGAGATGCCCATAGATGTACCTTTCATCAATTCATTCCTCCATACTCGATCATCAGCAAACTGCGCCATTACCCGACCTGGGAAGTCTCGAAGACCGTCAAGTTTTTCGCCGCGTGGTCGATGGATTGTTTTCTTGAAGGAAATATTGCAACGGTGATGGATAAATTCAGACAATTTTACTCTCGATTAGACAATTCGTAAAGGGCGACAGCAATCTGCTCCGATAACGACAGCCGCCCCGATCCCCCAAAACTTCACCCCTTGCGCGGCCCCCACACGCCCGACTCTGTTTTATAATAGATGCACTGGCGCAGGCACGATTGATGAATTGGCTAAAACGTATCTTCACTCCGCCCACATTCGACGACCCACAAAAAACCCTCAACGCGCGGTTGCTTCACCCCATCCTGCTCGCTCTCTTCATCTTCATCATACCCGATACCCTGCTGGTCTTCATCTTCTCGCCCGAAAACAGCGTGCGCTTTGGCCTGGCTGCGCTTCTTACCATTTTGTTCTGCCTGACGTTGCTCGGGCTGGAGCGCCGCGGGCAGGTGCGCCTGGCCAGCATTTTATTGGTCAGCGGCATGTGGCTGCTCATGGCCGGCCTGACCGTCACCGGCACCGGGCTGTACGCCCCGGCCTTCCTCAGCGGCTACCTGGTGCTGATCGTCATCGCCGGCCCGCTGATCAACGGGCGCGCCAGCCTGCTGGTTGCCGTTACGGCGCTGCTCGCCGCCCTGGGCCTGCTGGTCGCCGAAAACCTCGGCCTGTGGACGCCCGCCCCACGCCTGTCCCCCCTGGCGATCTGGGCAGTCACCGCCCTGCTCTTCTTCACGGTCGCCATCGTCCAATACATTTCCTCGCGCAACCTGCAAGACGCCCTCCAGCAGGCACGCGCCGAGCTGGCCGAACGCCACCAGGTCGAACAGGACCTGCACCAGGCGCTCCGCCACGAACAGCGCCTCAACGAAGTGGCCCGCACGATCAGCGGCAACCTGGACCTGAATACCGCCGTCCCCACCCTGGTGCGCCTGGCCTGCGAGCTGGTCGGCGCCGAAATGGGTTCCCTGGCCCTGCTCACTTCCAACGGGGAGGGGCTGGTCGAAACCTACAACTACGCAATGCCCGCCGCCCTGCTCAGCGCGGACCCGATCCCGCGCGGCAGCGGCCTGAGCTGGCTGCCCCTCGAAACCGGCGAGCCGGTCTGGGTGGATGACTATCCTGCCCACCCGCGCGCCATGCAATTTGCCGTGGAAGCCGGGGTGCGCGCCTTTCTGAGCGCCCCGGTCGTGGTGGGCGAGCGGCCGTTGGGCGTGATCAAACTCTTCAGCACCAACCCCGCCACGCGCTTCACCTCCCGGGACGTCGACCTGGCCGCCTCCCTCGGCCAGCAGGCGGGCATCCTCATCCACAACGCTCGCCTGTTCGAGCAGACGCAGCAGCGCGCCCGCCAGTTGTCCATCCTGAACCAGGTCGGCCAGACCGTCGCCTCGCTGCGCGACCTGCCTGGCCTGCTGGAAACCATCTACCAACAGACCCGCCAGACGCTGGATACCGATGTGTTTTTCGTGGGCCTGTACGACGCCGAGGCCCAACTGCTCACCTTCCCGATTATGTACGACGGCGGGAAGCGTTGGGAGCAGAAACCCTACGACATGCGTTATGAGAACCTGTCCAAACAAGCCATCGATTCGGGACAGCCCTTCCTGATCAACCGCACCCCCGAAGAGGTCGCCCAGGGCGTCCCTTCCTACACGATGCTTGGCGACCTGAACAGGGTCTCCGCCTCGCTCTTGTACGCCCCCTTGCGCGACGGCCAGCAGGTCATCGGCGTCATCTCTGTGCAAAGCTACACGCTCAACGCCTACACCAGCGACGACTATAACCTGTTCATCGGCATCGCCAACCAGGTGGCGGTTGCCATTCAAAACGCGCGCCTCTTCGCGCAAGCCCAACAGCGCGCCCGCCAGTTGTCCATCCTGAACCAGATCGGCCAGACCGTGGCGTCGCTGCGCGACCTGCCCGGCCTGCTGGAAACCATCTACCAGCAAACCCGCCAGACGCTGGACACCGACGTATTCTTCGTCGGGCTGTACGACGCCGCCAGGAACCTGCTCTCCTTTCCCGTCCTGTACGACGGGGGCCAGCGTTGGGAACAGGTTCCCTTCGACATGAAAGGCGACAGCCTGGCCAAACAGGTGCTGCTCAACGGGCAACCGCTGCTGATCAACCGCACCCCGGAGATGATCACGGGCGTCCAGTCGAGCACCCTCGTCGGCGACAGAGAGAAAGTCTCTGCATCGCTGCTGTTTGCCCCGCTGCGCGACGGCCAGCAAGTTACCGGCGTCATCTCGGTGCAAAGCTATACGCTCAACGCCTATACCGACGACGATCTCAACCTGTTCATCGGCATCGCCAACCAGATTGCGGTCGCCATCCAGAACACCCGCCTGTACGAAGCCACCCAGCGCCAGCTTGAAGAGCTGCGCCTGCTGCACACCATCGCCATCATCGCCATGCAAGCCGCCAGCCAGGAGCAGCTCCTGGAGCGCGCCGTGGAACAAATTGGGCAAAGCGTCTTCCTGGACCTGCTCTCCTTCTGGCTGCTCGATGAAAAGACCGGCGAGCTTCGCCGCGCCGCCACGTTCGAGCACGAGCACATCCACAGCCTGCACCTGCAAAAGATCCCCCTGCACAGCGGCGTCATCGGCACCGTCGCCGCCCGCGGCCAGCCCATGCGCGTCCCAGACGTCTCCCAGGAGCCGGCCTACGTGGTGGGCGACCCCGAAATCCGTTCCGAGCTGTGCGTGCCCATGCGCGTCGGCGAGCGCGTCATCGGCGCGATCAACGTCGAAAGCGCCGAACTGGATGCCTTCAGCGAGGCCGACGAACGCCTGCTGACCACCATCGCCGGGCTGATCGCCGCGGCTATCGAGCGGCTGCGGGGCGAAACCGAAATGGAGCAGCGCGTTCACCAGCGCACCGCCCAGCTCGAGACCGCCAACCGCGAGCTCGAATCGTTCAGTTACTCCGTCTCGCACGACCTGCGCGCCCCGCTGCGCGGCATCGATGGCTATTCCCGCCTGCTGCTCGACGACTACGCCGCGCAGCTCCCGCCTGAAGCGCAAACTTACGTCGAAAACCTGCGCCAGGGCGCCCGGCGCATGAACCAGCTCATCGACGACCTGCTCACCTTCTCGCGCCTGAACCGCCAGCCGCTACGCAAGGAAACCATCTGGCCGGCCCTGCTCGTGCAGCAGGTGCTCGAAGAGCTGAAACCCCAATACAATGGGTTGAAAATCCACATCCTGCAGAACGACCTGCCCGCCTGCCGGGCCGACCCGGCTTTGTTACGCCAGGTGCTGACCAACCTGCTGGATAACGCCATTAAATACTCCAGCAAGCGCGATCCGGTGCGCATCGAAATCAACTGCCTGACGCTGGATGGCGAAACCGTTTACTATATCCGCGACAACGGCATCGGCTTCGACATGCGCTACGCCACCCAAATCTTCGGCGTATTCCAGCGCCTGCACCTGGCCGACGAATACGAAGGCACCGGGGTCGGCCTGGCCACCGTGCAGCGCATCATCCAGCGCCACGGCGGGCGCGTGTGGGCCGAATCCGAAATCGACATGGGCACCACTTTCTACTTCACGCTGCCGCCCGGCGATTGACCCAGCCGAACAGGCGTTCCACCTGCGGGCAAAACTGCGGCCACTCCGGCAAGACCGTTTCCGGCGCGCCGCAGGCCGCCAACCGCCCGCCATCCAGGATGGCCACCCGGTCTGCTGTCGAGGCCAGTTCCACGTCGTGCGTCACCAGCAGGATCGCCTTCCCATCCTGGCGCCACTCGACCAGCAATTCCAGCAACGCCTGCCGGGCGGCCGGGTCCATCCCTCGCGTCGGCTCGTCCAGCAACAGCGCCGCGGGGTGCGCCGCCAGGATGGCCGCCAGGGCCGCCCGCTGCCGCTGCCCGGCGCTCAAGTCCCGCGGGTAGCGCGCCGCGCACTCACCCAGCCCCAGCCGGCCCAGCAGGGCTTCCATGCCGGGCGCGTCCAAGGGCAGGCCGTGATTGCGCCGGGTGAGGGCCAGTTCGTCGATCACCCGGTCGGCGAACAGCAGCCGGTTCGGGTCTTGCGGCAGATAACCCACCTGCCGGCAAATGCGCGCCGGGTCGCCGCCGGTCACGTCCCTTCCGTCCAGGTAGATGCGCCCCTGCGCCACGCGCTGCAAACCGGCCAGCGCCCGCAGCAGGGTGGTCTTCCCGGCGCCGTTCGCCCCCACCAGGGCCAGCATCTCCCCGGCCAACAGTTCCACATCCACCCCGTCCAGCGCCGCCCTGCCCCCCAGCGCCACGCTCACCCCGCGCGCGGCCAGCAACACCTCGCCGCCATCCCGGATTGGAGGGGAGGCGGATGAACGCGGGGGCCGCGGAGCTTCGTCGGGCTGCTCCAATTCCGCGTCCTCCGCGGCCGTCCGCGTCCTATTCTCTACAAACCAACGCGCTTCTTCAACGCTCAACGGCAGCGGCTCCCACCCCAGGCTCAGGCCCAGCGATACCAGGCGCGGGGCATAGGGCATGCGCGGCAGCACCTGGCGCGGCGGGCCGTCGATCACCCCCTGGCCGCCGGCGTCGAAAAACACCAGCCGGTCGGCGTGGGGCAAAATCCGCTCCAGGCGGTGCTCCGAAATGACCACCGTCAGGTTCAACGCCCGGCGCAGGTTCACCACCGCCTGCAAGACGTCCTCCGCCGCCGCCGGATCGAGCTGCGAGGTCGGCTCGTCCAGCACCAGGATGCCCGGGCTGAAGACCAGCGCCGCGGCAATGGCCACCCGCTGCCGTTCCCCGCCCGAAAGCGTGCTCACCCGCCGCTGGCGCAGCTCGCTCAATTCCAGGCGCGCCAGGATATCCGCCAGGCGCTCCCCGATCTCCCGCGGTGGGATGCCAGCGTTCTCCAGGGTGAAGGCGATGTCATCCTGCACCCGGTCCATCACCGCCTGCGCTTCGGGATCCTGGAAAACGAAGCCCACGTGGCGGCTCATCTCCTTCGGCGAAGCCCGCACCGGGTCCAGGCCAGCCACACGAATGCGACCCGCCAGCCTGCCGCCGCTGAAATGCGGCGTCAGCCCGTTGATGCAGCGCAAAAAAGTGGACTTGCCCGCCCCGGATAGCCCGGTCACCAGCGCCAGCTCCCCGACGGGGATGTGCAAATTTACCCCGCTGATCGCCGGCCGCTTCGCGCCCGGGTAAGTAAAGGTCAGGTTCTCGCAGGTGATCATGGCTGCCTCGACCAGGTCACCGCCGGCAGCAGCAGCGCCAGGCTCAACATCCCGCTCCACGGGTCGAAGGCCGGCAGCCCAACCAGCGGATAGGGCTGGTAATCCAGCGGGGCAAAGACCACCGCGGGGAACTTCGCCAGCAGCAGCCCGGCGACCAGCAGCGACCCGCCCGCCACCAGGAAATCCACCGCCCGCCAGCCCTGGCGCTGGAAGCGGGTGCGCCGGGCCTGGCGCCCGATATACCACAACGCTCCCACGATCAGCCCCACCCCGGCCAGCAGCGCCCCCCGGCCAGCAAGCGGCCAGCCCAGCGGCTCACCCAGCCAGCCGCCCAACAACAGCAGCGAGCCGGCCAGCAGCACCGCCCGGCTGCGCCCCATCGCCGCCGGGTCGACCTGGCTGGCAAAGCCCCGGGCGGTCATCGTTTCGGCAAGCTGCAGCGAGCGCTCCAGGCCGCCCACCAGCAGGGGCATCACCAGCAGCAGCCAGTCGCGCACCCCGGAGGGCCGCCGCCCGCGGATCACCTGCGCCTCCACCGCCTCATCGAACTGCCGGCGCATGCTGGGCAAAAAGGTCAGCGCAATCGAAGCGACGATGGCCAGCGGGTAAAAGGCGCGCGGCGCCAGGTGCAGCAGAGCGTGCACCGGCAGCGCCAGGTTGAGGGTGGCAAAGGCGATCAGCATCCCCGAAAGCACCAACCCGTTGGTTGCGCCGTAGACCAGCGCCTCCAGCGTCACCGGCCCGCTGAGCAGCGGCAGGCGCCCCGGGATGGTGAATAAGGTCGTCTGGCCAAAGTGGCTGGTCGTGGCGTTGAATAGCGCGGCCATCCCGACCATGAACAGGGACAGTTTGAGCGGCGAAACCGGCGCGGACGGCGCGGCTCCCTGCGCCCGCTGCGCCACCCCCAGGTAAACCATGTTCAGCGACATCCAGGCCAGCAGCAGGTACAGCGGATTGCGCGTGGCCGAAAGCCAGGCCAGCGCCGCCGCCAGCCAGGCCAGCCAGGCCCAGGTGTTCATTGCCCGCCCTCCTGGTAGCTGAAAGTGAAACGCTGCTGGAAACGGCGCAGGGCGCGCAGGGTGGGCGCTCCGGCCAGCAGGACCAGCAAGACGTTCCCCGCGGCGGCAGCCAGGTCCCAGGCCAGCGAAGTCACCAGGTAATAGGCCGCATAACGCCGCAGCGCCTCGGCCGCCCCGCTTCCCGGGGCATAATACTGGTCGGCCGGCCCGGCGATGAACGGCCACGACCACAGGTTCATAATCAGGCCGTAGCCCAGCCCCCACGTAGCGCCGAACAGCGCCAGCAGCACAATCTCGCCGCGCCGGCCCTCCAGCCGCAGCGCCCGCCCCAGCCAGGCGGCCAGCGGAGCGCTCATCCCGACCCAGCCGGCGGCGAACATCTGGCTGGGCAGCCACGGACCGGCGCCCCCGGTGACGATCGCCGAAACCAGCAGCGTCAGCGCGCCCATGATAAAACCGAAGCGCCCGCCGAAAACATATCCCGTCAGGATAATCAAGAAGAACACCGGGCTGAAGCCGCCCGGACCGGGTATGGCCACCTCGATAAAACGCAGCGCGGCGTTGATCGCTACCAACATGCCCAAAAGAGCGATCAGCTTGGCGTCCACCGCCTGGCCCTGCACCTCGAAGAGCAGCACCGCCAGGCACAGCCCGAGCAGCAGGGTGTACATCAACGGAGACTCGCCGGCGCGCACCTGCGACAGGGAGAGATTTTGCGCCAACCGAGGGGTAAAAAACGGGTACACGAACGACGCCACCCCGGTCAGCGTGGCGGTCAGGTAGAGCGCAAAAGAGAGCAAACGGTTCGCCATCAGGCGGCGGGCTTTCTCAGCAGCATCACCACGATGCCGATCCCCAGCAGCACAAACAGCCCCATGAAGGCCAGGTAGCCGGTGATCCCGCCGGCCAGCAGCGCCAGGCGAGCAAAGCGCGAGAGGGGCGCCTGCCCTTGCGGAGTCGGCGCGCTGTCCTGCATGGCCGCATCAGTAGGCGACAGCATCGCCAGCGGCACGCCGGAGGACTTCTGCGCGCTGCCTGCCGCCTGGGGCGTGGCCGAGGCCTTCGACCTGGGCTTGCGGGTCGGGCGCGGGGTCGGGCTGGCTTCCGTGGGCTGCGCCGAGGGCTGGCCAGGCTGGACCGCTTCCTGGGGGGGCGCCGGCGAGGCCGCAGGTGGAGAGGCCGGCGAAGGGGACGGGGTCGGGCTGCGGGCTTCCGTGGGGGTGGCCGTAGCAGCAGAGACCAGCGCAACGCTGGCTGGAGTGACCGGCGTGGCAGTGGGCTGGCGCGTGTGGGTGGGTGTGCTGGTCAGCGCGCCGATGACGATCGCCGTCATCGGCGGCGGCTCGGTATTGGGCGGGGTAGCCGTCGGGCGGACCGCCCCCGCCGCGGCAGCCGTCGTCGCCGTCGGCGCAGACGCCGCCGGGCAGATCTCGGCGAAGGCCGGTTTCACCAGCGGCGCCGCTCCCGCCGAATAACTCCAGCCTTCCACGTCGCCAGGATGCACCGTGTACAGGCTGGCTCCCAGGGTGGAATACAGCCAGGCCGGCTGGCCCTGGGCATCCGACTTCAAATGCCAGTACGACCAGTAATTGGGCATGTTGCAGAAGCAGTTATCGGCGGCGCAACCTTCGCCCCCGATCTTACAAATCGCCGCCCCGGTGGGCGAGCTCATATCGGCCACCAGCGCCAGGCCGGAACGCGCCAGCACGTCGTAGCCCTTGATCTCCGCCTCGCTGAACTCGACGCAATATTTCTCCACGCGCCCGTCGCCAAACTGCACCACCAGCGCGGCGCGGTTCGCCTGCTGCGCCTGCCCCGCGGCCAACGGCAGCCCAGCCAACAGCAGGCCGGAGAGGACCAACAAAACTACTCGCCTCATCATTACACCTTCCTATTTCCGAAAAACGGGATGCGGATGAACGCGGACGAACGCGGACGCCATTTTTCATCGATCCCGGCCTGCCGGCCGCGGCCGGCAGGCCGACCTGTTTGACTGAAAGTCATTATTTTGTGATCAGCGGCAAAAAGCTCACCGGGCAGCCGGCCAGGGAAGAGGCGGAGAAAGGATAGGCGCGGCCCAACAGCGCCGGGACCGCCTGCGCGGTGGCCACCAGGTTAGCGCCGTAACCGGCCTGCCATTCGAAGCTGCCTTCGGGAAGCTGCATCGCTAACAGGTAGCTAAACGGATCGGCGCTGCCCATCTGCCAGGTCGCCGGATCGATGCCTGCGGCGCGCAGCGCCTGGATCACGTAGGCAGTGGAGTTGGCGTCGCTGGCCGTGCCCCAGGGCGAGTCGGGGTCATACGGAAAACCGCCGTCGCTGTTCTGGGCAGCGTGCAAATAATTCAAGCCGCTGATCACCTGCGTGGCGGTGGGAGAAGCGCCCGCTGCCACCAGCGCCTGGATGGCCAGGGCGGTGGTATTGGTATCCGTGCCGCCGCCCCAACCGCCCGGCGTCCACTCCCAACCGCCATCCGCCTGCTGCTGCGAGGCCAACTGCTGCGTCGCCGTCAAGGGGACCGTCTCGCCCAATGCGGCTGTGCCCAGCATGGCCCAGGCCTGGGGGCCGGCGTCGGCGGTATACTGCCCGTCCGCCGGGTTGTAGTAATCTTCAGGAGTCTGCGTGCCATACGGCCAACAGCCCTGCGAGGCGGCCAGCCCGGTGGCCAGTTTGCCCGCCTCGGAAACGCCCTTCTGCGCGTACGGGGCGCCTTTTCCCAGCCAGTAGCCCATCAGCGAAAGCGCTGCCGGGTCGCGCCGCAGCTCATCCGCCGGGAGGTGGTTAGCGCTGAACGCCAGCAGCCCTTCGACGCTGGCGCTATCGCCGCCGAAACCGCCGGTAGAGGCAGACTGCTGCCCCGCCAGCCAGTCCAACGCCGCCTGCGCCGCGACCAGGTGTGGGGCCGGCGGCAGGCTGCCTACGCCGTATTCGGTCCACCGCCAACCTTCCACTCCGCCATCGCTGACCGTGGATTGGCTGGCGCCAACCGGGTAGCCCTGCCAGGCGCTGCCATCCCAATATTCGTAGCTCCAGAACCTGGTATCACAGAAACAATTACTGGCCGGGCAGCCAACCCCCTCGATGGAACACACGGCGATAAACCCGCCGCCGTAATCCTGCGTCACCACCTGCAACCCGCTGTTTTGCAACGCCAGCAGGCCGGATATCGGTGTGGTGAAAGTAATCTCGCGCACCATCTGGTCGCCCGGCGCGAATTGCACCGCCACATGCGCCGTCTGCGTGGCGGCGTTCGCCGCCCAGGCCGGCGTCTCGCCCTGCAACAAGCTGCAAAAACCGAGCAGCAGCATGGCGCCCAACACAATGGCTATCATCGGAAAAAGTTTTTTCATCGGACCATCTCCTCAACTGCTTACATTTTCTTAAGAAAAATGGGACGCGGATGAACGCGGACGAACGCGGACGCCATTTTTCTTATTTGGTCTAAAGCTCTTCTCTGTGCTCTCAGTGGCTCTGTGGCGAACCATTTTGTGTAGTCCACGGAGCGCGCACAGCTTTAATCCAGGCTGCCGGCCGCGCCCGGCAGTTGGCTTATTTCGATGCAATTCAAGAGAGGCCTTTGGAAAAAAAGTCCCCGCCCAGGAGGGCGGGGAGGCTTGGTGGATGACGAGGTTTTGCTGCGCTGTTTACCCGTCAGCCCGGCCTCCCTTTTCCACGAGGGAGTTAGCGAGCGAGGCAAAGGCGGGAGGTCGGGCTTCACCCTGACAGGGTGTTACCGTTGCGGGACAGCGCCGGACTTTCCAATCGATCTGGATCACCGGCTTTCCCCATTACGCGCCGCGCATCCGGGCTACGGCGCACCATTACCTGGTCTATTCGCTTGTGGCGATTAATTTACCATTAAGCATGCGGCTTGTCAATCCATGTGATAAAAATCACACATCCGCTGCGCGGGGAGGCTCCCGCGGCGCACAACCATTACGGAGCCAATCCGGAGCAACCTGCCATGCAGTGTAGGGTTTAACCCTATTGCCAGCGAGTAATATTCACATAAAATAACGCAGGAGGATGGTACCCTGCCCTGATTGCCAGGGCGTTCAAACAAAATATCTTGCAACACCCATCCTCATCCATCCAGTTATGAACGTTCACAACCCCATCTTCAGCCCGTTTCGCCCTATTCGAAAATAAAATAGGCAATTAATGTTGAGATGGTTGCAAAAAAAACATTATTGGAATATAATGCTTTTGTGTGATATGGTTTGAATGGTTATGCATTCACCCACGGCCAACTTCGATGCAAACGGTGGAATGGGTATGCCAGGTGGGGAATAAAGCAGATCATCACTCAGAAACAAGAGATTCGCACAAAAAAATGTCCGACGCATCCGTAAACCCAAACGATCGACCAAAAAGAGCTTTCTTGCTCCTGGGCGTGTTGGTTTTATTGTGCCTGACAACCTCGTGCGGCAGCGCTCTATCGGGTGTACCGCTGCCCACGGCCACCAGCGCAATCGTCGTCGATCCGATTTTCCGCGAATTCTACGCCCACCTGGGCAGCGCAGACGTTTTGGGCGAGCCGATCTCTCTGAAACACATCGAGGGCAACAACACCGTCCAATATCTGAAAAAGGCCAAGATGATCTTCAACCCGGCCGCCACGGCCAGGTCGCGCTTCAGCCTTGCCCCGTTGGGCACCAGCCTGGGCGCCCTCCAACCTACCCTGCCGGCCCCCGAACAATCTACCCCTTATTATTTCGGCGGCCACTACATCGCCCCGGAATTCATCCCCCTGTACGAAAAACTCGCCGATTTCGCCGGCCTGCCGGTGACCGAAGCGGTCTACAACCCGGTGCACCGCCGCTACGAGCAGTTCTTCGAGAACGTCGGTTTTTACCGCCTGGAGGGCGAAGAAGAAGTCCACCTGCTGGATTATGGCCTGTGGGCCTGCGGCGTTGACTGCCAGGTGGCGGACGCTTCCCTCGACGCCACCATCGACGTCTACCCGGTCATCGACAGCGCCTTCGCCCCCTTCGTCGAAAAACTTGGCGCCGACTTCACCGGCTTCGCCATCACGCACCCATACCTGAACAAAGAGGGCGCCTGGGAGCAAACCTTCTCCAACGTAGTGCTGCGCCGGGAAACGGACGGCGATGCTACCCGGGTAAGCCTGCGCCCGCTGCCCGGCGACCTGAACATCCTCCCCGACCAGCCTCGCCTCTCCAGCCAGGACGCGAGTTTCCACTTCTACTCCGCCAATGGCGACAAGGGCTACGATGTGCCGGCCTACTTCTGGGATTACATCACCGCCCACGGCGGGATCGAAATCAGCGGCCCGCCGGTGACCCACCTCGCGCCGCTGAAAGGCGTCGTCCTGCGCCAGTGTTTCACCAGGCTGTGCCTGATGTACGATCCGCAGGCCAGCCCGGAAAGCCACGTGCGCCCCGAGCCGTTGGGCTACGCCTACCGGGAAATCAACCGCCTGGGGCAAGAACCCTCGCCGCCGACCCGGACTGCCACTCCCTTGAAGATCAAAGTCTGGGAGCGCCATCCCGTCATCGATGCCGGCCAGGCGCAGGAGATCGGCGTGAGCATCACCCAAAACGAACGCCCTCTCGCAGGGGTCGCTTCCTACCTGCTGCTCACCCTGCCGGACGGCAAACAGAAGGCCTACAACCTGCCCCCCACCAACGCCGAAGGCATCTCTGGGACGAAAGTGGACCCGGTGACCGCCGCCAACAGCACGGTCATCCTCTACAAAGTGTGCGTGCCGCCGGCGCAATGGCCCGAAACCTGCGTGGCCGACAGCTTCGTCATCTGGAACAACCCCTGAGCGGACGCCGCCCCGACCTCAAGGCGCGCCGCCGCCCGGCACACCTTCCAGCACGGCCAGCATTTGCTCTGCGCGCCGCGCCAGGTCTTCACGGCCCTGCGTGCGCCAGTACCACGGATACACCCTGAGTTCGACGCTCGCTTCGGGGATGCCCTCCAGCAAGGGCAGCGCCCGCTCGAATTCCCCGTTCCAGGCATAACACAACCCCAACATCTTGCGCACCCCGCGGTGCCCGGATTGGATAGCGCCCGCCGCTTCCAGGTGGGCCTGGGCCGCGCCGAAATCCCGCCCGAGCATGGCGGTCATCCCCAGGCGGTAGTGGGCGGTGAAGTTGGCTTCGTCCAGCGATAAAGCGCGCCGGAAAAGCCCCTCCGCCCGGGCCAGGGCCGGCAGGCGCTGGCCGTCATCCCACTGGCCGCTGGGGAAATTCGCCAGCTCCACCCTGGCCATATCCACCGCCCCCAGGTCGGCATACCACTGCGCCCCCACCGGGCGCCAGAAAAAATACGCCCAGGCAGCGACCGCCAGCAGCATCGCCAGGGGAAAAATCCATACGCGTTTCTCTCTGGTTTGGCGCATTGGATGGGACGCGGACGAGCGCGGATGAACGCGGACGCCTTTGGGGAGGGTGGCGCCCTGGGCGAGGGCCACGGCCAGGCCGGATAAAGCGAACAACAGCGGCGTGCCGCCCCCGCCGTACAGCGGATCGTCGGCCAGGCCCTGCACGGTCGCCACCAGCAGGCCGGCGGCGACCGCCCGGCGGAGTCCATCCATCCCCGGCTGCTCCACGGGGAGCAGGGCTGGCTCATGCGCCGCTTCCGCCGGCGGCTCTCCGGCGAGATCTTGCGTGACGCGCGCAGCGCCGTTCAACAGCAGCCAGAAACTGCCCCCAAAAACGACCAGGAACGCCGCCGCGCCGGCCAGGCCCTGCTCCAAGGCAATATCCAGGTAAATGTTGTGGCTGTTCGGGTAATACACCGAGGGAATAAACAGGATGTACTGCGAATACTCCCCGGCAAAACCGGCCAACCCACCGCCGGTGAAAAGGTAATCGCCCAGCAAGCGGAGGGTATTCGCCGCCAGTTGGGCGCGCCCTGCCAGCCCGCCTGCCACAATCCGCGCGACCCATCCGCCGGGGTCAATCCGTACGGCTGCCAGGAGCGCCGCCGCCGGCGCGAGCAGGAACACCGCAAAAGCAACCGGCCGGCGCCACGAAAAGCGGGCAGCCGCCCACCCGCTCAATCCCCAGGACAGCCAGAGGCCCAGCGCCACGGCCAGGGCGAGCCACGACGTCCACGAGCTGGTGAGCAGCAGGCCGGCCAGCGCCACGCCGCCGCCCGCCGCCGTGAGCCAGAACGCCGGCCATTCCCGCCGCTGCCAGAAGCGGAAGGCGCACGCCAGGCCAAACGGCGCCAGCGTGGCAATCAGATCGCCCGCCCGGTCAGCCTGGAGCGCCCCGCTGAAGAGGTGCGGGCGCAGCCCCATCCAGGCGACGCCGACCCGGTTGATGGCGGCCAGGTCGACCGGGGTCGATACCCAATCGTAAGCCAGCAGAAAAAATGCGGCCAGCAACACATCCAGGGCAAACAAAGCCCCCGCCAGCGGCCACAAAGAACGGCGGGGCTGGCGCGCCAGGGCATGGAACAGCAAGACCGCCCCGGCCAGCAGGCAGAACTTGGCCCAGGCCGCGCCCCGGTCATACGCCGCCCACACCCCCATCCCCGCCGTGGCCAGGAACAGCGCCAACGGCAAATCCAGCGGGGTAGAGCGGAACCGGAAACCGCCCGCCGCCGCCCGCGCCGCCCAGGGCAGCGCAGCTATCAACAACAGCCAGCCGCCCGCCGAGGGCCAGAAGACCATCGCGGCGGCGCAGATGGCGACCAGGGCCAACTCCAGGAATGGCGCCAGGTCTTTATCGTGCATGCTAATCCTGGTCTGCCCCATTTCCTCGCCCGGGATACCCATCGCTCACGCCTTTACCTCCTCCCCATTCGCAAACCGCTTGACTTCCAACGGTTTATGCCCAAAATTCACCAGCAAACATAAGCGCTGGTCCCCTTTGAGCAGGTACAACAGAGATTGCTCCATATCCTCAGGCAGGATCGCCTTGCGCGCTTTCGTCTCCAGCAGCAGTTCATTGACATCGTCATAGACCCGAAAATCTACCCGCCGGGTTGTAACCCGCACCCCATCATAATCGATCGAAATCTCCACCTCTCGCTCGAAACGCAGCCCGCGTTTGGCCAGCGCAATCTCCAGCGCCCGCTGGTAATCCACTTCCATGCAGTGCACCCCAAGCTGGCGCTGGACGTCGATACACGCCCCAATCACCTCATAAGAAAGCCGGCTGAAATGATAACCCTTATCGGACGTTATCTCAGACACCTCTCGACCTCCTCCACTACCTGTGCGCTTTCACACTCCGATCACTCGATATTGTATCGCGAAAATGTTTGGATCGCGAAAACGCCGCGAAAGGGCGCGAAAAACGCGAAAGAAAAGCGCGCCCGCGCTCGTTTGCCCCCTTTCGCGCTTTCGCGTTTCGCGCCTTTCGCGTTTCTTTCGCGCGATTCGCGATCCAGACCCTTTCGCGCTTTCGCGTTTCGCGCTTTTCGCGTCTTTTCGCGCAATTCGCGATCCAGACCCCTCCGCGATCCAGGCGTCTCGCGCCCATCCCCAACATCTCAGGGGATATCGGCCGCATAAAATCCAGATCGCGCGAACGTTTGGATCGTGAATGCCGCGAAAGGGCGCGAAAAACGCGAAAGAAAAAACCGCCCGCGCTCGTTTGCCCCCTTTCGCGCTTTCGCGTTTCGCGCCTTTCGCGTTTTTTCGCGTGTTTCGCGATCCA
>CAZQQJ010000004.1:204988-243305 GCA_964595435.1 uncultured Anaerolinea sp. | reverse complement strand
ACTCAAGGTTCTTTCCGGTCTGCCTCAACTCCCAATTTAGATGCGTTTGCCCTGGGCGATATTCTCATAGTTTTTACGGGCTACGCAGGCGGCGCGGAGAGTCGTTTTGCAGAGCGTAAAACCTGACGAGTCTTAAAGACCCGTCAGGTTTGCAAACAGCTATTGGAGCATTTCGTGCAGGCGAAGGACAGCAGGTGGAGCTTTTATCATGTGTGTGGCCTCGCACCCCGCGCATATGACAAGAGCACACAAAACGACCCCCGGCCAAAGAAGCTGCGCGTGTCGTGCAGTTCACGGACAATCAGCAACCAAGAATTGATGACCCAGCAACGGATCACTCGTCTAAAGAAGATGGTTACGGAGCTTTGAAGCAGTCACTCCCGGTATAGCCACGGGGGATTTCCATGCCCCAGGCGAGGGTAGGGGCATCGGAGGCGGGTTGCCAGGCGTCCGGGTCGAAAGGACCCTGGTAAATGGATTGGCCGGAGGCGGCATCCACCACGTGCAAGGTGTAAACGTTATCGATATCCGAAGCAACGAAGGCAATCTGGCTGCCATCCGGCTTCCACAAGGGAGGAGGAAAGCCTACCCCGGCATCCGAAAGCAGGCTGACCTGGTTGGAGGCTGCATCCAGGAGGTACAGACCGCAATCCAGCCGCCCGGCTTTGCAGGCGGAGAATGCCAGCCGGTAGCCCTGGGGCGCCCAGGCGACTTTGCTGATCATTTCCAGGTTCGGGGCCGGTTCGAACACCTGGCTGATATCGCTCAGATCCAGCCAGCGCAGGTATTCGTGGCTTTCGGCGACGTTCGACGGAACCAGGTAGTTGAAGGCCAGCTTCGATCCGTCCGCAGAACGGTCACAGTAACCGCCCGGCGAACCGCCGAAGTCAACCCGGCCGAGCAGATAGCCACCCGCATAAATATCGCCATACCAGAAGGTAGGCTGGTCGAAACGATCGCCCGGGATCGACTGGAGAGACAGCTCGCTTTGGGAAGGGTCGAACCCGGGCGGAACAAGCGTTCCACTCGGGGACGGCGGCTGGTAAGGGCCGGGCGCCTGGCCCAATAAAGCAGATACCTCTTCCGGCGGCCGGGGGATGCGTTCGACGGTTTCGTAGGTCATGCGCCAGACGAGTTGTTCCTGCCCATCCGGTGTGGTGCGTACCAGTTCGGAATACAACTGCGCTCCGCTCTGCAGGTCAATAACAATCAGCCGTTTCATGGCAGCCGTCAAAACATTGTCGATCTCGGCGGGCTGCGGCAAGGTATTGGTAAAGGTAAACGCCCAGGCGGTCTTCCCATCCACGGTTATTTCCTGGCGGTCGATGGGTTTCCCCTGTTCAAGCCGGCGAAACAGATCGATGTATAATTCGCCGCCCAGGTCCAGACGATAGGGCGTGTACGGGCCGCCGATCCCATAGGTCAGGTTGTAGGATTCGCCGTCCTTCGAATAGGATTGCTGAAGGATGTTTCCATCCAAACTGCGGTCGATATGGACCTCTACGGGCACGTAACCGGCGGCGTCAATCTGGAACCATTGCTCGCCAATCCATTCGGTCAGGCTGCCATACAGGCCGATCCTTCCCGACCTATCGTACCTGATTTTCATGTACAGCCAGCCGGGCGAGGAGCGCAAGGGGTCTTGATAGCGATCCAGCAACTCCCGAATGGCTCTCAGCTCGGGATACAACTCCCCCGGATCGAGGGTAGGGAAAGGTGGTTGAACGGCAGCCGGGCTTTCGGCGGTCTGAAGTTCCTCGGCAGAAAGCGGAGCGACCTGGACATTCACCGGTTTGTACCCGCCGGGCTGGCGCTGCAAGGTAAAGGTCAACGCGGCGCCGGCCAGTTTTCCGTCCGGGGTGTGCACTTTGACCAGATAGCGGAGAGAAGTATCTGCCCGGGAGAAGTCGGGAATAACTCCGGCGGGGAATTCGAGGCCGGCGACGCCGACCGACAGGCCGCCCGGGCTGAGCGCGCCGCTCGTCGAGCCGCGAGCCTGGACATAGGGCTCGACGCCCTGGTAGTCCTGTACCTCTCCATCGACGAGCGGCCCGTGATAGGTCCAACCCACCAGGAAACCCAGGTTATCGATGGCAGAGTAATGGCTGGAGACGTAATCCTGGCGACCGAAAACTGCGCTGCAGGCCAGCCACATTTCGAAGGTGAAATCTCCACTGATTGCCTGGCCACCGCCGGCCAGGTTCTCAACATTCTCCTGATTGGCCTGCCCCAGGTATTGACCGGCAAAGGCCTGACTGAGGGGGATCTGGCAGGCACCATCGACCAGGCGATTGGGGATCGGGACAGGGGTAGGTACGACGGGAGAAGGCGTCACTTCGGTTGGCTCTGGCGAGAGGGTTATCACAGGAAGACTCGCCGTTGGCATTGCGGGGGAGGCCTGAGGAAGGCCGGCTTTTTCGGGCAGCAGGGCCAGGCTGAAGACCAGCAACCCGACCACAAGCGACAGGGCAGCCAGGCTCAGGCCCCACTGCCAGGCGCTGCGGAAGACGCCCATCGCCCCTTGCAACAACGCCCCACGGCCCGGTTTATCCACGGCCTTCCGGCCGGTCGGCGATTCCAGCTTTCGCCACAAGGCGTCGACAAAATCTGGATCGGGGGGCGGCATGCGCGTCACCGCCTGGATTTTATCTTCGAATTTGGGTGGCACCGGGTTCTCAGACATGGCCTGCCTCCAACTGGTTCTGCAAGCGCGACAGCAAGCGGGAAATTTGTTTGCGAATTGCATCTTCGCTGGAGTCCAGCGCGTCGCCGATCTCGCGGTAAGTCAGGCCAGCAACGTAGCGCAGCCGGATCAATTCTTGTTCAGCGTCCGGCAGGCTGCGGACCAGCACTTCCAGGCGACGCAGTTCATCCGAGCGAATGGCCTGGTTTAACAGATCGGGGACCACGGCGACATCGCCGGCAGTTTCCATGGGCAGTTCCCGCCAGGAGCGGCGGAAGTGGTCGCGAGCCACGTTGCGGGCGATGGTAAACAGCCAGGCGGAAAAACAACGCCGATGATGGTAGCGCGGCAGGCCTTCATAAGCCTTGATGAAAACCTGGGAGGTGAGGTCTTCGGCGTCGGCCGGAGACCTCACCATGAAATACAGGTACTGGTAGACCGGTTTGACCCAACGCAAATACAATTCCTTGAAGGATGCGGGGTTTTTCTGAGCCGCCTGGATGAGGGTGGCTTCGTCGTCTGGTGCGAGGATATCTGCCATGAGGGTCGCCAATGGTGTGTGCATCGCCTTCGTCGTGCAATTCTATATTATAGAACGGGCAACGCAGGAAAAGCGGACATTTTTGGGGAAGGGGAGGTGATAGGTAATGGGTCGATGTGTGATCAGGCAACCAGAGATCCAGGCACCCAGGCGCTTAGAAAGCCGAGGTCCAGGCGCGATGATCGCCGATGGTGATAAAGCCCGATGCATGAACGAGTCATTCTTCGATTTTTGCCAGCCAGGCCGAGATATGGCGCAGAACGTCGTCGAGCTGCGAGAAAAACAGGAAGTGGTCTTCGCCGGGATACGTGCGGTAGGTTACCGCGACGCCGCCATCCATCAAGCGTTGGGCGCGTTCGGTAACGTAGCGCAGGGGGATGCGCTCGTCGGCTTCTCCGGTCACAACCAGAACCGGGCGGCCTTTCCAGGCGGCCTGGAACTCGGGCTGGTCGAGAATATCGGGCGGCATCACCGGCGAGAGGTAGATCAGCCCACGATATCGCTGCGGCGCCCGCCGGGCAAGCAACGAAATCCCCAGCCCGCCGTTCGACAGGCCGGCCAGGTAGACCCGGCTGGCGTCGATTTCCACCCACTTCGAGGCGTCTTCGAGGGCGGCCAGGGCGGCGCGCTCTCCGCCGGGCTGCGTCCAATCGCCAAAGCCGAAACTGGGGGCGACGATCACGCACCCCCTGGTTTCGGCCAGTTTTGCCCAGGCCCAGGTGTATGCTTTGAAGTTGCCAGCGCTACCGTGCAAGAGCAGAATGGCAGGCAAGGCGCCGGGCAGTCGATTCCTGGGAACATACAGATAATAATGGCCGGTATCGAACGGCTGCCCGAACACGTCGGCATATGCCCCGCCCATGGCCGAACCCAACTGCCAGAAATCCGGGTCGCGATCCATTTCCCGGTACAAGGCCAGGGTAAAGGGCGAAACACGGCGCATCTGCTGGCGAGTGAAGAGAGAATCCGGGTAGGGCATGATGAGAGCGCTAAAGCATAATATTAGCGCCTGAGCAGGGTTTTGTAAAGCAATTGCCGGGCCGTTGTGGGTTACGGGCGGAATCCCGACGGTGCGCTCGGACGGGCAGCCCTTCGAGACACGCAACCGGGTGACGTTGTGCAATTGCGGGCTGTCTTCTACTAAACCCCTGTGTGACGGCACCCACCGGTACGAAGCCCACCGCCTGGCCAGGCTGCGCAACCGGGAATAGTCAATACTCCGTATCGCGGCGGGCGTGGCGGTTTTGGGGGTTGTAGCCGGCGATGAAATCGCCCAGGTCGTCCAGGCAGAGCGGGTTCTGGCGCAGGGTGAAGGGGGTTATAATCCATTCATTCGCACGAAAGGCGAGGCATATTATGTTGATAATCATTTCCACCCTGCTGGCCTGCACGCTCATCCTGGTGGGTATACTGCTGTTCTGGAGTCCCGCAAAGCCGAAGCCCTTCGTAGACGGGAACGGAAGCCCGCTGGCGGGCAGCATTTCAGAAAAAACCCATGTGAACATCAACGGCCTGGAACAGGGGATGTTTATCATGAGCAAGGATGAAACGAATCCCGTGCTGCTTTTCGTCCATGGAGGGCCTGGCATGCCGGAGTATTTCCTCACACAACGTTACCCTACCGGTCTCGAAGAATATTTCACGGTATGTTGGTGGGAACAGCGTGGTGCGGGGCTCTCCTACAGCGCCAACATTCCACCAGAAACGATGACGGTGGAGCAGTTCATATCCGACACGCTGGCGGTGACGCAGTACCTGCGCCACCGCTTCGATAAAGAGAAAATCTACCTGATGGGGCATTCGGGAGGAAGCTATATCGGTATCCAGGCGGCTGCACGGGCGCCGGAATTGTATTCCGCGTACGTCGGTGTGGCTCAGATGTCGTACCAGCTCAAATCCGAAAGGCTGGCCTACGAATATATGCTTCGGCGGTTCAAAGAGAACAGAAACACAAAGATGGTACGAAAACTTGAAGCAGCGCCGCCCACGATGACGGCCCCACTGCCGGCTGCATACGATGCCCTGCGCGACGAAGCAATGCACCGTCTTGGCATTGGCACGACCCACAACATGAAATCGGTGGTCACCGGCGTCTTTTTACCGTCGTGGCAATTCCAAGAGTATACCCTGGGTGAAAAGATCAATCTGTGGCGCGGCAAAATTTTTTCCAAGCGCTTCATGTGGGACCAGATGATCGCCACCGATCTGACCCAACAGGTGACAGCGCTTGAGCTTCCCGTCTATTTCTTTCACGGCATATACGATTACACTTGCTCCTACGCAGAGGCAAAAGCCTATTTCGAGAAACTCAAGGCGCCATTGAAAGGGTTTTACACGTTCGAGCAGTCGGCTCACAGCCCCATGTTCGAAGAACCAGAAAAAATGCGGCTGATTTTGCAGCAGGACGTGCTGATGGGGACGAATAGCCTTGCTGACGGAGGGAATCGACTGGGTTGATGGAGCAAGCGAGGCGCAGGTTGTTGGGTTTTTACAAATTATTCTGACAATGACCGGCGCTCTGCCAATATGCCGCTCGGATTAAAATCCGGCGTTGATGCCGAAAAAAGTCGGCTGGAAGCCGACTGCGGGCCGGTGGGCGAGGGCAGATTAACGCGCCAGCACCTCGGTCAGTTCGTCCAGGATGCCGGCCATGGCGGCGCCGAAGAGGTGGTAAGCGCGGGCGGCGCCGCCCATCTCGTAGAAGGGAGCCTCGTCAAAGTCTTCGGGTTCGATTTGCAGTCTGGCGGCGATGTGAGCCTGAATGGCAAGGAGCCATCTCAACTGCTCGGCGTCGAACTGGCGCCCGGCAACGGCCTGTCCGGCCAGCCAGGCATGGTAGCGGCCCTCGACGGTGATCGAGAAGGGTTCCAGGATTTCGCTATGCTGGAGGGCAAAGCGGATCAGGGAGATCAGATCGGTGAGCAGGCGCTGCGGGCCGGCGCGGCGCACACGGGATTGCTCCAGGCGCTCATAGGCCTGCCAGACGGTCTCGGCGGTCAGGCTGTAGGGCGGCCTGCGCATGGCTTCGGCCAGCTCTTTGACGGCCTGGTAGGTGAGGCGGCGGGCAGCGTAGGGCCGGCCATAGAGGATCTGCAAGGCGACCAACTCGTCTTTGTGGTCTTCGATGAACTGGCGGAAGACCGCCGCCACGCGCCGGGCGCTGTCCTGGGCGGCGACGTCGAAACCGGCGGAGAGCAGCAGGTCCTGGCTGAGGGCATCGACGGTCTGTTCGCGGCGGGCGTGGATTTCGACCAGCAGACCGCGCAGGGCAGGGTCATCGAAGGGAGCGCAGGCTTGCGCCGCCAGGTCAGCAGCCGCGGCAGCAACCTGGGAATCGTCCGGCGTCTCTCCGCCGAACAGGGCCTGCGCCCGTTCGATCTGCCGGTCGGGATCGACGGCGTCGAGCAGGGCATTGGCCATGGAGGGGAAAGTGTGGCCGGAGACGGCAGTAATCCGCTCGCTCTCATGGGACGAGACAGACTGTTCCAGTCGGGCCAGGCGGCCGGCCAGGGAGACGAGGATATCTTCATCGTGCTGGCCGCGGGCGACGTCAAGCAGCAATCTCCCGAAAGACAGGCTGCGTTTGCGCTCCAGGGGATAACTATCGGTCTTGTCGTTCTGCGTGACGCCCACGGCGTCGACGACGACAAAGTGGGTCTTGGCCTGTACGCCGGGGGTGACAGCCTGCAATTCGGTGGGGTGGATGGAGCGGGTGCCGCGGCCTTTCATCTGCTCGAAATATTCCGCCGATTTGACGTCGCGCAGGAAGACCAGGCACTCCAGCGGCTTGATATCGGTGCCAGTGGAGATCATGTCCACGGTGACGACGACCCGCGGGTGATAGGAATTGCGGAAACTGGCGATGAGATCTTCGGGCTTTTCGCCGGTCGTCTTGCGGGTGATCTTCTTGCAGAATTCGTTGCCCTTGCCGAATTCCTGGCGCACGATTTCGACGATGTCTTCGGCGTGGGAGTCGTCTTTGGCAAAGATAAGCGTCTTGGGTACCTCGGCACGGCCGGGGAAAAGCTCCGTGAACATCGCGTCACGCAGAGTACGGACGACGGTACGGATCTGGTCAACGGCGGCCACGTCGCCGTCCAACTGGGCAGGGCTATAGACCAGGTCTTCATCCAGCTTCTGCCAGCGCACCTTGCGAGTGAGACGGTCGCGCTTATCGACATAGTAACCGGTTTCGACGGCGCTGCCCTGCTCGGTGATGCGGGTGCGGATGCGGTAGACTTCGTAGCCTACGTTGACGCCATCCGCCACGGAGCGGGCGTGGCTGTATTCGGCGACCAGGTTCTGGTCGAAAAAATCCAGGGCCTGCTTTGAAGGCATGGCAGTCAGACCGGTGAGACAGGCGTCGAAGTATTCCAGCACCTGGCGCCACAAACTATAGATGGAGCGGTGGCTCTCATCGCTAAACAAGAAATCGAAGGTCTCAATAGGAATTTGCGGGTTGTAGGCAACTTCTTTGGGCGTTTCACCGGCGGGATCGATCTCGTACAGCGAGCGCTCCTCGATTTCGGGGTCGTATTCCGCTTCGCCGCGCAGCATGGAATACAGGCGCTGGATGGTGGTAATGACCACTTTGCACGCCGGGTCGATGACGTTGCTGGTGAGGTGCTGAACGTTGTACAGCTCGGTGAACTTGCGCCCGTCTTCAGGGGTGACGTACCGCTGGAACTCCTCGAGCGCCTGGCGGCCCAGGTTGGAGCGGTCCACCAGGAAGAGCACGCGCCGCGCCCCGGCGTAACGGATCAGGCGGTAGATGTGGCTGACCGCCATGAAGGTCTTGCCGCTGCCGGAGGCCATCTGCACCAGAGCGCGCCGGTGATCGGCCTTGAGCGAGGTTTCCAGGCCGTGGATGGCTTCGACCTGGCATTGGCGCAGACCGGCGGCAGACAGGGGAGGCAGGTCTTGCAGGCGGGCGCGCAGGGTGTCGGGCTGGCGCGCCCATTCGAGCAGGGTTTCGGGGCGGTGAAAGGCGAAGACGCGCCGCGAAGGAGGCCGCGGGTCACGCCCGTCGCGGAAGAAAGTCTCCACACCGGTGCTTTCATAGGCGAAGGGCAGCGACCCGGATACGTCCGGAAGGTGGGTTGCAAAGGCGATGGGTTTGCCGGGTTGGTCAGCCGCACAGAGGAGGGCGGCGCCTTCGGCTTTAACTTCGATGGCGCCCAGCGGGCGGTGATCGACGAAGAGCAGATAATCGGCAGGGCCGGCCCGGGTTGGAAACTCGCGCACCGCCACACCCGGGCAAGCGCCCAGGTTAAGCCAGGCGAAATCCTGTACGCACCAGCCGGCCGACTCGAGCAGTTTGTCGATATACTGGCGGGCCTTTTCTTCGCGTTTCATCTTTTTATGACTGAAGGTCATTTTGCGTGACCCAGACCCTAAAGGTCTCAGAGACCTTTAGGGTCTACGACCAACTTATGCGAGTGATGAATAATATGTCGATGAGTAATGCAAGCGATGGGTAAAGTGTCGATGGGTTACAGGTCCAATTATAAGCGGGAGTGAGGGCTTTAGGGAAAATTTTTAGCCGAATCAGCTTTCTCCGGAACGGTTCTAGCGCCTGCGCTGGACGTATATATCAACGGCGCCAGCCAAAACGACGGGATTATTCATAACACTTGAAATTCTGATGATTCGGTATATAATATCATTCAACTTATTGGAATAACCCAATATCCCAACAAGAAATTCTTTTTTCGCCAACTTCGATCCAAGTGAATATTCTGCCCCTGGTTTAACCGGAGAGCATTTTACACAGCCGGTTGTGTGCAGCGTGGCATGCAGCACACCCTGGCACAAAAACCTTTCTGGAGGTTCCATGCCAGACCGTCCATTAAACCGCTACAGCTTCGAGGCGCTGTACCGCCAACTGGCCGAGAAAATCCGCAAGATGATTCACCAGCAGTTTCCGCCGGGGAGCCTGCTCCCCTCGGAAAGCGAGCTGATGAACCGCTACAACGTCAGCCGGAATACCGTACGGCAGGCTGTCAAGGTTCTGGAACAACAGGGATACGTCATCTCGCGGCGAGGAAAGGGGACTTTTGTGGCCTCGGTGGGCAACCGCTACCAGTTGCTGCACCTGGTCAGCTTCAGCGAGGATATGCGCCGGCGCGGTCTCAAACCGGATACCCGGGTGCTGAGCCTGGGTGAAGTCATCCCCGGCGATCAGATAGTGCTTGGCCTGCAACTGAAGCCCGGCGAGAAAGCCCATGAAATCCGCCGCCTGCGCCTGGCAGATGGCGAGCCAATGGCGGTGAGCACCGCCTATATCCCGCGCTCCCTGCTGCCGGACCTGACTACGCAAATGATCGCCTCGGGATCGCTGTTCGAACTGCTGCAAAACCAGCTTGGCATCCGCCTGGGATATGCAGACCGTTCGATCCGCCCGGCAGTGGCAGACGCGGAACATGCAGAATTGCTCAAGGTGCCCATGGGCAGCCCGCTGATGGTGGTGGAAGGGCCGGCTTTCCTGGAGAATGACCAGCCGGTCGAGTATGTCATCACTTATTACCGGGGTGATCGATATGACTTCGTTTTCCATGCAGTTCGATAATTTCCCATACCTGGAGGCTAGATGAACATTATCCTGAAACACGTCCCCTTGCCGCCCTTCGAGTTCAGCGAAGAACTCCCGGCCGTGCCTGCCGAGGAATACGAGCGCCGGCTGGCGGCGCTGGCGCAGAAAGCTGCAACTGACTGGGTGCTGGTCTATGCAGACCGCGAACATTATGCCAACCTGACCTACCTGGTCAATTACGATCCTCGCTTCGAGGAAGGGCTGCTGGCATTGGGGCCTGGCGGCCAGCGCACGCTGATCGTCGGCAACGAGGGGTTAGGCTATCTTTCGGTTCTACCGGTTGCAGTGGACATCGAGTTGTGCCAGACTTTCAGCCTGAACTCGCAACCGCGCAGCACGGCGCCCCGCTTGAAGGATGTCCTGGCGAAAATCGGCATTGCCCCCGGGCAATCGGTGTGTGTTGTGGGGTGGAAATACCTGGAGCCGTACGAGGCGGAGGATATCCAGACCCCGGCATTCGTGCCGGCTTTCTTGCTGGAGACACTGCGGGCGCTGGTGGGCGTACATGGAAAGCTGTCCGACGGGGCCGCGCTGATGATGCATCCCGAAACCGGGCTGCGCACGACGAACAACGCCGACCAGATTGCGGCGTTCGAGTGGGCAGCCAGGAATACATCGGCAGCGGTTTTCAGCATCCTGTGCAATGCCCGCCCCGGAATGAGCGAGATGCAGGCAATGCAATTGATGCGCTACGCTGGCCAGCCGATGAGCATGCACCCGATCGTTGTCTCAGGAAAGGGCGAGATCAACGGGCTGCGCAGCCCGAGCGCAAAACGGATCGAGTACGGTGACGCCATCTCGACCGGGCTGGGGTATTGGGGCAGCCTGGTGTGCCGGGCAGGGATGATGCTCGGCGAGCCAGACACCGCCTTCTTGGAGCAGGTGGCGACTCCTTATTACCGGGCGATTGCCACCTGGTACCAGACGATGGGCCTGGGCGTGGCCGGCAAGGAAGTCTTCCAGGCAGTGGCGCAGGCATTCGAAGGCAGCCCGTTACGTTCGTCGCTGAACCCGGGTCACCTGACCTCGTTCGATGAATGGGTCAGTTCACCAACACGGCCAGACAGCGAGGAAAAAATACACTCGGGAATGGTCTTCCAGTGCGATATCATCCCGGCGCCACTCCCACCGGGTCAATTGATCAACTGCGAAGATACAGTGGCGATTGCCGATGCAAGCCTGCGGGCCGAGCTGCGAGCGAAATATCCTGAGTTGTGGAAACGCGTGCAGCGCAGGCAGCAATTGATGCGGGAAGCATTGGGCATTCAACTGGCAGAAGAACTGCTGCCGCTGACCGACAGCACCGCTTACCTGCCGCCTTTCTGGCTGGCGCCCGAGATGGTTTGCGCGGTAGGGTGAGGAGGCAGTGTGAAACCCGTTATCCTGGTGCACGGCGGGGCAGGGAATGATTTCGACGACCGGCTGGAGGCTTTCCGGCAGGGGGTGGCACGGGCAGGGCGCGCCGGGTGGCAGGTGCTGGCCAACGGCGGCAGCGCGGTCGATGCAGTCGAGGCGGCCGTACGGGAAATGGAGGACGATCCCAATTTCGACGCCGGCCACGGCTCGTTCTTGAATGCCAATCATGAAGTCGAGATGGATGCGATGGTTATGGAGGGGACGCGGCTGGGTTACGGCGCCGTGGCAGGCATCCAGAGAGTGAGCAACCCGGTCAGTGTAGCGCGAATGGTGATGGAGCGCACACCGCACAGCCTGGTGGTGGGACCGGGCGCCGAGCAATTTGCCCGCCAGATGGGCGTACCCGTTTGCCCAATGGAAGAGCTGGTGGCAGGCAGCAGCAGCTTCCTGCTGCGCGCGGAGGACCGCATTTTCCGCCCCGGCAAAACAGGCGACACGGTGGGCGCCATCGCCCTGGATTGCAGCGGTGTGCTGGCCGTAGCCGTATCGACCGGAGGGACGGCGGGGAAGATGCCAGGACGGGTTGGTGACAGCCCGATCATCGGCTGCGGAGGCTATGCCGATAACGAAGTCGGGGCAGCAGCGGCCACCGGTCACGGTGAAGCGCTGATGAAAGTATTGTTCAGCAAGACCGCCTGTGACCTGATGGGGCGCGGAATGCCCCCTCAGCAGGCTGCCGAGGAGGCGCTGCGCCTGTTGGAACGAAAGACAGGCAAAAGCCAGGCGGGGATTGTGTTGATGAACCGCGACGGAGAAGTAGGAAGCGCATTTAACACCCATCACATGGTCCATGTTTGCATCCGTGATGATGGAGAAATGTGGATACAAGATTGATCGAGGAGGTGATGGCTATTCCCAAATGATCCAATTTTGTTCGCCAATTGTATATCAAGACCTGGCCAAATCAACAGTGAATGTGAGAAAGTTCGAAAGGAGAAGAGATATGCGCAAGATTTTGTTCGTATTCGTAGTCCTGTCCATGCTGCTGGCAGCCTGCTCACCTGCACCGGCGCCAGCCCCGGTACAACCGCAGGCCTGCCCGACCTGCCCGGCGCCCGAAGCACAGGCCCCGGCTGCTCCGGCCGCCCCGGCCCAGGCCCCCGGTTTTGGCGAAATGCTCAAGAAAGTCCAGGAGCGCGGCAAGCTGAAGTGCGGCGTCAACCCGCAAAATCCAGGCTTTTCGTTTCTCGATTCGGCCGGTAACTGGTCCGGCCTGGACATCGATATGTGCCATGCCTTTGCTGCAGCCGTCCTGGGCGATCCGGCCGCTGTGGAGTTCGTCCCCACCACCGGCGATACACGCTTCACCTACCTACAGAACGGCGAGATCGACGTCCTGGTCCGCTCCACCACCTGGACCGCCACCCGCGACACCGACCTGGGCCTGAGCTTTGCTCAGCCTTACTTCTACGATGGCCAGGGCATCATGGTCCGCAAAGACAGCGGCATCAAGACATTGGAAGACCTGGATGGGGCCACCATCTGCATGGGTCGCGGCGCCACCACCGAGTTGAACATGGCCGACGCCATGGCTGCCAAGAACCTCAAGTACACCCCCAGCTTGTTCGACAACCCGGATGACACGTTGGCCACCTTTGTCGAAGGCCGCTGCGACGCCATGTCCAATGACAAGTCCGGCCTGATGGCGGATCGCGCCAACAAGACCAAGACCCCCGGCGATTACGAAATCCTCGACATCACCTTATCAAAGGAACCGCTCGCTCCGGTCGTCCGCCAGGGCGATGACCAGTGGTTCGACATCATTCGCTGGGCTGAGTTCGCCCTGTGGATTGCCGACGAAAAGGGCATCACTTCTGCCAACGTCGATAAGATGAAGGCCGAATCCGAGGACGCCGAAGTCCGCCGCCTGCTGGGCGTGGAAGGCGAAATGGGCGCCAAGCTTGGCCTGGCCAATGACTGGGCGGTCATCATGATCAAAGCAGTCGGCAACTGGTCCGAAATGTGGGACCGCAACCTGGGCCCCAACACGCCCATGGCGCTCGAGCAGGGTATCAACTCTGTCTGGACCAAGGGCGGTCTGCTGTACGCTCCTGCGTACCGCTAGTCTTTTCGTATTGACCTTTCCTGGCAGGCGGGCCGTCGGGCGGCCCGCCTGCCAATCGGCTCTCTGCCGGGGCGCGGCTGCGCCGTGCCTATCCTGGTAACAATAGGAACAAAACCATGGCGAATATAGCTGACACAGGCAGTTCTCCTCGCGGTTTCCGGCGAGTGATCAGTTGGCTCCTGGATGAGCGTTTCCTGCAAATCCTGGCCCAGGTTGTTTTTGCCGCCATTATCCTGGCCGTTGGCTATCTGCTCAACCAGAACATGACCCGTGCCCTGGCCAGGCAGGGCATGGTGCTGGGTTATGGCTTCCTCGATATCACCAGCGGCTTTGATATCAGCTTCAAGCTGATCGAACACACCCGCGCCAGCAGCAACCTCACTGCCATCGCAGTCGGCCTGTTGAATACGATCCTGGCATCGATCATCTCGATCCTCCTCTCCACGATTTTGGGCATTATCGTCGGGATCATGCGCGTCTCGAAAAATTTCCTGGTCAACCGCATCGCCTGGCTATATATCGAAATATTCCGCAACATCCCCCTGCTGCTGGTCATCATCGCCTCCTACGCGGTCATTATTTATAACGTGCCGGTAATCAACAAATCGATCGTGCTGCCCGGACCCTCCTACCTTAGCAACCGGGGCCTGTATATCCCTAAGCTGCTTGCCACGCCTCAGACCACGCTTTACGCACTCTTACTGCCAGCCTGGATCGTCCTTGCGGCAGTGGTGGCGCGCTGGATCGTCAAACACAAGCGCCTGGATAACTTCATTGGCGCGCTGATTGCCCTGGGAATCGTTCTTGCCCTGAGCGGCATCGCCTGGTTCGCCATGCCGGCGGCGCCCTTTGGGGTAGATATTCCGGTCAGGAAGGGCCTGAATTATACCGGCGGACTGGCTTTTCCGCCCGAATTCACCGCCATCGTCCTGGGCCTGGTCTTAGGCAGCTCGCCCTTTGTAGCGGACACCGTACGAGCCGGGCTGCAATCGGTCTCGAAAGGCCAGATCGAAGCGGCGCATGCGCTGGGGTTGAGCGGCTATCAGACCATGCGATTAGTAATCTTTCCCCAGGCCATGCGCGTCATCGTCCCCCCCATGACCAGCAACTTCCTGAGCCTGACCAAGAATTCTTCCCTGGCTTCGGCCATTGCTTACCCGGAGCTGGTGCATGTCTCCAGCACCATCACCAGCCAGACCGGCCGGGCAGTCGAGATGATGACCATCATGATGATCTGCTACGCCATCATGAGCCTGCTAACTTCGTTGTTTATGAACTGGTATAACAGCCGGGTCAAGATCGTGGAGCGATAAGATGACCGCCGGACACGAAGTGCTCCCACCGCCCACCGAACGCTACAGCGTTCTGCACTGGCTGCGCCAGAACCTGTTTCAAAACTGGTTCAGCAGCCTGGTCACCATCGTCGTTATCTACCTGGTAATCACGATCTCGCGCTCGGTTCTCACCTGGGCCTTTACAGTCGCTGAATGGGGCGTAATCGTTGCCAACCTGAAAATCCTGATGGTAGGCCCATACCCGCAGGAGCAGATGTGGCGAGTGTGGATTTGCATGGGCCTGCTGGGCGCGCTGGCAGGTCTGGCCTGGGGCATCTGGATCCGCGGTCGGCGCATCGCCACCACCATCGCCCTGGCCTCGTTCTTCCTGTTGGCGCTGATGCCGATTGCCCCAACCAGCCGCATCCGCTGGGTGATTGTCGGCCTGATCACCCTGGCCGGTTTCGGGCTGGGGCGGCGCTTCCCCAAACGTCTGGGCAGGGCTGTTATGATCGCCTGGCTGTTCTACATTCCGGTAGCAATTGCCCTGATCGCCGGCTGGTCGGCAGACAAAGGCCCCGTGCCGGTAGTGACCAGCAATCTGTGGGGAGGGCTGATGCTCTCCGCCCTGATTGCCTTTGTAGGCCTGCTGGTCTCCTTCCCCCTTGGCATCGCATTGGCAGTCGGCCGCATGTCGCGCTACCCCCTCATTCGAGCCGTATGCGTGGTCTATATCGAGCTGATGCGCGCCGTGCCGCTGATTACTATCTTTTTCATGGCGCAGACCATGCTGCCGTTGTTTATGCCTCCCGAGATGACTTTCGATCGTGTAGCACGCGCCATGGTCGCCTTCACCCTCTTCAGCGCCGCCTATATGGCTGAAAACGTGCGCGGCGGTCTGCAGGCCATCTCCAAGGGTCAGCATGAAGCTGCGGCGGCGGTGGGTCTGAACGGTCTGCAAAGCCTGTGGCTGGTCATCCTGCCCCAGGCCCTGCGCAACATCATCCCGATTATTACCGCATCGGCTATCGGCGGCTTCCGCGACACATCCCTGGTACTGATCATCGGTCTGCTGGACCTGCTGGGCATTGCCCGGGCCACCCTGGCGCAGCCGGCATTCCTGGGGCGCCATATCGAAGTGTACGTCTTTCTGGCTGGCACCTACTGGCTGCTCAGCTACATCATGTCGTATATCGGCCAGACCATCGAAGCCAGCGTGGGCTATAACGAGCCGCGACGGTGATTGGAGAAGCTATCATGACATCTGAACCATCTCAAACCGAACCGATTATTATCTGCCGGGATGTACACAAATGGTACGGACAGTTCCACGCCCTGCGCGGCATCAACATGGAAATCCAGAAAGGCGAGGTGGTGGTCATCTTTGGCCCGTCTGGTTCTGGCAAATCGACTTTCATCCGCACGCTCAACCGATTAGAGGAACACCAGCGCGGCCAGATCATCGTCGACGGGGTCGAGTTGTCTCACAACGTCCGTAACATCGAGCGCGTGCGCACCGAAACCGGCATGGTGTTCCAGTCGTTCAACCTTTTCCCCCACCTGACCGTGCTGCAAAACGTGACCCTGGCTCCCATCTGGGTGCGCAAATGGAAGAACGCCCAGGCCGAAGAGTCAGCCATGCAGTTGTTGAAACGCGTGGGGATCACCGACCAGGCCAACAAATTCCCCGGGCAGCTTTCGGGAGGACAGCAACAGCGGGTGGCCATCGCCCGGGCATTGGCCATGCAGCCCAAGATCATGCTGTTCGACGAGCCTACCTCGGCGTTGGATCCGGAAATGATCAAAGAAGTATTGGATGTAATGATCGAGCTTGCCCGGAGTGGAATGACCATGGTGGTGGTGACGCACGAAATGGGCTTCGCCCGCGCTGTGGCAAACCGCCTGATCTTCTTCGACCAGGGACAGATCGTGGAAGAGGGTACGCATCAGGAAATCTTCAACAACCCCAAGAGTGAGCGTACCAAGTTGTTCCTGTCGCAGATTTTGGAGAAATAGAAACCGGGCGATATACCCCGGCTTCTTCCCGGCTATATGAATAACCGCCAACGCTTCACCGACATCCTGCACTATCGCCCGGTGGATCGCTGCCCAATCGTCGATTTCGGGTTTTGGGATGAGACAATTGTGTTCTGGCACGAACAAGGCCTGCCGGAATACGTAGACATGGCCGGCATCCGCGATTACCTGGGCATGGATTTCACCCTGACCGGGTTGGACGAGGGCACCGGAATCTATGATAAGCTGCACCCATTGTTCGATGAATGCGTGATCGAAGATCGCGGCGAGCACGAAGTGGTGCAGCAAAATGACGGCGTCCTGGTGCTGCGGCGCAAGTTTATGAGCTCAATCCCGCAGCCGGTGCGATACCGGCTGACCGACCGGGAAAGCTGGCGCAGAGATTACATGCCCCGGCTGGATCCGGCGACCCCGGGACGTTACCCGGCGGACTGGGAAAAACGAGCGATGGACTGGCGCGATGTGAACCGCCCCACCGTGATTGCGTTACGCGGCGGCGGGCTGTACGGCTATCTGCGCAACTGGATGGGGCTGGAAAAGGTTTCAATGCTCCTGTACGACGATCCGGCCTGGTTCGAGGAGATGGTGGAGACCCTGGCCGACCTGTTCGTGGGTATGCTGGAGCGCGTGTTCAGCTCGGGCGGGACCTTCGACGGCTGCCACCTGTGGGAAGATATGTGTTACCGCGGCGGGCCATTGATCAGCCCGAGACATTTCCGCAAGTTCCTCATGCCGCAATACCGGCGCATCACCGACGTGTTGCACCGGCATGGGGTGGATATCGTGTCGGTAGACTGCGACGGCAAGATCGATGCGCTGGCCCCATTGTGGCTGGAAGTGGGTATCAATACCATGTTTCCTTTCGAGGTTGGGACGTGGGGGGCAGACCCCTACGACTTCCGGCGGCGGTTTGGCAAAGAGATGCGCATCCTGGGCGGTTTCGACAAGAATATCCTGCGCTCGTCGAAAGAAGCCATCGCAGCAGAAGTGCGCCGGCTGGCTCCACTGGTCGAAGAAGGCGGATATATCCCTCACTGCGACCACCTGGTGCCGCCGGATGCCCCCTTGGAGAATTACCTGTACTACCTGCAGCAAGCGCGGGCTGTATGGGGCAAGGGGGTAGACCTGACGCCTGCTCCTGCTTTGCAGAAATACGGCCTGGAGCCCGGCAAAGAAAGGCCCCCCGCCAGAGATGAACGAGCGCCAACGCTTTAATGCAACGATGCACTACCAGCCCGTGGATCGCTGCCCGATTGTCGATTACGGATTTTGGGATGAGACCCCGGTGGTCTGGCACGAGCAAGGATTACCGCGGGAAATCGGCAAAAGTGAAATCCACGACTTCCTGGGCATGGATTACAACGTGGATGACCTGTACGATACCACCGGGGTAGACGTCAAATGGTACCCGAAGTTCGAGCCGCTGGTGCTGGAGGACTGCGGCGAGCACGAGATCGTCCAGCAGGATGACGGCGTACAGGTGCTGCGGCGCAAGTT
Source organism: uncultured Anaerolinea sp. (assembly GCA_964595435.1). Lineage (GTDB taxonomy): Bacteria > Chloroflexota > Anaerolineae > Anaerolineales > UBA4823 > RBG-16-57-11. The sequence continues at coordinate 225,200 of CAZQQJ010000004.1, read as the reverse complement.
TATGAGCTCGATCCCGCACCCGGTCAGGCATTTGTTGCGCGACCGGGAAAGCTGGAACCGCTATTACAAGCCGCGCCTCGACCCAGGCAACCCGGGGCGTTATCCGGCAGATTGGGAGGTGCGCGTGCGCAACTGGCGCGACCCGGACCGCCCCAACCTGGTGGTGGTGCGCGGCGGCGGGCTGTACGGCTACCTGCGCAACTGGATGGGACTGGAGAACCTGTCGCTGTTGATTTACGACGACCCGGTCCTATTCGAAGAGATGGTGGAAACCCTGGCAGACTGCTCGCTCGGAACGCTGGAACGGGTACTGGGCACGGGCGGTCACTTCGACGCCTGCGCCATGTGGGAAGATATGTGCTATAACGCCGGGCCGCTGATCAGCCCGCGCCATTTTCGCAAATACCTGATGCCGCATTATCGCCGCATCACCGACTTGCTGCAGCGCCACGGGGTGGACATTGTCTTTCTGGATTGCGACGGGAATATCGCCCAGCTTGCGCCGTTGTGGCTGGAGGTGGGGATTGACTGCATGTTCCCCTTTGAAGTGGGAACGTGGAAAGCCGACCCATTCGACTACCGTAAAAAATACGGCAAAGACCTGCGCATCATCGGAGGGTTCGATAAGAACATCCTGATGGCATCGAAAAAAGAAATCGAGGCGGAAGTGCACCGGCTGGCCCCGCTGGTGGAAGAGGGCGGGTTCATCCCGCACTGCGACCATCTCGTGCCGCCCAATGTCCCTTACGAAAATTATCTTTATTACCTGCAGTTAGCCCGCAAAATCTGGGGACAGGAGGCCAGCCTGAAACCAGCCAGGGCCTGGATGCCCCAAACTACGGTCAAAGGAGTCGAAAAAGATCATGATCTTTGAAGTATGCATCGATTCGGTTGAGGGGGCACTGGCGGCGCAAGCTGCCGGGGCGCAGCGTGTTGAACTATGCGACAACCTGGTAGAGGGCGGAACGACCCCCAGCCTGGGGATGGTCCAGGTGACGCGGCGCAGGGCGACCCTGGGAGTGAATGTGATTGTACGGCCGCGGGGCGGCGATTTTTGTTACACAGAAGCAGAGTTCCAGGTGATGCAGCAGGATATCCTGGCCGCCAAGCAGGCCGGTGCGAACGGGGTGGTCATCGGCCTGTTGAAGCCGGACGGCAGCGTGGACGTGGAACGGACGCGGGCGCTGGTGGCGATGGCCAGGCCGATGAGCGTCACCTTCCACCGGGCATTCGATCTCAGCCGGGATGCAGGCGAAGCGTTGGAGGCAATTTGCAGCCTGGAGATCGACCGCATCCTGACTTCCGGCCAGAAGAGTACGGCGATGGAAGGGGCAGAGTGCATTGCCCGCATGGTCAAACAGGCCGGCAGCCGCACAATCATTATGGCCGGCGGGGGAGTCAACGCCAGCAACGTGGCCGCCATCGTGGCTGCTACCGGCGTGAAAGAGGTGCATTTTGCCGCCCGGAAGACGGTGGTAAGCCCGATGACGCACCGCAACCCCAACTGCTTTATGGGCAAGGCCTACCAACCGGACGAGTATATCCTGAAAATCACCGACGCCGAGCAGATTGGCGAAATCATCCGGGCAGCCGGGTAAAGGCTTTGCCCATCAACCAACCATAAGATCGCTGGTCAGACCTCGGTCTGGATAGCGCTGCCGCTTTCGTAGCGCCGCAGGCCGGCATGGAAGATCGCAATGGCGGCGGCCAGGAGCAGCCCCGCGCCGAGCAGCAACTGCGCCAGGGTCTGCCAGGTGAAATGGCGTGCGAAGTCGGCGGGGACGGCGCCCATCAGCGCGGCAGGGATCAGGGTGAAAAGGATCAGCTTGGCCAGGCTATCGAACAGGGTGATGGGGTAAATGGCAAAGGTGACCATGGCGTTAACCGCCAGCCCGGCCAGGTTGGCGCTGTTGCCCATCCAGAAGGCCAGGCTTTGCACGATGATCAGAAAGGCGGCAAAAACCACGGAGGCCAGCAGCACCGCCAGGACAAAACGGACGAGCGAATCGGGGGCGAGGGCGCCCGAAACAGCAAAACTGAGCAGGCCATAGAGGAAATCGCCCATGCCGCTGGATATGCTGCGGCTGGCCAGGGCGTGGAGCAAGACCGGGCGGGGCAGCGAGAGGTAGTAATCCAAGCGGCCTTTGGTGATGATCTCCCCCAGGGAGAAAGCGTTGCCGAACAGGATCGAGACCAGCCCAAAGGCGCTGGCAGTGATGCCAAAGGTGACATACATCTCGCTCAAGCCCCAGCCGCGCACGTCTTTGAAGCGGTCAAAGAAGATCACCCAGATGAGGAAGTAGATGGTGTTGTTGAGCATCATGCCGATCATCTGTGAGAGGAAGGAGGCGCGATACTCCATCGCCGATTGCAGGTTGGCTTTCCAGACCGCCAGCAGGAATTTCAGCTCTTTCATGGCTAACCGCCGTTCACAGTGAGCGCGGCCACGCTCTTGCGATAGATCAAAGCCAGCAGGGCGGCGAGCAGAGCAATCCAGATGGCCTGCATGGCCAGGGTGGAAATGAGCGCCTGCGGAGTCGGAGCGACGAACAGCCGCGCCGGGGCGTAGGTCATGGCGGCAAAGGGCAAGGACCTGGCGATAGCCTGCAGCCAGGCGGGGTAGAAATCGAGGGGAATGAGCAGGCCGCCCAGGATGAAAGCCAGTTTCTGGTAGATCCAGAGGAAAGCGGAGATATCCTCAACCCAAAAGGCGGACAGTCCGATGAGGGCCGAGATGCAGAAGTTGAGCGTCCAGGCGCCAAGCATGGCGGGGAGCACGGCCAGAACCCCCAGCAAGCCGGGTGGGGCGCCGGCCAGCAACCAGACCATCGCCCCACCGAACAGGGCGTTCAGGGCAGCACGAAACAGGGTTTCACCCATGGCTGAGCTGTAATGGTAGAGCAGGAAGTCGTAAGGTTTGCCGAGGATGTAAGCGATGGAACCATCTTTGACAGCATCGGAGATGGTGTTACCCAGGCGCGGGCGGCTCAGCTCGATGGTTTCAGCGAGCATGAGATACCACAGCGTGCTGTACAGGGTCAAGCCATTGATCTCAGCCACCCCGGCGGCGGCGAAGGTGACGCGCCACAACTGGTAGAAAATCCACATGAAGGGCAGGATAACCAGGCTGCGCCCGACCACTTCGGCGGGGTAGGCCAGGCTGTTGGTGAGCTGGATTTTGAAGATGTACCAGTATTTTTTCATCTTGCGAGTGATCGGTAATCGGTCGATGGATAATCAGTCAATAAGTAATCGGTCGATGGGTAATCAGGCTTTCAGGAATTGGGCGCCTGGGGGTTGGGGGCTACGGGCGGCTGGTCGGAACTGGCGGCGGCGTAGATGCGGGCGATGACTTCTTCCAGGGGCGGGTCGGAGATGGTGATATCGACCAGCGTGCCGGCGGCGGAGAGGCGGGAAAGCACCGCATCGGCGGGGGTCTGGCGAGTGTCGAAGGTAAGTTTCACACCGTAGCGCCCGGTCTTGAGGGTTTCCATGCCTTCCAGAGCGAAGTCTTTGCGCACCTCCTCGGCGTAACGCACTTCGACTTTTTTGCGGGTCAGGAAGCGGCGCTTCAGGCTAGAGACTTTGTCCTGGTAGACAATCTGGCCGTGGTTGATGATGATGACGCGGTGGCACAGGGCTTCCAGGTCACCGGCATCGTGCGAGGTAAGCAGGACCCCCACGCCTTCCTCCTGGCTCATGGTGCGGATGGCGTCACGGATGAGCTGTTTGGCGACCACATCCAGACCGATGGAAGGCTCGTCGAGCAGGAGCAGCCTGGGCCGGTGCAGGAGCGAGGCAGCCACCTCGCAACGCATGCGCTGGCCGAGCGAGAGCTTGCGCACCGGGGTTTCGAGCAAGTCGCCGATCTCGAAGGCTTCGGACAGGAAGGCAATGCGCTGCCGGGTCTGGGCGTCGTCCAGCTCGTAAATCTTGCCGAACAGTTGGAAGGTATCGATGGCGGGGAGGTGATACCACAACTGCGGGCGCTGGCCGAACACCGTGCCGATCTGGTAGGCCAGTTGCTGGCGCTGCTTCCAGGGCACGTAGCCGAGCACACTGGCTTCCCCACCGCTGGGGTGCAGAATGCCGGTGAGGATCTTGATGGTGGTGGATTTGCCGGCGCCGTTGGGACCAATGAAACCGAGCAACTCGCCCGGTTCCATCTCGAAGGAGATGCCGCGCACGGCTTCGACGGTGGCAAATTGCGGTTTGAACAGCGAACGCAGGCTGCCACCCAGCCCGGCGGCTTTGCGCTTGGTCTGGAAGGATTTTTGGAGGTTGTCGACAGTGATGGCAGGCATAGGTTTCTCTTGCAGATATATGTGCTGTTTCGCGACGCATACATCTACAATCACATCAAATGATTTCGGGGTGATTATACGTGAGAAGGGCAGCAGCTACAAGTGACCCGTCCGAAAATGGGATATTTCGTTGACATCGATCCGATTTTCTGATAGACTGAATTGCCGGGGGATTTTATCCAGGCATACCGGGACTCCTTCTTATGACAACAACTCCTATTCTCTCCATCATCGGCAAATCCGGCTGTGGCAAGACCACGCTGCTGGAGAAACTTATCCCCGAATTGAAGCGGCGCGGCTACCGCGTGGCGACGGTGAAACATCATTCGCACGCCGGTTTCGAGATCGACGTGCCAGGCAAGGATACCTGGCGGCACGCCCAGGCAGGCAGCGACTACGTGGTGATCGCCGCGCCGGACAAGATGGCTTCAATCCAGCGGCTGGAACGCGAGCTGACCCTGGACGAGATTGCGGCGACAATTACGGGTGCGGATATTATCCTGACCGAGGGATACAAGCGAGCCGGGAAGCCGGCCATCGAGGTGGTGCGAGCGGCGAATGGGCTGGAACTGGTAGGGGATGCGGGGCAGGTGGTGGCAGTGGCGACGGACGCGCCGCTGGAAGTGGAAGTGCCGCAATTTGGGTTGGAGGAGATGGGGGAAATAGCAGGGTGGATCGAGAGGCGATTTTTAAAGAATTCCTTCTAGCGCCTGTCCCAGTACAGACAAATTATTTTGAACGGTCTCCGGTCATCCCTTGAGTTTGGGTGGGCACCCATGCTGCCGCTATTTGTATTTCCCTTCAACGGTGATCGTCCCCTGCCCCATTTCCAGGCGGGAAAGCTCGACGGGCAGGTTCTGGGATTGGTTCAGGATGCCGCTCACCTGCGCTTGCAAGGAGGAGACGATAGCCGGAGGCAGGGCGGCGCCGGCCACGCCCAGTTCGAGCAGACGCACCACGGGTTTGCCGTTTTCCAGGCGGAGCGAGGCGCGCCCGTAGACGGGGGTGCGCAGGCCAAGGAGATGCACCAGGCCACGCCCGGTGATGCCGGCCGGATCGATCTCGACCTGGGGGTGGCTGAAGAGCACCTCCGGGTGACGCTCCAGGAACCAGGCAATGGCTTCGGCGGCCATCTGCCCGGTGATGACAATCGAGAACGACTCGCCTTTGTGCGTCCCAGACCACAGGTCTTCGCGGATTTTGGCAATCTGCGGATCGAGGCGCGGCTCGACTTCCGGCAGCCCGGCGGCGGGAGCGGTGGTGACCCAGGCAAGCAGGTTGGCCAGCAGCAGCCCCAGGGCAATCCACAGGTCCAGGCGTTTCAGCCAGGCAGGCAGGCGGAATTTCCTCACCGCAGGCCTCCGCGCAGGATGAGAGTCGCCAGGCCGAGGGGCAAGGCGATGATCAGGCAAAGCAGCGCCCAAATGGCGATGACACGCTCTACAGGCAGGTCGGATGGCAGGAACAGCACCGAAGAAGGGGGCATCTCGGCGGTGGCCTCAGGGGAGGCTGCGCCGGTTTCCGGCTCCAGGCCAGGCAGCCGGCGAGCGACCAACGGTAAGGCCAGCCAGGCGCCCGATCCCAGCACCAGGAGCAATGCCAGCAGCACACCGGCATTGGCCACGCCCAGCACATCCACTTCAGGGGCATTGCCGAAAAAGTTGGCGCCGATCAGGGCAGCAAATAAGAGACTGCCGCCATTCCACAAGGCATGTACAGCCACGGCAGCGCCATACAACTGTAGCCAGTCGAGGAAGCCAAAGCCAGGCGAGGAGGCATCCCCGCCAGCAGAACGACGATTCCAGCGATACCAGCCCAGCGCAACCCACCCGCTACCCATCAGGTGTACGCCCGCCCCAATCGTGCGCAGGATGAGCACACCACCCCAGTAATGCACCCCAAAGCCAGTGTAGAGCAGGTTTTCCAAAGCGGCGAAGCCCGCTCCGGCAGCCGCACCGACCAGGAAAGCCTGGCGCGGGGTTTCTACATGGCGGATCAGCGGCAGGCAGAAAAGCGGCTTGGCAAATTCCTCAGCCAGCGGAGCGACGAGAGCGATCTCGACCAGAGCGAAGATAAAGCCGTAGGAACTGAGCGCCCGGCTGACTTCTCCGCCAGCCAACTGATCGAGCAAATACTCCCAGGAAGTACGGAACAGGTCGAACAGGCCTTCGACCAGGGCAAAGAGAATTCCCGGCAGAATGATCTCCAGGAACAGCGCCAGGGCTGCTGCAAAGGTAGCACCAAGCACGGCAGCGACGGACGCCTGACGCCAGGACACCTGGGGCGACTGGCGCACCGTCCAGGCCAGAGCGGCCAGCGGCGGCAAACCGCCCGCCAAAGCAAACAATGGCGGGAAGAACAGACCGGCCAGGTCGGCGCGGCGCAGCCATTCGCCGAGCACCAGGGCCAGCGGCAGCCCCCACAAGAAAGCCCACAGCGGCGGCAGACGGAGCGCCCGAGAAGAGCGCTCAAGCTGCGAGCGCATGGCATGGACGGTCAAGGAGTACCCGCTGGCAGCAAGGACCAACACAACGCCGCACCAGACCATCCCGACATATAATGCATCGTGACTTTCGCTACCGGCGCTATCCGCTACGGAAACCAGCCACGCCAGGCTCAACGGCAGGGTGCAAAAACAGGCCAGGATCGCCAGCAGACCAGCAGCCAGGGCGATCTTCTTCCAGACCGGGTTCATTCCCATCGCTCCAATCGCTGGCGCAAATCGCCAGAAAGCACTTTCAGATCGTCCAGCCGCCGTTCGACAATAATTGCCAGGGCTACCAGGATGGCGCCAGCCACGCCGAAGACAATCCAGCGGTTGACTGAAAGCAACGGCTCGATCAACTGGGTGGCCACGTTCAGAGTTACACCCACAACGCCCACGTACAGGAAGCGCCGCAAGCGGCGGGCGCTGCCCCACCAGGCCAGCAGCAGGCTTTCGGCGCCCATCCACAGCGCATAGGGATTTCCGTCCGGGCCTAACGACTGCCAGTAGGAGCTACCGAGCAAGACCAGCACGGCAGCGCGGTCCACCCAACGCGCCAGGGAACGCGCCCCGTAATGCCATTCGATGTAGCCTACGCCCAACAGATAAACGCCGGCCGGGATGGCATACCACTGCACCTGGCGCGATCCCCAGACCAGGAGCAACTCCAGGCTCCAGGCGCCGAGGAGCATCGCCAGGGCGAGATAAGCGAGCACCCGCCAGCGGTCGGTGATGGCCGCAGCCAGGTAAAACAGGCCAAGCACTGCCAGTACCGCCACCATCATCTGGACGGCGGCCTGATCTTGAGGAGTAATTAAAGGCAGGCTAAAAACAGCTCGCACGGCCAGCAGCGGCACGTTCACCCCCACCAGCAGAGCCAGCATCAGGCTGGCTGCTGACAGCGCCCAGCCGCCCAGGCAAAGCGGGATTTCCCAGAGACGTAGAAACCTGGCCGATCTTGAGAGGGCGTCAAGATTCGAGCGCAGAAAACGGAGGAGATAACCAGCCAGGCCGTAGCCCAGGGAAAGCAAAGCCAACGACCACGGCCAGGCAGTGTTGGCAGCCTGCGACCAGCTCAGTCCTTGCAACAGCGCCAATATCCCCATGACCGGGGCCAGGTAAGCGAGCCAACTCAACTGCCAGGCGGTGGCAAGCAGGACTGCCAGCAAGGTGTTCGAAAGCGAAATCCAGGCGCTTTCGGCTTGCAGCGACAGGCCGGCCAGTTGGCTGGCGAAGATTTCGACGACGGCCAGCAGGTAAAGTGGGCGAGACCAGCCGCCCGGCAATTGCAAGGAAAGACGCAAGCGCCCCTGCCAATCCGCGCCGGAGAGCGGTTGCCATTCTCCAAACAGACTGCCCTCGTGCAAACGACGCTGGACAGCCAGCCCGGCGATAACGGTGATCCAGATCACCGGGGCAAAGGCCAGCGCCAGCCAGACGCCCAGCGGGCGACCTACCGACCAGGCCCACCAGCGCAAGGCAGCCAGGACCGTCAGGTGAGCGGCGGTTACGGCCACCAGCAGCCAGCCGCGCTGGCGGAAGGAAACTACCGCCAGGCTGTAGATGGCGGTCGCCAGGGCCAACGCCAGGGTGAGGCGCGGCGCATCCGGCGCGCTCAACAGGGCGCCGGCCGCCGCCCCAAGGAAGGCAGCCGCGTACGGCGGGATGGCCCACCAGCGTGCCAGGCGATCGGCAACCGCCCATGGCCAGCGCAGCGGCTGCGGCCAGGGGAAAGCGTCCAGCGGCTCACCCTGAACGCCCAGGCGGCGATCCAGCCAGAAGGCCAGTCCCAATGTCAGGAGGATAAACGGCCAGAGGGTCAAGCCGCGATCCTGGGCAGGCACCTGCAGCTCAAGCAAACCCAGCCAGTAAGGCACGAACGAAAGGCCAACTGCAGCAGTGACCAGCAAAGGCTGGCGCAGCCAGGCGGCGCAGGCGGCGTAGATCAACGCGGCCGCAGCGTAGGCTACGATGGCACCGATGCGCTCACGGCTGGAGACGGGCAAACCCAAGGCAACGAGAGCAAAACCGGCAGCCATGAAGGGGATCGTGTAGGCTTCTATGACCACCCAGGCACGTCGCAGCCAATAAGCACCTGCCAAATATGCAGCTCCACAGGCAATCAATGCCCAGCCCTGGAAAGTGCCTGTCACCCTCCACTCAGCCAACGCCAGGAGCAAAGCGGCAGGCAAGGTTGCAGAAGCAGGGTAAAGCCATAACGGCTCACGAAACAGCCAGGCAGACAGGCCGAGCACCAGGGTATCGAATAACAAGGCCAACGCCAGGGCAGGGCGGTCGTGCGCCACCAGGGCGCTACCGGCCAGTAGGGCGGTATAGGTGACGAAATACAGGGGCAGGGCAAAGCCACGCCCGCCGGGGAGCGCCGGCCGGCGTTCCAACCAACGGCCCAACGCCAGGGCAAACGGGGAGAACCCCAGCACCACCACACCAAAGACAATCTGCGAGGCGGCGGGGATGAAATGAGCCAGCAAGTACAACGCCCACAGCGGAACAGAATAGACCGCCGGGTAGAGGAAGCGCGGCGTGGCGCGGCCCTGGCGCAGGTCAATCCATACGGCAAACAAGTAGAAAAGCAGAGCCAGGCCAAAGGTCAGGCTGGATGCGGCGGCGTTGGCTACCCCCCAGGCCAGGGAGAAAGGCATCAGCAGATGCGCCACCGCCATCGGGGGGAGGCTCCAACGGCGGTAAGCGGCAGGCAGGCGCAGCACCAATCGCGCCCCAACGGCAAGCTCCAACAAGGCGAGCAACGCCCAGCAAACCGCATAACCCGGAACGGTGAACCAGCCGGCGCGCCACAATTGCAACGCGCCGAGCGACCAGGGGGCGACGAACAGGCCGGCAGCCAGCCAGTCCAGCCGGCAGGAGGCGCGGGGATGGCGGCGGTACAGATAGGACGAGCCCGCGTACAGGGCGCACACCAACAGCAGGCTGGCGATCGACCAGCGCTCGCGCGCCTGACCGCCGCCCAACAAGAGTAAGTTGCGCGCCAAAGCCAACAGGATCGCCCCACCCGAGACAGACCACCCAGCGAAGAGCAGCGGTTTGCGGAACAACTGCCAGGCGCAGCGCACCGGACCGGCCCAACGGGGGGGGATAAACGAAGAGGCAGAACGTACCGGGCGATAACGCCCCAGGTAAAACAGGCCGCGTTCGGCCAGGATATAGGCGATCGCCAGCAGAGAGGCCAGGGCCGCCGAGCGCCCGCTGCCCCGGCTGAAATGTGTGGCGACCAAACCAGCAGCATACACCCCCAACCAGGCAGTACTATGCGCGCTGTATTGCTGCTTCCAGAACCAGGCGTGCAGGCCAAAGCTGGCCGCCAGGAGCAATCCAGAAGCCGCTACCCATAGATCCAGGGTAGGTCCTTCGAGGCCGCCGACCAACAGGACAATCCCGGCGAGTAAAGTGACCAGAGAAAGCCCCTGGGCCAGGAGGTGAAGCGGAAGCAGAAAGGCAGGCGGGACATGGCGGCGGCGCTCCAGCAACAAGGCGGCAAGCGTGTATCCCAGGGGAACCAGCGCCAGGGCGGGGAGCTGGGCGCGCATTTCCAGGCGCAAATGGCTCAACAAAAGGATCCAACCGAGGGGCAGCAAAGCCCCGCCAGGCAGCAGCCACAGGCGCTCCCGGCTGAAATAGCTGAAAGCGAAGTAAAAGGCGGCAACCAGCAGCAAGGTAACCGCAAACCAGGGTTTATCGTAATGCGCCAGGCCCAACATCAGAGCGACCAAGACGCCCAGGTGGGCGGCGACATACCAGGGCAGGGCGTAAACCGATCGGGCTAGCCGCAAACGACTGCCGGCCAGCAGCAGAACACAACCCAGGCCAGCATAGGCCAGTGCGAGGCGAGCATCGCTGGGCCGGCGCTCGATCCATACCGCCCAGAGCCAGGCCAGCAGCGATAAACTCTGTACCCAGTAGAAGAGTGTCTCCGGCAAGACCAGGCGCGCCGGCCAACCGGTGAGCCGGGCCGGCCGAGGGGTCGCCTGGCGGATATGCGCATCGACCAGCCAATTCAGCCCAGGCGACCGGCGAGCGTGCAGCAGCCAGGCCAGCCAGCCGTTGAGCGCCGCCCAGTTTCCCAGGACGTAAGAAAAGACGGTGCGATCACTGCTGACCAAGGGAGGCAACAAAGCAAAGAGAGCAACCAGCCAGGCGACAACGAAAAGGGGAAGGTCGTAAAGAGGGGAAGGAGAGCGTTGCGCGCTCTGCCCATCCTCCGGCAAAGGGTAAAGGGAAGAGACACTAAGCGTGCGCGGGCGGAGGCGGATAGCCGCAATGACGTACAGGATGGACAATAAGGCCCAGGCCAGACCGAGTTGGGCCAGGCTGGCCTGGCGAGTAGAAACCAGGGCAGCCAGGCCCCAGGCAAATAACAAGCCGGCGATGTAGAGCAGACCCGGGCGGCGCCAGGCCCGCCCGGCCAAAACGAGCACCATCCCCAGAAAGAGGTGCACGACGGCGGTAGCCTGCGTATCCGCCAGAGCCCAGGCCGCCGAGACCAGCGCCAGCAGCGCGCCGGCCCAGACCATACTGCGGGCGTGCAGGCGCGCCGCCGAGCCGGTGGGGGCATCCTGGAAACGACGCCCGAGCCACAGGTAAAGCGGCGCCAGCAGCGCCAGGCCCAGAGCATACCAGGCGGCGTTGATCGACCATAAATCGAATAACAAATTCTCGCTGAACAGGACAGCCACCGGGAGGCTACCTGCGGCGGCAAGGCCGACCCAACGGGTGTGAAAACGCCCCGCGGCCAGGGCAAAAGCCAACCCGCCCAGCCACCAATCCAGCGCCAAAGCCAGGCGGATGGGCAGGTCATCCCGCTCTCCCAGGGCCCAGTCGCTGGTATGCAGGATCAGGATGACCGCGGCGTTTAACAGCGCTGTGTGCCAGAACGGGCGGGCCAACAGGCGCCAGCGGGCAGGTGAAAAACGCAGCAGCGCCTCGGCAGTTATTCCCAGGGCAAGCCCCAGGCCAGCCAGCAGTGGCGGCCAATACACCTGGCTGGCGCTGGCCACCCGCAGGGCCGCGGCCAGCGCGCTGCCGGCCGCCAACGCCACCGCATAGCCAAAGAACTCAGCCTGGATTAAATAGGCCGTGATCAAGTAAATTCCCAGGCAGACCAGCGAGGCCAGCAGCCAGACCTGCGGCCAGCTTTCGGCAGGGAAGCCGCCCGATAAATAGAAGGCATAGAAGTCGAAAGGAACAAACAAGGAAGCTACCGCGCTGAGGGCGATGCCCGATTGGCGCAGTTTCATGTGGGTGCGCACATACCAGCCCAGGGCGTAAAAGACGCCCGTAAACAGCGCCAGGAAGAAGACTTGCAGCCAGGGCGGAAAAGCCTGCCAATTCCACACGACCAGGGAGCCGGCGGCCATCACCAGCAAAAAGGCACCCAGGAAGAGCAAGACGCGCAGGGTGCGCTCTGAGAGCAGAGTCTCGAGCAGGCGATCCCAGGTGAAGGGTTTGCGCGGAGAGGCGACCGGCCGCGCAGGGGCAGCGACAACCGGGGGCGGTACAGGCGGCGTTGCCGCGCTCACGGGTGAGGGCAGGACAGCTTCGGCAGGCGGAGCCGCCGGGGGACGAGAGGGTGGCAAGCCAAGGGCTTTTTCATTCTTGCGCACCTGATCTGCCAGAACAGCCAGGACTTTCACGCGAGCAGTGGGGTTTTTGACGACATCGCTGCCGCGCAGCTCTTGCAGGGTATGTTCCAGATAACGGGCTCGCTCCAGGGCAAGCGTATATTGGTCCGGAGGAGAGAAGACGGCGCAGTCACGCATCCGGTCTTGCAACTCAGCAATTTGCTGGCGAGTACGGGTAGCCAGTTCATCCACTACCTGATCGTGGAGCACTCCCTTTCGCTTCCAGACATCCAGCACATTGAGCAGAGCAAAACGCTGGCTCAATTCCAGGTAGGCCTGGCGAGCCTCCCCGGCATCCAGCGGCGGCGGGCGCAGACCTAATTCGATCTCTACCTGGCGCAAGGGCCGGGCATAGCGTTGGCGCAACTGCTGGCGCGCGGCGTGCGACAGCTCATTCCAGGCATCTATTTCGTTGAGCAAGAATTTCAGTTGGAAATATTTTTCCAGGGCAGGCTCTGCGCCGCGGAAATCGCACGCCGGACAGGGGGCGTTGGCAACAAATTCTTTGTGACCACACCGGGGACAGTCCACCGGACCTGCTCCTCTATTCAGGCAACGTGTAAACGGTCAATAAGCGATGCGAATTGCTCGCCGATTTTGCGCGGCCCAGACCTGACAGGTCTCCACGATGAAATCGCCTCATTGAGCGCATCTAAAGACCTGTCAGGTCTGCAAGCAACTTTTGAACGGTTGCAGGCCGATGCAAAACCACAAATTATTTGGCAACCTGCCATGCCTGATTATAGCAGAATGAGGTTATTCTTTGGAGAATCCGGTGAGCGGCGCGCTCGCCAGTACAGTTTCCAGATATTCCTGGAGAGAGATCAGGCGCACTCCGAATTCCCGGGCGACCTGGGTGGCATCCACAAAATAGTCCGAGTTAGAGGCCAACATCAATTGCGCCAGCAGGGGCGGCCAGCCGGGCGGCGGTTGATCGGCAGTAAAGGGCTGCAAAGCCACAGAACATCCCAATATGCCTTCGCACAGGCGGGCGGCATCGCGCAGGGAAAGCGCCTGTGGACCGCTGAGGGGGATCGTGCGATTCCGCGCGCCGGGGTAATCCACTGCCGCGGCGGCAAAAGCCGCCAGGTCCTGGGCAGCAAGCGGACCATGGCGATCATCCCCATTACCGACCACCCATACCGGCTGCCCGCTCACTGCCTGGCCGTAGACGAAGAACATGAACCAGCCATCCATAATCCAATCCGGCTCCAGGATGGTATAAGCAATGCCGCTTTTGCGCAAGTAATCCGCCGTCTGGCCTTTGGCGGCCAGGTAGGGGACCGGGCTGGAAGGATCGGCGCCCAATGAAGAGATGAAGATGAAGCGCTGGACACCAGCCTGGCGCGCAGCGTCTATCAGGCTGCGGTATCCATGCAGTTCTATCGCCCGGGAACCGACCGCGTCCTCGGTCATCCGGGCAGCGGCTGTGGCGATAATGGTGTCGATCCCCTGGCAGGCAACATCCAGCGAGGCGCGGTCGCGCAAATCACCGATGACCGGGCTGGCGCCGGCGTCCGCCAGAGGCTGGTATTTCGATCCTGGCCGTGCCAGAATGCGCACATTCCGGCTTTGAGCCAGGAGACGACGGGTTATCATGCCACCGAGATTTCCAGTGGCGCCAACAATGAGGATCATATCTTTCTCCTGATTTAAGTGTCGAGCAGGGTTGGAAACAGATCAACGGCCCAGGCGTGAATAGCGTCCCAATTGCGGTAATCGCCGGAGCGAGCTCCGATAATCATGGTAACGAACAGACGACTGAACAAATCGAGGCGGGCTGTGTCGAGCTTGCCGTTGAAAAAAGCGACGCTCACCGGTTTCACCTGCGGCGTTTTTTGCAAGACAGGGCCCAAATAATTCGGCACGGTGGCGTAATTTTCCTTGTAACTCAACTTTGCCGCGTTTTTGGGTAACTTTGCGAGCGATGGATCCTGGAAGACAGGAATTCCATCCACATGCCCATTGGCGGTCTTGGTCAGGTTCAATGCGAGAAAGAAGTAGGCGACGGGTACCTGGCACAGCGCCGGCCAGTTTTGCTCGATGAACTCGACCGCACTCGAGTGCCACCCCATGATCATGGGAGCGCCGATGATGACGGCATTGTATCGGGACAGATCGTGGACGCTCTCGATTGGAAGCACGTCTGCAAGCGCCCCATGCCCGGCCAGTTCACCGCCAATGGCCTGAGCGACCTCGGCGGTCGATCCGGATTTGGTGGCATACGTAATCAGAATTTTGGGCTGCATGGTTATTCGTTCCTTTCTTGATCAAAATCAATGGTTTCTTCACTTTTCCAGCCGGCATAGGGCTGGAGCTGTATCGTCCTGGGTTGGAGCCGTACGAGACAATCCCAGGCGCGATTATGGTGAGCGAACAAGCGCAAAACATCCGCCGCGCTGCCAGCAGGAATGACCCGGGCCACGCCGCGCGCCTGCCACAGCGAGCCGGTGACCACAGCTTCGGGGTTCTCGGCCAGGTTTTCGAGGATATCCAGCGTAGCTGGAACCAGCAAATACAACCGCATCTCGAAAAACTGGCAGGGAAACCGGCCGGCCTGGACGCCGAGCGGGCCGCAACTGGATAAGGTGGCTGCCTTCGACTGGTTCAACGTAGCAACGATGCGCTCGTGCAAATGCTCTAACATCCTTCACCTCGAAAAATGTTCTTGTAAGTGATGAGTAATCGGTCACTCAGTAGTAAGAAGGGTTCACCAGTTTTGCCTGACCTACAGAGCGCGTGCAACGATTTCACGCAACAATCAACAACAGGCTGGCTGCCATGCTTTTATCATAGCAGCCAGCCTGTCCGAGGTCATCTAACCAGAGTTAGATCGCCGGGTTAGATATTTTATGGAGAGTCAGATTAAACCCAATTTACGGGCCCGGCTGACGGCTTCGGCACGGTGGCGCGCCCCCAACTTGACGAAAACATGGTTCAGGTGGCTTTTGACGGTTCCGACAGTGATAAATAACCGCCCGGCAATTTCCTGGTTGGTGGCGCCATCGGCCACCAGTTGCAGCAGTTCCAATTCACGCCCGGTGAGCGGTTCGGGTAGATCAAGCGCTGACTCCCCCTGGGGCCCGGCCTCGGGCATTAAATCCAGGAAAGGTTGTACCCAACCCAGCGGGTCAGCCAGGCGGTGGGCTGCCTCCAGCGTATTACGCGCCTGCGCAGCCTGGCCTGAGATTTGTAGAATGCTGGCTTGAAGGATCAGAATCTCCACTAGGCTGGATATCCTGCCGCCGCTCTCTGCAGCGACGCGCAGCCGGTGGGTCACTTCCAGACAACCGGGCAGGCGATCCAGATGGCGCAGGCCATCCATAACGGCAGCGAGCAGAACGCGCACAGCCACCAGGATTCTCCTTTCAGCGAGGCGAGTGACAGAGGCCAGACTGGCGTGCGCCAGCACAGCTTCTGCCCAGGATACGATCTCTTGCACTTTGCCCAGCGCCAGTTGAACCATAATTGCCTGGTTCTCGACCCGCTCTCTGGTGAGCGGGTTGCCTTCCAGGGGAATGGCAGCAGCCTTATCCACCCAACCTTTGGCGGCCCCGGCGTCACCCTGCCCCAGGCAAAGCTGCGATTGGTTCAAGTAGGCATCCAACAATATGGCGTTTTGGCCAAATAATTCAGCGATGCGGATCGCTTTTTCGAGGTGTTCAGCGGCCCGCTCGAGCTGGTTTTGCAGCCGGCGCCAGTCTCCCAACCAGGCTTCGGCGAAGCTCACTGCCGGAATAGCAATACGGCCATCCGGGCGATAACCTACACGAAGCGCCCTGGCGTAATATTCTTCAGCCTCGCCCATCCGGCCCTGGAGTACACTCATCTGTCCCAGGGTTACCAGGGAAACCAGTTGGATGTATAGATTTCCCCCGGCCTGGCCCGATTCAACCGCCTGGGCCAGTATGTACCGGCATTTTTCTACCTCGAACTGATCCTGATATATCCGGCTGAGGTTAAATACCAGGACGCTGCGCAACATCTGCTCGTCTGCCGGCAAAGCTGACAAAACCTGTTCGGAAAGGCGCACGCTGACGGTCCAGTCCGAGCGAGCGCGAGCCAGAAGCGCGCGCAAAGTATCGATGTGCCAGCCGATCATGAGCGGTGTAATAGAATAACCTGGAATATCCAACTTCCAATCCGGCGATTGGCTGTTCTGCCCGGCCTCGGCCAGCTCCAGATAGGCTTCCACGTGGTTGAAGCGGCCCAGCAGGGTATACACCCAGGCATAGATGACCGCCAGATAGGGGTTGGCCTGGAAAATCGCCGCGGGGATGCGTTCAAGCCATTCACCTAGCGGAGCGATCTCGCTGCGGGCGATCATCTCGATGGCCGACTGTTCAACCAGGTGGATAAACCAACCCTGGTCGCCGCACTCCGCAGCGTGACGGATAGCCAGATCGGCCGCACCTTGCCGCCAGTACCAACGGCTGGCTTTGAGGTGCAGAGCCGGGACCGCCTCGGGAAGCGTGTTGCTCAACGTCAGGCGGAGAAATTCGACAAACAGGGGATGATAGCGAAAACGCTGCCCAAAGGGATCCAGCGGGATCACGAACAGGTTGTTCCTTTCCAGCCAATTCAAGATAGACTGTGCATCCTGTCCGGTATCCGGCATCTCAACTGCTACGAGGGCTTCCTGGGAATATCTTTCGGCGCCAATCCAGACCGAGTCACACAGGCTGGCGTTCATCTCTTCCAGAATCGAGGTTTGGAGCAAGAAGGAACGGATATCGGGAGGCAGTTTGCGAAAGACTTCTTCAGCCAGGTAGGTGGACACCAGGCGGGCGCTCTCGCCTGGCTGGAGAAGCGTATGGGCCCAATCCGGCCAGTTGCGCAGAGAGAGGCCGACCAATTGCAATCCAGCCACCCAGCCTTCGGTGCGCTGCTCCAATCGATGGATGTCGCCGGTTGATAATGGTAGTTGGAGCGTTTGGGCGACAAAGCTCCGTACTTCTTCCTCCGAGAAACGCAGGTCGGCCATGCGCAGTTCGACCAACTGGCCGCGGGAGCGCAGGCGGCTTAGAGGAAGAGGCGGATCGGCGCGGCTGCCGAGGGCCAGCCTGGCGGACAAAGGGAGGCGATCGAGAAGATGGGCTACCGCATGGTGGATAGCCGGATGGAATATTTCATGATAATCGTCCAAAATCAACACACACGGACGGCCCAGCCCGGCCAGGGCATCGACCAGCAAGTCCAGAAGCTTAGGGAAGGAGCCTGCATCGGCCAGGGCAAGCAGTTCTAAATCCGGGGCAATCGCATCCTGTGACTGGAAAGCAGATATCAACGCCTGGGATATGCCTTTCAGGAAACGTTGAAGGTCGTTGTCGGTATCGTCCAATACCAGCCAGGCCACCGCGCAGCCTTGCTCCAACAAGGCCAACCGCCAGGCTGCCAGGAGGGTCGTTTTGCCGTACCCGGCCGGCGCGGATACGAGCGCCAGGCGAGTTTGAGGCTGCAATGACAGATGCTCCAGCAGCCGGTTGCGATGCACCATATTGGGACGGAGATAAGGGGGCAAAAATTTGGTGGGCAGGTAAGAGGCTGACATCATCACAACCCGGCAATCTGGAGTACGCAAAACAGGTTTTCGCAAGGCAGTATTATAAGCGAAAACCGAGGCGGTTATTCCACAAGACGGTTATTACGTATTCGCCAGGATAATTTCGATGCCCAGTTTGGATAACTCCAGGCGGGCAGAGGCGGGCAGGGCGTCATCGGTGACCAGTTTGTGGACGACGGTGGGCGAGGCAACCTGGATGACCGATTCCTGGCCAAAGAAGGTGTGATCGGCAAGCAGGATCACTTCACGAGCGGAACGGATCATGGCCTGCTTGATGGTAACTTCGGAGATATTGGTGTGAGAGAGGCCGAAATCCAGGCTGACGCCGGCCACAGTGAGAAAGAGCTTGTCGGCGCGCAGCTCGCGCAGAGCGCCTTCGGCAGTGGGGCCGACCAGCACCTGGCTGCTGTGGCGATAAGCCCCGCCGGTGAGGATGAGGATGATGTCGGAGTTGGCCCGCAAGATGTCGAAGGCAGCGATGGCGTTGGTGATGACGGTGATGTCTTTTTTGTTCAGCAGCGCCTCGGCCAACGAGGCAGCCAGCGGCCCGCCATCGATCAGGATAACCTCGCCCGGATTGACCAGGCCGGCCGCACAGGCAGCGATTTCCCTGCGTCGCATGTCGGTCTCGTCGCGCAGACTCTGGTGGACATCGATGATCTCGAATTCGATTCCCAGGCTGGTGGCATAGACGCGCATGGTCTTGACCAGATTCTGGTACCACTCGTGTTCACCAAACGGCACCAGGAAACCGATGCGCCGGGGCCGTTTTTCGGGCAACGGCGAGCGGCGGTCGCCGAGCGGTAAAGGGATGTCCAGTTGCTGGTTGACCACTTCCCAGCGAAGCTGCCAGCCCGTCCCGGTATGGCTGTAGAAGGAGGGCAGCGTCTCGGCCGTAAGCACGGCATACGGGGTGACCAACTGCCGGTGCAGCGGGTGGTGGTGATAAGCGGCGATGGCAGCTTCGATGCACACCGGCCCGACAATTTCAGGGAACATGGCCAGGCCGGCCTTGCAGTAGAAATCTCCCAGCAGGGCGTTTTTAAGGGTATCGCCCTCCAGGCCGAAGGGCAACACGATCAGGCGCTGCGGATCGAGGCCCAGATCGCGACAGGCGTGGATGGCGCCCCAGGCGGTGATATCGTTAATGGCGAAGACCAGGTTGATTTGCGGGTGGACGGTGAGAGCATCCCGGGTAAGCTGGTAAGCCGTATCGTAGCGCGATTGGGCATCGAGGGAAAGCACCACTTCGGCGGCGGGCAACGCCTGGCGTACGCCGCTGATAAAGCCGCGGCTGCGGGTCTGAGTATTGGAAAGGTAGTAAGTGAGGTCGAGGATCTTCGCCTGGCCGTTCCAGTGCTGGCTGGCATATTCCCCTGCCCACAGACCGAGGGCGAAGCCGGCCTGGTAATTATCCACGGCGACCACGCTCTCTTCTTTCTGGATAGAAAGCGATTCGGCGATAATGGGAATGCGTTTGCGGGCGCCGATACGCTCGAGCAAAAGGCCGTCATACTTCGGGTTCAGTGCAGTAGCAATTAACACATCCACACGTTCGGTCAGGGGGACAGGCTGGCTTTCGACAATACCTGCCTCAGGCTCCTCACCGCCCGGCGCCTGGCGGGAACGCAACGACGCCGCGCCGCCATAGATACGTTGCAGGCGTTCCTGGTGTACCAATTCGTCCAGATCGCGACGGATGGTCATTTCAGAGACGTCGAGCTGCTCGCTCAGTTCTCCCACAGAGAGAAACCCATGCTCATCGACAAGCTGGACGATTCGATTACGACGGTCCCGGTATGACATATCCTTATTATACTCAAGAAATGTTCAAAGTCAATAATATTTAATGTTAAAATGTTCTACTTCTACCATAATTTTCTTGACAAAGCGTTTTTATTATGCTAATATGTTAAAAGCTTTTCAATTACCCAAAAATATCTGAGGAGAAAGAACAAAAACAGAAAGGAGGCAAGCGCTGGACGAGAAACAACCGGAGGAAACCAAGCGCCTCTGAATTGCTGTACCCTAATTGTTATTTCAAAACCTTGTAGGAGAAGGAATAAGATGACAACCAAACGCATTTCCCTTGTTTTGAGTCTGCTGCTTGCCCTATCGATGATCCTGGGCGCATGCACCACGCCGACTGCGGCGCCGCAGCAGCCAGCCGAGCCAGCCAAAACCGAGGCCCCGGCTGAACCGG
>CAZQQJ010000004.1:0-204888 GCA_964595435.1 uncultured Anaerolinea sp. | reverse complement strand
CCAAGACCGAAGCACCCGCCGAGCCAGCCAAAACCGAGGCCCCGGCTGAACCGGCCAAGACCGAAGCACCCGCCGAGCCAGCCAAAACCGAGGCCCCGGCTGAACCGGCAAAACCCGAAGCGGGCAAAGCTTACAAGATCGGCTTCCTGGCCGGCGTGCAAGATCCGTTCTATTTCACCATGCAGCGCGGCGCGGAACAGGCAGCGGCTGACCTGGGCGTTGAACTGGTCGTGCAGATCCCCGACAACTGGAACGCCACCGTGCAGACCCCCATGCTGGACGCCATGGTTGCCCGCGGCGACCTGGACTTCCTGTTCCTGGCCCCGGTTGACAAAGAGGCTATGATCGCCCCGCTACAGAAGGCGGCCGACTCCGGCCTGCCGCTGCTCACCGTAGACACCTTCATCGGCGACGGCGACTACGCCAATGGCCCGGTGACCTTCCCGCTGTCCTTCATCGCTTCCGATAACAAGCTGGGCGGCATCATCGCCTGCGAAGCCCTGATCGAGAACATCGGCGGCAAGGGCAAAATCTACATCCAGAACGTCAAACCCGGCATCTCCTCCACCGACGCTCGCGAAGAAGGCTGCAAGGAAGCCGCCGCCAAGCACCCCGAGGTCACCCTGGTGGGCGTGGACTACAACGACGACGATCCTTCCAAGGCCCAGGCGCAGGTGGAAGCCATGCTGCAGAAGGAAGCCGACCTGGCCGGCATCTTCGGCACCAACGTGTTCTCCGCTCAAGGCGCAGGGCAGGTGGTGGCCAACAAGGGCCTGAGCGGCAAGGTCAAGGTCGTGGCCTTCGACGCCACTGAGACCGCCGTCGAAATGCTCAAGGCAACCACCGTGGATATGGTCATCGCCCAGAAACCTTCCGACATGGGCTACCTGGCAGTCGAAATGGCCGTGGCTTACCTGGATGGCGTAACCAGCATCCCCAAGCACATCCCCACCGGCTACCAGGTCATCACCCGCGACAATATGGACGATCCCGCGGTACAGGCATTCTTCTACACCGCCAATATTCCCGAGATCAAGAAGAGCACTGAAGGCAAGAAGATCGGCTTCCTGGCCGGCGTGCAAGATCCGTTCTATTTCACCATGCAGCGCGGCGCGGAACAGGCAGCGGCTGACCTGGGCGTTGAACTGGTCGTGCAGATCCCCGACAACTGGAACGCCACCGTGCAGACCCCCATGCTGGACGCCATGGTTGCCCGCGGCGACCTGGACTTCCTGTTCCTGGCCCCGGTTGACAAAGAGGCTATGATCGCCCCGCTACAGAAGGCGGCCGACTCCGGCCTGCCGCTGCTCACCGTAGACACCTTCATCGGCGACGGCGACTACGCCAATGGCCCGGTGACCTTCCCGCTGTCCTTCATCGCTTCCGATAACAAGCTGGGCGGCATCATCGCCTGCGAAGCCCTGATCGAGAACATCGGCGGCAAGGGCAAAATCTACATCCAGAACGTCAAACCCGGCATCTCCTCCACCGACGCTCGCGAAGAAGGCTGCAAGGAAGCCGCCGCCAAGCACCCCGAGGTCACCCTGGTGGGCGTGGACTACAACGACGACGATCCTTCCAAGGCCCAGGCGCAGGTGGAAGCCATGCTGCAGAAGGAAGCCGACCTGGCCGGCATCTTCGGCACCAACGTGTTCTCCGCTCAAGGCGCAGGGCAGGTGGTGGCCAACAAGGGCCTGAGCGGCAAGGTCAAGGTCGTGGCCTTCGACGCCACTGAGACCGCCGTCGAAATGCTCAAGGCAACCACCGTGGATATGGTCATCGCCCAGAAACCCGGCGATATGGGTTACCTGGCAATGCTGATGACAATGGCCTATTTGAACGGTGTGACCAGCACCCCCAAGCACATCCCCACCGGCTACCAGGTCATCACCCGCGACAACATGGACGATCCCGCGGTACAGAAATTCTTCTACACCAAGTAAACAGTTTTCTCCTCAATAGAACCAGGGAGGCGCCATGCCTCCCTGGTTTCTGGTAAAATCAACCTGCGCAGCGAGCGTTCTACACGTTCTGTTCACTTTGCGTGGCTCAATCTTGCAGGGGGCCAGACAAAGTGAACAACGACCAGTGCAGGTATTATGGAGCCAAAAATGACTCAAACGACTCAAGCGAACCTCGAAAAAGCGCCAGCGGCAGAAAAATATCGCAAGAACCGGCGCGAAAACCTGGAGACAATCCGGCAGGTATGGCCGTGGGTGTTCTTCGCTGTCCTGGTAGGGGCATTCAGCATCGCATCCAAGCAAATGAACGATGTTAACTTTATCAGCCTGCGCAGTGTGCAAGGTATCCTGGAATATACCACGCAGATTCTGCTGATCGGCCTGGCAGAAACCTTTGTGATCATCGCGGCTGGTATCGACCTGTCTGTGGGCTGGACGCTGGGGTTCTCATCTGTCATCGCAGCAGAGATCATGCAGAAGATGCACGCAGCCGGCTATTCGCCTGTGGCAACGGTAGGGCTGGGATTTCTGGGGGGCGTGCTGATTGCAGTAGTGCCAGGGCTGGCAAACGGGCTGTTGGTGGCCAGGGTAAAAGTACCCCCGTTTATCGCCACCCTGGGTATGGGCACCCTGGTGGAAGGGGCGGCGCTGCTGATCAGCGGCGGTTATCCGGTCGCCAAACAGCCGCCTTATCTGGGGGGGTTGGGCAATGGCTACGTGTTCCGCTATTGGTCAGGACACGGGATGTTTTTTTTCAACATGCCAGCCAAAGCCACGACAGCCGATCTTAAGAATATCGTATCGATCCTGCCCAATATCGTAGTTATCGCAATTATCGCCACAGCCATTTGCTGGTTCCTGTTGGCAAAGACGCAGTTCGGCCAGCACCTGTATGCCATCGGCGGTAACATGGAAGCTTCCAACCGGGCAGGTATCCCGGTGGCGCGAACGCTGATCAAAACCTACATACTGGCGTCTGTCCTGGCAGGAATTGGCGGGGTGATTTGGGCGGCGCGCTTTACCAGCGGGGCATATAACGCAGGTGAGACCACAAACATGACGGCCATCGCGGCAGTGGTGATCGGAGGCGCCAGCCTGTTCGGCGGCGAGGGCAAAATCACCGGCACGATCGTCGGCTCACTGATCATCGCCACCATCCAATATGGTCTGGTTTTGCTAGGGGTGGTACCTTTCTGGCAATACATCGCCGTTGGCGTCGTTTTGATCCTGGCAGTCATCGTCGACCAGTTCGGCCGCACCCTGGGCAGATGAGGAGAATGAAGATGGAACCCCTGCTGCAAGCAATCAATCTCACCAAACGCTTCGGCGGTCTGACCGCAGTGGACCATACCAGCATAGATATTTTTCCCGGCGAGGTGGTCGGCCTGGTCGGAGACAACGGCGCAGGAAAATCGACGCTGATCAAGATGATCGCCGGCGTGTACCAACCCAATGAAGGCGAAATTCTCTTCGAAGGGCAGAAGGTCAGTTTTTCGGTGCCACGCGAAGCCCGTGACATGGGCATCGAAACGATTTACCAGGACCTGGCCCTGGCCGAAAACCTGGACGCACCGTCGAATATCTTCCTGGGACGCGAGGTCAAGAAAAGCTATCTGGGCGGCGTGCTGCATACACTGGACCGGAGCAAGATGCGCGACGAATCGGCGCAGATTTTGTCACGGCTGGATATTCGCATCCCTTCCCTCAGCCAGCAAATCCGCAACCTGTCGGGCGGCCAGCGCCAGGCCGTGGCGATCGCCCGCACAATTTATTGGAACGCCAAGATGGTCATTATGGACGAGCCGACCGCCGCCCTGGGTGTTTCGGAGCAGCGCAAAGTGTTGAAACTGGTGCGCACGTTGGCAGAACAAGGCGTGCCGGTCATCATCATCAGCCACAATATGCAAGATGTCTTCGCCGTCTCGGATCGCATCGTGGTGATGCGGCGCGGACGCAAGGTGGGCGAGTTGATTGCCAAAGACACCACGCCGGATGAGGTGGTCAGCCTGATGGTGGGCGCCGAAGCAGTGCATGAGATGGGCGTGATCCCGAAGGCTATTGAGGAAGAGTAGGAGAAGTTGCTCAGGTGCGAGGCATCTGATGATCAAGAGGCCAACGCAGGTGCAATACAGACTGCACCTGCCAACAATCAAGGTAAGGTGGACGATTATGAAACGATCTGAAATTAACGCGATTATGCGCCGGGCAGACGAATTCTGCCGCGAGCAGAATTTTCACCTGCCACCTTTCGCTTACTGGACGCCGGAAGAGTGGAAGCAAAAAGGCCCTGAGGTGAGCGAGATCGTCGAGAACAAGCTGGGATGGGATATCACCGACTTCGGCAGCGGCGACTTCGAGCACAAAGGGTTGTTCCTGTTCACGATCCGCAACGGCCACCCGCAGAACTGGAAGACGTTGAAAGGCAAGCTGTACGCCGAGAAGATCCTGATCTGCGAAGATGGCCAGGTGACACCGTTCCATTTCCACTGGTCGAAGATGGAAGATATCATCAACCGCGGCGGGGCAAAGCTGATGATCCAGCTTTACAACGCAACACCGGACGAAGACTTCGATTTGAACAGTGACGTGGTCGTTTCGACGGACGGCGTGGTGCGCCGGCTGCCGGCCGGGGCGATCATCAGCCTGAGCCCCGGCGAGAGCATCACCCTGCCGCAATACAACTACCACAAGTTCTGGGCGGAGGGCGGGCACACCTTGTTGGGAGAGGTATCGCTGGTGAACGACGATGAGCAGGATAACCGCTTCCACGATCCGGTGGGACGCTTCCCGGAAATCGAGGAGGACGAGCCGCCGCTGTACCTGTTGTGTACCGATTATCCCAGGTATTACCAGGTATAATTGTTGGCGGTGGCTCATGAAGAGGGCCACCGCCAACAATTTATTCAACCGGGCATACCAGGATCATACCCATTTATCAGGAAGACACGATGAGCAAAACAGGCAGCGCAATTGTCGCCGGGCATATTTGCCTGGACATCATCCCGCAATTCGACCGCAATCTGGCGTTCGATTTTCGCAAACAATTCCAGCCGGGCAGCCTGACAAAGGTGGGCCCGGCGATCTTATCTACCGGCGGGGCGGTTTCGAACACCGGGCTGGTGCTGAACAGGCTGGGCATCCCCACCACCCTGGTTGCCAAAACCGGCGATGACCTGTTTGGCGGCGCGGTGCGAGATATTGCGGCAAAGTTCGGCGCACAACTGGCCCAGGGCATCGCCATCGACCCGGAGGCAACCACGTCCTATACAGTCATCGTCAGCCCGCCGGGACTGGATCGCCTGTTCCTGCACTGCCCGGGCGCCAATGGCACCTTCAACGCGGAGGACGTACCCTTCGAGCAGGTCGCCGGGGTAGATATATTTCATTTCGGTTACCCACCGGTGATGAAACGAATCTATCAAAACAACGGCGCCGAACTGGTAAAAATTTTCCAGGCAGCCAAAGCAGCCGGGGCAACCACTTCGCTGGATATGTGTATGCCCGACCCGGCAGACGAAGCGGGCCACGTGAACTGGCGCGCCATTTTGGAGGCAGTGCTGCCTTTCGTGGACATCTTCCAGCCCAGCCTGGACGAGACCCTGTTCATACTCAACCGGGGGTTGTTCGAGCAAACCTTCCGGGGCGGCGCGCTGCGCAATACCATCCTGGCCGACCCGCAACTGGCCAGCGACCTGGGCTACCAGTTGATCGCAATGGGCGCCAGGATCGTGGTGCTCAAGATGGGCGATTGCGGCGCTTACCTGCGCACGGCGGGCCGGGAAGCGCTGGAGGGAATGGGCCGCGCCGCCCCGGCCGATCCGGGCGCGTGGGCCAACCGGGAACTTTGGGCGCCCTGCTTTCGGGTGAACGTGGTCGGCACCACGGGATCGGGCGACTCGACCATCGCCGGTTTTATCAGCGGGCTGCTGCGAGGTATGTCGCCTGAACAAACGTTGACCAGCGCGGTGGCCGTGGGGGCCTGCAACGTGGAGGCCGCAGACGCCTTGAGCGGCGTACCCTCCTGGGAAACCGTACAAGAACGGGTTGCCAGAGGCTGGGAACGGCGCATGCCATGCGAAGAACTGCCTGGCTGGAAATGGGATGCAGCGACCAACCTGTGGATTGGGCCAGAGGACCAGAGCAGCGCGAGCAAGCTGCTGCACCGAAAGCCGGCCCAGGCGAAGAAACCGGCCGAGAGGAAGGCGCTCTTTATTATCAACAGCGTCGCGCCGATCCGCATTTGCGACAACGGCGGGTGGACAGATACCTGGTTTGCGGGTCACGGCAAGATTTTTAACATCGGCGTCTACCCATACGCCGAAGTTCAGCTCACCGTGTTCCCCGACGGCGAACTGGGAGATCGCATTATCATCAACGCCGAAAACTACGGCGAGCGCTACGCGGTGATCCCGGAGAAGCCGTGGGACAAGCATCCTCTGCTGGAAGCGTCAATTGCTTACATGGGCGCCCCCAAAGACCTGTCTTTCGAGGTAACGATCTACTCCGAAGCGCCCAGCGGGGCATCGACAGGCACCTCCGCAGCAGTGACGGTAGCTCTGATCGGGGCGCTGGACTGCCTGACGCCGGGGCGGTTGACGCCGCACGAGGTAGCCCTGGCAGCGCAACGCGTGGAGACGGAAATGCTCGGCGGGCAGTGCGGCATCCAGGACCAGTTATGCTCGGCTTACGGCGGGATCAACTATATCGAGATGATGAATTACCCGTATGCTTCGGTCTCACAACTCCAGGTGCCCAACACCACGTGGTGGGAACTGGAACGACGGCTGGCGTTGGTGTACCTGGGCAAATCGCACAGCTCGTCGGATGTTCACGAAATGGTGATCAAAGGACTGGAGAACGCTGGGCCCGATTGCAAACAGCTCAGCGACCTGCGCCAGACAGCGCCCAAGGCACGCGACGCGCTCTACGCAGGCGATTTCGCGGCCCTGGGGGCATCGATGATCGAGAACACCGAGGCGCAGGCCCGCCTGCACCCGGCGCTGATCAGCGCAGAGGCGCAGCGGGTGATCGATATCGCCCGCGAACACGGCGCCCTGGGCTGGAAGGTCAACGGGGCAGGCGGCGATGGCGGGTCGGTGACGATTCTGTGCAACGATGTTTCACACGTCAAACGCAGCATGCTGCGCGAGATCGAGCAAGAGAATTCGTTGTTCAAGAGCATCCCGATCTACCTGAGCCGCTTTGGGCTGAGGGTGTGGAAGCAGGAGTGCCGATGATAGAATCTTGCTTCATCAACCAAAATATTATTTCTGTTATGGGAGACGACTGCACCTGCATGGACATCTTTCAACATACGATGACTCTCATCAATCCCGAAATGCTCTACCACCAGGTGCAATGCTTGACCTATGAGGCAAATTCGAGAAACTTTGGAGAAGAAATTTTTCTGGAGATACCCCATGATTGAAAGATTAGAAATTAAACGTTTCCGCAGCCACAAATTTGTGGCGTTGGATTCATGTAGTCGTGTAAACTTACTATTAGGTCGCAATAATTCGGGCAAAACCGCTATCCTGGAAGCGCTTATATTCGTTTTGTTCCCACCCAATCCACGCGATGTATTGGCTTTGTTGAATGAGCAGCGAGGCTATAGACCCGGTGAGGAGAACGCTGATCTTTGGGATTCGCTTTTTTTTCATTGGGATCACCGCTTTGAAATTTCTATTTATCCGACAGAAAGGCATCTTTCTGAATCTTTCGGCCCTTTGCCATCATTGCACATTACCCCTCTAACTGGCTTCCCCATATCGTTTAATTCAACTGCAGTCATCGAAGCTACAAACTGGCGAGAGAAAACACAAGGATTGATCTTTAAATATCTATATGGCGAGACATCTTTAGAAAGAACTGTAACAACTCTCAAACGAAGATCTGCGAGCAAAATAAGCCAAAAGGCCAGGGACATCATCCGAGAACCTCACCCGGTGGCTTTCATTCCCGCCAGAGGACTGTCAAATCCTCAAGATGAAGCTGAACGTTTCAGCCGTCTAGAAAAAGCCAACCGGCATGAAGCGGTGATCAACGCTTTGCGCATTGTTGAACCGCGTCTAAACCGCCTGACCGTTTTGGCAACTGAAAAACACAGCATGATTTATGGGGACATAGGCGGTGAGCATCTCATACCCGTCTCTTTGATGGGCGAAGGCATTTTACGTATGCTTTCAATTGCAATGGCCATTGTCAATAACAAAGGTGGCCTGGTTTTGATCGACGAAATCGAAAATGGTCTGCATTACTCTGTCCTACCCGGTTTATGGAAAATGATCTTTGAGACCGCCCGCCGGCTGGATGTGCAAGTCTTTGCTGCTACACACAGCGATGAGTGTATTCAAGCAGCTTCTCAAACCGTTCAAGAATTAAACCTCTCAGAAGATTTGCGACTTTACCGCCTGGATCGAACAGAACATGAAACGCGCGTGGTGGATTATTCTGCCAAAACTTTGGCGGCTGCCATTGCATCGGAACAAGAGGTGCGCTGATGCCCAACCCCAACACCATCGCTTTGTCAAAACTGCTGATCGTCGAGGGCAATCACGAGCGTGACACCTTTGATGCGTGGTTCAGAGCATTGGGAATCAACGATATTCAAATTTTGCCTATTGGCGGGAAGACCCAGCTAGCCGAAAACCTGGCAGCCCTGGTCAGACAACCGAATTTCCCTTCAGTCGTCTCTCTCGTCATCGTAAGGGATGCAGACGATAACCCAAGCAGGGCTTTCCAATCCGTGGCCGATGCGTTACGAAGGGTAGATTTGACTTCACCCGCGGTTGCATGGGCTTTCCAAAATGGAACGCCGCGGGTAGCGGTGATTATTCTCCCATCTGCTGACCGTACGGGGGCGCTCGAGGAATTGCTCATCCAAACGGTAGAAAATGACCCATTGCATCCGGCAGCGATTCAACTGATCGAGGATACAGTAGGTGCACTTAGCATAGACGGCGCTCCACGCCGCCCACCCCCGGAACACCGCCGCGGCAAAGCTCGCTTGCACGCTTTTCTATCCACATACGAAGAGCCCGATAGAGACCCCGGTAAAGCCGCCCTGGCTGGCGCCTGGAATTTCGCTCACCCCGCGTTGCAGCCTTTGCTCCAAATCCTCCAGCAGATGTGAGTACAAGGACAAAACGAGGGATGATCTATACCTTAACCATCAATCCAGCGCTCGACCTGGAGCTTACCGTCAACGAGCTGGCATTCGACCAGGTGCTGCGGGCGACGGGCAGCCGGGCAGATTGCGGCGGGAAAGGTTTCAACGTGTCGCGGGCGCTGGCGGCGCTGGGCGAGCGGAGCGTGGCGATGGGTTTTTTGGGCGGCAAGACCGGCGAGCGGTTGGCCGAGATGCTGTCCCAGGCCGGCATCGCCGGCGATTTTGTTCTTGTGGACGGCGAGACGCGCACCAATGTGAGCATTGTGACCGCGCCGGCCACACATTATCTCAAAGTCAACCAGCCGGGGCCAGAAATCGACGATAAGACGTTTGCGAAGCTCCTCCAGAAAGTGCACCGACGGGCGCAAGACGGCGACTGGTGGGTGCTTTCCGGCAGCCTGCCGCCAGGGCTGAGCCCGGCGAGCTTCGCCAGCCTGATCGAAACGATCCAGGCCAGCGGGGCAAAAGCCGTGTTGGACAGCAGCGGCGAGGCGCTGCGCCTGGGCTGCCAGGCAAAGCCTTACCTGGTCAAGCCCAACGCCCTGGAAGCCAGCCAGGTGACCGGACTGGCGGTCGAAAGCCCCGCGGACGCCCGCCGGGCTGCGGCGGCGATCCACGCCGGCGGCGTCGATCTGGCGCTGGTCTCGCTGGGCAAGGATGGAGCCATTCTCGCCGGCCAGGGAGCCACCTGGCAGGCTATTCCGCCACGGATTGTGGAGAGCAATCCAATTGGAGCGGGCGACGCAATGACCGCCGGCTTCGTCTACGGTCTGAAGGAGAATATGTCCTTGCCTGAGGCGCTGCGCTTCGGGGTGGCCTGCGGCGCGGCGGCCGCCAGCCTGCCCGGCACGATCATGGGAGGGCGGGAAATGGTTGAAAGGTTAGCCGGCCAGGTGGAAATTCTATCGTAAGACCGCAGCAAAGCAGATCCAATAGATCGCATCGTCAAAGCGGACCAGGCAAGCGAAAGCCATTTTCAAGTAGAGAGAGGTGAGCATGAGCCAGGCATTTTCCAAAACCTATACGAAAACTGAGCTGCGACGGCGGGTGGGCGACATGCGCCAACTGGCAGGAGCGCAGGCATTCGAGCTGGTGGATGGCAGCGAGCGCGGCGTGCGTGGGGTGCGTTTGTACAACGCCGCCGGGCTGGATTTCGATATACTGGCCGAGCGCGGCATGAGCCTGGGGCGGCTGGCCTTCGGCGGCGTGCCGTTGAGCTGGACCAGCACGGTGGGCATGGCGCACCCGGCCTACCTGGAAGAACAACCCCTGAGCTGGCTGCGCAACTGGCCGGGGGGGTTCCTGACCACCTGCGGACTGGCGCAGGTCGGCTCGCCTTGCGAGGATGGCGGCGAGGCGTTGGGTATCCACGGGCGGGCGGCCAACCTGCCGGCGCGGGATCTGCGCTGGGGGGCAGAATGGCAGGGGGAGGATTACGTGGTATGGGCCGAGGGCACGCTGCACGAGACGCGCGTCTTCGGCGAACACCTGACCTTGCAGCGGCGCATCTGGACGAAGCTGGATGAGCCGCGATTATGGATCGAGGACCGGGTGGAAAACCGCGGCTTCGGCCCGGCGCCGCACATGTTCTTGCAGCACATTAACCTGGGTTTCCCGCTGGTGGACGAAACGACGGTGCTGGAATTGCCCGAGGGTGTTACCATCCCACGCGACGAGGCGGCGCGGCCGGGTACAGCAACCTGCCGCCAGTTCCAGGCGCCGACGCCCGGCTACCAGGAGCAGGTCTTCTACCACGAGTTGAAGGCCGACCCACAGGGGATGGTCGAAGTGCGCCTGCGCAACCCGGCTTTCGGCGGCGGGCAGGGCATCGGCGTCTCGCTGCGCTACGCGCTGGCGGAGTATCCGATGCTGGTGGAGTGGAAGATGATGGGCGAGGGGATGTACGTGGTGGGGCTGGAGCCGGCCAACTGCCACGTGGAAGGGCGGATCAGGGAGAGGGAGCGAGGGACGCTGGTGACGTTGGCGGCGGGGGAGGAACGCGTCTATACGCTCGAATTTGCATTTGAGTAGACCCACCAGGCGTGTACTTGGGTTTGCTTTGATTGAGAATAAGGGGTATACTTTTTTGCATGGCTGATGACAAAATACAGTCGACAATGCCAGTAAACCCTGCTTACCAACACCTGGTAGACCTGGGACTCTCAGCCAGTAGACAAGTTGGAAAATCAAGGACAGGCACAAAAGCCAGTGGCCCGCCTTATGTCAGGATATTTACAGAAAAATCGGTCGAGCAATTTTTGCATAAGTACCTGGCCTGCAAAGTCTTTCCCCAAACGTCATGAAACAGAGGTTTAGGCCTCAAGCTGCTGCGCGAGTTCATCCAACTCAACCAGGGGCGTATCCAGATCGTATCTAACCAGGGATACTGGGAACAGCAGGCAGATGGGCAAGTCGTTCGGCGAGTTTTTTCCTACCCGTTTCCCGGAACAGTCGTCAATATCGAAATCAATACGGCAGATACCCACGCCTACCGGCTTTCGACGGAACCATCCAGCGAGGATGTTTTTTGAGGAGATTATGAGCGAGCAGATCACTTTACAACTTACTGAGGTAGTTGGCAGTACACTATGTGTCGCGTCCGAAGATGGCCAAAAAGTTTATGAACAAATTGCCAGGGCATTACAAGATCAACACAAAGTACAGCTTTCTTTCTTGAATGTCGAAAGCCTGACCTCAGCTTTCCTGAATGCCGCGGTAGGACAACTTTATGGAACATTTCCAGAAGAACAACTCAAGAGCAGCCTGTCTGTCGTTGACATCGAGAAGGACGACCTGGTCTTGCTCAAGCGGGTGATCGAAACGGCCAAGCTGTATTTTGCCGCGCCAGACATCATGGACTCCGCCTGGCAAAAGGTGGTGGGAGAAAGTGATGATGAAGAATATCACGCTTGATATTCGCACACGCACCTTCGCGCCAACGGACCAACTGTTGTTTGATACCAACATCTGGATGTACATCTATGGGCCGCGAGGCAACCCGGACGATTGGAAATCGCGAGTCTATTCCGGCGCGCTTGCAAAAGCGTTGAAAGTCAACAGTGCGCTTTTTACAGAGATCTTGATCCTTTCCGAGTTTATCAACCGTTACGCGCGCCTGGAACATCAAATCCAGGTCAACAAAGGAGCAGCGCCAGGCGACTATAAGCAGTTTCGCAACAGCCCTGCCTTCCTACCAGTCGCCCAACGGATCGCCGGTGATGTGCGGCGTATTTTACGGCACTGCAAGCGGATCGAAAGCGGCTTTGAAGCGCTGGATATTGCCGCGATGGTTGATGAATACGAGCGAGGCGCATTTGATTTCAACGATCAGGTGTTGGCCTCGCTTTGCCAATCCAGAGGCCTTGCCCTGGTCACACATGACGCCGACTTCAAAGATCGCGGCCTGTCTATCATTACTGCAAACACCCGC
This sequence comes from uncultured Anaerolinea sp., assembly GCA_964595435.1. Taxonomy (GTDB): domain Bacteria; phylum Chloroflexota; class Anaerolineae; order Anaerolineales; family UBA4823; genus RBG-16-57-11. Next base: position 192,329 of record CAZQQJ010000004.1, on the reverse strand, counting down.
CTTTTAGTTTAGGCCATCAAAGAAGAAAGGGGATATTTATGTACGAAAACTTGAACTTGAAGTCCTGGCCTTTCCAAACCGTGCCCAATGCAGAGTTTGCCAGAGTATGGGCCGGGCGCCGGCAGACGAAACTACAGATCGAACAGTTGCTTCGTAAAATGCAGTTGGCTCCGAAATCCGGCCTGCATTTGCTTTGGGCTAATTTCGGTATGGGCAAAACACATACTTTGCTACACCTGGATCACTTGTGCCGACAAACCAAGGGCAGGCTGGTACCCGTGTATACAGTGATGCCAAATCGACCTACCGGTTTCTTAGATTTGTACCGGGCGATTGTTTCCGCCATGCCGTTCGATTTGCTGAAAGATCAACGCGTCAAGATGGGGGCCAATGTGTCAGGGAGTCTTACCAATCATCCTGTGTTTGTAAAATCCCCCGGCGTAATCAACGCTTTGCGTTTGGTCGATAGCGAAGACCTGGAGCTCAGTATCGCTGCACGCCAGTGGCTAACCGCTCAACCTGGCCTGGGGTCAAGTGACTTGCGCAAAATCGGCGTTACCTATCGGATCAAAACACCCGAAGACGCGATCAATACCCTGACAGCCCTGGCGAGTCTGGCGACCTTTCAAGTACAGCCAACCGGAAAGCTGGTCATCCTGGTTGATGAGTACCAACGCATCGGTGAGCTAAAAACGAATGTTCGCAATGAGATGAATGCCGGTCTGCACGCATTTTTCAATGCCAATGCAAGGGGAGTCGAGTTGCTCCTTTCGTTTTCATTTGGGAAGCAAGAGAATGTGTCTTTCTTGCTCAGCAACGAACTCAAGAGCCGAGCTGAACCGCAATCCAAAAGTTTTCGAGTGCGTAGATAAGGGGGTTTACCAGTGTAAACATCGCGATAGAAAGTAAAAATATTTGCTCAAATTAACCCATCTTATGCCCGCACTCCGGGCAGAACTTGGCCCCGGGGGTCACCTTCGAGCCACACTCGGAGCAGAAAGCCTGGCGCTCGATTTTTGCGCCGCACTCGGGGCAGAATTTGACGTCTTTGGGCAGGGGAGCGTTACACTCCGGGCAGGAGGCGGCCACGCCTTTTTGCCAGGTTTTCTGGTTGGAGATCACTTTCTGGTCTTCTTCGGAGGCGGAGGCGGCAGACTGGATGGCTTCGAGGGCCTTCTGGGACTGCGCGGCGGCCATCTCTACGGCGATGTCGGGAGCGCAGTTCTTGCACAGGCCGCGCGCCTGGTTCCAGCAATTCTTGCGGCACACCCAACTGTTACACCTGGGGCATTGCACGAAGGATGGGCGCAACTCTTTCATGGCGGCCTGGAAGGCCTGGTCATGGTCACGCTCCCAGGTGGCCGAGCGGACGCGCTCGCTGACGTCGGCGGCTTTGCCGAACAGCCCGCCCAGCAGACTGTTGGCGGTATCTAGGACGCCACTCACCGAGCCGGTGATGGATGGCTTGAACTGCGTGCGGTAGCCGCTGCCACAGCGATCGCAGTAGAACTCGAACTGGTACCCCTGGTTGGTGCTTTGATCGGAGTAATTGCGGGTGAACTCAATGTTTTCAGACATGGGTGTCTCCTTATTTTCGTGATTGGTAATCGGCCGCTGAGCAATCAGGGTCATTCACTGATTTTGTGTGAACCGCGGCGCGCGACCGGCTTTTATGTGCAATCAGGCAGGCGCTCAAGGGGCAAGACGAACGGGCGAGGCGCCCTACCCAATCGATTGGATAACTGGTTTGATGATCAGATCGGCAGCAATTTTCCCCATACGTTCGGGGGGATAGGGCATCTGGTGATCCAGCCACCAGCGAATGAGCATCACCAACGAGGTCATCAAATGATCGATAGCAACATCCGGCGGCACTCCTTCTCCACCGGAAGCGGAAGACAACAAAGTCGCATTTTCGGCGAGGCCCAACTGCTGCACCGGCTTGATCAGCGACATGGTATCGGTGCTATTCACCAGTACCCGGCACAGGTCGGAATTTGCCCGCACGTATTCAAAAATCAGCGAGCCCGTTTTCACCGGGTCGGTAAACATCGAATCAGGCGCCAGAAAAGCGATGAATTCGTCCTTCATGGCCTGTAAAACATCCGCCAGCAGGGTCTCCTTATCGGGATAATGGCGGAAAAAGGTCGCATATCCCACATCGGCGCGTTCGGTAATATCCCGGATGGTAACCCCGTCGTAACCTTTTTCCAGGGTCAGCACAACCAGGGCATCCTGCAACGACTTTTGAGTGCGCTTAACGCGACGGTCCATGTGCTCCATAAGATTCAAGCAGATATATTTTACCTTGTTTTTTAATCTAACAATAATGCAAAAAGGGCTTGAGACCTGACCATATTGTGTTATACTTTCTCGCCGGATTTATGATATACTATATATCATAATACACATACAATCTCATAAATTAATGTGATATGAGTTTACCACAGCAAAAAATCATTTTATCGATAGGAGCACCAGCACCTTGGACGTTCATCTGAGCGCGCCTACCCTGGCTGAGGCCGGTACATCGTATCATCCATTGATCGAGCTACGCGGGCTGGTCAAAGATTATCACACTCCAGCGGGCAATGTACCGGCGTTGCGCGGCGTCGACCTGGCTGTATCCGATGGCGAGTTTGTCGCCGTGGTAGGAAAATCGGGGGCAGGTAAATCCACCCTGGTGAACATAATCGCGGGGATCGACCAATCCGATCAAGGTGAGATCGTCGTAGCAGGAACACACATTCACCAGATGAGCGAGGACGAGCGAGCGCGCTGGCGCGGCCTGAACCTGGGGGTCGTCTTCCAGTTTTTTCAATTGCTGCCTTCGATCAACCTGGTAAAGAACGTCACGATCCCGATGGAATTTTGCAACCGCTATACACCCAAAGAGCGCAAAGAACGAGCGCTGCATTTACTGGAGCAAGTAGGACTGGGCGAACACGCGCACAAGCGCCCCACGGAAATCTCCGGCGGGCAGCAGCAGCGCGTGGCAATTGCCCGCGCCATGGCCAACGACCCGCCGATCCTGCTGGCCGACGAGCCGACCGGCAACCTGGATTCGCGCACCTCGGGCGAAATCCTTGACTTATTCGCCGGCCTGGTGGGGCAAGGCAAAACCCTGTTGATTGTCACCCACGACCAGAGCGTGGCAGGGCGGGCCGAAAGACGAATTCACATCGCCGACGGAAAAATCATCTCATAATTTGGTAACCGGGTTTATTCAGTGAGCCCGGGAATCAAAGGATCATCGACCATGGATCTAAATGCACGCTGGGGCAAAGTTTTACACGACATCTGGGACAACAAGCCGCGCTCGCTGCTGGTGATTTTCACGCTGGCAATTGGCATTGCCGCAGTGGGGATGATCAACAACACCGTACGTACCTTGAAGATTGAACTCTACGGCCAGTACCTGGAACGCAACCCCGCCAGCCTGACGCTGCATGTTTCGCCTTTTCCTGAGGAACTGGCGCGGAACGTGGAGGGGATGCGTGAGGTGGAAACAGCGCGCCCGCAGCGGACGGTCTCGGCTTATCTTAACAATACAAAAGGCAAACGCATTCGTATCGACCTGACCGCCGTGCCGGATTTCAAGGACATGCCCATCAACCGCCTGATCGTCGAACAGGGCAGCAGCGTCCCGCCGCTGCGCAGCGTGTTGGTGGAACGCACTGCCGCGGCTGGCCTCAACATAAAGGTAGGCGATACCTTGAACGTGGAAATGGAGAACGGCAACCGGTATACCCTGCATGTGGCCGGCATCGTTCACGATATGGTTACCCGGCCGTACTCCATCACCGGCGACGTTCAGAGTTATGTGACCATGCCCACCCTGCAATGGATGGGCGAACTCCCCTACTACAACCAGCTTCACCTGCTGGCGGCAGAAAACAAACAGGATCGCAACCATGTATTACAGGTCGGCGGGCTGGCGCGCGACCGGGTCATCGAACCAGCCGGATACCAGGTAGCAGCCCTCGAGGTGCGCGGCGATCCAAACCCCGGCGAGTTTTGGGCTAAGAAACAGATCAATGGGGTGCTGTTGGTGCTGCAAATAATGAGTGTACTGGCTGTCGTGCTCTGCGGCGGCCTGGTGATCAACACCATCTCGGCAGTATTGATCCAGCAAACCCGGCAGATTGGCATCATGCGTTCCGTAGGCGCCACGCGGCGGCAGATTGTGCAGATCTACCTGGCTTATGTACTGGTATTGAGCATTGTCGGGTTGGCCATAGGTGTGCCTTTGGGCATGCTCGGGGCACAAGGGCTGTTGGAACTGGCAGCCGGATTTATGAATTTCAATACGGGTATCGTCGATCTGCCGCCATCGATCCTGTTGATGCAGGCTGGACTGGGGCTGCTCATGCCGCTGGCCGTGGCGTTGATCCCGGTACGGCGTGCGGTGCGCCTGTCAGTCTACGATGCGATCTACCAGAGCGGCGCAGAAAACAGCGAGAAAAAGGGCTGGATAGAACGAAGCCTGGTGCGCATTCGCCGCCTCAGCCCACCGGTGATGCTTTCGCTGCGCAACACTTTTCGCAACAAGTCACGCCTGGGTTTCACCCTGGCCACGCTGACCATCGCCGGGGCAATGTTCATGGCAGTATTCAGCTCATATAACACCATCCGCCAGCAAGTTGAAGAACTGGGGCGTTATATCGCCTTCGACGCTTCGCTGAACATACCCGGCGGCGCGAATAAATATACCGTCGAGCGCGAGGCTTTGCGCATCCCGGATGTGAAGATCGCCGAAGGATGGGCCAGTAGCTATGGCTTCGTCGTCCGTGCAGATGGCAGCGAGAGCAACCGGGTAGAATTCGTCGGCCTGCCTCCGAACGCCCAGACCATCCAGCCGCGCCTGGTGCGCGGGCGCTGGCTGCAACCGGGTGACACCTGGCAGGCAGTGGTTAACGAGGACCTGCTCACCGAGGAGGCAAACCAGATCCAGGTGGGCGACCACATCCAGGTCAAAATCAACGGCCAGGAGCGCGCCATTGAGGTGGTTGGAGTCGTTTCCAAGCACATGTTGGGAGCGCGCGTCTATATGAGTTATGACCAGATTACCCGGCTGACGGGGCGCCATAACCAGGTCGATATGGTGCGTGTGCTGGCTACGCCTGGAACGTTCAGCCAGCCCGGTTTGCAGGGCGCCCTGGGCAAACAATTAGAAAAGCGTTTCGAAGACGCCAAGCTGAGCGAAAACAGCAGCCAGACGCGCCATGAAATCTTCGACGCCATGGGCAACGCCTTCAATATCCTGCTGGTCGTTTTGCTCCTGGTGGCAGTGATCCTGGCAGTCATTGGAGGGTTGGGGCTGACCGGGGCGATGGGGCTGAACGTGCTGGAACGGACGCGCGAGATCGGCGTGCTCCGCGCCGTGGGCGCTTCGCACCGTTCTATCCGCCAGGTGGTGGTGACCGAAGGGACCACTGTAGCGCTGCTTTCGTGGCTCTTAAGTGCTTTGCTGTCTTACCCGGTGGGGCGTCTTCTTTCCGAGGCGGTGGTGCGCATGGCTTTTGAAACGGCAGCCACATTCCAGTATTCGTTCCTGGGCCTGGCAATCTGGCTGGTAGCCGTGATCCTGATCGGCGTATTGGCCAGCCTGGCGCCAGCCCGCGACGCGGTACGGCTGACAGTACGTGAAGTGCTGAACTACGAATAAAGCGGTGTGTTATCGGAGATCGGTATACAGGAGATCACAATGAACTTGGGTAGCTGGAAAAATCGGAGACGGAGAGATGCTCAGATGGAGGAGATGCGCGCGTTGATCGAACTCAATCGAGTGGTGAAAACGTATGAGTCGAGCGCGGGAGCCTTCACCGCGCTGAAGGGCATCGATTTGCGCATTTACGGCGGCGAGTTCGTGGCGATCGTAGGGAAATCCGGCAGCGGCAAAACCACACTGATCAATGTGCTGACCGGCATCGACCGGCCGACTTCGGGCGAGGTATACGTGGCTGGCACGCCGGTGCACCAACTGGATGAGGGCGGGCTGGCCACCTGGCGCGGGGCGAATATGGGTATCGTCTTCCAATTCTTCCAGCTCTTGCCGACGCTGACCGTGCTGGAAAATGTGCGCCTGCCGATGGATTTCGGCGGCGTGTATACTCCGGCGGAGCGCAACCGGCGAGCGATGCAATTGTTGGAGTTGGTGGGCATCGCTGAACACGCCGACAAGTTACCCAGCCACCTGTCGGGCGGGCAGCAGCAAAGCGCGGCGATCGCCCGCGCCCTGGCGAACGATCCCAAGATCATCGTCACCGACGAACCGACCGGCAACCTGGATTCCCACACCGCTGATCAAGTCTTCGAATTGCTGCACCAGCTTGCCGCAGATGGCAAGACGGTGCTCATGGTCACGCACGACGATGAGCTGGCGCAGCGCGCCTCACGAGTGATCACAATTAAAGACGGGGAAATCGTCGCCTAAGGCTGGGCCTGGGCATTCAGCCAGTCTTTGATTTTGGCCTCGATCTGGTCGCGCACCTGGCGAAATTTGGCCAGTCTTTCATCCTCGGAGCCATCAAAGGCAGCAGGGTCTTCGAACGACCAGTGCATCCGGGTGTTCACACCGGGCCATACCGTAGGACAGTTTTTATCGGCATGATCGCAGACGGTAATCAGATACTGGAAGAGCACTTTACCCAGGTACTCATCCACACCTTTAGAGCGTTGGCCGGATATGTCGATGCCAACCTCCTGCATGACGCGGATTGTGTATGGGTTGACCCCTTTGGGCTCCAAACCGGCGCTATGCACCTCATAGAGATCGCCAGCATACTTTCGCAAAAATGCCTCAGCCATCTGGCTGCGGGCTGAATTACCGGTACATAGAAATAAGACCCTGGTTTTAGCCATGCTGTCACCTCAGTTAGTAATAGTGGCAGAATGATACCCAGCCTATGACCGGAGCAGGTTAACAGGATGAAAACAAATTGTTAGCATCAGTTAACCAGGAAGCTGCCTGGGGTCTATTGACGGAGATTGTAAAAAGCGCTGCGCCAGGTCGCGCAACTGGCTCATGCTGATCGGCTTGAGCAGCACCAGGGTAACCTGAGAGCGGTACATCTCTGCCAGGTGGTCATCTGCGGAGGCAATGACGACCCGCGTAGCCTTCATACGCTCATCGGAGCGGATGTACTTGAGGATCTCCAGACCGGTAACGCCGGGTAAATGCAAATCAAGAACGACCAGATAGGGGACGATCTGACCCAGGCGCTTTAACGCCTGGTCGCCGGTATAAAAGGTTTCCACCTGATAGCCGGCAGCAGTGATGGCTTCGGTGAATACCAACGCCAGGTCCTCATCATCTTCGATTACCAGTGCCAAAGGTTGGTCCATCATCCCTCCTCTTGATCTGCCGTCTTAGGTTCTGATCGATCGCCGGGCAAATGCAAAGGAAACACTGCGACGAAGGTGCTGCCCCGGCCAGGTTGGCTGTGCAGGCTGATCTCGCCATCCATCAAATTGACCAGGTTTTTGGTGATGGAAAGGCCCAGGCCGGCGCCGCCAAACTGGCGCCCGGCGGAGCTATCCACCTGCCAGAAAGGCTCGAAGACGCGGGATTGGGCCTGCGGGTCAATTCCAGGGCCAGTATCGCTAACTGCCAAAGCCCAATGCATCCGATCCGGCTGGTAAATCCGCAACTCGACTCGCCCCTGCTTAGTAAATTTGATGGCATTGGTGAGCAGGTTGCTGGCTACCTGGGTCAAACGCTGGATATCCCCTACAAGCTGCCGGGGGAAATCGTGATCGATGGCGATTACAAGGGTTATCTCTTTGGCACGGGCCGCCGGCGCGTGAGTTTCCTGCAAGGCAGCGGCCAACTCAGCCGGCAAGAAAGGCGCTTCTACAATCGATAGCGTACCGGCTTCGATCTTGGCAATGTCCAGCAAATCGTTCACCAGATGCGTCAACCGCTGCGTGTTGACCATGATGCGGCCTAACAGACCCTGTTGCTTGTCGCTGAGAGGGCCATACAGGCCTTGCTGTAAAATCTCCACCATGCCCAGGATCGACCCCAGAGGGGTGCGCAACTCATGAGAAACCATGGCGACAAAGGCGCTTTTCATACGGCTGACTTCGACCTCAGGAGACACATCGTGCAGTACAGCTACTGTGCCGACCACCTGGCCGGAGTCCAGGGTTACGGGAGAAAACACCATGGAGAGGGTTTTTTGTTTCCAATCCAACTGGATCGACGATGGGAAGGAACGCGCCTGGTATAGATCCAGAAGTTTTTCCTGCTCTTCGGCTGGCAATACGTCGCCCATTAACTGGCTGAAGTGCTGTCCGCTCATTTCAGCAATGGTCTTACCGGTCAGTTCGCTCAAGGCAGGATTAGCAACCTCCAGGTGGCCAAAAGGGTCAAAAACCAACACGCTATCGCCGATACTCTGCAAGATCGCCCGGCTCTTGCTGGCCTCGGTTTGCTCACGCAACAAGGTATCTTGCAGTTCGCGGGTGCGATCTGCCACACGCTGGTCCAGTTCGCGATTGATGGAACGCAATTCCTTGAGCGCACGCTCCAGCTCGTGGGTGGCAAGCCAGGCCACCGATGCGACCAGGAAAAACCCTACGTAAGAGAAGAAAGGCGGCACCTCACCAATGCGCAACGACATGACGGTCAGGGTTACGATGACTACACCGGTCATGACGATGCCCGCCGCGGGGCGAATCAACACGCTACTCATCAAAATGGGAACAACATAGTAGAGCGTCGAACGCCCGCTGATCAGTTCAGCCGGATCATCGCTCAGAGAGATCGTCACAATTAACAGTATCAATAAAAGCCCGCTGGCGACATGGCTCGACCAACGGTGTCCAATCCAATAAAGACCAGCGACAAAAACCAGGAAGAGCAGGGTCTGGAGCGCCAGATAGTCCATGCCCTCTTCGACAGCTTCGCTTCCAGATACCATAAAACCTGCTATGGTGAGCAGCCCTAAAACAGAAGCCACCACCAGACAAAGCAGAATGATATTCAGCATCCGCCGGCGGCGGATATTATCTGGATCGCCAGAGTTGAGCACCTGCCGGTAGAATCCCCCTCCCGAGCCATCCGTATAAAGAGCGATCAAACGTCGCCAGAAATTCATTTTTATATCTCTAAATCACCTGTAATCAGCTAATAAATAACCAGGCCAATGATCAAGATCTCGAACGGCAAATTGAACGCGCTGAAAGAGCTATTATACATCGAACCCGGGCAAAAGTTGCTTGAAAACCTGATGGGTCTGGTAGGGTGAAATGGAATTTTCAGGCAGGACAGCCAGGGCAAGGGGCAAGAAATTTATAAAGATTGGCGGATACGCAGCGCCAGGTCTCTCAACTGGGAAAAACTGACCGGCTTGATCAACACCAGGTCGGCCTGGTCGTAAAGCAAGTCGGCGGAACGCGGATCGGCCGTGATAATGATGACCTGGACAGAGGCCAGGCGCGGGTCGGAGCGAATGGTCTGCAAGATGTGGTCGCCCGAAATTCCGGGCAAGCGCAAATCGAGCACGACAACCGAGGGATTGAGGGCAGAAAGCTGGCGCATAGCATCCAGACCATCCCGCAGCGTAACCGTCTCAAATTCGGCCTTCTTCATGGCTTCGCTGAAAATCACCGACAACTTTTCATCGTCTTCGATGACCAGGGCTAATGGGTTCGAAAGGAGAAGATCGCTCACGGGTTGGCTTCCTGCGGAATGATGATCAAGGGTAGGAGGATGGTAAACACACTTCCCTGCCCGGCGTTGTTGTTCAACTCGATGCGGCCACCCATCAGAGTGACCAGTTCTTTGACAATCGAGAGTCCCAGCCCGGAACCGCTCTGGCGGCGAGTCATCGAACCATCTGCCTGGCGGAACGGCTCGAAAACGAGCGCACGGACATCTTCCGGGATACCCATGCCGGTGTCGGCCACCTGGATCGCCCAATACTGTGCATCCTGAGGGTAGACCCTGACGGTCACGCTGCCCTGCTCGGTGAACTTGACCGCATTATCCACCAGGTTGAATATGATCTGGCGCAGCCAGTAAGGATCGCCAGATAAGGCATCCGGGAGGCGCGGGTCGATGTAATAATTGAGGCTGAGGCCTTTTTTATTCGCCAGCACGATGGCGGTTGAGATGGAAGTCTCGACTAATTCTACCAGATGAAAGGGCCTGTTCTTCAAGATAATTTTGCCCGTTTCGATTTGCGCCTGGCTGATCAGGTTATTGACAAAGGCCAGCAAATCATCGGCGCTGTCGATGATTTCGTTGGCGGCCTGGCGCTGGCCCTCGTTCATCTCGCCGTACACTCCAGAACGCAGCATGTCGGCAAAACCAATGATAGCTCCCAGGGGCGTACGAAAATCATGGCTGACATTGGCCAGAAGTTGCGTCTTCATCCGGCTGGCTTCCAATGCCTGCTGGTGAGCGTGGCGCAACTGTTCGTCAGCCCGGCGCCGTTCACGGATGTCTTGAAAAGTGACCAGGCGCCCGCTGAGCTGCTTACGACGATCGTAGAGCGGCGTGATGCCTACCTCCAACCAGAGGGGGGAGGGTTTTTGCTCGAGGCAAACTTCAGCCGGCGCCACAGCGCCATCCCCGATACAGGCCAGCACTTGCGGCGCGTTCGCCAGGGCATCCTGGGCCGGCTGTCCGACGACCTCACCGGTCAGTTCGAGCAGGCGCTGCGCAGCAGGGTTGAGATCGACGATACGGTCTCGGGCATCGAGCACCATGACGCCAATATTCATATTATCGAATAAAGCATCGTGGGCAACCGGCATCAAGTCAAACAACTTCAGTTCGAAGATGTTGGCTGCCACCAACACCCCGGTAAGAGAAAAGAACACGGGGGTCAGATCCAGGCCGGGGAATGGGTTCAGGCCGCTCAGGTAGAGGAAGTTGCCGGTCCAGGGCACCATCGCGCCAAGGAGCAACATTCCGGCCTGGAAACGGTACAGGCGCGGCGAGCGCAGCGCCAGCCGGACCAGCAAGAGCGAGCCGTACAACATCATGACATAGGCATAGGCTGCGTAGATCCAAAACCAGGGGCCGTAATCATAAACCAGCGGGCTACCCGGCTGCGAGGAAAGAGTGGAAACATGAGCCCAGTGGATGTGATGCCACTCGTTGCTCCACACCATCAACAGGGTAGCCAGCGGGATGATCCACACAGCCAGCCCGCGCCGCCGGGTAAGCCAGCCAGGCTGCTGGCTGTAATGAGCAGCAAACAACGCCCAGAAAGGCGGGGCGCTGGCAACGCCCAGGTAGCTCAGCTTCGACCAAAATACCTTTGCCGAGGGCTCTTGCACGGAGAACTCGAAGGCAGAGACCAACGCCCATTCGCCCACCGCGAGCATCAGCCAGGTAAAATAGGCAGCTCCTGGAACAGCCTTGCGCCGCCAGGCATACCAACCCAGGGAAAAAGCCACCGCTGCGGCGGCGGCCAGGGGTAGCGAATAAACCGAAAACTGCCAGGTCAAAGGTTGCCCTCCCGGAGCACCCACTATTTCGTGACCAGTATACCCAAATTTTACCAGTGAAGAGGGGGTAATTTCGATAAAGTCCATGTGAAAATTGCTTGCCCTTACGGCTAAACCGGTGAAGTAAAATCGCATGTTTGCCCAACCCTCTCCGGCAAACTCAGCGCGTTTCCGGGGAAATTGCGGCAAACTGGCCGGGACACTCGAGTGGTTGCGCCGGGAGATCCAATCAATCATCCAACACAATAGACCACCTGGAGAATAGCAGTTCGGGCCATCAAACTGTATGATACAATCTCGAGAAGTGTACAGGGCTGGTCCGGCAGATATCGACAATGCTCCCTGTCCATCGATCGCCCTATAAAAACCGACGGGTTTTCGAGCAACTTATCCAGCCATCATATTTACAAAGGAGGTTCTAATGACGGATCCGCGCATCTTGAAACTGGCCGATATCCTGGTCAATTATTCGACGCAGGTGAAAGATGGGGATTGGGTACATGTGGAAGGCAGCCCACTGGCCTTGCCGTTGATCCGGGCAGTGGTGGCAAGGGTGCTGCGCGCCGGCGGGCGGCCGTCTACACGGCTGGACAGCGATGACCTGCAGGAGGTGTATCTCGCCGAGGCAAACCAGGCGCAATTAGAATGGGTCCCGCCGGTGGAACTGATGGTGGTCCAGCAAGCCGATGTGTTGATCTTCATCAGCGCGCCGGAGAATACGCGAGCGTTGAGCGCTATCCAGCCGGAGCGCCAGCAGGCCCGCCAGGCAGCTTACACAGAATGGGTGGAAACGTATATGCGCCGTTCTGCCAACAAAGAACTGCGCTGGGTGCTCACGCAATACCCCTGCCCGGCGCTGGCCCAGGAGGCAGATATGAGCCTGAGCGATTTCGAGGACTTCGTCTACCGGGCTACCTTCGCAGACCAGGATGATCCGGTGGGCTGCTGGCGGCAAGTTCACGATGAGCAAGAACGTATGGTACGCTGGCTGGCCGGGAAAAAGAACGTGGATATCCGCGGGCCTAACGCCGACCTGAGGCTATCCATCGAAGGGCGCAGTTTTATCAACTCAGATGGCGACCAGAACATGCCCAGCGGGGAGATTTTCACCAGCCCGGTGGAGGATTCGGCAAACGGCTGGGTGCGTTTTACCTATCCGGCCATTACCGGCGGACGGGAAGTGGAGGGCGTGCGCCTGGAATTCCAGAACGGGCGGGTGGCGGCGGCCAGCGCCAGCAAGAATGAGGATTTCTTGCTCAAGATGCTGGATACGGATGAAGGCGCCCGCGGGCTGGGCGAGCTGGGCATCGGCACCAATTACGGCATCCAGCGTTTTACCAAGAGCATCCTGTACGACGAGAAAATCGGCGGTTCGTTCCACCTGGCAGTAGGGTCGGGTTTTGCCGAAGCAGGTGGCAAGAACCAATCCAGCCTGCATTGGGATCTGATTTGCGATGCGCGAGATGGCACCGAAATCCTGGTGGACGGAGAGCTGTTCTATAAAGATGGGAAGTTCTGCATATAAAGCAATCGACGGGAAGTGTGAATGTTTGCCAAAATCCATAAAATCTACCACGAATTTCCAGGCAAGTTCTGGGTGCTGGTGGGGGCGCTATTCATCGACGTAATCGGCGCCACGCTGATCCATCCCTTCTTCGCCCTGTATTTCACGCAGAAGTTCGGCGTAGGTATGGCCCAGGCCGGAGTGCTTCTTGGGCTGTTCTCCGTGTGGGGGCTGGTGGGCAGCACCATCGGTGGGGCGCTGGCAGATAAATTCGGGCGCAAGAAGCTGATCCTGTTCGGGCTGCTGTTCAGCGCGTTCAGCATGATCTTGATCGGGCTGGTGAACAGCCTGGCGGTGATGTACCCACTGGCGATGTTCGTCGGGCTGCTATCCTCGGTGGGCTGGCCGGCGCACCAGGCCATGGTGGCAGATATGCTGCCCGAAAACAAGCGCACCGAAGGCTTCGGCATCTTGCGCGTGGCGGCCAATCTCTCATGGATTATCGGGCCTACGATCGGCGGTTTCCTGGCAGCGCGTTCTTACCTGCTGCTGTTCGTGCTGGACGCGATCATCAGTTCGATCACGGCCGCCATCATTTTCTCCTTTATCCCCGAAACCAAACCCGAGGCGCCGCCCGAGAAACGCCAGGAAAGCGTGTGGCAGACGATTGCCGGATACCGGCTGGTGGCCCGGGATGGGGTTTTCATCGCCTTCCTGGTGGTCTCGATTTTGATGCTGGTGGTATACCAGCAGTTGTATAACACGCTGTCGGTGTTTCTACGCGACGTGCGCGGCGTGCCCACGCAGGGCTATGGTTTTTTGCTCAGCATGAACGCATTCGTGGTGGTACTGTTGCAGTTCTCGGTAACGCGCGTTACCAAAAAATATGCGCCCATGCTGATGCTGGCCGTGGGGACAGCGTTTTACATGGTCGGGTTCAGCCTGTACGGATTTGTCTCAGCCTACGCTTTGCTCATGCTGGCAATGTTGATCATTACCTTTGGTGAGATGATCGTGGTGCCCACCGGGCAGGCGCTGGCGACGCGCTTCGCACCAGAGGACATGCGCGGGCGCTACATGGCGGCTTATTCGCTGGCCTATGCGCTGCCATCCGCGTTTGGGCCATGGGCGGCGGGGATGATCCTGGACAATTACAACCCCAACTGGGTCTGGTACCTGGGCGGCATCCTGTGCGCCATAGCAGTAGCCGGTTTCTACGCCTTGCACCTGCGGGTAAGAGACGAGCCGCGCTTCATCGTGAAGGAGAAAGAAGAGGAAGGGGTAGCAGCCCAAACCGCGTGAGGCGTGCATGCCTCTTTCTCGCCCTGAGGCAATATTCTTATCCTTTGTTAACAAAAAGCTTCACAAACTGACATACCCCTAAGGCAGGTGGTGAGGTATAGTTGCATCTCAGACCAATCTTCGTCAAAGGATGCAAGCTTTGCAAATTCATTGCCTGGGGCTCAGTCACAACAGCGCACCGGTCAGTGTGCGCGAACGGTTGGCTTTTAGCGAAGAACAAATCCGTGCAGCGCTTTCCCGGCTGAGTTGCGGGGGGACCTCCACAACGATCGCAGAGATGGTCATTCTTTCCACCTGCAACCGCATCGAACTCTACGCCGTTATGCAGGAAGCTGCTTTTGACGAACTGGAAGCGTTTCTGGCCGAGACGCGTCACACGCCCGTGGAGCTGTTTCACGAATATCTCTATCGCCACAGCGATGTGGATGCGGCGGCTCACTTGCTGGAAGTTGCCGCCGGGCTGGATTCACTGGTGATCGGTGAAGCGCAAATCCTGGGGCAGATTACCCGCTCCCTGGAACTGGCGCGCGGGCAAGGAGCAGCCGGGCCGGTGCTCAATCGCCTGTTCCAGGCGGCCATCCACGCCGGCAAGCGCGCCCGCAGCGAAACGGCAATCAGCCGCAACCCGGCGTCGGTATCTTCGCTGGCGGCTTCGCTGGTAGAGCGCGCCGTGCGGCCGCTTGCCGCTGCGCAAGTGGTGATCCTGGGGGCAGGCGAAATGGCAGAACTGGCCGTAGAAGCGCTGCGCAAACGCGGGGTACAACACATCCAGGTGGTGAACCGCACGCAGGAACGAGCCCACACCCTGGCAGAGCGGTGGGGAGCAGAGGCGACCACCTTTGAAAACCTGGAGGCGTGCCTGGTTGGAGCGGACATCCTGGTCGCGTCCACCGGGGCGCCGCACACCCTGGTTTCAGCCGAGATGGTTGCCAGGGCGATGCACCAACGCCCGGGGCGCCCGTTGGTGATCATCGACATCGCCATGCCGAGAGATATCGACCCGGAAGCAACAAAGCTCCCCAACGTACAGGTATATGACATGGATGGGCTGAACGCGCGATTGGAGCAGTCAGTCAACGAACGCATCGCCGAAGCGCCCAGGGTAAGGGCCATCCTGGCAGAGGAGCTGGAAGAATTCGACGAATACCTGAAATCGCTGGAAATGCTGCCCCTGATTGCCGATTTGCGCCGGCAAGCCGAAACCATTCGACAGGCGGAGCTGGAAAAGACGTTGCGCCGCCTGCCCGGGTTGAACGAGACCGAACGCGCCCATATCGAGGCGATGACGCAGGCCCTGGTCAAAAAGCTGCTGGAAATGCCCACGCAACGCTTACGCGTCGAGGCCACCTGCCCGCACGCCTCCGAATATGTTACCGTGGCGCGCACCTTGTTTGGATTGCAGTTCGGCGACGGGCAGTGCAGTTTTTCCGGGCAGACGTGCCCGATTACGACGGCGGCGGGGGCTGCACCCCGGGATGCAAGCCTTGCATCCCAACAACGAACATAGGTTTTGGGACA
The DNA here is from genome assembly GCA_964595435.1 of uncultured Anaerolinea sp. GTDB lineage: Bacteria > Chloroflexota > Anaerolineae > Anaerolineales > UBA4823 > RBG-16-57-11. Next base: position 176,539 of record CAZQQJ010000004.1, on the reverse strand, counting down.
AACTATTTCAGCCAACATGTACGACACACCCAGCATGACCCACACTCTAATCTTCGCCACAAGACCCTCCACCCTGGCCCGCTGGCAAACCCGTTGGGTGATGGCTGCCTTGCAAGAGGCGCACCCAGGGCTGGTTTGCGAGGAAAAAATCATCACCACCCAGGGGGATAAAATCCTGGACCGGCCGCTGCCCGAAATCGGCGGCAAAGGCGTGTTCACCCAGGAACTCGAGAACGAGCTGCTGGCTGAGGCGGTGCACTGTGCGGTACACTCATTGAAGGACTTACCCATCGAAGAGCGGCCAGGCCTGGTCGTCGGATGTATTCCACAGCGAGGCGAGGCGCGGGATGCGCTGGTTTCGGCGCAAGGCTGGCGACTGGCAGAGCTGCCTGAAGGAGCGAAGGTGGGCACTTCCAGCCCAAGACGGGCGGCGCAGTTGCTGGCCACCCGGCCCGACCTGGAAATCGCCTCGCTGCGCGGCAACGTGGACACGCGCATCCGCAAGACGTTGGACGGCCAGTACGATGCGATCGTGCTGGCGGGCGCCGGCTTGCAGCGCCTGGGGCTGGAAGAGCACGTAACGGAATGGCTGCCATTCGAGGTGATGCTGCCTGCCCCCGGTCAGGGCGCCCTGGCGGTGCAATGCCGCACAGCAGACCAGGAAACGCTCGGTCTGCTGGCGGCGCTGGAAGATAAAGCTACACGCAAATCCGTCGCCGCAGAGCGAGCCTTCTTGAGCGGGCTGGGCGGCGGGTGCGCAGCGCCAGTAGCAGCCTATGCCGAGACCGACAGCGCGACGATCCACCTGCGCGGCGTGACCGCCTCTCCTGACGGGAAAGGAATTATCCGCGTCGAGGGAAAAGGCCGTGAGGCGCAGGAGTTGGGGTTGAGGCTGGCGCGGGAGGCCAGATGCGGGAGATGAACAGTTTTCAGGTGCGACGCACGAAGAACACGTGCAATGCACCGGCCACGCAAAACGACTTTCAGTGGAGTAAGGAGAGACAAGATGATTGAGGTTGCACCTCATTTGAGCGAACGCGCGGCCATTGAGCGGCATTATCAAAACGAGCGCATGGTGCACGTCGATTTCGACCTGGCACCCTTTACGATTGCGTGGGAAGTCACGCGGGCCTGCGCGTACGCCTGTGTACACTGCCGCGCCGATGCACAGCCACGCCGCGATCCGCGAGAGTTATCCACCCATGAGGCCAGGGCGCTGATCGAACGGCTGGCCGTGTTTGGCAATCATCCCATTTTGATTTTTACTGGCGGCGACCCGATGATGCGCCCCGACCTGTTCGAGCTGATCGCCTACGCGAACCAGCTCGAGCTGCGTTGCTCGCTGACACCTACGGCCACCGCTCTCCCGACTCAGGAACGGCTGGAAAAGGCGCGAGAGGCGGGTATCCGCCGCGTAGCGCTCTCGCTGGACGCGCCGCGGCCCGGAATTCACGATCTCTTCCGCAAGGTTCCCGGCTCGTGGCAGCGCACCATGGAAACGCTGCACCGCGCCCAAAGCGTTGGATTGAGCGTGCAGGTCAATACGACGGTGGCCAAACACAACGTAGACATCTTGCCAGAAATGGTGCCTTTCATCCAGGAGGTGGGGGCGGTGCAGTGGTCGGTATTCTTCCTGGTGCCAACCGGACGAGCGATGATCGAGCAGATGATTTCCGCCGAACAGCACGAAGCGGTGTTCAACTGGTTATACGACCTGGCGCAGCAGGCTCCCTTCGATATCAAGAGCACTGCGGCTCCGATGTACCGGCGAGTGGCCATCGAGCGCAAACGCGCTGAAACCGGCAGCAAAACGATCACCTTCCAGGGTGCAGGATTTCAATATGCGGATGGGCTAAACCGCCCGACCAAGGGCGTCAACGACGGCAACGGCTTCCTATTCATCTCACACATTGGTGAGATCCAGCCCTCGGGTTTCCTTCCAGTGACCGCCGGCAACGTGCGTGAGCACGATGTGGTGGAAATATATCGTAACCACCCCATATTCAAGGCATTGCGCAATCCCGACCTGTACAAGGGCGTCTGCGGGCGGTGCGAATACCGGCATGTATGCGGCGGGCAGCGCGGGCGCGCCTACGGCGTCACCGGAGATTATCTGGAGAGCGATCCGGCGTGCATCCTGGTGGCCAGGCAAGACTCTGACGCGAAACCCTTTGAAAGTGCAATGCCCGGGCAACACAGCCAGCGGAGTACGCAATGAACTCGCCAATAGCCCAACCCGCAACGGTAGATTCTCGCCCGGCTGCCACAGGCCGGTTTCTGGAGGCCTGCCAGCGACGCCACACCGACGCCACGCCGGTATGGTTCATGCGTCAGGCAGGCCGTTATATGGCAGAGTACCGCGCCCTGCGCGAGAAATACAGCCTGCTCGAGATGTGTTTTCAACCGGAGCTGGCCGCCGAAGTAACGCTGCAGCCGGTGCGCGCCTTCGGTGTAGATGCGGCGATCCTGTTCGCCGACATCCTGCTGCCGGCCATTCCGCTGGGTGTGGGCCTGGAATTCGTCGAAGGCGTAGGCCCGGTTTTGCAACGCCCGGTGCGTTGCATGCAGGACGTACTGGATTTACGGCCGGTGACCCCGGAGATCGACCTGGGTTACGTGATGGAGGCGATCCGCATTCTGCGCGGTGAATTGAAGGACACGCCGCTGATTGGCTTTTGCGGGGCGCCGTTTACCGTGGCAGCCTATATGATCGAGGGCGGCTCGTCGCGCGATTTTTTGCAGGCCAAGTTAATGATGTACACTGCCCCTGAAACCTGGCATGCGCTGATGGATCGGCTTGCCGCTGTGTTAAGCGAATACCTGGCAGCGCAAGTCCACTCAGGGGCGCAGGCGGTGCAAATGTTCGACTCGTGGGCCGGCGTGCTCAGCCCGCAGGATTACCTGGATTACGTCCAACCCTATTCGCACCGGGTGCTACAAAAGGCCCAGGCGCTGGGCGTGCCGGTGATCCATTTCGGCACGGGCGCAACGACCCTGCTGCCGGCGATGAAAGCGGCAGGAGGGACGGTAATGGGGTTGGACTGGCGGGTGCCGCTCGATGAGGGCTGGAAGATCGCCGGCTACGACGTAGCCGTGCAGGGCAATCTCGATCCAGCGGCGCTGTTTGCACCGCGAGACGAAATCGAGAAGCGTGTGCGGGATATCTTAAACCGCGCCGCAGGCCACCCAGGACATATCTTCAACCTGGGGCATGGTATCTTGCAACAAACACCTGTCGAAAACGTCAAAGCAGTGGTCGATATGGTGCATGAATTCAGCGTATTAAAATGAACATTATTGGCATCGTGGCAGGTGTAACAATTTTTCTTGGCGTGTGGTTTGGACATGTAGCGGTGCGCAAAGTCGAGTCCATCTCGCCGACCATCTGGCTTCCAGCAACCCTGGCAGTGGTAGCCGGGCTGGCGCTGGCGGCAGGCTCTTTCTTCTCAACGTACAACTCGATCTCGGCGGTGTGCGGGATCGTGGGGATTACGCTGCTGTGGGATGCTTTCGAGTTGATCCGCCAGGAGCGGCGCATCCGCAAGGGGCATGCACCGGCCAATCCACACAACCCACGCCACGCGCGCATCCTGGCCGAATGCCCGGCGGCGACGACACTGGATTTGCTCAAACGCGAACCGGTGGGACGCCCGGTAGGGCCAGACGAAGCCATCCAACTGATTGCACGTCCCCAAGAGGGCATCGAACCAACTGGGAGATGAGGCATAAAAGGTTTTCAGGTGCAATGCATGCAGAACACGTGCAATGCACCGGCCACACAAAACGGCTTCTAGCCAAACAAGAGCACTTATGAACACATTCGGTCTATCCGTCGGGATCATGGCACTGCTGATCATCGGCCTGGGTTTCCCGCTGGTGATCCAGAGCGAAAGACGATTGGGGTACCTGTGGTGGCCGTACCTGCTGGGCGCGGGCATCTTACTGATGGGAGCATCCCTGCTGGCAAACAACGATTGGATCTCGGTGCTGGCCGGTGTGAGCGGGGCGACCCTGGCCTGGGGGGCCACTGAACTCAAAGAACAGGCGGTACGCGCAGAACTGGGTTGGTTTCGGTTCAACGCAAAGAAACGGCGGCCGCCATTTATCGAGGTGATCCAAAAGTGGCGGGCGCCACACCTGTGATGCGCGCCCCGGGAGCGAACACTCCGGACCGGGCAGGCGCAGCACACGATGTACGCGCTGTGCGCTTGAGCGCTTGGGAAGGATTGGTCAAGGTATAAAGATGAAACTGGTTATTGTTGGCGGTGGGATCAGCGGGCTGGCAGCAGCCTATTACGCGAGCAAGAACCTCCCTGACGCCCGGGTGACGCTGATCGAAGCCGGGAAGCAATGGGGAGGTAAAATCGCCACAGAGCGCGTCTCGCTCGACGAGGGGCAGTTTATCATCGAAGGCGGCCCGGATACTTTCCTGGCAACCAAGCCGTGGGGGGTGGCTCTCTGTAAAGAACTGGGGCTGGGCGAGCGGCTGCACGGTACAAACCCCCAACAGCGCAATACGTACGTTCTGCATGGCGGGCGCCTGCTGCCATTACCCGACGGGCTGGCAATGATGATCCCGACGAACGTGCAGGCCATCCTGCGCACGCGGCTGGTTTCCTGGCCGGGCAAGGCGCGCATGGGGTTCGATTTCTTACTGCCGCCGCGCCCGCTCAACGGCGACGAAAGCCTGGGGACGTTCGTCAGCCGCCGGCTGGGGCGGGAGGCTTACGAAAACCTGATCGAGCCGTTAATGTCTGGCATCTATGCCGGAGACGGGGACGCGCTCAGCCTGGCAGCTACTTTCCCCTACCTGCGCGACCTGGAGCTTAAGCACGGCTCACTGGCGCGCGGCGCAATCCACATGCGGCGGCAAAGCGTGCAGAGCGGCAAAGCCACACAAGGCTCTCGCTCGGCATTCCTGACGCCGACGACGGGATTGTCTGAAATCATCGAAGCGCTGGTAGAGCAGCTCAACGCCAGTGGGGCTGACCTTCAATTGAACACTCCGGCAGTTGGCATCACCCATCGGAATGGCCAATATCAGGTGACAATCGAAGACGGCGCGGCGCTGGAGGCCGACGCGGTCGTCCTGGCCACCCCGGCTTACGCCAGTGGGGCGCTGCTGGAAACGATCGACCCGGAACTGGCGGCGATTCTGCGGCGTATTCCGTACGCATCAACCGCCACCGTGTCGGTCGCTTACCGACAGGCTGATCTGAAGCGTCGCCTGGATGGCTATGGCTATGTCATACCGCGCCGTGAAGGGCGCGGCGCCCTGGCCTGTACGTGGACGTCCACCAAATTCCCCCACCGGGCGCCGGAAGGCTACGCTTTGCTGCGCGTGTTCATCGGTCGCGCCGGGCAAAACATCCCCTGGAACGAAAGCGACCTGCTGGCGCTGGCGCTGGAGGAGATGGAAGCGACGCTGGGGGTGCGTGCGCAGCCGGTCGTATGGCGCGTCTTTCTGTGGGACCAGGCGATGCCGCAGTATAATCTGGGGCACCCGGATATACTCCAGCAGATTGAGGCGAAGCTGGTGCAACATCCCGGCCTGGCCCTGGCAGGCAATGGCTACCGTGGGATAGGCATTCCGGATTGCATTCATTCGGGCGAGATCGCAGTTGAAGGGATCAGCAAATTCGTCGTCGGGCGCCCAGGCGCCTAGGCGCTCAGGGCACCAGATCGCTGTACGCGAGCGGCTTTTTCCAGAAAGTTGCACGCAAACCTGACAGGTCTCTGCTGGCGCACGATGATTCGGGCCGACCACTAAGACCTGTCAGGTTTGGGCCACACAAAATGACTTTCAGTCATAGAAGGGAAAAGAACATGGATATTCCAAAATCGAGAAAACTTTTCCAGCAGGCGCAGGAAGTGCTGCCCGGCGGGGTCGATTCGCCGGTGCGGGCATTCCGGGCAGTGGGCGGGCAACCGCTGTTCATCGAACGCGGCGAAGGCCCGTATCTTTTCGACGTAGACGGCAACCGCTACATCGATTACGTGCTCTCCTGGGGGCCGCTGATCACCGGGCACGCCCATGCGAAAGTGGTAGAAGCGGTGCAACAGGCGGCGCTCAAAGGCACCTCCTACGGGGCGCCCAGCCCGCTGGAGATCGACCTGGCGCACAAGGTCATGGAATTCATGCCCGGGATCGAGATGATCCGTTTCGTCAACTCGGGCACGGAAGCGACGATGTCTGCCCTGCGGCTGGCGCGCGCCTACACCCGGCGGGACAAGATTATCAAGTTCGAGGGGTGTTACCACGGCCACGCCGACCTGCTGTTGGTGCAGGCAGGATCGGGGGTGGCCACGCTGGGCCTGCCCGATTCGCCGGGCGTGCCGGCGGCCACCGTGGCGGATACGCTGGTAGCGACGTATAACGACCTCGATTCAGTGGCGGCTTTGTTCGCGCAATATCCGGGGCAGATCGCCGCGGTGATCGTCGAACCGGTGGCCGGCAACATGGGCGTCGTGCCGCCGGCAGCAGGCTTTCTGGATAGGTTGCGTGAAATCACGGCGGAGGCAGGCAGCTTGCTGATCTTCGACGAAGTGATGACGGGGTTCCGCGTGCACCCCGGCGGGGCGCAGGCGTTATACAACGTCGATCCCGACCTGACCACGCTGGGCAAGGTGATCGGCGGCGGGCTGCCAGTGGGGGCTTATGGCGGCAAGCGAGAGATCATGCAACTGGTGGCGCCCGCCGGGCCGATGTACCAGGCGGGCACGCTGGCAGGCAACCCGCTGGCAATGAGCGCAGGGCTGGCAGCCTTGGAACTGATCAGCGAGAAAAAGGCCTGGGACGAGATGGAAAGGCGGGCGCAGCAGTTGGAAGCAGGCATCGCCCGGGCAGCGCACAAAGCCGGCGTAGCGATCCAGCAAACGCGTGTCGGGACGATGTTCACCACCTTCTTCAGCGAGACACAGCCGCAAGACTGGCCGACGGTCAAGACGGCGGATAAGGCGCGCTTCGGCCAGTTCTTTCAAGGCATGTTAGCAAACGGAGTATACCTGGCGCCTTCGCAGTTCGAGGCGGGGTTCTTGTCCATCGTGCACGGCGAGCAGGTCATTGCAGCGACGATAGAGGCGGCAGAGAGGGCGATGAGGGGCCTATAGGCCGGCTCTACATGCAGGAAAACAGATCGCCCTGAGAGCCGGGAGTTGCCATCTGAGGTCCCAGGGGGCCACCGCAAACATTTTCACTTGCGCTGCTTGCGGTCGCGCGAGCGGCGCGAGCGACCGCTGCGGGACGATTTGCGCGGTGACTTCGCAGCGCCCATGGCGCGCGCCTCAGCCGACAATTCGTCAGAAGCCGGGGGGACTAGCGGAGCGTGGAAAGTATCCTGGTAGAAATCGTCCAGCAGCATGGCCAGCAGGCCGGATTCCTCGCCCTCGCCCAGGTCCCGCGCCAGGGGCAGGAAACGCTGCATGCGCTCGGCCTGCAGGCGGTCGCGGTTGCGCAGGCGCGCCTCCAACAGGGCAATGATGCGCTCGGAGACGATGCGCTCGACATCCTCGTCGCCAGGCAAAGGGCGTTCCTGCAAATCGATGACAAAGCGTTTACCGATGCGCAACAAGCTGGTGCGCTCGACCACGTTGACCAGGGAGATGGCGGTGCCGCTGCCTCCGGCCCGCCCGGTGCGCCCGGCGCGGTGGATGTAGGCCTCAGGGTCTTCGGGCGGCTCGTATTGGATGACGTGAGATAGATCGGGCAAATCGATGCCGCGCGCCGCCACGTCGGTCGCCACCAGGAAGCGCAAGGTGCCGCGGCGCACCCGCTCCATCACTTTGTCGCGAGCGGCCTGGGACAGGTCGGAGGTGATCTCATCGGCATCATAGCCAAAACGCTGCAGGACGACGGTTACGTAGTCTACGCGGGTTTTGGTATTGCAGAAGATCAGGGCAGAGGGCGGGTTTTCGACTTCGATGATGCGCACCAGGCTGCGGTCCTTGTCCATGCCCGGCACCGTGTAGTAGACGTGTTCGACCTCGGTCACGTGGACGTGGTCGCTGCTCAGATTCATGAAGCCCGGTTTGTGCAAGAATTGGCCGGCCAGACGGATCACCTGGGGCGGGAAAGTGGCAGAGAACATAAAGGTGCTGACGCGCCGCTCGGGTAGATAGGCCTGGATGCGGCGCATGTCAGGGTAGAAGCCCATAGAGAGCATGCGGTCAGCTTCATCGAAGACCAGGAATTTCAGTTCTTCGAGGGATAGCGAACGGCGCAGCAGGTGATCCAGGACGCGCCCCGGGGTGCCAACGACCAGGTGCGCCCCGGCCTGAAAAGCAGCCAATTGTTCACCATAGCCGACGCCGCCGTAAACGCTGACACAGCGCACGCCGGTGGCGTGACCCAAAATCTCGGCTTCGGCGGCTACCTGCTGGGCCAACTCGCGCGTCGGCACCAGGACAAGGGCCTGGGCAGCACGCTGCATGGGGTTGATCATTTCGAGCAAGGGCAGCAGGTAAGCGCCGGTTTTGCCGCTGCCGGTGCGGGATTGGATCATCATGTCGCGCTGGGCGAAGAGGTAAGGGATGGCTTTCGACTGCACCGGCATCAGCTCGGTCCAGCCGGCCCGGGCAGCTCCCAGGCGCAGGTTTTCGGGCAGGTCGGCCAGGGCGGCCTCGGGCAGGTCACTAACCGGGCTCACGCCAGGAGGCGGCTGCGCCGGGAGAAAGGCGCTGGAGTTTTGAACGGGCTTGTCATTTCCATTGGCTTCAGATTCAGTCATTTCGATTCCCTAAAGCAGTTTGAACCACAGATGAATACAGATTATGAGTTCCTGGCCTGGTATAAAAATCGACGAGGATAAACAGGATGAACCGGATGGTTGCTTGATTTTCTACCAGAAATAAAGCTACAGCGTTGGCAACAGTTCCTCAGGATAATGGGTTTTCAACAGAACAGCAAGGCGGTCGTGCTGCTGGTGGTCCAGGGCAACCAGATGGCAGGCAAAACGCTGCGCCACTGCAGCATACACGGCATCGTTGCCGCGCAGGCGGTAAAGAGCAGCGATATCCAGCGCCTGTTGAGCCAGCATCTGGTCGAGAGACACGAGCACCAGGTTAGGCAACCGGCTGAGCGCGGCGGCAACTTCAGGCAGCAGCAACGTGGGAGCAATTAAAGGGACAGCTTGTACCTGCAGCCGCGCCAGCATCTCTTTGCTGACCTGGCTACCGGTCTCCGTTGGGTTGAAGGCATTCAGAAATACACTGGCATCGATGACAAAGGGGCCAGGCATATTTTTCCCTAACGACGCATATCGGAGAGGATTTCGACGCTGCTCTGCTCAGGCTGCCAGTCCAGGCCGATCTGCTGCCCCAATGCTTCCAGTTCATCCCAGACCGAAATTTCAGGCTGAGATGCTGGAGGCGCATCTTCGACCGGAACAATCGCTGCGACGGGACGGCCGCGGTGCGTGATATATTATACCCCATATTCACTCCAGGCGATGAGGCCTGGCGCCAGTTGGAAAAACGACTCAGGGAGTGCACCCGCCGTATACGGCTGTCCCGCTGCCAGACATGGACGCCCAGATACGATCCCCATAGTCAAAATGCCACCATTCCTCAGGGTAGTTGACAAAGCCCGCACCCAGCATCACGGAGTATAGAAGCCTGCGGTTATGTAAAATGACTTCCTCTCCCGGCAAGAGAGACCCATGTTGCATCAGTTCCTCATAGAAAGCGGTGCTGGCTTTCGGGGAAAAATCATCAAAGTCCGTGCCCATGTCCAGATAAGAGCCATCGTTTTTGATGATGGAAAGATCCACCGCGCCACCGGTGTAGTGATTCGATGGGCGATCCGGGTGGTCCGATGGAATGGCAACGTAAATCGAGGTTTTTTCAACCAGCCCGGCCTCATCCAAATGCGGGTTTTCCTGCGCTACGATCTTCTTAAAATCGTCAAACAGGCTTTGCTGGACGGCCAACGGCCTCCAGGCATCCCAGATCACCAGGGATAACCCCGCAGGCAAAGCCTGGGATGCCTCGACCAGCATTTTGGCCACATGCTCTCTGACATAAGACTCGGGTATCGCTCCGGCGATTCCCCGCCTGAAATATTGAGGGGCAAGGACAATCCGGTGCTGCCGGGCTGCTTCGCTTAATGAGACGAGTTTCTCGTGGTTCTCCTGTATGCGAATGCCCCGCAAGGAGCCGGAAAGCGTATGAAATGGGATCGCTCTTTTTGGATGGGGCGCGGACGAACGCGGATGAACGCGGATTTTCGCCATCACTTTGCCAGGACAATGCAGGGAGAGCGACTTAAAGTCATGGGCTAATCCGTCATGCGCGGGTCGAAGGCATCGCGCACACCTTCACCGAAGAAGTTGTAACCCAGGACAACGGTCAGAATGGACAGGCCAGCGAAGGTGGTCAGCCACCAGCTATAGAATTTATAGCGCCCGAGCGAGATCATCGCCCCCCACTCTGGCGTGGGTGGGACGGCCCCCAGGCCGATGAAGCTCAAAGCAGCAATGGTGAGGATGGCGCTGCCAGCATCCAGCGATGCCTTGACCAGGATGGGGGCAAAGGTGTTGGGCAAGATGTGCGTGAAGATAATCCGGGGATGCGAGGCAGCCAGCGCCACCGAGGCGGTCACGTAGTCATTGCTCTTGACGCTCAATACCTGGCTGCGCATCAGGCGGGCATACTCCGGCCACCAGACCAGCACCATGGCGATCAAGGCGTTGGGCAAGCCAGGGCCCAACACGGCGGCAATGGCCAGCGCCAGGACAATGGATGGGAAGGCCAGGGTGATATCTGCCAGGCGCATGATCAGCAAGTCATACACTCCGCCGATATAGCCGGCCGAGGCGCCAACCAGCGTGCCCACGATCACGGCAAAGACGATGACGATAAAGCCGATGGGCAGCGAAATACGCGCCCCGTACACGACGCGGCTGAAGACATCTCGCCCCAGCTCATCGGTGCCAAACCAGTGTTCAGCAGAGGGCGGCTTGAGCCGGTTCGCTACCTGCTGTGCAAAGGGGTCGTAAGGGGAAATCACACCCGCCAACAGGGCGACCACCGCCCAGAAGAGGATCACGGCCAGACCCAGCATAGCGACCCGGTTGCGGCGTAAAGCGCGCAGGCGGCGTTGCCAGGGGTTTTCGGATGGGTTCAAAGGGGTTAGATTGCCTGGTTCAGCAGTCATGCGTCAGCTCTCCCGGATGCGCGGATCGAGGACCGAATAGAGAATATCGACGAACAGGTTGACGAACATATAGATCACGGCAATCAGCAACGTCACACCGCTGATTGCAGGATAGTCCAGATTGGCGGAAGCTTCTACGGCATAGCGCCCAATGCCTGGCCAGGCAAAGATCGTTTCGGTCATAATGGCGCCGCTCATCAAGCCAGCGAAGGCCAGGCCCATTAACGTCACGAGGGGGATCAGGGCGTTGCGCAGGGCGTGTTTCATGATCACCAGGCGTTCGATCTGGCCCTTGGCGCGGGCGGTGCGGATATAGTCTTGCGAGAGCACTTCCAGGATCGAAGAGCGGGTGATGCGAGCGATCAACGCCAGGGTGAACCAGCCCAGGATGATAGAAGGCAGGATCAAGTGACTGACCGAGCTCCAAAAGGCAGTTGTGTTACCCGTCGCTAACGAATCGACCAGGAACAGGCCGGTTATTTTCTCCAGCGAACCCATGCGCGAATCGATGCGCCCTGGGCCCGGCGCCCAGCCAAGCTGGTAATAGAACACGAACAACACCAGCAGGCCCGACCAGAAAGGCGGCATGGAAGCCCCCAGGAGAGAAAACACGCGGGTAAAGTGGTCCACCAGGCTGCCCGAGCGCACCGCCGAGATAATCCCCAGGGGCAGGCCAACCAGGATGGCAAAAATGAATGAGCATATCGCCAGTTCGATGGTGGCAGGCAAGAAAGTTCTCAAATCCAGGGCAACAGGGTTTTTGGTTTTAAAGGAAACGCCCAGGTCGCCACGCAGCAGATTGCTCAGGTAGATAAAATACTGCTCGGGCAAGGGTTTATCCAGCCCCCATTTTTCGGTGGCGGCGCGCACAGCATCGGGGTCTTCCATCGATTTTTCGGTGAGGATGACCGCCAGAGGATCGACCGGTACAATGTGCGTCACCACGAACAGAAGCAGGGTGATGCCGATGAGCATCGGGATCATGAGCAGCAAGCGGCGAATGAGGTGTTGGATGATGCTCATCAGCCTTAAAGCCCTCCGTGCCAGAAAGTTTTTTCTATTAGAGAATGTGCGGCGCTACGCGCCGCACATTCTCTAAGATCGCGAAATCGATTATTTGGACAATTCGAACAGATCAACAAACCAGACCGGGTGGAACTTGAAGCCGGTCAGTTCTTTACGGAAAGCATGCACATATTGGTTCTGGTAAAGCATGGTGAAGGGCATTTCCTCCATCCACACTTCCTGGATCTTGACCACCGCCGCCTCACGCTTTACGGGGTCAGAAGTAGTGCGGATTTCCTCGGCCAGCTTCCTGGACTCTTCATTCATGAACCACATACGGAAGGCAATCGAACGATCACCCAGGCCGAAATAGTCGGTCCACATGGTCACATCCAGGTAGTCGGGCGTCCAGCCGCCGAAGGCCATGGGCAGTTTTTGCGCGCGCATTTCGGTCAGGTAGACGCTCTGTTCGAGCGGTTTGAGGTTGGCAGTGATGCCCACCTCAGCCAGATCGGACTGCAGTTTAGCTGCCACAATTTCGCGGGTGGGGTTGGAGCCGTAGTACAGGTCAATGGTCGCGCCGTCCGGGTAACCGGCCTCGGCCAGGAAAGCCTTGGCCTTTTCCAGGTCTCGCCCCTGTGCTTTAGCCGGGTCAACACCCATGATGCCAATGGGGATGATGCTGGGGGCGCGCGTCCCATAACCGCTCAACACGGCCTGGGTGATGCCCTCATAATCAATGGCATGCGCCACCGCCTGGCGGAATGGCTTCTTGCAGATAATGGCGTGCGATTCGGGGCTCAATAAGGCAGCAAACTTCTCCGGATCCTTGGCCTTGATGTCTTCGGGGCAGGTGTACACCATCGCCAGGTAGTTTTCGTCCAGAGAAAGGTCTACCGAGGTGACAATATCCGGGTTAGCCTTGGCCGCTTCCACCAGGTCCGTGTCCAGGTTGCCAATCATATCCGCGTCACCGCGCTCCAACATCTGCAACTGGGTGGTAGGATCTTCCACGTGGGTGATCACGACGCGATCGAAGTTGGGGGCGCCCTTCCAGTAGCTCTTGTTGGCGACCAGCTCGATCTCGGCTTTGGGGGACCACTTGGTCATAACGAAGGGGCCAGAACCCGCCGAGTTCTGATCCATCCACTCTTTGGCCTTGTCGGTGTCCTTGGCGTCAGCAGCATCGGTGCCGCCGTGCTCTTTCACCAATTTGGAGTCCTGGATGCCCAGGCTGGGGTTGCAGGCGCTGGAGAGGAATTGCGGCAGCGGCTGCGGTTTGCCATCTTCGCCGGGGGCGGTGTAGACCTTGACAGTGTAATCATCCGCCGCCTCGACCTTACCCACACCGTCCAGGTTGAAAGCCGGCGCGCCGGCGATATTAATGAGACGATTCCAGGAGAAAACCACATCCTGAGCCGTAAGCGGATTTCCCGAGGCGAATTTCACATCTTTGCGCAAGTAGAAGGTAAATTCGGTGAATTCGGGGTTGATTTCCCATTTCTCCGCCAGGCGAGGCACGATGGTGCTCAAATCATCCGGGCGGATATCGACCAGCGTGTCATAGGTGTTGATGTGGATGAACAGGTTGGTGGTCTCGCCGGCGAAAGCGGGGTCCAGGGTCACCACATCGTTCAGATTCATGGCGATCACCAGGGTGCCGCCGGTGGCGGCCGGGGCTGGCTCCTCCGTGGCGGCAGGGGCTGCCGTTTCAACGGGAGCAGCCGGCTCAACAGGGGCTACCGTCTCAGCCGGGGCAGCCGGCTGGACAGGAGCTGCGGTTTCAGCCGGGGCGGCCGGCTCAGCAGGCTTTTGTGCCTGGGGGGCACCACACCCGACCAGGCTGCTGGCTAAAGCTATCACCAGCACGACAAACATCAGCACGCGGTTCAACTTCATCGCTCCTCCTTCCAGATTGGTAATGTGATTTATCTGTAGTGTGCGGTGAATAGCACCGCACACTACAGGGCCAACACGTTTTCTGTTGTAGAATGGCACCAACGCACAAACTACACGGCGAGACAGAATATCCTTTGGCGTACGCAAAATATTATAGCATTATTAGCGGCTCTGGCGGGTGTATAATTTCCCATCGCGAGAAAAATCGTCCCGGTGCGGCTCGCTTTGGAAGCAAGCCGCACCCATCACGTAAGACGACCTTCGGTCAAATTATGGAGGCACTCAGCATGCAAAAAGCGATCAAACAGCAAATCGAACGGATCAAAGGATTGGGGGCAAGCTATGTGGATGTGCGCTGGTATCCTTTCGAAGAGAGCAACCAATTGCTCATGGTCAATGGCAATCTCAAGAACGCGTCTTTTTCCCGCGAGAGCGGTGTGGGGGTCCGGGTTTTGTATCGAGGGGCGTGGGGATTTTCGGCATCCTCGGATTTGAGCAACCTGGCGGCGCTGTTCGACCGGGCATTCGACAATGCCCGCACCGCTGCCGAGCGGGTCACTTTTCCGGTGCGCCTGGCAGAAAAGGACGCCATTCAAGCGGAATTCACCAGCCCGTGCAAGATCAACCCTTTCGAGGTGCCACTCGCAGACAAGGTGGCCTTTTTGAAAGCCATGGACGAAAAATTGAACCAGGAGGGCGTGTTCCAGCGCTACAGTGGGCTAAATTTCACCCGCAAGCAGATCGTGTTCATAGATTCAGAGGGCAGCGAGATCACCAAACTGATCACGGACGTGTTCGCCAACCTGTCCGTAGCCGGCATCGACGACCAGGGAGCGATGCACGAACGCGGCTTCCGGCCGGGCCAGCAGGGCGCCAGCAGCCGTGGCTGGGAATCAATCGACAAAGAACTTTTCAGCGAACACGCAGAGCGTATCGTCAGGGAGATGAAGCAAGTGCTGGCCGCTGAACCATGCCCCAAAGAAGATCGCTCGGTTATCCTGCTGCCAGGCATCATGTTTTTGCAGACGCACGAGACGATTGGGCATGCGCTGGAGTTGGACCGCATCCTGGGGTATGAGCTGGCTTTTGCCGGCGGCTCTTTTGTGACGCTGGACGATTTCGGCAAGCTGCGCTATGGTTCTGAAAAGCTGACTGCGCGGGCGGATGCCACGCTGCCCAACAGCCCGGGCAGTTTCGGCTACGACGACGACGGAATCCCTTGCCAGAATACCATGTTAATTGATAAGGGTATCCTGGTGGGGGCAATTACCGGGCGACAAATGGTGGAAGAAGCGAACGCCCTCGCCCGGCGGGAGATCTTTTCGGGAAGCGGCGGGGCCAACCGGGCGACGGCTTTCTACCGCGTGCCCATCGAGCGCATGACCAACATCAATATCGATCCGGGGCAGGATGGCAGCCTGGAGGACATTATCGAAAACACCGAAAGAGGCGTCATCCTGGATGGCGACCGGAGCTGGTCGATCGGTTCCAACCGCGAGCAATTCCACTTCGCCACAGAAATTGGCTGGTTGGTGGAAGACGGCAAGGTCACCAGGGTGGTCAAGAATCCCACCTATAAGGGCGACACGGTCAAGTTCTGGAATTCGCTTTCGGCAGTGGGGGACCGGTCCACCTGGCAGGTGATGTTCGTGGATAACTGCGGAAAAGGGCAGCCCAACCAGATCATGCAACTGGGACATGGCGTCCCGGTGTGCCGCTTTGACGACGTCAGGATCGGAGAGTAAACGTGAAGGAACGCATTTTACAAACGCTGCACGAGCTGCGCGCTTATGCCCTGGAAAAGGGGTATGAAATCTCGCTGTTCTACCATGAGGAAAACAGTTCCTTAATGCGCTTTGCCAATTCGGCCATTTCGCTGAACACCGACGAGCATTTGATCCGCCTGGATATCGAGGCGTACGCGGGCAAGAAGCGCGCCGGGTATGAGTTGATCACTGACCTGGACAAAATCGACGAGATGAAACAGGGCATCGACACGGCGGCCGAGATGGTGGAGCACGCCCAACCGCTGACTTACCAGCCGACCCTCGCCGAGTTTGGCGAGTCGTTCGCAGATGAGAACTGCTTCGATGCGGAGCTGGCGCAGATGAGCAACGCCGAAAAACTGGGTTATTTCAACGCGGCGGTGAAGGGCCTGGAAACAGATGCTCTCAAGCTTTCGGGGATCTTCTCGAGCGGCGAGAACGTCATCGCCCAGATCAACACCCGCTCGGAACATACGCAGTTCTTCCGTACCTCCGACGCCCAGGTTACCGCGGTGCTGGCACACGCCAGACTCAAGTGGGAAGTGAGCGCCGAGCAATCTGCCCAGAAGAAAGCCGAGTTGAATCCGGCGGCCATACGGGATGACCTGGCTTTTTTGGTAGCACATTATCAGACCGATACGCCGCAACAACTCCCGCTGGGCAACTACACCATCGTTTTCGGAGCGGCAGCAACGGCCCAACTGCTGAGATTTATGAGCTTTATCGGTTTCAACGGCGGCCTGATGAAACGAGGTTACTCGTTCTTGAGTGAGGAGAAGATCGGGCAGCGGGCTTTTTCAGAGCAATTTACGCTGGTGGACGATCCATCCCAGGCAGCGACATTTCCGTTCAAGCGGGATTTCATGGGCATCCCCCGCCGGCAATTCCCGATCGTCCAGCGCGGCGTCTTCCAGGGATTCGCCTGGACGCAAGATGACGCAGATGAGTTCGGCGCCAAAGCCAGCGGGCACAGCGTGCCGCACACGAGCCTGGTCTTGCAAGGCGGCGACAAAACGGTTGGCTCGCTCAAGGAACTGGTAACGATGCCGCGAGATCAAGATATCCTGTATATCCCTAACCTGCATTACATGAATATCGTCAATCCTTCGGCGGGCGTGGTCACAGCCAGTTCGCGCTTTGGGGCTTTGCTGTTAAAGGGAGATGGCTCGGTGGCAATCCCCTATAACGTGCGCCTGACGCAGAGCCTGCTGGGTATTTTCGGGGATCAAGTCGAGTGGCTTTCCCAGGTCACGATCCCGTACAATATTTCAGTCAGTTACGGGGCGCGCAACCCCACGGCGGTGATTGTGCCCAGGTTTATGCAAGTCAAGGATTTGGAAATTTCCCATTCGAACGCCTCGTTTTGAGGCAACCCGGGAGCTGTCTGAAGAGAGGGGTTTACGGTCATTTTGCGTGGCCTGATATTGTGTGCGGTGCACAGTACCGCACACAATAGAAGATCAAGATCGCATAAACGTCCAGCGTGAGCGTCAACGAATTTCCTTCAAAGGCAACGGCGTCTTTGCCCAGGTGTAGCACCTGCCCGCAAACTGGCCGGTCGAACTCCAGGGTGACAGACTGAGGTCCAGCGGCGTAATTGACCAGGTGGATGTGGGTGGAGCGATCTTTCTGCCACATTTCGACCAGCAACGGCGCTTCAGCACACACCTGCAGGCCAGGCAACACACCCAGGGCCGAGCGCAATGCCTGGCAGGCAGCTTCCGGTGGAATGCGAAAGTAGGGAGATTGCAGGAAGAAATGCGCCAGGCCCAGACGATCGAGCAGGCGGCGCGCCGGCCTGGAATAGAAATAGGCGCGGAAGATGGCGGTCACGGTAGCGGACACAGGCGACCGCAGCCAGGGGTTACGCTGCAGGAGCGCCGGCGCCGGAGCGCTCCAACCAGAAAGGTCTGGCACGTGTACGAGGCGGACACTTTCCGGCAGGGCCATTCCCGGCGGTAACGGGCCAAAGCTGAGCAGAACGTCCAGCCCATCCAGGTGGACGGGTTGGCTGACCACCCGCCAGGGGATGCCGGCAGCCAGCAGCGCCTGCCCGGCGGCGAAATAGAGCGGTGCCAGGCGATCCCAGTTGTGCCACAGATCGGCACCGGGGTGCAGCAAACCAACCGGCGCCAGATTACGCCGGTCCGTATACAAATCCGCGTGTTCATCCAGCCAGCGATGGATTTGAGCAATCGCCTGGCGCTGAGGGGCAAATGGTTCAGCGGTCAACAGCGTGAAACGGCCATCTTCGACGAATTCCGTGCCCTTGACCACCATCGGCGCGCCGCAGGCAGCCGCTTCGGCGATGCCCTGCACGAAGCGACGCGGGGCGTAGACGCCGTCGAAGCCAATGCCCTTGTCGTAAGGGTCGGTGGTCACGGGGGTGCTCCCAGCCAGGGCACGCGCCGTGCGCAGGGTGAGGGCGTTGTTGACCAGAGTAGGCGACCGGCCATTCTCGTAGCGCGGCAGGCCGTAGTCTTCGATCATCAGCAAATCTTGAACTCCGGACAACCCGGCCAGGTCGATGCCATAAACCAGGTAGCTGGGGCGCATCACGGCGTCGAAATCGTTGCAACTGACCAGGACGTCTGGCCTGAGCGACCGGGCGTAATCCCCCAGCTCGCCGATCGTGCGCGTCACCAGGCCGGCGCGCCAGCGCAGGTAGTCCTGGCTGGCAACGCCGGTTTCGGGAGTCAGGCAAACCGGGATTGGATGGCCTGTTTCGGCATAGAACGTATTACGGCAACGCTCGCAGAAACATCCCGCGGCGCCCATCCAGGTTCCCCCAAAGTGCAAAGGCTGGTTGGCGTGCCAGGGGTTATCGAAAAAGACACCCTCTGCGCCAGAGGCAACCACGCCGCGAACCATGTCGCGCAGATGCGCCTGCCATTCGGGATGCAGCCAACAGGTCATGTAGCGCCCGGTGTAGTAATAGATCAGACGCCCGCGCTCATCGCGCGCATACCAATCCTTCAAGCGATAACTGCCATCGAAAACGCAGTTGGAGGTCTGTATATAACCGAAGACGCTTATACCGGCGGACTGGTAAGCCTTTACCGCTTCTCCAAAGGAGGCGTGATCTTCCTGCTCGACTTCAGGTGGAAAGCCCCAGTCATACATCAGGTAGGCCCAGTTGAAACCGGCTGCGGCGATACGCTGCGCGCCGTCCGGGGTGTGGGCCTGGAGATGAACGGCATCATCCACCGGGGCATCCATAAACTTCAGGCGGTTCATGCGGATGGTGCCGGGGCCGGCCCATAAATAAACCGGGCGATGCCGGCCAACAGTGATTTCGTGTTCGATACTCATATCACTCCAGCATACCCAGCTCACGGGCGCGCAACACGGCGGCAGTGCGCCGGTGGACGCCGAGCTTGGCATAAATACTTTTGATATGGGTGCGCACCGTGTTCGCTGACACGACCAGTTGCTGCGCAATTTCAGGGGTCGACAGGTGGCTGCTGAGATGTTGCAGGACTTCCATTTCTCGCTCGCTCAATGGGTCGACCAGCGCCTGTGCGGCCAGCGTGGCTGCCGGCCTGCGCCCGGCTGCGGGCTGGCGCCTGGCTGCGAAGGCAGCCAACAGCTTGCGTACATAGGACGGTGCAATCGACTGCGACAGGGCAAGCTGTAAGAGATTTTTCATCGCCGCACCGCCGCGTAAGAAATCGGCCACGCGCTTTTCCGGTTCGGCCAGGTCCAGAGCACGCTGCAGCGAAACCAGGGCGCGAGTTTCTTCTTTCTGTGAGGCGTATGCCAGCGCCTGAACAGCATACAGGCTTACGTTCTCGATGGAAGGTGAGGCGTGCGCGGCAAACAGGGCCTGCTCCAGGAGGGGCAGAGCCTCACCCGGCTTATCCTGGCGGAGCAAGAGGCGTGCTTGCATGAGCGGGGAAATCGGCAAACCGGCAGCCTGTTTTCGATACATTTCCTGGGAGAGCCAGGCAACATCCAGCGTATCGTCGTCCAGTAAAATATCCAGCTCGACATACTCCACATTCATTACAAACCAGGGGGATGTCTTTTGGGCTATTTTCCTGGCGCGGGAGAGCAATGAATAGGCAGCATCCAGGTCACCGGCGAATGCCTGGGCGTGAGCCAGGTATAACAGACAAAGCATGACCGTGTCGGCCTGGCCCCACAACTCACTCAAAGCTAACCCTTTGCGAGCGATTTGAACAGCCTCGTCCGCATCGCCCCATTCTTGCCATACGCGGGCCAACACAGCATAGACACTGGCCGCGGCAGACAGGGGGCGGGCATTCCGCCGCTGGTATTCATCGGCAACCTGGATGGATTCCTGACAAATTTCAAATGCCCGGCGAATTCTGCCCTGAGCGATACAGGCATAAGCCAGCGCAGTGGCAGCGGGCATTAGGACATGGGATTGGCCGGCCTGCCAGGCCAGAGCCGTGGCCTGTTCGAGCACAGCCAGGGAGCGGGGATCCAGGCCAGATTGCATCATGGCGTTACCCAGGGTAGTCAGGTTCAAGGAACGCACTGCGATTTCATCGAGGGGTAAATTTTCGGCGGCCTGCTCAGCAAAAGCCAGGGCATCTGGCTGGCTGCCGTCGATCCACGCCCGGTAAGCGCGCACCGCGGCCAGGTGGCCGGCCAGGCGGCGCTGCTCATCGACAGGCAACGCGGGCAGGCCCCTTTCAGCCATGAGCAAGGCAGCGCTGGCGCGATCCAACTGGCCGGTGTAGGCCAACGCCCAGGCGTGCGCAACGCTCAACCAGGGCAGCGCCTGGCGCTGCTCCTGCGGCGCAGCGTCCATCTGGAGCAACACCGGGATCAGTTCAGCATTGTCGACCAGAGCAAGGACGTTCGCCGAAAGCATACGGGCGGCGTCCTGCATATCGCCAGACGCCAGGGCGTGACGCAACGCTTCTGGGAGCATATCCTGAGATTGGTACCAGCGACACGCCCGGCGGTGAAGCTCTGGCGAAAGCCCGGGATGGGCCTGCTCCAAAACCAGCTTGAGCAAGTCGGCAAAAAGCGGGTGATAGCGATACCAGAGGCGTTCTTCGTCCAGCGGAACCAGGAACAGGTTGGAGCGTTCGACTGTATCCAGGAGTTGCCGCGCAGTTCCGTCAGGCCCCGCCACCGCATCGCACAATGGCGCAGACAGGCGCTCCAGCAAGGATGTTTTTAGCAGGAAAGCCCTGACATCGGGCGGCTGGCGGTCAAGCACCTGTTCCAGCAGATAGTCGAACACATAGCGGTGGCTGCCAGCAAAGGCAGCGACGAAGGCGGCAGAATCGTCGCGCCCACGCAGTGAAATGGCCGCCATTTGCAGGCCAGCGATCCAGCCTTCGGCGCGCTGGTTCAGCACTGCGACATCTTCCGGGGCAATTTGCACACCCATTGTATCAATCAAGAATGCGCTGGCTTCTTGCGTAGAAAAGCGGAGTTGTTCCATCCGCAGTTCGACCAACTGCCCGGCGAGGCGCAAACGGGCAATTTGCAGCGGCGGGTCGGAGCGAGTGAGCAACATCAGGTGCAAACGCGGCGGCAAGTGATCCAGCAAATATTGCAGCGCGGCGTGTACCTCCGGGTTTTGGATAACCTGATAATCGTCCAGAATAATGACCGTCTCATGGCGAAGATGCATCCAGGCCTGGATGAGATGGTCCAGAGCACCGGCAAGCGGGTAGTCAATGCGGTGCGAGATCGAAGGCGCAGCGACTGCCGTGGGCAGCAGGCATACATCCTGGCAACAGGCAGCCAGGTATTCGATGAAGCGGGGGCCATCGTTGTCGCCGCTCTCTAATGTGAGCCAACCGAACGCGGCCTGCTCCCGGTTTTTGACGGCCTGGATCCACGAGATGGCCAGGGTTGTCTTGCCAAAACCCGCCGGAGCCGAGAGAACAGTCAACTTGCAGCGAGTCGCCTGGTCCAGTTGTTCCAGCAGAAGGGGACGCAACACACAGCCAGCGGGCGGCGCTGGAGGATAGAACTTTGTACGCAGAAGCGGAGGCATACCTGCGATTATAACCAGTTATTGAGGTGAAACCATAAAGTACCCCGCTTTTCAAAAGCGTTTATCGACGATTTTACACTGTGTGCATTGCGAAAAGTTTCTCATGAAAGCGGATTCTGCTGCCGGTTCAGATACTTATTCAAGTAATCCCCGAACGAGGAGAAGCTCAACGAAATGAGCAGCACGCACAAAGTAGGAGCAAGCAAAATGAACGGGTTGCTAAAGATTTTGCTGCGCCCCTCAAAAAACAGGCCGCCCCAACTGGTCACGCGGAACTCACTGCCTCCGTAGATATTGACTATTTCGACGCCGAGATAACCCAAGCCGGCCTCCAACAAGATTACGACCGGCACGGCGTTGATCGCCCACACGGCAACCAGGTCGAGCGTGTTGGGTAGGATATGGTTTAACAGGATATGGGCATGCGAAGCACCCAAAGCCCGGGCTGCTTCGACAAACGGCTCGTGTTTAAGCCGCAAAACAGATGCCCGCAAAAGCCGCGCCAGGCTTACCCAACCGATGGCAGCAAAGGCGATGGCCAACGTCCACAGGCCGCTCATGAACTGACCGATGGGACGATCCCGCAAAATCAAAACGATCAATACCGAGAACAAGATGGCAGGAAAAGCGCTGAAAATATCCACAATACGCATGGTGATATATTCGATCAGCCCGCCTAAGTAACCAGAAACCAGGCCAATGGACATCCCCAACATTACCGCCAGTGGAACAGCCGTAAGGGACAAAAAAATGCTGGCTCGCGTGCCGTAAACCAGGCGGCTGAAAATATCCCGCCCTAAACGGTCCGAACCAAGCCAATAGCCGGGAATGGACGGATCGGAGCGCAACCAGATCGGCTTAAGATTGGATTGGACTGCATCCATATCCAACGGATCGTGAGGGGCCAGCCGCGGTGCAAATAAAGCCACCAAAGCGAAGACGAGCAAGATAGCCAGGCTGAACCACAGGTGAGGGGAGCGCAGCGGGTGAGGCAAACCGGCCTGGTTATCCGCAGGGCCGCGATGCGCTTCTGTGATGATATTGTTCATGGGTTACTGCTCCGTATACGAGGATCCAACACGCCATACAGGGCTTCGGCCAGAATATTGGCTGTTACCATTCCCAGGCTGTAAAGCAAGGTAAGCCCCATCATAACCGGATAATCCATACTGACCACAGCCTGCCAGTATCCCCGTCCAATGCCAGGAAAGCCAAACAATGACTCGACGATGAACGATGCTGCAACCAGCTCGACCATCACGGGCGCCAGGGCAGTGGCAATGGGGATAGCCGCGTTAGGCAGGACGTGCCGGAAAACGACGCGTAACTTCCGCCCGCCTTTGGCACGAGCTGTACGGACGAAATCACCCTGCATGGCCATGCATACAGATGCCCTGGTCAAACGCGCCAGCATTGCCGTGGGGACAACAGAAAGCACGAACACCGGCATGATCCAGGCGCGGGGATCTTCCCAGACAGGTACAATTTTGACCAGTTTCAACCACGAGGCCAGGATAATGATTAACAATATGCCAAACACGAAGCTGGGTATAGAAAGAGTCAAGGTGATCAGCGCCGAGGCGATACGATCGAAAGCCGATCCCTGCGCAATGGCCATCGCAATCCCAAGCAAGATACCTACCCAGGCTGTGAACAGGAAACTATACATTGCCAGCCGGGCCGAATAACCAAAGCGACTGTACCAAAAGCCTTTCTCCTCGGGCGAGAAGAAGATGATACTTTGCACCGAGCGCCCGCGTTGATGAAGCGAAGGGCCCAGGTTGCCACAGATTGCTCCACAAAATGGCTTTCCATCCTGATCTACGCCGCCGAATACATAGATGATGTATTGCTGCCAGACAGGTTTATCAAGCCCAAACTGGCGATTGAGCAGTTTTATCGAAATGGGATCAAGGTAATGGCTGAGCATGGCCCGGCGCTGCGATGATAATTCTGCATACCAGGGATTGCCAGGTATGCTATGGATGAGGAAAAACGCGACCAACGAGACGCCAAAGAGAACCAGCGCCACCCATAAAAGACGGGAAAGTATGAAACGAAACATATTATTGGTGAGAGATCTCCTTTCCGGCTTCAAGTGGATTCACAGCAACCAGCTTCAAGCCAAAATCGCGAATTTTGAGCAGCACGCCGAACAATTCCGGTTGGTCGTGTACCACTCCAGTCAGAATGGTAGTCTCCTGATCGACTGTCAGGGTAAATGGCTCAAAGCAGGCCGCCCATTTTTCGTCTAAAATATCCCGCAGGCGGATTTCGTAATTGGTTCCAGCGCACATCTTATTTCTCCCAGAAGTACAGCGGATATTCCAGCAGAGGCGCAAAGAAAAGGCCTCAACGAAACAGGTGCATGGATAATCCGGCAAGGATGCTTTGCCGCCCATCACCATGCGCGGCAAAGCAGGCGACCTGGAAAACGGACCAGCGGTCGGCGCGCCCGGCAGGTTATTGGATTGTGGCGATCCGGCTCGGACAGGTAATCGCCGGTAGTGGGCAGCTTACACCTTCGCCTCCAGATTTTGAGGGGCGAACTCGCCAGATAGATCAAGAGGCAGGGTGATGGTCAGGGTGCACTGGTCGTGGCCTTTGAGCAGGGTTTCGACGTGTTCAATTTTGACCGGCTGGCCTAAAATACCCTCCCACAGGCGCCGGTACCAGCCTGCACCGCAGAAACAGAAGGTCGGTGATAACCGGGCAGGGATTTCATCCAGGTAGGGATGGACGAACGAGCAATGACAGTAGGCTTTGCGCCGCTCAGCAGGCGTGGCAGCCTGCTCGTACCCCTGTGGATCGTAGGGGTTCTTGCGCATCAAGATGACATTGCCTTTGCGGAGCGGTTTTTCGTACCAGAAGTCGTCGGTATGCATCTCGCGTAAAATATCATCGATTGCACCGCGTTGAGCATAGATGGTGCGTAAATGATCGATACGTTCCTGGGGAAAGACGTGGGCGCAGTGTGAAACCACCAGGCATTTCTTTTCGCTGTCGCCGGTCAAAGCATCCAGGCGCTGCATGGCACCCTGGATCCAGGCGGTATAATCCTCGAACGATGAGTCGGGGGTGATCGATTCGATGCCCTGCATCAGGTGCTGGCGGGCATCTGCCCCAAGGACTTTCTCGGCGCCCTCGGCCAGCAGGCGATCCCATTCGTGGAGGATGACCTGTACCTCGGTGAGGTTGCGCTGCGGGTCGGCGGCATCCAGCAGGCAGTAAATTTCTCGGCGGAAGAGGGATGTAGTCCAGGCATGCGCACCGAGGTAATCGTAAACCTTCATCACCGTATCCCGAATGGTCTGGTGCGGGCCGTGGTGGAGGGCAGTCAAGGCAGGAGATTCTTCCAACACCCGGGTATGAATATCGCCCATTTCCACCCGGCGGGACACCGGAAAAGCGGCTTCGACCAAAAAGCCATCTTTCACTGCACCACCGTGAAAGATGACCATCTCTGCTCCGCAAAGGGCATCATCACACGCCTGGCGCAAACGGTCGAAGAGGGGTGGGATTTGATCCCGGTTGTCGATACGGGTCTTGATCGCAGCGATCTGTATGGCGTCGAGTTTTTTGTAGATGATCGGTTGTTGAGACATCGCAGCACACCTCAGCATAACAAACGCAAATTGTCCAATTCATTGGCTGGCTATTTCTGAATTTACAGAACCGGAAGCGCACGAACAACTTTATCGATCTACAGCCAATGATAACCAGAGCCCGGTGAGTTGTCATCACCTAATCTCGGTGATTTACCAGAAGTTGTGTGAAGCGCACAAAAATCAGATCGATTCGGGTCGATATGATTTAAGTCGATGATATAATTTGTTAAACCAAGTGGGCCAGTCAAAAATTGCCATTGTTTGTGGAGCACATGCCTATACATGGAAGCAGCAAGAATTCCCCAATGCTCCAGCCATCATGTGCGCCACATAAATTTCATGAAGTTGCAAGGTATGTCCTTTATACACCATTGCGATCCTGCACATACCTTTTGAGGTTCGGAGTGAGGCAGACATGACTGGTGCGAAAAAGAGACTGCTATTATTAGTTGAAAATGTATTCTCCGCTCAACGACAAACACTTTGAAGGTATTGCCTACCGCCCTGCAAAAGACAAGTTTGCCGTTATTTTCTCTGACATCACCGAGCGCAAGCGAGCAGAAGAAGCCTTGCAGTCTGCTCTAGAACGTGAAAAGCTACTGCAGCGCGACATTTACCACCGCACTAAGAATCATCTGATGCAGGTCAACGCATTCCTGAGCTTACAAGCAAGATTGGTACGCGACCCATACGATGCCGAGCTCTTCCGCGATGTAGAAAATCGCGTGCATTCTATGGCGGTGCTCAATGAATTCCTCTACCGTTCCTCAGACCGACAGGAGGTGGATTTCAGCATCTATGCCGAACGGTTGGTGAAGCATATGCAAGATTCCTACCAGATAAATCACATCGAATTTGCGGTAGACATTCAAGACATCTGGCTGGACACCAACCAGGCTTTACCCTGTGGCCTGATCTTGACTGAATTGGTCTCCAATTCAATCAAACATGCTTTCGAGAAAGGCCAACGGGGACGCGTATCCATCCATATGCACAGAGCGGAGGGATGCTATAAGCTGGCGGTGAGCGACAATGGTAAAGGCTTCCCAAGCGGTGCAGACTGGCGCCAGGCATCTACGCTGGGAACCCAACTGGTGCTGATGCTCGTCCGCCAGATCAGAGGCAATATTGAGCTGGAACAAAGTGCCGAGACAAAGTTTGTGGTGAGGTTTCCAGTAAACGGAGCGTAGGGGTCGTGCAGCCAGGGAAAAGACACTTGAGCACAGTCTCGGACAGGATCAGCGATCCCGTCTACAGAGTGAAAGCATCATTAAAGACGCAGAAAACTTTAAGGTTAGAACGGCGAAGCTGTGGTATAGTTAGCGGCTGATCCGTTTATGGATCGCAAGCTTAAGGGAAATTGTTTTGATCATTCCAAATGATTGCCCGGCGCGGTTTGTTCGGGCATTTTTGTTGCATGGGGCCGGTCCAGCCGCGAGGCAAGACCGGCAGCAAAAAGGTAGCCTGGAAAGGCCATCACACGCCAGCGGAGTCATCAAAACAGCCACTACATCTGAGGAGTATTTTGATGACGAACGCGTTTGACGCTTTTAACCTGCACCCGCAGTTGGTACAGGCAGTAACCGAGCTTGGCTATACGGAACCCACCCCAATTCAATCCGAGATCATCCCTATCCTGTTGGAAGGCCGGGATGTCGTTGGCCAGGCTCAAACCGGCACAGGCAAGACGGCCGCTTTTGCATTACCCATCCTGCACAACCTGCAAACAGAACGGCGCGGGGTACAGGCCCTAGTGCTGGCGCCGACTCGCGAGCTGGCGCTGCAGGTGGCCAATGCGATGGTCGATTATGGCCAATACCGGCGGGCGCGGGTCCTGGCGGTATATGGCGGCCAATCTTATAGCCAGCAAATCGGCAGCCTGAAGAGAGGGGTTGACATTGTGGTTGGGACGCCGGGCCGCTTGCTCGACCTGATCCGGCGAGGCGTGCTGGATCTCGGCGCGGTACGCACGGTGATCCTCGATGAAGCCGACGAAATGCTCAGCATGGGTTTCATCGAAGATATCGAGACCATTCTCAAAGAGACCCCCGCAGAGCGCCAGACGGGGCTGTTTTCAGCAACGCTGCCCCCGGCCATCCGCCGCCTTGCGGAACGTTATATGCGTGAACCGCAGTCGGTGACCATCCAGCGCGAACAGGTAACCGTGGCAGCCATCGAGCAGCGCTATTACCTGGTGCATGAGTCGGATAAGGTAGCTGCGCTCTCCCGCTTGTTCGAAATCGAGCCGATCAGCAGCGCGTTGATCTTCGTGCGTACCCGGGCAGCATCGGGCGAGCTGGCCAATGAACTGACCAAACGGGGGTATCCGGCGGAAGTGTTGAACGGGGATTTGGTCCAGGAGGCGCGTGAACGGGTGTTGAATCGTTTCCGCGCAAACCAGATCAAGGTGCTGGTGGCTACCGACGTGGCCGCCCGCGGGCTGGATATCGAGGATATTTCGCACGTCTTCAACGTCGATCTGCCAGATGACGAGGAAATCTACGTCCACCGCATCGGGCGCACCGGGCGTGCAGGGAAAACCGGGGTGGCGATCTCTCTGGTAGCGCCGACCGAGCAGCGCCTGTTGCGCAGGATCGAGGCGTTTGCCAGGCACAAGATCACCCGTGCGACCCTGCCGAGCGAGCAAGATATTCTGAACCACCGGGAAGCGCAATTGCTGAATCAGATGTCCGTCTGGCTGCAGCGAGCGCGCTATAAGCGCGAGAGAGAACTGGTGGCAAAACTGGTGGAGGAGGGACACGACCCGCTGGAAATTGCCGCAGCCGCCTTGAAGATTGCACGTGCGGATGAGAAGCAGCGCCCGATTGCGCCTCTGGGCGAGGTTCCAGAAACTCGCCTCGCAGAAAACCCGGCACGCAACCGGAGCCTGCGGCGCACGTTGGAACAGAGCAAGGTCTCGCACGAAGCGGGCATGATCCGGTTGACAATCAGCAAAGGCAGGACACACGGGGTGCGCCCGAACGATGTAGTCAGCACGATCGCTTTTCACGCCGAGATCCCCGGCTATGAGATCGGCAAGATCCATATCCAGGACGAATTCACCCTGGTGGATGTGCCAGAGAAATACGCCGCGCAGGTGCTGGCGAAGACGGGGGCGTATCGCATCCACAAACAGCCGGTCAGTGTGACGGTGGCCTGATTCATAAAGCTCGGATGTGCTGGTGGATTTCTGGGTCAGATGCTCATCTGGTAAACCCGATAGCGCCGCAAAGGTACAACTTCCAGCTTTTTAATGGCATTGATCATCGGCCAGTTGTCCTCCAGCACATAGTTGATCTCGATCCAGGTATCCGGCGAGTAGAGCGCTTCGTTGATCGCCCGGTATAGCAGGCTATCCACGGCTTTACCCTGATACTCGGGAATCACACCCAGGGCAAAGATGCGATAGCGCCGCAGGCGGGACAGCCCCCACAAGAGCTTGAGAAAGCCAAAGGGGAAAAGATGGCCGTTCAATCCCTTGAGCAAGACGTTCACATCCGGTAATGCGATGGCAAAGCCAATGGGACGCCCGCTGCAATCCTCAGCGAAGAGCACGCCTTTGGGCTGGAGAATCGGCTTCAGGTCGTGAGCCATGGCGCGAACTTCGGCGTCCGTCACCGGTGAATAGCCCCAATTATCGATAATGCTGGCATTGGAAAGCTCGATGATGACTTTGACTTCGTCGTCATAGCGGCGCATATCCAGCGGGCGAACACGCACGCCATATCGCTCGGCGACCTGATCGGTCAACGCCAGGATACGCTGCGGGATACGATGGTCTTCAGCCACAGACGCGTACCAGCAGAGCAAGTCCTTGGCCTTTTCCAATCCAAAGGCAACCAGGTAGTCGTTGTAATAGGCGGGGTTGTAGGGCGCCATGATAACCGGCGAAGGGGTGAAGCCTTCGACCACTGCGCCCCATTCCTGGGAGACGAAGCTCCACGGGCCACGCATGGCGGTCATGCCGCGCGCCTTCAGCCAGTCACGGGCTGCGGTGAGCAAAGCCCGCCCGGCAACCGGGTCGGGAATACACTCGAAATAACCAAACAGTCCGATGGGCTCTTTCCAGAAATCCACCGCCAGGGTATCGATGAAAGCGGCAATGCGCCCGACCACCTGGCCATCGCGCTCCAACAGGAAAAGCTGCCACTCGCAGTGGTCCAGCAGCGGGTTGCGGCGCGGATCGAACTGGCCGCGTTGTTCATCGCGCAGCGGTGGCACCCACACCGGATCGTGGCGATACAGGCGATAAGGGAGATCGATGAAAGCAGCAAGGTCTTTCCTGGTCTGGACCGGTCTTACGGGCATGGCGGCTCCATCTCCTGGGGGACGATTGATCGCTAGATTTTATCAGAGATGCAAAACAACCGTGAGGCAAACGCCAATCAGTGTGCAGATCATCCAACCACAGCAGAACAGGATCAGTGCGTGCTGATCTGCGGACCGGCGGCCTGCCGGCCGCTCCATTTGAGCGGCCACCCTGGGAGGAATAGACCTAACAACAGCGCCAGCAAAGCCGCGTAGAAGGTGAGCCGGTAGCTCTTTTCGAAACCGGCCACATTTTCCTGGCAGGCGCGCTGGAGCAAAGCTGCATCGGGACCGACAGGCTGTATTCCTGATGAGTCAGGGATCGGAACGGCAGGCTCTACTGCCGCGGCAAGGTGAATTTCGGACATACCCGGCGCACAGAGGGCTACATTCTGAGCAGGCGCACCCTGGTGAGATGAGCTGTTGAGCTGGTTCTGCAGCGCCTTGACCTGCGGTGAAAGCGCACTGGTCAAGATCGTCGCCAGTACGGCTACGCCGATGGATTGTACGACCTGCCTGGTCGAGCTAATCAGCGACGAACCCACCGGGAGTTTATGGTGCGGTACGACCGACAGTGCGGTTGCCATCGTCGTCTGGGCGGTAAGGCCCAACGCAACGCCGCGCAACGCCAACAAAAAAATGATCGTATGGATCGAAGTATCGGCACGCAATTGGGATAACTGCCAGGTGTTAAACGCCAGGATGGCAAAGCCGACCACGATCAACGGCCTGGGCCCAATACGGTCGTAGATCTGCCCGGACAGGATGACCAGCACGCCGCTGGTAATAGCCAGGGGCAGCAAAATAAAGCCGGTGGCCAGGGCGCTTTGCCCACGCAATACTTGCAGGTAAAGGGGTAGCAAAAATTCAGCCCCGAAGAGCGCCCAGGTAGCCACATACCCCAACAAGCTGGCGTTGAGGAAGATACGATTCCTGAAAAGACGCAAATCCAACAGGGGGACCTTCGCCACAAAAAGCTCGATGACGGTAAAGGCGATCAAGCCCGCCGCACCGATTGCGAACCAGGTCATCGTAACCGGCGCTGTCCAACCGACATCTGCCGCGATCGATGCGGCGTACAGAATCGCGCCAAAACCCAGGGTAGAGCTGATCACCCCGGGCAGGTCGAGAGGTGGGCGCTGCTGGCTTTTTGCCTGACGCAAGAAGCGCATACCCAACAGGACAGCCAGCAGCCCAACCGGGAGATTGATGAAAAAGATCATACGCCACAAATTGAGGCTGACAAGCCAGCCGCCCAACACCGGGCCGAGCGCCGGGGCGACCAGGGCGGCAATCCCGTAAATTCCCAGGGCAGTACCCTGTTCACGCACCGGAAACGCCTGCAGTAAGAGCGCAATGCCGAGCGGCATGGCAATTCCGCCGCCGATCCCCTGCAGCACGCGAGCGGCTACTAATAGATACAAGCTTGACGAGAGGCCACAGAACAAAGAACCGATCGTAAACAAGCCAATGGCCGCCAGGTACACGGTCTTCGAACCAATCCGGTCCGCCAAGAAACCGGACAGCGGCATGCTGATGCCCATCGCCATGATATAAACGCTGATGATCCATTGTGCTTCGTTCAAGTCGGCGCCAAACTCCTGGCGCAAAACCGGAAAAGCAACGTTGACAATGGTCATGTCCAACAGAATCATAAAGAAACCGAAGATCACCGTAAACAGAACTTTCCATTTGTAGCCTGCCGGTAACACGGTGCCGGCAGGGCGAGCGCCGTCCGGCGCCAAATCTTTCATTCGACAACTCCTCAAACCAATACTGGATGGGCACGAATTATAGCACCCATGCAGAATGACAGGGAATATACGTCTGCCAATCGAAAATTTATTTCAGCGGAAGAATATACAACCGGTCTTCGATCGCAAAGCCGGCCCAGTCCAATAGCGATCGCAGCGCGTCTACCTGGTCCTTATCTACAAACAACAGATCAGGATACAGATAGCCTTTTAGGAAGGACCTGGTTTTAGGGCTGGTCATGATAGCTTCAAAAACCTGCTCCTGGGAGCAGCGCAGCACAACCACCGGTTCTAATTCAACCGAGCTAGATTCTCCACCCCAGGCGCGCAATGCAAGCGCCAATAATTGTGGCAGCTTATGTGTGAGGCGTTCACTCAACAAAGTAAACAACTGGTTCAGCCGCAAGCCATTCTTCAGCGCGGCAGCAACACTGGCAGCAGTAAGTTGCCAGTCGCTATCAGACTGGCGCTCGGCCCAATGGCTCAATTGGGCTTCAATTATCAGATCGTGATAGCCGCGCTTTAAGCGAATATGACCATCTTCACTGACCGTGATGCATTTGGGCAGCGCCTGAGCATAGTCAATGGAAACCCATCCAGGCTGCATAGGGCGGCTTTGCTGGGGAAGCAGCAAAAAGCGATCACCGACCACCGTGCCCGCCACGCCGGCCTCGAGCGCAGCATACAAAAACAGGGTGTTTGGAAACTCGAGCAAGGCAGCCCGGCGGTGCAAGGTCAATCGCTCGCGCAGCGAGGCCCATTCGCGAATTTCGACCACTACGTTTTGCGGCAGCGGCGCGTGGGCACCAGCAGCCAGAGTTTCCAGCAGCTCTTCCAGGGTAGAACCACTTTCCAGGCCGCGGTAAACTGTTTCACGCGACAAGCGGTAGTGAGCCGTGTGTGCATGTGCCTGCACTCGCTCCGTGTGGCGCTCCAAAAAGGCCAGTTGCTGTGGGCTGGTACGTTCCAGGTAAACGATGATGTCGAAGTTCGGTTGAACGACCCAGCCAGGCAGGTCGGTTGTAGAGGCTTTCGGTGCGATGGAGACGGCACTGGCCAGTTCAGGGTGAAACACTTCCTTACCCAATTGAGTCAGGCGCAGCCCGATGACCACACCCTGATCCATGCCAAGCTCTACCAGACCCAGGAAATACAGCCAGGTAGTCAATGCTTTTTCGATCCAGGGCCGCTCTTGCTTCAACCAATCGCGGCGCGTTTGGATGCGCCAATCGGCGAGTTTCTTTTCGGTTTCTGCAGGCGCCTCGTTATACATTTTGTAAGGGCGCCTCGGCGGGTAATCCAACGCGAAATACTCTCCAACGCGGGCATAGAGCGCCTGATCGAAATCGTCCAGTGAGAAAAAACCGCCCGTATCCAACGGGAGTGCCGCCAGCGCCATAGTGAGAGCCAATCTTCCCCGGCGTCGGCCTTTGCCATTTGAGTCGTAGCCCGGGGAAGGGACAAGCTCCCACCACTGGTTGGAGCGGATGAACCCTTCCATGAACATGCGAGCCTGCTCGGCAAACGGGCGGACAGCAAATTGATCGCTGGATTCTCTGGTCACTACCCGGTCATTCTCCACCATCAATACATCGGAGTAGGCCAACGCGTGTAACCAGGCAGTGACCGGATCGGGGAATATAAAGCCATCCAGTCCGATACCCTGGTCGTTCCAGTGTAGCGCCTTGCGCAGCCTGGCTGCTTCGTTAACGCGCACCTGACCTGCCTGGGTCAATTTGAGGCCACCCAGGTTATCTACCGCCTGCACCATCCCGATGATATCCAGGGCAACGGTAGGCGGGCGACGATAGATCGACTGCAACGGTACAGGCATCGGCTGGAGTTGAAAAGGTTTGATGCGCAGGGGTCCGACCTGCGCCAAAAGGCGACTATCGGAGTAAACCGTGTCACGCTCAAAAGATCCATCCAGATAATCCGGGCTGGATGAGGAAGCCCCCAATATCAATCCGCGGCGCAGCAGATCATTCGCCAGATTGCTACCCGGGTCGCTGTAGCCTCGCGACTGGCTAGGGAGAGACTCTCCGATGGCCAGCAAGCCAACCAGCAGGGAATTGTAGTCTGTAAGTCCTCCCAGGCGTTTGAGCAATGCCAGTGCATTACGTTCATAATCTTCCAAGCTTGCGATGGCAGCCTCGACACGAACTCGATCTTTGAGGCTCTGGGTAATGAGGGCAATACACTCTTCTTTGCGCAGCTTGTAATTGCCACCCCACATGCGCGCCATTGGTTTTAATTTGTCAGAGCCAACCCGGGGAAGATCGGCATCGAAATACCGAGACGAGGAAGCCATGTGGTTACTCCAGGACCTTTGGAGTATGCCCAAGTTTGAGCAGCCGGGTCTGCAAAGCCGCGGCCCGGCCGGGAGCGATGACAGCGACCGTATCACTCAAACGAGCCAGCAGGTAAATGGCAGTGCGCGGGTCCGCGTATAGATCGTCGAGAATCATCCGATCAGTTACTTCGAGCAGCGGCAGGTTTTCGTGCAAGGTGGTCTGATACATACTGAGAATGAACCTCACTGTCCCAATACTTCATTTTCGTACAGAATTTCATACTTATAACCCTGTTCAGTGAGAAAACGCTGGCGATTGGCAGCAAAGGTCTGATCCACGGTATCGCGAGTGACCAGAGTATAAAAATGAGCGATAGAGTTATCGCTCTTGGGACGCAGGATGCGTCCCAGGCGTTGGGCCTCTTCCTGGCGGCTGCCAAAGGTTCCTGAGATCTCGATAGCCACATTGGCGTCCGGCAGGTCGATGCTGAAGTTTGCCACCTTGGAGACGACCAGGCGTTTGACCTCGCCCGTGCGGAACTGCTCGTAGAGTTTTTCGCGCTCGCGTACGGCCGTCTGGCCGGTAATCAGCGGGGCGTCGAGCATGGCGGCGATATGCTCCAACTGGTCGAGGTACATACCAATCACCAGAATGTTATCGCCGGCATGCCTGTCCAATAAGGACTGCAAGACAGGCAGCTTACGCCGGTTATGCGCGGCCACGGAATATTTCAAACGTTGTGCGGCCAGGGCATACTCCATGCGCTGGTCTTCGTCAAGCGGGATGCGCACTTCATGGCAACTGGCAGTGGCAATCCAGCCCTGTTTTTCGAGGTCCTTCCAGGGCACGTCGTACTTCTTGGGGCCAATCAGCGAAAATACATCGCCCTCCATGTTATCCTCGCGCACCAGGGTAGCAGTCAGCCCCAGGCGGCGGCGGGCCTGCAATTCTGCCGTAATACGGAAAACCGGGGCGGGGAGCAGGTGAACCTCATCATAGATAATCAATCCCCAATTGCGGGCATTGAACAGGTCGAAATGAGGAAATTCTTCAGGCGTGTCTCTGGCTGCGCCCCGCTTCCGATAGGTGATGATCTGGTAGGTGCTGATCGTCACCGGGCGGATTTCTTTCTGCAAGCCCGAATATTCCCCCACCAGGTCTTCGGTCAAGGTGGTCTTGTCGATCAGCTCGCTGATCCACTGGCGCACGGCGACGGTGTTCGGCGACAGGATGAGAGTGGAAGTCTGCAACTGTTGCATGGCAACCATGCCCACAATCGTTTTGCCCGCTCCACACGGCAAGACGATCGTGCCGCTGCCGCCGCGCGCCGATCCGCCGGCATGAAAGACCTGCGCCGCCTCGCGCTGGTAATTCCGCAGGTTAAACGGCTTGCCTTCCAGAGTAACCGGGCGCAGTTCAATCGGCAGTGCATCCCCGTCTACATAGCCGGCCAGGTCTTCAGCCGGATAACCAATTTGCACCAACGCCTGCTTGATGTGGCCGCGAAAAGCCGGTTTGACCATCAGGCGGGTGGGGCCAACCTGGCTAAGCAGGTAGGGCTGAATTTTCTTGTGCCGGACGATTTCAACCATCAAGATCGGATCGTCGCTGACCAGCAGGAGATTATCGCCTTCACGAACAAGCTTAACCCGCCCGTAACGGCCCATGTAATCTTCGACATCGCGAACGATATTGACCGGCAGAGCGTACTTGGCGTACTTCTCCAGCGCGGCGAGAACATCGGAGGCGCGCAGACCAGAGGATGCCGCATTCCATAGCGAGAGAGGGGTGATGCGGTAGGTGTGGATGTACTCGGGAGATTTTTCCAGCTCAGCGAAACGCGCCAACAGGTCGCGCGCCGGCGTGTAATGGGGGTTAGAGACTTCGAGTAAGACGGTTTTATCACCCTGGACGATGAGGGGATTATCGGAGCGAAACATATTAGGTCATCAAATCCTGGATATCCACCTGATATTTTTCCGCCAATTGCTGAACAACCCCTTCGAATTGCGGCTGATACTGCTGAGAGAAAGTGATCGTATTGTTGGCCGCGTCCGCCTGGATGGGACAGCGCGCTTCGGCCAGGGCCTTGCGAAAATCTTCGAATGCCTGGGTGTGTGTGGAAAAATATAACGTAACCTGAGCAGTACGCAGCAAGTTAACTCGTGCAGGGCCGCGCGGCGCGACTGGAGCGGTCGCTTTCTTGGGAAAAATGGTCCGGGCTGCATCGGGCAGCAAATCGAAGCAAGCCGGGCCATGTTTAACCCACAAGGGCGATACGCCAGCTTTTTCCAGCTTCTCGTTGACGCTTTCCGGGTGACGCACCAGGCGGAAATGCGACGAGATGCGCTCCGCTGTGTCACGGTCAACTTGATGCAACGGCTCGTCGCTTTCAAGCAAACCGAAACCGGTGAACAAGGTAAATTGATCGGCGTGGCCGCTCCACTCTTCCAACTCGACAATTACATTGGGGGGCAAATCGCGGCCGGTCAGGTCTTGCAAGAGACCCACCACATCCAGCCCGGGGTTACGCACCTTCTCGGCGGCGATGCGATCTTTCTTCAGTTGAAACGTGATCACAGAGGCATGGCTGCTGCCCACAGGCGCAGACACAATTTCAGCCAGGGCGTTCAGAGTCTGCATCAAGCGCGCCGGGTAGAGTTCAGATTCCACGACCACGTCAAAATTGGGCTGGACCGTTACCCGGGGAGGCTCAATCTGGCCTTTCATCAGCCGCACGAAACGCTCATTGACCCGAAATGCCATCAACTGCCCCAGGCTGGGATAGATTGTCTGTTGCGGCTGTGGCTGGTAGGCTACGTCGACAAAACGCATGGTAAGCGGAATACCTTCCAGGAAGCGTTCGACATAACGGCCTTCGACGCGCTCGAAGGCATCTGGTGCGCCGGCAGGAACGAAGGAATCGCTATTCCCCCATTGATCGCGGCCTTCGTAAAAATTCTCGTACCGCCCGACGGCGTGGCCCCACCGGTCGGGTGGGAGTTTCTCCGGAATGAGGAAATAGGGATGGTTGGCTTTCAAAAAGGCGACCAGCGAGGCAGTGGTGTACCACACCCCTGGGGGGCACTGCTGGAGCAGCCCCAACAGAAAACGCCGGACCTGGGTGAAATCCAGGCTGGGCATGACACCCGCCGCCGATCCACGAGGGCTAAAAGAATCCAGGCGCCCTAATATCCGGCGAGCATAGAACTCATTATTAGACGAGTCATATTCGCTGCGTTTCCGCTGGATAACCAGCGCCTCGATCATTTGCTTCTCCTGCTCGGCGGGTAAGCGATTGAAAAACTCCTCGCAGGCAGTCGAATTGACGATGACGAAATTATTGACGAAGGATGGCTCGCTGCTGCTATAGCCGCGGTATTCCCCCCGGGTGTCGAAACTGACCAGGCCCATGGAGAGCGCCAGGAAATCGATAAAGTAGATCCATTCCTGATCGATCTCAGGATCGTTCAACTGCTTTGCCAGCCGGGTCAAATCCGCCCTGGGCAGCTCATTGGTGCGCACCATCCGCTTGACGGAGTGGGCTTGCATGTAATCCAGGTAAATCAGCAAATCCCGCAGCAGGTCACGTTCATTGGTGGCAATATCCAATCCCCGGACAGCAGCCGTGGTCAGGGTGAGATTCATCATGCGCACACCTCCTTGACCACAAACCCCCATTTTTTGAGCACCTTTTCCACTTCTGCCCTCCAGGAAGCGGGAAAAGCAATATATTCATCATTGAGCACCAGGATTTGCTCCCCAAGTTCTCGTTCCAACTGCACACGCAGACTCAAATCTCTGGCGCGCGCCACCAGCAGGTTGCTGTGCAAGATGGTTTTACCCCAGTGTTCTCGTACAGAATCCACAGCCTGCCGGAAAGCAATCAGATTCTCATACAGCCAGCGTGCCAGGGGCGTCTGGAGGGCATCCAACCCGGCACGGCCCAACCGGACCGGATCGGGGGAAGCGACCAGATTCCGATCGGTCACTTCCAGATGGGCCAGTTGATTGAGCTCTTCGAGATCGCGAAAGGGGATGGTGCGCAAATCCACCAGGACAGATTCACCTTGTGGAGCAGGGCGCAGATAAACCGCGGGGTCAACCGGCTCGCTATCCACGACAGGCGAGTGGAGACGGTAGAAAGTCTTGCCACGATCGACAAGCTGCGCCAGACAGCCCCATTTCCAACCGGCCTGGCAAATACTTTCCGCGCCGGGCAGCTTCTCACCGAAACAAAATATTCTTAGCAGGGGTTCCAATTGTTCAGGGGCAACCCACTCCCCGGGCCGGAGCAGCGCCAGGATCGCTTGAAGGGCGGCTGTTGGCAAGATCAGATCGCTCGCCGCAGCTATCGAAAGCTCTGCATCCCACATAGCCCGTTGCCATTGGACCAACGCCTCAGCACGAAACGGGTCCGCGCCGAACATCAAAACACCTTTCTTTGTCGCCAACGAGTAAGATGCCCTGGCATGGCCGGCTACTATCTCAGGACCGCCGGCCAATTCCAGCAATTTCTTACGGGCGACTTCAGCCTGAACTTCGCCCGAGGAGGTAGAAACGAATGGCGACTGGATGATGGGTGGCAAAAAAGGGGCAAACTCTGATGGGAAACGAAACCGCCAACGCTCCAACTGCACGCTCTCACCGCGCACTTTGGCTTCCGCAATCAATAGAATTCCTTTACGAACCAGCGATTTTTTGACCGCATCGAAGGTTTCTTTGTACTGCTGGGTGAAGGTGCCATAATAATACTTTTGATCGCGCCTGGCGCTACCATACAATCGCTCGAAGAAAGTGATGTCCACTTCTTCATTTTTCAGAGTTAACAGGTGCAGGGTGGCAACTTCTTCGGGAGACAGAGAAGCCATAACAGTTTCCAGGCCGATACTGGACAGGAAAAAGCTTTCAAACGTACTGCGTGAAACGGTTTCTTTCTGGCTAAAACCGCGCGCCTTGCGAATGGCGCTGATATCGGCCGTGGCCAGGGCCACATGGCACATTTGATTGAGCATGTAGGAAATTTCCATAATCGCCGTGCGCTCTTCTTTAATAAAGATAACGGGCATTATTGTAGCACGGTTGCGCGCCAATCATATAAAAATCTCCCAACTCACCCGGCCAGGTTTCCTCTTGACAAAAATAAATGAACAGTGTATATTTACAGTGTAAATATACACTGTTCATTTATCTGAGGTGATCGATGTCCCCACGACCCAAACGAATAACTCCGCAGGGCGACTTGCAGGAAGCGATCAAAGAGACCGCCTGGAAACAGATTGCCGAATCCGGCGCAGCAGCGCTCAGCCTGCGCGCCATCGCGCGAGAGTTAGGAATCACCGCCCCGGCGATCTATAACTACTATGCCGACCGGAACGCCCTGGTAACAGCCCTGATCGTGGATGCATTTACCTCTTTCGGCGATGCACAGGCCGAGGCTATCGCGCCCCTTCCGGAGCAGGAATATACTTTGCGCCTGCGCACCCTGGGCCAGGCTTACCGCGCCTGGGCGATTACCTATCCAGAGCGGTACCAGTTGATCTTCGGTACGCCGATCGCCGGATACCACGCGCCGATGGAAATTACCATGCCGGCGGCGGCACGCCCGCTGGCGATCCTGGTCGAGGTGCTGCAAACCGCTTACCTGGCGGGCCATTTCAAAGCTCAGCGAAGCGAGGCGATATCACCTGAACTGGTAGCCATGTTACAGGCATGGCAAGATGAACGGGGGGAAGCGGCTCCGGAAGTGCTGCACCTGGCGCTCACTACCTGGGGGTACGTCCACGGGCTGGTCTCGCTGGAAATTGGACACCAGTTCCCACCCTTTATCACAGACACGGGCGAGGTATACCGCCGCGCCATCGACTTGCTGATTGAGCAGTATTTTAAGTAAAAGGGAGCAGGGTGGTTAGGCGGGCGAAGCCCGCCCTAAGCACCCTATATCAAGTACCTGAAATGTCAGAGACAAAATCCGTGAAAACAAAAATCAATCGTCGTGATTTCCTCAAATTCGCCGGCGCTACGCTGGTGGTGGCGGCGGGCGGAACGATCTGGCGCGCGGTGGACCAGGGAGTATTCAGCGTAGGAGAAGGTCCTGCTTATGCGCCCTGGCAGGATTGGCGCAGCGCAGCCACGGTTCCGGAGCGGATTGTGGCGGCAGGCATCCTGGCTTCCAACCCGCACAACTCCCAGCCGTGGATTTTTCGCATCGAGCCCACAAGCGTCGATTTATTCGCCGACTCGAGCCGACAGATCGGCACTATCGACCCGTTCCGTCGCGAGATGTACATTGGCCTGGGGTGCGCCCTCGAGAACATGACACTGGCTGCGGAAGCGGAGGGGCTGGCGGCAGCAATGCAACTGATGCCTGACGCCGCAGATGAGAGGCATGCGGCACACCTGGAGTTCACCCCCGCTGCACCGCACAGCTCAAAGTTGTACGCAGCGATCCCATCCCGGCACACGAACCGTGCCGCGTATGACCTTGAGCGGCCTGTCGAGCATGAAACGCTGGAGGCCATTCGGGGGTTGATCACAGAGACAGATGTGCGCTTGTTCTGGTTCGCAGACGAGGCGGCAAAGGCAGAATTCGGCCAGACGGCCGTGGCAGCAACCGAGGCCCTGGTGGGCGACGAACAGCAAAGCCTGGACAGCCACGCCTGGTGGCGGCAGGATTGGTCGGAGTTACAAGCCCGCGCGGATGGCATCACGCTCGATGCACAGGGGCTGGGCGCGTTCATCACCGGCATGGCCAAGCTGCTGCCCGATGGCTCCCGCCAGCAGAACGACCAGATGTTTGTCAAGAACATGCGCGAGATTAGCATCCCAAGCGCGGCAGCGTTTGGCATGCTGGCAGTGAGAGACGAGATGGACAATATGCAGCGGCTGCAATGCGGGCGCGCCTGGCAACGCATCCACCTGTGGGGGACGGCGCAAGGACTTGCACTCCAACCGATCAACCAGATGTGCGAACGGGCCGATCGCGAACGCCAATTGAATATTCAGCCTGTGCTGGGTGAGATGGTGCAGGGCCTGATCGGCGATGCGGAATGGCACGCCATCATGCCCTTCCGCATCGGCTACCCAACACGGGTGACATACCCCAGCCCACGGCGCGGGCTGGAACAAGTGGCCGAATAAACAGAACTGGTTTTGAAGTTACATTATTTGTACAGACATACGAGGAAAAAACAATGACTGACAACGAATTGCACGTCATTTTTGGCGCCGGCCCGCTGGCGCAGGCGACCATGCGCGCCCTGCTCAAACGCGGCAAGACAATCAAGATGATCAACCGCTCGGGAAGGCGAGCGGCGGAAATCCCGGCCAGCGTGGAAATCACCGGCGGCGACGCTTACAACATGGACTTCACACGCACCGTAACCCAAAACGCAGCCGTGGTTTACCAGTGTGCCCAACCGGAATATCACCAGTGGGTGAAGTTGTTCCCGCTCCTACAAGCAGCCATCCTGGAAGGCGCCGCGGCGAACGGAGCCAAGCTGATCGTTGGCGAAAACTTGTATATGTATGGGGATACGAAGGGACGACCGATCCACGAGGGCCTGCCCTATGCGGCGCACACCCACAAGGGTAAAGTGCGCGGCGAAATGGCAAATGCGCTATTGGAAGCGCACCGGGCAGGCAAGGTCCGCGTGGCCATGGGGCGCGGTTCAGATTTCTACGGGCCTGGAGTGCTCAGCTCAGCCCTGGGCGAGCGCACATTCCTGCCGTTACTGCAAGGCAAGCCTGCCGAAGTGACCGGTTCGCTCGACCTGCCGCACAGCTATACCTACATCAGCGATTTTGGCGAGGCGCTGGCGATTTTGGGCGAACGAGAGGAAGCCCTCGGCCAGGCGTGGCACGTACCCAACCCGCCCACATTGACCCAGCGCGAGCTGGTGACACTGTTTTTCAAAGAGGCCAGGCTGGAACCTAAATTTTCGGTAATGGGCAAGTTGATGTTGATGGTCGGTGGATTGTTTATCCCAGCGGCAAGAGAAATGGTCGAAATGGCTTACGAATTCGAGAAGCCATTTGTGGTCGATTCGAGTAAATTTGTGAAAGCTTTCGGTGATATTGCCACCCCGTATGAGGTCATCGTCAAAGAGACAATTGCCTGGTACAAAGATCATCTACAGGCTCGCCAGGGTTGATTGCAAAACCCAATTGCATACCCTGGTGGGCAGCGCGGCGCGCCGCCCACTCCAGAGGCTTGACAAAGCAGCGACCTGGCGGTAAGATATAACCGAATTATCATTCGGTTATATCTTACGACGCGCTCAGGTCGTCTTTTTTTGCCCAAATAACCGAATAATCGTTCGGTTATTTGGGCGCTCCAATAGCGAGTGAAGCGCTACGTACCGCACACATTACCCGAGTGCACAAATACTGGATCAGGAGCAAGGGATGCCCAAACCCGATGTAAGCGCGGAACGCAAAGCGCAAATCCTGGCAGCCGCCAGGGATGTTTTCGTAAAAAAGGGGTTCGATGCTGCGCGCATGGAAGATATTGCCGAAAGCGCCGGGCTGAGCATCGGCGGCGTGTACTGGTATTACAGGAGCAAGGAAGAGATCATCCTGGACTTGATGACCTCCCTTACCCACGCCGATTTGAGTGATTTGCGCGCCCTGATGGACGCGCCGGGTACTGTCGCCGAACGGCTCAAAGGTTACATCCGTGCCAGCATCCCGCCCACCGAGGCGCTTTCGCCGTTGTTTTACGATTTCTACAGCCTGGGTGGGCGCGACCCCCGCGCCCGCGCCCACTTGCGCAATTACTTCCATGCCTACCGCCAGGTTATTGCAGACTTGCTGGCCCAGGGGATCGCGCGCGGCGAGTTTCGCCCGCTGAACATCAACCAGATTGCTACCCTGTTTGCTGCACTCTATGAAGGAATGCTCGAAATGGCAATGCTCGACCCCGAAAACGTGCAGACCGTTTCCGAACTGGTCGAGGCGTTGGATACTTTGTACTACGGCTTGCAGCCATGAATGGCCACTGATTCAAAATACCTATGAACGACTGGCAGAGCCGTTTCTTCATCATCTGGACCGGACAGGCGCTCTCACTCATCGGCAGTTCGCTGACGCAGTTTGTATTGGTCTGGTGGATTACCGAGACGACCAATTCACCGGGCGCCCTGGCGATGGCAGGCGTGATGGCGATATTGCCCACCGCCCTGTTCAGCCCGTTGGGCGGGGCCATCGCAGACCGGTTCAGCCGCCGGGCGGTGATGATCCTGGCGGATGCGATCACCGCGGCTTGCATGGCCCTACTGGTCGTGCTGTTTGCCACGCACCGCGTGCAATTGTGGCAGGTTTACCTGTTGATGTTCGTCCGCGCTACCATGCAATCCTTCCAACAACCGGCAGCAGGCGCCAGCACAGTTAACCTGGTGCCCGTCAGTTGGCTGGGACGCGTGGCAGGTATGAACCAGGCGCTGCAAGGCGTCATGACAATCGCTTCCGCTCCGCTGGGAGCGCTGGCCCTGGCCTTTTTGCCCATGCAAGGCGCATTGATGATCGACGTCGCCACCGCAGTGCTCGGGATTACGCCTTTATTTTTCTACGCCATCCCACAACCACGCATACAGGAGACAGCGCTCACGCCCGCCGCATTGTGGGGCGAGATACGCGCCGGGGCAGATTACGTGTGGCAAAGCCCTGGCCTGGCGCGGCTCTACGCCGTTACCGGGCTGGTTGTTTTGACCATCATGCCCACTTTCTCGCTCACTCCGCTGCTGGTCACACAGCACTTCAAGGGTGGAGTCAATCAGGTGGCATTGATGGAGGGTTTCGCCGGGTTGGGCATTATTGCAGGCGGGATATTCATCAGCATCTGGCCGCTGTTCAAACGACGCGTGCTCACCGTGATGCTATCGTTTGCGCTTTCGTGTTTCACCGTGGCGCTCACTGCGCTCATGCCAGGCAACATGCTGTGGCTGGCAACCGTCTGGTGGGCGATTAGCGGATTCACCTTCTCCACCGGCAATGCACCGCTGA
Source organism: uncultured Anaerolinea sp. (assembly GCA_964595435.1). GTDB lineage: Bacteria > Chloroflexota > Anaerolineae > Anaerolineales > UBA4823 > RBG-16-57-11. Next base: position 132,765 of record CAZQQJ010000004.1, on the reverse strand, counting down.
CAGCAATGCTGCAAACGCTGGTGCCCAACGAACTGCAGGGCCGCACCCTGGCGCTGTTGAATATGATCGCTGGCCTGGCGGCGCCGGTCGGTTTGGCAATCGCCGGGCCGCTCGGCGAAGCACTCAGCGTTCAGGGTGTGTTCATCCTGGGCGGCTTGCTCTCCACCCTGGTGTGCCTGAGCGGGCTGTCTTCAAGACCGTTGTGGAATTTAGAAGAGACCTGATGGTTTTTACTACAGGATAATCCATGCCCCAAAAATCGCACAAACCTCCCATTTCCTGCAAAACGATTTTGGTTATTCTGCTGGCGTTCATTGGAGGCGGGCTTCTTGCGGCGATAGCAATGCCGCTTGCAATGCCGATCATCAAGCAAATTCGCGAAGAGCGGCGCGCCCGGCTCGAAGGGCCTTTCGTCAACCAGATGGCTGCCTATACCGCCCGGTTTGCCACTGCGCCGGCTTCGGCCAGAACCCAAAAATTGCAGGGCAAAATCCTGGTGATCAACCCGGCGACAAAGACCGTTGACGATCTATTCCACGAATTGCCCAGGGAACGGCAGGCGCAGACGCCCGAGGAAGTGGGTGTGCTGGCCTGGCTGGATTGCCACCCGCTGGGTACCTATACCTACGTTGGGGCGATCGTTATCGCCCAGCAAGAATATTGCAAAATTACGCTGATCGATTGGCAAACGCGCCGGATCGTACAAGAAAGGGAATTTACCGGCAATCCCCCACCAGAAAGAATCGAAGTGGATCAGTATGGTGTGCCGATCAACAGCAAAGAGATCGATACTCTGGTGCACCGTGAAGTGCTGTTGGATTGGCTGTATTCACAGATCGAGTGAGCAACGGCGAATAGTGGTAGATTGGCCGGCGGGCCTGGAAAGATCTCTCTACACAGAAAAATTGCCTTTTCGTGAAAAATAGAGCATAATAAAGGGGTAAATGAGGCGTAGCCAACCCAGGTCGAGCAGGCCGCGCAAACGACCCTTTCAATAACAAAAGCATGGAGGCAACAATGAGCAAACCGGGCCGGGATTTCAAAGCAGTATGCCTGTGTGGGATTGTTCTGTGTGGAATCTTTTTCTTCCTGGGAACAGGGGGGCAGTTCACACAAGCCGCCACTTCCGCTACCTTTACCGTGAACACGACGGCCGAGGTTGCGGACGTCAACCCGGGCGACGGGGTCTGTGCGGATGCGTCGGGCAATTGCAGTTTGCGGGCGGCGGTGCAGGAAGCCAACGCCCTGGCAGGAGCAAATACGATCACGCTGCCGGCGGGGACGTATTACCTGACCAACGCGCTCAATGTGTCGCAGAATTTGACGATCAACGGGGCCGGGCAGGCCACCACCATTTTGGATGGGGCGGGATCGAGCGGCGCCAAAGGATTTACCATATCGCCAGACTATGACCTGGAGCTGAACGATGTAACCCTGCGGGATTTCCCCCAGGCGGTATATATCCCCGGAGATGCCAGCAACCACGGAACAGTCACGCTGAACGATTGCACCCTGCGCGATCTGACCAATACCGACCCATCCAACTCAGGCAGCGCCATCGCCAATTATTGCGAGGGATGCACGGTCAACCTGAACAATGTACAGGTGTATAACAACCGGGCGCCTGGCTGTGGAGCGATCAGCAACTATGGGGCGCTGAATATCGGCGACGGATCGAGCATCCACGATAACCAGGCCACAGCCGGCGTAGGCGGTGCGATCTGCAACGACGGCGGGAATTTGAGCGTGATGCTGTCCTCGATTTACAACAACATTGCCTCAGGTGTCTACAACAATCCCGGCGGCGGCATCTACCAGAGCAGCGGCAGCACAGCCATCTACCAGGGCCAGATTTTCAACAATTCAGCCGATAATGAAGGCGGCGGCGCCTACATCGGCGGCGGTTCATTTTCCATTCTGTACAGCACCCTTTCAGGAAACAGTGGAACTTCGGGCGGCGGGCTGTTCCTGAACACGAGTATCACGGCCGAAATCGACGCCACGGTCATCGACAACAACCAGGCCAGCTATGGCGGTGGAATTTACACCTCGAAAACCGTGAACATCGAGAACAGCGCCATCGTGAGCAATACAGCCAGTACAGATGGAGGTGGGATTCGAGTACAGAACGGCGCAGCCACCCTGATCAACTCAACGGTGAGCGGCAACCAGGCGAATCGTGATGGCGCCGGGTTATCGATCAAAAACACAACAGCTACGAAACTGGGCAGCGCGACGATCAGCAATAATACGGCAGACGCCGACGACAACGGGGATGGCACAGGCGGCGGGATCCACGTCGATTCGGGCAGCTCGGTAATGATCAAGAACAGCATCGTCGCCGGCAACGAAGACCTGACGGCGGTTGCTTTCGAGGTCTACAGCCCGGATTGCGTGGGACCTTTGACCTCCCAGGGCTACAACCTGATCGGCAGGTGGAGCAGCATGACTTGCTCGGTCAGCGGGGATATGAGCGGCGTGCTCCTGGGTTCGCTCTCGCCGGGGATCGACGCCGGATTGGGCAACCTGACCCTGGGCAGTTATTCGACGTACCACCACCTCCCGCTGTGGGGCCCGGCAATCGACCGCGGCAATCCAGCCGGCTGCAGCGATTTCAGTGGGGCGGCGCTGGCCGCTGACCAACGCGGGGAGGCGCGCATATTTGGGGCCGGCGCGCCTGGCTACACGCCGCGCTGCGACCTGGGAGCAGTGGAATCATCGCTGAAGCGTTTCGATCTCTTTTTGCCGGCGATCATCCGCATGCCTTAGGCATAACAAAGACGTAGCACATCCGCCCATCATCCTGGCGCGCATTCCCGGTGAAACCCAGCCGGGCGCGGCCGGCAGCCTGGGACAATGAAAAATAGCGTCCGCGTTCACCCGCGCCCCATGTTTCATAGAGGAGTTTGACGCCTGCAGCCGATCTCCACAGGATTCTCAGCCTTTTCACAGGCTTTTCTTGGCTTTCTCATAGTTTGGCCTCCTATAATGCCTGCAGAAACTCCAATAAAGCTGCTCACTCGAAGGTGAGCCTGGGTACGCGATGTGGTGTATCGCGCGCCCCATCCTGTATAGGAGGCAGACATGAAAAAGACATTGAATAGTATTGGTTTGTTGAGCATCGTGGCAGCGATGTTGCTTGGCGCCTGCTCGCCAGCCGTCACAACCTCACAGGCAGCGGCCCCGGTTGTAATAACGGAACAGGTCAGCGCGGCCGCAGTGACGGAGCAGGTCAGCGCGGCTGCGGGGCAGGATACCCGTTCGGCCGTAGTTGCAACTGCGCAGGTGGCGCCTGCAGGAGAGCCGCCGGGCGCTGCGCCGGGTAATCCACCACCCGCCGGTGCACCGGCTGGAGCTCCTCCTGGCGGCGCACCGGGTGGCCCCCCTCCGGGAGGAGGCGGTTCTTTCAGCGCAGAGGAAGGGTTGGCTACCGCAACCGGCGCGTACACGCTGGACGGTGGCAGCGAAACCCTATCGGACCAGAGCTACACGGCTGCGAAGGATGACCAATCCGGCGTCTACGTGACCAACGGCGGCAACCTGACGCTGAATAACGTGACGGTGAATACCAGCGGCAATACGTCTTCCGACGAAAACAGCAGCTTTTACGGGCTGAATGCAGGCATCCTGGCCACCTCGGGCAGCATGGTAACCGTCTCCCGAGGGGCAATTACCACCAGCGGCAGGGGGGCGAACGGCGCTTTCGCGACCGGCAGCGGCTCCGCCGTCAACCTGTCGGATATGACCATCGATGCAACCGGCGATGGCGGTCATGGGGTGATGGCGACCCTGGGCGGCGCAATGTCGCTCATCAACGTCGATATCACCACCCGCGGCGCCCACTCTGCTCCCATCGCCACGGACCGGGGCGGTGGAACGATCACGGTTACCGGTGGCACGGTGACCACTTCTGGACAGGATTCTCCCTGCTATTACTCGACCGGCGTGCTGACCATCTTCGACAGCACCTGTAACGCACCCGGGTCGGAATCGGTGGTCATCGAAGGCGCCAATTCCGTCATCCTGACCAACAGCATTGTGTCATCCGGGATTGCCAACAAATGGGGGGTGATGATTTATCAAAGTTTTTCGGGTGACGCCGAGGGCAGTGAAGGAGTTTTTACCATGACCGGCGGCTCCCTGGCGCACACAGCCGATGACGGGCCATTGTTCTACGTTACCAACACCAATGGTTATATCACGCTGAAAGGTGTTGAGGTCAAGGCCGCATCTGGAACATTGCTCAAAGCGGAAGGCAACGACCGGTGGGGCAGCAGCGGATCTAATGGCGGCACCGTTCATTTCACCGCCGATTCCCAGAACCTGATCGGGGACCTGGCTGCCGATGCCATCAGCAGCCTTAACCTCACCCTGCAGAATAATTCAACCCTGATGAGCGCGATCAACGCCGAAAATACGGCCAAAGCAGCCAACCTGACCCTGGATGCGACCAGCGCCTGGACGGTCACCGCCGACTCGTACCTGACCTGCCTGGCCGACCCGGATGGGATTTGGGGCAGCAACATTACCAATGTCACCAGCAATGGGCACACGGTTACCTATGATGCGAACGCCTGCCCTGCCCTGGGCGGGCAAACCTATACGCTGAACGGAGGCGGCACCCTGAGCCCGGCGAACTGATATACAGAATACACCCAACCATCTCAACCTCGCCCAATTTGCTCGACGAGAAATTGGGCGAGGAGAAAGGAAATGAAGATATGTCTACTAAAACCAATCTCTTGCTCGACCTGGCCATCTTTACGGCCTTCCTGGCCGTCTCAAACCCACACCTGACGGGGAACAGCATCCACGAATGGCTTTCACTCGCCTTCGCCGTCGCCATCATCACGCACCTGCTCTTTCACTGGCGGTGGCTGGTCAAGGTGACAACCAACTTCTTCAAGAGGTTTTTCCACCAATCTCGTTTGAACTATATCGTGGATGCGCTCTTTTTCATCGCCATGACCGGTTCCATATTCAGCGGAGTGCTGATTTCGAAGGCGGTCCTCTCAACGCTGGGAATCCAACTGGGTAAGATCAGCCGTAGCTGGAAATCTATTCATACGCTCACCTCGGACGCATCACTGATTTTGCTTGGCATCCATTTTGCACTGCACTGGAAGTGGGTCGTTACCAACACCGGTCGCTACATCGTGACCCCTATCCGCAGATTGTTCCGGCGCCCCGCCGCCCACCCCCTGGCCGTCCGGGCAATGCAGAAATAGCTTTCTATCGAGCGAGGACAAAACCATGAAAACGATTTTGAACGTTACCCTGATCGTCATGACCATCCTGCTCGCCGCAGCGGCGGTTGCAGGAGGCTACTGGCTGCTCGTCAACAACACTTCTCTCCTGTCCGGGTCCGGCGGCGAAGGCATGCCACCTGCCGCTATGACCAACGCGGGCGATCAGCTCGCCGGCCAGCCGCCTGCCCGCCCGGAAGGCGGCGAAAGAGGCGGCGCGTCCATCGGGATGGGACTGCTGCAGGTGTTTGTCACACTCGCCAAACTGGCTGGAGTTGGCGCTGTCGTCTTTTTGGTAGAAAAAGCGATCAACCGGGTGAGTAAAAAACGTGCTGCAAGCCTGGCTTAGAAATTCCGATCTCATCCATGGGCCGAAGCTCCCCCTGGCGCTGCTTATTTGCGATAGCTTCTCTCACCTCAACTTGATGACAAGCGACATTGAAAATCGCCGGAAATACCGGCGATTTTTTCTGCGTTCCTAAGAGAGCACAATCCATCAGGCGGTGCTGGCTTTACGGCCCTCTTGCTTCGACCACACGTAGGACCGCTGTGGTCGGTTACGCGCAACCATCACTTTTCTAACAAACTCATCATCGACTGTTGTGCCTGACTGAGAGGTATTCCCAGCGAGTAGGTCCATTCAGTGAGCAGCGAATTCGTCGCCCGTTCCAGGATGGATTTCTCCCGGTCGTTCAATTTGGTGCTACGCTTGTAATTCGTCAGGTCACGTACCACCCGAATGATCGACGACAACTGGCCATCTTTCATTTGTGCCAAAAGCTGATCTTTGCGCAACGCCCTATCAGTCAATAACTTCTCGCTCGGGCCGGTCAGAATAGCGAACAACCTTTCAAATTCATCGGGCGGGGTGGGCAGACGCAGGCTGTGTTGCTGCAAATCATCGATCGAGATCCAGATCGTCAGATTGGATGTACGAACAACGTAGCAATTCCATACAGGGCACCAGCCTGGAGACTCTATGAGGCCGGTTTACCGCCGTCTGCCATAAGAGGTGTGCTGCGGCCGCTCTTCGCGTGGCCGGGCAATGTTCACCTTGATCGCCCGATCATCTAACATTTTCTCGTTCAGGATCTTGATCGCGTTCTGCGCTTCTTCCTGGCTGTTCATCGTGACGAAGGCGAAACCCTTCATGCGCCCCGTATCGCGATCCTTGATGATATCGACTGAGACAACCGTTCCAGCCTGAGCAAATGCCGTACGCAGCCTATCCTCGTTTGTATCATAAGACAGGTTTCCAACATACAATTTCGTTTCCATAATCTGTTCCTTTACACTTGTACGACCATCCTCTACTTTTCAGTTACAGAGATGGTCATTGAATAATTTTCCAGAATCAACAGAGAAAATAAGTCGCCCTTCGATACAGAAGGGCGACTTAATCATTACAAACGCGGATCTGGAACTCGTCGGTTTTTATTATATCAGATCAAAACTGTTCCGGCCCACGCGTTCCAATGAGAGTTTACTCATGTCACCGGAACAGAGCGAGGGGGTCGCCATTTATCCAATTCAATTGTTGACCAACTACTCACGTTGGCTGATCGCTCCGATTTTCGCTTACGTCAACCAATCCAGCCCGCAACGCCAGAACTGCCGCCTGGGTGCGATCGGATACACCCAGCTTGGTGAGCAATGTGCTGACGTAGTTGCGCACCGTGCCGCGGGTCAGGAAGAGCCGCTCGGCAATTTCAGCGTTGGTCATGCCCCGGGCCAGCAGCTTGAGCACATCCACCTCCCGTTCGCTGAGCGTATCAGTGATGGCGGTATCCTGCCGGGGGGTGTTATGCGCCACATGGCTAAATAGTTTGCCAGCTACCATCGGGTCTACGTGGGTCTGGCCGCTGGCAGTGCCCTTGACCGCACGCAGCAAATCCTGGCGCGGCGTGCCTTTAAGCAGATAACCCGACGCGCCGCTGCGAATGGCGTCGAATACCCATTCGTCATCACCAAAGGTAGTCAATACCAGCACTTTTACGCCCGGGGCTTTCTGGCAAATTTCACGCGTGGCCTGGATACCGTTCATACCCGGCATCTTCAGATCCATCAACACTACATCCGGTTGGGTACGCTCGACCTTTTCGACTGCTTCCGCGCCGTCGTAGGCCGTGCCCACCACTTCGATCTCGGGATCGGCGTTAAGGATCATCTCCAGGCCATCGCACACCACTGCCTGGTCATCGCATACCAGCACCCGGATCATACCCGCGCCTCCCAATCCAATCGAATCGTCGTTCCCTGGCCAGGCCGGCTGGTGATCTTCAGATGGGCGCCGACCATCTCGGCCCGCTCGCGCATGCCTTTGATTCCCAAACGCCCATCCGGGACGACCGAATCCAGGTCAAACCCCTGGCCGTCGTCGGAAATTTCCATGTACAGGCCACCCGGCTGGCGGGCCAGGCGCAATTCCAGGCGTTGACCCCCCGCATGCCGGCCGGCGTTTTCCAGGCCTTCCTGCACCACCCGGTAGAAACACTGCTCGACTTCCAAGGGCAAATCGTCTATCACTTCTGGCAAGTCCAGGTGCAGTTTCAAACCGTGCCGGGCGCAAAAATCCTCGGTGTAAGCCCGCACGGCCTCGGTCAAACCCATTTCATCCAACGGGCCGGAACGCAGCGAAGACAGCACCCGGCGGGTTTCATCCAATCCGGCGCGGGTGGAAACCAACATCTGCTCCAGTATGGTCTGCGCCTTGGGCGGCAAACCGGAACCGATGGTCAACAGGGCTTCGATCTGTACTGCCTGCGCGCTCAGGGTATGAGCCAGCGTATCGTGCAATTCTCGAGAAAGGCGATTGCGCTCCCGGCTCACTGCCAGTTGCTCCAGAGTAGCGGCGTGATTGACCAGGCGCTGGTTGGCATCTGCAAGCGCCTGGCGTTGTTCCCGTTGGGCGTTCACCAGACGGCTGACCACATAGCCGATCAACAAAAAAGTAAAGGTGGTCGTAATAACCAACAAGTACGCAAAAGCGGTGCGAAAGGCCTGCATATCCGCCTCGGATGGCTGAGACGGACCCACCGGGCCGGGAAAGGCCGGCGACAGGAAGATGGCGTTGATCGTTAACGGCACAATTGTCATCCCCAGGGCAAACACTGCCACGATACGGAAGCGGTATTGCCATGCTACCAGGATCAGCAGCACCGTTTGAAAAGGGTAAAACTGCCACACAAAGGCCCGCGTAAAGAGCAAACGCTGGGACAGGAGCAATCCAATCGCGGCGACGCCGATCGCGACGGGGATCAAACGCTGGCGCAGCTTTTCTTGCAGCCAGCGTGAATACAACAACACCAGCAACGTGACAAAGGAAACCCCCATCGACAGCGGGACAAGCCAGGGAATCCGCGGTTGACTTGGAAGTTGGTGCCAGTATTCGGGCAACGGGAAGATGAAAAACGCGGCCACCTGCAGCCAGGCATACAGTCGAAATACTTGCAACAGGCCAGGTTCAAATCGTTCGCGCCACATGCACCTATCATAACATATCCGCTTGTGAGTGAATATTGATCGCCAACACCGGCAGATATGACTGCAATCATACATTCCCGGCTAAACTGTTGACTTCAATCACTACCACCCGCCAGGACAGGAGATTAAGATAGTACGAGCGATTTCATGAAAGCACTGGAGAAAGTCTATGCTCAAAAAAATTGTTATCTCGGTCGTCGTCCTGCTGCTGGCCGGGGCAGGCGGCTGGTGGTACATCACCTATAGGGGCGCCCAGACCGCTAAAGCGGCGCTCGACAGCCTGACCACCGCGCCGCTGGAACGCGGCGACCTGGTGGAAACGGTCAGCGCCACCGGCAAGGTGCGCCCCGACCAGACCACCGAACTGGCCTGGCAAACCACCGGCATCGTCGAAACCGTCACCATCGAGGAAGGGGACAAGGTCACCACTACCCAGGTGCTGGCGCGCTTGAAACAGACCTCGCTCCCGCAGAGCGTGATCATGGCCCAGGCCGATCTGATCAACGCCCAGGAAGCCTTGAACGACCTGACCACCCAGGCGGAGACATCCAAAATCGATGCCCTGGAAAAAGTCATCCAGCTCGAAGCCGACCTGCGCGATGCCCAGTACCAACTGGATAATTTCACCGTGCCATCCGACCAGGCCAAGCTTTCGACTACCCAAGCGCTGGCGTTGATGAAACAACAATTAGACGTGGCCCGGCTGGCCTTCGAGCCGTATAAATACTACCCATCCACCGACGACACTCGCGAAGAGCGCCTGGAGGATATGAACACGGCGCAGGCGAATTACAATTCGGCCATCAAGCGCCTGCAGTACGAGTCCGAGGTCGAGGTGGCGCAGGCCAACCTGGCGCAGGCCTGGGTGGACTTTAACAAATGGGCCAACGGCCCCGACCCGGCCGAGGTGGAAATCGCCCGGGCCAAAGTAGCAGCCAACCAGGCCACTTTGAGCCAGGCCGGGATCGAAGCCCCCTTCGATGGGACAATCACCGAAGTGAATGTGCAGCCCGGCGACCGCGCCGCAGCCAACCAGGTGGCTTTCCGCCTGGATAACCTGGAAGTTTTGTATATCGACCTGGACGTTTCCGAGATCGACATCCAGAAGGTGCAAACCGGCCAGGAGGCCCAAATCACCTTCGACGCCCTGCCGCAGAGCAGCTATCACGGCCAGGTGGCAAAAATCGCTACCGTCAGCAATACCACCAGCGGAGCAGTCTATTTCACCGTCACAGTCAAGATCACCGACGCCGACGCTGCGGTACGCACCGGGATGACCGCCGAGGTGAAGATAACCGTAGGCAAGCAACAAAATGTGCTGTTGATCCCGATCCAGGCCGTCGAGGCAAAAGATGGGCAACAGGTGATATACGTATTGCGCTCCGGAGAGACCCCGCAGGCCGTACCGATCTCACTGGGGATTTCGTCAGACGAATACAGCGCTTTGCTGGAGGGCGATTTGAAAGAAGGCGACCCGCTGGTCTTGAACCCGGCGGCGTTGAGCGGCGCGACGCAGCCCAACGTCCTGCTCGGCCCCGGCGGGCCGGGAGGCGATGAAGGGCCAGGCGGCCCCGGCGGACCGGGAGGCGGTGGGCAGCCATGAGCGAGGTGGTCGTAGAAGCCCGTGAGCTGAAGAAAGTTTATCGCATGGGCGAAGTAGAGGTACAGGCACTGCGCGGGGTTTCGCTGCAGATCGAACGCGGCGAGGTGGTCGCCATCATCGGCCCGTCCGGCTCGGGTAAATCCACCTTGATGAACATCCTGGGCTGCCTGGACCGCCCCAGCAAGGGCGAGTACTACCTGGATGGCAAGAACGTGGCCCAACTGGACGACAACAGCCTGGCAGAGGTGCGCAACCGCAAGGTGGGCTTTATTTTCCAGAGCTTCAACCTGCTGCCGCGCGCCAGCGCCCTGGCTAATACCGAAATGCCGATGCGCTACGCCGGGGTGCCGGCGAGTGAACGGCGCAAACGCGCCAGGGCCGCTCTCGAAGCCGTGGGGTTGGGCGACCGGATGGACCACCGCCCCTACGAGCTTTCGGGCGGCCAGCAGCAGCGCGTGGCTATCGCCAGGGCGCTGGTCAACGAACCATCCATTGTGATGGCCGATGAGCCGACCGGCAACCTGGACAGCCGGTCGGGCAAGGAGGTCCTGGAACTGTTACTGCAAATGAACGCCGAGCGTGGTGTAACCCTGATCATCGTCACTCATGACCCGGAAGTTGCTCGCCGCACACAGCGCGTGATCACCATTCGAGATGGACAGGTAGCTTTATGAATGTCATTCAGCTTATGATCGAAGCCATCGAAAGCCTGAGCGCGAACAAGGTACGTTCGGCCCTGACCATGCTGGGCATTATTATCGGTGTTGCTTCGGTGATCGCCATGATGTCGATCGGCGCCGGGGCGCAAAATTCGATCACGAACCAGATCAACAGCATCGGGACCAACTTGCTGTATGTAATGGCCTATACCAGGGATATCACCGCCCCGAAACCGCTCACCCTGGGAGACGCTCAAGCCATCGCCAATTCCAAGCTCGCCCCATCCATCAGCCGGGTGGCGCCGGTGATCAACCAACAGGTCACCGTGGCCGCGCCGGGCGAAAGCGAAACGACCAGCCTGACCGGCGTCACCCCCGAATACTTCAAAGTGCAGACCGCCGATATCGCCGAAGGGCAGATGATCACCAGGTTCCACCTGGAAAACTCGCAGTCGGTGGTGCTATTAGGCTCGGAGACAGCCGAAAACCTGTTCGGTCGCGCCGCGGGCCTGGTGGGCAAGACCGTGCGCATCGATGGACAGGTATTTACCGTGATCGGTGTCCTGGAAGAACAAGGCGGCAGCGGCTTTGGCAGCAACGACGACCGGGTGCTGGTGCCCCTGACCACCGCCCAACAGCGCCTGGCGAGCCGCAGCAACGCCGACCAGGTGGACATGTTGTATGTGCAGGCCAAAGACTCGCAATCAGTGGATACCGCCATCGAACTGGTGACCCAGATCCTGATGTCCCGCCATCACATTGGCAACAACAAGGCCGATTTCCGCATCATGAGCACGCAATCCCTGATGGAGACCGCCTCGACGGTGACCGGTATTCTGACGGTGTTCCTGGGAGGCATCGCCGGCGTCTCGCTGCTGGTGGGCGGGATCGGGATCATGAACATCATGCTGGTTTCGGTCAGCGAACGCACGCGCGAGATCGGCCTGCGCAAGGCCATCGGGGCGCGCAAACGCGATATCCGCCTGCAATTCCTGGTCGAGTCGATGCTGCTCAGCCTGAGCGGGGGAGCGATCGGTGTACTGGTGGGTTGGAGCATCGCCACGCTGGTGGGTAAGATTGCCGAGGCGGCCGGCTACAACCTGACCCCGGCTGTACAGGTGAACTCGGTCCTGTTAGCCACCCTGTTCTCGGCTGCCATCGGCATCTTCTTCGGGCTGTATCCGGCCAGCCGGGCCGCCGGGTTGGAACCGGTCGAAGCACTGCGTTCCGAATAAGCCCACGCGGTGGGTCACGGTAAGCCGGGTGGGCTTGCCGTGACCCACCGCGCATCGAAGACCGAGCGTGGCGCAGCGATCCAGGCCGGGCCAGAAAAGCGGCGCGTGCCGGGCAGGTCGCGCAAAATCGGCGATCAAGAACGGATTACTCAACAACGGATCACTCATCGCCCAAATAAGGATGAACTGGACGGCAAAACCCGCCTGCTGGTGAAATCGATGGGGTTCATTCAAACCCTGGCAGTTTTTTCTCTTCAGGGCCAACATACTCGGCCTCCACCGGGGCAGCGAATTTGAGCGGCTTTCCGGTCGCCATCTGCTCATACACCTGGGCGGCCAGCCCGGCGGTGCGAGAAATGATGAACAGGGATTTTCCAAAACGCCAGTCGATGCCCAGGTCGGAAAGGATGGCTGCGATAGCTCCGTCTACATTCATGGGCAGCGACCGCCCTGTGGCATCCAGCAGCGCCTGTTCCAGGGCGCGCGCCAGCGCCACGTGCCGCCCGCTGAGATCCTGCTCATCCGCCAGGGCTAATAACCGCACCGCGCGCGGGTCGGGGTCGTGCATGCGATGGCCAAATCCCGGGAAGCGCTGCCCGGATGCCCGGCGCTCTGCGACCAGGGAACGAGCCAGTTCATCTGCAGGGGTTTCCGGGTGCGACACCAGAGCCTCTTGTAGGATGCGAGCAAGCTGCTCTCCTGCGCCGCCGTGGCTCTCACCGATGGCGTTGATGCCCGCCGAAATCGCCGCCTGCACCGGAACGCCGCAGCTCGCCACAGTGCGCGCCACGTGAGCGGACGGCGCGTCTACGCCATGATCCACGCTGCTCACCAGGATAGCGTCCAACATACGCTCTTCTGCCGGAGCAGGCAGGCGCTGTGCGATCAGCAAGAAGACCACCCCGGCGAAAGAAAGCCGCCCCATCAGTTCGCACAGGTCGTAGCCGCGCAGGATGATCTGGTCCGGTTTAACCTGGGTAATCGAAGTCTTCACTGCGCCTGCCATGCTCAAGCCTCCTGGCGGACCACTGCCCGCGCGTCCACAAGATATAACCCCTGCCCGGCCGGCAACACAATCACCGGGTTCAGATCGAGCGAGACCAGGCCCGGCCCCTGCTCCACGGCCAGCCGCGCCACCCGCACGAGTAATTCCACCAGGCGCTCGACGTCCGCGAGCAGATAGTGGCGATAACCCTGCAACAGCTTCCACAGGCGCGTTTCCCGCAGCATTTGCACAGCGTCCCAGGCAGAGAGTGGCGGCAGGCGCAGACTGATTTCATCCAACCATTCCACCAGGGTTCCCCCGGGTCCGAATGCCACGACGAGGCCAAACTGCGCGTCCTGGCTGACACCTACCAGGGTTTCCACACCTCGCGGGGCCATTTTCTGGACCAACAACCCTTCGATGGATACCGCGCTCGTCTTTTCCAACAATCGTTCTGTTCCCTCGAGCACAGATTGCGGGGTTTGCAGGTTCAACAGCACCAGGCCGGAGTCCGACTTGTGGGTCCGTTCCGGTGAGATTAACTTCAATGCGACCGGGAAGCCCATTTCCACGGCGGCTTCTACTGCTTCAGGCGCAGAAGCAACCAGCCGGGCCGGCGCCAGGCGGATGCCATAGCGTTCCAGCATCCCTTCCGTTTCGCGATAACCGAGCAAGCGTTCAACCACCAGACGCCCTCCATCCAGATGGCTCCAGGGACTGATTTTCCCACTCTACCCGGAAGCGCCAATAATTCTGCGCATTGCGAATGGCCCGCACCGCATCGCTCGATTGTTCGAACACCGGGATGCCGGCTTCGGCCAGCATACGGTGGCCCAACGGATACTCCACCGGCTCAACCGGGTATCGCTGCCCCACCCAGACCACCGCCAGGGGTTTCTTCTCTGACCGGACGGCGCGCAGGATGTATCCGGCGGTTTCGGCGTCGCTTCCTCGCACGGCCGAACGAGCCAATAACAGCAAGACGGCATCTGTTTCCTGGTCGGCCAGGAAAGGCAGCAGGGTCTCTTCGGTCGCCGGGCCGTACATGCTCGTCCCGCGCACATCGGCAGGGTTGCCCGCCAGCCCCAGGTCGCGCAGGTGCGCCACGCCATCCAACCGCTGGCGCAGCCCCGCCCCAAAAGGCGGCAGCCCCAGGCCAGATCGCTCGCACAGATCGGCCGTCAACGATGCCATCCCGCCGGAAGTCGAGACTACTGCCAAGCGGCCCCTCGCAATTCGCTCCCCAAAGCAATCCAACACCTGGACAGTGTCCATCAGCTCGCGCAGGTCGTCTACCAGAATGGCGCCAAACTGCCGGCAGACCCCTTGAAACACGCGGTCGGAGCCCGCCACTGCCGCGGTATGGGTCTCGGCAATCCTCTGGCCAACCGGGGTCCGCCCGCTCTTCACCAGCACCACCGGCTTGCCGGCTGCCAGCGCCTCGCGCAGCCCGGCGGCGAAAACCGCCCCGTCCGCCAACCCCTCCACGAAAGCGGCGATGACGCCCGTCCCCAGGTGAGCAGCCAGGTGGCGCAACCCGTCGCCCAGGGAAATATCGACCTGGTTGCCCACCGAGAGCAGCCGGTTCATCCCCAGGCGCCGGTCAGCGAACAGCCCGTAGAGCGCCATCATCAGCGCGCCGCTCTGCGAGACAAAGGATATCCGCCCCGGCCGGGGGGGAACCGGCAGGCGCGTGGCAATCACATTTCCGGGTACGTCCGCCAGGCCGGCACAATTCGGGCCGATGATCTTGAGCGGCGTTCCTTTGACCAGGTCTGCCATCTGGGACTGCAATTCCCGCCCGGTCTCATCCGCTTCGCTAAACCCGGCGGTGAAGATCAGGGCAGCATAGATACCGGCCTGGAGGCACTGCTGCAGCGCCGGAATCACCCGGCTGCGGTTGACCACCAGCACGGCAAGGTCCGCCGGGGAAGGCGTGTGAAATACGTCGGCATAGCAAGGCAGGCCAAAGACTGTCTGCCGTTTGGGGTTGACCGGGTAAATCTCCCCGGAAAAGCTGTACTGAATCAGGTTCTGGATCACTCCAGCCGGGTACAATCCCTGCTCCGAAGCGCCGATTACGGCAATGCGGCGCGGGTTGAAAAAGGCCTCCAGGCGGCCCGGATCAGGAAACATGCACGGCCTCGAAACGCGTGTGGCAGCCGGGGTAATTGGCCAGGCCAATCTGCCCATTCCGGTAAGGCGATTCTTTGTCGGCCCATTGCAGCTTTTGCTCGCCATTCGCCAGCACTGCCAGGCGTTCGCCCTGCGCTCTCAACTCGATCTCGCAGGTTTGCCCGAATTGCCAGGAGAATGGGGCCGAAGCGACTTCCCGGTAGGCGCCGTCCACCTTCTTGTACAATGCCAGGCGCTCACCGGGCGCCAGCCCGGCGGCGTAGCAGCGCAGAGCGCCCTGCACACGCGCCAGGACCAGGTGATGTTCGCCAAGCAGCGGAACCAGCCGGGCGCGTATAGCGACGTCCTTCCAGGCGACATCCCCGGTATACGTTTCGCTGATCTCTGCGCCGCTGCCATGATAGCCACCCGCCTCCAGCCGCCAGTAGCCGCGCAGGAAGGTCCACTGGCTGATCGCGCCGTACTCTGGCCGCGCCCTGGAAAAATCCAGCGCATACTGCGGAGGGCCGTCCCAATCGAAATCGTCCAGCAGGAACTCTCCCCGCCAGGTATCCCCGGCCAGGTTGCGGAAAGTGATCCCGGCTTCGACCAGACAGGCGCTGTCCAGCGGCGGGACGCGCCACTCCAGGTAGTTCCATTCGCCGGGTCTCAATTGCCGGCTCTCGCCCTGGTGGGCGCAGTTCGCCGTACTATCCCAGACGTAGGGGGCCGCCAGGATCAGCGCCGGAGATCCCGGCGGCAGGTACAGGCGGGCGCGCAGGGTTTGCCCCGGATAGATCGTGGGTGAAAAGCCAGCCCCGTAATAATCTGAATTCAAGCGATCCCGGTGGTAATAGGTTTCCACGTAGAGGCGCATATCCTGCCGTTTCTTCAGCAGGCGCACGACAACTTTCAGCGCTCCATTCCCCTTGTGCTGCACCTGCCGGAGGGCCAGGATATTACGCTGCTCTCCCCAATGGCAAAAACCGTGCGTCGAGCCGGGATACTCGAAATGGCAGCGCGCCCGGGGCGGAGCAGGGGCTTCTCTCGCAATCTGGCGCCCCAGGTCTGCGATCCGCCCGGCGAAGCCGGGAATATCCAGGATATTGCGCGCCCCAATCAACGATGCGGCGACGAGCACATCATTCACCGGCTCCCGCCAGGCATCCTCGATACCGGCCAGGCCCACCGCGGTACCCATGATCGCACCGACATTGCCCACGTTGCAATCCGTATCCCAGCCGGCCATGTTGGTGATCCGGATTGCTTTGGAGAAGCCCCCCTCCCCGTAGAGCAACCCCATTACCACAATCGCAGCATTCGAGATGATCGGCACAATCCCGGGATAGCGATCGTAGCCGAAGTTCTTCTCGATAAAGGCATAGCACGCCCGCCAATCACCAGGGGACTGGTGATAGAAATCGAGCACCGCCCGCACCATGCGGGCATACTCACTCTCTGCCGGGATTACCGCCAACCCGGAGGCTACCAAACGCTGCGGATCGCGCTCGCCAAAGGCTGCGCTCACCAGGGCAGCGACGAACATGCCACCGTAAACGCCGTTGCCGTCGTGCGTCACCGAGGCAGCTTTACGGGCGTATCCGGCAGCTATTTCGGGCCGGTCCGGGTTCAGCCAGCCCCACAGGTCGCTGAAAATCTGCCCGCCGATCTGCTCGGCGACCGTCTTCCCATTCAGGGACATCGAGCCCGAAAGCGAGGCCGGGATGCCGGACTTCAAATTCAGGTAGGCGGTATGCTCCGTGGAAATGCCATAGCCTCCCCACCACAGGCTGCCGTGCTGGTCGCCCAGGTAGTTCAGCAGGGTCTTTCCCATCTCCTCGGCAGTGACCTGGGGGGTGTAATCCTGGACGGCGTGCAGCAGGATAGCGGGCACGCTGGTATCATCATCCGGCTGAAACACCTTCCCCTCGGCCATTGGCAGGTAGCCGGTGATTTCACCCAGGTGATCGCGGATCTGCTGGCAGGTCCAGTTCTCGATGGGCGCACCAAAGCGCACGCCGATGCACTTCCCCAGGCAGCCGGCATACACTTGATGTTCGTAAGAGTCAGGGAGTTTGGGCATAGCACCTGTGGTGAGGGTTGTCCAAAAAGGTACTTTTTGGACAACCCTGAACAACTCACTTATTATAGTTCTTATCCAGGCAGGCCTGGGCTTCTTCCACCAGTGGCGGGACGATGGTTTCGAGGTCAGTCTTGCCTTCTTCGAGGTAAGCGGTTGTCACCTGGTCAAAGACCGGGGCAACGCAATCGAAGTAGTACTGCGAACGCTCGTAGTTCAACACGCGGGCCGGCTTCTCAAGTTCCTTGTAGATCGGGCCGAGGATCGGGTCTTCTGTCCAACCCATATCCTTCCAGATGCCAGGGATCGCCGGCGTCCAAACACCCGATTCGGCCATCATCTTGCCGCCGTCCGGGCCGGTCAGGAATTTCATGAACTCCCAGACGCGCTCTTTGTATTTGCTGCTCTTGTTCATATAGAACATATAGGAGTCCGTCCAGGCGATGGCCTCTTCGCCTTTCTTGAAACTCGGCGGTGAGACGATGCCGTAATTAAACTTGACTCCTTCCAGAAATGCCGGGACTTCCCAGGTGGTCAGGCCGAAGAGGCCAATCTGCCCGGAGAGGAAATCGAGCCCGAACTGCTCGGCCAGGCCGGCGGGGGCAGAAACTTTGTCTTTGGCAGCCAGGTCGAGCACAAAGCGCATGGCGTTGATCGCCTCAGGGGTATCCATATAACCCTTCACCTGTTTGCCATCTTCGCTGACGAAGTCGACGCCCAGGTTGAACGAGAAGGGGTGCCACTGGAACCAACCGGAATCGATGGTTGGGACGCCGTAAATGCTGTTGGCGGCATCCGTCACGGCAATGGCTTTCTCGCGGTACTCATCCACCGTCCAGCCTTCTTGCGGATATTCCACGCCGGCTGCGTCGAACAGGTCTTTGTTATAGGCAAAGACGTAGCCGGTAGCGTCTCGCGGCAGGCCGTAGTACTTCCCATCGTACATGCCGCGGATGCGCCCGATGGGGAACCACAGTTCTTCCGGTTTAAGACCATCTTGCTCTATGTAAGGGGTCAGGTCCTCCAGGAAACCCTGGGTGGCAATATCCGGCGACCAGTAATGGTACCAGACATCCGGGCCTGTTCCGGCGGCAATCGCCGTCAGCACACGGGTGGCAAAGCCGCGCGAGGGGAACAGGGAAACGGCTACCTTGGTATTGGGGTGGGCCTCTTCAAAAGCGCGGGCCAGTTTGAAATGCATCTCGCGGGTGGCGGCAGTATCGCGGCCGCGCTCGGTAGCCCACCAGTTGATGGTGACCACCTCATCATCCGACAGTGGTTTGACCGGTTCGGGGGTCGGCGTCACTTCGACGTATTGGATCTGGGTTTCACCCTCTTTCTCGACGACGACGGTCTGGATAATGGTGACCGGGGTGGGTGGTACGGGTGCAGTGGTTGGCGTCGCCTGCGGGGCGCATGCTGCCAGGACGAGCGAAGCGACCAGCAGGACAGCCAGAAAGGAAAACAGTTTTTGCGTAGACATGGGTCATCCTCCATAAAAGTTTTGAACTATCAAGCACTGAATAGCTGGACGGGCTTTTCTCCTCTTACTTCCTTCGTCTCTCACCTCCTTAGAACGCTTACCCTTTAATAGCCGTGGCAGCAATGCCGCCCATCAGACGACGTTGGGCAATAAAGAACAACAAGGCTGGCGGAAGCATGGCCATCAGCGAGCCCGCCATGAGCATTTCCCAGGCGGTGAACTTGGTGCCCTGGAAGAACGCCAGCCCAATCGAAACCGTAAACATCGACGGATCGTTCAGATAGACCAGCGGGCGCATGAAGTCATTCCATACGTCCACAAAGGTGAATACAGAGACGAGCACCAGGGCAGGAACCATCAGCGGCATGAGCACGTACACCAGCGTTTGCAGGCGGTTGGCCCCATCCAGGGTAGCGGCTTCGTCCAATTCCAGCGGGATGGTCAGCATATACTGGCGCATCAGAAAGATCAGGTAGGGGCTGCCGGCAAAGGCCGGCAGGATCAAGGGCAGGTAACTACCCACCAACCCCAGCCGCGAGAACAGGATAAACTGCGGCACCAAGGTGATCGTGCTGGGGATCATCATCGTCCCCAACAGGATCAAAAACATCACATCGCGCCCGGGAAAGCGAAAGCGCGAGAACCCGTAACAGACCATCGTGGTGGCGAAGACCTGCCCCACCACATTCCAGAACACCAGGAAGAAGCTGTTGGCGATGAAACGAGCAAAGGGCACTTCCTGGAACACGCGCGGAAAATTCTCAAACGTGATCGGAGACGGAATCCAGGCGGGCGGCAACTTCAGCACCTGCTCGGGCGAGCGCAGCGCGGTCGCCAACATCCAATAGAACGGCGTGATCAGCAGCACGGTGATCAGGATCAAGATCAGGTACGATCCCACAGAACTCCGAAATTTGCGATTGAAGAAAGACGTCCCTGTCCTCACTCGTTCGATTCTCCCTGGCCGGCCATTAACAGCATCCATACTCAACTCCTATTTCTTCTCCGCTTCGTAGTGCACCCAATAAGGGGAACTGCGGAAGACCAGCACGGTGATCACCAGAATAAAGATGGTCAGGATCCACGAGAGGGCCGCGGCGTAGCCCATCTGCATGTTCATCCAGCCCTTGTTATAGACATACAACATGTAGAAATAAAGCTCTTTCATCGGGCCAGAGTAGCCCTGGGATTGGGAAACCACGTACGCCGGAGTAAACGTCTGGAAGACGCCGATCAACTCGACGATGATCTGGAAAAACAAAATAGGGGTCAACATGGGCAAAGTCACGTTCCAAAACTTCTGCCAACCGTTCGCCCCGTCGACGTCCGCGGCGTCGTAAAGCTGCACCGGGATATTCTGCAACCCCGCCAGGTAGATGATCGCGCTGGCCCCCAGCCGCCACATGGCAATCATCACAATCCCCCACAAGGCATACTGCGGGTTTTTGAACCAGTTGGGGCCCTCGATGCCCACGTAGCTGAGCAGGATGTTCAAGAGGCCGTACTTTGGCTGCAAGATCCACATGAAGACCAGCGAGGCCGCAATCGCCGGGGCAATGGAGGGCAGGTAGAACAGGGTGCGAAAGACGCCAACGCCTTTCACTTTCGAGTTCAACGCCAGGGCGGTGAGGATGCTCAGCGTGGTCATCAGCGGGATGTAAAGCAGCGCATAACGCAGCGTAACCTTTACCGAGTTCCAGAAATTCTTATCCCCGGTAAAGATTTCGACGTAGTTATCCAGCCCGATCCAGACCGGGCTGCCTACGATATTCCACTTGGTGAAACTAAGGAAGAAGGATACGATTGCCGGGCCGGCGTAGAACACCAGGAAACCGATGATCCAGGGAGAGATAAAAAACAGCCCGGTAATGGCCTCACGCCGCTGCGATTGCGACATGGTGCGCCAACTCAATTTCTGGCGCTTATTGCCGGGCGCCGCACCCGCTTCCCCGGCGGGTTGTATCGGGGTTTGACCTTCATCCATCGTGGTTTGCATCGGCATCTACCCTCACATACCATTCAGGTCCACCAGTTGCGCAGCGATATCGAGCAAATCCTCCTGCGCAGCAAACTTGAGACAGACGCCGCTGGGCCGCCGGACCCGCTCCACCCACTCGGCCGGGATTGCGTCGATCCCATGCAAGGCGCCGGCGAAAGCACCCACCACGGCGCCAATCGTATCGGCGTCGCGTCCGAAATTGCACGCCCAGAACAACCCCTGGCGGAAATCTCCGCCGGTCAGGCGAAAAACGGCGTAAATCTGCGGGATGGCTTCGGGGGCTGCGGCATGAGAGGGGGTCCACAACTGCGTGTGCAGGGCTTCCCAGGCGTCCTGGATGGCGCCAGCCTGGTCACAGATCTCCATCGCCTTGCGCATGGTAAACCCAAGCCAGCTATCCTCCGGGATCCGCTCCAGCCCGCTGTGGATCACCTCTTCGATTGAGCCGCCGCCCATCGCAACTGCCACGCTGGCAGCAACGGCCTGCGCGGCCCAGATCCCATCGGCATGGTGGCTGACCTGGGCATCCAGTTCCGCCAATGCGGAGGCCAGGTCCGGCCTTCCTGCGCAGGCGACCCCAAAGGGGGCAGCCCGCATCGCCGCGCCGTCGTCGTTATGGTTCACATTGTATTTACCGGATAGCGGCGGCGTCAGGCCGCGGCGCAAATTGGCTTCTGCGCCATACAGCGGCAGCCCGCCCCGCTCGAACAGCCCGCCCTGGTCCAGGATATATTTTTGCCAACCCTGGAGTAAGGCCGCGTGACTCAATTTGCCGCGGCAGTCGAGCAGGATACGCGCGCTCAACACGGCAAACTCGGTATCGTCGGTGCTTTTTGCATCCTGGTAAATGTTGGTGACGATCCCATACTGCCGCCGGCACTCACTCGATCTGCCCAGGTCACCCATCGCATCGCCGCAGGCCAACCCGATCAAACAACCTTGCGCTCGTTGAAGAATATCCATGTTCTGTATGTCAACCTCTCTCGATGGGAACGTTCCCATCACAAGATAAAAAAAAGAGCCGGGCAAACCTACTTCGACACCCGTCCGGTAGAACCGCGCACAATCAACTGGCAGGGAATTTTCACCACCCGGGGACCTTCCGGCCCACCTCCTTGCATACGTTCAAGCAAAAGACTGGCCGCCTGGCGGCCCATCTCGTACTTTTGCTTGCGAATGGTGGTCAAGGGGGGAATGGTTACCGAGGCAGCGTAGATATCATCGATGCCCATAATCGAAATATCTTCAGGGATGCGGTAGCCCATTTCCGCCGCCACATGGAGCGCTCCGATGGCAATCAGATCATTGGACGCCAGCACCGCGGTGGGACACGGATCCAACTCCAGCAGTTGCTTCATCCCGTTCATCCCGCCCGCATTATCGAAGCTGACCGGCGCCACCCAGTTTTCATTCAAGGCGATCCCGTTGCGCTCGAAAAACTCGTTATAGCTGTTGAGCCGGGAACGCATCGAACTGTGCATCGATTGCCCCAACAGCAGCCCGATCCGCTGGTGGCCCAGGCGGGTCAGGTACTCCAGGGCTTTCTGGGTGGCGCCATAACTGTCCGAACCGACCATATCGATCCTGGGATACTCGTCCCGCAGCCCCATAATCACCGTGGGGATTTGGGAGGCCAGGATTTCCCTCTCTGTAACCTGGATGGGGTTAATCAGCAGGCCATCCAGGCGGTTGCGGCGGGCCTTGTCCAGGTAATCCGCCTCGTACTTCCCATTCCAATCGCTATTGGCAAAAACTACCGAATATCCCTCTTCCCCCATCCGGTCCTGAATGCCGCGCGCCACCTCCGGCCAGAACGGATTGGTGATGTCGGGGATCATCAGCATGACAATGTTCGTCCGCTCGGTGCGCAGGCTGCTGGCAATGGTATTCTGGATATAGCCCAGGTCTGCAATCGCCTGCTGGACCTTCCCCAGGGTCTCTTCACTGACTTTATCCACCTGGCCATTCACGACGCGCGACACGGTGGTCTTCGAAACACCAGCCAACTGGGCCACGTCG
Source organism: uncultured Anaerolinea sp. (assembly GCA_964595435.1). Classification (GTDB taxonomy): domain Bacteria; phylum Chloroflexota; class Anaerolineae; order Anaerolineales; family UBA4823; genus RBG-16-57-11. The sequence continues at coordinate 109,858 of CAZQQJ010000004.1, read as the reverse complement.
ATAATGGTCGGTCTCGGGTTCATTCGCTCTCCAGGGATAGGCAAAATGGGAACGTTCCCATTGATTAGATTGTAGCGCAGATTTTCGGTTTTGTCAATAAGCTAAAAGCAATCGCTGGCCGGGCCGGCGCCGTAGGGATGGCTACAGCTTGCTTCCAAAACCCTTGTAAAACCTGACCGGTCTGCACCCATCCCGGGTTGCTCAATTTGCCCCATCCCGATGCAAGCCAGGTATAACCGACATACAACCGCATCAACAACCACAACCAGCTCCAGCGGGTATTCCCAAACAACGCCACCGCCAGGGGCGGGTCAGAAATGGTGACATTTAATTGTCGCGTTGCATTGCCGTCCAGTCTGCCACCAGCTCATGGTTCAAATGGCCATTTTTGTGTCGGTTTTTAAGGTCCGATCACCTATTTTGGCGAAACTAAAGCACTTTATGAGTAAGCGGAAAAGGTATTGCACAAAATAGATAAACATGGTACATTATATCCGCATAATTTCCCATCACGAACTTAATAATATAGGGCAGAGTGAACATTTTCTGAGTGTTTACATTTGTGTCCACAACAAGCGGAGCCGTTGGCGCCAGGCATTTTGGAAGGCGAGCAATCGATCCAGGCGTCATTGGGCGAACGAGTGTACAGGTGAGGGTGTACGTGGCGCGGAATAATCAAGCATCTAATTTGCAGATATCATTGCCCAAGGGAGGGGGGGCCATCCGCGGTCTCTCAGAGACCTTTTATGATAGCGAATTTACCGGAGCAGCCTCACTTTCTATTCCAATCCCTGTTACACCCTGTCGAGGCTTAGAGCCTGATTTGAGGCTCAATTACAGTTCTTCCGGTGGAAATGGCGTCTTTGGTCGTGGTTTTACACTCTCAATTCCTGATATCACCCGCAAAACATCCAAAGGGACACCCCGATATAATTCTGAAGATAGCTTTCTCTTATCAGGCGCCGACGATTTGGTTTCTTGTGGGCAATCACAAAGGACCCTGGCAGGCAAGTCGTATTGGGTTACCGATTATCGCCCCAGGACGGAAGAAGACTTTTCCAGAATAGAGTATTGGGTTGACGCTCAGACCCGTGAATCTCACTGGATTACGGTCAACTCTGCCAATATCACCTATATCTTTGGGAAAACCACAGATGCCCGGGTTTCTGACCCGGAAGACCCCACCCGTGTCTTCCAATGGCTGCTGGAAGAAACCTTTGATGCACATGGCAATTTCATTCTATATCAATATCGGGCAGATGATCGCTCTCACACCCCGCCAGCCATTTACGAGACCAATCGCAAGGCGGTCAGTCGTTACCTGCACCGCATCCAATATGGAAATATAACGCCGTATCGCCAGGAGGAAGAACCTCCGCAGCGCTGGTATTTTGAGGTGGTATTTGATTACGGGGAGTACACCTTTTCTGACAGCGATCCTTCTCTCTATACTGTAGCGGATACTTTGCCTTCTTCCCTTCATCGCCTGGATCCATTTTCGAGTTACCACGCCGGTTTTGAAATTCGCACCTATCGAATATGCCGCAACATTTTAATGTTCCATCATTTTAAAGATGAATTGGGGATAGAGGATGTACTGGTCCATATTACCCGAATCCATTACATGGAAAGCCCGGTTGCAACATTGCTCTCTGCGATTGAATCGATCGGCTGCCGCTACGAAAACGGAGCCTATCAAACCCAAAGTCTCCCGCCCCTTGAGTTAAACTACACGGAGTTTGCCCCTGCCTCGCAAAAATTTGAGCAACTGGCTGACATTTATGGACATCCCCTAGCCGCGTCGCCGGTCGGTTTTCAGGTGGTCGATCTGTTTGGGGAAGGCATCCCCGGCGTTCTCTACGAGGATAATAAGACCCTGCTTTACTCAGAAGCAAGCATCGATTATGGACAGGCGAACGCTGGGCTGAGTTATAAAGTTCCAGAGCTTGCACCGGCTCTGCCCGTCGCTTTATCCTCAAACGATGGTGAACATCTCACCTGGTTGGCTGATCTAACCGGGGATGGATTGTTGGATTTAATCGTCAGTAACGGAACCCAGTTTGGTTACTATGAGGGGACTCCTGCCCATACCTGGCAGCCTTTTCAATTCTTTCCTCGCTTTCCTACCAGCTTTCATGCTCCCCTGCAATATCTTGTCGATACCAATGGAAATGGCCTGGCCGATCTCGTTCTAATCGAGCAGGGTTCCATTACGATTTATCCTTCAATGGGCAAAGCCGGGTTTGACTCGCCCATCGTTCAACCACTCAACATCCCTTTGCCGTTTGGAGTTGCTTCTGACGCCTCGGCGGCATTACGCTTCGCAGACATGTTCGGCACAGGTACACAGCATCTTGTCCGAGTCAGCAATGGGCTTGTGGAATGTTGGCCTAACCTGAGCTATGGCCGTTTCGGTGATCCAATTATTCTGGGTAATGCTCCCCGTTTTGAAGGTGAGTTCGATGCGTCTCGCCTCTTCTTTGCAGATTTAGACGGATGCGGAACGGCGGATTTAATCTATGCTTATTCCGACCACGTCAGTATTTTCTTCAACCAGAGCGGAAATTCTTTTAGCGATGCGCTGGATATTTACCTGCCAGGCCAATGGGATCAGTTCGATCAACTTGAAATTATTGACATTTGCGGAAATGGGACCGCGGCGCTCGTTTTTTCTGAAAACCATCCTGAGCCAAAACTGTGGTGCTATGATTTTTCTCACCGTCAAAAACCCTATCTCTTGAAAGAAATCCATAATAATTTTGGGGCGACGACGGTCATCCATTATTGCAGTTCCACAAAATTTTATCTCCAGGATAAACAGAATCAACAACCCTGGCAGACCTGTCCGCCTTTCCCAATCCAGGTGATTGAAAAAATCGAACATATCGACCATCTTTTACAAAGCAAACTGGTCAATACCTACAGTTACCATCATGGCTATTACGACCGGGACGAGAGAGAGTTCCGAGGTTTTGGGCGAGTGGAACACTGCGACGCCGAATTCGAACTGGGCGATACGCCAGGCCTGTATGCTCCGGTCACGCTTACGAAGACCTGGTATCACACAGGCGCTTACCTGGATGAGAAAGCGTTCTCGGCGAGATACCGCACCGAATACTTTCACGGAGATGGAGAAGCCTACATCCTGCCCGAACATCGCTTCAATTATCAAGATTACCAGCGACAACAACCGGGTTACGCTCCAACAGGCGATGATTGGCGCGAAGCTTATCGCGCTTTGCGTGGACACGTCCTGCGCCAGGAAGTTTATGCACCCTCGGCTAAACCCGACTTGCCATCTCAAAAACAGGACGCGCCCTACACGGTTTCTGAAACCGCTTATGCGATGGCCTTGCTCCAGCCGTGTACAGCAAATTCGTATGGACGTATCTGGGTTTACCCTCAAGAGCAGATAAATTACGTTTATGAACGTGACCCGCTGGATCCTCGCATCGAGCACGATATTATTTTGGAAGTCGACGCTTATGGACAGGTGCTGCGCTCAGCCAAAATCCACTATGGGAGGCGTAAAGGCCCGGATACGCTGACCGACCAGGCGCAAACCAAGATCGCCCTGGAGGAAAATGTCTTTTTCAACCAAAGCGATGACACGACCCATCTGCTGGGGACGCCGCTGGAGCAAAAAATATTCGAGCTTAAAAAGTTTACCCCGCCGGAGGGCAAGATTTATTTGAGCAGTACGGACTTTTCATCTCTGCCAAAAACATGGACCGGTACGCCGGATATGCCGCTGCTGATGGCGGAACGTTACTATTATTGGGGTACCGATGCTCCAGCTCCTTTAGGCCAGGTTCCTCCCCAGGCGCTCTTATCTTTTGTGGAAACGACTGCTTTCAACATCCAACAACTTCGAGAGCAATTCGATGGTATTCTGGGTTTTGACGGGTTACATGACCTGTTGCAAACTCAAGGGGGCTATAAACTTGAAGGTGATACCTGGTGGAGTCGTGGGCCTACAGAATCTTATAATGGTGCAGAACAGTTCTTTTTACCCCGGGCAAGCACCGATCCGTTTGGTCACGCCACAACCTACCGTTACGATCCTTATGGTTTGCTGCTCATCGAAATCACCGACGCCCTGGGTAATCAATCCACGATTACACGCGCCGATTATCATTCGTTGTATCCCTTACAAATACGGGACATTAACAACAACATCCATGAAGTGGCGATCAATGCCCTGGGGCTGGCCACTGTAAACAGCCATTATGGCAGCGAAAATGGGGTCAATACCGGCTTTGCCCCATTGAGCGGCTATCGCCAGCAACCGGAGGCGGAAAATTGGACACCGATCCTGCAAGCGCCCCAGGCTTACCTGCAAGGAGCGGATAGTGTCTTTTACTACGATCTCTTCGCCTGGATGGGGCAGCTTCACTCCGAAGACCTGGACGGCATCGGAACCGATCGCCAGGCGTTATGGGATGCACTGGTAGCGCAGGGATACCTCACTTCGCATGGCGCCATCCTGCAAGTCGGATGGGACGCGCTGGAGCAGGGCCGGCTGCAACTGGATACCCGGTTCGCCCCATTTATCGAGGCCATCGGCAAGGTATTGGCGGCCATCCCCCACCGCCAGCCGGTTTGCACCTTGACCCTGGAGGCGTCTTATTACCCGGTCAAGGGGAGCGCCGGTATCACGCGCGACCGCCTGACCGGTTTAGCGCCGCAAATTAATGATCTATGGCAGGAACTCGTTGGACAAGGGTATATCGACCCGGATGGGGTGATCTTGCAGCCTTTCTGGGATGCGCCAGGCGCGGAGGCGTTGCAGTTGAGCACGACTTTTCAGGCGCAGGCCGCGGCGATTTACAACCTGCTCCTGAGCACGATCAACGTCAGCGTCGCCTACGACGATGGCTTTGATCGCATCATCCAGCAGAAAATGCGCGTGGAGGGTGGGGACGCGTATGCCCTCGATGACCTGGCCCGGCTCACTCCCACTTCACCAAAGCCAGTTACACACCCGGTGGGGCGGCGCTGGCTTACCTCAGGGGCCAAACGATACGACAACAAAGGCAACCAGGTACAGGAATACGAGCCGTACTTTACGGATAGTCCGGCGTTCTTCGATGCCCCGGCCCTGCGGGCCTTCCAGGCGAGTTCGACGCTGTTTTATGACGCCGTGGGGCGGGTGATCGGGGTCGAAACAGCGCAAGGTTTTGTGATGAAAGACGCCTGGACGGCCTGGAAACTGACCTATTGGGACGTTATCGATACGCTGCGCGACTCGCCCTACTATCAGGCCAATATTCGACAGCCGCAGCCGGGTGCGCCTTACTTCGACCCCACCCTGGCGGACGATGGGCGGGAGGTCATCGCCAGAACGGAATCGCTTTACGACACGCCAAAGCAGCGCCTGTTGGATAACACCGGGAATACGCTGCAAGTAGGCTATCAAAGAGCAGACAAAACCTACCAGACGAGTTTCTACCAGTGGGATCTACCAGGGAATCTGGTGGCTGCCGCGGATAGCCGGCTGGCAGCCCAGGGACGCACCAATTTCCGCTACATTTACAACCTGCTGGGGCAAGCGATGGGCATCCAAAGCGCCGACTCGGGTTCGACGCTGTGGACCTTTCTGAACGTCATGGGGCTTCCCATCTACGTCCAGGACGCCAACCAGACGCAATTCTGGATGACCTACGATGCGCTAAACCGCATCCGCACGTTGGACGTGCAGACGCAGGGGGAACCCGTCAAACGGCGTGAGTTCATCGTTTATGGGGAAGACCTGGGGCCTGCGCAGGCCGCGGCCCAGAATCTGCGCGGCCGCGTCTACCAGCACTACGACCAGAGCGGCCTGACCCAGATCGAGGGTTACTCTTTGTTGGGCGAGCCGCTCGCCATCACCCGCCGGCTGACAAAAAACTACGACGGCGGCGTCGAATGGGCGGATGTGAGCCTGCAGGGGCAGGCAGAAAAGCTCCAGGCGGCGGTCTACCCATTCCATTACCAGTACGACGCTTTCCAGCGCCTGCTGGCCTATGGCGATTCCTTTGACCAGCAGCTCCTCTACCAGTATTACCCTTCGGGGAGTCTGAGCGGGATTTTTATGCGGGGTAAGGCTGGGGATGCGCCTCAACTCCTCTATCAAGTGGAGGCTTACAACGCTTTCGGCCAACCGCTGCGGGTCCATTATGGACACCAGACCGCGCTCCAAACCGCCTATACCTACGACCCCAAGACTTTCCGCACACTGCGGATTCTTACGACCCAGGCCAGTGGGAAGACCTGGCAGGATTTAACCTACACCTACGACCCGTTGGGAAATGTTAGCCGGGTGACGGATCGCGCCTCCGGGCAACTCCTGACGGGGAACGCGGGCGAGTGGGTTTCCGACTATCTCTACGATGCGCTTTACCAGCTTGATAAGGCGAGCTATGGGAGTCCCTCTGCGGAGAAAACGCTGTCCCTGCCTGTATCTCAGCCGGCCCAACGCTACAAAGCCAGTTTTCAGTATGACAACGCCGGCAACCTGACCAAGATGATCCGCACGTCCGAGAACGGGCAAATGCTGGTTACCCGCATGACCGTTTCCGAGCGATCCAACCGGGCGGTGAGCGCCAGTTTGACCTCCGACCCTGCCCGGGTGGAAGACTTCTTCGACGCCAACGGCAACCCGGTGCGCAGCGAAACCCTTTCGTCGATGAGTTGGAACTATCACGACCAACTCGTAAAAACCACCCTGCACGACGACCGCGCCAGTGAATATTACGTCTATAATCACGCCGGAGAACGCATCCGCAAAGTCACACAATATCACGACGCCGCCGGGCAGATCACCGCCTTCGATGAGGCGGTCTACCTGGGCGAGATGGAAATTCACACCCATTACGAGGGGGCGACCCTGGAGCCGGCCCACCAGGTTTACCAGTACACGACCCTGCACGTGCTGCATAACCTGTATGCCATCGCCTCCTGTCTGCAAACGCGTAGCGGCAGCGCCCCCCTGCCCGGAGCGGTCCAGATTCGCTATACGCTGGAAGACCGCCTGGGTTCGTGCACGATCGAAGTGGATCAGGACGGCCAGCTTTTGAGCTACGAAGCCTACGAGCCTTACGGCGCGACGGCGCTATTGGCCGCCCGAGACGTGCACGACGCTCTGAAGCTGTATCGCTACAGCGGCAAAGAACGGGATGCGCTCACACAGCTTTACTATTATGGGGCGCGTTATTACGCTCCTGAGACCGGGCGTTGGTTAAGCCCGGACCCCGGCGGGACCATCGACGGTCTGAACCTGTACGCCTTTGTCAACAATAACCCCCTGACCAAAATCGATCCGATGGGTTTTTGCAGCGCGGACGAACTACAGCTTCAACGGGATGTACGTTACATGACAGCCAATGAGTTCGAAGAAGCGCTGAAAATCGCCAATGCGGTATATTTAGAGGCGTACCAGAATCAAACGCTCTTCACCGATGAAAGCGCACAATTCAGCGCCGGGCTTGAGGCAAAAATACTAGGGGTATTCTCGAAATTTGCGGGCGCGTTCTCGGTGATAAACAAAACTTTATGGAAAGCTATTAAGGGTGCGGGCGGCCTGGAAGACATGGCGTCTGGTGACGCGAGAAAAGCCTACAAGGATTTGCGCCAGAAAGCCAATAAAACTCTCCAGACCCATTTTCCAAACCTTAAGTTTGCTAAGTTTGAACTGCATCATGTCCACTACAAAAAACTCCAACCCCGGTTGGCGATCACGATTGGCAACTTTGCGATGACAACCCGCGGCAGCTCCCAAAGCGGCTTGATTGGCACCCACGAAGGCCTCTTTCATCTCATCTCGTCGGGCAACGATCGCACGATTTACAAAAAAGAAATTGCTGCGGTCATGGGATTGTTCAAACGAGCTTTTTACAAAGCGATAGGGGCGAGTCTCGCAGGAAAATTAAAATGGTTGCGTTTCAGTAAAGGCGGAAATTATACCGTTAGCACTGAAAAACCTATCCAGGGCGCTCGAGAATCTGCGCGCCTGCAACTTAAGAATGCGCGTAAGCGGGAAGCGACCACCGGCATCCCCAAATTTTTGGAATTCAAAAATCCGGCGGCTATGAAGCAGCAACCAAAAGTGAAAAGGATAAAATTATCTACATAGGCCAAGACCTTTCGGGTTTTTGGAAACCCGAAAGGTCTGGCGAGCAGCTTATCATCCCGGAGGAGAGACATGTCGGAAAATAATTCTTTGCCAGGCAATGCCTTGGAATCGGCTGGCTTTACGTCCGCACACGAAGTAGCGAACATGACCAGCAGCCAGTTCGTGCGTGATTACGCTGAAAGACTCGGCGAAGATGGAGCAGCCAAGGCGGCCGCGCTGCACGCCCGCGCCACCGACACTCACGTCCGGGCCATGCACCTGTACGCCAATGCGCTCAGCCTGGGGAGCGCCTACGCCCGCGACCTGGACGTCCAGCACGTTGCGTCTGAAACTTTTTCGGAGCATTTTCAAGAATTGGGTTTGCCCAGCTACGACCGGCTATTCGGCGCGCTCAATTATTGCGAGTGCGAGGAGTGTAAATCCATTTTCGGACCGGCGGCTTATTTTGTGGATTTGATGCGCATCATCGATCAGTACGTCACCCGCCCGAATTCTGAAATCCCGCAGCAGATGACGCTGGCTTACCGGCGGAACGACCTGGCAACCCTGCCGCTGACCTGCGACAATACCAACCAGTCGATCCCCTACCTGCGGATCGTGAACGAGCGCCTCGAGGCGCTCCTGGCCGGGCTTAGCGGGCAAAACACAGATCGTCTTTACTCCTCGTTAGCAATGAGCTATTATCCGCTGAACCTGCCCTTCAATCTGCCCTTAACCCGGATTCGTATCTATCTCAAACGCCTGGGCGTTTCACTGGCCGAGGTGAGCGCAGTCATGAGAGTGGACGGTTCTGCGAACGTTGCTGAACAACTGGAAATGTCGCGTGAGCTGTGGATTTGGCTAAAGGGACCCACTTTAGCACCCCCCGCGCTTCTAAGCTGCTTCGGCATCGACGAGACAAGCGAATCCATTGACGTAGAAAAATTTACCCGGCAAACCCATCTGAGCTACGTGGAACTAAAAAGCCTGTTATACCAGGACCTTTCACAGAGCCAGGATCGAGACGAGGTGGCGGCGGGTCTGCAGCGGCGCTTCTTCATCAACCAGGGTCTGGACCAACCGATTGGGCTGGATTCAAATGGCATCTCCTGGCCTGCTGGAGCGACCTTGCAAGCCCTGGACCACCTCCATCGTTTTATCCGCCTGGCCAGGCACCTGAACTGGTCATTTATCGAACTGGATTGGGCGCTGATCTGTCTGTCCGATGGTATACCGGACATCAACGAGACGGCGCTGACCCGGCTGGCCCAATTCATCCGGCTCAAAAACCAGCTCGGCCTATCGACCGAAGCGCTGGGGGCGCTGGTCTTTGCCCTCAAGACCTACGGGAAGGACCCCCAATTCGACCGGGTTTACAATCGAGCCGGGGTTGCCAGGCCCTATCGCCCCAGGCCGGATGCCGGCGAAGGGGCGAAAAATCCCAATCCCAACCCGCCGCTTTATACAGATGATATTGTAGACTACTGGAAAGCCGATACCCATGACGCCTGGGCGGCGCGCATCGCTGCCGGATTGGGGTTGCAGCAGGCCGATCTGGACGCGTTGGCGAAAGCCTTGTGGCCGGGCAAGGCCAGCCTCAATTTATCCGTCACCAACCTGTCCTATCTGTACCAGCACACCCAGATGGCCTCCCTGCTCAAGCTTCCCATGCCGCAGTACCTCAAGCTGCGCCAGGTTCGCGGACTCGATGAGCCGGACATCACGCTGGACCAGATCCAATTTCTGGTCGACGACGCCGCTGCCCTGCGCAGCGTCCAGATGAGCGTCTACGAACTGGATTACCTGGTCAACGGCGCCGCCAGCGATTTTGTGGACACATCCTATACCCCTGCCAGCCTGAAGCCCTGGCTGGATACCCTGGATGAGATCGTCGCCGGCGCGCAGGACACTAAGACAGAACTCGTCGCTCAACTGGCGATATTCCTGAAGGCCCGCTCCGAGTGCATCGACGGTCTGCTTCCCCTGGTCAGCCCTGGGACAGACCTGGCGGAGGTTCCGCTCAAGCCCGGGCCGGATCTGGCTGTTCTGATGACGCTGATTAAAAAGTTGTCGCGCGGTCTGCTGTTCTTCAATAAGTTACACCTGACCCTGGACGAGTTGGGGAGCATTGCCGGTCATCCTGCCTCCTATGGGATGAAGGATTTCGCTTCCCTTTCGGTCCAAAACGTGCTCGACATCATCCGCTTCAAACGGCTGCGGGCGGCGTATGCGGATACGACCCACGTCTTGCTGGATATAATGAATGCCGGGGATAGCCATTCCGCCCTCAGCCGCCTGGCTGATGCAGTCGATCAAAGCCCCGCAGCGCTCCAGCGGTTCGACTCGGACAACCGGGTCGATACGCTGGATCGAGTAGACCAGTTCGTAACCCTGCTTCGAAAGACGGGCATGGACGCCCAGGCGCTCGGCGATCTCAGCGGCCTGATTGGCCAAGGTTGGCCATCATTCTCCTATCTGGCCATGGCGGACAGGATGCTGGAGGTGGTCCAGGCCCGCTTTGCCCACCAGGGTTGGAAGGCCGTGTACGAGCAGATCGAGGGCGATGTCCAGGAGGCCAAGCGCCAGGCGCTGCTGCCCCTGGCGGTGTGGAAGTTAGGCGGACAGCCGGAAACGGCCTGGATCCAGAACCCGCGCCAGGTGTACGAATATCTGTTGATCGACGTGGAGATGAGCGGCTGCGCTCAAATCTCCTACGTCAAAGAAGCCCTCAGCGCGGCGCAGCTCTACCTGCAGCGCTGTCGGCAGCGGCTCGAAGCCGGGGTCAAGCAGCTCGACATCCCGGAGGTGTGGTGGGAGTGGCTGCTCAACTATCGCCGGTGGGAAGCCAACCGGCGGATTTTCCTATATCCCGAAAACTACCTCGATCCCGTCTTTCGTAAGTCGAAGACTCGTTTGTTCAAAGAGCTGGAGAACAGCCTGCGACAGAACGTGATCTCACCCGGGTCGGTCCAGCAGGCGTTCACCAAATACCTGGATGGTTTTGACGAGCTGGCCCATTTGAATTACGTCGACGCTTACTACAGCAATATCACGGATGACACGCACGCTGACGCGCCGGTGCTTTTCTTGCTGGCGCGCACCTACATCCAGCCCTATCAATATTATTACATCACCCGGGATCAGGCCGGCGTGTGGTCGGAATGGAACGCCATCGACCTGACCATCCATGCCGAAACCGCCACGCTGATCCACGTTTTCGACCGCCTGTTCGTTTTTTGGGTGGAGCAAAAACGGCGCGATGAAAAGGCTCCGGACGGCAGTCCCCGGCGGACCCACCAGTTGAGCGTCAAATACAGCTTCGTAAACTTCAGCGGGACCTGGGTTCAACCGCAAACCCTGGTGGACGATTTGGTGGTGTACGTCGAGGGCAGTGACTATTATAATGCCATCAAAAGCTTCTTCCCGGAGACGCTATTCGACGTGGACAAGCTGTGGTACAAGAAGGTCTATCCGATCAAGGTCGAGAAGGGCGCCTTTCTGATGCCGGGCGTGGGCGCCAATTCGACCGAAAAGGTGCTGCTCTTCTTCGGCCCGCTGCTCTCTGTCGGCGACTACGATCTGGAGGTTTTACTTTACCCATCTGCCGAGCCCACCTCGGACTCCTCAGACAGGGCAGATTTCGAACGGGGGCTTCAAAAAACGATCCAGAATATCCAGCAAGCCAGGGAGCATAACGTTTCCGGGTACATCGGGTTGTTTCCGCCGCTGGTGCTTGCGGATAACCTGGAGGCGGCTTTCCTGGCCAATCCCGGCGAGGTCCTGGTGCTGACGGATGAAACGGACCCGTACTGCCAATTCGAGCAGCTCTACCATACGGATGGCGGGCTGTTTGTGATGCAGTCCACTGCAAATATCCTCGGCCAGAATTACCTGGTGGATACAAACCCGGCAGCCACGCAAGACGTTCAGAGCAGCAACCCGGTGCTTTTTCAGGATACCCACTACAACCCGTATGCCTTCTTCACAGTGAAGAACCATCCGCGAGCCTACGTCGTTTACGGCGACCAAGAGTATTGGCTGCTGATAGACGAAGACCCGGGGCTGGCTTCTCTGAGCCGCTCGCTGGTCAATCGAGAGGCGATCTTTCGGCCGGACGATTTTATAATGCCAGAACTCAACATGGGGGATATAGAATCTGAAATCTTCACTATTCTTCAAACAGGTGGGTATCTGGACGCGCAGGGGAAATTGCAACCCCTTGCCGATGCGAACAGCCTGACCGCCTTTTTGACCGATCACCGCGACGAACTTGTTAGCCTTCCTAACATAGTTAACGTTAACACAGATCCGTACTTTCGAGCCATTGTTAACAAGCTCATGAACCGCCCTGTGCTGAAGGCCGAGGATTTCCAAATTCCTGCCTTCCAACAGTTCGACCCCAACCCCCACACCTGCGAGGTAATCGAAGGGGATATCCTGGATTCCCTGCGAAATAGTTATGGTTATTTGGATATAAACGGGCGTGTCGATGCACAAATCGATTTCGGTCAACTGTGCAATGATTTAAGCGGTATCGCCTCTAATATAAGCGATCAATTTCTGGCTTTGGAGAGTGGGGAGGATGAGCAAGCAAACGAACGTCGCAAGTCAGAAGTAAAGGAAGAAGAATTTCAGGGGCAAATCGTCCAGTCTATATTCAACGTATTGGATCGGGCCGTATCGGATCCAGCCGCATCACCAGTGGCCAGCATTGGGACCTGGCCCCCTGCATACCCCGGGCAAACCTCGCCAGGCTCTCTGCGAGCCATCCGCCTGACCACGGGCGCGGTGCGCCGGCTGAGCGCCAGCCTGTTTACCGGCGGGATCGACCGCCTGTTGAGCCTATCGTCGCAGCAGATGCCCGTCGTTGCCGAGCTGCCCTACAGCCGCCTGAACATGTCCGATACCTGGGTCGTAAGGCCCGAAACGCTGGACGGCGCCCAGGTCGATTTTTCGGGGCCTTATGGACCCTACTATTGGGAGTTGTTCTTCCACGCGCCTTTCTACATTGCCAACCTGCTGAAGGCCAACCAACATTTCCAGGAAGCGCAGAACTGGTATCGCTACATTTTCAACCCCACCCTGCCGCCCATCTTCCTTCAGAAAGAGTCGTTCATGGTGTCAGCGTTGGGCGCCAGCGCCGCCGGAACGGTTTACGACGCCTTAACCGGGCAGGGCTATTTGGATGGCGATGGGTGCCTGACCGCCGATTTCACACCCGACGCCGATCTCAGCACCTGCCTGGCTGGATTGAACAGCCAGCAGGTCGAGGCAGTGCGGAACGTTTTGCTCAACAACCGGCTTGGCGCTCCCACCGGGCGTTTCTGGCAGTTCCTCCCGCTCCGCAATCCCACGCCGGAAGCGTTGTCCGAGCAACTGCAAAACCCCAACGAAATCGACGCCTATAACGATGACCCGTTCGACCCCCACGCGATTGCCCGTTTGCGCATTGGGGCGTACGAGAAGGCGATGGTGATGCAGTACGTGGATAATCTGCTCCAGTGGGGCGATTATTATTTCACGCAGTACACCTGGGAGGCGCTGGTTACGGCGACGATGCTCTACGTCTATGCCTATGACCTGCTGGGGCCCCGCCCAGAGAATCTAGGTGAGCTTCCCCCTTCCGATGTTCTCACTTTCGAATCCATTCAGGCGAAATATAAAGATGACAAAGATGGAATTCCCCAATTCTACTTGCAGGTCGAAGAAAAACTGCATCGATCTTCGCTGGCGATGTCTTTTAGCCCCATCAACGCCCTGGACATGGCCTTTTGTGTGCCGGAAAATGAGCAGCTCATCCACGTGTGGGACCGGGTGGAAGACCGCCTGGACAAAATCCGCCACTGCTTGAACCTCCAGGGGATCAAGCAACTGCTGGCGCTCTTCGAGCCGCCCGTGGAGGCAGCGCAGCTTGCCCGCATGGCGGCGACCGGTGCAGACGTCTTTTCTACCCTCACCGCAGGGGCGCAGGTTCCCTACTACCGTTTCGTTCACCTGTTAGAGCGCGCCAAAAGTATGGCCGGGAACGTGATCCAGCTCGGCGCGATGTTGTTGATGGCGCTCGAGAAAAAAGACGCCGAGGCGCTGGCAAGGCTGCAATTGACCCACCAAAGGGCGCTGTCCAACCTGACGACGCAGATCAAGGTCAAGCAAATCGCCGAACTCAAGGCCTCGATCGATGCCTTCGAGCAAAGCCGGCTGGGCGCCCAAGCTCGATACGACCATTACAAGCGATTGTACGACGAGAACTTGAACGCGCTTGAAATCACGGACCTGGCGCTGCGCACAGCTTCACTGAGGTTCCAACTTTCCGGGACGGCGACGCGCGGGATATCGATTGCGGCTTATCTTCTCCCCAATGTGTTCGGCCTGGCAGATGGCGGAATGCAGTTTGGCGAGGCGGTCAACGCCGCGGCTCAAATTCAAGAAAATACCGGGAACATGATGGATCACATCGCCGGCCTGATCAGCACCGGGGCGCAATACGTCCGGCGGCGCGAAGAGTGGGGCATCCTGCGCGATAGCGCCTCCTACGAGGTGGAAGGCTTGAAGCAGCAGATCGTTGCCAGCCAGATCCAGCAGTCCATTTTGGAACGCGAGTTGGAAATCCACAATACCGGCCTGTCCCAGGAGCAGGAACTGGAGGATTTCATCAAGGCGAGATTTACCAACGAAGAGCTTTACACCTGGATGATCGGGCGCCTGTCCACCATCTATTTCCAGGCCTACCAGTTAGCCGTTGGAATGGCCATGGCGGCGCAAAACGCCTACCAGAATGAGATGAACACCACAGATCTAATTCTCCAACTGGACTACTGGGATAACTTACATCGCGGCCTGCTGGCGGGCGAAGGCCTGATGCTTGGGCTTTCCCAACTCGAAAATGCTTACCTGCAAAACGATCGCCGCCACCTGGAAATCGAGAAGACGATCTCGCTCCTGCACCTCGACCCGGTGAAATTCATCGGCTTCCGCGAGGGCATCCATGGCGCTACGAAAGGACAACTCGATTTCAGCCTGAGCGAGGCGCTCTACGACTTCGACTTCCCGGGGCATTACTGCCGTAAGATCAAGGCCATCACGGTCTCGATCCCGGCCGTGGTGGGTCCTTACCAGAATATCAACGCCACGTTGGTTCAAACGAACAGCCAGATTGTATTGCAGGCGAACCAGGAGGCCGTCCATCACTTGCTCAACCCAGACAACAAAGACATTAAAGTCCCAGGTGATTCACTCAAGGAAAACTGGCTTCCCAGACAGCAAGAGCGGGTGGCGCTCTCCAGAGGCATCAATGATGCGGGGCTCTTTGTGTTGGATTTTCGGGACGAGCGGTATCTGCCCTTTGAAGGGTCAGGCGCCGTCTCCGACTGGACGCTTTCTCTACCGCCGGAAACCAACCGTTTTGACTTCCGCAGCATCAGCGACATTCTCATCAAAGTGCAGTATACGGCTTTAGACGGTGGGGACATTAAAGATGGTGGGGATACGTTTGCAAATAATGTGAGAGCCCTATACAAGCAGCAATCCCCCCCTTATCCCTATACCGTGGCGAAGGTGTTCGATCTGCGCCAGGCGTTTTCCGGCGATTGGTACAAATTCATTAATTTCCCCTCCTCGGAGGACATCCAGCAGATCAGTTTTAAGCTCACCGATCCGGTCATTTTGCCCAACCTGAACAACATCCAGCTAACCAAAGCGGCGGTGATGCTCATCACGGAGCAGGGAGTCGTGGTTTCTGATCCGGACGTCAGCAAACCCTTTATTCACCTCCAGATCGGGCAGGACAGCGGCGCAGTCTCCATCGAAAAGAATTATGGTGAACTTCCACTGACCCTTACACTCGATAGTAAAGAGCGCCCCACCTCACAGAGCTGTGCGCTCTCTCTATGTCGGGGCGATGCCCCGCAATCGCTGCTCGATCCTGGCGTCCTATCGAGCATTATTGTGGTCATTTACTATCAGTCACAGATATTTGGCACCTGATCTCAAATCGTAAAATAGAATGTCGCGCCTCTATCCACTTCGGCCTCCGCCCACACGCGTCCGCCATGCCGCTGGACAATGCGCTGCACAATCGCCAGGCCCACCCCTGTCCCTTCGTACTCGTCGGCCCGGTGCAACCGCTGGAACACGCCGAACAGCTTGCCGGCGTAGCGCATGTCAAATCCCGTCCCATTATCCCGTACATAGTACACCGTCTCACCATCCTGCTCCTGGCTGCCGATCTCTACCCGGGCAACCTGGCGCTTGCTGGTGTACTTGAGCGCGTTCGACAGCAAGTTCATCCACACCTGGCGCAGCAGCCCCATATCCGCCTGACAGGGCGGCAACTCGCCCACGCTGATCTCGACGCGCCGCCCCTCTTGTTCTGTTCGCAAGTCGGCCAGTACCTGGCCTACCAGATCGGCGGTCGCGATAGCCTGCTTGTTCAGCGCTTGCCGGCTCAAGCGCGAGAAAGCCAGCAGGTCATCGATCAAGCGCTCCATCTGCTGGCTGCTTTTCCGAATAGCCTGCAGGTAGTACTCCGCTTCGGACGGGAGTTGCGGCGCATAGTCCTCCATCAAGAGGCGCGAATAGCCGTCCATCGCCCGCAGCGGCGCCCGCAGGTCGTGCGACACCGAATACGAGAACGCTTCCAGTTCTTTATTGGCCGCTTCCAACTGCACCGTTCGTTCCGCCACCCGCCGTTCCAGGTCTTCATTCAAGCGCCGCACCTCTTCTTCCGCCCGCTTGCGCTCGGTGATGTCGCGGATAATGCCCTCGGTGCCCAAGAGATTGCCGTGATCGTCATAATAAAAGTGGGTGGTGAATGAGGCATTAAAGGTGGTGCCGTCCTTTCTTCTCAACACGACTTCATAGTCTCTCACGCTGCCCGCCGCCTTGATCCGAGCAAGAAGCTGCTGGCGCTCGTTCGGATCCACCCAGAATGAATCGAGCGGCTTACCGATCATTTCGTCGACGGAATCATATCCAAACATCCTGCTCCCTGAGGGGCTGCCCATGAGGAGACGCCCCTGGATATCGGAGCGGTAAAACACATCCTGGATATTCTCAATCACACCACGGTATTTCTTTTCACTCTCCTGCAGAGCCAGGGCTGCCGCCCGGAGGGTTCTGATTTGATTGCCCCTGGAGCGATAAATGAATAAGACAATCCCCAGTGCACCGGTTATGGCGAGTGCGTAAAACCACCACGTCTCCCACCACGGCGGAACCACCCTGACCTTGATCGAGACGCCCTGTTCGTTCCAAACCCCATCGTTGTTGGAGCCAAGGATGTGCAACGTATATTCGCCGCTGTGCAAGCCGCTGTATCGTCCAAAGCGCCGGGTCCCGGCATTGAACCAATCTTTATCCAGGCCCTCGAGCATGTACCTGTATTGATTTTTCTGCGCCTGGGTAAAGTTCAACGCGGCGAACTCGAATTCGAAATAGTTGTGCTGCCAGTCCAGAGTGATCTCCCGCACCCGTTCTGGCGCTTTGCCCAACGGGAGAGGTTCTCCGCCCTGTTTGAGCGCCGTGATTACAACGGGCGGGACATAGGTGTTGTCTTGAATCTCTTGCGGATAAAATGCGTTCAGGCCTTTGGAACCGCCAAACCACATCATGCCGTCCCGATCGCGAATCCCATTCAGCGGATAGAATACATTTCCCTGCAAGCCATCGCTTTCCTTGTACACCCGCATCGCTCCGGTCTTGGGGTCGAACTTGATCAGCCCATCGCCTCCCAGGGACCCCATCCAGAGATTTCCGTCGGCATCCTGATTGATTGAGGCGATCATCGAAACCGGATAACCGGTGTCCTCGGTGTAGCGTTTAAAGGTCTGGGTCTTACGATCGAAGCTATCAAAGCCGGCAGCAGTGCCAATCCACAACATCCCGGAGGCATCTTCAAACACTACATTGACTGTGTCCGAGCTGAGACTGGCGGGATTCTGGGGATCATAGCGAAAATGCGTAAAGGTCTCGGCGCGCGGATCAAACCGGTCCAGCCCCCCTCCACTGGTAGGAATCCACAACATGCCTTGCCCGTCCTGATAGATCGCCGTCTGCAAGGTGTTATTGCTGAGGCTGTTGGGGTTTTGAGGGTCGTGTTGATAATGTGTAAATGTCTCAGTAGATATCTGAAATCTTTCCAGCCCGGCATCCGTAGTTCCCATCCAGAGAATGTCAGGATCATGGTTGTCTCCAATAATGCCAAATATCTGCCGGCTGTTGGCCAGGCTCCTGGGATTCTGGGGGTCGTGGGTAAAGGTTTTGACAATCTTTCCAAGGCCCCGGTCAAAGATATGCAGCGACGCCGGGATCGCGCCGCCCAGCCACAATGTACCCGCCTGATCTTCATAGATCCCTGAGTAATATACCTGATCATACGTAGTAAAGATGCCGGTTTGCTTGTCATACGTCTGTAGACCGTTAATTGTGCCAATCCAAATCTTTCCCTGCCGATCTTCAAAGACCGGCACCACGGCATCGTCGCTCAAACTATTAGGGTTCTTGGGGTCGTGACGGTATAACGTGAACCTGGGCTTCCTGGGATCCAGCTTGTCCACCAGGCCGGTATTATTCAAGATCCACAAGATGCCAGCGCGGTCCTGATACATAGCGATGGGGGATGTGCTGCTCAAGCTGGATGCGTTTTCCGGGTCATGGGTATAATGTGTAAAGGTCTTTGTGCGGGGATCAAACACAGATAGCCCCAGCTGATCTCCATTCGTATACATGATCCATAACAGCCCAGAGGGATCGCGATACACAGACGTGATCTTGTTGCCCCTCGGACTATTGGGGTTCTGAGGATCGTGGAGGTAAGGGGCAAAGATCCCCGTAGCGCGATCCAGTTTGTAGAGACCATTATCGAGCGTGGCGACCCACAACATTCCTTCATCGTCTTGCGCCAGCGAAGTGACCCACTCCCCACCCAACTTTTGCGGATCCGCCGGATCAATGGTGTAACGGGTAAATATTCCGGTCTGTGGATCGAGCCGGTTCAACCCGCCCCCTTTCGTGCCGATCCACAAGATGCCCTGCTCATCGAAAAGAAGCGCACAGATATTATCGTGGCTCAAGCTGTTTGGGTCATCCGGATCATGAAAATAGTGCTTAAAAGCCCCGGTGGATTTATCCAGCACATTCAACCCGCCCTGGGTTCCAACCCACAATTTCCCTTCCTGGTCTTCTTGAACAATCTGCCCGCAACTGAATTCCACCAAATCACTGCTGATGCTCCCAGGGTTCTGCGGGTCATTCTTATATTGCGTAAAGGTATCGGTCTCTTTGTCATATCGGTTCAATCCACCGCCGCCTGTCCCGATCCAAATCACGCCATCCCAATCCTCATACAAAGCATAGACATACGGGCTGGACAGCGAGTTCGCCCCACCGGGTTTATACACTTTGAGGTCGTAGCCATCATAACGGAACAACCCGGCGCCATTGGTGCCAACCCACAAGAATCCATCTTTGTCTTGCAAGATAGCGCCGCTGTTCTGCGTGCCGGTGTCGAAAATTGCCCGGTCAAATTGCACCCATTCCTGAGCCAGACCCGGCTTCCCCGCGCCTGACACAGAAGAAACGGGCAACATAAGGACCCAAACCGTCCATACGATCACGAGAGCACAGCGTTTTGTCACCCCGGCCTCCCTGACGAATTCCTCTTCCAGTCCATGTTTCCTCGCTTGCACCAGAGCACCACAGTCGAGCCCCATTCGTCAGTCGTCTGCGCGACTTTTACTCAAGACCTTCTCGTGAAGAAAGGGTGAAAAAGAATGTCGCCCCTTTATCCACTCCTGCTTCGGCCCACACGCGTCCGCCATGCCGGTGTACAATGCGCTGCACAATCGCCAGGCCCACCCCTGTCCCTTCGTACTCGTCGATTCTGTGCAACCGCTGGAACACACCGAACAACTTGCCGACGTAGCGCATGTCAAAGCCCGCTCCATTATCCCGTACGAAGTACACCGTCTCGCCGTCCTGCTCCTGGCTGCCGATCTCTATCCAGGCAACCTGGCGCTCTCGGGTGAACTTGAGTGCATTGGCGAGCAAGTTGATCCACACTTGCCGCAGCAGCCTCGGATCGCCCTGGCAGGGTGCCAATTCGCCTACCGAGATTTCAACGCGCCGTCCCTCTTGTTCTGTTCGCAAGTCAGCCAGCACCTGGCCCACCAGATCAGCGGTCGCAACGGCCTGCTTGTTCAGCGCCTGCCGGCTCAAGCGCGAGAAGGCCAGCAGGTCATCGATCAAGCGCCCCATCTGCTGGCTGCTTTTCCGAATGGCCTGGAGGTAGTACTCCGCTTCGGACGGGAGTTGCGGCGCATAGTCCTCCATCAAGAGGCGCGAATAGCCGTCCATCGCCCGCAGCGGTGCCCGCAGGTCGTGCGAGACCGAATATGAAAACGCCTCCAGTTCTTTATTCGCCGCTTCCAACTGCGCCGTCCGTTCCACCACGCGCTGTTCCAGGTCTTCATTCAAGCGCCGGACCTCTTCTTCCGCTTGCTTGCGGGCGGCCACCTCTTGCCGGGCCTGTTCGAATAGCTGGGCTTTGCGCCAGGCGGCCGCCATTTGATGGGCGAAGGCGGTGATGGCCGGCGCATCGCTTTCGAGCAGGTCCTCCGACTGCACCGAGAGCATTCCGATGACCTCATCCTCCACGATGAGAGGAGCGTTAATCGTTTTCGGGACCCGAAGGATTTTTGCTATCGGTCCAGCGAGCCGGTCAAGAGATCCCGGCAATAGCGATTGCACGACATTGGCTACATTCTCGACAAAGACCGTCTGCCTTTCCCGAATGGCTTTTCGGAACGCGTCTGTCGTTTCAACCGGTAAGGGAAAATCCTCTGCTTTATGGCCCACCAGCTTTTCGGCCACCCTGACAGCTTCAGGCTGGTAACTCAAGTATTTGGGGATCAGCCTGTACTGGCCCTCGTCAGTGGCGAAAATCGCGCACGAGAAGCCGATCTTTTTGAACGCTTCGGACACAGCGGCAAAGATATCACCGGGAGCGAAGGCCCTCTGCATCGCCAGGGCCGCCGCATTCATCGTCCGCAGCAATCGTTCCGCCCGCTCGCGTTCGGCGATCTCCCGTTGCAATTGTACATTGGCAGCGACCAGCTCGGCCGTGCGCTGCTCCACGCGCAGTTCCAGCTCGTCGCGGGCCCGTTGCAGTTGTTCGTACAGCCGGGCATTCTCGATGGCGATCGCCGCCTGGCTGGCCAGCATGCTCAGGACGTGGATATGCCCTTCGTTGAAGGCCTGGCGATCCTTCTTGCTGTGCACGTCCAGCGTCCCGATGATCTTTCCCCCCGCCACCAGAGGCACGCTGGCGCAGGCCAGCAGACCCTCCTCCGCCGCAGAAGGATTGTAGAAACGCGGGTCATTGGGCAAATCATTGGCGATGATTGGCTGGCCCGATTGCACGACTCGCCCGGCGATGCTCTCGCCGATCCGGTCAGATGTGCCTTTCACCACCTTTTCGCTCAATCCAAATGTCCCCTGGATGATCAACGCCTTGCTGGCCTCATCGACCAGCAAGATTACCCCGGTGTCCATACCCAACAACTCGGCTGTGTTGCGGGCGATGGCGTCAAGCACCACCTTCAACTGCAGCGGCGTCGTGATGATCTGGCCCACCCGGTAGAGGGCGGCCAACTGCTCATTCGCTTTCTTTAGCTCTGCGGTGCGCTGTTCAACGTGCTCTTCCATCTCGTCGTGTGCCCGCCGGAGGGCTTCTTCCGCCTGCTTGCGCCCGGTGATGTCTTGCACGAGTGAAGCGACACCGATCATCTGGCCATCCGCACCGACGAGCGGCGCGTTGAACCACTCGCAGGTGATCATACGTCCATCCTTGGTCAGGTGGTCGACAGTGCTGCGCAGGCTGCCCTTTTGTGCCGGCATGGCTTGCCAGACCTGGTCAACCAGGGGCTGCGCTTCTTCAGGCGCGAGCAGGCCCACTGCGCGGCGGCCCAGCGCTTCTTCTCTAGAATAGCCAAAGATCCGTTCGGCGGCAGGATTCCAAGAAACCACCCGGGACTCTGTGTTCCATTCGATGGCGCCCAGCGGCGATTGCTGCACGAACAGCGCCAGCCGCTGCTGCGACTCGCGGACGGCCGCTCGCAAGCGGGCGGCGCGCAGCGCCACCGCGCCCTGTTCGGCCAGCGTCTGGTAGAGGCGTAGCTTTTCATCATCAAAGTAGCCGGTGGGCCTGGCCGAGGCAAAAACAATGCCTATCCACTCGCTCCCGGCCGTGATCGGAATAGCGACGAAGCTGCCTGTTTCCGTTTGGCGTGCTCTCTCGCGGAAACCAGGGTCAATTTTTTCATCGGCCAAGATATCATTTGAGACAAACGAACGGTTGGCCGAAAGCAAGAAGGAGAGCTGGGGATATAGCGAAGTCGGAAAGCGTATGTCGATGGGTAGGATAAGCCCCAGGCCACTCTCAAAGGGATTGCGGCGGCGCACGATGCCGGTGAGCTCGCCATCCGTCCTGTCAAGAGTCACGATACTCACAAACGCCCGGGGATAGAGACCCGCGTGCTGAATCAGCACATCTAACACCTCTTCCTCGGTCTCTATCCCCGCCAGGGCCTGGCTGACTTCCAGGCGCAGGCGGGTTTCACGGAGATTTCGTTCAAGTTGCGCATCGACCCGTTTGCGTTCGGTGATGTCGCGCGCCGCAACGAGCAGCCGTTCCCGGCCGCTAATGGTCGCCCGTCTCATGCTCACCTCAATCCAGAAGAGACGCCCGCCTTTATCTTTTGCTCTCCACTCAAGGACTTGCGGCCCTTCATCGGCAACTTTTCTTATCCAGGCCAGGGCGTCTTGCTGGGTGTAGGGCGGCTCGCCCGAGCTCACGTCTTCGATGTTGAGCCGGAGGGCCTCTTCGCGCGTGTAACCGTACATCGCGCACATGGTATGGTTGACGTCGAGTAAATCGCCGGTAGCCAGATCGTGGACGAAAATGGCGTCATTGACCGAATCAAAGATGGTGCGGAAGCGTTGCTCACTCTCCTGTAACGCCGCTTCTGCCAGCCTGCGTTCCGCAATTTCCTGCTGCGCCCGCTGATACAGGCGGGCGTTGTCCAGCGAGAGGGCCATCTGCGTGGATAACAGGTTGAGCATTTCCAGGCGCTCCGCCGTAAAGGCGTGCGTGGTCAGATTGTTCTCCAGATACACCATACCGCTGAGCCGCCCCTGGTTGACCAGCGGAGCACACAACACAGACCTGACCCCATGCCGGGTGATATAGGGGTCGTGGACGAAATCACCAGCGTGGGCGGCGTCGTCCAACACCACGCTGGCGCGGGTGCGGGCCACCTGGTACACGATCTCGGCCGACACTGCCTCACTCCCCCGCAGATCGAGCGATTGCAACACCGTAATCTCGCCCTCTACGTCCCCCTGCGCCTCGATAACCCAATCGCCGCGGCGCTCCAAAATCAGCGCGCCGCGCTGCGCCCCGGCATTCTCGAGCGCGATGCGCATCATCTGCTTGAGCAGGCGTTCCAGTTCAATTTCGCCGGCGATCGCCTGCGAGGCTTTGATGACCGTGACCAGATCGAGGGCCGCGCTGACCGTGCTGGACTGGCGGGTGTGGGGAACCAGGACGGGGGCCAGCAAACCGGCGTAGCGGCGCTCCAACTGGGCCGCCTTAGCGGCCGCCCCCCACCGGACGTAGCCGTCGTAGGCGGCTTGCAGATAGGCCTGAGCCGCCTTCTCCTTGCCCCAGGCGAGGTAGAACCGGGCGGCAAGCTCGTTGGCCAGGGCTTGTTCCCGAAGATAACCGTTTTCTCGAGCGCCGGCGATGGCGCGATCGTAGGCCTCGATGGCCTGAATTCTGTCGCCGAAGGTTCGCTGTCGCTCGGCTTCGACGAGATCGAATTTGTGGAGACAATTCATGGGCGCATACTCCGCCCATTTTTTCATCTTCTCTTGATTCGCCTCGATTCTGAGCAGCAGCTCATCTGGCTTGCCGTGCGGAGTCGCCTGGTAGTCCGCCAGCCGGACCAGAGAATCATAAAAATAGTATATGGGCACGTAAGGAAAACCTGTTCCCCCGTCTAAATATTGTTCGACCTGAACCGCATCTTCGACCCCTTGTGCGTAATCTTCAAACAAATAGCTCAACAACAGTTTGTGAGAATAAAGGTAAAAGAGGCCATTCCGATCGTTGGCCTGCAAATGGACGGGCAACATCGTAGCCTCATCGTAGTATTCTCCCTGTAAGTACCTGGAGGAAGCCCGCCCTTCGCTCACATCATGCAGCGCCTGTTGCAGCATTTGAAAATAGTGAAAAACTGTGATTTGCTTCAGTTGATAGACGGACTCGCTCAAGGCGAGGGCTTCTTGCTCAAGCCCTGCCAACTCCTTCTCTATCCCCGCATAATAGGCATAGGCGCAGTAAAGGACCGCCGCATATCCAGCAAACTGGAAATCCCCGGTTTCCAGCCCGGTATAATAGGCCGATCGCAGTGGAATCAATGTATCTCTGATGGGCTGCTTCCAATGGGTAATGAATGTATGGACAACAGAAGATACTTTGCATTGCCATTGCCTGGCATCCAGACGCTGCAACAAGTCCAGGGCGAGTTGGCCGAACTGGTAACCGGTTTCGATATCTGCGACTCCGCCGCAAAGAACCAGCCCATACGAGGCGTAACAGAAGGCAGACGCCGGCGTATTTCCGTACTTGATCGACAAATCTACCTGCTTCAAGACGAGCAAAGTGTAGAGTTCAGGATAGGATAAAAAGGCAGACGGTAAAATACTGGCCAAAACCCGCATGATGGCTAACTGGATGGGATCGGTCATCAGGGGGAGGTCGACCAATTCCGCGACCCCTTTCTCCTGATAAGCCAGGTGGGTTTCCTGTAAGGCCGCCACGATATCAGCCTGGCCAGGTTTTTCAGGAAACTCTATGCCAAACGATTGAAGCACCTCCAGCCCCGTATGCACGGCTTCCAGGAGTTTGTTTTGAGCATTCAGGGCCTCGATCTTCACTTCGTAGACTTTGATCGTATCGAGCAGCGTTCGAGCGTTTGTGAGAACAATGGCAGCCAGTTCTTCCATAGCCTCGAAATGGCCGCTGAGGTAGGCCGCCTCTACCGAGGCTTCAAACAAATTCAAGGCGAAGGGGTATTGACTTTGCCAGCCGTCTTCCGGCAACAGTTGGCGCCCGGCCGTGAAATAGTCCCAGGCCGCTCTGTAGGCGGTGGCAGCCTGGGCTTTCTTTCCCGCGAGCAGATTGAGCTGCGCTACTTCATGTCGCGTGGCTGGTTCAGCCAGTAATTCTGCCGCCCGATTGAATTGATTCGCGATCTCGAAAACCTTTTCTTCCCGCTCCACTTCCAGGGTGTTTTCCAGCAGTAACTGCCCGATGTGCAGGTGGGTAGACTGTTTCCGTGCCTCAGGAATGAGCGAGTAAGCCGCTTGCTGCACCCGGTCGTGCAAGAATCTGTAGGTGGAAACCTGCCAATCAGCCTGGGCGAAGGGGAACGCGGCCGGGTCATTTCCACTGCCCTGAAAGAATTTGTAGACTTCACTCTGAGGCAATACCAACCCTTCCTGCAAAGCCGGCCACAGATCCGCGGCCGTCTCGACCCGGGATCGCTGATGCACAACGGCCAGCGTCTCCAGGTCAAACTGGTTGCCGATGCAAGCAGCCAGTATCAACACATCTCGAGTCCCTGGGGGTAATTTCTGTAACTGCATGGCCATGAACTCGACCACATCCTCGGTCAGAGCCAGGGCGCTGACTCGCGCCAGGTCACATTGCCAATAACCCGCCTCTACATCAAACGCCATCAGCCCTTCGGCATACAGCGCCTTGAGAAATTGATGGCTGAAAAAGGGATTGCCCCCGGCTTTCTGGTAGACCAATCGCGTCAAAGGTAGGGCAAGCTCCGGCGTACAATTGAGGGTATCGGCGATCAGTCGGTTGATGTCGGCTTGCCGGAGCGGTGCCAGGGTAATGGTGTTGAGCGTGGCCCCGGTTTTCTTGATCTCCTCGATCGTCAACAGCAGGGGATGCGCAGAAGACACTTCGTTATCCCGATAGGCGCCCACCAGGAGCAGATAGCCCGCAGCGGTTTCGCCCATCAACAGTTGCAGCAGTTTCAGCGAAGCCCAATCGGCCCATTGCAGATCGTCGAGGAAAATGACCAGCGGATGCTCCAGCGCGGTGAACGTGGCGATGAATTTCTGGAACAGTAAGTTGAACCGGTTTTGGGCCGCGCCGCCGGAAAGTTCTGGCACAGCCGGTTGCGGGCCAACCAGCCGTTCCAGTTCGGGCACCACCTCGATGATAACCTGACCGCTTTCGCCCAACGCGGACAGGATTTTCGACCGCCACTGCTGGCGCTGGACCTCGCTTTCACTCTCGAGTTGCCCCATCAAATCGCGCAAGGCCTGGGCAAACGCCGAGAAAGGAACGGTGCGGCTGAACTGGTCGAATTTGCCCCGGATGAAATAACCCCGCCGCTGGGTGACCGGCTTGTGGATTTCGTTGATGACCGCGGTTTTGCCGATGCCCGAAAAGCCGGTCACCAGCAGCAACTCGGTATGGCCGCGCGCCGCCCTCTCAAAGGCCGCCAGCAGGGTTTCGATTTCGGCGGCCCGCCCGTACAGCTTCTCGGGGATCAGCAAGCGCTCCGCTCGATCCTGCCGGCCCAGCTCGAAATCCGGGATCTCCCCCCGGGCCTGCCACTGCTCTTCACACACGGCCAGGTCGTGTTCGAGTCCCCGCGCGCTCTGATAACGGTCTTCGGGCGCTTTGGCCATCAGTTTCAGCACCAGCCTGGACAGCGCCAAAGGAAGCGCCGGATTCAGGACATGGGGGGCGACCGGCGTCCTGGCCAGGTGGCAATGAACCCATTCCATATCGTCGGCAGCTTCGAAGGGCAGGCGGCCCGTCAGCAGTTCGTACAACGTCACCCCCAGCGAGTAATAGTCGCTGCGGTAGTCCACTGTCCGGTTCATCCGCCCGGTTTGCTCCGGTGAAAGATACGCCAACGTCCCCTCCAGAACCGTTGGCGTCTCCCGGCTCAAGGTTGTGGCCAGCCCAAAGTCAATCAGTTTCAGCTCCCCGCTGTTGGGGTTGAACACGATATTCGAAGGGTTGATATCCTTGTGAGTGATCCCGGCGGCGTGAACCTGTCCCAACCCCGCCGCGATCTGGCGGGCCAGCCGCAGAAACTGGGACAGGGGGAATGCCGCCGCGCCGGCGCAGGTCCACTCCTTCAGCCAGTGATCCAGGGACATCCCCCCAAAATCCTCCAGGATCAGAACCGGGGTATCCCGATACGCGTCCAGGCCATAAGCGGTGATGGCCCCGGCGGCGCCGAGGCGACGGGTGATCTCATATTCCTGCTTGTATCGCGCCAGTTCCTCGGGCCGGGGAGAAGCGGGGTTCAGGGCTTTGAGAACGACCGGCCGTTGATCCTGCTCGCGCATCGCCCGGTAGACCAGTGAACTGGCGCTGGCGTAGATTTGCTGCCTTATGTGGTAACCGGGGAGAACCAGTTTCGTAGACGACTTGTGATCTGATCGGGTTTCTAAAGGATCTGGGCTCATGAGATTCTTCCTTAGTTAGATCGCAGATCGTACAATGAACTCTACTCACTTACAAGAACTCTCCTATCTGGCGTCATAGAATTTCCCCCAAAGGCCAAATCCAAATAAGAGGACTTGACATGATTATACCTGTTCAAATCCAAACTTACGATGCTCCGGATGAATTGTCCGGCGGGTTGTCTCTGAAAAAGCTGTGGGCCGAAATGCATCGCTCGAATATTTGGCGCAGCAGATATCGGTGTGGGACAGCCCGCAGGATCGGCCGGAGGGACGCGGCAAAGCCACCCGCCAGGTCGCCCGACGGCCATCATCGCGGATGACATCACCCCGGCGGAGCAGGCAAAGGCGATGCTGGTCTGCCGGCAGAAGTTCGGCAAGACCAGCGCAGAGATCGGCGCGCTGTTCGGCCCGCCCGAAAAGTTGCCCAGGTGCAATGCACCGGCCGCACAAAATTGCTGGCAGGATGCACGACAAGACTACGAAACCAGCCGACTACTCGACGAAATAAGGCGGTAGAGATCACCGGGCAGGTCGCCGCCGATCCGGGCCGGGCGGCGCGGGTGATGAAGCCGGCCCTGGACGGGGTCAAAGACCCGGTCAAGGCGTGGGAGGCCTGGCGCTGAAACGTTTCCAGCCGCAGCCAGCCAGCGTCTATACCCCAGAGTTGTATCCATTGCAGGCGGCAGCACGGCGCGCCTCAGATGACGACGACGACCCTGAAAAGACGTCACCTGCCCCCAATGCGGCAAGGCGATCGGCCGAATAGCCTCCGTCGACGGCCTCGATTTGCTCGCCGTCAACGGCATCCTGGTGCGCTCGCTGCACGGGGTCTGCCGGCAGTGCGGCGCTGAGTTTCACTGGTCGTCGGGCGACCGGCTGATGGCCGAGCTGGTCCGGCACGTGCAGCGGCTGCGGGAGGGGAAGCAAGAAGAATAAGGCGAGACTGCAATTCACGAGTTGACTCCGCCCGGTTTTTCCGGTAAGATGAACCTATTCATCCTCGTCTCCAGCCATAAGGGCGGCTATCGAAACGTTCACTTTTCCAATTAGTCGCCACACGGCATGCCAATGAGAAGTCGAACCAGGCAGAGCGAGCGCTTCCTGGCCGGATGAAATTCATTCTTTCCTCGCTCAATGATTCAATCAAATAAGGAGCAATACAATGAAGAACAGGTGGATTTACTTCGTACACATTCTGTCGATCCTGGCCGTGATCGCTGGATTTGGCTACAGCCAGGCCAAAGGCCAGGCCAGCACGCCCGAACCGCCCCCGGCGCCCCAGGCAGCGGCAGCCCTGGGCAGCGGCTTCACCTACCAGGGCTCGCTCAAGCAGAGCGGCTCGCCCGTCAGCGGGAACTGCGATTTCCAGTTCGGGCTGTGGAGCGCCTCCAGCCTGGGGACGCAGCTTGGCGTGACCCAGACCCTGACCAGCGCCGTCAGCAGCGGCCTGTTCAGCGCCCAACTGAACGGCAGCGGCCAGTATGGCACCTCCGCCTTCGACGGCAGCCCGCGCTGGCTGGCGGTGACGGTGCGCTGTCCATCCGGCAGCGGCAGCTACACCTCCCTCGGGCGCCAGGCGTTGACCGCCGCGCCCTACGCCCTGTACAGCTCGCAGGCCGGCACGGCGGCCCTCTTCAGCGGGGCGCTCTCCGGCGACGTGACCGGCACGCAGGGCAGCACCACGGTAACAAAGCTGCAAGGAGTGGCCGTCTCCGCCACGGTGCCCACCAGCGGGCAGATGCTGAAATACGACGGCGCGCAGTGGGCGCCGGGCGGCTACCAGAATGTGCTGGTTGTGGCCAAGAGCGGCGGCAACTACGCCACGATCAGCGCCGCCCTGGCCGCCATCACGGATGCCGGCGACACCAACCGCTACCTGGTGCGGGTCATGCCGGGCATCTACAGCGAGCAGGTGACGATGAAACCCTACGTGGACATCGAAGGCTCGGGCGAATTGGCCACCCGGATCACCTACACCGGCAGCGCGTCCAACACGAGCGGCACGCTGTTCGGGGCCAGCAACGCCGAGCTGCGCTTCCTGACGGTGGAAAACACGGGCGGGGCGGACTGGGCCATCGCCGTCTACAACAATTCCGCCTCGCCGCGCCTGACGCACGTCACTGCCAGCGCCTCGGGGGGAACGTCCAACTACGCCGTGCTCGACTACAACGCCCCCTCTCCGGCGATGACGGACCTGACCGCCAGCGCCTCGGGGGGAGCGGACAATGTTGGCATCTTCAACTTTAGCTCTTCACCGGTGATCCAGAACGGCGTCATCCGCGCCAGCGGCGGGACAAATAACTACGGTATCTACAACTATGCCATCAACGGCGCGTGGACTGTTAAAGTCAGCAACTCGCAGGTGACGGGCAGCACGAACACGATCCGCAACTACTCGTATACCACCACCCGCATCGGCGCCACGCTGCTGGATGGCGGCCCGGTGTACAACGAAGGCACGCTGACCTGCGCCGGGGTGTACGACGAGAACTATACCTTTTACGCCAGCACATGCCCTTAGCCGATTCAGCGCAACGGAGGCCACTATGAAAAGAACCAGGATCATCCTGACCTGTGCCCTGCTGCTGGCGCTGCTGCTGCCGGCGGCTTACGCTGCCGCCCGCTCTCCCAGCGGCTTCGACCTGTCGTGGAACGTGCTGGCCGGCGGCGGGCGGCAGGCCGGCGCCGGCTACGTTCTGGAGAGCGCTGCCGGCCAGCCTGTGGCGGCGGCGAACGCCGCTTCGAACTACTCGCTGTGCGCCGGCTACCTGTGCGCCGCGGCGGAAATACGCCTGTATCTGCCGCTGGTGCGGCGGTAATTTGTAGATCCGGCCGGGGGCATTGGAAGCTAGGTTTCTAAGCCCTGCCAAAGGACGCCGGCCTGCCGGGATGGTGCTCGTCAGGCCGGATTACCGCCTGAGGCACGCGCCTCCGCGAGCCGTTCCTTCAGCGGGAGTAAAGAGCCATTTCCTTGTAAATTTCAGCCCAGACACAGAGCGCTTCCCTTGAGCGAACCCCCCTCCTGGATTATCATATCCTCAACAAAAAAGAAAACCTCGCCCGGTAGCCGCCGGCGAGGTCTGGCCTCAGCGTGGGATGGACGCCTCAGCAACATAATTGTAAACCAAGCGCCCGGTCTCCGCAAGAGGCCGGGCGCTTTTGTTATCTCGAAAGCGTTCGATAACTCAACTAATCACACTTGTGCCAGGACCATGGCGCGGCGGCGGATCAACTCTGGGCGTTGATACCGTTGAGCAGCGACCGCCACCGCCAAAGCGGCACAATAAGTCAGCAAAACAAATTGCGTCACGCGCAGCCAGGAGTAGCATTGAAAATACTTCAATCCGAAATAGCGTTTCATCCAGGCGAAATGCCGTTCGATGTCACTGCGCGGCGTGGTCACCAGGCGGCGCCATTGGCCCAGGAAGAACAAGGTCGCCAACTTGCGTTTGCCAGCCCGACGCAAGTTGTAGTCCACGGCGGGATGAGCGCCCAGGATTTCCTGGACGATGTGGAAGAAGCGGCGGTCAAAATAGGCCGCATCGGCATACACCACCAGCACGCGAAACCCGTACAGTACGGCCGCCACCAGGACGATGAACCAGCCGACCAGCGAGTCATGCACATGCGCCGGGGTGACCAGCACGAAGACCGGCAAGTTGCTCGTCTGGCACAGCACAGCATGCACTTTATACCCGAACACCGCCTTTTTCTTGGCATATTTCTGCCAGGTGGCCCCAGGATCCGCATGATACCAGGCCGAAAGCAGGGTCGAATCGACAATCAGCGCCTTACCCGTAATCACACCCAGCCGTATGAGTTGGCCAGCCAGTCCCAAGAAGAAGAACAGGAAGGGCAGCAAACCCAAAGCCATGCGACGCTCCCAGTAACGGCCTTTGCAAATGGTGGCCTGTGGAAAGCCCAGGGCCAGGGCCAGCTCCGGGTGTGTGGCGACATAGTCCACGATTTGTTCATAGGATTTGCGCCACACGATTTGAACCAGCGCCATCAGCAAAATGCTGCGGTCGCAGTACAACTGCGGCCGGCCACCCCGCCCCGCGGTCAGCGCCCGGGGAAGCAGCCGGTGCGCCATCCCAAGTGCCCATTCGGCCAGGGTCTCGGCCTGGATGACGGTCAACAGTTGCTCAGGGCTCAAGCGCAGTTTGCCGGTCGGCTTTCCAGTCAAAGGCGCCAGATCGACCTGGGGTACAATCCTCTGCAAAAGGTTTTGCAGCCCAAATGTGATACACTTCATTCTGACTACTCCTGTATGCGAAAGATTTGGTTCGAACCTTCATCTTACGCCATCTACCGGAGTAGTCAACCTTTTTAATGTGCGAATTTCGAGTTATCGAACGCTCTCATCTCAACAATCCTTTCGCTGACGTAACGATATGGGCATCAACCGCATAATCAAATCCATTTTAGACGACCAAAATATCCCCAACAATTTCACCACAGGCATGGGTGAACGCATCCGTCAGGCCCGCATAGAGGCCGGACTAAGCCTGGACGAATTAGCCAGGCTTGCATACATTCGGCCCCAAAATGTGCTGCAAATGATCGAAGACGGCCAGCACGAAATCACATCCAGTGAGTTGATCTATTTTGCAAATGCATTGGATAAGTCAATCCTGTATTTCTTTCCTGAACGATATATACAGGGGATTGAACCATCGGCCCTTTCGATGTTGGAAACCGAATTATTGCTGCTCTTTGGGAAGCTGAGCGAAGAAGACCAGCGTAAAATCCTGGCTCAAATACGCGCTCTGGTTGACCTTGAAGGTAAAGGCAAATGAAAGAACAAACCCGGGCCGACCTGAATTATGCCGACTTGCACGGCGCTGATCTCACCGGCGTATTTCTTCTCGATACACACCTAAAGAAAGCCAAATTCTAAACAGGATCATCACATGACCTACGGTCCCGATAACCCTCACCCCCTTTCCCAAATGCGCACCGAGCTGATCTGGCAGGGCAAATACGATACTTACGGCCGCCGCGTTGCCCCGCTGCGCCTCAAGCTGCCCTTCCAGACCGTCGAAACCATCAACGAAAGCCGCCAGCACCCTCAGATGAACCTGTTCAGCACTGCCCCAGCGGACGAGTGGCGTAACCGCCTGGTGTGGGGCGACAAGAAATACGTGCTGCCCGCCCTGCTGGACGAATTTGTCGGTAAGGTGAACTTGATTTACATTGACCCACCCTTCAACGTGGGGGCAGATTTCTCGTTTATTGCTACCGTGGTATCATCTCAATAAACCGGGGAAGAAATTGCCCTCTTCCCCAAATGTGAAGTAACGGGTAAACTACAGCGCTTATGCTGGACAATCTTGACCTCAACGCTATTCAAGACGAGAATGCTCGTGAGCTGATCGTGCGGCTGCTGAATCTGATCGAGAAGCTGAGCGCTGACTTGCGCGATGCACAGGCAGAGATACAGCAATTGCGAGATGAAAACAACCGGCTCAAGGGGGAGCAAGGCAAGCCGACGATCAAGGCTAATGCGACAAAGCGGGTGGTGAGAGATCATTCTTCGGAGAAAGAGCGGCGCAAAGCGCAACGGCATACGAAGGGCAGCAAGAAGGCCAAGATCGAGTAGAATAATCCCCCTCTCTGAAATCGTCAAGTAATGCTGGCGTTATCTATTCCTAACCACATTAACTTGTCTCATCATCGCTTAGTTGAAGGTCCGACTCCACACCAATTTATCAAGAGTAAACCAGGGTTCGTCAGGTTCTGATTCTTCATTATCCCGGTACTCAGCCGAAGAGATCAGACCACACTTATAACGATTTTTCCCTGGGGATGCGCTTTCTCGAAATACCAGAAGGCTTCAGGAGTTTTACTTAGCGGGTAACATCCATCGATGACCGGCATGATTTTCTCGGATTCAAGGAGTTCTTTAATAAGGATCAGATCTTTTTGGCTTTGTACCAGCGATACGATATAAATTTTCTGGCTCCCGACCTTGGAAACTTTTTTCCCATTGCTTGCCGCCTGGGCGAGTTGAAACATCGAACCGCCAACGACGACATATCTTCCTTTCGGTTTTAATGCCCGCAGATAATCTGAAATCGGATAATATCCGTTCACAGCCAGGATCAGATCGCACTGCTGCCTGTTTTTGGTGAAATCTTCTCGCGTGTAATCGATGACATGGTCTGCCCCAAGGGAGCGCACCATTTCCAGATTTCTCGTGCTGCACACCGCGGTGACTTCAGCCCCAAACGCTTTGGCGATCTGCACGGCAAAAGTTCCCACACCACCAGATGCGCCATTAATTAAAACCTTTTGCCCTGGTTGAATGTTTCCATTGTCGCGTAATCCCTGCAAGGCGGTCATCGCCGCTACAGGTACAGCCGCCGCCTGTTCGAACGTTAGGTTGGCTGGTTTCAGTGTTATTGCTTTTTCACTGGCGCATACATACTCGGCGAAAGTGCCACGACCGGTTGCACCAGGTAAGTACCCGAAAACTTCATCGCCTGGCTTAAACTGCTTGACCTTACTGCCAATCACCTCAACCCGCCCGGCTACATCACCCCCCAATATCTTGTTTTTGGGTTGCAGAAAACCTCCCGGCACCAGGCGGATAAAGAACGGGTTTGCTCTCATAAGGCGCCAATCGCGGGAATTAATGGATGCTGCATGAATTCTGATCAGTACTTCATCATCTTTCGGAGCGGGTCTTGCAACCTCTTGGATCTGAAGAACATCTGGTGAACCATATTTTGTGCAGACAATCGCTTTCATGTGAGAACCACATCCTTATTCTGCTGTTTAATCATGCCTTCTGTTTTGGGTTTGAGTATGGGATATACACACAAACCAATTCCCACAACATAAAGTGTGCTCTGAAGGACATTCACCTGCCAACGCCCATGCTTAATAAATGAAGAAGCCAAAAATGCCATCACTTCCACAAAGCCGATCACAAACAGTAACATCCAAAAAGCCGATTTTTGACCGGCGACCAGGTTTTTGCGGATGAGCGGCCACGTCAGTACCGAGATAACCAGCGAGCAAGAGTTGTATAGGATTGTAAAACAGTTGAGCGCTGCAACGGTCTTGGCACTGAGGCTGGCAATTTCAGCTTCTGAGAAAGAAGCCACCTGCAAAATCGGGGAGTCCTCTTGGAGAACGATGACATAGCACAATATGGTAAAGGCGAGGATAAAGTTGATGCCGCACCATATTGATAGAACGATCGAACCTTTTTTTAACACTTTGCTTTCTCCTCGTAATGTGTTTTGTCTGCTTTTTAAAGTCTATCCCACGAGCATTAACATGAAGCTGGGCGAGAGGGTTGGGGGGAGGGCCTTCAGCCCTCCCTCTCCCCGATAGTGCAAATCTATGCCGCGCTCAAAAGCCAGTTCGTCTCTGTTTTCGTAGGCAGAGAAGCGATCGCGGATGGATTGAATCCTTTAACGATCAGCCAAACCGCCAGAACCAGTTCCTGCAGAAAAATGGGAAACGCCAGGGGAATGTAGCTGGTAATTAGGTTGCCGCTAAACAAGGCCAACACGCATGCTGCCATCAGCATGGTAATCGCTACGATACCGAAGCCCGACAGCCAGCGGGGAATGAGCCGTGACTGGAAGAGCTGATAGTAATACATATATGCGCCTACGCAAAAGGCAAACACTGCCACCAGCGCGGCATGGCTGTCTACACTCACTAACAAGTTGCCAATCGCCTGGAGCACGGTGCGATCAGCAGCTCCCGCGCTTCTGAACTGCTGGCCGAGTGTCATCAGGGACAGCAGGCACACCTTTTCTACCAGGTAAAAGGTCGCCTCCGTGGTTCTGAAGATGACCGATCCGAGTGCCAGGCCTACATTCTGATGCCTGAGAATCGGATACATGGCGATGGCGATGCCGGCGCCGGTAAAAGCGCTGATGATCCAGAATAACACGCCCGCGGCTGTTTGGCTCGTATCTACAGAGAAGCGGGTGAGGTAGTCCGCAGCGGTTCGATCTGGTGTGAGTGGCGTAGCCAGGATGGGGCCGGTTAACGTGGCAGCGATGAAAAGCACACCTGTAATCACGGCAATCTTGCGAGTTGAATTCATTTTGCATCTCCTTATTTGGTATGAACCGTTTTGTGTGGCGGGCGGATGCCATCCGCCCCTACAGCTTTTTATTGTGCTCAAATAGGTTCAACTACCGGTTTCCACTTCCAGGTAAACCAGATAGTGAGTAATATAAATGCAACTTCCACTGTTTCAAACAACACATAATACAAACCGTGCCCGCCTATAACGATATGTACAATCATGTAGACACCAATGATGATGGTTACCCAGCGATTTACTTTGTAGCTCAATACCCAGGACAGCATAACCGGGGAAATTGAAGCTATCATTAATACTGCGCCCGCCATCAAACCGCCCGCGGGCAATGGAGATCCCCCCATTACTTCGCGGATTGGAGATGTGGGATCCAGTAAAGAAACAATATCCGCATAAACCATAAGCAGTACTACAAATATCCAAAGCAATGAAAGTTTTACCTTTGGATCTATTCCGGTAGTCGGTTTGTTTGTGTTCATCTTTTTCTTCTTCTTTGAACGTTATAGATGGGTTCATCAAATTTGACTTGAACGACCGAGACCAGGGACTATGTAGCGTTGGGTAGTGGATGTAATCCACTTCCCGTGCAATGCAAGATGCGCAATCGTAAGGATTGTCCACGCGACTCCAAACGCTACATGCAGGCGATCTGGAACCCTCACAACATAAATGTCATCGCCGAAGCGGAACGCCCATGCGATTACACCGAATACGTTCGTCGCGATATAGGTAATCCACATGATCCTATCCACAACACGATTGGCACGCAGCTTTTCCGGTATCCTGCTGAGAGGGCGTCCGCGTAAGGCCTTGAGCCACCCCCAGTGCCAGACAATGTGCATCACAATACCGGCGAGACCCACCATCCCAAAACAGATATGGGCAGCTACCCACACGCTGCGGGAAAATCCTAGAAAAACAATATCCCATTTGTGGGGGATAACAAGCCATAAAATAAAACCTGTTAGGGTTGTCATTAGAAGAGTCACAAAGATGGTCACATCGAGCCAGAAGTTTTGTTCAGTCCTACTCATTTTTTCAGTACCTCTTATTTGGTGCGGTATCTGCGAAGATAATACCTGGCCTGCCAACTATTACAGAGAAAAATTTACTTTGCTTTTTTGATGATCTGTATTCCATATGGGACGAGTGCAATTGCCATCATGATAGAGGCAATTAGATTTATGATTTCAAAGCCATCAGGAGTGGCCACCAGTAACACGCCTATCAAGAACATTATGCTTTGCCAGCGCGGAAAAGCATTGGTCTTGAGTAAGGCAATGGCTTGAATGGCAAAGCCGATTGGCAGGAATACAATGCCCCACAACAACACCAACCAGCCTTGTTTTGTAAACATAGCCAATACACCCGGCATGATTTGTGCGAATACTTTTTCTGGTAATGTGTCAAAAGCGCTCATGGTCAGGCATAATGCACCTTTATCCGCTGCCAGAATAATGGCGCCCAGAATGGCTATCGCTGCGCCAATAAAACCAGCCCAAGCACCAGAGCTGCGATCAAGTGGCTTCATAAAGTGCAGGGCGACCACAATTAAAAGGGTCGTGTTTAACGTGACAATCACGTGTCCGAACTGCAAGAGTCTGTTACTGTGGGCTCTGAGTATGAGCTCTTGTGGACCAAGCAGGTGAGGTTGTAGCAAGCCAGGGTGGATTGCAAAGGCAAAGATAAACAGCAGTGGAAAGATGATGAAAGCGAGACCGGTGCCAATTTGTTTCACTTGATTCAGGAATATGTTTTCATTCATTTTTTCTCCTTATTTGGTATGAACCGTTTTGCGTGGCAGGCGGATGTCATCCGCCCCTACAGCTTTTTGCACTATATGAACGAGTTTCATCGAGTTGGACTTGAACGACCGAGACCAAGGGCATGCCCAAATCCCGCACTTTTTTCAGCAACCCATGCAATGCAGCCTGGTCGATCACCGGGCCGGTTAGAACCGTGTCGCCGTCCTCTTCCAGCGTGATGGTCAGACCCTCAAACCAGTTTGTCCACTGGCTACCCAGATGACCCTTGATCCTGATCTGATAGACCACGGGTTGACTCGGATTAGTTGTTGGGTCAGAATTGTTTGACATCACCTTGTACCTTTTGTGGCCGGTCAATACAATCCGTGCCGCATGCTCAATGTACAAGGATAATATCCCCCACACAGTGTTAACGAATAGACACTTTAGTGTTGGTTATGGGTGTTGTTTTTAGTTATTGCGGGGAAATGTTGAGGAAAGGTGAACCTTACAACAAACCCAGCTCGCGGGCGCGAGCCACAGCTTCGGTGCGACTCTGAACCTGCAGCTTGTCAAAAATTATCCGGTTGTGCCCTTTGATCGTATCCAAGGCGAGGAAAAGCCGCTCGCCTATCTCTCGATTCGATAGTCCCTGGGCAATGAGTTGCAGTATTTTTAATTCGCGTTGGCTCAATGGCTCGATCAGGGGCTGGGTAGGGAATAAAAGTGATTTGTCTTCGCTCTTCCGCTTCTCAGCTTCATATACTGCCAGTAGCTTGCCTGTGTAGTCTGGCATGATTTCACGCGCGGCAGATTCGCGAAGCAGTTGCATCATGCTTGAGCCTTCGTCAAGGAACATGCGGACGTAGCCCTCCGGCTCGGCCAACGCAAGAGCATGCTGCAAAGACAAGAGAGCAGCAGGGAGGTTACCTTGCGCGTGATAAGCACTCGCCTGCAATACCAGGATTTCAATCACGCTGCCTGTCCTCCCGCCTTCTTCCGCTGCTTTCAGCAGGCGCTCCAGTAGTCCCATTGCCTCTTGAATGGAGCAGTCTGTGCGGTCGCTCTGATAGCGGGCCAGGAGCACCCTGACCAGGGTGATGTGATCGAACTCGCGTAGGTAGCTGAGTTCGTTTTCAACGGACAATCCCTGCTCACGCGCCCAGCCCAGGGCTTCACCCAACCGACCCTGGGCCACCCACACCCGTGCCTTCCGCGTCGCGATCGGACGCACATTCGGGGAAAAGTTACTATTGTACAGCCGCTCGGCCTTGTCGAGCAGGTCGAGCGCCTCATCCAGATCGCCTTGGGCCTCCCGTATGCGCGCCATCGCTGCGCACCAGCGATACGGGTTTTGTGGTAACCCGGCATGCTCACCCAGAGCCTGGCTTGTGAGCAGGTGCTGCGTGGCGGTCTTCAGATCGTTATATTCACGGTAAAGGTCGCTCATGCCCACGTACATATCTGCCGCTCCCCGCAGGACTGGCGCGCCCGACGCCGTCGCCCACTGCAATCCCCGCTCATAGGTGGTCATTGCCTCGTGGAGACGACCTTGCCTAATCTGTATATCCGCCAGGACAATGGCGCCGCCGATGGCGGAAGAGATGTACCCGGCCAGCCACACATTTGTCATGCCATCAGCAGTCATCCGGCGGGCGATCTCGAGATCCCCACTCGCCCATGCGGCGAGCCCCAGCACCGAAGCTGCCCCACCGAGCATCAGATGGGCGTCCTCAGGTGTGAGATCGAGCACCCGTCGAGCGTTTTTCGCGGCTTCGGGCATATCGCCCCGGGCCAGGGCCTGCGCGGCACGGAGAAGGGCGATCATACCCGACAGACGGCGAAATTCATCTTCGTCCACGACGACCATCCCCGCCGTGTCGGCCGTCGTGTCCAGCCACCGTTCGGCGTCCCGCAGTCGAGGCTCAACGGCCTCTAGTTCTCCGCCACCAAATAATGCGTAAGCATAGGCAACACTGAGCACCGGCCTGAAGCGGACCAACTCGTTGGGTAGCGCCTTTAGCCATCCAAGCTCCGTGACCGTGGCTTCCTGTCTATTCCTGCGCATTTCGGGTACTGCCAGTTCGACCAGGATCGCTGCTCGTTCAAAATCCTTTGCCGCCAGCGCGTGGCGGATCGCATCGGCCGCCGAACCATTGTGCTCATACCACTCGCTCGCCCGCTGGTGCAGGCTGAATACTTGATCCGGCTGCTCGTCTATTAAACGCGCTTGCAATACTTCAGCGAAGAGGGGATGATAGCGGTACCACTGGCGCTGATCATCGAGCGGGATGACGAACAGGTTGCCACGCTCGAGTGTTTCCAACACTCCTTTGCCGTCTTTTCGACCTGTAACGGCATCACACAGAGAACCGCTTAGCCGATCGAGAATGGCAGTTTTCAGTAAGAAGCTGTGAATACCTTCTGGCTGGCGCTGGAGAACCTCCTCAACCAAATAATCCAGCACAAACCGGTGGCTGCCGGTGAAGGCCTGGATAAAACTAGCAGCGTCTGACCGCCCCTGCATGGAGAGCGCGGCCAGCTGCAGGCCGGCAATCCAGCCTTCGGTGCGAGTTTCCAGGGCGGCGATGTTTTCTGCTGAGAGATTCAGGCCCATCACCTGGTTTAGAAATTCGGCGGCTTCGGCGGGGGTAAAACGCAAATCTGCGGCACGCAGTTCTGTCAATTGGCCCCGGGCGCGTAGCCGAGCCAGGGGCAGATGTGGATCCTCACGCGTGGTGATGACCAGGTGCATCTGCGGCGGCTGATGTTCGATGAGGAAAGTCAAGGCCTGATCTACTGGTTTGGAATCAACCACATGGTAATCATCCAATACCAGAATGAAGCTGTCCGAAATAGTGGCGATTTCATTGAGCAGGGTGGTCAGAATCGATTCAGTTGGCGGGGGCTGAGGGGATTGGAGAATAGCCAATAAACCCTCATCAATTCCCGCCTTGATGGTCTGTAAAGCCGCTACCAGGTAAGAGATGAAACGCACCGGATCGTTGTCCCCTTCATCCAGGGACAACCATGCAACTAGCCTCCCACAACTGGCGACCCATTCGCTGACCAGCATGGTTTTGCCGAAGCCGGCAGGGGCAGAGATGAGTGTTAGTCTGCCCCCTTTGACCAGGCCATCGTTCAATCGCTCGATCAGGCGCGGGCGCGGGACAATGCCAGGCCGGGGCGGGGGGATGTACAGCTTGGTGAAGAGAAGTGGTTCAGGCATTCCAAAATTTATTATACATCACGCCTAATAATGCACGGGGGATGAACAAAGAAGATATAAAAAGGACTAAAAAACCTTGACAAACCTAGCGGATTTGCTTTTTCCCCAGGTTATATCTATGGTGTTCTTTTTGGGGTACCCAATCACGAAAAGTCAATCTGTAACCCCTCCAACTTATTCCTATTTTCAAAACGCAAACCAGCCAGAAAATCATCAACATCTAATGATTTCTGACTGGTTTCGTCCGATTTGTGTGCCCCCAAGGGGACTCGAACCCCTGTTTTGGCCTTGAGAGGGCCGCGTCCTGGGCCGCTAGACGATGGGGGCTATCAAGCGACGGGATTTTACCACGCGAACCAGCCGGCGTCAACGATCAAATTTGCGCAGGATCAGGACGGTGTTATGCCCGCCAAAACCGAACGAGTTGGACAGCGCCACGTCCAGGGCTGCCGGGCGGGCGCGGTGCGGGACGTAATCCAGGTCGCAGGCCGGGTCGGGGGTGTACAGGTTGATCGTCGGGGGGACCAGGCCGTGGCGCAGCGCCTGGACGCAGACGGCCGCTTCCAGGGCGCCCGCCCCACCCAACAGGTGGCCGGTCATCGACTTGGTCGAGCTGACCGGCAGGCGGGCGGCGTGCTCGCCGAAGACCTGGTGGATGGCGGCGGTTTCCACCGGATCGCCGGCCGGCGTGCCCGTGCCGTGCGCGTTGACGTAGGAGACCTGCTCGGGAGCCAGCCCGGCGCGCTGCAACGCCAGGGTCATGCAGCGCGCCACACCGACCCCTTCCATCGACGGAGCGGTCAGGTGGACGGCGTCCGAGGTGGAGGCGTAGGCCAGTACTTCGGCCAGCGGCTCGGCGCCGCGGCGCAGGGCAAAGGATAATTCTTCGAGCACCAGCAGGGCGCCGCCGTCTGCCATGACGAAGCCATCCCGCTCGGCGTCGAAGGGGCGGCTGGCCGCGGCGGGGTCGTCGTTGCGGCGCGAGAGGGCGCGCAACTGGTCGAAAGCGGCCACGCCGATGGGGGTGACCGCCGCCTCGAACCCGCCGGTGAACATGGCCTGGGCGTGGCCGCGGCGGATGACTTCGTAGGCCTCGCCGATGGCGTCCGCGCCGGTGGCGCAGGCCGAGGCCACGCCGTGGTTCGGCCCCTGGGCGCCGGTGCGCAGGGCCACGTAAACCGAGGGGACGTCCACCGTGATGGTA
Organism: uncultured Anaerolinea sp.; assembly: GCA_964595435.1. Lineage (GTDB taxonomy): Bacteria > Chloroflexota > Anaerolineae > Anaerolineales > UBA4823 > RBG-16-57-11. The sequence goes on along the minus strand of CAZQQJ010000004.1, from coordinate 67,951 downwards.
GGAATGAGCAGCGGGTTGACCCGGCGAGGGCCCTTCTGGTTGAGCACGTCCAGTTCACGGGTGTAGGTCCAGATGCCGCCCACGCCGGACCCAATGATGGCGCCGGTATCGTAGGCGTTGGCGGCATCGACCGCCAGGCGGGATTGGGCCAGGGCCTGCTCCACAGCCGCCAGGGCGTATTGGGTGAAGCGGTCCGTACGCCGCGCTTCCCTGGGGGACATATAATTCAGCGGGTCGAAGCCGCGCACTTCGCCGGCGATGCGCACGTCGAAAGAAGAGGCGTCGAAGACGGTGATCGGCCCGATGCCGGAGCGCCCCTCGGACAGGTTGCGCCACGTCTCGACGACGTCCAGGCCCAGCGGGCAAACCACACCCATGCCGGTGATGACCACACGACGATCTTGCATGGTTCTCCTTACCCGCAAGTTATTGGACGGTCTCTTTGTGCTGGCGCACCAGCTCGCGGCGCAAGATCTTGCCCACGGTGGTCTTGGGCAATTCGCTGCGGAACTCGACGTGGGTAGGGATCTTGAACTTGGCCAGGTGATCCTTGCAGAATTCCTTGATATCTTCCTCGGTGGCTGTTTCGCCTGGCTTGAGCACCACCCAGGCTTTGACCGTCTCACCGCGGTAGGGATCGGGGACGCCAGCCACGCCCACTTCCAGCACCTTGGGGTGCTGGATAATCACTTCTTCCACTTCGCGCGGCCAGACCTGGTAACCGCCGGGCTTGATCAGCTCTTTCTTGCGATCGACGATGTAGAAGAAACCTTCTTCGTCCATGCGAGCGATATCGCCCGTGTAAAGCCAGCCATCGCGCAGTGAATTGGCCGTCTCGGTGGGCATGTTATGGTAGCCCTTCATGACGTTGGGGGCTTTGACCACCAGCTCGCCCACCTCGCCCGGCGGCAGGACGGTGACTTCGTCGTCCAGGCTGATGATGCGGGCGTCGACATCCGGCATGGGCAGGCCGATCGAGCCGGGCGGGTTCTTGCCGAAAAGCGGGTTGCAGTGGGATGCGGTGGGCGCCTCGGACATGCCGAAGCCTTCGACCAGCTTGCCGCCAGTGAGCGCTTCGAATTTTTCTTTGGTCTCGCGCATCAGCGGGGCCGAGCCGGAAATACAGGCCTTGATCGTGCTCAGGTCATATTTCTTGGCCCGTACGTCCGGATGGTTGTTGATGGCGTTGTACATGGTCGGAACGCCGGGGTAGATGCTGGCTTTATATTTCTGGATGCTGTCCAGCACATCTTTGATGTCACGCGGGTTGGGGATCATGACCATGGTTGCTGCGGCGCGGATGGCGAAACACATGCCGGCCACCATGCCATAGACGTGGAACAGGGGGATCGCCATCAAGACGACCTCTTTGCCGTCCTGGCAGTTGGTGATCCAGTTATGGATCATCAAGGTATTGGCCACCAGGTTGCGGTGCAGCGCAACGGCGCCTTTCGATACACCCGTCGTGCCGCCGCTGTACTGGAACAAGGCAACGTCCTCAGCGCCGACCTCGACCCTGGGACGATCCTCGGGCTTATGGCGTTCGATCAGGTCTTTGAACCATACGTCGCCGTCGGCCAGCTCGACATGAAAACCACTTTTCTTCTCTTTGAGCAGGGTAAACAGAAAGGCTTTAATGGGCGGAAGGTAATCCTTGATGTTGGTGACCACCAGCTTGCGAATGTGCGTCTTGGGCTGCACCTGCTTCATGGTGTTATAGAAATTGCTCATCACCAGCATGAGTTCAATCCCTGAATCGTTGGCCTGGTGCTCGATTTCGCGCGGGCTGTAAAGCGGGTTGGTCGCCACAACTACCCCGCCCAGCTTGAGGATAGCGAAATAGGCGATCACAAATTGCGGCGAGTTGGGCATAAAGATGCCGACCCGATCGCCTTTCTTCACCCCCAGCCCGGCGAGCCCGGCGGCCATGCGATCGGTCAGTTCATTCAATTCGCGATAGGTAATACGGGCGTCTTTGAAAATCGTGGCAGCCGACTCGGGATATTTGCGAGCTGCCTCTTCCAAAAAATAGAATAGTGGAACCTGAGGATAGTCAATCGTGTGCGGGACACCTTGGTCATAACTTTTCAGCCAGGGACGCTCGTCCATCTCCTCCTCCGTAACTAAGGAACCTCATGAATTGTATCAACCTGAACCGGGGAATTCGATCCAATCTAAGTATAGACAAAGTTATTTCAAATGTCAACTGATTCGCTCCGAAAAGTTTTCTTTAGAAACGCCTCGACATCGGAGAGGGTGGTCTCGTTCATAGGGAACCAGTGGATACCCGGGTCGCTGGCTTTGAACCAGTTGGCCTGGCGGCGGACGAAGGTGCGTGTGGCGCGTTTGATCTCTGCCACCGCCTCGGCAAGGGTCAGCCGGTTCTGCAAGCAGGCCACGACCTCCCGGTAACCGATGGCAGAAAGCGAAGGCAGATCGGGGGAATACCCCTGGTCTAACAGGCGCCGCACTTCGTCGACCAGGCCGGCGGCCAGCATGGCGTCGATGCGGGCGTCGATGCGAGCGTACAGTTCAGGGCGCGGGCGAGCCAAACCGATCTGCGCCAGGCGATACGGCGAAGCGGCGCTGCCCCGCTGCTCGGAAAAGCGCCGCCCGCTGCTGAGGATCACTTCCAGGGCGCGCACCGTGCGGCGCAGGTTGCGCGGGTCAATGGCTGCTGCGGCAGGCGCATCCAGCACCGCCAGGCGAGCGTGCAAGGCGTATGGGCCAATCCGGGCCGCCCAGGTTTCCAGCGCCTGGCGCAAGGGCGGGTCGGGCTGCACCGCGGGCGGCTGCCAGCCCTGGGTCACGGCACGGATATATTGGCCGGTGCCGCCCACCAGGAAGGGCAACCGCCCACGGGCATGGACACCGGCGATGGCCTGCTGCGCCTGCTCCTGAAAAAGCGCCAGGCTCCAGGTCTCATCCGGGTCGGCCACGTCGATCAGGTGGTGAGGAACGCGAGCGCGCTCAAGCGGTGATGGTTTGGCCGTGCCGATGTCCATACCACGATAGAACAGGCGCGAATCTGCCGAGATGACCTCGCCGTCCAGTCGTTCGGCCAGTTGGATGGCGATCTCGGTCTTGCCCACCGCGGTGGGGCCTAGAATGACAACGAGGGGTGGGTGAGTGTCAAGCGTCATGCGCTAAGCGCCAGGAATCAGACTATCAGCCGGTGAGAGCGTTTTCAAAATGCACGATTTCAGGTTCGGCATCTGCTGAAACCAGGCGGCGGATGGCGATCACGTCCACACGCCAGTCGCCATTCAGGTCTGGGTGGGTTTGCAAATAGGATTGAGCCGCGGAGAGCAGGTGAGCTTGCTTGCGCGGCGTGACGCCCGCCTCGGGCAGGCCAAACGACTGCGAACGGCGCGTTTTGACTTCCACAAAGACAGTCACTTCTCCCTGGCGAGCCACCAGGTCCAGCTCACCATAAGGGGTGCGGGCGTTACAGGCCAGGATGGCATAGCCGCGCTGTTCCAGGTAAGCCGCCGCCAGGCGCTCACCCCAGCGGCCCAGGCGTTGGGCAGAGGTAGTCATGCACGAAACTGGTCCAACCACCGATCCAGGCGGACGCGCCAGCCGCGGCGATGGGCGGCAGATTGGTCGATCACCCGCTGGTAACGCTTCAGGAGCATCTGTGAGGTGCGCCGGATATCATAGTTGCACGAAGCCTGGCGGGCCCGTTCGCCCATCTGGCGACGTACCTCGTGCTCTGTGACCAACTTGATCATTTTGGCCGTAAACATCGCCAGGTCCTCTTCAGGCGCCAGATAACCCGTTTCGCCATCTTGTATCGTATCACCCACCCCAGGCGAATCGATGCCCAACACCGGCAGGCCGGCTGCCATCGCCTCAATCACCGTCAGCGGATGCACCTCGGTCACTGAAGCAGTCGCGAAGATGTCTGCCATGGCCAGGTGTGCTGGCAACTGGTCGTAGGGGACCAACCCCATGAAGCGCACCCGTTCATTCAACCCCGAACGCTCAACGCGCTCTTCCAGGCTGCCGCGTTCGGGGCCATCGCCAATTAATATCAGGTGGACATGATCGTAAGCCTGCGCCACGCCAGCAAACGAGCGCAGCAAAAAGTAGAGGTTCTTCTCGGGTCCCAAACGCCCAACGTAAGCCAGGACGACATCCGTTTCAGCAAAACCCAATTCAGCGCGGCTCACCGGCTCGCAAGGTTTTTGGAAACGATCCAGGTCGACGCCATTGGGTACGACCTCCATGTTATCCCCCTGTATCCCATAGCTGTGTAATACCTTGCAAATACCCGGGGAAGGACAGATCACCAGGTTTACCGCCCGGCAAAAAGTGGGCAGGTAAGCCTGGATGGCGGCAATGCCAATTTCCTCGCCGCCGGGACGCAGGTAAGTCTGGGCATACAGGTCATAGCGAGTATGGTTGGTGAAGACAACCGGCACACCAAAAGGCCGGCAGTAGAGCAGCGCCAGGGGCCCGCTCAGGAAGGGATGGTGTACGTGCACCACATCCATGCCGCGCAGCAGGTGGCGCGCTTCGCGGCTGTAGCTCAGGCTGAAATTGAAGCCAGTATCCAGAAAGGGAATACTCGGTGAGCGGATGACGTTTGTCTCATCGTCCTGGTAATCAGCAGCCTGGAAAGTGAACACATACACTTCGTGCCCCAGGCTTTCCAGGGTCTGCTTGTTCAGAGCGATATGATTGGTCACTCCGCTCACATATGGCTTATACACATCAGCCATCATGCCGATCTTCATTGTGCCTCCAGGAAATCGACGGGTAATTCGCGTTTTTACATGTCAATGACACACTCTGTCCAGAGGGTGTTTGGTCCGCATCTGATGCGCAAGAAACACGATCATACTAAGCGAAAGGTGGGAAAACGTCAAGTCATGAATGGCGTGATAGGGTAGAATCAAGCGTATGCTAGATATCGAACAGCGCCGCCACCTGCCAGACCGGGAGCGGTTGAGCATGGTGGCAGCAACCATCTTGCTGGCAATTACGCTGGCGCGATTCATCCACCAGCCTGGCTGGGAACTGGCAGTGCAGTTGCCGGGGATTTACCTGTCCGTACCGCTCAACGTGCAGGTGCTGGTCGCCTTCGTCATTGCCGGCCTGACGGCTATTGGAGCAGACTGGCTGCTGCGCGACCATCCTGCTTTGCGGCGGCGGCGCACGGTGGAACACTGGTTGCTGCCCGCCCTGACGGCCTGGGTGATCGGCCTGCCGTTATTCCAACTGCCGCTCAGCCTGATCTGGTGGGTAGGATTTGCTTTGGGCGGAGCGCTGTTGATCCTGGTGATCGTGGCAGAGTACATCGTCGTTGATCCAGAGGATGCACGCCGCGGCATGGCAACCGCCGGCCTGACCGCGGTCTCGTTTGCCCTGTTCCTCACACTGGCTGCGGCGCTGCGTTACGCCGGCCTGCGCCTGTTTCTGCTGCTGCCTACCCTGGGGCTGGCCGCCGGGCTGGTCAGCCTGCGCGCCTTACGCCTGCGGCTGCCTCAGCAATGGGCTTTTCTGCCTGCCGGGCTGGTCGCCCTGGTCAGCATGCAAATCGGCGCCGGGTTGCACTACTGGCCTCTATCGCCGGTCTCCTTCGCCCTGGTGCTGTTAGGACCAGCCTATGCCATGACCACCCTGTTTGGCAACCTGGCCGAAGGCGAGCTGCCGCGCCAGGCGGTGGTCGAGCCAGGCATTGTTCTGCTGGTGATCTGGGGAGCCGCGGCATGGATTCGCTGACCCGGTCGCCCTGGCAGGCGCCAGAGCAGATCAGCCTCACCCAACAGCATTGGGAGCAGATGCTCGACGATGCGGCGATGCGCGCGCCGCAGGAAGCCTGCGGGTTGCTGGCCGGGCAAATCGCGGGCAGCGCCTACCGGGCTGTCCGGGTAATCCCTACCACCAACGTGCTGCACAGCCCGGTGCGGTATCGCATGGACCCCTATGAACAACTGGCCGCCTTCGAACAGATGGAGGCGCTGGAGCTGGAACTGGTAGGCATCTATCACTCCCACCCACAAGGCCCCCCCACCCCTTCGGCTACCGACCTGGCTGAGGCATATTACCCCGACGCGGTTTATCTGATCTGGTGTGGGAATAATGGGAAATGGGAGTGTAATGGGTTTCACTTGCAATCGGGCCAGGTGAATCCTGTTGCTGTGCGGATCGAGGCATAGCTTTCCAGGAACCGCCTGACAAAAGTGCAATGGATTCGATACATTTCTACTCAACGGCACCGCAACCTTTGCACGATTTACGTGTTATTGGATTTACCCCAAATATGGGTGGCAGGTAAAATCAGCCAGACCTTAGAAAAATTATTGGAGGATGTGTAAATGCAAATTTTGCTGGCGATCGGTGTGTTGTTGATCTCCTATCTGGCAGGGTCAATTCCTTTCGGGCTGGTGATCGTGCGCTTGAAAAGTGGGAAAGATATCCGCCAGGTAGAAAGCGGACGTACCGGGGGGACCAACGCGATGCGCGCGGCGGGACTGTTAGCTGGTTTGACCACCGCTTTATTGGATTTCTTGAAGGGCGCGGTGGGGGCCTGGATGATGCAGTGGCTTTTCCCTAATGCACCGTTGCTTCACGTTATGGCGCCTATTGCTGCGGTGTTGGGTCACAACTATTCAATTTTCCTGGCAGAGCGCAACGTCAGAGGGCACCTGCGGCTGCGCGGCGGGGCCGGCGGCGCCACGGCGGCTGGCGGCGCATTTGGCTTGTGGGCGCCAAGCATCTTGATTATTCTTCCAATCGGGCTGGCATTGCTGTTTGGCGTGGGCTTTGCTTCGCTGGCCACGATGAGCATTGGCGTTACCGCCGCGTTGCTGTTTGTTTACCGATGGTGGAGCGGCGCCTCACCCTGGGAATACATACTATATGGGATGCTGGTTGAAATCATCCTGCTTTGGGCCTTACGCCCGAACATCCAACGCCTGTTAAATGGCACCGAGCGACTCGTTGGCTGGCGCGCCCGGCGGCGGAAACATATTACAGGAATGCCGACGAATCATTCCTCGTCCTCCTCCTCACCTTCTTCGTAGTCCTCATCGCCGAATTCGGGTGGGAGGGTAGGCAGTTCTCCGTATATCTGGTAGTACAGAGCGCGCAGGTTGCGACGGTGCAGTTCGCTGGCCAGCCCGCCAATCAACACGCGGCTCTTGCCACAGCTTTCGACGGTGGCTTCATCGAGCACTTCCTGAGCATACTTCCGCCGTCCAGCTTTGCGCACCACCTTGCGGATATTCGAGAGGTAATTCAGGTTGTCTTTCAGGAAATTGTCGATCTCGCCACGCAGCACGATGTCACCATGCCCCTGGACGATGTTTTCCAGGCCCATGCGCCCCAGTCTTTTGAGCGAGGCGACCAGATCGTCAAAGTTGCCATCGACGATGTAAGGCAGCGGCATGGCTGCGTCTCCGGCAAACAAGACGCGATCTTCTTCCACCAACACTGCCAGGTTATCGTAAGAATGACCCGGCAAAGGCAGCAAAGTGAGCGTTTTCTTCCCTACACGCAGGTTCATCTCCCCTTCACTACTGGTGATGTGGGGCAAGATCAACTTGACATTGCGATAAGCCGGGCTGCTGCGGCGGGCTTCATCCAGCGCAATGCGACCTTTGGTATCCAATAACTGGCGGCACAAGGGATGGGAAATGATCATCGCGCCGGGGAAAAAACAATTTCCCCAGGCGTGATCGGCATGGCTGTGGGTGTTAATCACATAGCGCACCGGCACGGTTAATTCGCGCTCGATAAAATCGCGGATTTGCAGCGTCTCTTCCGGGGCAGCGAGGGTATCGATCACCGCTGCCCAATTCGGGCCGATCACCGCCCCGGCTGTCACCTGGGCATAAACTTCACTTTGAAAGGCAAATACATTATCAGCTATACGTTCGCGTTGAATCATAAAAGTGACCCCTGATCTGAAGTCGCCGTTAGAATAGCACAAACTCCAGATTAAAGCAAGAATTTTTAACAATTTATTAACCTGGGTAAATTTAACGTTTTGGAGTATAATCTCTTCTCGAAAAACTATCCGAAACTTCCGGGAGGAGTAGGCGAAAGGTCTCCTGATCAGAGAAGGTGTGGCCGTTGGCTGGAAGCCCCCACAGTAGCCTTGCGCTGAACGTCGCCTGGATTGGATGCCGAAGAAACGGACAGGTATCAGCAGTCAGCAATTGCTCGAACTGACAGCTAAAAGCTGATTGCTGAAAGCTTAAGGAGTAGACCGGCACGGGCGAGCCCGTTATCGCGAAGCCCTGTTCGGCTGTGCATCGACAGGATGCCATGCCTGCCAGGGTGGTGAGAGCGCCGGAACGTTGTTCTGGCGAATTGAGGTGGTACCGCGGAAGGCAAACGCCTTTCGTCCTCAAGCGGACGAAAGGCGTATTTTTTTAACCACCAGATGCATCATCAGGTGATGCATGTGGCGAAAAGCGAGATAACCATGAGCTTAGCCAAACGATATGACCCTAAAGAAGCCGAGCCCCGCCTGAGCACCCGATGGCAGGAATTGGGCGTTTACCATTTCCCATCTCAGGCCAAAGGCCCGGTATATTCGATCGATACGCCGCCCGCTACGGTATCCGGTCGACTGCACCTGGGCCACACCTATTCCTACAGCCACCCGGATTTCATCGCCCGTTACTGGCGCATGAAAGGTTATCAGGTGTTTTACCCGATGGGCTACGATGATAACGGCCTGCCCACCGAACGATTGGTAGAGAAACGCCTGGGGATCAGCGCGGCGCAGGCAGGCAGAACGGTTTTCATCGAAAAATGCCTGGAGGTCAGCGAGCAGGCCGAGGAAGAGTATCAGGCTTTATGGCAGCGCCTGGGGCTGTCCATCGACTGGCGCTATACTTACCGCACGATCGATGCAGAGTCGCGGCGCATCTCGCAACGCTCCTTCATCGACCTGTACCGCAAAGGACTGGCCTATCGAGGCGAGGCTCCTGCCATCTGGTGCCCGGAATGCCACACCGCACTGGCCCAGGCCGACCTGAACGACCTGGAACGAGAAAGTGAATATGTGTATCTTAAGTTCATTATGGTCACCGACTGTGTCGGTGACCATAACGAACAAGATTTGCTGATTGCGACCACCCGCCCGGAACTGTTGCCGGCCTGCGTGGCCGTCTTTGTGCATCCTGACGATGCACGCTACCAGGGCCTGGTAGGCCGCAAATTGCGCGTTCCGCTCTTCGGCCAGGAAGTGGGCATCATCGCCGATGCAAGCGCCGACCCACAGAAAGGCAGCGGCGCGGTGATGTGCTGTACGTTTGGCGATGCAGCGGATGTGGCCTGGCAGCGCAAGCACAATTTGCCAGTGGTGCAGGCCATTGGCGCCAACGGTGCTATGACCCAGGTGGCGGGTGTTTACGCCGGCCTGACGATTGCCGAGGCGCGCCGCCGGATCAAAGATGACCTGGCCGCCCGGGGATTGGTCAACAGCCGCCAGGCCACCCACCAGGTCATCCGGGTGCACGAACGCTGCGATACGCCGGTGGAATACGTAATGGCCAGGCAGTGGTTCATTCGCTTGCTGGACCGGCGAGACGAACTGCTGCAAACCGGGCAGGCGGTGAACTGGCACCCAGAGCACATGCAAGCGCGCTATCGCGCCTGGGTAGAAGGCCTGAATTGGGACTGGTGCATCTCGCGCCAGCGCACCTTCGGCGTGCCGTTCCCGGTATGGTACTGCCAGGTGTGCGGAAGGGTAATCCTGGCCGACGAGGAGCAACTGCCCGTTGACCCCAACGAGCAACGCCCGCGGCGCCCTTGCGCGTGCGGCGGTACGGATTTCATCCCTGACCCAGACGTGCAAGACACCTGGGCCACTTCGTCGCTTACCCCACAGATCGTGGGGCGCTGGCTGGAGGCAAACCACAACGACGGGCCGCGCCTGTATGAGCAGGTATTCCCCTTCTCGCTGCGCCCTCAAGCGCACGAAATCATCCGCACCTGGGCGTTTTACACCCTGGCAAAATCGCATTACCACTTCGGATGCCTGCCGTGGAAAGATACGCTGATCTCCGGTTGGGGCATTGCCGGCGAAGGTATGGGAAAGATCAGCAAGAGCCGCGGCGGCGGACCAATGGCGCCCATGGAGATGATCAACCAGTATTCGGCGGACGCGCTGCGTTATTGGGCAAGCAGCACCGGCCCAGGCAAAGACGCGGTGATCAGTCCGGAAAAGATCCAGATGGGCGCCCGCCTGGTCACCAAGCTTTGGAACGTGGCGAAATTTAGCGAACGTTTCCTGACGCAAGGCGGGAAGGTACCCGCCGCCCAGGGCAGCAGCCTGGCCCGGCAGGCGTTGACCCCTGCCGACCGCTGGATTTTGGCCCGCAGCCAACAACTCATCCGCCGCGCCAGCGAGTTGATGGAGAGCTACGATTACGCCGCGGCCAAGGCCGAGATCGAGGCATTCTTCTGGCGCGACCTGGCGGACAATTACCTGGAAATGGCTAAACAACGCCTGTACGACGAGATGCACCCGCAGCACCTTGCCGGGCAGATGGTTCTGAAAACAGTTCTTCTGACCACACTCAAACTGTTTGCGCCATTCCTGCCCTTCGTGACCGAGGAAATTTACCTGGGGCTTTTTGCCCCGCCTGAAGAAGGCAATGCGGTATCGATCCACACGAGTAGCTGGCCCTCTCCCGAGCCAGAATTGGAGGATGCCGCCGCGCTGGCGCTGGGCGAAACCCTGATCGAAATCGCCACTGCGGTGCGGCGCTACAAGAGCGAGCACAGCTTGCCATTGGGCAGTGAGGTAGAGAGACTGGAACTGGCAGCAAACAGCAAACAGTGGGCGGCGGCCAATAACCAGTTGCTGTCTGGCAGCAGCCAGTCACCGGCCCCAGGGAATTCCGATTTCGACCTGCAGGCGGCCCTAGAAGGGGCCAGGGTCGATCTGATGAGCATTACCCGGGCCAGGCAAATCGAGGTTGTAGATGAACTCGATCCGGCACTGGAAAGGCTGGAAATGAATGGTACAATCCGCCTGGCTTTGCAAGCCTGAACAAACCTCGCTGCGGGATCACCCATGAACAAAATGACTTTCGCTCAATTCCTTTCCGAAACGATGCGCCTGTATGCAGCCGGCGACTATGCCGCTGCACTGCAAGTTGTCCAGGCGCAGGGTAGCCTCTACCCGGAGAATCGTGCGGTCATTTACAACCTGCATTACTGCCTGCTGGCATTAAGCGGAGATCAAGCACAGGCGATCCGTGTCTTGCAGGAAGCCATAGATCAGAGCTTGTGGTGGCTGGAAGCAGCGCTGCGCGGCGACCCTGGCATGGATTCACTGCGTGGCCAGGCGCAATTCGAACGCCTGGTATCGATCTGTGTAGAACGGCACGCCGCAGCGCAAAAAGAGGCGCGTCCGGAACGGCTGGTGATCCCGCCCGCGGCGCCCGCCGGCCCACCCTACCCGGCGCTGGTCGCCTTCCACCCGCGCGGCAGCAGCGCGGCTGACTTTGCGCCCTGTTGGGAACACCTGGCTGGCAGGGGCTGGCTGGTCATGCTGCCGCAATCTTCGCAAGTGCACGGCCCAGGCGCCTTTAGCTGGGACGACATCGCCCTGGCCGAAAAAGAAGCCCAGGAGCATTTCGCCGCCCTGACCGGCCAATATGCCATCGATCCGCGGCGAGTGCTGCTGGCCGGTTTCTCGCAGGGTGGAGGGCTGGCGGCATGGCTGGCAGCCAGCCAGAGCATCCCGGCGCGGGGCATCTTCGTTGTCGCGCCCTACCTGCGCAGCGTGGATGCACTGCTGGAGCAGCCCGCGCCGCAGGCGCCTGCGCCGGTGCGCGGCTACCTGATCACCGGCGACCTGGACCGCGATGATGGCCTGTTCGATCAGTTGGAAAAACTGCTCAACCGCTACAACATCCGCTACCAGCGCCACCGGCGCCCGGGCCTGGCTCACGACATGCCGCCAGACATGGAAGCCAGCCTGCAAAAGGCATTGAAATTCATCTTCGAGGAGGAATAATGTCTACCTACCCTTTGCTGCAAGTGGACGCTTTCACTAACCAGCCCCTGGGCGGCAACCCCTGTGCAGTGGTCTTCGATACGGACGAAATGGACGATGTTACCATGCTGTCCATCGCTCGCGAAATGAACCTTTCGGAGACGGCCTTCGTGCGCCGCTCGGCAGTGGCCGATTTCAGCGTGCGCTATTTCACGCCGGCGGAGGAAGTCCCCCTGGCCGGTCACCCCACCATTGCCACAACTTTTGCCCTGCTAGACACCGGCCGCCTGACATTGAATTCCGGCCACCAGGCGATCCACCTGGAGTTGATACACGGGCCGATCGCCGTGGAGATCTTCAGCCAGGAAGGCAAAGTGGAGCGCATCGTGATGACACAGCGCAAACCGCAGTTCCTGGCGACACATGACCCGGCGCAGGTGCTGCCGCTCTTTGGCCTGTCGCTGGCGGATGCGCTGCCCGGCGCACCGATCCAGACGGTGAGCACCGGCACACCGCAGTTGATGCTTGCCCTGCGCGACCTGGAAACACTGCACCGGGTGCGCCTGGACATCCCCGCTTACGAGGCCTACCGGGCCAGGTCCGATTTCTTCAGCCCGCACCTGTTCTGCCTGCAAGGCGCCACCCCGGCCGGGCGCACCTTTGCCCGCCACTTCGGCACACCGCCCGACCTGATGGAGGACCCGTTCACCGGCTCGGCCACCGGCGGCATGGCCGCCTACCTGTGGCGTTACGGGCTGATCGAGGCGCCGACCTTCGTCGCCGAACAGGGTCATTGGATGAGCCGCCCCGGAATGGGCACGGTGGAAGTGATCGGGCCGCGAGAGGATATCCAGACGGTCAAAGTGGGCGGCGGAGCAGTTACGGTGCTGCGCGGGGAACTGGTCCTGTGAACGTTGACAGCGACTCGATGGTGTGCTACACTGATTATGCCACCATAGTGGCATAACAAAATTGGAGGTGTGCTATGCAAGCTAATGTTAAACTGACCATACGGATACCTGCTGAGCTTCATCATAAGTTGAAGTTGCGTGCCGGAAGTACTAACCGTTCTCTCAATATCGTAATCAGTGAAACATTAGAAAGAGGGTTGGAGCACCAAGAAGAGATTCGTAACGATAGTGAGAGAGAACGAATTCTCCGCATTCTGCGAGATAGTGGTCTGTTGTCAATGACAAATACAAAGTGGGAGCAATACGATCAAAATGCCCCAAAGATCAGCCACGCCGAACTGCGCGAGAAGTTAAAAGGGTTACCACCACTTTCCGAATTGATTATCGAAGAACGGGAGCCACGTTAATGGGGATCTATTATTTCGACTCCAGTGCCATCGTGAAACTCTACGTAACCGAGCCTGGCTCACAATGGGTTGAACAAATCGTCAATCCACTCGCTCCAGAGGCAGAGACGGCATTAGTTATGTTTGCGGCAGTTGGAATTACGGAAACTGCCGCCGCTATTGCCCGGCGGTGGCGCATGGGGCAGATCAGCGATATTGACCGACGTATCATCCTGTCCAAATTCTTGTTCGACTGTGAACAGACATTTCGTACGATCAAAGTGATTGATCGGATTATCCTGCAGGCTGTCCAACTCACCCAGCAATTCCCGTTGCGGGGGTACGATGCGGTTCACTTGGCAGCCGCGCTCTATTTGAGGAAAACATTACAATCCAATGATGCCGATTCATTGGTTTTTGTTTCTTCAGACAAGAAACTGCTTGAAGCGGCATCCGCGTGTGGGCTTCAAACCGAAACACCAGGGGCTCTTGTATGACTGCTTCCTGATCGACTCATTCCTATTTCACCGAGGTATTATGACCGAAATCACCCTCCCCAAAGCTTATGACTTCCACGCCACCGAACAGCGCATCTACGAATGGTGGGAAAAGAATGGCTACTTCAAACCAGCCAACGATCCGAACAAGCCGGACTTCGACCCAGGCATAGCGTCGTTCGTCATTTCCATCCCGCCGCCCAACGTGACCGGCGAGTTACACCTGGGCCACGCCATGTTCGTCTCGATGGAAGACCTGATGATCCGTTATCACCGCATGAAAGGCTATTCCACGTTGTGGGTGCCGGGCAGCGACCACGCCGGCATTGCCACGCAGCTCCAGGTGGAAAAGTCGCTGGCCAAAGAAGGGCTGACGCGCGAGCAGATCGGGCGCGAAGAGTTCCTGCGCCGCACCTGGGCATGGAAGGAGAAATACGGCGGGATCATCACCCGCCAGATCCGCCGCCTGGGAGCCTCGTGTGACTGGGAACGCGAACGTTTCACCCTGGATGAAGGGCTATCACGGGCAGTGCGCGAGGCGTTCGTCCGGCTATACGAAAAAGACCTGATCTATCGCGGACCGCGCCTGATCAACTGGTCGCCCGGTCTGAAGACAGCCGTCTCCGACCTGGAGGTGGAATACGTCGAAGAACCGGGCACGCTGTATTATTTCAAGTACGTGCTGGCCGATAACCCAGAAGAATACCTGCCCGTGGCGACTACCCGCCCCGAAACTATCCTGGGCGATAGCGCCGTGGCGGTACACCCTGAAGATGAGCGCTACCAGAAATATATCGGGCGCGAAGTGGTCGTGCCGATCCTGGGCCGCCACATTCCGGTGATCGCCGACGAGGCAGTGCAGCGCGAGTTCGGCGGCGGGGCGCTCAAGGTAACCCCGGGGCACGACCCCACCGATTTCCAGATCGGCGAACGGCACGGTTTACCGGTGATCTCCATCTTAGACGAAACGGCGCGGGTCAATGCCAACGGAGGAGCCTACGCAGGGATGGACCGCTACGAAGCGCGCAAGAAATTGTGGGAAGATATGCGCGCCGCCGGGCTGGTGCTCAAAGAAGAGCCTTACCTGCTCAGTGTGCCACGCAGCCAGCGCGGAGGCGAGATCGTCGAACCAATGGTATCCACCCAATGGTTCGTGCGCATCCAACCGCTGGCCGAGGCCGCGTTGCAAGCAGTGCGCGATGGGCGTATTCGTATCGTGCCAGAACGTTTCGCCAAGGTGTATTACAACTGGCTGGAGAACATCGAAGACTGGTGCATCTCCCGCCAGTTGTGGTGGGGGCACCGTATCCCGGTCTGGTACTGCAAAGAATGCGGCAAGATGACCGTGGCGCGCCAGGACCCGACCGCCTGTGCGGCCTGCGGCTCGACGCACATCGCGCAAGACCCCGATGTGCTGGATACGTGGTTCTCGTCCGGGTTATGGCCGTTCTCCACGCTGGGCTGGCCGGAGGAAACCCCCGATTACAAATACTTCTACCCCACCTCCTACATGGAGACCGGTTACGACATCCTGTTCTTCTGGGTAGCGCGCATGATTATGTCCGGGCTGGAATACACCGGGCAGATTCCTTTCCACACGGTATACCTGCACGGCCTGATCCGCGACGAGCACGGGCGCAAGATGAGCAAGACCTACGGCAACGTGATCGACCCGCTGGAGGTAATGAACGAGCTGGGCACGGACGCGCTGCGCTTCACCCTGCTGGTCGGCTCAACGCCGGGAAACGATATGAACCTGAGCGTCAAGCGGGTAGAAGCCAATCGCAATTTTGCGAATAAGATGTGGAACGCGGGGAGGTTCGTCATTGCAGCCCTGAGCAACCTGGCGGCGAACGATCAAGCGCCCGGGCGCACAGAGACTGGCAAACAGGTGGCGTGGACATTAGCGGATTCGTGGATCTGGGCGCGCTTGCAGGGGCTGGTGCGGGACGTAGAGCGGTTGTTCCAGGGTTTCCAGTATGGCGAGGCGGGACGGCAGATCTACGAGTTCTTCTGGGGCGATTTCGCCGACTGGTACGTGGAGATCGCCAAGCTGCAGCTCAACCAGGGCGGAGGGCGCGCCGCGCTGACCGCCGAGACACTGGCGCGGGTGATGGACATCAGCCTGCGCCTGCTGCATCCCTTTACGCCGTTCATCACCGAGGAACTGTGGGGCCACCTGCGCCGGGCCCTGCTGGATTCACCACTGGCTCATCTTGCGCAAAACTGGCCCGAGGCATTGATTGTGGCAGCATGGCCCGAGCAGCGCCCCGAGGAAGGCTGGGAAACCGGCAAGGTGGCCGATTTCGCGCTGCTGCAGGAAGTGGTGCGCACGGTGCGCAACCTGCGCTCGGAAAAGAACGTCAAACCGGGGCGGCGCATCCCGGCGACTCTGGTTTCAACCAGCGCGGCGGCGGTGCTGCGCCAGCAGGCGGACGCCCTGGCCGCGCTGGCCGGGCTGGATGCAACGGCGACAACCATCCAGGAAAGCATCCCGGCCAAGCCGGAGGGCAGCATCGCCCTGGTGGTTGGACCGGTGGAAATCTTCCTGCCGCTGGCTGGTCTGGTAGACAGCAGCGAGGAGCGCGCCCGCCTGGAAAAAGACCTGGCTGACGCACAGGCGCAGATCGAGCGGTTGGAGAAGCTGCTCGGCTCGTCGTTCGCCGAGAAGGCCCCGGCGGCAGTGGTGCAGAAGGAGCGCGATAAGCTGGCCGGGTATCAGGAGACAGCGGAGAAGATCAGAGGACAGTTACAGGCTCTGGATTAACAGCAATGGGGGAAGTGGAGCAGTGTGATTCGGGCGAGCGAAGCCGTCTAAACCACACTGCTCCCCGGTTATTGAGGCATAACTAACAAAACTGTAGCGCGCCTCAATTGCATTTCCTGTTAAGATCGGGTAAACTTTATCATGCGTTGCCAGCGCTCTGACGCTGGCGTTGAATTCCATCAACCCCAAGCAATTCTTGTAAGGGGTGAATTTTAAAACCAAAGCTGCGGGCAACGCTGAACCCCAAGGAAGACAAAAAGATGACCTGGAAGCGCATGTTGTGGGACAAATCGATAGAAATCGTGGCTCTATTCGCATTGATCCTGGCTGGCTGCGCCAGGCCAACCTCAACGCCATCCCATCCGACATCCCCCCAGCCAGAACCCACTTCAACGCCCCAGGCGGCAAAAGCGGGGCCGATCCAGCCCGCCTGCCCTACCGCTTTAATCACCATCCGGTTGGACGATTGGTCCAATACAGACGAGGCGAAAGCCGCCAGGGACGAGGTGCTGAGCGGTTTTCAGGAAGCCTATCCCTGCATCAAGGTTGAAATCGTAGACCAAAACCAAGAGGGCGCAGACGCCAAGCGCCTGGCCCACATCCAGGCCGGCACCGCCTCTGACCTGATTGCCGTAGAATCAAGTTATATCCCGGCCTATACCGAGGCGGGCGGGCTGGCCGACCTCACGCCATTTATTGCAGCCGATCCCAGCTTCAAGCCGGAAGAGTTCTATTTCCAGGGCGTATGGAAAGCCGGTTTCTATAAGGGCACACCACGGGCGATTAACAAAGACTTCAGCACCTGTGCCGTCTACATCAACGTGGGGATGTTCGAAAAGGCCGGCATTCCCATCCCCGAAGAAGGCTGGACCTATGACGATTACCTGAAAATCGCCCAACAATTGACGCTGGATCAAAATGGGCGCAACGCATCCGAGAAAGATTTCGACCCTAACCATATCACCCAATATGGAACCAGCAGCCCCTATTGGAGCGGGAGCAAAGGCTGGTTCAGAGGCTTCGAGAACCGGCTTTATTCGTTCGGTGCGCATGCCATCAGCCCGGATGCGACCACCACCCAGGGTTACCTGAACAGTAAAAACGCCTTACACGCCTGGGAATTCAGCCGCGATCTGATCCACAAATATCACGTGGCCCCGGACGGCGAGGTGCTCAGGGCGCAACAAGATGGCAATATGAGCCTGTTCAAAGAGGGTAAGCTGGCCATGGTCGACCACTGGGGGCCGTGGTTCCAGGAAACCCTGAATGCGGTGCCTGGGCTCAAGTGGACCGTGGTCCCGCTGCCAACCGGGCCGGCAGGGCACAAGGGCGTGATTATGTGGATGGGCTGGGGTTTGAACGCCCGGAGCGATTATCCTCAAGAGGCGTGGGCTTTGCTCAAATGGCTGACCA
This sequence comes from uncultured Anaerolinea sp., assembly GCA_964595435.1. Lineage (GTDB taxonomy): Bacteria > Chloroflexota > Anaerolineae > Anaerolineales > UBA4823 > RBG-16-57-11. Next base: position 50,006 of record CAZQQJ010000004.1, on the reverse strand, counting down.
CCGATCCTGGACAACGGGCCTTCACACGTAGAGCCATGACGCAATACAAACCGCTGGCAGTCGAGTACCAACGCATCAACGATCCGTTCTGGGGGGTATTCCTGGCCGAGACCGAGTATGTCGACGTGGTGGATGACGCCACCAACTCGCGCTTCTTCCCCTGCGTGGCCAATGGCCCCACGTCTGAGTTTTTGTTCAAGGTCTGGCAACCCGGCGGCGATCAACTGGACCTTCAGGTAGAACTGGACAGGTTAGCAACCGAAGCGGATCAATGCCTCGTTGGTGAGAAATGAGTTTCGTGCGCTCGATCGTCCGGCGCGGCAGCCTGGCACGCACCCTGTTGAGCGCATTCTTGCTATTGGTGCTCATACCCATCTTCTGCATCAACGCTGTCCATATCTGGCGACAATATGAAAACAGCCGCGCCCAGGTTGTGGCCCAGTTGACCTCAGTGGTGACGTTGAAAAAGCACGAGGTTGAAACCTGGTTTACCTCTCTCCCCATAGACCTGGAGCTGCTGGTAGCCAATCCCAGCGTCAGCGCGAATATTTCTGAATTGCTGGTCAGCGAACACAATGAATTCGTGCTGGCCGGGTGGCGAGAGATCTTGATCGATACCATCACTGTCGCACAGGCTTCCGGGCATAAGTTTGACGAAGTATTCTTGATCGACACAACCGGAAAAGTGGTCGTTGCAACCAATCGCGCCAGTGAAGGGGCGTCGCTCAGCGATCAAGAATTCTTTCAAAAAGGCCTGTCTACGTCCTATGTTCAATCCCCTTCTCCATCTCGATTATATAACGGCTCGGTAGTCGTCTTTGCGGCGACGCCAGTGCGCGACCAGAAAGGCATGGTACGTGGCGTGCTGGCTGGCGTAGCCGGAATGCACACCCTCAACGCGATCATGCAAGAACGCGCCGGATTGGGACAAACCGGCGAAACGTATCTGGTCGGTGCAGATTCTTACATGTTAACTGCGCCGCGACGGGGAAGCATCGGAGTATCCAGATTCGTCGATACCCAGGGCGCACGGGCTGCGCTGCGGGGAGAAAACGGCTATGGATTATACGCCAACTACCAGCAGCCAGCGGTGGCTGTGCTGGGCGTGTATCGCTGGCTGCCAGAAATGCAGGCCGCACTCCTGGCGGAACAGAGCCAGGCAGAAGCCTTTGCCACGACATTTCAAAATCTGTGGCTCTCGCTCAGCCTGACCTTCGTGACTCTCTTGATCGCCATTGGTGCAGCAATTATGGTGACCCGCAGCATCGCGACGCCGTTGGAACACCTGACCTTCGCGGCTACCCGCGTGGCAGGAGGCGACCTTACCCAAACCGCGTTCATCCAGCGCGAAGACGAAATCGGCACATTGGGAAATGCCTTCAACGCCATGACGATCCAGTTGCGGGAATTGATCGAGGGCCTCGAAGAGCGCGTGGCCGCGCGCACATCCGAACTGGAAGCACAAACCGAAGCCCTGCGCCAATCGGAACAAAGGCTCTCGCTCCATGTCCAGCAAACCCCTCTGGCAGCGATCGAGTGGAACCTGGATTTCGAGGTCGAAGCCTGGAATCCAGGCGCAGAAAGGATATTCGGTTACAGCCGGGATGAAGCCATCGGGCGGTATACCGCAGATTTGATTGTGCCGGAATGTGGCCGCCAGCGCGTGAACCAGGACTGGATCGATCTATTGGCCAGGCAAGGGGCAAGGCACGACATCTATGAAAATATCACCAAAGACGGCCGCAAGATCGCCTGCGAATGGTACAGCACACCCCTGGTCAACCAGGACGGCAGGATCATCGGCGCGGCATCTTTGATCGAAGACATCACCGAACGCAAACGCTTCGAAGAGGCCGAACACGAACAGCGCGCCCTGGCTGAAGCGCTGCGCGACACAGCCGCGGCGCTCAACAGCACCCTCGATCTGGATCAGGTGCTCGACAACATTCTTGCCAACGTCGAACGGGTGGTGCAACATGACGCGGCCAGCATTATGCTGGTAGACGAAGAAAACACCGTGCGCGTCGTTCGTTACAAAGGCAATATCCCGGAAGAGAAGACGGCACAAACCCGTTCCCGGAGTTTCCCGATTGCCAGCGTGCCCTACCTGCATGGCATGGCGGATACCGGCCAACCAGTGATTGTGTCCAATACAACCTCCGCCCCGGACTGGGAAGAAGACAGGAACGCCCCCTGGGTACGTTCTTACGCCGGCATGCCCATCCAGGTGAGAGGCACGGTGGTTGGCTTTATCAATCTTGAAAGCGCCACGCCGGGATTTTTCTCACCGGCCCACACCGAGCGCCTGCGATCCTTCGCCGACCAGGCAGCCATCGCGGTGACCAATGCCTGGCTGGTGGACGAGCTACGCCAGGCAAACGATCGCCTCCGGTTGCAACTGAAAGAAATCCGGGCTTTGCAGGTCGAGTTGCACGAACAGGCCATTCGCGATCCCCTGACGGGTTTATATAACCGGCGTTTCTTGCAAGAGGCCCTTGCACGGGAAATATCCCGCGGCAACCGGGCTGGCCTGCCAATTGGCATCATTATTATGGATATCGATCACTTTAAAACGGTCAACGACACCTTCGGCCACACTGCCGGCGATGTCATTCTGCAAACCCTGGGAACGCTGCTGAAATCGAGCTGCCGCATGGAAGACATCGCCTGCCGTTATGGAGGAGAAGAATTTGTCATCGTATTACCCGGCGCATCGCTGGAGGCGACCTACGAGCGCGCCGAACTGATTCGCGCCCGCTTCGACGCCATACGCACCATCTACGAGGAGTTTACCGTCCATACCACGCTATCGCTGGGTGTGGCTGCTTATCCCCTGCACGGATTAAATGCCGAAGAGGTTTTGATCTACGCCGATCGCGCCCTATACCGTGCCAAGCAAGATGGACGCAATCGCGTCGTCACCTATCAGGATGAAATCCAAACCCCTCCGCCACAGAAAGCATAAGTATCTCTGCGGACGCCGCATTGGCTGTTCGGTTCACTCTGAGTGTCGCCGGAGAGCGCGTACGACCGGGCAAGCCCCCCACCAGATGAAACGCCTACATCCCCCGGCTCTTTGACCCAATATAGAGCAAATGGCGCGAGCCGGCGATGAGGTCACGCTCGGTGCTCATTTCGAAGAGCAGGTCCAGCCACAGGCGGCGATGTTCTCCTTCCAACCGGTTGTAGCTTTCGTCGTCGGAAGAGATGACCGGTTCGACACCGGCCAAAACCAGCGTCTGCAAACCGGAAGCTTCGTGAAAGGGAATCAATTCATCCAGCCGGGCGAAGTAGCCACGGAAACCGCCCCGATGGTAATCTTCAGGGTCGCGGCCACGTTCGATGATGGCGCGGACTTCAGCCTTTTCTTCGATCCATTCGGGCACCCTGCGGATCAGGTCACCCAGGATGCCCAGGCGGCTGATCCAGGCCGAAAAGAGCACGCCGCCCGGGCGCAGGCGACTGATGGCCTGACGTAGCGCTACAGCCCGGTCCTCTTCCAGCACCAGGTGGTACATTGGCCCCATCAGCAGGACGGCGTCGAAGCCGCTGCCCGGCACGGCGTCCAGGTCGCGGGCGTCGGCCAGGTGGAAATCTACCCGGGCTTGCAGGCCCTGCTCCTGAATACGCCGGCGAGCTTCGGCCTGCAAGCCAGGCGAAAGATCGACGGCGGTGACGTGATAGCCGCGCTGCGCCAACCAGAGGGTATAAGCCCCGGTGGCAGCGCCAATTTCGAGGATGCGCCCGGCAGCCGGCAGATACGTTTCGAAATAGCGCAGGGTGATGTCGCGCTCGAGCTGGTGGCGGAACAGGCGATCGGCCTCGTGAGCAATGCTCTCGGGGCTGTCGTAGAATTGCTGGATGTCGTGGATGTCGTCGGGCATAAATTGGTCCTTTTAGATGGGGTTATTATAGCGCAAACCCCGCCTTCTAAAGCTGTCCGTAAGTCACCGAAGCATCGTATTGCGTTGCCACGGCGCCATCCACCTGGTGTGCGTCGAACAAGGCGCACAAGGCAGTGATGAAGGCATCGTAGGTTGGGTCGCCGGGGCGGGGCGCTGGAACGGCGCCTGCGCCTGCACGCCAGGGGCCGAGCGATTGGAAAGTGCGCCTGCGGCGGGCTTTCGACCGCCTGGCCGCCGAGATGGATACCCTGTACCTGGAAGCCACGTAGCCGTTGTTCGACGATCCCTGGCAACTGGGCAATCGGTACATCCACGTATGGCTGGGGCAGATCAGCCTGGCGGCGTTGTTCGGCGAGAACACGCATCACATGCTGACCGCCGAACAGGTGCGGCGCACCAGCCTGCTGCTCGAAGCGCAGCGGCACCGCCAGCGCATGTTCACCTCCTGCGGCTGGTTCTTCGAGGACCTGGACCGCATCGAGCCGAAGAACAACCTGGCCTACGCCGCTCAGGCCGTGCGCCTGGCCCGGCAAGCTACCAGTGTGGACCTGACCCTGCTGGTGGTGGAAGATCTGCGCGGCTGCGCCAGCCCGAGGACGGAGTTGAGCGCAGTGGAAATATTCGAGGGGCATTTGAGCAGGGGATAGCAGCCAGGCCGAGCCTACCTAGCAGATGTGCATCCAACCGAGGCACTCCTACGATGCGTCCAAGAGTGACACGAGGGTGGCTCCTAAGGTCCCGGATAAGAGGCCGGCGTGGGGGAATCCGTGTGCAATAACGGTTGCGAAGTTACAGGAGCAGGATAAGCTTCTAGAGTCGATGAAGGAGACGAAGTCGAACCAGGAATATAAATACCGGGGTGCCATTCGTCGTAAAGACCTTGTACGGACGTCCATTGATCTGCGCCCGTTTCTACGTCTTTTACGTAATCCAGCAAGATATTGCCTTGATCGTCTACTAATCTGAGGTGGCAAAGCACAAGAGATGTGCCATACTCAACATTTACAGTGTCCAGAAGGTAGAAAAACGAATCCAGAAAAACTGGCAGAGACTGGTTTGCCATCTCTAAATTTTTTGCCGATACCTGGATGAGTAAGATTTGGCCATCGCTGCCATTTGAATCTTCAGGGTTCACTTCCAACACATCCACAGATAACCCGGACAACTGGAGTTTGCTGGCGATAATCTCCTTCGTTTCCTGATCATTAAGCCCGGGTTTTCCTGGCATGACCAGTTGTTGGCTCAGATCTCTGGAGTGCAAGTACGTTTGCACCGAATAGATCAGAGCGCCTTTGGCGTTGTAGACCTTTAGCAAATAACTGTCAAGCCCTACGGTGAAGCGATAAGTTAAGACGGCCTCTCGCTGGGCCAGTTGCATAAACCAGTTATCTTCCAATGACAGGCGATCATCCTCGCTCGAGCTTTGTAAGGCAATTTCAACTTCGAAAGGAACGCGGCTGAGCACGATCACGTGCATTACAGGCACCCCACGCTGTTTCAAACGTTCGGCAAGTTCCATCACCTGCTGGTCCTGCGCCTTCACCTGTGTAAATGCAAACACTATGATGACAACCAGAGCAAAGGTGGAGCCAAGAGCGAGGAAAATTCGCCAAGATTTGCCTGCATTCATCAGGAACTCCTTTCAAGGTGAAAATGAGAATGCACCTATTGAAAAATAAGTGGAAGGAAAATTTCTTTAGTCGTCAAACGATAAGTGCGAAAATGCGAATTTGAGGATCTTTCAACTCTATACGCAAATTCTTCGACCCACAGGATTGGATCGTCATACGGTTTCCATAGGTTGTCAGATGGATCCTTATATCGTACTTGATCAAATGTTGTATCAAGAGCATTTCGAGGATCTTTGTGGATCTCTGAAGCCACCTGAGTCCCAAGAGAGTTAGAGGAGAGATTGTCAACACAAAGGGTTTCGATCCCTGCTGGATAAGCGCACCAACGAGCATTATTCTGTTTAAACACCCAATAGGCAATGCTATTTCCCCAACCCTGAGTAGCAAAGTCTGGAGCCCTTCCACTAGTTTGCGTAGGAGAACCATAATCAAGACACCATTCCACATACTGTTTTGGGACACTATCTGTTTTAAGATATATCCAGCCCGTTTGTAACCAATCTCGCCCATTACCATCAATGTAATATGCTGTAACCCAGTTTGACTCACCATATGTGTATATTTCTAGGGGGTTTTGAGGTGTCGAAATTATAGCCGTAATTCCGTTTGAGAGCACCTCTCTCACGGCCCCCGCATACCATCTGTCTTTTGCCGAAACCCGATCTACACATATTATTCCAATTATTACCACAGTAAGGGCAACGATGACTCGAATTGTTTTCAAAAGACACTCCTTGCTGATTTTGATAAAATAACCCAAGTTGCTACCTTACCAAATGCTCTAAGATCTCTGCTCTGAGCTACTGACCGCTACTGTGCAAGATTCGTGTGAGCAGTACCCACCAGGTCGAGAGAACGCACGCTTGTCTAGCAGTCTGTGCCGTAAGGTACAATAGCGTCTCTTTCCCTGAGCCATCTCTCAGGATACTAGAGTTCCTACTCATTGTCAGTAGTAGCGAGATGGCACCTTACGTTCATACTTATACCAGGTAGTTGATGCTGCAAGCCAGGCGAAAGATCGACGGCGGTGACGTGATAGCCGCGCTGCGCCAGCCACAAGGTATAGGCCCCGGTGGCAGCGCCGATTTCAAGGATGCGCCCGGCATCCGGCAGATACGTTTCGAAATAGCGCAGGGTGATGTCACGCTCGAGCTGGTGGCGGAACAGGCGGTCGGCCTCGTGAGCAATGCTCTCGGGGCTGTCGTAGAATTGCTGGATGTCGTGGATGTCGTCGGGCATAAATTGGTCCTCTACAGAGAAAGTAGAAATTACCCCGAAAGGATCTGAATGATCTTCCGAATTACCTGCTCGATCTTTTCCGTCGTTGTCTTTCCGGCGCAATATTGAATGATGCGAGAATCGGCAGTGAATAACCGATTCGGACGGATATTGCTCTCTTGGCTTAAATGCCCTTCAGAAAAATCATCAACAGTAAGCGGAATAACGTATGCATCTGTAATTGTCTGACTGGTAATCTGGCACAAGATGACATCTTCACCGCTCAAGTCAGCGACAACCAATGCCGGTCGCTTCTTGGCATTACTCAGATCAGAGAAGGGGAAAAGGACAACGACTACATCGCCTTTTACAAATCGGCCCACGCAGCATCCTCCTCAGGCCTGTCCCAATCCTGGCACAAGAGTGCCTGGCTGGCGAGCATCGTATCATAAACGCCTGAAGACTCCATAAAACGCTCCGGAACTGGTTCCCGCTCTGCGAGGTAAGTAATAAAATCATAAACAACTGGCAGTTTATCTGCTGGCAGCTTCTGCAATCGTTCCAGAATCTTTGGAATAGTTACAACATCCATTTTTGGTTTACCTCCATGTGTACACGATCCACATAAGGCAATTATAGCGTAAAACGCGCTTCTTAAAGCTGCCCGTAAGTCACAGAAGCATCGTACTGCACTGCCACGGCGCCATCCACTTGATGTGCGTCGAACAGGGCGCGCAAAGCAGTGATGAAGGCATCGTAGGTTGGGTCGCCGGGGCGGGGCGCGGCGGAAGACGAGAGCACGCCGCCTTTGAAGGCTTCGAAATCGCTGCGCCGCTCATTTTCCCGATTATCCAATATGACAGTGGTATAGCGGCCCGCGCCGAAGAAGGGGGTGAAGATATCCGGGGATTCTTCAGCCATGCCGGGGTGCAGCCAGTTTCGGGTGAACTGATGGTAAGCCGCCAGGAAGGGTGTAGCGGTGCGGATGACGTTCCAGACCAGCACCACCCAGCCGCCGGGTTTGAGGATACGGGCGAATTCACGGCAGGTTTGCTCAGGCTCGAACCAGTGGAAGGCCTGCCCGGCGGTAACGAAGTCGACGCTGTTGCCATCCAGGGTTGTCGCCTCGGCCGTAGCCTCCAGGCTGGTGAAGCGCGGGAAGCCGGACAGCGACTCTTCAGCGGCGTGGCACATCTCGGCATTGGGTTCGACGCCATAGACATGGTTGCCGTTCTCCAGGAACAGGCGCGCCAGCAGGCCGGTACCACAGCCGACGTCGGCGACGATTGAGTTTTCGGTGAAACCGCAGTTCTGGCGCAGCAAAGCAAGCAGCGAAACCGGGTAGCCAGGGCGGTGCTTACGGTATTCTTCGACGCGAGAGGAGTAGATGTGGAGGGGGTCGGGCATGGGGGAGGGGGTAATGAGTAATCGGTGGATAAGTAATGGGGGATGGGGCGCAGCTGGGCGATCAGGTTGGTTATGTCCAGTCAGGAACGCGCCGTCCCTCCCCCCTGGCACATGCTCCGGACTGCTTCGGCGGCCACCCGGCCGGCCACCACCATCAGCACATCCCCGGCTTGCAGCACTGTATCGCCGCGCGGCACGATGACGTGGTATTCCCGGCGCACGCTGGCCACCAGGCAATCCGGCGGCCATTTCACCTCGCGCACCAGCCGCCCGGCGAGAGCGGCCCCCTCTTCAATGATAAATTCGTTCACATCCACTAGGTCGTTGGCGCCCTGGCGCAATCGCTGCGGCAACGATTCGCGGGTGACAAACCACAGCGGGGCATCATCCTGATCCAAAACAGCATCCACCTCAGCCGCCAGCTTCTCGAAATTCTCGTCGGAAATCACCCCGTCGCGGCGCAGACCGAGGTAGGCGCTGCGCTCGGCGCGCAGCGCTTCGCGCCGCGCCGTATCCAGCTCTTCTTCTTGAAGGGCGGGATCGGCGCTCATCACCTCGCGCACCGCCTCGACCAGGTAGGTGATTTGCTCGGCCATGCGCGGCTTGAGCGACTCCCAGGCATGATGTGAAATCAACCCCTCGCGATGGCGCCGTTCCAGGTGTGCATCCGCCGCACGCAGGGCGGTCAGGCGGGCGTGGCGCAGCTCATACTCCACCTGGGCATCGCTGCGGACGACGATCTTCAGCCTGCGTACCAGGCGGCTCATCGTAGTCGCCGGCACCAGCAAGGTAAACAGCACCACACCGAAGGCCATGGTGCGCAGCAACTCGCGGTCCGGCCCCAGGGCGGCGGGCAGGCTGAGCGCCAGCGCCAGGCTGATCGCGCCGCGCAGCCCGCCCCAACTGATCACGTGCTGCCAACGCAACGGGATCGTCTCCAACCAGCGGTTGGCAATACCCCCCAGGCCATACACCACCAACACCCGGGCCAGGGTCACAGCAAGGATCGCCCAGGCAACCAGATGCCAGTGTTCCAGCAATACGGGGATGTTCACCTGCAAGCCGATCATCAGGAAGACCATCGAATTGGCCAGGAATGCCACGTACTCCCAGAAATTGAACAGCACGATGCGCGTGGTAGGGCTCATCCCCTGCGGGCCGATGTTGCCGTTGACCAGGCCTGCCGCAACCACGGCCAACACACCGCTGAAGTGCAATTGCTCTGCGAGCAGGTAAGAGCCGAATGCCAGCACGGTGGTCAGAGTGGTTTCGATCAGATAGTCATCCACGCGGGCGATCAGGCGAGAAACCAGCCAACCCAACAAGAATCCCACCAACGCTCCACCGACCGAGACGCGGACAAAATCGCCCAGGCTGCGAAACAGGTTGAACTCTCCGGTCAAGGCAAAGGCCAGCACCAGGTTGAAAAGCACGATGGCGGTGCCATCGTTGAACAGGCTCTCGCCTTCGACCAGCACGCCCAGGCGCTTGGGTACCCCCAGGATGCGGAACAGGGAGACCACAGCCACGGGGTCGGTGGCGGCGATCAACGCGCCGAAGACCAGAGCAGATGAAAAAGCCAGGCCGGGGCCCCAGGACAGCAGCCCGCCAACCACCAGGGTGGTCAAGATCACCCCGGGCACCGCCAGGAGCAGGATCGTCGAGAGACTGGTGCGTAGCTCGGTGAAGTTGAGGTGGAATGCCGCTTCGAATACCAGCGGCGGGACAAACAGCGCCAGAATCAACTCCGGCGTCAGGTCGATCTCCACCGGCGACTGGGTGGTGAGCAGCAAGCCGACCACCACCAGAGCCACGCTATAGGGGATGCGCAACCGCCGCACGGCAATCGCCACCAACGATGCGATCAAGAGCAGCTCGATGATGAGGGTTTCTGTGTTGAGAAATTGCTCCATGTTCAAAGGGTGGTGCGGTTGTGCACAGCGTTGCAGCGCGCAACCGCACCAGAAAACGTTATGGGACGATTACGAACCTGCCATCTTTGTAGAACAGCTCGCCATCGGCGCGCATTTCGCTGCGCGCCATGTTGCACAGCATGTCCCAATGGATGCCAGATTCATTCTTGCTGCCCGCTTCCGGGAAGCCGGCGCCAACCGCCAGGTGGATGGTGCCGCCGATCTTTTCGTCGAAGAGCATATCCTTGGTGAACTTCTGGATAGCGTAATTGGTGCCAATGCCCAGTTCACCGAGGTAGCGCGACCCGGCGTCGGTATTGAGCAGCTCGGTAAGCAGTTCCTGGCCCTTGCTGGCTTTCTCGCGCACGATCTTGCCACCCTCGAACCACAGCTCGATGTCGACTACCTCCCGCCCGGCGTAAATGGCAGGGTAACCAAAACGGATCCAACCTTCTACCGACTCCTCGACCGGCGAAGTGAAGATCTCGCCATCCGGGAAGTTTTCGTGACCGCAGGCTTCCTGGAAGATACGCCCCTGGATGGACAGGCGCAGATCGACGTTCTCGCCCTGGATGACCACCTGATCCTTGCCCTCCAACCAGGCGATCAGGCGCTTCTGGCGCTGGCTTTCTTCCTGCCAGGCAGCCACCGGATCGGGCAAGTCGAGCAAACCTGCGCCGTAAACAAATTCTTGATAGTCGCTGAGGCTCATATCGGCCTCCTGGGCGCTGGCATGGTTCGGAAAGACTGTATAACACCAACGCAACTCTTTCTTTCCCAGGCGTTCCAAAAACTTGTTGAACAGATCGGCGCGGGCGCGGCTGCGGCGTTTCATGCGCGCAGGATCGATCCCCGAAAGTTCGCGGGTGTTGTAATGAGCGTCGATGTCCAGGATAGCTTTGAACTGCTCGGTGATCAAGCGGTCGATCGGCGAGATATAATCCAGTTGCGCATCGCTGGCATTTTTCAAATAGATTTCTCGGACACCGGGGACTTCATTGGCCAGATGGATATGCGCACCGGCGGACAGCGCTTCTTTATAAACCGCCAGGTTGAGTTCTTCGGCTAACGGGCTGGTGCGCAGGGCAAGCGTATCGCCCTCCTGCAAGCCGAGCGAATAGTGAACCAGCACCTGGGCGAGTTTTTGGATACGAGGATCAGGCATGTAGGACTCCTTATGGATATGTGGGGATTTTGCAAATTATTATATACGAAAACCGAATTGGTGGGCGCCAATCCGGCACTCTGACCAGTATAATTGGCCCATGGCATCTTTTTTATACAACCTCCTGCACATCCCGCTGACTAACCTGCTGATCATTCTCTTGCTGGCGCTGGCGACTTTTGCTCTGTTGAAGCTATGGTTCAAGAGGCGGCAATCCGAGGCGCCCCTCTCCCCGGCAGACGTGCCGGCAAAGCCGGCGAACAAGCTGGGGCGTGCTACCGTATACGTAGCCAGGCTGGTTGGGTTCGCGCTGTTCACTTTCGTATTGGTCGGCGGCGGGCTATTATTGTATCTGGATTACCAGGCGGTCAGTGAAGAAATTGCCCTGGCGCCCAGCGCGGTGGAAGCGCCTGCCGAGATGCCTTTCGCGATCGAAGAAATCCGTTTCACCGGCGGCGACGAAACGGAATTGGCCGGATGGTTCGTCCCGCCTGAGAACGGGGCAGCGATCATTTTGCTGCACGGCTACAGCGGCAACCGGCTGGGCGTGCTCCATTACGCAGAAATGCTGGTGAAAGCCGGATATGGCGTATTGATGTACGACGAACGCGGCTCAGGAGAAAGCGGCGGCAGTTTTCGCGCCCACGGCTGGATCGATACCCCCGACGTGGGCGGGGCGATTACTTACCTGAAAAGCCGCCCGGAAGTTGACGCACAGCGTTTGGGCATTGCCGGCTGCTCGATCGGCGGGCAAATCGCGCTACAAGGAACGGTCGCTTACCCGGAATTGAAAGCGGTTTGGGCGGATGGTTTCTCCGTGATCCTGGCCAGCGACAACGCGCCGCCGGTCACCTGGGCCGATAGCCTGGCTTACCTTTCCAACGCCATCATCGACTGGATGTACACCTGGCGGCTGGGTATGCCCAGGCCAGCGGGCATGATCCAGATCATCGGGCGCATCGCCCCACGACCTGTTATGCTGGTCGGCGGCGGCAATGCGCTTGGTTATTTCGGCAGCGAAGCACGGCGTATGCATCACTACGCGGCATACGCCGGTCCCAATGCCCGGGTGTGGATCATCCCCGAGGCGACCCACTGCGACGGGCCGCTACAACGCCCCGAAGAATACGAGCAGCGCCTGGTCGAATTCTTCAACCAGGCGTTCCTCGAACCATAGCCGGGCATGGCCTGCTGAACGAATCAGCCGCGAAGATACAAGTAATTGAGTTCCTGTATCCGGGCGCGCAGCATCTCGTCCAGCGCACCGTCCGGCATGCGCCAGGTCCAGTTGCCGCTGGGGGTGCCGGGGTAATTCATACGCGCCCTGTTATCCAGGCTGAGGAAATCCTGCATGGGCGCCAGGGCAAAGGCGGCCACTGAGCCCCATACGGCGCGAATCATATCCCAGGAGATATCGTGCCCATCACGCGCCAAGTAACGCCGGCAAAAGTCCTTCTCTTTATCGGCAACGCGTTGGTACCAGCCGAGCGCCGTGTCGTTATCGTGCGTACCGGTGTAGACCACACAGTGCACCGGATAATTGTGCGGCAAGAAGGGGTCTTGCGGGCCGCCGCCGAAACCGAATTGCAATATTTTCATCCCGGGTAGATGGAAAGCCTCGCGCAATTCAACCACATCGGGGGTAATCACCCCCAAATCCTCGGCGATGATGGGCAGGTCTCCCAGGGCCGACTGAACGGCGCGGAAGAAATCCATCCCTGGGGCAGGCGCCCAGCGCCCTTTGCGGGCGGTCCTGGCGCGCCCGGGGACTTCCCAATAGGCGCAGAAGCCGCGGAAATGGTCGATCCGTACGATATCCACCTGCGCCAACACGGCGCGAATGCGCTCCAGCCACCAGCGATAGCCGTCCGCCTGGTGCACATCCCAGCGGTACAAAGGGTTACCCCAACGCTGGCCGCTGCGGGAGAAATAATCCGGCGGGACCCCTGCCACCACCGAGGGACGGCCGTTGTCATCCAGGAAAAACAACTGGCGGTTGGCCCACACGTCTGCGCTGTCATGAGCAACGAAGATGGGGATATCACCAATAATCTGGATGCCACGCTTGCGGGCATAAGCATGCAGCGCATCCCACTGGCGGAAAAACAAAAACTGGCGAAAAGCCTGGCGCTGGATGGCGTCGGCATGCTGCAAGCGGGCTGTTTCGAGCGCGTGAGGCTGGCGGTCGCGCAAGGGCGGCTTCCACGTCGTCCAGGCCGCACCCTGGTGAGCTTCTTTGATGGCCATGAAGAGGGCAAAATCTTCCAGCCAGTTCGACTGGCTGGATTGGAAAGCGTCGAATTCGGCGCGCAGTTTCTTGAAGGGGCGGGCGCTAAAGCGCCGGTAGGCCCGGTCGAGCGCCTGCAATTTCCAGGGGATCAGGCTGCCAAAGTCGACAAGCCCATCCGGGAAATCCGGTTGATCTTCCAGGTCGGCGGCGGTCAGCAAACCATCTTTGAGCAAGGCATCGAGGCTGATCAGGTAAGGGTTGCCGGCAAAAGCCGAAAAACACTGGTAAGGCGAATCGCCGTAACCGGTGGGGCCAAGCGGCAATACCTGCCACAGGGAGCAGTGCGTTTCAGCCAGAAAATCCAACCAGGCGTGGGCCTGCGGGCCAAGATCGCCGATCCCGTATGGCCCCGGCAGGCTGCTCGGGTGCAACAAAATACCAGAAGAACGCGTAAAGGCCATGCGCAGAGATCCTATATCTCGTAAGGTAAACGTTTGGTTTGGATAAAATCGCCGCCGCGCACCACGTTCGAAATGTAGTCGCTTTCGATCACGTCGATGCCGATCACCGCACCAGGTTCCACGACCATCGCGGCCGGGACGAAACTGTTCTTGCCGATCATGGTCAACATCGGCTCGAACCCGGCGCGACGGGCGCCCACCCGGGCCTGCTCGCTGATACGCACCTTTTTATCGATGATGGTATGTTCGATCACGGCCTCCGGGCCAATGATCGTATCGGTGAGGATGACCGACTCGCGCACCACTGCTCCAGGGGCGACGCGCACACCCGGGCTGAGCACACTGCGTTCGATGAGCGCGCCACGGCCAATCACACAGCCGTCGGTAATCATGCTATCCAGGATGACCGCTCCACTGGCGATATGTACCGGTGGGCGCTCTTCGGTGCGGGTGTGCACAATCCACGAGCGGTCATTCAAGTCAATCGGCGGTGGATCACTGAGCAGATCGAGATGCGCTTTCCAGTAAGAGTCGATCGTACCTACGTCCACCCAATAGTTCTCATACGGAAAAGCAAAAACGCGCTTGCCTTGCCCCACCAGGCCAGGCAAGATGTCTTTACCAAAATCATGCGACGTGTCGGAACGCAGGTGATCATCCCACAAGGCGCGGTCGAGGGTGGGGGTGCTGAACAGGTACACTCCCATGTTGGCCAGGTTGGAAGGCGGTTGGGCCGGCTTTTCAACGAAACTGGTAACCCGCCCTTCAGCGTCTACATCCAGGATGCCGAAACGAGAGGCTTCTTCTATCGGAACCGGGATCGTGGCAATGGTCAGTTCGGCCTGATGTTGCAGGTGGAAATCGATCATCGCATCGTAATTCATGCGATAGATGTGATCGCCGGAAAGAATCAATACCAGGTCAGGGTCGCCGCGTTTGATAAACTGGTAATTCTGCTGCACTGCGTCGGCAGTACCCAGGTACCAATCCGAGCTGCCCCGCGCTTTGTAAGGGGTATGGATGCTGACGCCGCCGGTAAAACTGCGATCCAGGTCCCAGGGGACGCCCGAGCCGATGTGTTCGATCAACGAGTGCGGGCGATACTGCGCCAGGATCATCACATCGAAAACACCCGAGTTGACACAATTCGACAAAGTAAAATCGATAATGCGATATTTACCAGCAAAAGGCACCGCCGGCTTGGTGCGTTTGGCAGTGAGCACTCCCAGGCGAGAGCCTTCACCGCCAGCCAGGATTAATGCGCGCGTTTTCATAAAACAATGCCTCCCAACAAATATTCAACTTACCCGATCAAGTCTGTAGCCAAATCCATCACTGTTAATCGTGTTCTTGCTTCCTTCCATCTGCCCGACCTGCCGATGGCTGCTGTACAGGCCGGCGGCGCGCCGTTAACCGAGCAACCCGCACCTGGTCCAGATGGTTGTGGAAGCGCTGAGAGAGTCAACAAATGTATTATACCTTAGGGGGGTAATTTTCCAATGGGTGGCGCCACACTGATCCAAGAGGGAGTCGCCCGAACTATTCAAATTTGTTAGCCATTATTAAGAATTAATCATTTGAAATTGCAATATAATAAGAAATGACTTAGGTGTCTGATCCAACAAAATACCTGCACTAAAATACGATTTTACGGTATCATTCAGCGTGGCTATCACGCTCTCATTGGAGTTACCTTTCCGCCACATGCACGCCTTTAGCGTCCATGCCCATTTCTACCAACCACCCCGCGAGGACCCTCTGACCGGGATCATTCCCGTCGAAGGCAGCGCAGCCCCCTACCCCAACTGGAACGAGCGCATCCACGCGGAGTGCTATCGCCCCAACGCCGACCTGCGCAATTTCGAACACATCAGCTTTAACATCGGGCCAACGCTGCACGGCTGGCTGGCCGCAACGCATCCCGAAACCGGCCGGCGCATTGTCGAGCAAGATCGCGCCAACGTACAGCGCTATGGGGTGGGCAATGCGATCGCCCAGGCCTACAACCACACCATCCTGCCGCTGGCTACCTACCAGGACAAAGTCGCCCAAATCTATTGGGGGCTGGTCGATTTCGAATACCATTTCGGGCGCAAAGCCCAGGGAATGTGGCTGCCCGAGACGGCGGTCGATAGCGAAACGCTGGAGATCATGGCGCGCTTCGGCCTGCAATTCACCATCCTGGCTCCCTGGCAGGCTGATGCGAAAGACATCGACACCAGCGAGCCCTACCGGATCGACCTACCTGGCGGCCAGGAGATCAGCGTCTTTTTCTACCAGAGCGAACTGAGCGGGCAGGTCAGTTTCAGCCCGGAGGTGACGGTCAACGCCGACCGCTTCGCCGAGCACCTGCTGCGACCCCGCTACAGCCCCGAAAAAGCGAGCGATGGACAAGCCCAAATCCTGTTGATTGCCTCGGACGGCGAATTATACGGGCACCACCAGCTCTTCCGAGATCGCTTCCTGGCCCGCCTGGTAGACGGCGCGTCCAGTTCGCTGGGCCTGGAGTCCACCTACCCGGCGTTGTGGCTGAAACAACACCCACCCCGCCAGGCGGCGCGCATCCGTGAGCAAACCTCCTGGAGCTGCCATCACGGCGTGGGGCGCTGGAACGGCACCTGTGCCTGTACACCAGAACCGCGCGATTGGAAAGCGCGCCTGCGGCAGGCTTTCGACCGCCTGGCCGCCGAGATGGACGCCCTGTACCTGGAAGCCACGCAGCCGTTGTTCGACGATCCCTGGCAACTGCGCAACCGGTACATCCACGTATGGCTGGGGCAGATCAGCCTGGCGGCGTTGTTCGGCGAAAACACACACCACACGCTGACCGGCGAACAGGTGCGGCGCACCAGCCTGCTGCTCGAAGCGCAGCGGCACCGCCAGCGTATGTTCACCTCCTGCGGCTGGTTCTTCGAAGATCTCGACCGCATCGAACCGAAGAACAACCTGGCCTACGCCGCCCAGGCCGTGCGCCTGGCCCGACAGGCCACAGGCGTAGACCTGACCCCGCTGGTGGTGGAAGATTTGCACGGCTGCGCCAGCCCGCGGACGGGGCTGAGCGCGGTGGAGGTATTCGAGGGGCACCTGGCAAGGGGATAGCAGCCAGGCTCACCCGGCCCGTCCAGGCTGCTACCAGCCGCCATGACAGGCAGACGGGCATCCAACCGAGACGATCCTGCAATGCGTCCAGGGTGGCGTGAGGGTGGCTCCTAAGGTCCCGGATAAGAAGCCGGCGTATCGTTGCCATTTGAATCTTCAGGGTTCACTTCCAACACATCCAAAGATAACCCGGACAACTGGAGTTTGCTGGCGATAATCTCCTTCGTTTCCTGATCATTAAGCCCGGGTTTTCCTGGCATGACCAGTTGTTGGCTCAGATCTCTGGAGTGCAAGTACGTTTGCACCGAATAGATCAGAGCGCCTTTGGCGTTGTAGATCTTTAGCAGATAACTGTCAAGCCCTACGGCGAAACGATAAGCTAAGACGGCCTCTCGCTGGGCCAGTTGCATAAACCAGTTATCTTCCATTGACAGGCGATCATCCTCGCTCGAGCTTTGTAAGGCAATTTCAATTTCGTAAGGAACGCGGCTGAGCACGATCACATGCTTTACAGGCACTCCCCGCTGTTTCAAACGTTCGGCAAGTTCCATCACCTGCTGGTCCTGCGCCTTCAACTGTGTAAATGCAAACACGATGATGACAACCAGAGCAAAGGTGGCGCCAAGAGCGAGGAAAATTCGCCAAGATTTGCCTGCATTCATCAAGAGTTCCTGAAACGCGGCGGCTCGATCTTACATACTAATCCGCGCTCAACAGCTTCTCCACCTGGTACCCCGACGCCTCCTTTGCCTCCAACAGCGCCTGCGCAGCCCGGTAAGCTGCCCGCAGCGACTCTACCCCTTCCCCCGCCGCGCTGCCGCGCACTGCCTGCAGAGCAAAGGTCCACCAGGTCAGCTCTTCGAAAGTCTCTTTGTTGAACCACTGTACGCCATTATACGGGTGGACCAACAGGTAACGGCGGGCGTCGGCGCTGTTCAGCCAGAGCGCCAGAAGGCCGCGCGCCAGGGTTGTAGGAGCGGCCTGGGCATCGAACCAGCCCTGCGTGGCAGAGAGCGCTTTGAGCAGCAAGATGTCACGCGCCGCAGCGCCTGTTTCCACATTCATGCCGCGCAAAGTCTCGGCGATGATCTTGCCCAAGAGCCATTCATCGAGCCAGCCGGTGTCGCCCGGCTGCGTTTGCGGAGCAGCGAACAGCTTTTCCAGAGGCAGGGTGAGCAGGGCGCCGAGGAAAAAGCCCCACACGGCAGGCTGTCCCAGGGACAGGGTGGCGCTTTCCACGGGGCCGGCCGCCAGGTATTGCAGCGCGGCGCGGTCTTCACGCGAGCGAACCCCGATGGCGCGCTCCAGGGCAGCGTAAGAAAGCAGTGAACGGACTTCACTGCGCGCCGACAAAGCCAGTTTCGCTTCGTCGAAGGCTGCCTCTTGCAAAGCAGCCGCCTGGATTTCACCGGCTTCGCTCACCTGGGTATCCGTACCAGATGCAGCAGCGCCTGTAACTTGCGCTTCTTGTTGAGCGACCGGTCCAGCTACGGACGCGTCTGTGTCTGCCTGCGGCACTGGCGGCGTCTCATCCGGTAAACCTGACTCCTGACTCTCGACACTCGACGCACGATATTGGCGGACGGCTTGCAACAGGTTGGCGTATTTGGTCTCGATTTCATCCAGGGCCATCGCGAAGTTCTGCGGCGTGGAGGTCTCGGCGTCCAGGCGGTTCTGGATCAGCCAGGCGAACATGCCGGGGTTGACCAGTTCCCGGTAAGGAGTTAATACGGGCTGGAGCAGGCGCTCACGCACCGCATCCTCAACGGAAAGCACGCCGCGGCGCCCCAGTTCGGCAGCCAACCGGGCATAGTGACCAAATTCGTCGAATACCTGGCGGAAATCCACGAGAACCTGGCACTGGTAGGCGCCCAGCTCCAGGTACAGGCCCTGCTGACAAAGCTCCTGGCTGGAGCGCAGATATTCCAGGCCGGAGACATGATCGCGGAAGATGGTATATCGGCCCGGCTCATCGCGCAACCCCAACCCTTCGCCCAGCGTTTTCTGCACCAGCACCTTCTCATCGCCCTCGCCGGTCTTGAGGGCAAAGGCAGCCGAACGGTGCAGCCAGCCGCGCGCCTCGGCATAGCGGTTGTGGTAAACCACCAGGGCGCGCTGCCCGCCGGCGCCGTTGGAATAGGCAAACACATCTTCGTTGACCGAGCCTTCGGGGGTGTACAGATCGTAAAGCAGGAAGTGCTGCGCCTCGGCGAACAGATAACGGCGGCGCAGCAAGGGGAAGATCTGCTTCTCGTGGCGCGCAACCAGGTCGGCATCGGGCTGCTCGTGCCACTTGGGATAGCGGAACTCCATGCCGTACTTCTCGGCAAAGCCTTCGATCTGACCGTGGCCGAGCATAGGCAGGCCGGGCAGCGTGGCCAGCATGGTGCAGATGCCGAAATATTTATCGCCCTTGCCAAACTGGTCGACGGCAGTACGCTCGTCGGGGTTGTTCATGAAATTGACGTACCGCTTGATGATCTCCGGGTCGAACTCCAGGGTGTTTTTCAACACCAGGCGATATTCCTGGTTCTTCTCGTCGCGCAGCATATTCATGAAAGCACTGTTGTAGACGCGGTGCATGCCCAGGGTACGCACAAAATAGCCTTCCATCAGCCAGAATGCCTCGGCCAGCAGCAGCGTATCGGGGGCATCCCGCGCCACGCGATCGACCACCATGCGCCAGAATTCCTCGGGAAAAGCCTCTTCGAACTGCTCTTTGGTCAGGCCATGCTCGGCGCGGCTGGGAATATCCCCGCCGCTGCCCGGCTCCGGGTACCACAGGCGCTGGTAATGGCGCTTGGCCAGGGTCATGGCCGCATCGAAACGGATGATGGGGAACTTGCGCGCTACGTGCAGAATGGTCTGGATGACCGCTTCGCGCACTTCGGGGATCAGGTAATTGAGCTGGGCGGTATCGTTCCAGGGCATGGAGGTGCCATCGTTGCCGTGGTAAATATAGCGGGCGTCACCCGTCCAGCGATCCAGGCGTTTGAACACCACCGCGGCGTCGCTGTTATCGAAATAATGGTCCTCCAGGAAGATACCCACCCGGCCATCCCAGGATAGATCCGGGCCGTTGAAGGTGTAGGTGGGGAACGGGGCGTAGTTCAGTTGTACGAACCAATCGGGGTGTTCGACCACCCAGCGTGAATCGATGCCCATGTGGTTGGGCACCATATCGGAAGCCAGGCGGATGCCGCGCCGCCAGGCGCGCTCGCGCAGGTCACGGTAAGCCGCCTCGCCGCCCAGGTCAGCAGCAATATCATAGTAGAAAAGCGAGTAGGCCGAGGCCACGGCTTCGGCATTGCCGCGCAGTTGCTTGATGCGCTGCGAGGCGGGGCTGCGCTCCCACAGACCAATCAGCCACAGCCCGGTAACCCCCCAACTGGCCAACAGATCCAGCTCGGCATCCGGCACCTGATCCAGATGCTGGATGGGGCGCCTGTACTTGCGCGCCAGTTGGTCGAGCCACACGTAAGAGTTCTTGGCCATCAGCACCAGGTTAGGCATCCAATCCAGGTCAGGGCTGAAACGCTCCGGCTCATACCAGTAATCGGCGCTTTCATACTCAGGCACCAACGCCGGCCCAGGGCCACCGGGCGGAAAAACCGGCTTCTCCTCTTCGCGCACCATGTCGACGCTGACCAGCATCAGGCGCAGGACATCTGGCGGAAGGAAACCAGCCTCGATCCAACGCTGGCGAATGAATTCCAACTGCGCCACCAGCGAGTCGGGGTGTTCCCGCGCAGGGGCGCGCAGCATGTCAATCAAGTTCTGGCTCTCGCCGCCAAAAGACGGCTGGGTGGCGAAAAATTCGTGCAAAGAAGGGATCAGGCGCGAGTATGCCGTCCGGCGCGCCAGGGTGACGTCATTGAACAATTCCAGAAAAGGCTGAAAGGCCGGGTTCTGGTTGGCCAGCCAGAGCATCAACACCTCTTCCAATACCAGCTCCCGGTTCGAGACCAGGCTGCCATCCGGGCGCCGGGATTGGCCAGCCAGGTATTCATCCATGCCTGTCTCACTACGATAGACGGCCAGGGGCGGAAACTCGCTGGCGAACTGGCGGAGGGTATCCTCCAGGGCATCCTTGCCCAACTGATTACGCAGCCAGCGCAGCGCTTCCGTCATCACTGCCGGGTTTCGCTGGCGGCGGTACTGTTCCACCAGCATGTGCAGCAGCTCGTCCACCAATCCCATGGCGTTGAGCTGCCCGGCGCGCACCGCCTGTTCAGGGTGACGGACCAGGTCGCGCTGCTCGTTCATCTTCTGAGCAAACTGGCGAGCTGCCAGGAAATTGGCAAAAATGACGTTGCCGTTGGTGGTAAACACGGCCTGGTCGAAGCGGTAACGATCACGCGCCTGGCGCGACACATGAAATTCCAGCATGGCAGGGAGTTGGTAAAGGCTATTTTCAGGCATTTAAATGCTCCAGGAACTGTTTTGATTTTGCCGGCCCCAGGCGGGCCTGGCAAATTGCAAACAAACCCGCGGCGCGTCCGGCGTCGATCTTCGCCCCACCCACATTACCGCTCGCGCCGCGGAAACGAGCACGGTGGTAACAACAATACGCCAAAGCCAGGCGCGACTCGGCCTCCGTAGAAACCGCACTCGCCTGTTCGAAACAGTGCTCTGCTCGTTGGCGGTCACCCAGGTAAACATTGAGCAGCGCCGCAACGCGCGACCCAGCGGCCTTTCCAGGCGGTAACGTTGGTTGAGCAGGACCTCGTTCATGCTTGGTTCGTAACCCGTCGCCGTACAATCCGTCACCCAGACACCCAGGCGCCCTTGCCTTTGGGGAAGCCGCCCTCGCAGAAAGACCGGCTTTTGCGGATCAAGAAGTGCGCCGGGCGATCAGGATGGTAATATCGTCGAAACGCGGCGCGCCGTTGGTAAATTCCTGGATGGCGCGCTCCACACCCGCGACGATGCCGATAGTCGAATACTGGCGGTTAGCCCACACCGCCTGTTCCAGCCTTTGCAGGCCAAAATCCTGCCCTTGTGGGTCCAGGGCGTCGGTCACGCCATCGGTATAACACACCAGGAAATCGCCCTTGGCCAACGAAATCGTGCGCTGCTCATAAGACACATCCATGTCAACGCCGAGGGCCATACCAGTGCGCTCCAGGCTGCTGAGCGTCTCGCCGCCAGATGGGCCGTGGCGCTGGTAGAGCAGCGGCGGGTTGTGGCCGGCATTGACATAAGTGAGCTGGTTACTGGCCGGATCGAGGGCGGCGTAAAACAGGGTAACGAACATGCCGCTGTTTGAATCGGCCTGGATCAGCCGGTTGGCACGGCCGATCCCCTCGCTTGGGGTCTGGGTAACGTCCATCAGGCTGGCGCGTACAATGCTGCGGGTGAGCGCCATGAACAGCGCAGCGGGCATGCCCTTATCCGAGACATCGGCAATCACAAAGCCGGTCTGGTTGTCCTTGCGGGCAAAGAAATCGTAATAGTCGCCGGATACCTGGCGGGCCGGCAGCCAGCGAGCAATGAATTCCCAGCCCGGCACCTGCGGGATTTCCTCCGGCATCAGGCCGACCTGCACCTGGCGGGCCATCTGCAACTCGGTTTCCATGCGGGCCTTTTCCACGGCCACCTGGTACAGGCGGGCGTTTTCGATGGCGACCGCCGCGCTGGAGGCGATGGCATTGAGCAGTTCCAGGTCTGCCGGGGTGAAGATGCCCGCCTGGACACGGTTATCGACGTAAATGGTACCCAGGATGCGTTCCTTGATGCGCAGCGGCACGCATAAAATGGAGCGCAGGCCGAGCATCTTGACACTCTGGCGCATGCTGAAGCGCGGGTCGATCTGCGCGTCGCCGGTGATCACCGGCTGCCCCTGGCGAGCCACGCCTTCGACCACGCTGAGCGAGACCTGGAAGACGGGGTCCTGAATCGTGTGCTGATCCATGCCGCGCGCCACGCGAAAACCAAGCTGGCCCTGGTCGTCGAACAACATGACAAAACCGCGCTCGGCGCGCACCGCGACGATGACCTGATCCATGACCCGGTTGAGCACTTCGTCCAGGTCGAGGGAGGAATTAAAATCCTGAGAGAGGTGGTAGAGCAGCGCCAGGCGGTCGGTAGGCGGCTGAGCACCGGACGAGGAAGAAGCAGGTGGAGGGTTATAGGTGGTCATAAGGTATTATTATCTCATAAAGTAAGGAAAACGGCGGGCAGATGAGGTTAATAAAATTATATGGATCGCCCGCACCGTCCTACAGCATGGCGCGGCGCACTGGCCGGGCTGCTGGCAGCGCTGTTAGCCTATCCGCTGGCATTTTACCTGCAAATCGGCTATTCGCTTCTGACACAGGGCCCAGGTCAGGAAGGGTGGGGGGAGAGTCTCTTATCTGCTCTGCTGCTGCCCTGGCCGTTGAGCATGCTGGCCTGGCTGGTCACCGGCTGGATCACTGCCCCATTGGGCGCAACGCTCGGCGCTTTGCTCGGGTATCTGCAAAAGCGAAGCAGATCATTATTTCTTTGCCGGCTTTTTCTTAGCTTTGCCTCGCATATCTTCAGCCTGCACACCGATGCCTGCCACGATCAAAGCAATCAAGACGGCCGTGGCGATCGCCGCGCCCAGGGACCACTTCCCGGCCACCTGGCCGGCCACGGCATTTGCCCCGGCCCAGACCGTCAGCAGGATCATGCCCCAATCAAAGAAGAACCACATCACCAGAAAGCCCGCCACGGCCCCAATCAGCGCAACCAACGGCCCGCTCCAGCTAAGACCCAACAGGCCGAGCAAAATGGGCAAGCCAATGGCCCCCGCCAGGGCACCCAGGACGTAGCCGGCAATCCTGATAAATTTGGTGGCCAGCCAGGCACATACGATGCCAAGCACAGCGGCCACCGCCATGCCGATCCAGTCCTCACCGAACGATTGGGCGAACAAAGGAAAAGCGAATAAAAACACCGCCAGGCCGACTGCCAGCCAGAAAAGCCGCCGTCCGGCAAAGAGCAGCACCAGGCCCGCTGCAACAGTAACGCCGAAAGTAACCCAATCCATAATGCCTCCTTCGCAACAATGAGAAGCCGAGTCGCCCGACATCCTGTACCGCCCGGAGGGAAGATCAGTAACGGCACGCCAGCGCACTCGAATTACGCTGGAGCTATCTTTGCCAATCGATCACCTCCGGGCGTTCGATTTTTCGCTGGGAAATCATAATCCAGTATGGGAGTTAACACAAGAGAGGCAGTACGATGATTTGCCCGGGCTGGCGGTATTCCTGCGGTGAGAGAATTCGTTTTTTGCCGGAAGATAAATGATGGGACATAAATTTACCGAATAGTATTCGGTATTACGAACAGTGATAAAATGCACCCTACACCCACACGAGGAAATTCAATGCCTACCGTTTGCCTGCACGACAAGCACGTTATCGAAGGTTTTTTTCGCCCGCACGCCGGACTGCACATCTACAGCATTGGCGATCTGGACGATTTCTTCTGGCCGTATACGACGTGGTATGCAACGGCGGAGGGGGAAGCCCTCTCAGCCGTCGCCCTGCTGTACAGCGGGCAAATTCCGCCCGTGCTGCTGGCCTTCTCGGAGCACCCGCCGGTTATGGCCGGTTTGCTTGCATCGTTGATCCCGCTCCTGCCGGTGCAATTCTACTGCCACCTCGGGCCTGGCCTGGAGAACGTCTTACAGGATGCCTACCGGCTCGAGGCGCACGGCGAGCACTACAAAATGGCGCTGAAAGATCTGTCGGTCGTCAAAAGCCGGGACTGTTCGCAAGCTGTGCGCCTGTCATCTGCGGATTTGCCGGCGATCACCCGCCTGTACGCCGAGAGCTACCCGGGGAACTGGTTCGACCAGCGCATGTTGGACACCCGGCAATATTTCGGCGTCTGGCAAGGCGACGAACTGGTGAGCATCGCCGGTATCCACGTCTACTCGGAGAAGTATGGCGTGGCGGCCCTGGGCAATATCACCACCCACCCGGCCTGGCGCAACCGGGGCTACGGGCAACTGGTCACCGCTCGCCTGTGCCAATCCCTGGCCGAAAGCGTCGACCAGATCGGTTTGAACGTGAAAGCCGATAACCAGGCAGCAATTGCCTGCTACCAAAAGATGGGCTTCGAGATTGTCGCCCCATATGGTGAATTCATGGCTTATCGAAAAGAATGAAAATTGCGGGCTTCGCCCGCAATTTTCATACAAAGACTGTGACGCACCAGAAAATCCTTACAGCACATCGTGGCGGATGGTTTCCCAACAACCCAAGCAAGCCATCGCGATCCCGCCAACCAGGCCCGCCAGCAGAGCAGAAGCATAGGGCTGGTTATTTTGCAGTCCATACAAAACTACGTTCGGCATAGTCCAGGGATCGAACAACTCCCATTTCGTGCCGAACACAACCACTCCGAAGACAGTGGCGACAATCCCCACGCTCATTGCCAGTACAAAACTGCTCCAGCGCAAACTGATCCATAAATGGATGGCAATAATCAACCAGCCGGCCAGGAAAGACAGCCAGAGGTTTTTCACCAGCATCATCCACGGAACCGTTGCGCTGAAGCCAAGCTCGGGCAGCATCACCCGGCAGACCCATCCCACCCCCACCGTCAGTAAGGCCAGCACCGCCATACTCAAAGCGATGATTGCTACGCCAACGATCTGCTTGGCAGCGTAGATCGCCCAACGCGGTATCGGCAGGGCGTAGAGTTGTTTCCAGGTTTTGTTATTGTGTTCCAGCGCCCCCAACAAACCCATTTCGAGGGTAACGAACAAAGGCAACAGCAGCAGCACCCACATCATCGTTATATGCCCAATCAGGGTCTCCCAGGAGTCGCCACCAGGACGGTACATGCGTTTGCCCCATTGAAAAGCGACTGCCAGTTCGAGGAAGGCAAGCGACAACGGCGCCCAAAAAGCCAGGGCAAGGGTGAGGGTGCGTTTTGTCTTAAGGATCTCAGCGCTCAAGGC
Source organism: uncultured Anaerolinea sp. (assembly GCA_964595435.1). GTDB lineage: Bacteria > Chloroflexota > Anaerolineae > Anaerolineales > UBA4823 > RBG-16-57-11. The sequence goes on along the minus strand of CAZQQJ010000004.1, from coordinate 24,039 downwards.
GCGCACCAGGAATATCATAGCAAATTCTCCTAAAGGGCAACAAGCAGCGCCCGGTCAAGCAAGATCTTCCGTCAGGGTCAGAAAAATGTCCTCCAACGTCGGGTGGGCCAAGCTGAGGTGAGAAACCTGGTGGCCGGCCTTCACCAATTGGGCGTTGATTAACGCCGCGTCGCCCGGGCCATTGACGGGCACCGTCAGGTGATGATTGGCAATATGGGCGGCACGCCAGCCATTTTCGACCAGCAATTGCCGGGAATCTTCCAACCGGTCCGTGGTGACCGAAGCATGATCCTGATAGCGGGAGCGCAATTCATCGGGCAATCCCTGGAAGATCAGCCGCCCCTGGTGGATAATGCCGATGTGGGTGGCGATCTGCTCCACCTCACTCAATAAGTGGCTGGAGAGGAATACCGTGATCCCGACCTGTCTCGGCAGGCTGCAGATCAATTCACGCATTTCGCGGATGCCCGCCGGGTCGAGGCCGTTGGTCGGTTCATCCAGGATCAGCAATTCTGGATTTCCGAAGAGGGCCACGGCCAGCCCCAGGCGGTGGCGCATCCCCAGGGAGTAATCCCGCACCAGGCGATGGGCAGCGTCTTCCATATCCACAATTGCCAGGACCTGTTGGATGTCGGCGGGCCTGCCACCCGTCATGCGGCGGAGCAACTCCAGGTTCTCCCAACCAGTAAGGTGAGGATAGAGCGAAGGCGATTCGACCAGCGAACCGATGCGCCTCAGCAACGCAAGGCGTCTTTCCCGCAGCGGGCTGCCAAACAACAGGATATTGCCCACGCCGGGGCGAATCAGGCCAAGCAACATACGGATGGTAGTGGTCTTGCCAGCCCCATTCGGCCCGAGGAAACCGTAGACGCTGCCCCGGGGAACCCGCAGGTCCACGTCCTCTACGGCCTTTACCTTTCCAAAGCGACGGCTGAGCCCGAATGTTTCGATAACCAGTTTGTTCACGTTATTGCCCTTTCAAAAATTCAGGCGTCCATTCCATTTGAACCGGGCGACCGGCCTTAAAGCGGAAATCACAGCGCGGGCCGCCGCGCGCCAGGGTGGTGGTACGAACCAGGCCAGTGTTTGTGAACTGGCTGATGGGGAAATCGCCCAGGCACAAATAGGGCGCCAGTTCTTCGGCGCGCTGTGTCCGGTAAAACTTAACCACCCCGCAGGCCATATAATCCACGCCGAAATCGAATGCCTGGCCGTCGCCTGCGACGAAAGCCAGCTTCCAGTCATAGGGATAGGGGCTTATTTCCGATTGGCGGGCCATGCGGCGGTACTCATCCTGCGCCGCTTTTCCGGTCGAATTGCGAGTCTCCGCGGCGGAGAGCGGGTCGTGGAAATTGACCTGGGCCTCTATCGCCCGGTACACGATGCGCCCGGTATCCTCCAGGGAATATCCGTGCGCCTGCATAATCCGGTAAAAGGCAAGGGCCACGCCCGACAGGTACAGCACTTCAGTCAGCGAGTTGCCATCCCCACCGATATAGGGCACCTGCGGCAGAAGCGCTTCATAGCCCTTACGGCTCTCGTCCAGAATGGCAGCGGCTTCTTGCTCGCTGCTGATCTCCACAACCAGTTGGCGGACGGGATTCAACGTGGCATCGAAATCATCCAGCAAATCCTGGCGGTTCTTCATCCAATAATCTTCCGGCTTCGGTTCAGCCAACCCGGCTGAGCAGGCAGCCAGGCAGGCCCCACACAGGCTACCCAGGGATACTCCCAGGAAAGCGCGCCGGCTCAGTAACTGCGGTTGATTCATTCGTTATTTCTCCTTATTTCGTCGAGTAGTCTGGTAGTACGGACATCATTTTCATTGATCCAGGCCGCTGGCCGCGCCCGGCAGGTTGACTTATCTCAGTAATGTACATTCCGTCAGTGAGCATCAGGGCTGCTCGCTGATTTTGTGTGGCTCTGTGAAGTTGCAGTACGCAGCACCGCAACTTCACAGAAGGTAAACATGTGGGAGAGACAGCCTTGCGAGGCTACCGGCGGATGAGCAGAACAGCTTTGATGGCCCCGCGCAACAGGTCAAGCCCCATGCCAATCAATAGCCAAAGCGTGATATCTGGCATCAGCCTGAGTGGTTCCGCCCAGCTCGGGGAGCCACCCTGAATGGCCTGAACCAGCGGCGGCAAGCCAAAGATCACAGCCAATGGGGTCAGGATGCCAGGCAATACCTTCAACCATACCCAGGCACGCGCCTGGTGAGCCACCTTCTGCGACCATCCCGGCAGCCGCCAGAACAGGCGAAGGTGGTTCAATAAATCTGCTACAACCAGCGCGATCAGCGTCCAGCCGATCCATGCGTAGGACACATCTTTCGGCGTTTCCCCGTTTAGCAAAGCAAACATGCCATCCCGGATGACCGAATTTACGGTCAGCATATCCACCATGCTGTTCTGGTTGAATAAAACGACAAAGCCGGTCTTCTCTTTCAATCCCAGGGCCACCGAACAACGGAAATAATCCAGGGCGCCGCCGTGAAAGAGCGTATTGCCGTTTTCGACAACCAGCCAACCCATTCCATATTCACTATCGATCCCGGCAGGCGGTGTACGCATCAGAGCCAGCGATTCAAGTCCCACCAACCGCCCGCCTTCATATTGTGCCTCGTTGAGTTGAGCGATCAGGTAACGCGCCATATCTTCGGCTGTTGAAATGAGATAGCCGGAAGGGAGCGCCCCAGGAATAAAAGTTTGGGATTGCGGCACGGGAAATCCAAATGCCCGGGTGTAGCCCTGCGCCAGTTTGGGCGCAGCCGCCGGGCCGGCGGTTGAACCCACCATCCCCAGAGGCGCGAAAACGTGGGTGCGCAGGTAGTCGCCGTAAGATTGCCCGCTGACCTGCTCAATCAACAGACCCAGGAGACGGTAATTCTGGTTGAAGTACTGGTATTGGCTGCCCACCGGCGCTGTGAGACGGGCATCGCGCATCAACCGCGCCTGTTCTTCGAGCGTCGCGGCAAAGACGCTCGCGTTGGGGTCACCTTTTTCACTCAGCCCGCTGGTATGGTTGAGCAAATGGCGCACGGTAATGCTGGCGGAGGCTTCTGGGTCAGCTACCTGAAACCAGGGCAGATAGCGCTGCACCGGGGCATCCAATTCTAACTTGCCCTGCTCCACCAACTGCATGGCGGCCAGCGCGGTGAACGATTTGGTCACCGATCCAAGATAGAATTGGGTCTGCGGTGTGACCGGTATTCCGGGAGACGCCTGCCCATAGCCGCGCATAAACACAATCTGGCCCCCCTGTACAATCGCTACCGCCAGCCCGGGAATGCGGTTGGCGCTCACTTGCGATTGAAGGAAACGGTCGACGGCCAGCAAGTCGAGCCCGGCAGCCTGCCTGGCATGTCCGGGTATTGCGGGTATACCTGCCAACAGCAGGCTGGCTGCCAGCAGCAGGCGAAACGGTACGCCGATGAATCTGCGAGTGATCATGTTCTTGCTCCTACGAAGAAAACCTTTCCGGTAGTGGATGAAGTAATCTTACCGGGCAGGTGTCGCAGGCGGATCACAAGATTGTCGCAAAATTGTCGCAAGACAAAGGGGTTATCCCAAAAGCGACTTTTGGGACAACCCCTGATCCAGTTATCCAATCAAAACACAATCTCAGTCGTGAGTTGCTTTCGGCAGCCGGACGGTGAAACAGCTCCCTTGGCCCGGGGTGCTCTCGACAGCCACACTCCCCCGCATGGCTTCGCTCAATTCTTTCACCAGGGCCAACCCCAAACCGGCGCTATCCGCCTGGTCCTCGCTGGCGTTTTTTCCACGATAAAACCGCTCCCAGATGTGCGGCAAATCCTCGGCAGCGATTCCTTCCCCTGTGTCGCGAATCTCGATCCGCACAGTCGCGTCCTCTGCAGCCGCCATTACAGCAATGATCCCCCCCGGCTGAGTATGGCGAGCGGCGTTGCGCAATAAATTGAGCAGCACTTGCTGCAAACGCAGCGTATCCGCATTCACCCAGGGCAGGTCGGCAGGCAGTTCAGTGATCGTCTCTACCCGGGCAGAGCTCCACGCCAGAGGGGCAAAAGCATCCACCACCTGGTGGATCAATGGGGCCAAATCCAAAGGGCAACACGCCAGGGAGAGGCTGCCCGTCTCGGCGCGCGACAGGGTAAAGAGATCGTCGATCAGCCTCCCCAGGCGGCGGATCTCGGCGTCCATCACTTCCAGGTCGTGACGCAGGGCCGGCGAGGGCGCATCCTGCCAGGCATCGAGAGAGGTTTCGATGGCCGTGCAAAGAGTGGCCACCGGCGTGCGCAGTTCGTGCGAAACGTTGGCGACCAGTTCACGGCGCGTTTCCAGCACACGGGCCACCGTATCCCGCTGGGCTTGCAAATCCTTCAGCGCAGTTTCCAGCTTTTCGGCCATGACGTTGAAATTGGCCTGCAAGCGGGCCACTTCATCTTCGCCCTGAATGATCACCCTGGCCTGGTAATCGCCATCACGCAGGGCATTGGTGGCGCGGGTCAGCGCCTCCAACCGCCGGGTCGTACGCCGCGCTACCCAGTAGGAAAAAATCGCCGATGGCGGCAGCACGATGGCCAACGCCAGGGCCATGAAGACGGTAGCCAGGCTGACTGCCGGGAAAATAGTCAGCAAGAGGCGGGTGATCAAAGCGGCCAACGGATCATTGGTGCGCTGCATGGCCTGGTCAACGGTCGTGGAATAGGGAGCGATGAGGAACAGGCCGGCGGTCGCCACCACGGTTACCATCACGACCACCATCAGGTGAGCATGGGTCAACGCCCACAGCATGCGCCGCCGCCGCAAGCCATCCCAAACCAGCCACAGGCGCACGGCAATACGCGACAACAGATAACCTGCGCCAGTAGCAAACAGCAACACGTCCACGACAGTCCAATCCCACGAAGCCAGGCGCCAGGGAGCGTCCCAGCCCAAAACGGAGGCAGCCAGGTTCATACCGCCCAGCATTACCGCGCTCACCCCTGCGGCGGTCAGCAGTTCTTTGACTGCCTGGTGCAACCAGTTGCCACGCGGCAGGCGAATGCGCAGCACGGCCCACATACCACTTGCCCCGCACAGGAAAAAGACGATGCTGTTGAAAACAAACGGCTCTACCGCGCCTTCCAGGCGTGTGGAGGCTGCCAGGATCAGCAGCCCCAGGACCCAGGCCTCCGCCAGGCCCTGCAGAGGGTGGGCGCGCCAGAAAAAAATCATCCTCCTGGCGAACGTCCGGTCCTGCGCCGTGGATTCCTCACCCAGCCACGTCGCCTGATCTTTGGCCGCAATCGAATTAAGTTTCACGGTTGGACGGCCTTCCCATTGAACCGGTAACCCACCCCCCACATCGTCTCGATCGAGTCGCCAAACGGCCCCAGCTTCCTGCGCAAACGCAGAATAGCATTATCCACCGACCGGTCGCCAGAGATGTAGTTCTCGCCCCAAATCGTTTCTAGCAAATACGTGCGGCTGAAGGCACGCCCCGGGTTGCGCACCAACAAACACAGCAGGTCGAACTCGGTGCGGGTAAGCTCAAGCGGGGCGCCTTCCAGCAGGGCCAGGTAATCCGACGGAATGAGGCGCAAAGGGCCGCAATCCAGTGGGGCCTGGATAGAACGGCGGTCGGCTTCGACCGCCGCCCAAACGTATTCGCTGCGCCGCAGCAAGGCATGCACCCGGGCAACCAATTCTCGCATGCTGAAGGGCTTGGTCAGGTAATCATCGGCGCCCACTTCCAGGCCGACAACTCGATCGATTTCCTCGCTGCGGGCAGAGAGCATCAACACCGGGGTGGCGGCTTTTTGCCGGATGCTGCGCAGCACCTCCAGGCCATCTATCCCGGGCAACATCCAATCCAGGATGACCAAATCAGGCGTATGCAACGCATGCCATTCGACCGCGGTCAGACCATCGGATACCTGCAACACACGGTAACCGGCGGCTTCCAGTTCGCGGGCGATCATTCGGGCAAGATCAGAAGCATCTTCGACAAGGAGAATAGTGGTCATGGCAGGCATTATATCAGGATATAATTACCGTAACCCAAAGCACGCAGGAAGGAGCGTGGAACAATCATGACCTATACACACATCATCTCAACCCAAACCCTCGCCCAACACCTGGACGATCCCAATTGGCTGGTGGTCGACTGCCGCTTTGTGCTGTCCAAGCCAGATGAAAAGCAAGAATATTATTTGAAGGCGCACATCCCCGGCGCGATCTACGCCCATCTGGATCACGACCTGGCTGCCCCGATTATCCCCGGTGTGACCGGGCGGCACCCGCTGCCGGCTCCCGAAGAAGCGGCGCAGCACTTCGGCCTGATGGGGATCGCCCCTGGCATGCAGGTAATAGCCTACGACGACCAGGGCGGCGCGCTGGCCGCCGTGCGCCTGTGGTGGATGCTGCGCTGGTTGGGGCACGACGCGGCGGCAATTCTGGACGGCGGCTGGCAGAAATGGGTGGAGGAAGACCTGCCCGTGCGCGGCGGGAAGGAAACCCGCCCACCGGCAGTGTTTACCGCCCGGCCCCACCCCGGGCTGTTCGTCACCGCCGACGAAGTGGAACATCTGCGCCGCGACCCGGCTTACCGCGTCTTCGACGTGCGCGTCCCGGAGCGGTATCGCGGCGAGGTAGAGCCGATCGACGCGGTGGCCGGGCACATTCCCGGCGCGGTAAACGCCCCCTATACTGAGAATACCACCCCGGAGCTGGCCTTCCGCTCGCCGGAAGAACTGCGGGCGCACTACCAGGCGCTGCTGGGTGGTCTGCCCCCCGAACGAGCCGTATTCTACTGCGGCTCGGGCGTGACCTCCATCCAGAGCATCCTGGCCATGGAAATTGCCGGCCTGCCCGGCGCCCGCCTGTACCCCGGCTCGTGGAGCGATTGGATCGCCAACAGGCAGCGGGATGTGGCGCTGGGCAGTGAAGTCGGGTAAGTAACGAAGGCGATGGGCTAAGGACCATCGCCTTCGTTACTTAGGGGACCACATCCAACACCGGCGGCACAGCGCCGGTGCTATCCAGCAGCAGCGGGCCGGATTTCAGATCGAGCAGATACAGGTCGTAGGTCTCACCACTCTGCTGGACGAAGACCAGGCGGTCAGCGCCCACCCAGCGCATGTTGGAAATGCCGCTGCCGCCGCCAGTCAGCGGCTGAGGCGCTTCGTCCAGGCTGCCCAGCCACGCCTCCTGATTTTCCCCCAGGGTGTACACAAAGCGGCGATTATCCGGCGACCAGGCGCCAAAGTGCAGCAAGGCGGCTTTGGCATAGACCCATTCGCCCTTGCCGTCGTAGGTCGAGAGCAGCAGTTGGCGCAAGTTCTCGGCCGGCTGGCCGGTTTCACGCAGGAAGGCCAGGCGGGCAAGATCGGGCGAATAGGCTGGCGGCTGCTCGAAGAACGGCGCGGCGAGCAATTCGCCTTCCAGGATAGCCGGCGAGCCATCCAGCGGCAGTTGGTACAGCTTATAGGACGGGCGCGGCTCGGCAAGCGACTCGACGGGCGGAACGGCGGCGCGCAGGAAGGCTCCATCCGGCGACCAGACCGGCTTGGCGTAATAGCGATATTCGCTGTAGGTGGTCACTAGGGAGTAGGTGAGCAGAGTGCGGGCATTGCTGCCATCGGCGTTCACCACAGAAATGGTATCCGGGCGGGAGATGGCAATCTGCTGGCCATCGGGAGAATAGGCAAACCGGCCCCCCCAACCGGGCTTGAGCAGCGTAACAAGCTGGCCGGTATCGGCATCGACCTGGTTGAGATCGTCCAACAGGCTCAGGCCGGGGCCTTGAAAGACCTGCTGCGTATTGAAAGCCAGGCGGTGCGTGCCGGGGATCCAGGCCAGGGTGTCGGCAAAGGGGTTGATCGCCACGGCGCTTGAGTTGCGCACCCCGCTGGCGATGGTGTTAAAATCCGAAATACTGACCAGGCGGCGGTCGTTTGCGCCATCGCTGTTGATCGCCCAGATTTCGACGTTGAAATCGCCCGCCGGGCGCAGAAAGGCGACGATGCGGCCATCCGGCGAGAGGCGCGGCTGGTAGGCGTCGCCGGAAGTCGTCAACCGCCGTGCCTGGCCTCCCGACCAAAACCACAGGTCGTTCTCTTTAGTGTAAACCACTCCCAGGTCGGCGGTGTCCGGGACAGGCGAATTGACCACGCGGGTGACCAGCGGTGCAGATGGCAACGGCGTCTCCCCCGCGGCGGCTGGCGTCCCCTGGCTAGGAACTGCCTGGGGCGATGGAGTAACCGGGGTCTGAAGCAGTGAAGGCGCCTTGCACCCCAACTGCATGGAAAATACCAGCAAAACCAAACAACAAATGATTCGAGCGCGAGAAACGCCCAGCCTGAAACCCGGCGCCGCCCTCTGCAAACCCCGCTCAAGCAGGTTCATCCAGCGGGCCGCAGCGCGCTTCCGCGCGTTTCCTGCGCCAGCGCCCGAATTCAATCCGAGCAGCATGGCGGGTGGGTCATGTACCAAAACTGCCAACCGTTGCGTCAAATCGCTCATCAACAGATTGCTCATTTACAGATTACTCATCGACAAATCACCCATCGACAGGTTACGTCTCCCGGTAACGCGAATCTTCCAACGCCTTACGCAGTTGTTCTTCAGTATCCGCCGGCGCGGCCCCGGCGCCGGCCTGGGCGTCTTCCAACTCGGCGGCTTCGGCGGCGCGCAGGCGCGCCAGCGGCACGGCAGCCACGATGCTCCACTTGCCACAGAACGGACAGCGTTCCAGCTTGCCAATGACCATATTGGGCGCCATCACGTGGCGGCTGAAAGGCCGCCCGCAGCGCGGGCAGATCGCCCCGCCGGCCATGCCATACGTACGCGGCGCGCCCGGCGGCAAATCCTTCAGCTTGCCGGCCGAGGCAAACGAAACCAGGAACGAGAGCGCCATCAGGCCGAAGACAATGGCCAGCAGCGGCCCGGCGATTTTCAGGCCGGCCTGCCAGCCTTCCTGGGCGGTGACGAACTGCACCTTGATCTCGTTCGAGCGCAGTTCGACGCCTGCCGCGGTGGTTCCAATGGCATAGAGGCTGTGCGCGCCGAGCGGGTAATTATCGGTGATAAAACGCACCTGGAAAGGCGCCTGCACTGCTTCGCCGACCGGCTGCGCGTCGATGTAGAAAACCACGCGCTGCAAATCGGGCGGGCCGCTGGCTCTCATGGTGAACGTGCCTTGCACCTTCCCGGTGCCGGACGAATAACCGAAATCGCGCCTCAGGTTCAATTGCAGGCCGGTCTGCTGCGCGGCGGCAGGGGAGGCAAGGAACAGAGCAAAGATTATGGACACAATCAGGAGTATTTTCTTCATGACAGACGTATCTCTTTCTAGGGGACGCGGACGAACGCTGAGGCCGCGGACAAACCTTTTCTTAGACGCCCGGCGCACCAGCCAGGTTCCATCATAATAAAAATCACTTCCAGCGGGTGAGGATGGTCTCGCGCTGGAAAAGCTGCACCGCAAGGTACACTGCCAGGGCATCCAGCGCCAGCAGGACGGCGGCGATCCACAGGATCAGCGAGCGGTTGAGCACGAACAGCCCGGCAAGCTGGCCAAAGAACAACCCCAGCAAGGGGATGATCAACAGCGCCGAAAGCTGCTCGGCGACGCGCGGGTCGTTGACCCGGGAGGAGACCATGATGCCAAAGATCACCGCCAGCAAGGCCAGCAGCGGGCCGGCCACGAACACGGCGATCAGCCAGCGAGCGTCCAACAGCGCCGCCAGCACCGACCGGTTGGGGATGATCAAGGCAGCGCCTACGGCAAAGATGCCAAAGGCGGCATAGGTAGCCACCACCGCCGGGATGAGCGCGGCCAGGCTCTTGCCCAGCAGCAGCTCCAGGGTGGTGATGGGGGTAGCCAGCAGCGGCTCCAGGCTGCGGGTGGTCTTCTCGCCGATGATCGAATAGGCGGCGATGGTGGCGGGAATGGCCAGGGGGATGATCATGAACATGATCAGGAACTGGCTGACCAGGTAGACCTGGAAACATTCGCCGCCGTTCAAGGCGGGCGGGCAGAAGGCGTTGAACTGGGCGGGGATATCCGTGGCGCCCATGTCGGCCATGCCCGCTTCGCCGCGCATCCCGAACAGGACCGCCAGCGGGATGGCGGTCATCAGCAGCGGCAGGAAGGCGACGGTGAACAACACCATGCGGTTCTTGAATACTTCGGCCCATTCTTTGCGGATGATGACTTTTACTTTGTGCATATCGAATTTCCTATGTTTTGCTGTCGTACGTTGCTATGCAACGCACGACAGCAAAACTTATCCTGCATTCTTCACCAGTTGCAAATAGGTCTCTTCCAGCGAGTGGCGCAGCTCGCCGACGAACTGCACCTGTGCGCCGGCTTCGACCAGCAGGCGTACGATGTCCGGGTTGTGCGCTTCGGGGTCGTCCAGGGTGACCAGGAGCTTGTTCTCCACGGAGCGCGCCTCGCGCACGAAGGGCAGGGCGCCTACCTGGTCAGCCCAGCCGGGTTGCAGGCTTTGCAGGTGGAAGACCACTTTGCGCCCGAAGACCTGGGCGCGCAGGCGGGCAGGGGTATCCACCACCAGCAGGCGGGTCTTGAACACCGCCACCCGGTCACACAGCCGGTCGGCCTCGTCCAGGTTGTGGGTGCACAGGAAGATGGTGCGCCCCTGCTGGCGCAGATCATCAATGAAATCGCGCACCAGGCGGGCCGATTCGGGGTCCAGCCCGGCGGTGGGTTCGTCCAAAAAGAGCACCGGCGGCTCGTGGAGTAGGGCGCGGGCGATGGCCAGCTTCTGGCGCATGCCCTTGGAAAAAGTGGCCGCCGGCTCGAAGCGCCGCTCCCACAGCCCGAGCAGGCGCAGGTACTTCTCCACCTGGCCGGCGACGTCCTTGACTTCGTACAATTCGGCGAAGATGCGCAGGTTGTACTCGGCGCTCAAGTTATCGTACAGCCCGGGCGTCTCGGTGAGCAGGCCCACCGTCTGGCGGATGGCGGTGTCGTCCTGCCCCACGGTGTGACCGTTGACCACTGCCTTACCGCGCGTGGGACGGATCAGGCAGGCCAACATGCGCACGGTGGTGGTCTTGCCGGCGCCGTTGGGGCCGAGGAAGCCGAATACTTCGCCTTCGGCTACGTGGAGGGAGAGGGAGTCGACGGCGAGGGTGGAGGGGAATTGTTTGGTAAGGTCTTCGGTGAGGATCATGGGGGTTTGGGGTAATGGGTGATGGGTCAATGAGTAATCTGGGAGGGGGATGGGGGGCCTGGGCACCTGGGCGCCTGAAGCCAGAGGCTAGTGAAGAAATTCTAGCTGAGTCCGACTTGACAATTGATGCACTAAATACCGCCAAATACTAGCTAGGTTGGATAAGACAACTAATTGAAAGGAGAAATTATTGGGTATCATTCGGTTCATTCAAAGTAATAGTCACCATCGGCTCCCATTCAGCCACAGGGACAGGAAATGTCGGAACCAAAGATTTAAAATTTGCAAGCCCCATAATCATATATCCATAAAAACGGCTGAGAAATATCTCGTCATTTACGGCCTGCTCCATTTCTGAAGCAGAGTATGCACCACCTGGTATTGATAACCAGTCAGGGTGTGCATTTCGATGCCTTAAACGCTTATATGACTTTACAACCTTATCTGTTACTTTTCTCCAACGTCTATCATCATCTGAAGAAGATACCAAATAATCTTTCCTGAATTGGTTTACATAATATTCTATTTGAAAAGATCTGGAGCTTTTCCCGCTGCTGGGGTCGAAGGGGCATTTATATATACTTCTTAGAGCAGCTTCGAGTATTGTTGATAAGAGGAATTCCTGTCCTTGGTAACTACGTTGTGATTTCGCTTCGACCATTTGGTAAAATATCCTTCGGCTGACATCAGCGTGATGACCTCCTCGAGTAAAAAATTTTGCGAGTTCAATGATTTTCTCTTTTTCGATAACGCCATAATCAAAGGGACGAAAAATCACTCCCAGCGACGAGGGATTCTCACTTGACAGAATTTCCCTGAAGATCCGATTAGCACGATACATTTCACGATACTTAAGTGTCAAAGCTTGGCCAGCTAATACTGAAATTGAGTTTTGCAATCCCTGTGCAAAATCCCAACATTCTTTTTTCCCCCATTGATTTTTTGGCAAAAACCAGTTTATCTCCAAATACTTTCTTTCTTTTTCATAACCAATTACTTCTAATCCCGAATCATGAACGTAATAGATACCAGATTTTGAATAGTGTTGACTAGGCAGCCCATCACCAACCTTGGTTTCAATTGAAACTACATCAGGTAGCAATATGCTCTTATTGATTTCAAACAATGCAGAACCTGACCAGCCTGATGTCAAAGGATAGTTTACCTGTTGAATAAATATTACTTTCCTTACATCCACCAATAATCGGCCATGGATTAAACTAATTTCATCTATGAAAACGTGCGGGGCTATAGCATGCAAACCACTGTTTAATCTCATGTAAATACGAATACTTGGCTCAAAAGTTATCGTCCTAAATTCTTTGTGTAGAGATTTATTTAATTGGTGGTTTTTCACGCGCGCTGCTATATGAAAACCTTTATCGGGATTCCAATTCAGAACTCCATTACCGGTGTAGTGGTTTCCATCATAATGAAACCACAAATAATCTACTAAATACTCTCGTGACTCGAAATAATTAAACATGATTATAGATCATAACAACAAGCAATCCCTGCCTATTGATTCAAGGAAGGTAGATGACAAATCAAGCCCATCGACATATCCAACCAAGTAACAAATTATACGGAACCGTTTGAGGAGCAGGGTTACCCGGTTTACAAAATGGAACATGGCTGAGATCAAATCCGGTCCATTGCAAATTCTCTTGAACAGATTGTACACCCAGAGGGCAACGTATAGCAAACGACAATGAAGGCGATAAGGCTATAAGCGCGGACTGACCATAATGGCTTTATCTTACCAATCTTCTTGAAATACAACGATGGATGATGTGGATCAGCCTTGAGTAACTCGAAGTTTTTATCCGCTAACGCTTGCACTTCCTCTGGCAGTTGCCGGTAACAGCGCCAAAAGCGCGGCGAAGTCAAATGTTTCATTGCGGCCGGCTTAAGCCTGCATCATACTCTTCATTCGCCTCAGCAATCAGCGCGTCGAGGCGACCGGATTCCAGGTCTTCCTCGATTTGCTTCTCCCACATCTTCGCGTGATAATTCTCAAGCCAGGCCATCAATTCCGCTAACTCTTTGGCCGATAATCGAGTAATGGCAATTTCTGCGTCTTTGATGCTCATTTTACAGAAGTATAGCCCCGTTCGCCCGAATCAACAAGAACCAGACCTTCTCAACCGTCAGAAACCCTATTTCACTATGCCCCCATACAATCGTCTCATCCCATCTAACCCGGCGCGCCTCGCCGAGCAGCGATATATTCTACCGCCGCCTGGGCAATCAACCTGGAACGCGTTTCGCCGTGCCCGGTAGCAGATTTGTCCATCAAGGTCAACACGCGCTCGGGCAAGGTGATGTTCACCCGCCGGGTCTTGCCGAATAACTACGCCAGATCGAAGCCCACCACTGCCCATACACCATCGGCGTAGTCAGGATTGCCCTGGTGAAATTCGATCGTCTGCGGCAAAGGAAGGGGCTCTTCGTCGGCCAGCATCCCCTCGATGTGACACTCGATGGCTTCTACGACTTCCTGCGCGCTTCGTCCATTGTACCCCCTGTGCTAAAGCAGCCGGGCAAATCGGGCGCTGTCACACCATAATTACAATCAGGGTCTTTGTGAATAACAACCGGGTAGTACATTTTTACACGATCACCTATTTCTCACCCACAATCAGCGCAATCGTCCCAACCATGAAGGGCAGTTTCAAGGCCGCAGGGATGAAGGCCGACTGGCTGGTGTCGATCAGCCGGACATTCTTGACCCCCCAAACCCGTTACCCGTTCGCAATGTTCGCCTTCGTGGAGAGCCATTCAAGAATCTGCGAGCCAGGCAATGAGCGCCCGGCAAGCCGTCAAAGCCTCTTCACGAAAAGAATCCTCTGCCTGCCGGATTTCCTTGTCTTTTTTCTCGAGAGCGTAATCTGCCCACAACTTGCGCTCCTCACCCACCGGAAGCCCATCCGTCTCCGAGGCGATGGCCACGAAAGGTAAAAAATAAGGGTCGAATTCATCCCGGGTAACGCCCGGGCGCAAGTTCACCAGCAAGCGCGCCCCTTCGATAACCCCTTTTTTGCCATCCAGCATATCCTGGGCAACGGCTAATGCCTCTTTTTTCTTCGCTTCCAGAGAAGATAAATCGTACAGGTCGGGCGGCGTGAGTAGATCCTTGACCCTCGGGCGGTCCTGGCCTCCGTAACCGGTCTCTGTTTTCAGCTTCTTTTGCGGCGTGACCGTGTAACGAAAACCCTGAGGCAGGCTGTCATCCGCAGTGACCGGGGAATCCTGTCCAAACCTGAGATCGAAAAGCTTCGTCGGAGCATAAGATACCGCGATGGGATGGTGGAAACCCTTTGGAAAATCTTCGTCTCCCAACTGCGCCATCAAATAGCCAATTTCGATATACACATCTGGATGTAGGTTGAAGGGGACAATCAGGCGGAAATTGTTTGTGCCTACGCTGGAATAAACATCCACCCCAAGCTCGGCGAGCCGCAGAAGCGCAGTTTTTCGCTTGTGGGTGAGCTCCCAATCCACATTGTACGTGATCGTCCCCTGCCGCATCACCGGTTTCAATCCTGTTCCCGCTTCTGGTTTCGGGTCCTTCTCCGGTTGAACAGGAACCGAGGCGGGCATTTCTTCCGCATCCTGGGGCGATAGGATGTACAGCGTCTTTTCGAAATCGGGTTCTACACCCCGGATCACATCGTTGCGCACCAATACCTTGACGAAGAAACCTTGCCGGCAGTGCGGGCACTCGGCGTAGCCTTCGCCATCCAGGTCGCCGTTCTCCGGGCGCCCGCCGTTCTGGACCGCTTTCTGCGCGAGCCAGCGATACCGGTCTCCCAGGGAATATGGATCGATATTGCGGGTATCGCCGAAGAAAAGCTCGATCTCCGTGTCTGCCAGTTTATTGCAGCGCGGGCAGATCAGTGTTGCTCGTAAGAGATTATAAGTTCCCACGGGTATATCCTTGCATCACCTCACGACTTCTCGGCACGCGAAACATGAACCAGGCAAAGCAAGGAGGGGGCTTTACCCAGGTCTGAGGTTCCCGCCGGCAAGCCAGATCATTGAACGCATCCAAAGCCCCGACCGGTTTGCAAGCGATTTTTCCTGCTACGTTCCGCTGCGCTGGTCTGCTACGCTTTCCATCGAGCGCACTACCATCTCCTTAAGCACCTGGCGGTCGATGTCCTCCAATTTCTTGATATACAGGCAGCCTTTACCGGTGGTGTGCTTTCCCAGGCGGCTCAACAAGTCATCCAACGGCTGCAATCCGCCGGCGAAATATAGGGTCAGGTCCCGCTTGCGCGGCGAGAAACCTACCGGGAACCAATCGCCCTCTCGCCCGCTGGCGTAACGGTAATGGTAGCGCCCGAAGCCGACGATGCTGCTTCCCCACATCTTTGGCTCGGCGCCGGTCGCTTCTTTCATCAGTTCGAGGATGGCCAGGCAATCCTGGCGCCGCTTTTCGTCGGCAACCTGGGCCAGGAAATCGGTCACGCTGGCATCCGTCTCAGTTGTCTTAAGTTCGGTCATTTTGTCTCCTCTTCTGAAAAATGGGGCGCGGACGAGCGCGGATGAACGCGGAGGCCATTTTTCATTGATCCAGGTTGCCGGCCGCGCCCGGCAGATTGTTTGATTCCAGTGATGGGTAACCGGTCAATCTGTGATTGGGCCGCGGTCATCAAATTGGATCTCATCCGCCGATTTCAGGTCGGCAAACCAGTCGCCCAGGGTCTGGTTGTGATGGGCAATGATCTGTGCGGCGGTGAGTTCCCCGGCGTTCCAGGTGCTGTGGGCATCCTGCACCAGGGTAACCTGGTAGCCCAGGCTGTAAGCCCGCCGGCAGGTGGTGTCCACGCAAAACTCGGTCTGGATGCCGGCCAGAATCAGATGGATAATGCCACGCCGCTGCAATTCGTCCTGCAGGGCGGTTTCTTGAAAGGCATCTGGGTGGCGCTTGCGAATGACTGTATCCTCCACAGCCCGGGGGAGCGCCGGATGCAACGCCCAGCCCGGTTTATCCGGGCGCAAGGGGTGATTTTCGCCCGCGCCGTCGTGCTGAATAAAGAGGATGGGAATACCGGATTCACGCGCCCGGCCAATCAGCGACCCAATGCGGGCCAGCAAATCATCGCCATCATACACCGGGTCGCTTTCATCGAACATCCCCAACTGGACGTCGATAATCACCAAAGCAGTATTGTTGGACATATACATCTCCTGTCGCTAAGGAATGAGTGATCGATTACTGAATAATCAGGTCAATATGAATTGCAAGCACCTTCGGAAGGTCATTTTGTATGGTCCCGTAATGCACGATGCTACGACACACCGCACACGCCAGATGAAGAAAATGACTATGCCTCATAAGCCCAGGCCAGGAAGATGCGAATAATCTCATCCAGTTTTCCGGCATCGCCGGCGCCGTGGAAGACGCCGTCTTTGACCTGGCAGTGCAGCCAGGGCGGCTGCGGGTCCAGGCTGGCGGCATCGCCGCGCAGGATGGGGGTGAAGAGCCTGCTCGCCAGAGGCGTGCCCTGGAGGTCGATTGTCACCCACCAGCCGGGGTTATCAGCGGAACGAATGGTAATACCATGCCGGTGTTCCCATTCGCCGTCGCACTGCGCCTGGAACCAGCGCTGGAGATCGTGGATGGCGCCGGTCGAGCTCATTCGGCTGTAACCAAAGCGTCTACCACGCGCCGCGCCGCGTCTTGCTCGCCAGGGGGTACGGGCACGACCAGGGTCTGGGTGGAATGCCCGGATACGTCGGTGCGTGAAAGATAGCGGATAGAGAAGACCAGGGCCGGCTCCGCCGGGTCCTCCTGGAAATAGACGCCTTCCAGACTCTCGAAAGGGCCGTTCCAGGAGTGCATGGCGCCGTTCAGCACCACGCCTTTGCGGCTGATGAGCACTTCCCGGCTGGCTTTCAAGGCCCGGCGGCGCCAAAAAATTGGGACAAGCCAGGCGAATGCTCCCACGAACAACATAATGCCAAAGAACAAGCCGGCAAACATCCAGTTGATTTCCCCGTTGATAAAATAATCGACCCCTACAAAAGCACCGCCGATCACCACGAACCAGAAAACCATCACCAGGTAAATCGTCCGGTTCTGGTCTGTAGCGCGTTTGAATTCCGACTCGACCTGCTGCTGGCCCTGGTCCTCGCTGTACGCCCAACGCGCCAGGATCTCTTCGCCAGCCAGGAGGCGATCCATAGTACGGACACGCTGCCAGAAAAGCAGCGTAGCGACCAGGCCGGTGAGCAAAACAAACAACCCGATGCAACTGACCCCGAAGCCGACCTGCATCATATCGACCCCCAGGACGCACGGCATGCTCGCCAGAGCCAACCCACCTAACAGGATCAGCAGGCTGATCGCCAACCCGGTTTTTTCGTTATTCTGTAACTGGCCCATCGCAATCTCCTGGAACAGCGCTCTTGTCTGCGTACGTTGCGTACTTTATGCACTCTGTGTCTCTGCATCGAACTCTTTTATGACGGAAGGTCATTTTACGTGACCCAGACCCTAAAGGTCTCAGAGACCTTTAGGGTCTACGACCAACTTATTGTGTGCCCCACAGAGTGCCCCAGTTTTCCGAACATATGGGCTATTATACCTTATCATCTCGATCCATTTTACAGCAAAATACGGTTCCACCAGGAATTCTGACCTATTGGCTAAACGCCCCTTTGGGCATACAATCCGCTTAAGTTGCCCGGCACAGATGACTGGACAACCATTGAAAGGCATAACTTTCCAACGAGGCGAACTCAAATGGCTAAACTCTCACGGCGTGAATTTTTGTTGACCGCAGCAGCCGGGGGCGCGGCCCTGGCCTTGCGCCGCGCCCTGCCCTCTGCCCAGGCCGCCGGCCGCTCCAGGTTCGCAGGGACGGCCATACCGGCCAACCGCGTCGTTCACACGCACAGCAACGCAGCCACCTTCTGGGATTATGCCACCGGCTGGTACGGCGACTACGTCAGCCAGGAGATGGTCGATCTGATGACCGACCGGGGCATGATGGACTTGACCGGCACGGCCAACCGCGCCGCGGCCTGGCAGACCATCCTCCCTGCGTATACCGCCGGGCAAAAGGTGGCCATCAAGATCAACCTCAACAATGCCGGTTGTGGCGACAGCGATCAAGTGATCGATGCACTGCCGCAGCCGGTCAATGCGGTGATCCTGGGGTTGAAGGCGATCGGCGTCGCCGAAAGCGACATCTGGGTATACGACGTCACCCACGGCTGGCACAACGGCGCCATGCCTTCCCGCCTGGTAAGCAAGGTCACCGCCCTGTATCCGGGCGTGCAATTCCACTCCAACGAAAGCGGCTGCTCGACGGCGCTGGGGTACAGCACGACTCAAATGGTGCACTTCAACCCACCCGCCGGCCGGACAATCAGCGATCGCCCGATCTGCAACGCCCTGGTGCAGGCAACCTATCTGATCAACATGCCGATCATGAAAAAGCACGGCATGGCCGGGGTCACGCTGGGCTTCAAGAACCACTTCGGCTCGATTGATGGCTGCAATCAGGTGCACTGGTCAATTCAACTCAGCGACCCCAATTATCTTCCCACCTACAGCGGCCTGATCGACATCTACGACAACACCCACTTCAAAGACAAGACCGTCCTGACCATCGGAGACGCCCTGTACGGGGCGCGCATCAACAACTACAGCGAGGTGCCCAGCCGCTGGCCGACCTTTGGGAACCAGTCGCCCAACAGCCTGTTTTTCTCCAAAGACCCGGTGGCCATCGACTGCGTGATGTACGATTTCCTGGATGCCGAAGGCGGCGTGCCGGCCGGCTCGGATGATCACCTCAAGCTGGCCAACGCCGCCGGTTTCGGCAGCTTCGAGCACTGGGACGCACAGCACGCCTATCACACCATCGACTACCGGCGCATCGAGGTCGAGCTGGCCACCGAGCACGTGTACTTCCCATTGGTTGCACGCCGGTAGGATGATACGGTTGTCGATAGGATAGGGACGAGTCGGGCATCTCACAAAAAACTGTTGACTTCTGCATTAATTAACGCGATACTATAATCGTCGGGAGAAATTCGACGTTCGAGCAGCCTGTATGCACCGGTCGTGGTAGCAACGAAGAAAACATCCACACCTGGTCGCTTAGCCAATTTATCCAGCATACAAAGTGTTTAGAAGGGCTTTGAAGAGTTAAAAGCGAAACCGGCTACGAGGGCCGGTTTTTTTTATTTTGGTTTTGGCTTAGAAACGGTTTTACCGGTGAGTGAGAACGATGGGTACATGGGCCCTCACTGGTATCACGAATCGAAACGGACAACCAGAAATCCGTGGGGGCGGAAAGATCCGTGTACAAACAGGACAATCCTGAAGTAAATATATACATCCCTATCAGACCGAAAGATTCAAGAAAATGGAGGAAACCATGAAGCTCTTATCTGCACGAGCTATCTGGAAAGGCCCGCGCCTGCTGATCATCCTGGCGCTGGCCTTGAGCGCGGCCGCGCCAGGGGGGTGGCAAATGGCCCGGGCACAAGGCGAGCCCACGCTGCGGGTGGACTCGTACAATTATTCAGCCGAGGGATATGGGTGGCCGCTGGGCGCTCAGGTGACCCTGGGTGTAGACGATCCAGAGACACCGGAATATCCGGACTACAGCGCCACAGCGACGGCGGGCGAGGATAGCGGTGACCCCAACCAGACCTACGTCCGGTTTACTCTGAACAGCGTGAACCTGCACCCCGGCGTGACGATCGCGCTCAGCGATGGCAGCGTGACCAAAGAAGTGCTGCTGGGGAACCTGGATGTGGTATTGCCTGACCCTGGTCAGAGCCTGGTAAACGGCGTGGCCGACCCAAATAGTTCCATCGCCGTCGAATATTGGGGAGAGAACTATGCTTACCGCCACCTGCAAGCGGGCGGGGATGGGGGCTGGCAGGCTGATTTCTCTGTGCTAAGCGATCCTGATGACCAGGGGATTGTCTCCCAGTTACAGCCTGGAGTTGGCTGCCGGGCCTGCCAGGTTGACGCGGAAGGGGACAGCCATTGCTATTTCTTCAATATACCCAATCGATACATTTTTGCCCGGCCCTGGAACAATACCGTGATAGCCCGAGAGTGGCCGGTCGGCGCTACACTGACCCTGAGCGTGAACGATCCGCAGACGCCTGAAACACCGGATTATACTGCGGTGCAGATCGCCAGACCCTATAAGTGGAATACCCTTTCTACACGCATCGATTTTTATCTGGCCCAGGTGCTCAATCTGCGCGCCGGGATCGAAATCACCCTCAGTGATGGTGTTATCACCAAAACACACACGATCAGCGATATCAGCATCACTGACATGAATATCGACGCAGATACGGTGAGCGGCCTTGCGCCGCCAGGAAGTGTTTTGTGGGTGAACGCCTCTGATGCAGTTCGTGAGGTAACTGCTGGAGACGATGGAACCTGGTTGGCGAACTTCGCCCAGGCCGCGCCGGGCGAGGATCTGGCCGACCTGAAGCCAGACACCGTGATACAAGTCATGCATGAAGATAGTGATGGTGATAAAACCGAGGTGGACTTGCCAAGTAATGTCGGTATGTATGCCCCGCGACGTATCAGAGCAAGCATAGGCCGCGGCAACTCCATCATAGGCAATGACTGGCCACCGGGCACCAGTGTCACTTTGACTGTGGATGACCCGGACACGCCGGACTTTCCGGATTATGAGGCCGTACAGGTCTCCCAGGATAATCCTGCCTACCCGGGAAATCCTTCTGTACAGTTCAACCTGAGCAGCATTACTTTGCGACCCGGTATGCTGGTGACATTAACGGATGAGACCGATACCCGCTCTCTGATCATCCACAACCTGGGCATCCATCAAGTGAATACTTTCACTGACATCGTCAGCGGATTTGCCGCGCCGTACAGCGGCGTGTGGGTAGTGGTTTACCTGGCCGACGAAGAGCGGACGCGCTACGTCTATGCCGATAAGAACGGCAACTGGACGGCGGATTTTTCCCAGCCCGGCTTATACCCGGATATGCAGCAGGCGCTCGACCTGACTGGCGAGATGAATATACGCGCCCATCAGTATGATAGCGATGGAGATATTACACATGTGCGCTGGCAACCGACCTTAAATGTTTATCCCTCAGATGAACTCATATCGGGCAACTACTGGCCGAACGGAGCAACAGTCACCCTGACCGTCAATGATCTAAACACACCGCAATCGCCCGACCTGCAAATTCCGCAAATTGTGCATGCTCTTTGGCCGCAGCGGGTGAGTTTCAACCTGTCTGGCCTGTTCGATTTACAGCCCGGGCAGGTGGTCACTCTGTCGGATGGGACTTTTACTCTCTCCATGACGATCGATAGTCTTTTTGTGACGCAAGTCGACGCGGTCGCCGATCGGATAACAGGCGCCGCGCCGCCTGGGGCGGATGTATGCATCTCTCGCCTGGGCGATGATAGTGATGAATATTGCGTTCCTACGGACGTCGACGGGGAATGGACGGCTGATCTGGGCTATGACGTGCAGCCCGGCGCGGTCGGCTACGCCACGATCTATAACAACTCTAGCGGAGGGATTTGGGCCACCTGGTACGCCGGCTGGAACGCGCCTGATCCGCAGACGCTGGTCTTTGCTTCCAGCAATCTCTTCGATCTGGATGTGACCGGCAATGAACTCGGTCAAAATTACTTCATCCGCCTGCAATTGTTCGAACCGCTGTTGCGCCCCGGACTGGAAGGTGGGCTGGAGCCTGCGGCGGCCAGCGCCTACAGCCTCTCGCCGGATGGGCGGGTGTACACCTTCACCCTGCGTTCCGACGCCTACTGGTCGGATGGCGCCCCGCTCACCGCCCAGCATTTCGTGGACGGCATCTTGCGCCAGCTCGACCCGGGTTTAGGCACCGGTTATGCCCCATTGCTCTTCCCCATCCAGGGGGCGCAAGATTATTACGAAGGCGTGACCAGTGACCCAGGCCTGGTGGGCGTGCAGGCATTGGACGCGGACACGCTACAAATCACCCTGAGCCAGCCGGCGGCACACCTCATCGAGATCATGGCGACCCCCATCGTGCTGCCCGTGCGCCAGGAGCTGATCGACCTGTATGGCGAGGCCTGGCAGCGGGCGGGCAACTTCCAGGGCAACGGGCCATACCAACTGGCAGAACGGGATGGCGCTCACTTGCTGCTGGGACCAAATCCCTACTATCACAGCCCACAACAGGTGACCTTCGACAGCGTGGCCTTCAGCTATATCCCGGTCGTGAAGGATCAACTGGACGCCTACCGGAACGGTGCCGTGGACATCGTGTTCAATGCGGCTGCACAATATCCGCTTATTCAAGCCGACCCGGCGCTGCTGGCCGATCTCTACATCCAGGACAGTTCCACAATCGCCTATCTCGGGTTGAACGTCCAGCACGCCCCGCTGGACAATCTCCTCGTGCGCCAGGCGCTGGCACACGCCACCGACCGCCAGGCGCTGCTGGGCCTGCTGCGCCCGGCGGATCAAATTGCCCTGGGGATCATCCCGCCCATTATCGAAGGTTACCAGGGCAATGCGGTCGGCCTACCCTACAACCCGGCTCTGGCGCAGCAGCTTCTGGCAGAAGCCGGTTATCCCAACGGGACAGGCTTCCCGGAGATCGAGCTGGTCGTAAGCACACAGATGTTCCCGCTGATAGAGCAGATAGCAGCGGGATGGCGAGCGGTGCTGAACATCCCGGTGCGGGTGACCACTTACAGAAACCGCAACCAGTACCTGAACGCCTGCCGGGCAAACCCGGCGAGCTGCGCTTACCATGCTTATCAACTCGGCTGGACCGCCGATTACCCGGATGGCTATAACTACCTGAACGACCAGTTCCAGTCCGATTCATACTGGAACTGGACTGGCTGGGATAACCCGCGTTACCGTGAGTTAATGGAACTGATCGCTGGCGAGAATGACCCGGTGCAACGTTTCGCCTACATAAGCGAAGCCGAGCGCATCCTGGTGGAGGATGATGCAGCGGTGATTCCGCTCTATTTCCAAGACCAGGCCGTGCTGGCGCGACCAGGCATCTATCCCTACCTTGAATGGGAGGTCTACCCCAGCTACCTGACCCGCTGGGGCAACCCCGGTCTTGCCCCTGTAATCGAAGCCATCCACACCCCGCTCCAACCGCTGCGGGTGGGCACAACGGTGCAGGTAAGCGCCGAGGTGCGCAACCTGGGCAGTAACGCCACGCTCATCTGGGAATGGGGCGACGGGGCGAACACGACAACCACAGGACTGAGCGCCACACACATCTACAGCCAGGCCGGCATCTACACACTGCGCCTGACGGTGAACAAACCCGGCTTTGGCCCGGTCAGCGCCATCTATGAATACATTGTGATCTACAACCCGGCGGGCGGCTTCGTTATCGGCGGCGGGTGGCTGCGCACTCCAACGAGCAGGGCAATCTTTACGCTCAGCGCCCTCTATCCCAAAAAGACTGCCACGAAGCCGGAAGGCCTGACCGAGTTCCTAAATGTCAGGGCCGGCATCAGCTTCTGTAGCACAGCCTATGATTGGCTGGTAATCCCTTCCAGTGGTGGATGGGCAGTTTACCGGGGCACCGGACGAGTGAACCACCGGTTCGCCCCAAATGGAGCGAGCTATCAGTTCATGGTCTGGGCAAATGACGGAAAGCCAGACGCCTTGAGGATCAAAATCTGGTGGCTGGATGATGACAGCGTCGAGCACGTGGTCTTCGACAATGGATCCCAACAGCCGATCGGCGGCGGTTCGATTGTCATCACCCGGAAGTAATCCATAATCCATAGCAGTGGCGCACATTCCGAAGCGCGCCACTGCAACTCGCCTAGCAGCTTGTCGGAGAACTAAGGGCGTAAGTATCCCAAAGGGTTTCTTGGA
>CAZQQJ010000003.1:0-243498 GCA_964595435.1 uncultured Anaerolinea sp. | reverse complement strand
TTTTTGTCCAAACGTAATCATTGGCGTAATCAGTCCTGTCTCGTCCAACCCTCAAGCAAACGCATATAAAGTCAACTTTATCATCGGCCTTGCGCGACCCCAGTTCACAGTCTGTGCCCCCTTTGCCAGACCCCCGAAAGATGCCATCCATAAAAAAGCGAACTCTGGTATAAAGAGAATGGTTGTGCCGGGAATAATTAGAAAGATAACAAACATCAGATTTCCGAGCCAGTAGGACCACTCTGGTCCCCCAAATCCCCAAAAGGTTCTTAAGGCTGCTCCGATAAGCAAGAGCAATCCGGTTCCCCATTTTGCCACGTTATGCAAACTTCTCATCTCATCTTCATCCCTTCAATGCAGAGGGAACATGGTTGATATCAAGCTTATTGGTATGGCTTACACAAAGTGGAGACACCCGGTTATCATACCTG
Organism: uncultured Anaerolinea sp.; assembly: GCA_964595435.1. Taxonomy (GTDB): domain Bacteria; phylum Chloroflexota; class Anaerolineae; order Anaerolineales; family UBA4823; genus RBG-16-57-11. The sequence continues at coordinate 243,067 of CAZQQJ010000003.1, read as the reverse complement.
AAACAATATCAATGAGCGCATGGATGCCCGTCACCAATCTGTATGACAAACGTCACCTGCCAACCGGCCCAGGAAAGTTTTCCCTTACCTGTATACAATGCTGCGCACCGCACATAGAACCGCACAAAAAGCCCCTCCGTCAAGCCAGAAGAAACGCCCGGCGGCAGCAACACCCAACCGCCCGATCCCTCCCCCCTTGCGTTATAATGGAACCAAACCCGGACGCCCATCGTCCATAATTCAATGTCGTCTTACCCGTACCCCACCATGCGACCGGCGCGCAGACCTGCTTCCTCGCAACCCGATGCCAGCAGCCAGGCGGCGCCCATCACGGTGATCCGCCTGCCATCCCGTTCGCGCGGCTTTTCGCCGGCCGCGCTGCTGTGGATGGCGCTCGGCGCCGGGCTGTTGGGCGTGCTCTGCCTGGCGGCTGCGGCGCTGGCCGGCGAGTACGCCTATTACCAGGTCAGCGGCGCCATCCTGCGCGGCGTCCACCTGGGGCCGGTGCAACTGGGCGGCCTGACGGTGAGCCAGGCGGCCGCCCTGCTGGAACAAAACTGGCGCAGCGAGGCGCGCATCCAGGCGACCAACGGCTTGCAGAGCGTCGAGCTGACTCCCGCCCAATTGGGCATCTCCCTGGACGCCCGCCGGACGGCCCAGCGCGCCCACGAAATCGGCCACGGCGGCTCGCTGCCGGAGGAGTTCGCCCGGCTGCTGGCCAGCCTGGTGACCAGCCAGGAGGTCGAGCCGGTGATCTTTTTGGACGAGGCCCAGGCGCGCGCCGGGCTGGAGGCGATCGCCCCGCAGTTGGGCAAGCCCGCCCGCGACGCCACGCTGCGATTGGAAGGTACGGCGATCGTGCCGGTGCCCGGCGAGCTGGGCTACACCATTAACGTCGAAGCCACCCTGGCCGAACTGAAAGCCGAACCCGGGGCGGTGCTGCAGCGCCAGCGGCTGGAAGTGGTCCCGCAGCCGGCGCCGCCGCGCGTGACGGACGTCGCCCCGGCCATGGCCCAGGCGCAGCGCCTGCTGGACACCCCGCTGGCCATCCAGGGCTATGACCCGCTGACCGACGAGCAGTTGAGCTGGCCGGTGCCGCGCCAGAGCGTCGGCGCCTGGCTCAAGGTGGAAGCCGGGGAGCACGGCCCGCAAATTGCGCTGGACGAGGCGCAGGTGGCGGCTTATCTATCCGAGCTGAGCGCCGGGCTGGGCCAGGGGCGTTTCATCGATCCCGAACGCTACGCCGCCCCGCTGGCGCAGGCCCTGCGCCAGGGCCAGGCGCTGCCCGTGGTGCTCAGCCACCGCCCTACCACTTACACCGTGCAGCCCGGCGACACGCTGCTCAAGATCGGCTGGAAGGTGGGCATGCCTTACTGGATGATCGCCCGCGCCAACCCGGGCGTCAACCCGGAAGCGATCTCGACCGGCGAGGAGCTGGCCATCCCCTCCAAAGACGACCTGCTGCCCCTGCCGGTGATTCCGGGCAAGCGCATCGTCATCGACCTGAGCCAGCAGCGCCTGAAGGTCTTCCAGGACGGCCAGTCCCTGGGGAACCACGTGATCAGCACCGGCATCGACCGCTCGCCTACCCAGCCGGGCGTGTTCCAGGTGCAGAGCCACGACCGCAACGCCTACGCCTCGGTGTGGGACCTGTACATGCCCGACTTCCTGGGCATCTACGAGGCCTGGCCGGGCTTCATGAACGGCATCCACGGCCTGCCCACCCTGTCCAACGGCCAGCGCCTGTGGGCCAACGTGCTGGGCCGCCCGGCTTCCTACGGCTGCATCATCCTGGACTTGCAGACCGCCCACTGGCTGTATGACTGGGCGGAAAACGGCGTGGTGGTGGAAATTCGAGAGTAGAATCAGGCAGGTGCAACGCGCCTGGAAGGTGCATCGCACCGAAATGACACAAAAAATCCGCGTTTGTCCGCGTCCGATAGAGAGAGGTCATCGATGAATCAAAAAATCTACCATGTTCTGATCTGGATCACCCTGGTCGCCCTGTTGCTGGGCGCCTGCCGGCCGGCCCCCACGCCCGCCCCGGCGCCGGCCGGGCCCACCCCGCAGGAGACCGCCGCGCCGACGCAGGTCGCGCCAATGCAGGCCGCGCCGACCGACACCCACGCCTCCCCGGCAGATACGCCAACGACCAGCGGACCGCCTCCCACGCCGACCCTGGTGGACAGCAACCTGGAAGTGCTGGACGACGGCGCTCCCCTGGCGCCCAGGGTGCTGGCCCAGGCGCCGCAGGGCGGCGAGGAGCTGCCCACGGATGGGGCAGTCCAGGTGGTCTTCGACCAGCCGATGGACGCCGGCAAGACCGCCGCGGCGTTGAAAGTGACCGGCCCGGACGGCGAGGAAATCCAGGGCCAGGCCTCGTGGCCGGACGCGCGCACGCTGCGCTTTCTGCCGGCGCGCCGCCTGGCGGGCGGCAGCCTGTACCAGGCCAGCCTGGACAGCGGGGCGACCAGCGCCCAGGGGGTGGCGATGGCCGATTCGTACGCTTTCCAGTTCATCACCACCGGCGATTTGCAGGTCAGCCAGGTCTTCCCGGTGAACGGCGCGCTGGACGTGGCCAGCGACGCCGCCATCACGGTGATCTTCAACCGCCCGGTGGTGCCGCTGGTCATCTCCGAAGAAAGGACCGGTTTACCCGATCCGCTGGACATCTCGCCCGCCGTCCCCGGCAAGGGCGAATGGGTGAACACCTCGGTATACGCTTTCCACCCGGATCGCAACCTGCCCGGCGGGATCAGCTTCAGCGTGAAAGTCAAAGCGGGCCTGGTCGACGCCACCGGCGAATCGAGCCTGGCGCAGGATTATACCTGGAAGTTCTCCACGGCGCGCCCGGGGATCGACTGGTTTGCCCTCTCGAACGGGCGCACCAACCCCCAGGATGGTCTCACGGACGTACTGCTGGACGAGTATTTTTCCATCCGTTTCCTGCAGCCCATGGACCGGCCCAGCACCGAGGCGGCCTTCTCGTTCGCCAGCCGCAGCGGCGAAAAGGTGCCGGTGGAAACCGAATGGAAGGCAGATTCCACGCTGTGGGTGATCACCCCCACGCAGCGCCTGGCGATCGGTACGTCCTACACCCTGCAATTGGAAACCAGCGCCCAATCCGCTTCCGGCGGCAAGCTGGGCCAGGGCCTCAACTGGGGCTTCCAAACCGTCCCGCCGCCGGCGATTCTCTTCACGAACCCGGGCAATAACAGCCAGGCAGGGGAATATTTCACACCCGAATTCCGCATCAAGTTCGCCTCGCCGATGCGCATCGACACGGTCAAAGAGCGCATCACCATCCAGCCGGCGCCGCAGGGAACTCCCCAATGGTACTACAACGAGTGGGATTGGAGCCTGACCGGCTACTTCCTGCAGCCATCGCTCAATTACGAAATCCACCTCAAACCCGGCATGGAGGATATCTACGGTAACAAGATCCAGAAAGAGACCGTGGTTCGCTTCACCACCGGCTCGCTGGGCCCTTCCGCCAGCCTGCTGATGCCCTACGATACCCCCGTCCTGCGCGCCGACGGCCCGGTCAAGGCGCAGGAGTTTTACGTGTCTTACACCAACATCCGCAGCCTGGACATGGAGCTTTACCAGGTGGAGCCTGACCAGTTCATGAAATTCATGACCGGCCAGGCCTCGTCCTACAACTACCAGCCGCCCGACTCGGCGCTCGTCTGGCAACTGAAGGAAACCAGCGTGGCCGGGGCAAACCGGCGCATCGTGAAGAGCTTCCGCCCGGTCACCGCGGGCGGCAAGCGGCTGCCGCCGGGGTTTTATTTCCTGGGCATCGACACGCCGGAAATCAAACACGATAACCCCTACGACGATTTCCGCCTGCTGATCGTGGCCAACGCCAACCTGACCTTCAAGACCTCGACGACCGACAGCCTGGTCTGGCTGACCAGACTGGAGGACGGCCAACCCATCGCCAACACCCAGGTGACCCTTTACGACGACAAAAACCAGCCCATCGGACAGGGGCAAACCGACCGGGACGGCATGTTCTACACCGACCTGCCCGCCCCGCCGGATACCTACACCACCCGCTTCGCCGTGGTGAATGACGGCACGACCTTCGCCTTCGCCTCCAGCGGTTGGGGCAGCGGCGTCAGCCTGTGGGATTACGGCATCTGGAGCAATTACTACGCGCCGGCCAACCAGCCCACCGCCTACGTGTACACCGAAAGGCCTATCTATCGCCCGGGCCAGCCGGTGTACTTCAAGGGCGTGGTGCGCGTGGACGACGACCTGGATTACAAACTGCCCGACGCCAGCCAGGCGACCGTGCGCATCTCCAATTACAAAGAGAAGGTTTACGAAGAAGACCTGGTGCTTTCGCCGTTTGGCAGCTTCAGCGGGCAATTGACCCTGGACGCCCAGGCCGCCCTGGGCTATTACACCATCGAGGTCTATCTCAAGGATCGCCCCGACCAGATCGGATCGCTCACCTTCAACGTCGCCGAATATCGCAAGCCCGAATTCCAGGTGCAGGTGGAGGCCAGCCCGCAGAACGTGCTGGCCGGCGACCCATTCACCGCCCAGGTCCAGGCCACCTACTACTCCGGCGGCGGCGTGGCCGACGCCCAGGTCAATTGGACGTTGACCTCTGCCCCGTTCTACTTTACCCCGCCGGAGGACTACTCGGCCTACAGCTTCGCCGACCTGGACGAAGACCGCTTCTTCGACTATGGCATGGACGAAGGCTATGGCAGCGAGGTGATCGCCGAAGGCCAGGGGCGCACCGGCGCGGACGGGCAGTTCAGCGCCCGTTTGCCTGCCGACCTGAGCGACACGGATGGCAGCCGCACCCTGACTTTCGAGGCCACCCTGACCGACCTGGCGATGACCGCCGTCAGCGGGCGGGCGACCCTGGTAGCCCACCGCAGTATGACCTATCCCGGCATCCGCCCGCAGAGTTACGTGGGCAAGGAAGGGGAAGAGCAGGTCTTCGAGATCGTCGCCCTGGATTGGAACGGCGCCCCCCTGCCCGGCCAGGAGTTGAGCGCGGAAATCGTCGAGCGGCGCTGGTACAGCGTCCAGGAACAGGACGCCTCCGGGCGGGTGGAATGGAAGACTTCCGTCGAAGAAGTGCCCGTGACCAGTTTCGACGAGCTGACCGCAAATGACAAAGGCGAAGCCGAGGTGCGCTTCACGCCCGCCAAAGGCGGCGTTTACCGGGCGAGGGTCACCGCGCTCGACGAGCGCGGCAACCCCGGACGCGCCTCGGCCTACATGTGGGTGGCCGGGAAGGATTACGTCTCCTGGCAGCAGACCAACGACCGCAGTTTCGAACTGGTGACCGACAAGCGCAGCTACGTTCCCGGCGAAAAGGCGCAGGTGCTGATCGCCTCGCCCTTCAAGGGTGAAGCCTACGCCCTGGTTACCGTGGAACGCGGGCGCATCCGCCACCAGGAAGTGCTGCGCCTGGCCAACAACAGCACCGTTTACGAACTGCCCATCACCAACGACCTGGCGCCCAACGCCTACGTCTCGGTCCTGGTGGTCAAGGGTGTCGACCCAAACAACCCGTGGCCGGATTTCAAGATGGGCATCCGCGAAATCAAAGTCAATACCAGCCAGCAGACCCTGGCAGTCCAGGTCACGCCCGACCGCGCCAGCGCCGGGCCAGGCGAGATGGTGCAGTACACGGTGCGCACGCTCGACGCCCAGGACCAACCGGTCAGCGCCGAGGTCTCGCTCAGCCTGAGCGACCTGGCGACGCTCTCGCTGCTGCCGCCCAACTCGCAGCCGATCCTGGACTATTTCTATTCCGAACGCACCCTGGGCGTGTGGACGGCGATGCCGATGGTGCAGAGCATCGACGAATATAACGAAAACATCCAGGATGAAGTCCAGCAAGGCACCGGCATGGGAGCGGGTGGGGGCAAGGGCGAGGGCGACCTGGGCGTGGTCGAAGTGCGCCAGGAATTCCCCGATACGGCTTTCTGGGATCCCCAGGTCGTGACGGACGAAAACGGGCAGGCCACCGTGGCGGTCACCCTGCCGGATAACCTGACCACCTGGCGCATGGACGCGCGCGCCGCCACCCTGGATACCCGCGTGGGGCAGACCACCAACGACATTGTCAGCACCCTGCCGCTGCTGGTGCGCCCGCAAACGCCGCGTTTCTTCGTGGCCGAAGACCAGGCCACCCTGGGCACCGCGGTGCACAACAACACGGGCCAGGCGATGGCGGTGGATGTGTCCATCGAGGCGAAGGGCCTGGAGGTGCTCAGCCCGCTGACCCAGACGGTGAACATCCCGGCGGGCGGTAAAGCTTACGTCACCTGGAATACACAGGTATATGGCGAGGCCCGGCGCGTCGACCTGGTCTTCCGCGCCGCAGCCGCGGACGGCAAATTCAAGGATGCCAGCCGCCCGCCGCAGGGCACGCTGGATAACCAGGGCATCCCCGTCTACCGCTACGAAGTCCCCGAGACAGTAGGCACTTCCGGCCAGATGACCGGAGGCGGGACGCGCGTCGAAGGGATCAGCCTGCCGCAAACGATGCAGGTTACCGAAGGCGCCCTGACCATCAAGGTCTCCCCTTCGCTGGCCGCGGGAATGACCGACGGCCTGACCTACCTGTCGCACTACCCCTACGAGTGCGTCGAGCAGACCATCTCGCGTTTCCTGCCCAACGCCCTGTCCACCCAGGCGCTGAAAGCCGCCGGGCTGAGCGACCCCGAACTGGAAGCTGGCCTGCGCCAACAGGTGGAAGTCGCCGTGCAGCGCCTGGCCAACTGGCAAAACCCGGACGGCGGATGGGGCTGGTGGGGCGATGAGAAGAGCGATCCCCTGACCAGCGCCTACGTGGTTTTGGGGCTGGTAGAGGCCAAAGAGGCCGGCTACTTCGTCAACCCGGAGATGATCGAGCGCGGGCTGAATTTCCTGCGCACCCAGGTGGTGCCGCTCACCGGGCTGAAAGCCCCCCACCTGGTCAGCCGGCAGGCCTTCTTGTTGTACGTGCTGGCCCGCGCCGGTAAACCCGACGTGAGCAGCAGCGTGCAACTGTACGAGCAGCGCCAGCGCATGGCGATCTACGCCCAGGCTTACCTGGCCAGTACGTTGTACTGGATCGACACGGGGGCCGGCAACGATGCTTCTGCCAACCCGCGCCTGAAGACGCTGCTCTCCGATTTCACCAGCTCGGCCATCGTTTCGGCTACCGGCACGCATTGGGAAGAAGAGCGCTCCGACCGCTACAACTGGAACACAGACACGCGCACCACGGCGATCGTGCTCTCGGCGCTCAGCCAGATTGACCCGGGCAACCCGCTCAACGCCAACGCTGTGCGCTGGCTGATGAGCAACCGCACGAACGGCCACTGGCGCGGCACCCAGGAAACCGCCTGGACGCTGATGGCGCTCACCCGCTGGATGGTCGCCAGCGGCGAGTTGAAAGCGAATTACAACTACGCCGTAGCGCTCAACGGGGAGCGATTGGGCGGCGGTGTTGCCGACAAAGACACTCTGCGCCAGACCCTGGAACTCAAAGTGGACGTAAAGGACTTGCTGAAAGATGAGCTCAACCGCCTGGCTTTTGCCCACGATGGCGGGCCGGGCAACCTGTACTACACCGCCCACATGAACCTTTCCCTGCCGGTAGAGCAGGTGAAGGCGCTGGACCAGGGCATCGTCGTATCCCGCAGCTATTACAGCCTGGACGATCTGAACCAGCCGATTACCCAAACCCGGCAGGGCGACCTGGTGCTGGCCCGGCTGACCATCGTGGCGCCCAACGACCTGCACTACGTGGTGGTGGACGATGCGCTGCCCGCCGGCCTGGAGGCCGTCGACCAGTCGCTCAGCACCAGCCCGCAGAGCGTGGAGGTGCCTCAGCAGTATTCCTACAAAGACGTGTTCTGGCGCGGCTGGGGCTGGTGGCATTTCAACCACATCCAATACCGCGACGAACGGGTGATTCTCTCAGCGAGCTACCTGCCGCGCGGCACTTACATCTACACCTACCTGGCGCGGGCCGGCACGCCCGGCGTCTTCCGCACCATCCCCACCACCGCCCAGGAGTTCTACTTCCCGGAGGTCTACGGGCGCGGCGAAGGCAGCCTGTTTACCGTAAAGCCCTGATCCATTTTATCGAGAGCGGCCCGTACAAACGGGCCGCTCTCGATAAATACTCACGCAAATCCTCTCAGGTGGGATATAATCAAATAACTCCAACCCATCGGATCAAAAAGCTGCTCACATTGCACGGCCGCGCGAAACCGGTAATCTCGGCCTGCTCACCCATTGACCGATGATGGATCACCCCAACACGAAAGAGAGGATGGAAAAATGTCTCCCTGGCTCGTTCTGCTCATCATCGTTATTATCATTTTCATCATCTGGTGGGCCTTGCGTCGCAACAGCAAAACCTACCAGCCCGATTTCGAGACGCACGCTCACGAGCACGAAGCTGAACATGAAGCAGAGCCGCTCAAGGCTGCGCTGGTCGAAGAAGCCGCCCCTGAACCGGTGACCAGAGCGGCCCCTCTTGCTCAAGCGATTGCGGAAGAAACCTACCAGCCGCTGGAAGTCGAAGCCGCGCCGGAAGCGCCTGTCCAGCCGGACGACTTCCTCCCCATCGAGGGCATCGGCCCGAAGATCAACGATCTGCTGCACAGCGCCGGCATCCAGACCCTCGCTCAACTGGCCGCCGCCAACGCAGACAGCCTGCGGGCCATCCTGGAACCGGCCGGGTTGCGCTTCATCGACCCTGCCAGTTGGCCCGAACAGGCGCAACTGCTGACCGAGGGCAAAATGGAAGCGCTCGCAGAGCTGCAAAGCAAGCTCAAAGGCGGCAGGCGAGTAGAATAGCTATTTAACCGTAAAGGTCACTTCCGGGCTGGTCACCTGCTCCCCGCTGGAACGCTGCGCCTGGGCCCAGGCGCGGTGTACGCCGGGTTCGAGCACCCACCACGCCTGGTACGGCAGGCTCTCCAGGCTGGCGATCTGCACACCATCCACCCACAGCGTCACCTGGCGCAGATCGGCTTCGCCAGTTGCTTCCAGGCGCAGGCGTTGTGCGCTCGCATCCAGGGAAGGTGAAAGCCGGTACAGGCCACCCTGGGCTGGGGATACCAACTGCAAGGGCGCCATGGGCGAACCGGCAGGCTCCGGCGCTCCGTTCTGCATGCTGTCCAGGGTCACGCCCGGCTGCAGGTCGCTGTAGAGCGCAAGACCCTGGCTGCGCGCCCAGGGCCGCGCCGGCACGGGCAGGTCGAGCACGACGCGCTGCTGGCGCTGTTCAGGGGGCGTATCCGGCGCGGCCAGCCTTCCGGTAACGCGGTCCACCCACACCTGGCGGTAAAACGTGTCCGTCCGGGCAGGCTGCGTGCCGGAGATGAACCACTCCAGGCGGCGATACGGGCAGGCTTCGCTCGGCAGCAGGCCAGACAGGGCGCAGATTTCGACCTGGACCAACCCTGGCGGGCGGGAGAAACCCTGCGCCGGCTGCGAAGCCAGCACGGCGCGCATGAACTGGTGCCAGATGGGCGCCGCGCCGCTCAACCCGTTCACGTCCCGCATCGGCTCGTAACTCGTGTTGCCCGACCAGACCCCCACCACCAGATCGGGCGTATAGCCCACCGTCCAGTTATCGTGGAAATTGCTGGTGGTGCCGGTCTTGACCGCCGCCGGGCGATCCAGGCGCAGCAGGCTGTTGGCGCCGAAACCCAGCCGGCGGGCGTCCGGGTCGCTGAGGATATCGCTGACCAGCCAGGCGACGCGTTCATCGAGCACCCGCTCGCGCGGCATGGCTTCGGGCGCGTACAGGTGTTCTCCCTGCCCGTTGCGCACCTCCAGAATAAGCTGCGGCGTCACCCGGTATCCCTGGTTGGCAAACGCGCCATACGCCGCAGTGAGTTCAAGCAGGCGCACTTCCCCGCCGCCCAGCGAAAGGGAGAGATCATAGGTCTGCGGGTCGCCCAGGGTCGAGATGCCCAGCTTTTGCGCCAGTACGATGAAATTTTCCAGGCCGACGTGTTGTAAAGCCAACACTGCCGGTATGTTTAATGAAGAGGCCAATGCCTGGCGGGCCAGCACCGGGCCATGCTGGCGCAAATCGTAGTTGGCCGGTGTGTAGGCTTCGCCTTCGCCGGTCACGAAAGAGGTGCGCACATCCATCAGCAGGGTGGCAGGCGTCCAACCGCCGCCAGCGGCAGTTGGGTCGAAGGCCGCCGCGTACACCAGCGGCTTGATCGCCGAACCCGGCTGGCGCGGAGCAACCGCCATGTTGATCGCTCCACCCTGGCCGGCGTCGAAATAATCCGGGCTGCCCACCAGGGCCAGGATTTCCCCCGTGTGGGGATCCAGGGCCACCAGGGCGGCATTGTTAACGTTATGCCCCAGGCCCTCCTGGCTGCGCGCCAGTTCGCCAAGCTGGCGGGTGATTGCCGCCTCGGCCTGCTTCTGCCAGTCCAGGTCGAGCGTGGTGCGCACGGCCAGCCCGCCCTGCTCATACACCTGCTGGGGTGTGAACAGGCGGTCGACCGCGGCGCGCACCATCATTACAAAATGCGGCGCTTCGATCGGGTAAGGCGTCTCGGCAAAAACCAGCGGCTCGCTCTCGGCCAGCGAGCGCTGCTCTGGGGTAATCGCCTCATTCTGCTCCATCAAGCGCAGCACCACACCCTGCCGCTGGCGGGCGGCCTGCTCGTCGGTGAAGGGATTGTACAGCGCTGGCGCTTGCGGCAGGCCGGCCAGCATGGCGCACTCCGCCAGGTCGAGCTGGCTCACCGGCTTGCCAAAGAAGGTCTGCGCGGCAGCCTCGATGCCGTAGGCCATGCCGCCGTAATAGGTCTGGTTGAGATACAACGCCAGGACCTCGTCTTTGCTGAAACGGCGGTTCATGCGCCAGGCGAGCAGGCCTTCACGCAGCTTGCGGCGCAGGCTGCGCTCGCCGCGTTCGCCGGATTCCAGCAGCAAATTGCGCGCCACCTGCTGAGTGATGGTGCTGCCGCCGGCCACCATCTCGCCGCGGCGCAGGTCGATCCAGGCGGCGCGCAGCACGCCGACCAGGTCCACGCCAGCGTGCTCGTAAAAACGGCTGTCCTCGGTGGCAATCGTCGCCTGGCGGCAGGCCAGCGGCACGGCAGCCAGCGGGACGACGGCATTGCGCCCACCCTGCGCGTCCAGGGCTTCGTAAAGCAACCGCCCATAGCGGTCCTCGATGCGGACGCTGGGGGATTGCATGCGCTCCGGCAGGGCGCGCAACGAGGGAAGGTCGCGTAGCAGCCAGAACCAGGCAACCGCAACCAAAGCGAGAAAAGAGAGAAGTACCAGCCAGGGTAATCGGCGTTTCATCATCGCAGCAATATTATAACGCTGCGGGAGGGCGGGGGGTTCCCAGGGCTTTTGGTGAAAGCTCAAACAGTAGACTCGCCTTACCTCAATTTGAAGAACCCTGTCAGCATCGCGCCTGGCTGACACCGGGCATCCCACTGTCTCAAAACTTCAAAATTGACCGCCGTCACCGGCAAGGTATCGGCTCGATGCTCTGCCAGACTATTTTCTACTCCCCTTTCACCACGTGCTCATCCGCACACAAGTTGCCTGACCTTCTCGATCGATCGCTCCTTCTCACTTGTTTTTGTCCCAACCATGCGCAGCGTGATCCCGTTCTTTGAGAGTATCTCCGAGAGGATTTCTATAAAAACACCCTGCCCTGGTCTTTCTTCTCCATCTTTTGAGGTCGTTTGAATGCCACAACTGGGCGACCGGTCTACTCCGATCAGGCCGAGTACCTGAAAACCATACTTCTGGTATTCTTGTATTTGCACGACGATCTCCTCGGCCTTATTTCGCAACGTGGTCATGTTGCCTTTCTCACCCATCAATTCTCTAATTCTTGTGTTTTCATCCAGCAAGGGTCTTTTGACGCCGTTGTCATCTCTTCTATTCAAGCCCAGGCAGAGCAGCTCGGGGCAGGGCATTTGGACCATTCCGATGCGATTCGCCATGAGGAACTCGACGATCTCACTGAATTGGCCGGGAAAGTCCGCCGTGCCATCCGAAATTGAGTTTTGGTTCAACAAACAGTGGGAAAGCAGGATTACTCTCTTGCTTCTGGAATCATCGAACATTGACCAGGCTCCTATGATGAAAAATGGGACGCGGATGAACGCTGACGCCGTTTTTCATTGATCCAGGCTGCCGGCTGCACCCGGCAGGTTGACTGATTTGACTGAAAATCATACCGATGATTTTATCAGTGTTTCCGAGTGAGATATCTCGAAATCGTGATTGTACAAATCGTTTTTTACCTTACTGGATTTTCAGCCAGTAAGAACCCGGTGTTGTTGGGGTCATGATGCGTATGATATAGGTACCATCGGTTGGCGGTCTGAAGTTGAAGAACGAAGTCGTCGTCATGCCGCCTGGGCACAGGCCGGTGCGATTGCGATCTTCAAAACCTTCTACAACGTTCCCCCGGTCATCCAGGATACGAATTTGCGGGCAGGTCTTGCCATCGTTCTCAACGGAGATAGTCATCTGACCGCTGTTGTGAGCGGCGAATTGCCAGTTATGAGCCTGTGAGCTGCTGCTCGTACTGCCCGTAACGATTACGCCAACGGACAACACGCCACAACCGGTTGTTTCTAAACCGTCCCCGCCATCGAAAACAGGGGGTACACATTCTCCGACAGATGACTCACTCCCTTGTGCTTTCAGCATTGAAGCGCCCTGGCAACTGAATGAGCCGCATGAAAGCAAATTGGCGAACCATTGCGTGGCGAAAAACAGGGCGATGAGCAGCGCAGGAAGGAAGGAAACAGAGATAGCCAGGTTTTTATACTTCTTTTTCAGCAGCCAGATCGCCAGACTGGAACCCAGGCAGATGAGCGGAAAGGAAATCACACTGTAGATCAGAAGATAATCCAGGCCTCCCAACCCTCTTCCTCCCCCGATGGGCGAATCGTAAAAGGCGATGAAGAATCCGGCCGGGCAGATGCACGCAATGCCTAACACCCCCCAGAAGAGGCTGGCAACGGAAAGCCAATTGATCTTTCTTTGTTGTTGGGCAGTCATGTTGATCCTCTGGCGCTGGCTGATCGAAACGCCTGATGGGGAACATCCGCCACGCTGAACAGGAAAACGACTTCAGCTGCGATGCAGGGTTGGGCGCATCAGGCAAACTGTTGGTCTACGCGCCTGGTTTTCCAGTACATATAGATACACGCTACGCGCCGGATTATTCGTGATCCAGGTCTCATAGATGTGCGGCAATTATACTGGGTAACCGACTTAATAGAGTGGTTTTCTATCAAAACGCTCGAAAACCCTTGACACGCCAGGCAAACGCGACCAAAATCAAATGCATGGACAAAACCCTCATCATCATCGGCGCCGGCATCGCCGGCCTATCCGCGGGCTGTTACGCCCAGATGAACGGCTATCGTTCGAAAATCTTCGAGATGCACAATCTGCCGGGAGGGCTATGCACGGCCTGGGAGCGCAAGGATTACGTGTTCGACGGCTGCATCCACTACCTGTTTGGCTCGGGGGAGGGCCAGCCCTTCCACCACATGTGGCAGGAGTTGGGCGCGGTGCAAGGACGGCAGTTCGTACACCACGACGAATTTATGCGCATCACCGGCCCGGATGGGAAAACGCTCATTGTCTACTGCAACCCCGACCGGCTGGAAGATCACATGAAGAGCCTGGCGCCCGGCGACGGGAAATTGATCGAAGCGTTTTGCAATGGCGTACGCACCTTCACCCGCTTCGATATGTCTGCCCTGCAACAGAACCCTAAGGCTTTGATGTCCGGCCTGGATTGGGCCAAACTTGGCATAAAGATGATGCCTTTTGCCAAGCCTTTGGCGCAATGGGGCATGCTCTCTGCGCAGGCTTTTGCAGAGCGCTTCGCCGATCCCTTCATGCGCCGGGCCGTCCCGCAGATGTTTGCCTGGAGCAGCATCCCTAGCATGGTGGGCATGTCACTGCTGGCCTACATGCACAACCACAACGCCGGTTACCCGATCGGGGCATCGCTGGAATTTGCCCGGGCCATCGAAAAGCGTTATAAAGACCTGGGCGGCGAGATTTACTATAACGCCCAGATCGAACGCATCCTGGTGGAGAACGGCCGCGCCGTGGGCGTACGCCTGTACAATAACGAAGAATATCGCGCCGGGCGAGTGATCTCGGCCAGCGATGCACACAACACGATTTTCGAATTACTCGGCGGGCGCTATGCCAACCGCAGGATCAAAAAGCTCTACGATGGACACCTGCCAGTACACTCACAACTCCAGGTTTCGCTGGGCGTGAACCGCGATTTCTCGGATGAACCGCACTGGGTCACCTATCTGCTCGACCAGCCGGTGAAGATCGCCGGGGAGGATCGCTTCGAGGTCGGCGTCAAACACTATTGCTTCGACCCCACCGTCGCCCCACCTGGAAAGTCGGCCGTGATCCTGATGCTGACCACTCCATACGCCTACTGGCAGCGCATTTATGGCCGGCGCATCTACCAGGTAGAACAGCTCCAGGAAGTAGACATTCTGATCGACCAACTGGAGAAGCTCTATCCTGGGCTGAAAGCTGACGTTGAATATACGGATGTAGCTACTCCGCTCAGCTACGAGCGCTACACGGGCAACTGGCAAGGATCGAGTTGCGGCTGGCTGTTGACCCGCGATACGATGATGATGATGCTCAGCGGCATGCGCAAAACGTTGCCCGGCCTGGGTAACTTCTACATGACCGGGCAGTGGGTGGAGCCGGGCGGCAGCGTACCCGTGGTTGCCGCCTCGGGGCGCAACACCATCCACGTGATCTGCGCCGAAGATGGCCAGCCGTTCGTCACCGCGCTGCCCTAAAACAATATTTTTTGCAATGACTTTTAATCGAAAAAGCTGCTCGCGCTTCGTGGGCCACACAAAATTGCCGACATGGCGCGCTACAAGACTACGAAACTACCAGACTACTCAACGAAGTAAGGAAGAGCCCATGTCTCAATTCAACAATCCGGACTACCTGCTCAACCGGCAGTATAAAACCGGTACGAACCTGAATGCCCGCATCAACCTGCACAGCCGCTTCAGCGTGAACCCTTACGGCTGGTTCCACTGGGTCTTCGACCAGTTCGACCTGGCCAGGGAGTGCTGCCTGCTGGAGCTGGGCTGCGGCACAGGCGGCATCTGGCTGGAAAATCTGGAACGCATCCCTGCCGGGTGGGATATCACCTTGAGCGACTTTTCCCCAGGGATGCTGGAACAGGCCAGGGAAAACCTGAAAAAACGGCGCGGCGGCCTGCACTTCGAGGTGATCGACGCACAGTCCATCCCTTATGCAGACGCCAGATTCGACGCGGTGATCGCCAATCACATGCTCTACCATGTACCTGACCAGCCGCGGGCGCTGGCCGAAATCCGCCGCGTGCTGCGCCCAGGCGGGCGCTTTTTCGCCGCCACCATCGGCAGGAACCATCTGAGTGAGCTAGAGGAACTGGTACGCCGCTTCGATCCAG
Source organism: uncultured Anaerolinea sp. (assembly GCA_964595435.1). Classification (GTDB taxonomy): domain Bacteria; phylum Chloroflexota; class Anaerolineae; order Anaerolineales; family UBA4823; genus RBG-16-57-11. The sequence continues at coordinate 227,577 of CAZQQJ010000003.1, read as the reverse complement.
AGTTGATGGCCGAAGGCTGGGGCCTGGATAACCGCGAGCGCAACTTCACCCTCGAAAACGGCGGTGAGCGCATCGCGGCTACCTTTCCACAGGTCGAGATGCGCCGCTACCCCGACGCACTGGCCGTGACCGAGGCAGTTCCACTGGCCGATTACCTGCTCTCCACCGCACGCGGCCAGGCCAATCTGGAGCGGCGGGATGAGCTTATCCGCTTCATTGAGGGCGAAATGGCCGCCAACCAGGGCGTTATTCGCATCCGTAAAGATTCCGGCCTGTTTTTGGCCCGCAAACCCTGATTACCGATTACTCATCACCGATCATTTCTACATCAAGGAACCCGAAATGACCCAATTACTGACCGGCAAAACCGTCCTGATCCCGGTGGCAAACGAGTTTGAGGACATCGAGCTGCTTTACCCCATCCTGCGCCTGAGCGAGGAAGGCGCTGGCGTGCTGGTTTCGGCTGTGCGCATGGGTTTCCATCCCCGCCCATCCCTGGAAGACAAGCCGGTCACCGGGCGCTTTGGGCACCCGGTGCCTGTCCCGGTGATGCCGCCCGGACGGCGTTACGAGCTGTGCGAGATCGAGCAGGTGAGCGCCGCGGAGATCGACGCCGTGCTCATCCCCGGCGGCTTTTCACCCGATTACCTGCGCCGGCACGCGCCGACCCTGGACCTGGTGCGCCAGTGTCACCAGCAGGGCAAACTGATCGCCGCCATCTGCCACGGGCCGTGGGTGATGATTTCCGCCGGGATTGTGCGTGGCAGACGCGCTACCGGCCTGGTGGCGGTACGCGATGATCTGATCAACGCCGGCGCCGAATACCTGGACGAGGCGGTCGTTCGTGACGGCAATCTGATCACCAGCCGCGCCCCAAACGACCTGCCGGATTTTTGTGTCGCAATTATTCAGGCACTTGCTGGATAATTTTTGATACAATAAGGATAGCGGAGTCGAGGATTTCAATCTGAGGAGAAAATACCATGCAGATTTTCCTTTTCATTGCCCTGTTCATTGCCACACTGGCCGTCATATTTGCCGTGCAAAACAGCGCCACGACCCAGGTTTCCTTCTTGACCTGGCGCTCCAACAGCTCGCTGGCCCTGGTGATGCTTCTCTCGCTGGCAGCCGGCGCGTTGATCAGCTTCTTCCTTTCACTTCCTTCGAACATCAAAACCCGCTGGACGATCCGCCAGCAGCGCAAAAAATTGAGCGAATATGAGAACAACCTGTCTGAATACAAACTCAAGCTGGAGGAGGCCCAGAAAAAACTGGAACAAATCCAGGCAGGCGGCGAGGTAAAAGCTCAGCCATCTCTGGAGAGTGGGCAGCCGAAAGACACCCCCAAAGAAGTCAGCGTCAAGTAGGAGATAATCGGCTATGGTAACAAACTCGCGCACGGCATCCTCTCAGAAGCCCGGTGAAGCAGCCAGCTACCTGGCTGAAGAGTTCAAAAACTGGCAGGCGCTATACGCCTGCCAACCGACCCTCATCCAGCGCTTTCTCGACACACAGGGCAGGAAGCTGGCCGATACAATTTCACAAAATGCCACACAGTTGAGCTTTACACTGCCAGATCGGATTGTGACTACCGCGCCCAAAGCCGGAGAGCCGCCCCAACCGCCGGTCAACGTGCCTCAAGATGTACGCGAGCAGACCTCGAAATACTGGATTGACCGGTTATCCCAATCGCGCATCCTGGACCGGTTGCGACAACGCATGGATGAGTTGGAAACCTCAGCCAATCCGGCCGTAGTTTCCAGCGCCGGCCTGTTGCGTTATGTCACCGCCGTGCACATGGTACACACCATGCTTCCCGCTGGACGCAGCGTGACCTATACTGCATTGGATGGGGAGGAGATTCCTACCATCCCGGTTAAAAGTGAGATGGAAGCCGCCTCAGCCATTACCGCCGCGACAGATGCCATCGTCGAAGAGGACATGGGAGATGTCGATAACGGACGGGGTGAATTGCTTGTGCCCTACGTGCCCGCCGCGCGACGTTTCTACCTTCCCAAATGGGTGGCGCTGGATGAAAACGATCGCCTGCTGGTCGGCTCTTTAGAGGAAGCTGAGGCGATCGTCGCCTCCATGCAACGGTTCTTGAACGTGCTCCACTCGGCAGTTGCCCTGGCGCCCTACATGGTCGCCGATGCCGAATACCAGCAAAAACGCTATGGTATGCTCGGCCAGTTGGTGAACCAGGGCCGTGCTCTGGCCCGTTATGAAACGCAAGATATGATCCAGGAAATCCAACGCAGAGCCGCGGCAGAGAGCTTGAATCGCGGCTTAAGCCTGAGCATGCCCTATTTCGATGACCAAACCCTGAGCATGAAAGTCCACAAATTCGATGTTATTCCGGCTGGCCGGGTAATGTTTGTACCAGCGTTTGTGGTCCTGGCCAGCCGTCGCGAGCAGGGCAAGGTCGCCCAGGATACACGCCTCAGCCCGTCAACCCGCAAACACTTATTGGCTGAATTACAGTTCCTGGAAAAGGCTTTTGCAAGCAATATAGAAAAGGGGTAAACGTCTTACGCCTGTCATCGGCCTGGGCTGAGGGCAGGTGTGCCGCGACATGGAAACCGGCCCGATCTACCAACTTCGCCCTGCAGACGTTTACAGTTCTCTGGAAACATCGCCGGAGGGGCTTTCCGCCAGCGAGGCTGTGGCGCGCCGGGATTTGTTCGGCGTTAACGCACTGACCGAGGAGCAAAAACCGCACATCTGGCGGCAATTCATATCCCAGGTCACCTACCCGATGGCCTTGCTCTTAATGGGAGCGGGGGGCGTCGCCCTGGTGAGCAGCCAGTTCTTCATCGGCAGCGCCATCTGGGTGCTGGTGTTGGTCAACGGGCTGTTAAGCTTCGCCCGCGAATACCGCGCCGAACAGGCCATCGACGCCCTGCGCAGGTTGCTGCCTGAATATAGCCGCGTGATGCGCGATGGGGTCGAGTCGAATGTTATCTCGACCGAAATCGTGCCCGGCGATGTCTTATTGCTGGCGGAAGGCGACCACATCCCCGCAGATGCTCGCGTGGTCGAAGAGTATGGTTTGCGCACCAACAACGCTACCCTCACCGGCGACGCTATCCCGGCACGCAAAAGCAGCGATGCATCCCTGCGCAGCGACATCAGCGAGGTAGAGAGGCCCAATTTGATCTTTGCCGGCACATCGGTTGTATCCGGCACAGGACGGGCCGTGGTCTACGCCACCGGCATGTTGACGCAATTCGGGCGCATTGCCCATCTCACTCAGGTAGTCGCCGAGGAACCCAGCCAGGTGCACGTCGAACTTTCCAACCTGGCCCGCAAAATCGCTTATGTTGCCTCTGGGATTGGCCTGGCCGTTGTGCTGGTTGGTGTTCTCGATGCCCAGTTGGGATGGAACACGTTGGATGCTTTTTTGCTCGGCCTGGGAATCGTTGCCGCCATCATCCCTGAAGGACTGAACGCAATCCTCACCCTGGCCCAGGCAATGGCCGGCCAGCGCCTGGCCCAACAGGGCGTGCTGGTGAAGAAGCTCTCCGTGCTGGAAAAGCTGGGCACGGTATCGACCATCTGCACCGACAAGAGCGGCACGCTCACCCAAAACCAGATGACCGCGCGCGAGGTCTGGGTGGCGGGAAATCCCCTGAGCATTTCAGGCGTGGGATACGAGCCGTATGGCGTGTTCTCGCCTGACCCAGCCGGCCTGCCGTATGCAGATGATTTGCGCGCCCTGCTCATCGCCGCCATGTGCTGCAACAATGCCCGTCTCAGCCCGCCTGCTCCCGGCAAACCCCAGTGGACCTGCCTGGGAGACCAGACCGAGGCGGCCATGCGCGTGGCCGCCCTGAAAGGCGGCATCGACGAAGCACAAGTGGCGCACCACCTGCCGCGCATCCACGAGCTACCTTTCGATGCCCGCCGCAAACGAATGAGCACCATCCACCAGGTGATGGGGTATCGAGATCTCTTTCAAAACGGTGGGCCAGACTCGCCCGGCGGCTATTCCGTACCCGCTTTCCACCCCCGGGTGGCGTTTGTGAAGGGCGCCCCGCGTGAAATCCTGCAAATTTGCTCGCACATTCTGGTGAATGGCAAAGCACAGCCATTGAATAATCCGGTGCGCCAGCAAATCCTGGATACCATCGACGATTACGCACAACGCACGTTGCGCGTCCTGGCCGTGGCTCGCCGCTCCATATCCCCCGATGTGCGCTCCTTTTCACCCAACAACATCGAGTACGACCTGACCTTCCTGGGCCTGATTGCCATGCACGATCCTCCCCGCCCGCAGGTGACCGAAGCGATCCAGGCGCTGCATCAGGCCGGCATCCGCATGTTCATGATCACCGGCGATTACGGCCTGACAGCGCTTTCGCTCGCTCGCAGAGTGGGTATGTTAACCACCGACGAGGCGCAGATCATCACCGGGGCCGAATTGGATGAATTAGACGAGATCGCATTGCGAGGGCGGTTAAACAGCAATCGAGAACTGCTGTTCGCCCGCATGGCGCCAGAGCACAAATTGCGCCTGGTGGCGACCCTGCAGAACACCGGCTACGTCGTAGCAGTAACCGGCGACGGGGTAAATGATGCCCCTGCGCTGCGCAAAGCCGACGTGGGAATCTCGATGGGCATCATCGGTACAGATGTAGCCATAGAAGCGGCAGATGTCATTCTGACGGATGATAATTTCGCCAGCGTCGTTCACGCCATTCGCGAGGGCCGTGCCCTGTTCGACAACCTGCGCAAATTCATCACCTATATTTTTTCCAGCAACGTTCCCGAAGTAATTCCCTTCCTTGTAACTGCACTGACGCACATTCCCCTGGCATTGGGCGTCAATCAAATCCTGGCGATCGACCTGGGTACAGATGTTCTGCCCGCCCTGGGCTTAGGCTCTGAAAAGCCGGAACCGGACGTCATGCGCCGCCCGCCGCGCCCCAAAGACAAACACCTGGTAGATCGGTTTCTGCTGCGGCGCTCCTTCACCTGGCTGGGCATGATCGAGACCTTCCTGTGTTACGCCGGTTTTCTCTTAGTTTTTTATCTTTCGGATCGCATGTACCTGATCTCCGATGCCGTTAAGACCATCCATCCCCCTGAAGTGCCCTGGCCGGCTATAGCGATGTATTTTGCTGATCTGAGCAACGCAAATATCTACTCGCTGGCCATAACCGTCTTTTATGCCGGCCTGGTCATGGCACAGGTTGGGAATGCTTTCGCCTGTCGCGCCGAGACCAACCGCGGCAGATCGCTGGGCTGGACCAGCAACATCTACTTGCTCATCGGCGTAATCGTTGAAGTGCTTTTGTTGTTGATCGTTATCTACTTTCCCCCTGTTGCGCGCTGGTTCGAATTTTACCCTCTGCCAGCCATTTTCTGGCTCTGGTTGGCTCCTTATCCATTGGTATTGTACGTCGCCGAGTGGATACGCAAAGCCGTTGTACGCAAATTACAATTGCACCCAGAATCTGTTTCATCCAGCACAGAGACCGGGTTACAATAAATGCTGGATGAAGATGAAATAAGTAATTGTAGAAAATGTCTTCCTCTGTGGAGTGACATACCATCACAACTTCACACCACAGAGCCACACAAAATGACCTTCAGTCAAACAAGGAGGCGTTATGAGGATTATCGTGATGGGATGCGGGCGAGTTGGCGAACAAGTCAGCCGGTTAATGGCCGAAGAAGGCCATGATGTAGCGGTGATCGACAAGAACCCTCTGGCTCTCGAGAGGCTGGGCCCAGATTTCAAGGGCCGCAAAGTGCTGGGAATCGGTTTCGACCGGGATGTATTGGTCAGCGCTGGCATCGAGCAGGCGGATGCGTTTGCCGCAACAAGTGCTTCAGACAACGCCAATGTGATCGCCGCCCGTATTGCTCGCAATGTGTTTCACGTGCCGCGCGTGGTCGCTCGCCTATACGACCCAATCCGGGCAGAAATTTACCAACGCCTGGGGCTGTTGACCATTTCTTCCACCAGCCTGGGGGCGGAGCGGATCCGCCAGATGCTCACCCATGCCGAGATGGATCCCTTGATGACATTTGGTGGTGGAGAGGTATGCCTGTGCACCATTGAAATCCCTCGCCGCCTGGTGGGTCAGATGGTCAAACAATTGAATATTCCGGGTGAAATTTCTGTCATTTCAATTACCCGCCAGGGGCAAGCCTTTATACCCATGTCGGGCACCGAATTTCGCGTTGGCGATCTGGTGCATCTCACCCTGTTGGCTTCATCGATGGAACGCTTCCGAGAAATGATCGGAAACTGATTTGAGGAGATGAAACATGAACGTGATCATCGTTGGCGGAGGCCGTACCGGATCTCATTTAACCCAGCAGTTGCTTAGCGAAGGCCACCAAGTCAAGCTCATCGAACACCGCAGCGAAGTACTGGAACGATTACGACAGGAGCTGCCTGACGAGGTTATCGTGACCGGAGACGGCAGTTCACCCGCTGTTCTGGAAACAGCCGGCATCGAGCGCGCCGACGTGCTCGTAGCCGCCACTGGCGAGGACGAAAATAACCTGGTCGTCGCCACATTGGGGCGTTTCGAGTATGACGTTCCTCGCACCATCGCCCGAGTCAACAACCCCAAAAACGCATGGCTGTTTACACCAGAAATGGGCGTTGACGTGGGCTTAAACCAAACCGACATCCTGGCCAAACTTATCGTCGAAGAAATGTCGATGGGCGATATGATGACTCTGCTGAAGTTGCGCCGGGGCGAGTATTCGCTGGTGGAGGAACAATTGCTGCCTCGCTCCAGAATGATCGGCGCGCTGCTCAAGGATTTGCCTATGCCCGAAGGCTGTACCATCGCCGCAGTAATCCGCCAGGGCAAAGTGATCACCCCGCGCGGCAACATGGTCTTCGAAGAAGGCGACGAAATCCTGGCAGTCGTAGATAAACGCTCCAGGCTGGCCCTCAACGAATTGCTAGCGCCGCCGGCATTGTAAAAGCTCAAGGGGAATCCCCATCACGAGGGATTCCCCAAACATAACATCCAGATGGTCATCACGCGCAGCGTAACCATCGACCCGGCAAAAACGCCGCCCCACATATACATCTCCTGGGATCTGCTCCAGCGCAGCTTTCACCCCGCAGGAAATCGTTACCTTCCTTCTCACACCAACACCGGCGACAGCCTGCCCACCTGGCTGGAGAAACGCAAAGCCGGTTCGCCGGCAGTACGCTTTGCCACCAACACACTCCACACCAATTTTGTACGCGGCAATGGTTTCATCGTTCTGGGCTTCAGATTGATCCATAAACCACCCCAGGCGATTCCCCTGGATGGGGATAACGCCCAGCCGCTGGATGGCAGCTATACTACCCTGGTACTTTCACCCGGCCACCCCCGTATCCAACGGCTGAACATTTGTCAGAACAAGTTGTGCGACATATCGCCACCGGAGATAGCCATCTCTGGACCACAGATCGTTTGCAACGGTCACAACTCCAGCCAACAAATCCCTGTCCGCCTGCCCGCACAAGGGCCAACCCAGGGCGACGAGATCAACTATCCAAGGGAAGTGCGTACATCCTTTACTGCCTTCGGCATCACTGCCCACCAACATCTGCTGATTGCATCGGCCTTTGCCGGTTGCCCGCAAGTTGACCCGCTACAGGCCGGCGTCACCATCTTCCAGCCTGAGCCGGGCGACGGGCTGAACCTGTATGAAATGGCGGAGTTGATGATCGAGTTAGGAGCACAAGACGCAATGATCGGCGGTGGATCGGGCGATACCCAACAATATATCGCCGGGCAGGGTGCCTGGTGCGCGCTGCCTCGCCCTCAGCCGGGCCGCCCGCAAGCCAATGCTCCCTACTCCATCCGCGGATTAGGGGCGATCCTGTGGATATAATGCAGAGTTTATCGAAATTTTCTTGACGATCCATCTCGACCACAATACAATTCAAATCATGGAACAATTTCACACCCCCATGCACTCCTGGCCAGGTCTGGAATCCTATAGCCGAACGATTCACCTGCCCAAAAGCGGGGTAAACCTGTTTGCCTATGTCGTCGAGCACCGCCTTGAACCCACCATCTTTCTCCTGCATGGCCTGGGCGATGAAGCCGATACCTGGCGCTACCTGATCGGCCCGCTTTCGGCTTACGGGCGCGTCGTCGCACCCGACCTGCCCGGCTTTGGCCGCAGCGATAAACCCTTGCGCCGCGATCCGGCTGGCTTCCTATGCGATGTCATCCGGGAACTGGCAGAGCAGATGCAAACCAGCCAGGGGTTCCTGATCGGCCATTCGATGGGCGCCGTTCTAACCCAGACCGTTGCGCTGGAAAGCCCGGTCTGGCTGAAAAGCCAGGTACTGATAAATGGAACGCTGCTCACCCAGGGCCAGCGATTGAACCCACAACTGCTTTTCATGCTGATCCCCGGCCTGGGCGAATGGTGGTATACCCGCTTGCGCAAGAATCCTCACGCTGCTTACGAGACCCTGCGCCCTTATTATTACAACCTGGACGGTTTGCCAGAGGGCGAACGACAATTCCTATTCCAGCGCGTTAACCAACGCGTCTGGAGCGATGCCCACCGCGCGGCATATTTTTCTACCCTGCGCGGCCTGGCGTCGTTTGCTGCCCGGCAGCCACAGGACCTGGCGAGCCGCCTGGCCGGTTTCGAAATCCCTACACTGGTCGTATGGGGAGAAAACGACCGTATCGTACCCCCGGCCAACGGCCAGGCATTGGCACAGGCTCAGCCCTCTGCCCGGTTGGTCTTATTGCCCGAGACCGGGCACCATCCACAATCGGAACGCCCCCAGGCATTAATGGATGCCCTGTTGGATGATGAACGCCTGGAACTGAAGCCTGCAGCACCAGATTGATTGATCGAGCGAGGCAGATTGAAAATGGAACTAACCGGTTTACATCTCTTACTGACTTACCAGTGCACGTTCGAGTGCGATCACTGCTTTGTATGGGGCAGCCCCTGGCAAAGCGGCGTAATGACCCTGGAAAATATCCACCACATCCTGTTCCAGGGGCGTGAATTGGGAACCATCGAGGAGGTTTATTTCGAAGGCGGTGAACCATTCCTCTACTATGCCGCCCTTCTCCAGGCGGCCCAACATGCCGTTGGAATGGGGTTCCGGGTAGGTGTTGTCTCGAATGCCTATTGGGCAACCAGCCTGGAAGATGCCACCGCCTGTCTGCGGCCATTTGTGGGCCTGCTGCACGATCTGTCTGTCAGCAGCGACCTCTATCACTACAACGAAATGATCAGCCAGCAGGCGCAATATGCATCCAAGGCCGCAGAAATATTGGGCATTCCGATCGGAACCATCAGCGTCGCCCAACCCAAAACACCCGAGGCAACACCGGCCAGCGGCCAGATTCCCACCGGCGAAGCCGCGTCAGTCATGTACCGCGGCCGGGCAGCGGTCAAGCTGGCCGGGCAGGCCGACCTGCAGCCCTGGGAAACGTTCACCGAATGCCCTTATGAAAATCTGCGCGACCCCGGACGCGTGCATATCGACCCGCTGGGATATCTGCACCTTTGCCAGGGGATCAGCATCGGCAACGTATATCGCCAGCCGCTGGTTCAAATCATCGACCGCTTTCGCCCGGATACCCACCCCATTGTTGCCCCCTTGCTGGCGGGCGGCCCCGTGGAACTGGTGCGTCGTTACAACCTATCCCACCGGGACAGATACGCCGATGCCTGCCATCTATGCTACGAAAGCCGCATCGCTCTACGCCATCGCTTTCAAGAAATCCTGGCGCCAGAGCAGATGTATGGGAATTGATCGACACGCCGCGACCGGCCAAAACCCGATCTCGTCCGGTTGGGCTAAAACAGGAATCTCTTCACCCACTGGTAGCCTCTGGTGCTGACCGCCATCCGTAATGGAGCGTGCACCAGGGTATTGCGGCCAAAACAGACCAGATCACCGGCAAATTTAGCCTTGAAGTCGCGCACACCATATTTTTCATCCGGTTTCCCCGCGCCGCCTAAATCATAAACCCGGTAATTCCGCTTCGCGCCCCACATCAGAAAATCCCAGGTCAGCAGCATCATCGGATTATGAGCGCCGTGCTCCCGATCCGTGCCTGCATACCAGTTGTAGATTACGTCTTTATAAGCCAGTGCAATCGATGTAGCTGCATTCGCCTGGCCCACCCGCGCCAGGGTGAAACGGATCATGCCCTTGGGATAGAGCACATCGAACGCAGCCTCAAAAAGCGAGGAATCGGCAAGAGGGACATGGGCAACATCGTAGGTCTTGCGCAACAAACCATAACAGGTCGCCAACTGCTCACGGCATACGACTTCTTCTATAGCGACAATTCCCTTGCTGATCCCTTGCCGGATATTCTTGCGTGTCCGGGTACCAAAACTTTCCAGGATTGCATCCGGGGAGCGCCGCAAATTGACCAGATAGTTTATGTGCTCTTCATAAACAAATCCTTCTTGTTCCAGGATAGGCCGTATTGCTCCCAGGTCTGATAAGTTGCGCAACTCAGTAAACAACAATTTCGTACCCGTCTTGTGCCGGTAAGTGCGCAGGAGCAACGCCAGAGCCTCGAGGCCCTCCTGGCTGGGTTCGCAAAGCACACCGCCATAAGATACAGCCCGTGAAGTCAGGAAATGCAGGTGACGGTTCAGAACAATCTGCACCGGTGTAAACAGAGCAAGCACACTGCCTTCTCCGTTAACCGCGGCCCACAATTGGGGCTTGTGCCCTTGTGCGCGCTGCATTACTGCAAACATCTCCGGAGTGTGGAAAATATTGCCATCCGGGTGGCAATCGACGAACTGCTTCCAGGTTGCTTCAGGGAGGGAATTGGTTATTTGAATGTCCATAATCCTTCAGTGAATCGCCATGCATGAACGTATAGGGGCTTTATATGGGGCATGAAAGTGGTTGGCTGCCGAGTCTACCGTCAGTAAATTGATCAACGCAGTATCATCTACATACCCTCCTGCACCATTATTCACATCTTCGTCCCATTCGGAAAATTCAAAGATGACAAAGCCTTGTAAGCCGATCGACCTGCCATATTCGATTTTCTCGATCACCTTTCCCGGGTCGGCCTGGTTATCCTTACCCCAACGCAGGCCCATAAAAACCCGGCTGAAATTATTCTGCTCGAAAGTCGTGAACGACTTCCAATAATCCGATTCGGCATCCCATTGCTTTGTATCCAGGGTATAGTTCATCGGGATGATCACATCGATGAAATTCGCTCTGATCCAACCGACGGGGTCCTGTTGATATTTCATGTGCAAAGGGACGCCATTAGAACCGATCCGTCGCGAATACCAGCTATCGGGGTAGGCAGCGAACCAATCCTGATACCACTTCGGTACCGCCTCGTCCCAGACCACACTCCCTGATTGCCTATGTGAGCTGGCATAAGCAGACTCGACCGGTAAAACCGCAGCACTCAATTTGAAATTGGGATAATTATCTTGCAACACCTGGTGTATTTGCATTACCGTCGCACTGACCCCAATTGCATCACCGGAATCCGGTCGGTTATCACCCATCTTATCCTTATCGATTTTTTCCCAATCCGAATAGCGAATGTAATCGAGATGAACTCCATCCAGGTAATTTGCATACAGGCCAAGCAGGTCCTGCACCCAGGCCGCCTGCCGGTATTTCTCCTGCGGATCGGTGAAATCGATTTGCGCTTTTTCATTACACGTAGGATCGGCCCTGGCCTTATTAATGATCCAAAGATGCAATGAAAAACCTCTTTCCTTCGCCATCGCAATAAAGTCTTCGAAGGCATAACGGTTTGCCCAGCCACAATTCTCCCCTACCTTCGGGCTGGCAACGAAAAGCGTATTGAGATGCGCGCTGTCCAGTTGGTCCAGCAACGTATTGATCCTGGCCTTCACCGTCGCATCGCCTCGTTTTAGAGGCCAGCAATCTGCGTTCTGAGGGTCATCACAACGTTGCCCGTCGAAAGCTTCAGGGTTAAGCCAAACGCCACGCACTTCACAATCCGGGACAGAGGGTGTCGAAGTGGCAGATAAACCTGTTGGCGAAAGGGGCAAATTCGGCGGCGAAACTTGAAGAGAATTCGTCGCTGCGCACGATACCATCCCAACCATGAACAAACCGGCTAAACACAGATAAATCGCTAATTTCATCTCTCAGTTCCAGACCCGGCGTCTATCGCGCCAGGATAAACCTTTAGAATAATCTCAGTATAGAAACTTACGGGCCAGGGCATAAGCTTTTTCACTGGCCACAAGACGCCAGGCCGAATGGACCAGGCGGTTACGACCGTAATTTACCAGTTCCCCGCCAAATTTCGCTTTGAAATCACGCACACCCGATTTCTCATCCGGCTTACCCGCACCACCGAAATCGAAGAAATGGTAGCCATGTTGTGCACCCCAGGAAAGCATTTCCCAAACTAACAGTTCATTGGGAGCATAGGCGCTGTAGGCGCGATCCACGCCGCGGTACCATCCTAAAATCACGTCTTTATACAACAACGCTAACGAGGTTGCCACTGGCACATCATTTACTTTCGCCAGGGTAAATCGTGCCATTCCCTCAGGATGCAAGACTTCAAAAGCAGACATAAAAAGCGACGCATGCGCCAGAGGGACGTGCGCCCGGCTATACGACCGAACCAGTAAATCACGGCAGACAGCCATCTGGTGAACATCCTTCACTTCTTCAACAAGAAGATCGTCTCTTTTCAGCGCCTTACGAACGTGTTTGCGCGTGTCGCTGCCAAAGCCTTGCAGTATATCCTCGGGTGAACGGCGCAGATCGATGATATAGTTCAAGTGAGGCTCGTACACATAACCATACTGTTGCAAGACAGGCTGTATCTCCTGTGAATCAGCCATATGGCGCAACTCTGTGAACAAGGCTCCGCGTGATCCTTTGCGCTGATATACCTGGAGCAACTTATCCAGAGCATCTCGACCTTCCTGACCTGGAGCGCACAACACGCCGCCATATGCCTCCGCCCGAGAAGTAAACAACTTAAGCAAAGGATTCAAAATTACCTGTGCAAGCGGTAACAGCGCCAGCACACGACCGCCCTGACCAACGGCTGCCCAAACTGCAGGCCGGTGTTTTCGAGCATGCTGGAAAACTTCGAACATCTCCGGGCTGCCATAGATATTGCCTCCTGGATATTCTTCAACAAACTGGCGCCAGGCCTCCTGAGGCAACGTATTTGTTATTTCTATGCTCATGTATTTATTTCACCTTCCAAACATACGCAGGCCATAATCCCAAATCGTCAGGGCGTCGATATCACCTGTGACTGAGAGTGCGCTACGCATCCCTCGCGGCCAGCGTCCCAAACGCACCAACGGGCGATCCGCTCGAGCTATCTGATCCAACAGAGGGCGCATATGTTCGGAGCCGAATTCCTTCCAATCGATATAAACAGCATGGCGCTGGCCATCTGGGCTGATCTCAACAATATAGCCTTGCTGCCATAAATAGTCAACCATCTGCGGAGAGGCATGTGGAGAAACGCCAACAAATGGCCGGACAGGCGCCCGTAAATTAAACGTCGTTGTGTCTACTTGAAAATAGCCATCTGCCCAGGGTGCTGAGGGGACATCGATCTCCACCTGACGGGCAAGGACCACCAACCCCAAGGGGCCAGCAATCGATAAACGAATACCTTCAGTGGTATCCTGGATTTCAATGCGGGTTGCCACCCTGGCCCGCCACCAGGTCGCAATTTCATCCAGGCGCGCCATCCACACGCCCGGCGTCCGGCGGCGCGCCTCACCCAGCACCGCTTCCAACGGGGCGCGGCAAAGGAAGAAACGTTCAGGATGCAGCCCGATGGTGAACAATTCACCCAATTCATAGGTGTTTTGCAAAATTTGTAACCAGAGTGCATTGGTTTGCTCTGGAGACGAGAGCGCCAGGCGTTCCACCAGCGATTCATCATCCGGGAGTGCGTAAGGGATGCGCACCAGCCCATCCTTCAAATAAGGCAAAGATGGATATTCATTGGCAGAAAACGCCCGGTAAAACTCTATAGCCTTCAGATAAGCCGGTGTTTCGCTATCGGCTGGCACAGGCCAGAACAACGCCTGGCTCGAATCATAGGAAAAGGCAAGTTTCTCCAGCGCCTGCAATGTGGCCGGATTCCAGCGCAAATAGGGGCAACGGAAACCATCTGCCCGCACACCACACTGGCTTATCGTGCGTTTGGCCACCTCCAGTTCGGCCAGGTGCTCTTCCAGAGAAAGCAAAGAATGATCGACATGGCGATAGCCATGCACCGCAAATTCGATGCCATGATCTTGATGTTTGCGAAACGCTTCGGGGTGGCGCTTCAACGCCACCACTGTGGTGGGAAAGGTCGCTTTACAGTCGAACTGATCGAGCGTTTGGACAAATTGTGCCAGCGTATGCTCGTACTTACTCGCCGTCGCACCGTATCTTCTGAGAATACTGGTGATGCGGTCAAGAAACTTGTAAACTCCTTTGCCTCTAAGAGCCACAATCAACGATTTCATTTCAACACCACAGGTAGATAGATTCTTGGATATCTGTCCAGAAAGTTTTGCCCGCTCACTTGGGTTCCAGAGTTCAAGATAACTGCAACCAGGTTGTCATTTGCGCCATACACGTCGGCCAACGAAACGCAATAGGGTAAATCGATCTGTGCAACCATATAGTTGCCCGGCACTAAACCAGTAAACTGGTACTCACCGTTCAAATTTGTGGTTGTCGTCAGCCCATTGGATAGGGTAAGTGTGATCCCGGACAACGGTTTATCACCAGCGCTGAACACATAATCGTTATCGTAGTCTTCGTATACCGCGCCGCTGATACTCGCCAGGCGATAATCAAAGAAATTCTGCGCTAAGGCAACCTGGCCAGAATGCAAAGTGAGCAGAATGAGATCGTCGTTGGAAGAATACGAATCCCCCGAAGAAAAATAAGCAGGGAGGTTTTGTTCAGTCACTGTATATACACCAGGCAATAACCCACTGAACTGATAAACGCCATCTATCCCCGTCGTGGCCGTCAGGCCATTGGACAATAATAGTTCTACGCCAGACATTGGGGTATCGCCGGCGCTCAAGTCGCCGCTGCCGTCGACATCCTCGTAGACTGTTCCCTGGATGCTCGCCAGGCGGTAATCGAAGAAATTCTGATCCAGGAGCGCATCGCCGCTGGCCAGGTTGGCAGCGATCTGGTCATCATTCTCCCCTTGAGCATCCCCCGATGACAGGTAACCACCCAGATTCACCTCTGCCACCGTATATCCTCCCGGCGCAAGTCCGCTGAACTGATAGATACCATCCAACCCTGTCGTGGCCGTCAGGCCATTGGATAACTGCAGATCCACGCCAGACAACGGCATATCGCCAGCACTCAAACCACCGCTGTTATCGACATCCTCGTAGACTGTTCCCTGGATGCTCGCCGGGCGGTAATCGAAGAAATTCTGATCCAGGAGCGCATCTCCGCTGGCCAGGCTGGCAGCAATCTGGTCATCATTCCCCCCTTGAGCATCTCCCGACGACAGATAACCGTCCGGGTTTCCCTCTGTCACCGTATATCCTCCCGGCGCAAGTCCATCGAACTGGTAGACGCCATCCATCCCTGTCGTGACCGTCAAACCATTGGATAATTGCAGTTCCACGCCAGACAACGGCGTATCGCCAGCGCTCAAGCCACCACTGCCATCGACATCCTCATACACCGCCCCCTGGATACTCACCGGACGGTAATCGAAGAAATCCTGCCCGGATACGGTCTCTCCTGGTCCAGGGGTCACTACAATCTGGTCATCGTTAGCGCCCTGCACGTCGCCCGACGACAGAAAACCAACCGGGTTAACCTGGGTAATCGTATACAGGCCAGTCGCCAGGCTGTCAAACGAGTAAGCGCCATCCACGCCAGTGGTGGTGGTCATGCCATTGGATAAGCGGAGTACCACATCTGCCAGGGGCGAGTCGCCGGCGCTGATCGCGCCATTTCCATCGAAATCTTCATAAACCCTACCCTGGATATTCGCAGAGCATATACCACCTGGTTCATCACTGCGGTCGATGATTACCAACGGTTCGCTTCCACCAACAGGATCGAGCACTTCTCCCCAATCATTGACCGTGATCAGGCTCATCACCCCGCCATTGATGTAGATATGCGTATAAGCTGAGTCATAAGTAATCGGTACGGCCAAATGGCTGGAACGCCTGGCGCTCCAGGACGGCTGCGGGTCATAGAAAGTATAGCTGGCGCCGCCGCTGCCAGCTTCTCCGTTGGTTACGTAGATCACCCCATTTTCCTCATCTATCACAGGTTCGCCTTCTTCATCCCCCTTGATCGGATAGGTGCGTTCATAAAGATGATCATGGCCGGTCAGCACCAGGTCGACCCCATACGTCTCGAAAATATCCCGGAGGATGGCAATTTGCGTCGTGTGGGAACGAGTATCCGAAATCCGCCCCGGAGCAGGCTCGTGAATGACGACGATCTTCCAGAAGTGGTCGTCCGCTTCCAGGTCGGCGATCAGCCAATCGTCCATGCGGAGGTTGTCTCCCATTTCAATCTCCTGGACAAATGGATAATTGTCATCCAGCATAATGAAATGGGCGTTCCCATAATTGAACGAATAATATCGCTCCTGGTCTTGCTCACGCAGAGCCTGCCTGGGCAAAACAAATACATCCCGGTAGGGAGCGCCGCCATTGGTAACCAGTTCATGGTCGCCAGGCACAGTCCAGACCATCTGATTCGATAAAATATCTTCAAAAAGCTGGAAATGGTTGATTTCCAGTTCCTCGTATTTGCCATTGTAATAAGCCAGATCACCCATGTGTACGGCAAAGTCAAAACCGCGTGCAACAGCCTGGTCAAGCGCCAGGTGCGACTCTGAGGCATTAATCCCTGAATCTCCAATGGCAGCAAAGTTGAACTGGCACATTTCCGGGCCGCTGGCAGGATTGGTACGGAAATACATGATTTCAGGCAGTGCCAGTTGATAACCTTGTGTATAGATCGAGTAATAATACTGCGTGGCTGGTTGCAGGCCAGACAAAATTGCTTCATGCTGGTAATACTGGTCGTAAGGCGCGGGTGCGCTTACGCTTTTGAACGTCGACGCCGCGGCGGCCACGCTGCCCAGGTTCTGATCCAGGCCATAGTGCACTTCGCTGGGGCCGGCCTCCTTCGTCGTCCATACGATCGTCACCGTATCCGTACCCATCATCTGCAAATATGGCGTGCGGAGCAGATGGACATCGTTCTGCTCGTCCCAATACAACTCTGGGGTCAGAGACAAATCGGTGCTACCGGAAGATCGGTTATGCACCTGCACCGCCAGCACATTGGTGCCCGCGACCAGGTTGCCTATATACGCGGTGAGGTCGATGCTTTCATATGGCCCGCCTTCGCGCTCTGCGGTAGCCAGCGTATTGTAATATACCGGCGTCCCCGGGCTGCCCAAGTTACGCCGCGCGACTTCGACGCCATTCAAATAGGCCACAAAACCGTCGTCGTAATTGATCTTCAAAACCAGATAGGCCACCGCGGCTGGGTCGCTCACCGTAAAGCTGCGCCGCGTATAAACCGCCCAGCGGTGCCCGTATACGCTCTCCACATTCGTCGCTTCGTCTCTTTCTCCAAAGCCGAATTCGGTCGCGCCCTGTAGCCAGCCCGAATCATCGAAGGCCAACGTGCTCCAGCCGGCCGGAGGCTCTGAAGAGCCGATGCGATATCTCCATACATCTCCCTTCATAATGAAAGCTTGAGTAGCCGCCTGCGCATGCTTCTGAAACACCGACTGGTCTATCCCCACCAGGGTAACCCCCACTGCCATCAACAAAGCCAGGTACCTTTTAACGATCTGTATCACTCGATCCATGTCCTCACCCAATAATCCCACTTCTCACCGATGTTATCATCCCTTGAATTCAGCCACGAATCACGGGCCACACAATTATAAATTAAAACGCCCCCTGTTTACATGAAATTTAAGAGAGAAATTGTCCCAATACGATAGATCTGCCCAACCCTTTGAAGATACCGGTAGTATAATTCCCGAACCGCGAGCAATCAAAGTGGAGACTCATCATGCATATCGTACTGGTGGACTTTCAATATTACGCCTACTCCATCCCCCTGGCAAATGCGCTGTCTGATATGGGCAAAGTAACCCTTATGCTCCCCGAGGGAGCGCTGCGCTACCGGGATATGGTCAAAGATCAGGTTGATCTACGTACCTTCCATAAGCCCCGGCTGAGATACCCGTCCAACCTGCGCATGCTGCAATACATCTTCAAGACGATTAACGACATCCGCCCCCAGGCAGTGCACCTGATTTCCTGGAACCTGTGGATGTGCATTTCCCTGCCAGTATTTCCCAAAGCGCCCCTCGTTTCGACCATCCACGATTTTGCCCAACATCCTGGTGATGAACCGATCCCGCTCAATAGCTGGCAATGGCGTTATGCCGATCGGGTTATCGTTCACGCGGAGCACATCAAACGACGATTGCTACAGCAGCAACACCCGTTCCCTGCCGAAAAAATACACGTCATCCCCCATGGCGTGTACGATTTCTACAAGAAATGGGATCATACGCAGATTTCCGATCCCGCCAACCAGATACTTTTCTTTGGCCGGATATGGGAATATAAAGGGCTCCGTTATCTGATCGAAGCAGAGCCGCTGATTACACAACAGGTGCCCGACGCCAAAATTGTCATCGCCGGTGAAGGAGAACCGCTGGAGAAATACGAGCCATGGATGGTTAACAAAGATCACTATATCATCCATAACCATCGCATCCCCGATGAGAGGATTGCCTCTTTGTTCCAGGAATGCAGAGTGGTGGCATTGCCTTACACTGAAGCCTCTCAAAGTGGGGTGATGGCCATCGCCTACGCTTTCGGCAGGCCAGCGATAGCTACTACCGTGGGCGGCTTGCCCGAATCAATCGATGATGGGAAGACCGGGCTTTTGGTACCGCCACGCGATGCGAAAAGTTTGGCCGATGCGATCATTCTGCTTTTGCGCGACCGCGATCTGTGGAATGAGATGGTCAACAATACCCTTCAGAAGGCTGCTACAGATTTGTCCTGGCCGGTTATCGCCCAACAGAACATGGCTGTCTACCAGCAAGCCTGGGAAGGCTTCCGATGAATGACCCCGTCTACTCAAAGGGCATCTTTCTATTTTCTCTGGACACAGAGTTAGGCCTGGGGCATTTCGACCTAGATCAGGAACGAGCCAGGTTTTTGTCGCCAGACGGATCCCGGGAGCGAAAAGCGATTGAGCGTTTGCTGGCAATGGGCAACGAATTTGGCATTACCATCACCTGGGCGATCACGGGGCATTTGTTCTTTGCCAGGTGCGAGGAATGTGAGATTTGCCCGGTGCTGGCCTGGCGGGGTAAATATCAAAGTTTCGAGCAAATTTATAAGAACGATCACCCCCTCTGGTACGGCGCCGATGTGATCGAGCTTTTGCTTACGAAGGGTGCCCAGCATGAAATTGCCTTTCATGGATATACGCACCAGCTCTTCGACCAGATGAGCGAAAGCGAAGCACGAATTGAGATTCAAGAGTGGAAAAGGATGGGTAAGAGGAAAGGGATCGTCCCCCTGTCCATCGTCTTTCCACGCAATGCCATCGGCCACCTGGATATTTTCAAAGAGGCAGGGTTTACCTGCTATCGAGGAAATGAAACGCTGCCTCGCTTATACCAGTGGGGGTTATTGGGTAAACTCTTGAAAAATATCGACTACACGCTGGGGATAACGACTTCGCCAGTTTACCGGGTCACGGGCATCGAATCTTGCGGCCTGGTGAATTTGCCTGCCTCGCAATACTTTTTCGGATACCACAGCGGTTGGGAGCAAGTGCTTGACGATCTGAACTTGCATAAGCTGCGCATCCGGCGGATGATCAAAGGCGTCCGGCAAGCGGCTGACGGAAGAAAAATCTTTCATCTTTGGGCGCATCCGTATGAGTTCCAAACGGACAAAGATTTTGAGAAGCTTCGCTATTTGTTCAGCTATGTCGCCGAAGAAATTGGTAGAGGCAGACTTCAACCCATGGGGATGGCAGCATTGGCCCGGCAAGTCGTCGAAATGTCTGCGGCGAGCCAGCAGTGATCAGGAGATATCCAGCAACTTGCTATAGACTGACAGATAGATTTGCTTCTGCCTGTCCCAACAATATTGCTCATACAACTTTTGGGCATTCCTGACGAGCGCCTGGCGCTTTTCCGGGCTGTGGTACAAATCCAGGATACCCTGGGCCAGGCTATGTGGATCGCCAGATTCGAAGTAGTACAAAGCATCCTGGCCAAAGTAAGCTTCGACCGATCTCAGGCGAGAAGCCAGGACAGGTTTGCCGACGGCGATAAACTCATACATTTTCCCGGTATGTACCAGATTCGAGTACGTCGAAGATTTTTGGGCCACGATACCGACATCGGAGGCATATAATTCTCGCACCAATTGCTCTAAGGGGATAAATCCCAAATAATCCACACAGTCTTCCAGATTCAGGCGCGACCTCAGCGCCAAAAATTCATCCAAATAGCTGCCTTTGCCAGAAATCCGCAGGCGAAGGTTTGAGATCTGTGAGCGGACCAGGGCAACGGCTTCCAGCATGGTGTCGTGGCCGTATCGTTCCTCAATTGCCCCATGAGAGATCAGGACAAAATCTTCCTGTGAGGTCCCGGCTTCGATATTTCCTCCATCGCGTTTGAAAAGGCGATCGTCCGGCACATTCAGAATGACATTGATTTTATCGCCGGCGGCTCCGCGGGCCACGTAAGTATCTTTAAGTTCCTGGGTAACCGTCAAAGCCGCGTCGGCATAAGCCAGCGCCCACCGTTCGGCCAGTTTTAATAACCACGGGGCCGGCGCGTTGCGTATGGTTTGCCACAACTCGGGCACCGGCTCATACATCATCACCACCACCTTAGCGCCCATCATCTTTGGGATGAGAGTCGAAAACACCAGAAAGTCGGGCATGGTATTTACCTGGATGGCGTCAAACGGCTTCTGGCGATGCAAAGAGGTTACTTTCATGCCGGCCAGGAAAGTAAAAGACAAATAATCGTAAAGATAGCGGCCGATACTGGTTTTCTTTCTGGTCAATGGCAGATAGTGGACATAAACTCCCTCGATCACCTCATCGGCCTGGCTTTGGCCAGCAGCGGCGGGCGGCGCCAGGCAAATTGCGTGGGTTTCATAACCTGCCTGGTGCAGCGTTTCTGCTTCGCGCCGCACTGTCAAATCAGTGGGATAATAGGACTGCCGGATAACACAAATTCTCTTGGGCATCAGGAAACTCTCTATTCAATCATCTGGTTTTCAATCCGAACGGGCAGCACTTCTTTGTAAACCTCGATAATCTGTTCGGCAATTTGACTTGAGCTCAAACGGCCTATTTTATCGCGTCCTTTGGTGCGTTCTCGCCTCTGGAAAACCAACCGGAGCTTATGAACGACATCTTCGACCTCCGGCTCCACCAGGTAACAACCATCGACACCTGAGATCACCTCGCTTACATCCCCAACATCCGTCGAAATGACTGGCAAATTGCAGGCCATCGCCTCCTTGATCACCATCGGCGAACCCTCGGAGAAGGAAACCAGCAGTAACGCGTCGCACGCGTTCATATAGGTGGGGATAATCGAATGAGGCTTGCCAGAAACAAGAACCAGTTCCGCATCCGGATCGTGTTCTTCAAACGCCTGCATGGATGCCTTTACCAGTTCAAAGCGCTTTTCGCGCTGCCAGTATTCTCCGGCCCACAGGACCAGAAATTTTTCCATCGGGAGACCAAGCGTACGGCGCGCTTCAGCGCGGGGCATCAGCACAAATTCGTCCAGGTTCACTCCGCAAGGGATTACCCGTACGTTCTCAGCATCCTTCAGAATAGCCTTCTCCGCCTTATTGACAACGATCACGCGATCGAACAATTTGGGACCACGCCGTGCAAGCCACCTCAAAAATTTTGGCGCATGATCCTTCACCTCGCCCCCATGATAAGTCACTACCACCGGATATAAAAACTGCAACCTGGCAACCAGGCCAGAAAGCGAATAATGCGCATGGATGACGTCATATTTACGCGTCAACAGTTTACCCCACAGCGCCCAGACGCCCCACAGATAATTCCATCTGCTTTTACGCCCGTTGATGAACAATACATCGATGTCAATCCCGCAACGCCGGAGCGCTTCTACCTGGTCGTAGACGAACGTGCCAAAGGCCGGCTGCTCCGGGTTAGGGTACATATTGGTGACTACAAGCGCCTTCATTTTCGGGCCGCCTCACAGGAAAACCAAAAATAAATATCATAAATGGGGAATGTTTCACAGTGCGTTGCACTGTAAAACATTCCCCAACAAATCCTAGAACATAAACCGGCCTAACTTCTCGTTTGCCGCATATAGATCACAATGGCAACTGCCACAACCAGAATACTGGCCACCAGGATGAGCAACAGCCATGCAGGTTGCCGGCCAAAAACAGGCAATGAGACATACGACTGACCTTGAGCCACAGGCAAAGCCGAGACTGCCGGCGGGGCGCTTTCAGCAATAGCAACTGCCGTTGGTGTGGCCGTCGGTACCGGCACGCTGGTCGGAACTGGCGTATGGGTCGTCCCTGGCTGTGGCGTTGTAAGATTGGTGAGCATCCCAAGCAAATCGCCCGCTCCGGGGACTGCGGTGGCTTTGCGCGTATCGATGGAATTAATCTCACCTGGGCGCAGCCCAATCACCAAATTACCGTTCATCTGGTCAGCAAGGTTGGCGTTTATCAACGCATCCGATGCCCACTGGATGCCCTCGGCCGTTGTTCCTGTGATCGCCAGCATCGCCTGGTTCGCGTCCCACGGCGAACTGAGCAATTGTATCAGCCCGACGCTGAGCCCAGGCGGCAATTGATAAATCACATTCCCGATGGTCTGGCGTATCTCGTCACTGCCCGGGATAAAAGAAAGCGGTAAAGTCGCATTGGCCGCGGCGATATATCGATTTTGTGTCGGCAGGCCAATGGCGATCAACTGCTTATCGCGCAACGACTGCTCATCCGGTTCACCGCCGACCCTGACTTCTGGCATGAAACTGTTGCTGCCCGCGGCGCTGCCCATCACATAAGCCAGCCTCAACATCGCCTCGGTCTCGGCAAAAGAGCTCTTCTCAGGAAGCAGAAAGGCTACTTGCGCCAGACCGTAACTATCGCTGAAAGGCGCAGGGTAATCAGCAAGGCTGAAATCTGTTGGTCCAGTGAGATGGGGCAAGTGCAAAAAGCTGTCTTTGAATATCGTGACCCACATGCCGCGAGCAAATTTCTCATTCATACAGCGATCAAAAACGCCGCTCAAGACAAATGAAAGTGTATTATTACCCGATCTGAACAACCGTTGGGGCAGAGGCACCGAATTCCAGGTATTCTCTACGTTTGTCTCGTTCAGCTTGATACTATAAACGGGTGTATCGTTCAGATAGATCTCGAGAGAAGCTTCCATCGTATTGAGCGCTGCGCCGTGCGCAAAATGCAATCCCAGCAGGGTATCTTCCGTTAATTGCCAACCGCGCGGGATGCTAAATGGATAATCCTTCTGGTCATAAAATACGGATAGCATTTCATCCGTATTACCCAACTGCTCCAGCGTGATATCGGAAACCTCGGCGCCTTGCGTGGTGGAAGTGAGTGGAGTGGTCGCCTGTACCACTGCATACGTACCAAAGGCGCCTTTCAAGATAGTGTCCGAGCCCAGGCCGACACCCGCCTTGTGCACCGCTTCCTCGCTGAGACCGGTCACCACTAAAACCGTCTGGCGGTCGCCCCAGGGTGACTGCATTTCCTGGATAACACCATCGCTTTCGGGCACCCCCAGGCTGCCATTTACAAAAAAGTAACGACCCTTCTCAGGTGAAGCAACCTTCTGGCTTCCTTCCTCCAGAGACACCCCGGCCGAAAGGGTATCGACGTTTAAAACCTTGCCGGTATTGTCTCTCAGGCTGGCCGTGTGGACAGCCACATCACCCAGTTCGAATACGTTGGGATCGAGTTGAACCCGCACCGATTGCGATACTTCCTGCCCGGGTGCCAGCGAAGCAATCTTCCACTCCAGAACATTGGGCGAGAGCTGTATACACTGATCAGCGCAACCCATAATGTTGGCGCCCACCGGCCACCGATCTTCGACTTCCAGGCTGGCTGGAGCGGTAAGGGTGTTCTTAACCTTCAAAACAACAGTAAATTCTTGTTTGGTCGTAACGGCTGAGGGCATTTCACTGGATAACTGATATTGGCGCTCCCCGAGCGGCAAGGGAAGATCCAAATTGCGAATCAGTTCGTTGTCCTCTGGGCGACCTACCGCAATCAAATGTTCACTTTGCAGCGCCGCAGGGGGAATTTCTGCCGCGGTACTGAATTGAAGGGGCAAATCACCTGCAGTGAGCTTACCCAGCCGGGCAGCGATACTGGCCGCGGCCTGTAAATCACCTGCGGAAGCAGCCGCCGGCAAGACGAACCGTGCTTGCTGTGGGAAAAAGCTCTGCTGGTAATAGAGCGGTTTGGGGAACTGGGCCAGGTCGATGACCATCGGGCGCGCAGTGTAGGCCAAATGAATCAACGAGGTATTCTTTACGATCAAGGTGCTCTCGATCAAATCCTCGCACTCTGTAGCGTCAACAAAATTTATCTGCAAACGATTCAACGAGGGGTTATCTCCCGTCAAGATGTATTCTGGAGGAATCTCGAGGTGCAGTTGAGCGACGCCCGAGCCATTGAAATAATAAGTCTTCAGCAAATTACGGTTGAGCAGGATTTCAACGTTCCCCGATCCCACAACGTTCGTGACCCTGGTGGAAACCTGGTATTGCAAATTCAGGTCAACGTAACCGCCCTGCGCCGGTACCCAATTGACCGGAAGGCTAAAGTAATATTCTGTAGTGCCAACGGGAGAATACAGGACGCGATCGTTATAACCCAATTTTGCAAGCGTAATATCGAAGACTCCTGTATCTGCCAACGGAGCGCCGCCAGGCGCAACGCCGGGCGAAATTGTAAGCCCTGGTACAGTGGTAGGCAAGGGAGTAGGTGTTGGTCCCGTTTGCGCCAATACCTTTGTAGCTGGCAACTGCATGGCAACCCAGCCTGCCAGGATAGATAGTATCGTAATCAACCGAAAACTGCTTTTTAAAATCACCTGTCTGAACACTTTGTCACCTCCGAGCCACAAATCTGAACGGCCGCAATGAATCATTTATTTGTGCTGATCGCAGCCTTTGGCCTCCAAATCTGGCGGAACAGGGCAAGATCGTCCGTAGAAAAAGCCCGCAACGCCAGGACCAGGACCAGATAAATCACCGCTGCAAAAAGCACAAGGATCAACAAATTCAACTTATCCCGTAACACCCAAACGACAATTCCCATCACTGCAGAAGCCAGGCCGAAACGCCACCCCAGCTTCATGATATGCGACTGCACCCCGCTGCGGTTAAGGAACCAACCGAGCAACAGCATCGCCAACCAAAGGTTTAGAGAAGCAGCAATGGCGGCGCCATTCACGTTCCACCAGTAAATAAATGCCACAGCCAGGCCGATCCGGCTGACCAGATTAAACACTCGTACCAATAACAATTCGTTCTGTAAATTCCTGGCCGTCATCGACCGCCATAATACCGAGCTGATAAACGTTACCGGAATACCCAGCACAAGAATTTGCAATGGCAAGATGGAGGCGCCGAACCCTGTTCCAAACAGCAATAAAATGATCGGTGCGGCAGCCGCAATCGTGCCGGCAGTGATCGGGAGAGAAATCGCCAACAGATACTTGACCGATTTATCCTGGATGCTTTGAAAAGTAACCTCGTCCCGCTGGTGAGAGCGGCTCAAAACAGGATAGATATTATTCATAAAGATGTGGGAAATAAACAGCCACAACAGAGCTACTTTCGCTGCCGCGCTGTAATATCCTACCTGCTCTTCACTCACCATTAAAGAGAGAACGATCAATTCAGGCTGCGCCAGGAGCGCCCCCAAAACCGAAAGCATGAAAAAGGCCTTGATCTCGCTCAAGATCTTTTTCATAAAAGCCAGCTCGGGCTTGAAATGCAGCGGTGTGATATACCGGCCAACGAAGAAGAAATACAGTATCGCCTGGAAATAATAAAACAGCACAAACACAGCCACCAGAACAACCACCCCATAACCGCTCAACAAGAAATATAGACTTAAGAGAATAGTCAATACAGAGGTCACCAGGGTGGTATAGGTGACAAATTCCATGCGCTGGCGAGCGACAAACACCGATTGCAGCACGGAAATAAACGTTCCGGGAAGCAGCCCAAGGGCAATCAGAGCAAGGCTCAACACCAGGTCACGAGAATATTGCAGGTAAGGCAGGATCATCCAAAATACAGCCGTTCCGAACAGCGCCAACACCCCACCCAGGATGCTGAAATTGACCACAAACCGGCCGGTTTCAGCCGGGTCTTTGGCAATTTCACGGATCAGGTAAGTCGACGCGCCCATGTTCGTCGCTTCATCGAATACCGAGAAATAGGCAAAAGCCGTTGAATAAATCCCTATGCCCGTGGCCGACAATGTGCGCGCCATCACAAACGTGATCACAATGTTGCTAAAACGGGTGATCAAGTTGGCGATCGTTTGAGCCAACACGTTCTTAAAAATCAAGCGTGGTTGGTACATCCGGGCGTAACCTCTTCACGATCAACCGCTTCGGGCTTTTCGGCTTCTGTCCAATATGCATAATGCGTTACCGATTTCGAACTTTTCCCTTTCAACTTCAGACCATTTTTCATCAAATTCCAGGCCAGTCCAGGCAAGAATGCTTTGCGGCCATCCTGCCCCAAAAGCGAAGCGAGGATATATTGCCCCCGGGCCGGCAAACTTTGCAGCGAGGACAGGCTGAGCAAATAATAAAATGCATCCTTCAGTTCTGTATATCGTTCCAGCGAGTCAGGGCCATAACGAGCCCATTCAAGCAATTTGAGCGCAGAATTCGGCTCGCCATCTTCCCCAGGAAAAGACAGACGATCATCCTGGTTGAGCGCCCCGGCCAACAGCAATCCTGCTCGAACCAGACTGCCCCGCTCCATCGTCTGAGTGCGATCCATCATGACCTGCCGATCCAGGCTTCCCATATAACTGCCCAGGAATTCCAGTAAAGCGGCCAGCGCAAACAGACGATCCTGCTCATGGCGAGCGAACTGATCGCCCAATGCCAGCACCAGGTCCTCAGGCGATAAGGGAATGACATCCAGCACCGCCTGCATCCGCTCACCACCGGTTTGCTGGCCTGCCAGCCTGGATCTTATAATTTGAAGAGCGGTTTCCTTCTTGGAAAGGGACGGATCTTCGCCACACAACCAACTATCCAGTTCACCATTCTCACGCCCCTGGATCGTCAATGTCAAAGAACAACCTTGCAGCAGCGGATCATGCGAAACAAACGGCCGCGTTTTTTGGAAGCCAGTTCCCTTCTCATTCTCTTCGACAATGAAATTGCACGCCTTAAGCGCCTGGCGCATCCGTGGCAAATCACTATCCAGCACCAGCAAAGAGACCGTCCCAAAGGGCAAAAGCAGCGGATCAGGGAAAATGCGTGGCGAAGGGGCAGCCCGCAGGACTGCTACCCATCCGCCATTGCTCAAAAATTCAGAAACCACCCGGTCGATTTCCTGATAAAGCTGGATCGCGCCAGCAACTTGCTGGCGCACCGTCAGCTCATACATATGCATCACGTCCTGAGGCGGGTGGACCGATTGCTCAATCTCGTCCAGAAACAGATGCAAACCGGCCAGGTTCCCAAACAGCGGCTGGTATAACTCGCCTTTGAAATATTTGGGGCGCAATGCTTCAAGCAAACCATCGGGCAGCGATATTTTGAACAGGTCCCTCAGGAGCAATAAAATCGCATGGATCGATGATTCAACCTGATATCTTCGCGCCAGTTCGCAAAAATAGCCCCAGTCCAGGCTACCGGCGTAGAAGCGCAGCATTTCGATCAGGTCGCAAAACAGAACCTGCTCGGCGTAGCGGTGACCCTCCAGGTGCATGCAGAGATGAAAAAGCATATCTTCCGGTCTTGGAACCGACAACCGGCTATCACCCACCGCCATTTCCTCTGCGCCCTGCCACATCCGATCGATCTCGAAATCGAACGGCCCATCCTGGTAAACATCCCAGGCGATCTGCAGCACATTCCACTGCAAGTCTACCCATACGTTATCGGATAGGCGGCGGAATTGTTGTTCCCAGGCATACTTCAAGAGATAAGGTGTATCGCCATCCGGCAAGCGAGAAAAACCCAAACCGGCCATACAGGCGGCAGCCTTTTGGTAATCCTCCTGCCTGACCAATAAATCGATATCCCCCATCGGTCGCAAGCCGATGTCCGGATAGACCACCCAGGCCAGTTGTAAATCCTTCAGACCCATCAACTGCACACCAGCCTGTTCAAAAACCCGGGCAATCTCCTCGGTCACTTCGAATAAACGGCGGTTTCGCAAGCGGCTGTTCTGGTAAAGCTTGCACAGCGTATCCAGCACGTGCGCCGGGACCAGGCTCTCCAACACCACGTCGGAGGCAACTTGCTTTAGTCCATAATAAAACAGCGGCGAAACTGCATTCCTGACCGAAGCATCCAGAAGATAACCCCAATCCGGGCTGCCTGCCAGCAAATCTAAAATATCCGCTTTAGCAGCATCATCAACGACAACCCTGGAACACCGGATTAGCAGATCATCTTCTCTCGATAAAACCATTCGCCTCTCCTATTCGGCCCCGATGGTATCTGGAGCTGTGGATGCTTCCTGAGCAATTTGTGTTTCAACGATAGGGCCATATGCAGCAACCAAAGCAACCATAAACCACAGGATCTGCAAATTTACCCGTGAGGCGAAACCTTCCGTCGTCATGTGGTAAGCATAACCGACCAATGCACCTAACAAGCCCGCCGCGATCACCGTATATTCAAGAGCCAGGCCTTTTCTAAACAAGATGCGGCCCGCCTGCCACATTGTAAATAGCAAAAAAAGCGCAAAAGCGATCAAACCCTGCAGGCCAGTTTCAGCCCACACCAGCAGATATTTATTGTGGACAACGTACAAAGTATGCCCCACCATATTGGGGTGAGCAAAGCGATCACTCATCACCTGGTCGTAATTATTCTGCCCAATCCCAAGCGGGTGCGCATTGATAATATTGTAGGCCATGTAGGCCAATTCCTGGCGCGTTGTATCTGTTTCCACCGCTTTTAGCCGCTGCAGAATGGGCTCGTAAAAAATGACCCCGGCGGATAAACTGATCAAAATGATAACGGGAAGCACCCTTCTGCCCATGCGCACGCGCATCAACAAAGGCAGCAAGATCAAGAAAGCAATCGCAAAGCTTCCCCAGGCGGTGCGTGTCATCGTGCCAATCAAAGCCATCAGGCCTGCCAGGAAAGTAACCACCCCCAGCCGGGTATTGATCAATTTACCGTTGGCCAGCGACGCCAGTACCAGAACTAACATAGCAGAGAGATAAGCTGCTGCAGAATTTGGCGAACCCAACGTCCCCGCAACACGCCCGCCAACGCCGGCAGCAGTATCGACGGTCTCGCTGCGAATAAAACCAATATCGATGGAAAAACCAAAAGCCAATTGCAACAGCATTAACACGCTTTCCGCAAGCAGCACGATGGTAACGACCGTCATAATCAAACGCAAATCATCCCAGGTGCGCACATGGTTCGCCAGATAGAAATAGATCAGGAATAACTGCACCTCCAGGAAAACGCCAAAAAGACTCAGCTCTAAGTTGAAAGATTGGTAAAGAGAGAGAACCACCATACCCAAATAAAACAGCGCCGGCACAGTTATGATCGGGAAAAAAGACGTTACCGGTTGTCTCTCCATGATCCATAACGCATATCCGATCACAATCACAATCGAAGACATCGAGAGCAAGTACCCGGTCGGGCCGCCGGAATGACTCCCCTGGTTCCTGATGGCGATATCCACCAACAACGCCATATCCGCAACCAATACCACCAGGATCAATTTGCGAAAATCGCCCACCAACAGCACAACCGATGGCGCAATCACAGCGACCACCATTACGATAACCCATTTCGTTTCAATCCCCATGGAAATTACAGCAAGCACCCCCATCAGGATGCCAACCAGAATCACCCACAAGATTGTCCCAATGGGCTGTATGCGCCTGCGCGCTACGCGGGAAGTCTCAGCCATACCGACCTTTGTTCACCTCAAAAGCAATTACCATCTCGTGACAGCGCAGGCGGGAATGTGCAGCTATCCCGCTCACATCCATTTCTTGCTGCTCTTCTCGACGAAAATCACGCCCATCATGCGCGCCCGCGCCGATTGCAACTGGCGCAGTGCGGCAAATACCTGCTCTCGATCCGACAGGGCCTGGCTGACCACCAGGATCACGCCGCTTACGCGTGGAGCGAGCACGGAAGCATCTGCCATTCCTAACACCGCCGGAGAGTCGAACAAGGCAAACTGCTGCCGCGCATCCAAAAAGTCCAGAAACCGGCTCATCGTGGATGAGGCCAGCAAGGTGGTCGGGTTGGCCACTTCTGCTCCCCGGCAGATCAGGTAAAGATTAGTCTGCTGGGTAGGGTGCGCCAGTTCATCAAGTACATGCGCATCCATGGTGGCCCCTCCCTTCAGCATATCACTCAAACCGGAATGGCTCTCAATTCCAAAAATTTTCCCCAGGTCCGCTTTGCGCAGATTGCCTTCCACCAGCAGCACCGGCTGGCCTTGCTCAGCCAGGGCCTGCGAAAGGTTCACCGATACCATGGACTTCCCTTCTTCGGGGATGGCGCTGGTGATCAGGATTGAATGCAAAGAAGTATCCTTCTTGCCAAAGATTTTCATGTTTGGAATCAGCACGCGGTAAGCCTCTTTGAGCGCCTGCTGGCCCGGCGCGCCGCCAACCTGCTCAAAGCTGCCCGGCTGCACGATGCCACGCGGCACAGTGCCTAACACAGGAAGATTGGTCAAATATTCCAACTGCTGGGCGCTGTGAATACGCGTGTCCAGATTCTCCAAAATCAACGCCACGGCAATACCACCCAACAAACCCAGCACCACGCTCAAAGCGATCTGCCTCAGACCAACGCTATTCGATGGCTCATTCGGCAATGCAGCAGGAGAAAGAACCGAGATGCTGTTCGCTCGCAAGGCTTCATTGAGGCGGGCAATCTCGAAGCGCTCCAGCGCCCGATTGTAAGCCTCTTCTTTGAACTGAATCTGGCTGGTTAATTCCTGAACACCGGCCCCTGCTACCCCTTGTGCCATCATATCTGCCAGTCGTTTGCGATCATTTTCAAGATCATCCTGCATACTGGTAAGCTGCTCTTCCAGAATCTGCCGCGTACTCTTGTTCGTACCTACATAGATATTTTGAGCATACTCCACCAATAAATCGGCCAGAGCGTTGGCCATATCCCGGGCAAAAACCGGATCGCCATCGGTTACGTGGATGGTCACCAGTTCGGTCTTTTCGATCAACTCTACAACCACATTCTTGCGTAAATCATCCATGGTCAAGTCAGCCGGGGGAGAAGGCACGCGGCTGAGGGCTTTTTCCAGGAAAGGATCACTGGTCAAAACCTGCTGGTAGGTATTCAACAAGCGTACGGTATACTCCTCCCGGACAGGAAAGTCGGCGCTCAGGCCAACGTCGAGCAGCACGCGCAACGTAGCCCCGGCTGTATAAATAGGGGGGAGGATTAAATCGGCCAAAGCTACTACCAGGACAGCCAGTGCGGTAATAATGACGATGACAGGCAACCGCCTCTTCAAGATATCAAAATAGAGTTTCAATTCCATAATCTATGCCCTGAATCCTTTCCGGGTTGAATCCAACGATATGTGTCAACCAGCCCCATGACCAGAATGCAGGTTGGTTGCCGTAAGCCACAAAATTTTCAAATCCAGCAAAAAACTATAATTGAGTACATAACGAATATCATAACGCACCATCTCGTCGAAAGTAATCGAACTACGCCCGTTAATCTGCGCCAGCCCGGTGATCCCAGGCAACGCGTCCAGGCGCGATTGGTGCCATAAACGATACTTTTCCACTTCCCAGGGTACATTCGGGCGAGGCCCTACCAGGCTCATCTCACCCTTCAAAACGTTGAAAATCTGCGGCAGTTCGTCCAGGCTGGTACGGCGCAAAATACGTCCCACGCGGGTGTAATTCTGCTGATTGACAGGTTTGTATAAAATGCGGCCAGCACCGCCATCTACTGTCTCCAACGTACCCGCAATATATGCCTGCATGAACTCGCGGTCGTTTCGCACATCGTGGTCAGCCCGCATGGTACGGAATTTATAGATACGAAAGGTGCAACCGCGGCGGCCAATCCGTTCTTGAAGAAAGATTGCCCGGCCCGGCGAGTCCAATCGGATCAACACACATAGGATCGCCATTACAGGGATTGCGAATGGCAAGACAACCAGGCAAACCAATAGATCAAAAATCCGTTTGGATATAAAGTGGAAATTCCAACGAGTTGGTCTGCCACCATAAGACCGGTAAATGGGTGCGGTGCTAACATTGACCATAGGTTACCTCACGCGGGGCAAATCTGCCGTAACGAAACTGCACAGTTCCGACAAAAAATCCCTAACGTACGGTTGCCTGACGCATCTCTCTGACACCGCCATATCGGGCAGCATCCTCCATTGCCAGCGCCAGGCGCAACACTTCGAGCGCATCCTCTGGGTCGACGTATGGGCCTTCTCCCGTCCGAACACGTTGGACAAATGTCTCCAGTTCCGAGCGTAGCGGCTCAGTCTTGCGCACCGCATAGCGCGTCATTGCGCCTTCGCTGACGCCGCGCAACAGACTCATTGCCTGCCATTCGTTGCCATGAGCCAGGGCATTTTCATAGAAAAACAAATCCTGGGTGATGTAATTGGCCATGAACATCCCTCGTTCCCCCGTGACATATAACTCGCGTATCTTGGTGGGCGTCAGCCAATTGATCTCTAAAATTCCCAATGCATCGTTCGCAAAGCGCACAATACCTGTGACCAGATCCTCGTGATCGCAATGGATGTTGTTGCGCGACTCGGCATACAGGCGAACAACTTCGTGCCCACTTAAATAGCGCATAATATCCAGATCGTGCGGCGCCAGGTCGAGGATAACCCCAACGTCCTGAATACGGCTGGGAAAAGGACCCAACCGGCGAGCGTGGATCTGGAAGATACCACCCAACTGTCCTTCATCTAACCGGCGCTTCAATTCAGTGATCGCCGGGTTGAAACGTTCGATATGCCCTACCGTAAGCACTTTCCCTGTGCGTTGTGCTACCTCGATTAACGACCGGGCTTCATCGCAAGACGCCGCGATGGGCTTTTCTACCAGCACGTGGCAGCCCATTTCCAGCAAATCGCGCACGACACGAAAGTGTTCACTGGTCGGCACTGCGACGGACACCGCCTGTGGCTTGGCCTGTTCGACCATCTCACGATAATCCTGGTAAGCAGGGATCTGGTAAAATTGAGCGATCTTATCGGCGGCGACCTCATCTGTATCTACAACCGCCACTAATTCAACATCCGGCAATTCTTGATAGACACGTGCATGGTTGCGTCCCATCGAACCGACGCCCACGACTGCCGTTCGAGTCAGTATCCCAGTCATAACTTTTTCACCTACCTTTTTTATTCAAACTCTGTGTGATACGGTTTAGCTATTATCGTATATCAGTTAGTCGTATGTTTAACCGCTTTCGTGCCGTATTCACCACTACAACCGTACTGCGTTACATGACTGGCTACTTCAAACAATCGAATTTCCGAAATCAGAAGAAACAAACCGGCCTGCTGGCCGGTTTCGCCTCATGATTTTAGATGCCCCACCTCAATAAGAGGCCAAGTAACCATAGCAGGCCAACGATTTCATCGCACCCAGGGTAACGAAACTATACAATTGTAATCAATGAAGCACTACAACCCTCTACATTTATGATTACGTCGTAGTTTATTCTAGCATAATGGATTGCGAATGTCAAATATTACCCTTACCGCCTTTTCACCATATCTGTCGCTCAATTATGACAGAATATATCATATTTGCAAAATCTTACCACAAATTCATCATCCAATAGTAAAATTAGAATTAATTTATCAAAACGTTTCACGGCATATTAAACAAGATGAGTCTGCGTCGATCTTTTTTATTCCTGATTACTTACCTGGTGGTTTTTTTAAATATTGAACGGTTGGACATCTCGGGAACCAGCCAGGTCCATATCACGCCCACAACCTATTTCACAGGTCTGGCCGCTATCCTATTGATCCTGGCATTTCCATCCTTCAGCCGCCAAAAGCCCCGGCTAGTGATCGGAGTTTGTTTCTTAGTCTATCTTCTCTTGCGCCTAGGGGCTTCGTGGCTTGCTGGCACCTGGCTCATCTGGGGCGGAAATTACACTTACCTGACCATCACAGAATTAACTTTGCTGGCTATCGGCATATTGCTGGCGATCAGAGTGGCAGACCACCTGGACGATTTTTCCCAGGCCGTCCAGAATGTAACGCTAGGCGCAGCCAGCTATAAAGTCCAGCCCCTCGAACAGGCCTACGATGACATCCAGCGGGAATTTCTGCGCAGCCAACGCCACCACTATCCGTTGAGTGTTATCGTCGTCGAACCCGACCCGCAGAGCGTCAACCTGACGCTGAACCGCGCCGTATCCGAGATCCAGCGTTCCATGATGACCCGTTACGTGCTCAACAACATTATCCGCATCGCCAGCGGCCTGATCCGGCGCACCGACATGGTCATCGACCAGGTTACCAACCGGGATAGTTTTGTCGTCTTCAGCACCGACACCAGCCGGGAGAGCGCTGAGTTGGTCAAAGAGCGCATCCGCGCTGCGATCGAAAACTCGCTGGACGTCCGTGTGCGCTGCGGATTAGCCACTTTTCCGGAGGATGGCCGCTCCTTTGAAGAACTGGTCCAAATCGCCAATGACAAGATTATTGCCGATAAAAGCGCCTTGCCTGAACCAGATCAAGCGCCTGGAGAGAAGATTGAGATGCTCCAGCCCGGCGTTTCCGACCCGCCAGGGTTTGGAATACCCGGCGGCTCGAGAGAAGCTCAAAATAACCACCGGCCAGACAAGGGTGCTTCGTGAGCGCCAAAGCGCTTACGGAGAAAGATGCTATCCTTCAGGGGCTGGTTGAAGTACGCCAGCAAATCGCCCACGCTGTTGCCAATATCCCACCAGGTTCACAAGATCAAGCCTTCGTTGGCGTCTGGTCCATCAAAGAGCTGCTGGCCCACCTGATAGGCTGGGATTACACAAACCTGGCCGCCGTCCAATCGATCCTGGCAGACGAAGCGCCGGCATTTTTTGCCCATCAAGATAAAGATTGGAAAACTTACAACGCTGCACTGGTGGCAAAATATCGCCGCGATGATTTCGAAGAATTGCTTGCCATGATGCAGGCTTCACACAGTCAATTGATCGCCTTCCTGCAGACACTCGATGCGGATGATTTTTACAAAGCAGCCCATTCCAGAAGCCGCGCCTCTATCCGCACCCTCTTGAAAGCTGAGTCCAAAGACGAGAAGGTCCACCTGGAACAGATCCAACAATTCCTGCAAGGGATTGAAACGACTGCCCTGGAATCATAAACCGGAGTCACCTGAATGAAAGCCATGCTCTTAAAACAGGTGCACGATCTCAGCCAGGACAGCCAGCCGCTGGAACTGGTTGAGATGCCACGACCTGTGCCAGCAGCGGGTGAAATTTTAGTGCGCGTCGCCGCCTGCGGCGTATGCCACACCGAACTGGACGAGATCGAGGGGCGCACGCCGCCGCCGCGCTTCCCGATTATCCTGGGTCATCAGGTCGTCGGGCGCGTCGAAAGCGCCGGGAGCGGTGCGACCGCCTTCCAGCCAGGTGAACGCGTGGGGATCGCCTGGATTTTTTCCGCCTGCGGCGCCTGCCAACACTGCCTGAGGGGGGACGAAAATTTGTGCGCCAACTTTCGAGCCACCGGCCGCGATGCGAACGGCGGCTACGCCGAATATATGACCGTCCCTGAAGCATACGCCTATCGAATTCCGCATTTGTACAGTGATGCCGAGGCGGCTCCTCTTTTGTGCGCCGGGGCAATCGGTTACCGCTCGCTGCGGCTTACCGGCCTGCAAAATGGGCAAAAGCTGGGATTGACCGGTTTTGGTGCATCCGCACACCTGGTGCTCAAACTGGCCCGCTACCGCTATCCCGATACCCCTGTATACGTATTCTCGCGCAGCCCGACAGAATGCCAGTTCGCCGGCGAACTGGGCGCCGCCTGGGCCGGTGAAATCGGTGAAGACCCACCTGAAAAACTCGACTGCATCATCGATACCACTCCTGCCTGGCGCCCGATCCTGGAGGCGCTGCGCTGCCTGGCCCCGGGTGGGCGACTGGTGATCAACGCCATCCGCAAACAAGAAAACGACAAGGCCGAACTGCTCAAACTGGATTATCCTGCCCATCTATGGATGGAGAAGGAAATTAAAAGCGTCGCCAATGTCAGCCGCCAGGATGTGAGCGAATTTCTGGAGATGGCTGCGCAAATCCCTGTTCGCCCCGAAGTCCAGGAATACGCCCTGCAAGACGCCAACCAGGCTCTCCTGGAGCTCAAGATGCGCAAAATTCGCGGCGCCAAGGTGCTACGCATTGCTTGAGCGGCGATCGTGGAGGTCAAGCGCCATGCCCACCCTGGAATTTACCCTCAATGGCCCCCCCATCTCGCAAAACGTGCGCCAGCGCGAGGCGCTGCACGCCTGGCGAGCAACCATTCGCCAGGCCGCCGAGCTTGCCTGGACGCCAGGCGAACCGCCCTGGAGCGGGTCGTTACGCCTCACCCTGGTCTATTTTTACGAAAACACCCCGGTGAACACCGAAGCGACCTTGAAACCCATCCAGGATGCCCTGATCGGGTTGGTATTGAACGACAATTCCCAGTTTACCGAGATCCTCTACGAGAAGAAAGACCTGTGCGGCAATTTCATCGTCCCGAACCTGTCGCCTGTTCTGGTGGAGGGTTTCAGCCGCAAAACAGAATTCATCTATGTAAAGATCGAAACCACCCAGCCGACACCCGGCGAAACCGTGGCCGAGGCCGCCTCGCCTGAAACCGCCCTGCCTGAA
Organism: uncultured Anaerolinea sp.; assembly: GCA_964595435.1. GTDB lineage: Bacteria > Chloroflexota > Anaerolineae > Anaerolineales > UBA4823 > RBG-16-57-11. The sequence goes on along the minus strand of CAZQQJ010000003.1, from coordinate 190,412 downwards.
CCTGGCGAGCTTACAGAACCTGTCCTGGAAGAAAGCCTATGAGCACTTTAACCAGAGCCGATTGGATTCAGAAGCGCGCTCGCAAGGCAGCCCAGGAGTTCGAGAAAAAGGGCTATCAGGTCAGCCTCAACCCCGCCAGCGAGCTGCTGCCCGAGCTGCCAGAAAATTACCGCCCCCACCTGATGGCGCAGAGTGATGGGGAGACGGTAATGGTCGAATGGATCACTTCTGCTACATTAATGGCTGAAACCGATCGCCTGCTGCAAATTGCCCAGGCCGTGCAAAATATGCCCGGCTGGCGCCTGGAACTGCGGGTGAACAATGCCCCGTCGCCTGCCGGCATGGAGCCCTGGAACAGCCCGGCGCCGTTGGCCAAACGCGCCATCTACAAGCAAATTGGAGAAGCGCAGAGCCTGCTTCAGACCGGGCATGTCCAGGCCGCCTGGCTGGTACAATGGAGCGCCACACGCGCCGCCCTGTGCTGGCTTGCCGGGCAAGAGGGCCTGGCCTGCAAGCAAAACGACAACAGACAAGTGATGAAACAACTCTTCTCACTGGGGGTTATTCCTCGTGAAGCTTACGATGTGCTGCGCCGGGCCACGTTGCACGGCCAGGCCGCCGTTCTTGGGCTTGAGACCGGTCTGCCAGAGGCCGATTTGCTGCAACAACTGATTCAAATCACCATCAGGTTGTTGATGGAATGATATAATCTCCTTTGGAGGTAAGGTGCCATGCCATCCAATCCGCAAATCATGTCCGATCTACGGCTGGTCATGGAAATGAAACATGACCTGGAGTTGATGAATACTTTCAAGGGAGTGCCTTTTATCTGCAAGGCCAGGGTGCAGAACATCGAGGGCGACCTGGTGGAAATGGAAACCCACGACCCCGGCCTGGTTTGCATGGACAGAGAAAAGCAGACCAAGGTCCTGGGAAGCGATTACTTCGAGCCGTCGATGGCCCATGTCGTCTCGATTGACTTTGCCAACGGCGTTATCCTGTTGAACCAGTTTTCATACCTGGGCACCAAGCTGGGCGAGCGTATGATTGTGCGCGTCGAGCCCAAGGAACCGGTTGCCATCCTCATCGAGAGCGAGAGGAAAAAGATCACCGGCACCCTGGCAGACCTTTCCTTGAGCGGCATCGGTGTCTTCGTCGATATGAGCGACTATCTCCCGGTGTTGAAACCCGGCACGAACGTTCAGGTCAACCTGCAATTGCCCAACGACTCCATCGCGCTTGCCGGGACGATCCTGAGCGCCCTGAAGATCAGCGAACGTTATCGCCTGTCGATACGCTTTGCCCCCAACGGACAGCAACAAAAAATCGTCATCTTCCATTACCTGGTCGACCGGCGCGCTCAAATCGAGGAAGAACTGCGCAACGAATACCAGTCTATTCTGTCGACGACCAGCCCAGACTAACCGGAATGGACATCCGTGCTTACAACCGCCGGGCATGGAATCGCGAGGTGGAGAGCGGCAACCCCTGGACGGTGCCGGTCGGTCCGCAAGCCATCGCCGCAGCGCGGCGCGGTGAGTGGTCTCTCTTACTGACCCCCACCTTGCCCGTCCCGCGCGGCTGGTTTCCCGCCGATCTTTCGGGGGCGGAAATCCTGTGCCTGGCATCCGCTGGCGGACAGCAAGGCCCCCTCCTGGCCGCCGCCGGGGGGCAGGTCACCGTGCTGGATAATTCCCCCCGCCAGTTGGAACAAGACCGCCGGGTAGCCGCCCGTGAAAGCCTGGAAATCCGCCTAGTCGAGGGCGACATGGCCGACCTGTCCATTTTCCCCGAAAACTGTTTCGACCTGATCTTTCACCCCGTCTCGAACGTATTCGTGCCCCAGGTGCGCCCGGTGTGGTCCGAGGCTTATCGCGTCTTGCGCCCGGGCGGAGCGCTGTTGGCCGGGTTCATGAACCCGGTGCATTACATCTTCGACTTCGAGGCCATGGAACACGAAAACCGGCTGGAAGTAAAGTACACCATCCCCTACTCCGACCTGGCCAGCCTGGACGATGAAAAGCGCCGGGCTTACCTGGAGAACGGCGAGCCGCTGGAGTTCGGCCACAGCCTGGACGACCAGATCGGCGGGCAGATCGACGCCGGGTTCGTCCTGGCCGGCTTCTACGAAGACCGCGACCCCCGGCACCTCATTTCGAAATACATCCCCACCTTTATCGCCACGCGGGCAGTGAAGCTGCCCGGTTGGCGATGACCACGGACGTCCAGTGAACACTCCTCTGGCGGCTGCCAACAACGAATTCGCCCTGCGCCTGGGAGCGCTGCTCTTCCAGGCATCTCCCCATCAGAACGTCTTCTTTTCCCCCTACAGCATTCACGCCGCGCTGTGCATGACCCTGAACGGAGCCCGCCGCAAGACGCTGCAGGCGATGCGCCAGGCGCTGTGCCTGGAAGGAGTGGGGCGCGAAAGGATCAACCGGGCGCACGCCGCCCTGCGCGGCCAGCTCGAGAGCGGCGGCAAAGCCGTGCAGACCGCCATCGCCAACGCGCTATGGGCCGGTCTGGACGTGGAGCTGCAGCAAGAATTCCAGGAACGATGCGCCGAATTCTACGCCGCCCGCGCCGACCGCATCGATTTTTCCAACCCAGGGGCAATCGATGAAATCAATGCCTGGGTGGCCGCACACACCCGGCAGAAGATCAAAGACCTGCTCAAGCCCCAGGACCTGAAGCCGCCGCCGATCGTGGCCCTGGTCAACGCCATTTACTTCAAGGGGCTGTGGCAGGCGCCCTTCGACCCGCAAAAGACCCGGCCGCGCCCCTTCACCCTGCCGGATGGCACGCAGAAAGCGGCGCCGATGATGGCGCGTTCCGGCCCGTACGGGTACCTGGAGGAGCCAGGCTTCCAGGCCGCCGCGCTGCCCTACGGAGAGGGCGAGGCCAGCCTGCTGGTGTTCCTGCCTGCGCCATCCAGTTCCCTGGACCACTTCCTGGCGCAGCTCACCCCGGACGACCTGGCAAAATGGACGTCTCAGATGCACGAAACCCGGCTCAACCTGGCCCTGCCGCGCTTCAAGCTGGAGAGCGAGACCGAGCTGACCCGCGCCCTGGCCGAATGCGGCATGGCAATCGCCTTCCGGCCAGGGGCCGACTTCAGCGATCTATGCCACGGCGAGGCGTGCATCAGCAAGGTGCGCCACAAGGCCTTCCTGGAGGTCAACGAGGAGGGCAGCGAAGCCGCCGCAGCCACCGCGGTGCTGATGGTGCGCGGGGCGTCTTTCTCCACGCCGCAACTAGTGGTCGACCGCCCCTTCTTCTGCGCCATCCGCCATAACCCGAGCGGGGCCATCCTCTTCGCCGGAGCAGTTTATGATCCTCAAGGCGGAGCCTCGTGATGGGGGAAGCGGTGCTCAGCGCTCGATACTCAGAACCTGGCGCCTGGCGCATTCCTCCTGACCGCTGACCGCTGAAAGCTGATTGCTTATGGACGACCGCCGCAAATTCGAACGTAAAAACCTGGGCTTCTTCACCCGCCTGTTCGACCGCGAGACCGGCGAACTGCTCGGCCACCTGGCCAACCTGACCAGCGAGGGCGCCATGATCCTGTGCGAAACGCCGCTCAGCGTGGAAAAAACCTATCGCCTGCACATGGAAATCCCCGCCACCGTGTTCGCCCGCGGCCACCTGGACTTCGAAGCCTGCTGCATCTGGTGCCAGCCCGAAGACATCGCCCCCCACCTGTATAACGCCGGCTTTCGCTTCACCCGCATCGCCCCCGCCGATCTGGAGGTGGTGGGGAAGATTATCGAGCAGTACAATATTCGGGGGTAGATATCTTCATTGCCTCAATTATCTTCTCGGCGAAGTTTTCTCCAGACCAACTTGACCAGTTCACTGCTGATCCAAATGTCTTCACGTTCCAGAAGTGCCTTAAACAGCACATCGAGTTCAGCCTCGCCCAACAAGCCCCGTCTATACGCCTCCGACAAAATACCCAGGCTGCCTTTCACGCGTAATCCCAACCGCCGCGCCTCTTTACGCGCCAACTGATCATCCAACAGCACCCAGTCTGCACCATTGAGGCGAGCCAGGTGGATTGCTGCTTTCTCCCCTAAACCAAGCGCCAATGGATGGATTTCACTGGCAATATCTGTTTCATCGACTGCGATCACGGTCAATTCGCGACGCGCGATAGCCATCTGCACATCATAGGCATCTGGCCGGCCCAACTCCAGGCCATGGGTGACAACCTCGTGATATACGGGTGAAGGAATCAACACGTTACGATAAAGCCGCTGTAACAAACCTACGATGCTGAGTTTCCCCAATGCAATCAACGGCCCGGCATTGACCACAACTTTCACTGGAGTTCCTCTTCTACCATATCCTCCGAGTAGTGAGGTTTGACGCCAGTTGCGCGAGCTTGCTGCACCATTTCAGCCAACGGTAAGCCAGCCAGCTCCGCGGCACGCTGAAACGAAACCAGGCCGCGTCTGTACAACAGCAACGCCTCTTGAATCTTGACCTGGTTCAACCCCAATAAAAAGATCTCATTCAAGCGATCTTGATAGGCAGTCAATTGTCGCGCCAGATCGTCTGAAACTTCGAGCACAATCTTCTCCATAACCAACCTACCTCCACCCTTATTATAACGTTTCACGCCCCTTGATCAGCAACGAATTTCTGGAACAGATTCCGCTGCCAGGCAGCATGGTCTGTGGATCGCAACAGCATGCAATCCGGTTAATCCGTTCAATAAATCCGCTGCGGTTTTCCCCTGGTATCCTTATCCCCACCGTGATCCGCTCGCCTTTCGCGCTTTTCGTAGCTTTCGCTCTTTCACGATCCAATCATCCCTGCTGGCGCAGCTCTTCCTCCAGGCGGATCAACTCTTCTTCCAGGTGATATTCGAAGGCGGCTACCGCCGGCTGGGAGTGTTTGCCCCGCGCCGCCTGCTCATAAGCTGATCACAGAGTGAGTGGGTTATTTTCTCGTACAGGTGGGTATACCGCTTTGCCATGCCCGAATTAATGCAAGAATCGGGCAACCTTGCAGGAGGTCGGCTCGAAAAAATTTTGCGATTCAGAATTCCAGGATTTCAGAATCCAGCATTCAAGCATCAGGGGAAGCGGGCGAGACGAAAACCGAGGAGAACGTTACGGGCGGATGGGGCGAGCCTGTCCCGGTAGGCAGTACGCACGCCCCACGGTTCACTGAACCACGAGCCGCCCCGCACGCAGCGGTATACCCCAGAAGGAGGTCCGGTCAGATTACGCGTCACACCTTTAGCCCGGCTGGCGTAGGCTTTTTCATCCCACCCGTCGGCACACCATTCCCACACGTTGCCGGCCATGTCAACGCAGCCGTAGGGGCTGTCACCCTGCGGGCTATATTGCCCCACTGGGGTAGTGTCGCCCACTTTGCGATCGAAATTGGCCCGCCGTGCGCTGGGCGTTTCGTTCCCCCACGGGTAGAGGCGTCCGTCGCTCCCCCGCGCAGCTTTTTCCCATTCTGCCTCGGAAGGTAAGCGAATTTTCTGCCCAGTCTTCTGGCTGGCCCACTGGCAAAAAGCCACCGCGTCGTCCCAACTCACCTGCGTTACCGGGTGTTCCCCCTTCTGGCTCACATCGCTCTCCGGGCCGCGCGGCTTCCGCCAATAAGCACCCTGCTTCCAATCCCAAGCAGAAGGGGTAAAGACACGCCCTTTGCCTTCACGCTCTGCCAGTGTCTTGTAACCACTGAATTTGACAAAGGCAGCAAACTGCGCCACTGTCACTGGCGTCTTTGCCATCCAGTACTCGTCAAGGCAGACGCGGTGCTGCGGCAATTCGTTGTCCCGGGCCTCTGTGTCCTTCTCCTTGTCGCTGCCCATCAAGAATTCGCCCGCCGGCACGCGCGTGAAGTTCATCTCCACGCCGGGAGCGAGTGTGATGGTCATCTCGGAAGGAGAGGGCGTTACCGGGGATGGGGGACTCGCGGGCTGCTTACTGGCCGCGGGCGACGGTTCACGGCTTACCGGCGACGGCTTACCGATTACCGCCGGCTGGCTGCTGCTGGCTGCCGCTTGTGTCACCGAGGCCTGGCTCTGCGGGCCAACCGCGATCCTGCTCGAGCCGCTAATGGTCACGTTATAGACATCGCCGCCTCGGGCCGGCGCCTGCTCGTTGCTTACGGACGGCGGTTTACTGGCTGCCTCGGCCCATTGGAACAACTGCCCGTCCGCAGCGCGCAGATACAACACCGGCACGCCCCACTCCACATCGTTGGGTTGGGCGTAGATCGCTTTGCGCGCTTCAGCGACTGCCGCGTCTACCGGGAAACCCTGTGCCAGAGTCTGGTAGAACTCGCTGGCGAAGATCACCGCCGCCTCGTCCGAAATGGCAAATTGCATGGCCGCTACCGCCGGGATGCCCTGCAGCGCCAGGCTGGTGGCTACCCCGGCAAAGGGGTCGGCGGGCGTGTTGCGCGCTCCCTCGCAGGCGTTCAGCACCGCAAGGCGCAGCGAGCGGTGATCGTGCAGCAGCACGCCCAGGCGTTCGGCATCCACCCACACCCCGCGCCCATGCTCATCTTCCATCACCAGCACGCCCTGTTGGCTGCGCTGGTCGAAGCCGCCGTGACCGATGAAGTGGAACACATGGTATGGCCCGCCGCGCAGGCCAGCGCGCAAAGCGGCCAGGGTGGCCTTTTCCAGCCAGGTAATCTGCACCAGGCCTTTCTCCACCAACGGGGCCACGGCCTGATCGAGAAGCTCCTTCTCGCGCGCTACATCCAGCTTACGATAATCGTGCGGGCTGGCTACCATGCCCAGGATGCGCAGCGGCGGCTGGACCGGCAGCGGCTTTACCGCTTCGGGCAGCTCGATATAGCGTACCACCGGTGTATAGATCGACTGCGCCAGGAAGCGGCGCAGGCCGGCATCGTACAGGAATTCCCAGGGCAGGTCGGCCAGTTCAGGGACGTCTTGCAAACGCAGCTTGATGCGCAACCCGGTTTCCTGTGACTGCGTCTGGGCGATTTCCTGGCTTTTGCGCAGGCAGTCGCGCACGCCTTCCTGAAACAGGGCGTTGAACAACCCGCTGCCCAGCTCGCGCGCCGCGGCCACCTCGGGCGAATCCACCTTGCGGGAAGCGCTGCGCAGGCGCGCCAGGCGCAGAGTCAACAATTCTACCTTGTCGGCGCTGAACGGCAGGCTGAACTTGCCGCTGCACTCGCCGGCCGGCGAATGCACCACGTGAACGCCGTACAACCCGCCTTCATCGGGGGCGGTCAGCTTGACCTCGAAATCCAGATAGCCGATATACGCCATACCACCACTCGCCGCCAGGCAAAAATCGGGCGAAGCATCTTCCCACGCCCACGATTTGTGATATTATACTCGAATGCCCATCCTGCTTGACCCCGAAGAAAACGAAATTCGCGCCTTGCTCGACTTCACCGGCGCATTGAGCGGCAAACACGTGCTGGAGGTCGGCTGCGGCGACGGGCGGCTGGCCTGGCGCTATGCCCACCTGGCCGCCCACGTGGTGGCTATCGACCCGGATGTGCACAAGATCGCCCGGGCGCGGGCCATGCTGCACCCCGGCAGAGAGCACGCCGGCCTGCAGGGCCACATCGCCTTCCACGCCACCGGGCTGGAGGATTTCGCCATACCGCCGCCCAACCAGACCCGCCCCGCCGGCTTCGACCTGGCGCTGCTCTCCTGGTCGCTCTGATGAATGCAGGCGGAGGGCATGGTCCATGCCCTGAAGATTGTCTACGACCTGCTGGCAACCGAAGGCCGCCTGATCGATATCCATCCCACCGGCATGCCGCCGCTGATCGAGCTGGTGACTCCCACCGGGCGCTTCCCGCTCGGCTACCTGCAGGAAAGCGACGACTTCATCGAGTATGCCCAGGCCGACAGCGCCTTGAACCAGGTGGTGGAGCGCGACCTGTTCGTCAACGAGCGGCAGGGCAAGTTTGTCTTCGTCACCCACGCCGCCTCCATCGCTGAGTTGCAGGTCTTCCTGACCGAAAACTGGTCGGATGCCATTTTGCCGCCGGCCATCGGGCAGCAGGCGGACGAATTGCAGCGCAGCCTGGGCGTACAGGGCGCCATCCAGATGAGCGAGCACGTGCGCATCCAGCGCCTGCGCCCCTGGCGCCGGCCGCGATAGCCAATTTTTCCCCTCAAATCGCACTTGACGATTCATCGCTTGGGTGATAAACTGCCTTCCGGTATGTTTGCAACCTGCGTTGAACTCCGCTCCCGTCGTTGCCCCCAACCATCCCTTTGGGAAGGTCGGGCATTCATGCATTCCTGAGACGTCGCACAGCCAACGCAGGCCGTTATTCAGTTGAAAAAGCCCTCCTCCCCAGGAGGGCTTTTATTTTCACCGATCCTTCACCCGGCAATGAAAGATCGCAGTACCCTTCCCCGGTCGCCCAGGCGCCTGGGAGCCCTGATCACAGATTACTCAGCAACAGATTACTTTCTTTTCAACAAGGAGACGAATATGGTTGACAAAACAAGCATCAAGAAAGTCGTCCTGGCCTATTCCGGCGGCCTGGACACCTCGGTCATCGTGCCCTGGCTGCGCGAGAACTACGGCTGCGAAGTGGTGTGCTTCACCGCCGACGTCGGGCAGGCCGAGGAGAACGAAGGGTTGGAGGCCAAGGCCCTGGCCAGCGGCGCCAGCCAGTTGATCATCCACGACATGCGCGAAGAATTTGCCGAACAGTATATCTTCCCGGTGCTGCGCGCCGGGGCGGTCTACGAACGCAAATACCTGCTGGGCACCTCCATGGCCCGACCGCTGATCGCCAAGCACCAGGTGGAAGTCGCCCACCAGGTGGGCGCAGACGCCGTGGCCCACGGCGCCACCGGCAAAGGCAACGACCAGGTGCGCTTCGAGATGACCTACGCTGCCCTCGACCCCCGCCTCAAGGTGGTCGCTCCCTGGCGCGAATGGGAAATCCGCTCCCGCGAGGATGCCATCGCCTACGCGAAGGCGCACAACGTGCCGATCACGGCTTCGCTCAAATCCATTTACAGCCGCGACCGCAACCTGATGCACCTCTCCCACGAAGGCGGCCCGCTGGAAGACCCCATGTTGGAGCCCGAAGAAGAGATGTACCAGATCTCGATCGCTCCGGAAAAGGCTCCTGAAGAGGCAGAATACGTCGAAATCAGTTTTAACTCAGGCACGCCCGTGGCGGTCAACGGCAAGAAGATGTCGCCGGCGACGATCGTCGGCACGCTGAACGAGATCGGCGGGAAACACGGCATCGGGCGCGCCGACATGGTCGAGGGCCGCCTGGTGGGCATGAAATCTCACGGCGTCTACGAGACCCCCGGCGGGACGATCCTGCTGGCTGCCCACCGCGAGCTGGAGTCGATCGTGCTCGACCGCGACACCATGCACTTCAAAGACCAGGTGGCCTTGAAATACGCCGAACTGGTGTATTACGGCCAGTGGTTCACCCCGTTGCGCGAGGCGCTGGATGCCTTCGTGGACAGCACGCAGGGGCCGGTGACCGGCGAGGCCCGCCTGAAGCTGTACAAAGGCAGCGTCATCCCGGTCGGGCGGCAAAGCCCGTTCAGCCTGTACCGCGAGGATTTCGCCACTTTCGGCCAGGAAAACGTCTACGACCAGAGCGACGCCGAGGGCTTTATCCACCTGTTCAGCCTGCCGCTGAAAGTGCGCGCCCTGAACGGCCTGCCCGTCTCCGGGCTGGATATGCCCAAGCCGGACTACACACGCTTCAAGCGCGATTAGATGGTGTGGGCAGGATGGCGGGTGCAGCCTGCCATCCTGCCAGCGAGGAGCAAAGATGACCCTTTGGGGAGGCCGGTTCACCGGCAACATGGACCCTGCCGCCTGGGAGTTGAACGCCTCGCTGCGCTTCGACCAGCGCCTGGCGCAGCAAGACGTGCGCGGCAGCCTGGCCTGGGCCGAGGCGCTGCAGGCTGCCGGCGTGCTCACCCCGGCGGAATGCACACAAATCTGCCGCGGGCTGAATGCCATCCTGGACGAATTCAAAGGCGGCAATTTCGTCTTCCAGGAAAGCGACGAAGACATCCACACCGCAGTGGAGCGCCGGTTGGGCGAGCTGACCGGCGCCGTGGCCGGCAAGCTGCACACCGGGCGCAGCCGCAACGACCAGGTGGCGACCGACCTGCGCCTGTGGCTGCTCGACCACCTGCCGCTGATCGACGCTGCCATCCGCGAGTTGCAAGCCGCACTGCTCGAACGCGCCGAGGCCGATTTCAACGTACTGATACCCGGCTATACCCACCTGCAGCGCGCCCAGCCGATCCTGCTCAGCCACTGGTGGCTTTCGCACTTCTGGCCCCTGCAGCGCGACCGCCAGCGCCTGGCCGAACTGCGCCGGCGTACCGCCGTCCTACCCCTGGGCTGTGGAGCGCTGGCCGGCGCCCCATTCCCGGTCGATCGCCAGGCGCTCACCCGGGCGCTGGGCTTCGACAGCCCGGCCCCCAACAGCCTGGACGCGGTCTCGGAACGCGATTTCGCCGCCGAATTCCTGTTCTGCGCTGCGCTGGCGGGGGTGCACCTGAGCAAGCTGGCCGAAGCGGTCGTACTGTTCAGCAGCGCCGAGTTCGCCTTTTTCGAGCTATCCGATGCTTACGCCACCGGATCGAGCCTGATGCCGCAGAAGAAGAACCCGGATGTCTTCGAGCTGGCGCGCGGCAAGAGCGGGGCGTTGACCGGCGCGCTGGCCGGGCTGCTGACCACGTTGAAAGGCTTACCCTCCACCTACGACAAAGACCTTCAGGAAGATAAAATCCCCCTGTTCGCCGCTTTCGACACGCTGGCCGCTTTGCTGCCGGTGTTAGCCGGGGCGTTGCGCACCCTGAAAATCCAGCCGGCGCGCATGCGCGCCGCCATCGACGCCGGGTTGATGGCTACCGACCTGGCGGATTACTTCGTCGCCCGAGGCATGCCCTTCCGTCAGGCGCACGCCCTGGCCGGCAAGGCGGTGCAATACGCCCTCCAGCAGGCGAAACCGCTGGACCAGGTCAGCCTGGATGAGTTTCGCGCCCTGGCCCAATCCTTCGAGCCAGTCGAAATCGATGACCAACTCTACGCCGTCTTCGACCCATACCACAGCATTTCGCGGCGCTCCGCTACAGGCGGCACCGCCTCGCAGGCCGTGCAAGAGCAGATGCGCCAGGCGCGGCAAACTTTGAACGGCGACGCTCTGACCAGACAGCCCGGCGGGGATTAAAGTGCACTGGCTCGGCGGCTGGGCCACTCCATGAAGACCGTTATCGGGTGGCCCAGCAAGTTGGTCTAATGCTGGTGGCTGGCTGTCCCAAGAGCGTGCTCATATGCCAACATCGCATAATACCCCCAATTGAAGGGCGCTGCATAAGCCACGGGTGTAGCGTGTTTCTGTGAGCTACCGCCTTGCTTGAGACTCTTTTCGAGGAATACCAGCATTTGCGCCCAGGCTTCTCCCTGTACCCCGCCGGAACGGATGGACTCGATATCTATGACAAAAGCGTGCGGCTGGCCTTCATAGATCGTGATCTCATTGGGGATCCCGGCCTGGTCCAACGCAGCCTCGAAGGCGCGGACTTCCTCAACCGGAATGGAGTTATCCGCTCCTGCAAAGATGCCCAACACCGGGCCAGGCAGTGATTGAAGCACCTGCACATCCGTTTCCGGGGAACCATAGAAAATCACTGTTGCAGCCAGACGGTTATTATGCAGGCTGTAAGTCAAGGAGGCGCGCCCTCCATAACAGAATCCTACAATGCCAGTGCGATTTGAAGCTACATCCGGCTGGGCTTCGATCCAGGCGTAGACTGCGTCCAGATCCTGGTTGATTTGCTCGGGTTCCGTGGTAATCACCTGGTAAATGGCGCGCGGGATCCACGCGGTCGTCGAACCCCGAAAAGTGTCTGGAGCAACGACGAGATAGCCCTCTTCGGCCAGCCCCTTGGCTTTGCCCAGGATACTCTCATTAAGGCCAAAGAATTCGTGGATCATAATCATTACAGGGAATGGGCCATTGCCCTCTGGCCTGGCAACATACGCACCCACATCCGGCCCCCCGTTTATCCCAGGAATGGACGTGTTGGTTACAGCGTTGATACGTTCCCGGCCAAGGGCATCGTCAACGGCGATAGACCCGGCGAGAAAGAGTATGAACAACACCGCTATCGCCAAAATGCCGAACAGAGCTCTTTTCAAAAGCTTCATTTTTCCTCCGATCTATTACAAAAACCAGGCTAAATTAGCTTGTATTATACTATACAATATGTTATAATAACATATATCAAATATGTACATTATCTTTACATGACATATTGGTGAATTCTATAGGATCAAGGAATGGAAAACAAGATCATTCTGGTAACTGGCGTAACGGGTTATATCGGCGGCCGTTTGGTGCCTGTGCTTATTGGGGCGGGGTATCGAGTACGTGTATTGGTGCGAGATACCCATCGCCTGCAAGGTCGCGCCTGGCTCGAACAGGTTGAGGTGGTAGAAGGAGCCGGTCTGGCATACTGGTATCTATTGTACCCATTTCACCGGATTATCTTTGGCGGGATGATTCGCAACCTGGCTTCTCGTGCTTTAGCAATAGAAGAAGCCAATTGACATTGGTAAAAGCCGCCGGTGGGTCTTTGTCATGAGACGCGACCGAACGGTGTAGCCATGCAGTAAATATGATATATAATTGCCACCAAGCATTAAGATTGAGGGGTTCGCATATGACCATCCGCATCGTTACCGACTCTACTTGCGATTTGCCGCAAGGTGTCATCCAGGAATTGCAGATCACCGTCATCCCGCTCTACATCAATATCGGCGATGCCGGCTTCCTGGATGGCGTGGATATCTCGCGTAAAGAATTCTACACCAACCTGCCACGCTACCCTACCCACCCTACGACGAGCACGCCCGGTGTGGATGCATTTATCCGAGCCTATCACGCGCTGGCCCAGGAAGGAGCCAACGAGATCCTCTCGATTCACATCTCCAACAGCCTCAGCGCCACAGTCGATGTTGCCAGGAGCGCGGCGGAAAATTATCGAGAGATGCCCGTCACCGTCCTGGACTCCCGCCAGCTCAGCCTGGGCACAGGCTTTCAGGTTGAAACCGCCGCTCGCAGGGCGCTGGAAGGCAAGTCGATGCCTGAAATCCTGTCCGAATTGGAAGATATGGCAGCACGCACTTTCGTCACGGCCCGGCTAGATACCCTGGAATTTTTGCGTCGCAGTGGGCGCATGAATTCCATCATGACTGGATTGGGGAGTCTGTTGCGCCTCCGGCCAATCTTAAAAATGAGCCGGGGGAAACCATCTTCCGAACTGGCGCGCACCTCTCGAAAGGCAGAAAACCGCCTGATCCAGTTATTAGAGGAACGTCTACCTATCGAACGCTTTGCTTTGCTACACACCAATGCCCCCAGGGCGGTCGAAGCTTTTCGGGGACGCTTTGCCGCCCACCTCCCCGAAAAAGAGACGTATTCGATGGATATTACACCGGTCATCGGCGCCCACATCGGGCCGGGCGCGATCGGCTATGCACTGATCTCCGCGAAAGAAGCTGAAAAGGAGGCGTAAAATGACAATTATCAGTATGTTGGGGATTGCCGGGCTGGTTATCCTGGGGTTGATGTCCCTGTTATGGCTGGTCAGCCTGCGCATCAAAGACGCCAGCATCGTGGATATCTTCTGGGGAACCGGTTTTGTCATTTCCGGCTGGGTGTACTACTTTCTGACACCCGATGGATTTACAACTCGCAAACTGCTTCTCGTCATTCTGGTTACCATCTGGGGACTGCGCTTATCGATCCACATTGCAAGACGGAACATTGGCAAAGGGGAGGATTACCGTTACCGCACGTGGCGCGAGCAGAACGGCGCCAGGTGGTGGTATTTGAGCTTTATCCGCGTCTTCCTCTTGCAAGGAGTATTGATGTGGATCATCGGCCTGCCGTTGCTGGCGGCCCAATTCTATCCCGGCCCCGCGCGGCTCACCTGGCTGGATTACCTGGGTGTCGTGGTGTGGCTGGTCGGTTTTTATTTTGAAGCAATGGGGGATTGGCAGTTATCCCGCTTCAAGGCCAACCCGGCGAACAAAGGCAAGTTGCTGAGAAGCGGTGTATGGCGCTACACCCGCCACCCCAATTACTTCGGCGACGCTGCCCAATGGTGGGGGTTCTATCTGTTTGCGCTGGCGACCGGCGCAGGTTGGTGGTCTTTCATCAGCCCATTGATCATGAGTATTTTTTTGAGGTTTGTCTCCGGGGTGACGATGCTGGAAAAAAGTCTGAAAGACGCCAAACCAGGCTATGCCGAGTATGTCGAAACGACCAATGCATTCATCCCCTGGTTTCCAAGAAAGAAGCGTGAAAGAGGTGAGCAGAAATGACCGCAGCGAAATGGTTGGCTATCCTTGGTCTGCTGGCAATGACCATCGTGCTGGTCTATAGTTTTACCGCCGGGGATTTTGCAGCGGACGGCGCAGAGCTGCTCCACAATCCCTGGGGAGTGGTCTCGATGGTGGATCTTTACACTGGCTTCGTTTTGTTTTCAGCGTGGATCGTTTATCGAGAAAAATCCCCGATACGCGCCGCGGTTTGGGTCGTGCTGATGATGGTGCTGGGTTTTTTCACAGGCAGCTTATACGCCCTGTACGCCTTGCTCAGCAGCCGCGGGGATTGGAAGGTCTTCTGGATGGGTAAACACGCCAGTGACTAAAGTACAGGAACTCCGAGAAGAACTGAAAGCGGTGCTATCCGGCCGCGGGTCACGCCTGCTGGATTCGTTCTTCCCCTTGCTGATCTTCCTGGTTCTCACACCTGCTGCCGGGTGGCAAGCTGCACTGTGGGCATCGGGCGGTTTTGCCGCCCTGATGGCCTTGATACGGATTTTGCGACAGCAGAGCCTGGTATATTCACTGGGTGGGCTGGGCGGCGTGCTGCTCGCAGCAGTTTTCGTCATCTTAAGCGGCTCTGAGAAGGGGTTCTTCCTGCCCGGTCTCATTTCTGGAACGATTACCGTGGTGCTATGTGTAGTCAGCGTGGCGCTGAATCGCCCGATCGTGGCCTGGACCAGTCACCTGGTCCGGCGCTGGCCTTTAAACTGGTACTGGCACCCTCGGGTGCTGCCGGCCTACAATGAAGTAACCATCGCGTGGGGCGTGGCTTTTGCAGGGCAACTTGCCCTGGAAATCGCTCTCTATCAGCAAGGTGTAATCAACGCATTAGGCGCCGCCAACATACTTTTCGGATGGCCTTTCACCATCGCCCTTTTGATCGCCAGCTATCTTTATGGCCTGTGGCGCCTGAGAAAGTTGGGCGGCCCGAGCGTTGAAGAATTCAGGCAAGGAAAAGAGCCCCCCTGGGAGAGCCAGCGACGGGGGTTCTAATGGTTGGATGGTTGATCGTCGATATTCATTCATCTAATCTACACAAACTTTACTCCCCCAGGCTGATTTTTCCAGGCCATGCCGGGCGCGTCTCCGCAACGGGTTGTTTATCCGATATAATCAGGTTTTGATGAAAAAACATCCCCGCGGCGCCCAATCGCCGGGCGCCTGACTGCCTACCCCACGACTTGACGAGAGAGGAAAAGCCACATGCAAGACAAACTGCTCGAACTGAAAAACCGCCTGGTGGAGATCGATGACCTGCGCAAAGCTGCATCCGTGTTGGAATGGGATCAAGCCACCTACATGCCGCCGGGCGGCGCCGAGGCGCGCGGCCGTCACATGGCCACCCTGGGACGCCTGGCGCAAGAAAAATTTGTCGATCCTGCCATTGGCCGTCTGCTCGATGAGCTGCAAAATTACGCCGACAGCCTGCCTTACGACTCAGACGAGGCCAGCCTGGTACGCGTGACAAGGCGCAATTACGAGCGGGCCACGCGCGTGCCGCCAGCTTTCATTGGCGAGCTGTTCAACCACATGGCGCAGACCTACCAGGTATGGACCGAAGCCCGCCCGGCGAACGATTTTGCCCGCGTGCAGCCCCTGCTGGAAAAAACGCTCGATCTGAGCCGCCAGTACGCCAACTTCTTCCCCGGCTACGAGCACATCATCGACCCGCTGGTGGATGAGGCCGATTACGGCATGAAAGCCTCCACCCTCAGCGCCCTGTTCGCCGAGCTTCGCCAGGAACTGGTGCCCATCGTCCAGGCGATCATATCTCAGAAGCCGGCCGATGATTCTTGCTTGCGCAAACATTATCCCGCGGAGCAGCAAATTGCCATTTGCAAAGAAATCATCGCTCTCCTGGGCTACGACTTCCAGCGCGGGCGCATGGACCTGACCCACCATCCCTTCGAGACCAGCTTCGCGGTGGGCGATGTGCGCATCACCACCCGCATCCAGGAGAATTTCCTGGGCGAGTGCCTGTTCAGCAGCATTCACGAAAGCGGCCACGCCATGTACGAGCAGGGGGTGCGCCCCGAGTTGGACTCCACCCCAACAGGCAACGGGACGTCGGCCGGCGTGCATGAAAGCCAGTCTCGCCTGTGGGAAAACGTGGTCGGGCGCAGCCGCGGCTTCTGCGAGTTCTTCTACCCTCGCCTGCAAGCTGCCTTCCCCGCCCAGCTTGGCGACGTGCCAATGGAAGACTTTTACCGGGCGATCAATAAAGTCGAACGCTCGCTGATCCGCACCGACGCCGACGAAGTGACTTACAACCTGCACGTTATGCTGCGCTTCGACTTCGAGACGGCCCTGCTGGAAGGCAAACTGGCCGTCAAGGACCTGCCCGAGGCCTGGCGCGAGCGTTTCAAAACCGATTTCGGCATCGCCCCGCCAGACGACAAAGACGGCGTGCTGCAAGACGTGCACTGGTATGGTGGCATCATCGGCGGCGCCTTCCAGGGCTACACCCTGGGCAACGTTCTCGGCGCACAATTTTACGCGGCCGCGCTGCAAGCACATCCTGAGATCCCCGCCCAGATCCGCCAGGGCCAGTTCGACACTTTACACAACTGGCTGATCGAAAACATCTACCAGCACGGCAGCAAGTTCACCGCCCCCGAACTGGTCGAACGCGTCACCGGCGGCCCGATCGGCATTGCGCCTTACATCGCTTATCTGAAGGGGAAGTATAGCGAGTTGTACGCGTTGTAATCGTCTCAGGATGCAAAGGAGCTGTTCCAAAAGCGTCTTTTAAGATAGCCCTCTGCATGGAAAGGATTCTTGGAGAGCGGTGACCCTCACTCGTAAGGGTCACCGCTCTCCAAACCCAACACTATTCCAGCCTGCCTGCAACGTGTTACAATGCAATTTGGAGGTTATCCATGCGCATTGGTCTTGTCTTCCCTCAAATCGAATTTCCCAGCGACCCGGTCGCCATCCGCGATTACGCCCAGACGGCGGAAGAGCTTGGCTTTACCCACATCCTGGCCTACGACCACGTCCTGGGCGCCAACCCGCAGCGCCCAGGCGGTTGGAACGGGCCCTATACTTTCCTGGACCCCTTCCAGGAGCCGCTGGTATTGTTCAGCTTCATGGCCGCGCTCACCCAAAAAATCGAATTTGCCACCGGAATCATTATCTTGCCGCAGCGCCAGACGGCTCTGTTCGCCAAGCAGGCTGCCACCTTAGATGTATTGAGCGGAGGGCGGCTGCGCACCGGTATTGGCCTGGGCTGGAACACCGTCGAATATGCCGCACTAAACGAGGATTTCCACAACCGCGGCCGGCGCATCGAAGAGCAGGTAGAAGTGCTGCGCCTGCTGTGGACGCAGCCACTGGTGACATTCAACGGTCGCTGGCACACCCTGCTCGACGCCGGGCTGAATCCATTGCCTGTGCAACGTCCCATTCCGCTGTGGTTCGGTGGTTCTGCGGAGGCGGTTATGTTGCGCGCCGCCCGTCTCGGCGATGGCTGGATGCCGAACTTCCGCCGCGTGGCCGACGCCCGGCCCGCCCTGGATGAGATCGCCCGCGAACTGGAAAAAACCGGGCGCGATCCGGCCAGGTTTGGCCTCGAACCTCGCCTGCCTTACGGCGACGGCGACGCCAGCGTGTGGGAGGCTTTCATCCAGGAATGGGAAGCAGCCGGCGCCACGCACCTGTCTTTCAACACCATGGGGCACGGCTTCGATACCCCTGCCAAGCACCTGGCCGCCATCCGCCTGTTTGCCGAAGCCATCGGCTTAGAGAAACAATAGACCATTCCGCTGATTGGCACGATGGAAATCTAAGGCGATGAGAGCGGCATTCTTCGACATTGACGGCACACTGACCAGCGAACGCACCTGGAAAGGGATGCTGAGGTACTTCCAGCAGCGCGGCCTGCGCAGGGCCACGCGCCTGGCCTTCCTGGGCACACACTACCCACTGTATTTCCTGCGCCGTATGAAGCTGATTTCGGAAAGCGCCTTCCGCAGCCCCTGGGCGGCCCACCTGGCCTGGTACGTGCGCGGCTACACCCCGCAGCAGGCCCAGGAAATATGGGACTGGAGCATCACGCAGTTTCTCGGCCATTACTGGCGCGCCGATAGCCGCGCCCTGCTGGACCAACACCGGCAGGACGGTGACCTGGTCGTACTGGTCTCCGCAGCGCCGCAGCCATTGGTAGAACGCATTGCCAGCGAGGTCGGCGCGCAACATGCCATTGGAACACGCTTTGCCACGCGCGATGGGCGCTATACTGGCGGCACGCTGCCACCGGTCGCTATCGACGCCAATAAAGCCCTCGCAGTGCAAAACTACCTGGCCTCGCAAAGCCTGGAAATCGAACTGTCCGACAGCTTCGCGTATGCCGATTCGATCTCCGACCTGCCTCTGCTGGAAATGGTCGGTCACCCCGTGGCCGTCTATGCGGACGAGGCGCTGCGCGCCCTGGCCGTGCAGCGCGGTTGGCGCATCTTCCCTGAATAGCCCATCCGGTAAGCGGTTGGGTAACCCTGGACATCGTAAACCTTATGCCTGCCACTTTACTCGCCATTGCTGCCATCATCGTGTGGAGTACCCTGGCTGTGCTCAGCGCCAGCCTGACCCACGTACCGCCCCTGCTCTCCGTTGGCCTGGCGCTGTGTATCAGCGGGCTGGTCAGCGCCGTACGCTGGCGCGCCTGGCGCGTTCCCTGGTTCACCTTCGCCGTCGGCGTCGGGGGCATCTTTGGTTACCACTTCCTTTATTTCTCGGCCATACAACACGCTCCCGCGGTAGAAGCCAATTTGCTCAATTATTTATGGCCGTTGCTCATCGTGGCCCTCTCACCGCTCTTCCTGCCCGGTTATCGCCTGCATGCATATCATTGGGCCGGGGCGTTGATGGGGCTAGCCGGCACGGCCCTGATCTTGAGCGGCGGGCGCCTGCGCCTGGACGTTGCCAACCTGCCCGGTTACCTGCTGGCAGCCGGCGCAGGGTTGACCTGGGCCAGTTATTCGTTGATGACCAAACGCCTGCCAACTTTCCCAACTGCGGCAGTCGGCGGTTTCTGCCTGGCATCCGGCCTGCTCTCGTTAGGCGCCCAACTATTGGGCGGCAATCCATTTCCACTCAGCGCGCTTAGCCCTCGCGACTGGCTGGCGCTGTGTTTGCTCGGCGCCGGCCCCATGGGAACAGCTTTCTTTTTGTGGGACGCTTCGCTCAAGCGCGGCGACCCGCGCATCATCGGGTCGCTGGCCTATCTCACGCCGCTGCTCTCCACGCTCAACCTGGTCGTGTTCGGCGGGCGCTCATTGAGTTGGGTATCGGTTGTTGCCATGACGTTGATCGTAGGAGGCGCGGTGGTGGGCTCCTTAGATCTTTGGAGAAACCATAATGATCGTAGACCCTAAAGGTCTCTGAGACCTTTAGGGTCTGGGCCACACAAAACGACTTTAAGTCACACAAGGGAAAAATGAAATGGACAGCCTTGCAACCTTTTTGACATGCGCAGTGGGCATCCTGATTGTCGCCCTATTTTTCTTTATCATCGCCGGGCTGAGAATTGCCCAGGAGTATGAACGCGGCGTGGTATTTCGCCTCGGGCGTTACGCCGGCATTCGAGGACCGGGCCTGTACTGGATTATCCCCTTTTTCGAATGGCAGCGCACGATCGATATCCGCACCATAACCGTGGCGGTGGAGCGCCAGGAAACGATCACGAAGGACAGCGTCACCGTCAAGGTGGACGCCGTGCTGTGGTATCGCATCGTCGAGCCGTCCAAAGCGATCATTGCCGTGGCAGATTATCGCTCCGCGGTACACCAGGTGGCGTTGACCAGCCTGCGCAACATCATCGGCCAGCACGTGCTCGACGAAGTGCTCAAAGAGCGAGATAGCATCAACACGACCCTGCAAAAAATTGTGGATGCCGCCACCGCGTCCTGGGGCATCCAGGTTGAAATGGTCGAAATGAAAGACGTCGAAATTCCCGAAAGTATGCAGCGGGCCATGGCCCGCGAGGCAGAGGCAATGCGTGAAAAACGCGCCCGCATCATCAAGTCGGAAGCAGAATTGGAAGCCTCGGTAAAGCTCGCCCAGGGTGCGGCCCAGATCGCGCAAAGCCCGGCGGCCCTGGAGCTGCGCCGCATGCAGATGATCTCCGAGGTAGGCGCCGAGCAGAACTCGACCACCATTATCCTGATGCCTTCCGACTTTGTGCTGCTGGCCAAGGAACTGGCCGCCAAGATCCAACCCAAAAGCTCTTAAGAATGAATATTTTAATCGGTGATATCCAAATATCTTACAGCGACGCCGGGCAAGGGATCCCGTTGGTCTTCGTGCACGGATTCCCGCTCAACCGCCAGATGTGGCAGCCGCAGGTAGAAGGTTTATCCGGCATCGCCCGCGTCATTGCGCCAGACCTGCGCGGGCACGGCGATTCACAGGCTGTTCCCGGCCCTTATGCGATGAGTCTGTTCGCCAGTGACCTCAACGCCTTATTGGACGCGCTGGGGGTTACCGAGAAGATCGTGCTGTGCGGGCTATCGATGGGCGGCTACGCGGCCTTTGCCTTTTACCGCCAATATGCCCATCGCCTGGCCGGGCTGGTGCTCACCGCCACACGCGCCGCGGCCGATTCGCCCGAAGGGCGCACCGGCCGCGACCAGACCGCCGTCATGGTGCGCGAAAAAGGCGTAGACGCCCTGGTAGAGGGCATGCTGCCGCGCCTGCTTGCTCCGCGTACGCTGCAAACCCGGCCCGACCTGGTCGAACAGGCGCGGGCGATCATGCGCCGTACCTCGCTGGAAGGTGTGCTCGGCGACCTGGCCGCGCTGAAAGAGCGCCCCGACTCCACCGCTCTCATGGAGAAGATCGATCTGCCTACGCTGCTGCTGCCCGGCGCCAATGACCAGATCGTTCCGCTACACGAAGCGCAGGCCATGCACGCCGGCATCCGCGGTTCGCGCCTGGTCGTCATCCCGGACGCCGGCCACCTGCCCAACCTGGAGAACCCCGGCGCATTCAACCAGGCTGTCCAGGAGTTCCTGGCCGCCATTGCCGGGTAATTTGCCAGTTAACGCGCAAACCGATCCCCCGATCGCTGGGTATCCGGCTGCCTGATTACCAATTACCCAATGACGGATTACCACTCAAGAAAGGATGCAAGATGACACTCGATGAAATTTTAGACGCGCTGGAAGATGAGCGCGAGCAATTACTGGATGCCATCGAGGGGCTGGGCGAAGAACAGATGCTCGAACCAGGCGTGATGGCCGACTGGTCGGTCAAGGATATCCTGCACCATCTCAGCATGTGGGAAGCGGAACTGGTCAGGCTGCTCTGGCAAACATCCCAGGGTACCGCCCCAACCACCGTTCACTTTACTCAAGAGTCGGTGGATAGCACCAATGCCGCCTGGCACGAACGAGGCAAAACGCGCCCACTGGCCAACGTGTTGAGCGATTTCGCCGCGGTGCGCAAACAGACCACCCGCCGGGTGAGCGCCTTCTCGGACAAAGACCTGAACGACCCGCAGCGTTTCCCCTGGCTCAAAGGCTATCCATTGTGGGAGTGGGTGGAATCAGACAGCTTTGGGCACGAGGCGGAACATACTGCCCAAATTCTTCAATGGCGCTCCCAACAGGGAATCTAGCAGTCTTGTCCACTGTAGGGGCGCCTGGATGCGTTGCGCTGCCTGAAGTTGGGGAGTGGCGACCCTCGTTTGTGGGGGTCGCCACTCCCCAAAGCTAACTTTTTAGACAACCCTGCAGGCAATAACCAGATCAATTTCGAACCGATGGGGGGTGTCCGGGTACATACTACCAGATACCAACAAAGGTAGTACCCAAACATGCTATACTACGCTATCCCTACAAAGAAAGCCTGGCTCACCGCAATGGCCGAACCCGACCATGAAAATGAACTGGTGCAGCGCCTCGTAGCGGAAGATGATTCTGCCCTGTGCGAACTCTACGCTGCTTACGGCCAGCGCCTGTACGCCTATGCCCTGCGCCTGACGGGTGAACCTGCCCTGGCAGAGGACGTCTTGCAGGAGGCGTTGGTGGTCGTCTGGCGCACCGCCAAAAACTACCGGGGAGAAGGTCGACTCATTGCCTGGATGCTGGGCATTGTCCACCACACCGCTACGAAGGCCCTGCGCCGCCAGTCGACTCCTATTTCGGACGAAATGGAAACCACCCTGATATCTGGCGACCCCTTGCCAGAAGAGCAAGTACAAGAGAACGAGCGGGCGGCGTGGTTGCAGCGCGGACTGCGCAGCCTGTCCACTGAACACCGGGCGGTGCTCGAACTGGTCTTCTACCAGGGCCTGAGCCTGAACGAGACCGCTGAAGTCTGCGGCTGCCCGGTTGGCACGGTCAAGAGCCGCCTGAATTATGCTCGCCAGCAGTTACGCGGCGTGTTGAGCCGCACGGAGGAAGCCCGATGAACGATCACTACATCGAAGAGATTCCGCTATATGTGGCGGGTGAGTTGAGCCTGGAAGAGAAAATGGCGTTGGAAAGTCATCTGCCGGGCTGCTCGATCTGTCAGGCCGAGCTTGATTTTTGGCGCGATCTGGCCACCGGCATCCATGCTTCAAACGCGCATTTATCCGCTCCGCTGGATTTGCCCGAACGCGCCCTGGCCTGCATCCATGCGCCTTCTCCTCTCAGGAAAAATTTCTTGCGCGCCTTCAACCTGCTACGCTCCCAGGCTTACCTGGTCAAGTATGAAATGTGGCCAGCATTGGCTGCCGTCATGGCCTTGGGCGTGGTCATAGCCCTGATCGCCAAGCAGTCCAGCATTCTTACTTTTCTGGCTCCGTTGGCGGCTGCCGCCAGCCTGGCTGCCATCTATGGTCCGCAAAACGACCCGGCCTGCGAGCTGACCCTGGCCATCCCGCTCTCCCCCTGGAAGATCCTGCTGGCTCGCCTGACGCTGGTTTCTGGCTACAACCTGTTGTTGGCCCTGGCCGCCAGCCTGGCCTTGCTGCCTATCCTCTCGCCAAAGCTGCTGGGAACGCTCATCCTGGCCTGGTTAGGTCCGCTGACCTTTCTGTCGGCTCTGGCTCTGCTGCTCTCGTTGTGGATCGGCACCAACAATGCCATCACGTTGTCCTATGGCTTATGGATCTTGCAATATATACGTCCGCCGCAGTTGCCGCAAAGCTGGCCTGTCGTACAAGCCTGGGACACTTTCCTGAACGGATACCGCCAGTTCTGGCAGACCCCCGCCCTGCTGCTGCCCCTGGCGCTGGCGGTCATCGGCCTGGCCCTGCTCTCAACCCGCTATTCAGAAGACACTCTCACTCAAAATATCGCTTGAGCCATCGCGCCTGCACAAGAGTGGGTATCTTAACGGGTAAACCCGGCGTCCATCCCTGATTTTTCAGCGACCCATTACTCCTCACTCGACACGGAGAAGACGCAATGTCACAATTTCTCGGTATATTCTGTCACGAATTCAGCATGTCCCTGCGCCGTTCCGGCCTGTGGATTGCATACGCGATCATCTTCGGTTTCTTCGGCGTGGCTATGTTTTCCCAAAACCATGCCGGGCCGACGGATATCTTTACCAGCAACCCGCCCTGGCAAGAAGCCGGCGAAACCGTATATCTGTTCAACATGCTCATGCCGCTCGTCGCCGGCATCCTGGCCGCTGACCGTATGCAGCGCGACGTTCGCCTGGGCTTGCGTGAGCTGCAAACCAGCGCGCCCCTCAAACGTTCCGTCTATATTTTGGGGAAATATTTCGGGGTCTTGTTCTCAACCTTGCTCCCGATGTTGATTTGGGTCGTTGCCCTGGGCGTCTACGGCGCCGCATCCGGACAGACCTCGCCGGCCATCATTGGCGGTATTCTGGTCGCTTTCCTGGCCATTGCCGTGCCTTCGTTTGCCTTTGTGGTGGCCTTCTCACTGGCCTGCCCTTTGGTCATGCCCTTGCGGGTCTACCAGATTTTGTTCACCGGTTACTGGTTCTGGGGCAACTTCCTCAACCACGAAGTCTTTCCCACCATCAGCGGCACCCTGCTGAACGCCAGTGGTAGATACGCCCTGCAAGGCTTCTTCAACGGCGCGATCAGCCGCACCAAAGAAGCGCCTCACACCCCACCAGAAGCCTGGCTGAACATCCTGGTGTTGAGCCTGTGCGCCGCGATTGCACTCTTTACTCTGAACCAGTATCTTGCCTGGCAAGCACGACGGGCATAACTCTAATTTTGGAAAAACCCCATGTCTCGACTATTTGACCTCATTCGCTATGAATTCAATATGTCCAACCGCCGCCGTGGCCTGTGGATCGCCTACACGATGATCGCTCTGTTCTTCATTTTCAGCCTGAACTCCACCGACGGCGAGGGCCTGACCGACCTGCTGAGGGGGCGCCCTGTTTTACTGGAAGCCGCCGAGATGGTTTACGTTCACAATATGATCCTGCCGCTGGTGGCGGGCATTCTGGCCGCCGACCGCATGCAGCGAGACGTTCGCCTGAACCTGCGTGAACTGCAGACCAGCACTCCGCTCAAACGCTGGAAATACATCCTCGGGAAATACCTGGGTGTGCTGCTTTCGACCCTGCTGGCAGCCCTGGCCTGCGTCTTGCTGCATGGCCTGGTCACCATCCTGGTCAAACAGGCCTCCCCAGTTTTCCTGCTGGCAGAAATGGTCACCTTTCTGGCCATCGTGGCGCCATCCTTCGTGTTCGTTATCGCCTTTTCGCTGGCCTGCCCGCTGATCATGCCGCTGCGGGTTTATCAGATTTTGTTCACCGGTTACTGGTTCTGGGGCAACTTCCTCAACGACAAAATCGTCCCCACCATCAGCGATACCCTGCTGAACGCTAGCGGCATTTACGTCCTACAGGGCTTCTTCCAGGGAATGCCTTTCAACCCTACCGGCCAGCCGCCCTATACCTCTACCCAGGCTGGCCTGAACATCCTGGTGTTGGCCCTGTGCACGGCCAGCGCCTTATTCACCCTTGACGGCTACTTCGCCTGGCAATCGAAAGCTGCTTGAGCAACGAGCGCGTTGCACATGGCATGCAATACTCCCTTCACCGAAACAGAGCGCCTGGCCTCAAAGCACCGGGCCATTCATCTGCAGATTACAGATTACACATCACCTGAACAAAGAATACCGATGAAACGCTTCTCGCTACAATACACCTTTTCCACCTACCGGATCGACCAGCTTTACCTGCCGGCCGCATTCTGGGCCTTGTTTGCCATCATTTGCCTGTTCCGCCTGGAACCGGATCACCTGCTGGATATGGCCCGCGCCTACCTCGGCGCAGTGATACCGCTGGTCGGTGGGATCATGGCGGCTTACGCCATCCTGGACGACCCGGCCCTCGAGCTGCGCTTTGCCGCTCCCGCCCGCTCCGAGCGTTTGTTGATCGAACGGTTGGGGCTGATCTTTACGGTTCAAGCCATCTGTGCTTTCACGTTTCAAGCTTTCGTGCTGGTTTTAGGGGCCGATCTATCCTCGCTGGGCAGCGCCTGGGCCGTGCAACTGGCCTGGCTGATCCCAACCCTGTCCTTAATGGCGCTCGGCTGCCTGGGATCCCTGCTGGCCGCCCAGACCATGACAGGCGCCTTTCTGACCGGCATTACCTGGCTGCTCGAACTGCTGGCGCGCGGCTGGCTGGCGCGCAACAATGGCAAATACGTGCTGGTCTTTATGGGCGCCCTGATGCCTGACCACCCGGACCTGATCGCCAACCAGATCACCCTCTTCACCTTGAG
Organism: uncultured Anaerolinea sp.; assembly: GCA_964595435.1. GTDB lineage: Bacteria > Chloroflexota > Anaerolineae > Anaerolineales > UBA4823 > RBG-16-57-11. The sequence goes on along the minus strand of CAZQQJ010000003.1, from coordinate 164,348 downwards.
CATCGTTTTCTTGTTTGTCGCCTGGGCGCTGTTGCGCCGCCAGGAGCGCTATATTTGATCGAAATTTTCCTCGTGTAGTGCAGGCGATACCCTATCCCGCCTGCACCGCGGAAATACAAAAAGTCTTTCAGGTGCAATGCACAAAGAACACGTGCAATGCACCGGCCACGCAAAATTGCCGACAGGATGCGCTACAAGACTACGAAACTACCAGACTACTCGACTACATAAGGATAACCCTCATGATTTCAATCACTTCCCTTGCCAAAACCTACAACCCCCGCGGGCGCGCGGTCCACGCCCTGAATGGCATCAACCTAGAAATTGGCCCCGGCATGTTTGGCTTGCTGGGCCCCAACGGAGCGGGCAAAACTACCTTGATGCGCATCCTGGCCGGGATCGTCAACCCCACCGCCGGCTCGGTTCACGTCGGTGGAAACGACCTTTCGACGGAAAACGGCAAGCAGGCCGTCAAGGCCATGCTTGGCTACCTGCCCCAAGAACTCGGCATGTATCCCGAACTGAGCGCGCTCCAATTCGTCGACTATATGGCCATCCTGAAAGGCATGGATGACCCGGTGGCGCGCCGGGTCCGCGTCCAGGAAGTTATCGATATGGTCGGGTTGAGCCAGCAAGCCGGACGTAAGATCAAAAGCTTTTCCGGCGGCATGAAACGCCGCGTGGGTATTGCCCAGGCGCTGGTCAATAACCCCAGGCTATTGATCGTGGACGAGCCGACTGCCGGCCTCGACCCCGAAGAGCGCATCCGTTTTCGGAATTTGCTGGTAAACCTGGCTGCCGATCGCACGGTCTTGCTTTCCACCCATATCGTGGAGGACATCGGCCAGACCTGCCGGGACTTGGCTGTGCTCTCGCAGGGGCAGGTCATCTTCCGCGGCAGCCCGGCCGAACTGACCCAGGCCGCCGAAGGTCATGTCTGGCTGCTGACGACACCGGCTCTCGAAAAGCCCGACCACGGCCTGACCGTCGTCTCGATGCTGCACCTGGCCGAAGGGACGCAATACCGCCTGGTCGGTGAAACGATCAACGGCTACCCTGCGGCACAGACTGCCCAACCCGGCCTGGAGGATGGCTATGTCTGGTTGATGAAAAACGCCGGGCACACCGTGGAAACCATTTAGTCTTGTCCGCACACCAGCTCACAAACAAGGTATGTTAATGTAAAAACCAGACGGTGATAAGACGCCTGGTTTTTACATGTGCGGGTTACAGATTTAGTTCTTACCCTTGATATCTGCTACTTTGCCCTCGATCACCTTGGGGGCAGCGGCGCCCTGCACAAGAATGCGCTTCGGCTTGGCTTCCTCAGCTTTGGGCAGGTGCAGGGTCAGCACGCCCGCCTCATAATTGGCTTCGATCGCGTCAGCCTTGACAGTAGATGGCAGGGAAATGCTGCGGCAGAAGCTGCCATAGCGGCGTTCACGCAAATGGTACTGGGTCTGCTCGGTCTCTTTCTCTTCCCGGACCTCGCCCTTGATGCTCAGGACATTGGCATTGTAGGTGATTTCCAGGTCTTCAGGGTTGATGCCGGGCAACGAGGCCTTGACCAGGAACTCGTCATCGGTCTCAGCCACATCCAGCGCCACATCCCAGGCAGCCGGCTGCCAGTTGGTGGAGGCCAGGGTGTTCTCGAACATGCGATCCACCATGCTGCGCAAACTCATCATCTCACGGTAAGGGTCCCAACGGACAATTGTGTTCATCGTACTACCTCCTCAAAGATATACAATGGTTGAAATTTATCGAAAGTATCTGGTTTTCTCGTCCAGGGTTGCTCATCCCTGTACGCTCCAAATAATAAACAATTTGTGTAAGAATTTAGTAGGAGGAGTATATGAACAATATCAGAATCACGCGGAGATGACCGTCCCCACTGGCTCGCCGTTGAGCGCCCGTTCAACCATACCTGGCATAACCCCAGAGAATATGCGAGCCTCCAGCCCGGGAATGGTACGCGCCAGGGCCAGGCTCTGCTGCACTTTACTGAACATACCGCCGGTGACATCCGTGGCTGCCGATCCGCCCAGAAACGGAGCAACCTGTTGCCAGTTTTCCGGCGTGATTTCGCTCACCAGGCGCGTGCATTGTGGAAAATCCGCCCACACCCCTTGCTCAAGCCCTGCCAGCAACACACGTTGAGGTCGAAGCTGCCTCGCCAGGAAATCGAACAGATCTTCGGTGGACAGGATGGTGCCGCCGCGCTCCAGGTCGAAGATGACATCGCCATACACCACCGGCAGTAACCCGGCTTCCAACGCCCGGTGCAAAGGAGTTACGTCCCAGGCCAGCACTTTCCCATCGTGGGCTGTGACGCTAGCCGATGGCTGAAAAGGGATCGCCGGCAGACCGGCCTCAGCCAGGGCATCTACGACCAGCCGGTCCAGCGCCGCCGCTTCGCGCCATACCTCGACAAAACCCAGCCAGCCTTCGCGGCTATGTACCCCCTGGCGAGTGGCATACCGCCGCGCCGGTACATGCCCGAAAGAGCCAGAGCCATGCCCCAATACCAGGCGCAACGCCGGGGCACGCCGGCAAGCTGCCGCGACCTCTTCTGCCAGCCGGGCAATCACCTCAGGGCGCGGCGTATGCGGGCGTGTCTTATCGGTGATTAAGGAACCGCCCAGTTTAAGGAAAGTAAGGTTTTCGATTTTAGCCTGCGGTTCATCCGTGAAAAACGAATCGGGCATGGACGCCTCAATATCCCCAGACCGGTCGCACCGTTGTAACCAGCGTACGCACCGCGCCGCTGGAGCGCAGCGCGCTGGCCACCGCCGCCGCTCGATCTGCGTCTACCAGAGCGATCATGTTTCCTCCGCGCCCGCCGCCTGAAAGCTTGGCGCCCGACGCGCCAGCAGACCGGGCAACTTCCACCAGGCGGTCCAGTTCTGGGCACGAGACGCCCATCTGGTACAGGCAGGCGTGGTTTTCGTCCATCAATGGGCCTAAATCTTGCGGGCGGCCGCCCTCGATCGCCCGGCGAGCGGCCAGGGAAATGCGCTCCACAGCATCGAACAACGCTTCATACCGGTCTGGCTCGACCTGCCAGGCGAGGCGCACATCCCCCACCGCGACCGCTGTAGGGCTTGCGATACCCGTATCCCCGATCACGATGACGAATGGCTCAGGCAAAGCCAGTTTTTGCACGGGCTGACCGCGCACAAAAAATACCGGCATACGAAAGGCGATGACCGTATTGTCGATCCCCGACGGCGTACCATGATGCAACTTTTCCACCTCATAAGCCAGTTCAGCAATACGCTGGTCAACCAATGGATGACCCAGGAAGGCCGCCATGCCGCGGATCAAGGCCACGGAAATCGCCGCTCCCGAACCCATCCCTGCCGCAATTGGAATGGTCGAGGAGACTCGAATGATGCAGGCCGGCAGGCGCTCCACGCCTAACTCCGCGCTCACCAGATCGACGGCCTTCTTCAACGGATGCTTATCAGGCAACTCATCCAGATAGGCTCTCAGCCCCACGTCCGGCGCATCAAGCAAAACTGTACCAGGAGGGTTGTTCGGTGCTGGAGCAATCACCGCGCGCGCCTGCACCTGGCTGACCGGAACGGCCAGCGCCGGGCGGCCATAAACGACTGCATGCTCACCGAATAAAATGATTTTCCCTGGAGCAATGGCAGTAATCGCTGGCATTCCTTACTCCTGATCACCCATCCCTAAAAAATGTAAAATATCATCAAGACAGATATCCCCCACAGCAGGACCGTAGCCTGCAACGGCCGGTCGCTGAAGATGATATCTTCCGGGGCGCCGCCACTGCCTTGCTGGATCAAATAAAGATAGCGAAAGATACCATACAGCACGAACGGTATGGTGAGCATCATGACGTGGTTCTGCGGCAAGTTTGGCGCAGAGAAGGTGTACAGGCTATAAGCCATGATCGTCGTCGCCGAAACGATGGTGATAAACTGGTCCAGCATGGGCAACGAATAACCGCTCAACACCTTACGATGGCTGTTGGCGCCTTCGGCCAACAGAGTCAACTCGGCCCGGCGCTTGCCGAAGCCAATATACAGCGAACCCAAGGTGGTCACCACATACAACCACGGCGAAAAGCGCGCTACATGGATCAACGTGACTCCTGCTGCCACGCGCAACACAAAAAACATGGCGATCGAGAATACATCCAGAATAGCGATATGCTTGATCCACTTCGAATAGGCCAGGTTGAGCAAAAAGTAAGCCAAAGCGACGGCGGCAAACGCCGGGGCAAGCCAGTAAGACAGGGGCAAGATGACCACCATAATAATTGCTGCGGAAACTACCGCTGCTGGGATCGACAACCGCCCCGAGGCAATGGGACGGTGGCGCTTCTTTGGGTGCTGCCGATCCGCTTGCACGTCGGCGATATCATTGATGATATACACGACGCCCGAAAGCATGCAAAAGATGACAAACCCTGCCAACGTGCGCAGCATGGCAGGCATATTGTTCAGCCCAAGCTGGCGGTCGAAAACCAGCGCGGCAAAAATTACCCCATTTTTCGCCCATTGCTTCGGGCGCATGGCCTGGACAAGCGCAATAAAGGTTTGCAAAGTTTTGTGCAGCAACATGGCCGTATGATAGCACATATTTTGTTCCCGCGTTAGTTTCTGTCATAAATTTATGGGAAATGAGGCATCCAGAATGAAACGGACACGCGCCACCCACCTGCGCACCAGGTCATTGAGAAGTTGCAGTTATGCTAAAATTGAGATATGCCGAAGATACGCCTGGATAATTTATTGGTCGAGCGCGGCCTGGCGGAAAGCCGGGCGCAAGCACAGCGCCTGGTGATGGCCGGGCAAGTGCGCGTCGATGGACAGGTCGTGCTCAAATCTGCTACGAATGTTACGCCTGACGTGCAATTGCATGTCGACCAGGGGCCGCCCTTCGTGTCGCGCGGCGGCGAAAAACTGGCTGCGGCGCTGCTGGCCTTCCCCGTAAAGACAGGCGGGCAGGTGTGCGCCGATGTAGGCGCATCCACTGGTGGTTTCACCGACTGCCTGCTACAGCACGAAGCCGCTCGCGTGTATGCCATCGATGTCGGTAAAGGCATCCTGCACTGGAAGCTGCGCCAGGACCCACGGGTGGTGGTCATGGAAGAAACCAACGCTCGTTATATCGAACGCCTGCCCGAAACCATCGCCATTGCCACCATTGACGCTTCGTTCATTTCCCTGAAAATTCTATTGCCGGTCGTTAGAGGTTGGTTGAATGCCACCGGGCAAGTGATCGCGCTGATCAAACCGCAGTTTGAAGCCGGGCGCAGCCAGGTGGCCCGCGGCGATGGGGTGGTGCGTGACCCAGAAATCCACCGCCAGGTGCTGCGCGAGGTGCTCAATTTTGCCCAATTGCAGAACTATGCCGTTCTTGGCCTGATCCGTTCTCCTCTGCTCGGGCCAAAGGGGAATGCTGAGTTCCTGGCCTGGCTGGCACTGGACCAATCCCCAGTTCTGCCCTCAACCCTGGAAAATTTCGTCTCCCAGGCAACCGACGTTCAAGAGTGAGCCGGTGACTCTGCCATCACTCGAAAACCAGATCGACGATGAAAATATCCGGAGGGCAATACAGGCGTAAAGCAGGTTCTGCCGAGCCGGCTCCTGCTGAGACGAACAGGTGTGTTCCACCCACGATAAAGTGACCGTGACAAAAACGCCTGCCGTAGCGAGACGGTACAAACAGCGGCCCCAGGAAAGGCAAGCAAAATTGCCCGGCGTGGTAATGGCCGCTAAATACCGCAACTGTGCCCAATTTATTCAACCGATAAACGTGATCCGCCGTATGCGAGAGGGCCAGTACCAGGTCACCTCGCTGGACAGCCGGCGCCTGCCAGCGATCCTGGCTCCACGGCTCTTCGCAGCCTATCAACAACACGTTGCCCACGCCATCCACATGGATACGCTGCCAGCCATTGCCCAACACCTGCACACCCGCGCTGCGCACCAGCCGGCGCACCTGGGATGCGCCGGCCCAGAAATCATGATTTCCTAGCACAGCAAAGACACCCCAGCGGCTCTGCAGACCAGCCAGCAGGCCAGGCAGGTAGTGGGCCTCCTCCAGGTTATTGACGAAATCACCCGTAATAAAAACCAGATCAGCTCCGGTCTGGTTGGCTCGATCCATTGCTTCCTGGTAATAAGCCACCGGGAGGTGGCTGTTGACGTGCAAATCGCTGATGTGTGCGATACGCAAACGGCGCCTGGTGACGCCCTCACGCCGCCCTACCGGTATAACATACCGCGCCAGGCGCAAATCTGTGGTTGTGATCGGGCGCGACAGGCTCAATTCCGGCCCGGTCTGCTCGACAGGTAGCGAAGCATGGTATTCGCGGCGCAATGCAACCCGGCGCAACTCGCCCACTGCCAGCCCAAGGGCGACAACGGCTACCGTAACCTGGCCCGCCCGTCCACCCGCATAAGCCAGCCAACAAAAACCGAGCGGGAACAGGACAAAGCCAGTCACCGCAACCAACGCTTTGACCGGTCTCCCATGCAGATAACTCAAGATGCGATTGACGGTGACCAGGAGCAACCCGAACCCCGTGGCGAGGCCTAATCCAGCAAAGAACCATTCGGAGGAAAGCATAAAACCGCCAGTCAACGTACCAGGAATAGACCAATGGCCAACGCCCGGTAAGCCAGCGTACTTGCCACCCAAACGATAACCAGGACAGCAACAATCGTTGTGTAACGTATCATCATGGCGTATGTTCCGGCGGCGCCGGCATCCCTTCAACGGAGATGTCATCACAATAAACAGGCGACAGGTTACCCTGGCTATCCCGGTACTGGACGCTGATCCAATAGCCAACCCAGTTGATCGCAGAAATTTGCAACGGCAGCGTCATCGCCGGTGTGAAAGGCTGCCACTCGGCCTGCGCCATATCGGCTTCTGCCAGACACAGGCCAGCCGTTCGAAAGCGCATCGCAGCCACCGGACCCAATGGGCTTTGCGCGCTGAAAGCCACGCGCACCTGCGTCTGAGAACCAACCACGCCCCCCACACAGCACATTCCATCCTGCAGCAGCACCGCGCCCTGCACCGGATAAGCCGTCTGCGTCGTTGTCACTGGCGTCTGCACCTGTGGCGGTTGCGCTTCTGTTGGAGTAACTGTTTCCGATATAAACTGCTCTGTCCCCTGGCGCGTGGCATCGACAGCCAGGGTAGCTTCTCTCATTGTCTGCGCTGGCGTATTCGAAGCCTTGATCAGCAGCGGGATCGGAGTATCTGAGGCATGCACCGGCCTTGGAACCACAGTATCCGCACCCGCAGGGACGGGTGTCCTGCCATCCGGGGTGACCGAAGAAAGCCGGACCGTTGGCTTCACACCCGGAAAATTACAGCCTGCCAGGAGCAGCAGGCACAAAATGTATTTATAAAGCTTTCGCATTCATTCTCCTGAAGGCATGGAAACTGGCTGAGGCGCCCAGGCCATATGTTGTTCCAGCACCTGCCCCGCATGCGCTACAATCGCGGCTGTCAAATCTCGCCCTGGATAGGCAGAGAGCAATTCGGCGGCGTTCAATGGCTGGCCAAAAGTCAGGCGAGGGACCAACCCATAATCCCGTTTGAACAACATTTGCTGCATCACCTGCAAAAACTCGGCCAGCTTGCGTTGCCGCCATTCCTCGCGCTGCAACCGCAGCACCGGCGAGTTCATGCCGGATGGCGATAAAACGCCGCTCACGATGCTGGGCATTGCTCGCGCTTCAGGCACACGCCTCAAAGCAATTTCCAGGCTGGGCGACCACTCATCCAGACTCTGCGCTGCGCCCGGCAAAACGTCCGGGTCAGGGTCAACCACACCACTGGGAAATATAAATACTGCTCCGCCGCTTTGTAACTGGCGGATCATCGAGCGCAAAGCCGCCATCCGTCCCGGCGTTTCAAGACCTGTGTAGATCATCAACGCATCCAGGTTTGGTAAAGCTCGCAACAACGATATTTTACTGGCCATTATTTTGAAATCCGAGCGGGGCAACTGCGCCGCCAACGCGATCAAGTCATACGCACCCGGGTGGTTCGACGCAATGATCAGCGGGCCTTGTTGAGGAACACGTTCTCTACCAAAGACCTGCACTTTCTTAACAAAATGCCCCAGCAAGCGCCGGGCTGCATCCACAGCACCAAACTGTTCGACATCCTGGTCGACGCCCGCGACCAGGCGGGCAAACAGATTCGCCGGCGGCCAGAAGACAGGCCATAATATTCTCCGCGGCCAGCTATCGATGCTAAAGCCCAGTGCTACAAAAATCTCGTTCAACAAATGTCTGCGCAGCTCTGAAACTGAATACTTATCTTGCACAAGATCCTGCCTGCTCCCAAGAAATCAGCCACCCCGCTGAACCCAGAGCAGCATCGATGCAATTATAACCGACTGTATTCGACTGCAATACGACCAGCGTCTACTGTTTGGATCATCTCAAACCGCCCAGGCGGCGATTTACCTCGCATCGAACGGATTACTCTCTGCGCACGCACATCCAGGAAACACATCTAAAAGTACCAATTTATTAAAAAACCGACCAACGGCACAGAACTTGCACCTTAGGCCTTCATAACCTGATTTCACTGGCACCTGGAGAGAACTGCTTGATTGAAGCGCCCGCAAACCAAATGCAGCCTCTCGATAAATTAGGAGATAAATTCTGGTCATTATGAACAAGAAGTTGACCGCTCGTATCCTTCTGATCATTCTAATTCTTGCGCTGGCTACAATCTCCTGCGTTGGTGGCGGCGGTGGCGGCGGTAGCGGCGGTGGGTCAGGCAGCGGCTCGTCGGGAACCGGCAGTGAAAGCAGCAGTTCACCAGAAGTGGACGCTACAGCCACATACGGCGCCGAGCAATTCCACATCCAGTTAACCGCGATCGCCGAACCCGGGCAATGAATCGCACAGGGATGCATACCTTTCTTACACCGGGGGAACACACAGAAGAAGCCAATGAGGCAAATTCAGGGATATACCGCCCATACGCGCAGCACGCCATCCAGACCGCCGGAAACCAAAGCCCGCCCGTCTGGATGGAAAGCCAGGCAAGTCACCCCACCCGATGGCCCACTTAGAGTAGCAACCAGATCACCGGCAGCGACATCCCACAACCGGATGGTTTTATCTCCACCCGCCGAGGCCAACAAATGCCCATCCGGGCTGAAAATCACTCGCCAGACCAATGCATGATACGTGCCCGCCCGCCCAATATGGGCGGAGAGTTGCCGCGGTTCAGGGTACTTCTCCTGGCCGGTGCGAAAAGCATTCTGAGGATCCCATAACCGTACCAGGTTATCGCTGCCCCCCACCGCCAACGTATGCCCATCCGGGCTGATTGCCAGGCTGTACAGCGTCGCTTCTGCCACAAATGTTCCGACGATACGTTCCGAGCCAACCTGCCGTAGACGGATACGATCGCCGTTGACTACGGCAAGATTATCGCCCGCCGGCAGGAAAGCGATCGCAGGCACGGCAAAGGTCCCGCCAATCATCAGACCCACCACTTTCCCCGTGCTCAAATCCCAAAAACGAGCCACTGCATCGTTCCCACCCGAAGCCAGCAATTGATTCTCGATGCCAAAGGATGGGCTAAAGGCCAAACTATTTACGCCCTTCTTGTGGGCTAAAACAGCCAGGGAAGGATCGCGCTGCTCTCCGCTGGCAAATTCCTCCGTGCGCCACACCCGCAAGTAACCATCCCGGCTGCCTGCCGCCAACCAGGCGCCATCCGGGCTGAAAGCCAGGCTATGGGTTAGCGCCCCAAGCGCAAATGAACCGAGCTTTTCCCAATCTTCAACCCGATACAAATCAACGACATTTCCTGCCGAAACCGCGACCAGCCTCCCATTGGGAGACCATGCTACAGACATAACCAGGCTCCAGGGATCATAGCGAATTTCGGTCACCTGGCTCAACCGCGCTGCGTTATCCGCCGTAATAACCGGTAAAGCAGTTACCGGCGGTAATGGGGTTACCGGTGACAACTCGGGGGACATCGAGGCCAAGCGGGGCGTTTCCGCCGCAAGCGTACCCGGCCCGGCGGCAGTGTGCGCAGCCGTCCAGCCGGTACACATCACCAGAAGCAGACCAACAGCCACACCCCAGCGAAGCCACCCTCTCCAACGAGCGGGCCTTCGACCGGCGGCCAATTCGCCAAAACGGGACCTGTTCATTCGAAACCTGTTATGACACTACCCTTCAAGGGCGCATCCCCCATAGACGGATTGTGCCATCGTAAGACGCAGAAGTCAGGTATTGGCCATCCGGCGAAAAGACCAGGCTGGTGACACCACCGGTATGTCCTTCCAGAGCACGCAACAGCGTGCCCGATCCTGCCGACCACAATCGCACCAGGCTATCCTGGTAACTCGCCCCGGTAGCCACCATCCGCCCGTCCGGGCTGAAAACCAGGCTTTGCACCACCGCCCCGCTGGGAAACTCCAGGAGCAAGGATCCATCCCGCATGTCCCACAGGCGCACCATGCCATCGTAATGGCCGGATGCCAAAGTAAAACCGTCCGGCGAGAAAGCCAGGGTGTTGACTGCCCCGGTAAACGAGGTGGGCAGTTTATACAGCAGATTTTTTTCTGTTCGATCGTAGATGCGGAGAGTATAGCGATCCGGTGAGACTGCCAATAACGCGCCATCTGGCGATACGGCCACATTCAGCGCCGCTCCGGTATCCATCTGATCCAGAATTATCCAGGTAAGCGGGCTCCAGAAATCGATGCTGCTCTGCTGCCAGGGAGGCCCACAATATGCCACCGCCAGGTACTGCTCGTCGGGCGAAAAAGCCATGCTGCTCAAGGGGCGCTCGGTACCATAGAGCACACCCTTTGGCTGCCAGTTCGGCCCCAACCACAATTCCAGGCCGCTGATATAACCTTCCGTCTCAGAACCGCGGCGGCTGCCAGCCACCAACCAGGTTCCCGAAGGACTAAAAGCGATTTTTACAATCCCCTTCAAATTGGGATAGATGGCCCGCAACACCTGCCGGCTGCTAACATCATAGAAGTGGATCAAATCCACTGTAGCGACCACCAGGTTGTGCCCGTCCGGAGTCCAGGCGAGGTCAGCCACGGCGGGTTCATACCATTCTGCCAGGCCCGATACCTGTCCCGCCGTCTCCAGCGTGATTGGGAGCAAAGCCGCCGGCAGTGGAGTGCCGGCCAGCGCCAGCAATCCAGGGGTGGCCGACGGTGGCGGCGTGGCCGTGTCCGTCGGCCCTGGCGTAAACGTCGCCGTCGAGGCGGTCGTGGGGGTACGCGTGAACGGCACTCGCGGCGTAGCGCTGGGTGTCGGCACCAGCACCACATCTTGCTCACCCAATCCCAGCGAAAGCGTCGAGCAAGAAAGCAAACTCAAAACCAGGCATACCGCCAGCCGCCTCAAGAGGCCGCGCAGAAAGATCGCCATGGGCAATTGTTCTGCAGCGATCATTCGCGTCCTACTCCCAAAGAGATACAAACCGCTCCATCCTCACAGACATAATGTCCGGTTCAATTATATCCTGTTCATCACCTCTTCATGTAAATCCGCCTATAATCTGAAGTATAATGGGAATTTGGTGTGCCTGGTATATAACGCCTCTCAAATTAGAATGTCTCTTTGACAACAGGTAAAGTGGATGAGTGATAAGACTACGAACAACAAAGGAAAAATTGGAAAATCGACCTCTTCACCGCGCCAGAAGGGCGCGCTGATCCAACAGATTGGACTGAATATGATTATGGTGGGCGTGGTCGCCTTACTGGCCTTTTTGGCCTGGCAGCGTTTCTTTGGCGAGCCCATCTCACTTGTTGAAGCCGGGGTCGGCGGCGCGCCTGTGCAGATCCCGGCACAAGAGGCGCCGGCCGCAGTGCAGGAAGCGCCATCCGCCGCGCTGGAAACTCTACCCACGCCACTCGTTTCGAATAGCGGCATCCTCCGCAAGACCAACTTGAAAACCATTATTCCATCGCGCGCGCGCGTGGAAGTGATTACCTACACCGTTCAAGCCGGCGACACATTGTTCAGCATTGCGTCCAACTTCGGCCTCAAGCCCGAATCGCTGCTCTTTGGCAACCAGACCGCCCTGAACGATAACCCCCATTTTCTCAAACCCAAGCAAGTTCTGAACATCTTGCCGATCGATGGAGCCTACTATGAGTGGAAAGATGGTGACACGCTGGGAGGGATCGCTTCGTATTACAACGTTGACCCCCAGACCGTTATCAATTACCCGGGTAACGCTTTTGACCTGACCCAGGTCGACCAGAGTGGAACGGGCATCCAGGCCGGCACCTGGCTGATCATCCCCGGCGGCAAGCGCCCGATCAAGGACTGGGGCCCGCCGGCCATCACCCGCAGCAACCCTGCCGTCGCACGCTACTACGGCGAGGGCGCCTGCGGCAGCATCTCCGAAGGAGCGGTCGGCTCCGGAACCTTCGTCTGGCCTACTACGGACCACGGTATTTCGGGTTACACCTATGACTCAGGCGTTCACCCCGCCATCGACATCGGTGGGCAAGAAGGCAACCCCATCTATGCCACCGACAGCGGCGTAGTGGTGTATGCCGGCTGGTCCGACTATGGCTATGGCTATCTGATCGCCATCGACCACGGCAATGGCTGGCAATCCGCCTATGCGCACTTGAGCGCTGTCGGCGTACGTTGTGGGCAAAGCGTTTATCAGGGCGGCATGATCGGCGCCTTGGGCAATACCGGCAATTCCAGTGGACCACACCTGCACTTTGAACTGTCGATCAACGGCGTGAAAGTCAACCCACTGGACTACACTCGCTAAGTTGTCTGCCAACCGGACAGGCTTTATGGCCTGTCCGGTTGAACCACGCAAAAGTTGCACGAAAACCTGACAGGTCTTTATCGGTGCACAATGATCTGGTGTCATCGCTAAGACCTGTCAGGTTTAGGTCACACAAAATGACCTTCGCTCAAACACGGACCTTCAGCACAAGAAATAATCTATTGTTCTGTGTGTCTACACGGGCGAGGGGTTTACTGCGCAATTTGTACACAACTTATCACCTAAGGAGGACGCAATGGACCTGTTATCCGTCGCTATCGAAAAACCACTCGAAATCAACTTCATCCTCGGCCAGTCTCACTTCATCAAGACTGTAGAAGACCTTCACGAAGCATTGATCACAGCCGTGCCGGGCATCAAATTCGGCCTGGCCTTTTGCGAGGCGTCCGGGAAATGCCTGGTGCGTACATCTGGCACCGATGCAGAAATGATCCAGCTCGCCGAACAAAACGCCCTGGCCATCGGCGCAGGGCACAGCTTCATCGTCTTTTTAGGAGAAGGTTATTACCCCATCAACGTCTTGAACACCATCAAGATGGTTCCAGAAGTTTGCCGGATTTTCTGTGCAACTGCCAATCCGGTAGAAGTTCTGATTGCTGAGACCGAGCAGGGGCGTGGCATTCTCGGCGTGATCGATGGCTTCCCGCCGCGCGGCATTGAACAAGAAGAAGATGTCGTATGGCGGAAGGGTTTCCTACGCATGATTGGATACAAAGCATGAACATCCTCGTCACTGGAGGCGCCGGATACATTGGCAGTCACACTTGCCTGGAGCTGCTCCAGGCAGGCCATCACGTTACCGTCGTCGATAATCTTTCCAATTCCAAAGAAGAAGCCCTGCGCCGCGTCCAGGAACTCGCCGGTCGCCCGCTAACCTTTCACAAGGTAGACCTGCTTGACGGGCAGGCATTAGAAGGCGTTTTTCAAAGCGACCACTATCACGCCGTGATCCATTTCGCCGGCCTGAAAGCTCCCGGCGAATCGGTCAGCTTCCCGCTGAAGTATTATCAAAACAACATCACCGGCACGTTGAACCTGTGCGAAATGATGGCCCGCTACGGCGTCAAGAACATCGTCTTCAGCTCTTCAGCCACTGTCTACGGCGATCAAAACCCGGTTCCGCTGCGCGAAGATTATCCTTGCGGGCCGATCAACCCCTACGGGCGTACCAAGTGGCAGGCTGAAATCATCCTCAAGGACCTGCAGTTCAGCGACCCTACCTGGAATGTCGTCCTGCTGCGCTACTTCAACCCGGTTGGCGCCCATCCCAGCGGGCGCATTGGAGAGGATCCCCAGGGCATCCCTACAAACCTGATGCCCTTCATCGCCCAGGTAGCCGTCGGCCGCCATCCGGAATTGCGCGTCTTCGGAGGCGATTATCCCACCCCGGATGGCACATGTATCCGAGACTACATCCACGTCGTCGATCTGGCCATCGGGCACCTGAAGGCGCTCGAAAAACTAGAAACCAATCCAGGCGCAGTCACTTACAACCTGGGCACTTCTCGCGGCCATAGTGTATTGGAAGTGGCCGAAGCCTTCGGGAAAGCTTGCGGGCGCCCCATCCCTTATACGATCGTTGGACGGCGTCCAGGTGATGCGCCGATCAGCTACGCAGACGCCAGCAAAGCCAACCAGGAGATGGGCTGGTATGCCGAACGCAGCATCGAAGAGATGTGCGCCGATTCCTGGCGATGGCAGTCCAACAACCCAAACGGTTATTGCTGAAAACCTGCATTCAGCCGCAGGAGTTGATCTGCTGCGGCTGAATTTATTTCACCTATCCGCGGAGAAAATCTATGCCACCTCGCTACCCTGGCCCTGCCTATCGAGTCATCACACAACGCCTGGTCGTACGTTGCTACAACCCCGAAGATGCCATTCTGCTCAAAACTGCCATCGATGAAAGCGTGGATCACCTGCGCCCGTGGATGCCCTGGGCTGCCAACGAACCCGAGGAATTGCAAGCAAAGATCGAACGGCTGCGACAATTTCGCGGCAAGTTCGACCTGGGCCAGGACTTCATTTACGGTATTTTCAACCACGACGAAAGCAGGTTGTTAGGAGGCAGCGGGTTACACACCCGGCTGGGTATGGATGCGCGAGAGATCGGCTATTGGATTCACAAAGATTACATCAATCAAGGGCTGGCTACTGAACTCAGCGCTGCATTGACCCGGGTAGCTTTCGAGATAGATGGTGTGCAGCGCGTCGAAATCCACTGTGTGCCTGAAAATGTGCGCAGCGCTTCGGTGCCCAGAAAGTTGGGCTTTACTCATGAGGCCACCCTGCGGCAGCGCGTGCCATTCAACGCCGAGCGCCGCAACGATTCGATGATCTGGACGTTGTTCGCTGAGGATTATCCTGCCAGCCTGGCCGCATCTGCACAGATCGAAGCATACGACGCCGCAGGGCGCAGGATTTTGTAGTATAGGGAGAAAGCGGCCTCTGCGAAATTTATCGTACAAACGAGAGGGGGTTGAGAATAAATTAGTCCACAATGTTCACCCAAATCAGTTATAATCAAATCGGGTGAATACGATGAAATTTTATATTCTTGTCATTGCAATCCTGTTGCTCCTCTCCGCTTGCTCTGGGGGCGCAAAAACCCCCGAACCCGTGAGTACCGCCATCGTTCCCACCTTTACTGCCACGAATACTCCCAATGCGCCGCCACCCGCGGCCGCCACGGGTCCGCTGAACACGGCGACTGCACCGCCTGTTGAGCCCCCCCGGGCCGGTCCGGGGGAGGCAACCCCGACGCCAGAGGCAACCACACCCGGCGTTGCAGGTGCGGTACAGACTGCCACGCCACAGCTACCCCCAAATACCCCGCAACCCGAGACTGCTCAGCCTACCGCAGATTGCGTGGACCAGGCCGCATTTATCGGTGACGCCTCGGTGCCCGATGGCACCTTGTTTCGCCAGGGCGAAACCTTTGCCAAAGCCTGGCGGATCAGAAACACCGGTTCCTGCCCCTGGGACGCGAAGTATGCTGTGATTCACTCGGGCGGCGACATTATGAGCGGAAATTTCTCCAATCCTTTGCCTGACGTTGCGCCGGGTGAAATTGCCGATGTCTCGGTTGACCTGACTGCTCCAAACCGGGGCGGCACCTATACTGGCTATTGGTCGTTCCGCAACCCAAGCGGTAAAACTTTTGGCGTTGGCTTTCCCAGCGGACCGCTCTGGGTCCAAATCAGCGTTGCCTTTGTCCCATCCGGGGCGGCCTCCACGGCCAGTGCTGGCGGAGCAGTCTCTACCCCTTCCCAGGGCGCCTGCGCGTACCAACCAAACGACGCCTATGTCAGCGAGCTGTTGAACTTGATCAACCAGGCACGCACGTCCAATGGCCTGAACCCGGTAACCTTACAGGACCAATTATCCGCCGCCGCGCTGGCACACAGCCTAGACATGGCTTGCAATCGCTTCGTCGATCATCCAGGGTCAGACGGCTCCACCTGGTACCAGCGCGTTGGCGCACAGGGTTATTCCAACCCGGCTTCCTCCCGCGAAAATATTTACGTCGGCGACCCGGCCTTTGGCGGCGATCCGCAAGGGGCCCTGGACTGGTGGCTGGGCAGCCAGATCCATCGCGATACGCTGCTATCGGCTACTGCAACCGAGATTGGTATCGGTTACATTTACCTGAGCGGCAGTCAGTACGGTGGCTACTACACCGTCATCCTGGCCCATCCGGCGCCCTGATAGACGAGCTTTTCTTGTATGCAGGATACAGGCAGCGCTACACACTGCCTGTATCCTGCATACAAGCACAAAAATATCACCACCCCGAGGATATTGAACCATGCAATATCGCAACCTGGGCCGTACCGGCCTGAAAGTCTCCGAACTATGCCTGGGAAGCATGCAATTTGGCTGGACCGCCAACGAAGCGCTTGCTTACCAGATTCTGGATGCCGCCTATGCAGCCGGGATCAACTTCATCGATACCGCAGATGTTTATTCGAATTGGGTTGAAGGCAACCCAGGAGGGATTGCCGAAACAATCATCGGCCAATGGATGGAACGTTCGGCAACTCCACGCCACAGCCTGGTGATCGCTACCAAAGTCCGCGGCCGGATGGGGGATGGGCCGAACGACGAAGGGCTGTCGCGCGGCCATATCTTTCATGCAGTGGAAGCTTCGTTGCGCCGTTTGAAGACCGATTACATCGACCTGTACCAGGCCCATTGGTTCGATGAAAATACTCCTATCGAGGAAACCCTTTCCGCGCTGGACGACCTGGTGCGCCAGGGAAAAGTGCGCTACATCGGTTGCTCGAATTACCCTGACTGGCGCCTGACCGAAGCCATCTGGGTTTCCCGGCTGAATCATCTGGCGCGCTATGACTGCCTGCAGCCCCATTACAACCTGGTCCATCGCGCCGAATTCGAGCGCCAGGCGATGGACGTATGCCGCGCCTATGGGCTGGGCGTTATCCCTTACAGCCCTCTGGCCGGCGGATTTCTGAGCGGCAAATATCGCCGCGACCAGGCGGCAGAGAGCGCCAGGCTACGCCGCGCCCAACGCTATTTCAATGACCGGAACTGGGATCTACTCGATCAGATGGATCGAATAGGCCGTGAAAAAGGCAATGCGTCGGTTTCTCAAGTTGCTCTGGCCTGGCTGCTTTCCAACCCCATCATCACCAGCCCGATCATCGGGCCACGCAACATCGAACAACTCCAGGACAACCTGGGCGCAGCCGGACTGCGGCTAAATCCCGAGGAGAAAAAGATGCTCGACGAGATGACCCAATGGGTCGAGTAGAACCGGCAGCGGGTTGCCCTTAAAACCGCTCACCAAGCGATAAGAAAGCTTCTACCACCTGCGGATCATAGCGCACCCCAATTCCAGCTTTGATCTCGCTAATTGCTTTCTCTTGCGCCACGGCGTCCTGATAAACCCGCATCGTAGTCATTGCATCGAAGCTATCCGCCACGGCTACGATGCGCGCCCCTTGCGGGATCTCTTCACCCGCCAATCCATCGGGGTATCCCCGCCCGTCCCATCGCTCGTGATGATGGCGAATAATCGGAATAGCGCCCGAAAGATAATCGATGCTCTTGAGCAAATCTGCGCCAATCGCTGCGTGCTGCTTCATTTCCACCCATTCCTCCGGCGTTAAAGGTCCTGGCTTGCGCAGAATACTCTCCCGGATATAGATCTTGCCAATATCGTGCAAGATCGCCCCAAAACGCAAAGAACGCAACTGACCATCGGTCCAACCGAGTCTTTCGGCGATGGCAATGGCATAATTCATCACCCGTTCGATGTGCCCGCGGGTATATTTATCCCGCAGTTCAATCACGTTGGCCAACATGATCAAAGTAGATTCATAGGCTCGCTGGAGTTGTACCAGCATCAATTGCTGGTTGCGCTCCAACCGGGAACGGATGGTAGTAACCAGCTCCTGCCGGTCAACGGGCTTGACCAGGTAATCCTCTGCCCCCATACGTTTGCTTGCCATCACTGCATCACGTTCTCCCAACGCAGTCAGGAAAATAAAGGGGATCATCGACCATTCTATGCGAGAACGCACTGCATCGTAAAATGCATAGCCATCCATCTCGGGCATCGAGATATCCGAAAGGATCAAGTTGGGTATATCCAATTCCATTTGTTTGAGCGCATCCAGTCCATGCACCGCTGTCATCACACGGTAGCCTTCGGTTTCCAGCAGAAGCTGTAAGCCTTCGCGCAGAATATCATGGTCTTCTACAATCAAGATGATCTCTTCAGCCATAATTATCCTTGATACTCAATGAACTTAACGCAGAATTGGGTCCCCTGGCCAACCTGGCTATTCACATCGATTGAACCCTGGTGAAGCCTGACAATTTCATTAACAACTGCCAGTCCCATTCCAGCCCCGATAGCTCCACCCTGGCGAACGTTCTTACCCCGAAAGAACCTCTCGAAAATATGGGGGATATCCGCCGGTTCGATCCCGACCCCCGTATCACTGACTTCGAGACAGATTCGTTTGTCCTGAGCCTCGCCAGTGCAATAGGTCGCCAGGCAAATACCGCCACGTTCGGTGTAACGGATGGCATTCGCCACAAGATTGTGAACCAACCTCAGGAGCATCCCTGCATTGCCCGACACAGGTGGCAGATCCTGCCCTGCCTTAAAATCCAGTTCCAGACCTTTGGCTTGCGCTTCTGCCTGCTGAGATGGCAAGACCTGGGCGACCAAAGCATTGATATCGAGAGGGGACAATTCGATCCTCTGGAAATCCTTTCCTGCGAGGCGCTCAAAATCCAAGATTTCTTCCACCATGCTGCGCAACAGGTGGCTTTGTCCCTTCAACACCTGGATCAAGTGCTGCCGTTTTTCAACGGGGCCGTTATCCAATAAATCCAGGTATAGCAAGATATTTGTCAACGGAGTACGCAGATCATGGGAAATCCCTCGAATCAGTGCATCCTTGAGCCGCCCCACCTCTTTCTGGCGAGTAACATCGCGCTGGCTGCCCACGTAGCCGACGACCTGCCCTCGATCATCACGCACCGGAGCTATGGTGAGCTGGGCATCATACTGCTGGCCATCCTTGTTGGTATTAACCAACTCCCCGTGCCAGGAAAGACCCCGCGCCAATAACTCCTGGATGGTAACGAAATTATACGCATTTCCGTTCAAGAACTGGGCAAAATTTTTCCCCGCGATCTCAGCCAGCGAATAACCAGACTGTTGCTCGAAAGCCGGATTGAACGTCTGGATGTTACCGTTTAAATCCATAGCAATCACCCCATCACCGACGCTGTTGAGAATGGCTTCGATGCGCTCCTTTTCGGCATGCAATTCTGCTGTGCGAGCTTCGACACGCCGTTCCAATCCGGCAGCATAAGTACGCAGTTCGGCCAGCAGGCGCAAGTTTTCAACAATTGGGCCTACCTGCCGGGCCAACAAATGGAGCAGGTCCAAATCGACGGGGCTGTATAACTCGGCATGTCGTTTTTCACCAAGCGCCAACAGCCCCACCGGTCCATCATGTCCCATTACAGGCACCCATACCTGAACCTGCTCAACCTTGAGCGACGGGGGCTTGCCAGCTTCGCTGGGGGCGAATGCCGCCACCGGGGTATTATTCTCATAAGCGCTTAGAAAAACACCAACCGTCCTGGCATGCAGAGCGTTCACCAGGCGGGTGCTGATCTCTTCCGCCAGGGTGGGTAAGTCGGTGATATGTACCAGGTTCTCGGTCAACTGCCCGGCTGCGATACGATAATCATAGGTACTACCATAAAAAATGGCGTTGACGAACCGCTCCAGATATCCAAATAGAGGATGAAAGATAACAATCAGCGCCAGGATAAACAACGTGCCAAGCCAGGGCGCTTGCGCCCCAGTGATCGGACGCAACCTGTGAACCGCGCTCAAAAAGAACAGCAGCAGGCTGCCCAGGGTCAAGAACACAAACAGGTAAAGGGTGAAGCGGTAGATATATCGCTCAAATTCTTGCAGGTGCTGGCGAAAGATGGTATATGCATACATGATACCCAGCAACCCAACCAGCAAAAACGTTACCGGGTATTCGACAATTGGCTGTCCCAAGAACATATCCGGTAAAATACTTAAAGCGAGAAGGGGAATGACGCTTAACCCAAAGCCCAATACCAGCAGGCGTATCTTCGCCCTGGCACCTACTTGTTCCGTATGGCGATAAACATACACCAGCAAAGCGGTCGCAATGAGAAGATTGACTGTCAGAAACAAGCGGGAAGCTAAAGTCAGAACGGAATACCAGCCTTGCAACCAGACCGACTGGTATCCCCAGATCCAGTAAGGTGAATAACCCGCCACAGCCAGCCCATACAATACGAGGAGCAACGCCCGCCGATTCCGGAAATTCAAACGCTGCGGAAAGTCCAGATGAAAATGCACACCCAATGGACCGCACATCCAAAGTAGAAACACGAATAAATCCGTTGCCCAGTCTACTTGAAAGATCGCGATAACTCCGACCGAGAGCAACAAAGAAATGACCAGAAAAAATGCAAAACGCAGCCAATCTAGCGAACGGGCCGGGTTGAAGACGAACAGGCTCAAGGCCACTCCCCACCAGACCAAGGAAACCAACATAGGCGCCAGCCGCATGAGCAGTTCGAGCAGGGTAGGCTCGACCAAAAGCAAATGGAGCTTTTTAACCTGCTCATTGCGTAGCACTTCCAGGTGAATCGTATCACCGACTTTTTTATCCAGGTAATTGAGTGATAACACGTTAAATGGCTCACCATTTACCGCGATAATCTTGTCTTCTACTTTGAGACCCATATCCGGCACGGCTGTGTCAAGCAGCAATACGGTACCATCGGAATATAGCAAGCGTATCCCATCGAATGGGTAAGAAACTGACAGAGAAATTCCCCATATAATGATCCCCAGGCTGCCTAAAAGCAACCCGATAGCCAGAATTACCCCGATGCGCCGCATGGTCACCGTCAAAAATTGCACTTTAGATTGACCCATAATTTGCATTTTAACATACAGCGTCTTTTTCTCACAGTTTCATTTGTCCTCTCACACAATCTTGTAAGGTTAATAACCGCTGAAAATAACCCTTTGCGAAGAAGTTTCTCGAGACGTATCTCCAATTGCAGGTTACAATTAGATCGACGAATCCGATATCGAGAAAGGCCATCTGAATATGTCCGCTCACCAGACAATCCGTTCCAGAACGGCTTCGCTGCCGCAAACGCTGGACTTGAATTTCCAGGGCATCCCCGGTGCTATTGCCACCTACCTGCTTCCTCACGCACATGGCGCGGTGCTGGTCGAGTGCGGAGCCGGCTCCACCGTTCCTGCCCTGCAAAGCAGCTTACAGGCGCTCGGTTTGAGCGTCTCGGAAATTACCGATGTGCTGCTCACCCACATTCACCTGGATCATGGAGGCGCGGCAGGTTGGCTGGCCCGCCAGGGCGCCCGCATCCACGTCCACCCCGTGGGCGCCCCCCATCTGCTCAACCCGGAGAAGCTGTTATCCAGCGCAGCGCGCATTTACGGCGACCAGATGCAAGCCCTGTGGGGTGAATTCCTGGCGGTTCCCGAGGATCGGCTGGTAACACACGCGGATAACGAAGAGGTCGAAATCGAAGGACTACGCTTTACCGTCCTGGATACCCCAGGGCATGCTTACCACCACTGCGCCTACATCTACCAGAATATCTGCTTCACCGGCGACATCGGCGGCATACGCATCGGTAACGCGCGCCACCTGCGCCTGCCCATGGTGCCGCCTGAGCTGAACCTGGAGCTGTGGCGCGACAGCGCCCGCAAGCTTCAAAACGCCTTCTCACAGGGCAAGTTTTCACGCATCGTCCCCACACACTTTGGCATCTTTTCAGATGCAGGCTGGCATCTGAGCGCAATCGAGCAGGCCCTGGACGAAGCAGAGGCCTGGATCACTCAGGTAATGCCTTCAAATCCAACCGTCGAGTCGCTTCGAGAACAATTCATCGCCTGGACACAGCAACGCTCGCTCGCCACCGGGTTGGATGCCGGCCTGTTCACACCCTTCGAGGCTGCCAACCCCTCCGGCATGTCAGCAGACGGCATCTACCGCTACTGGCACAAAGTGCGCAATGCACCTCAGGGGTAAGACACACCCCACAATGCGCAATTCACCAATGCTACAGCCTGCGATCCCAACAGAACTGGTTAACATCCTGCGCAATGCGCAACACATCGCGGTGCTAACCGGCGCAGGCGTCTCGGCAGAGAGCGGCGTGCCCACCTTCCGGGATGCCCAGACCGGCCTGTGGGCACGATACCGCCCGGAAGAACTGGCCACGCCGCAAGCCTTTCGCCGCGATCCGCGCCTGGTCTGGGAATGGTACGCCTGGCGGCGTGAGTTGGTAGCAACAGCCACACCCAATCCTGGCCATTATGCCCTGGCCGAGATGGAACGCGATTGCCCAGTGTTCACCTTGATCACCCAAAACGTGGATGGTCTTCACCAACGCGCCGGCAGCGGGCAGCGCTTCCCGGTAATCGAGCTGCACGGGAACATCCAGCGCACAAAATGTTTCGAGCAAAATCATCTCATCAAAACCTGGGAGGATTCCAGCAGAGTCCCGCCGCTCTGCCCGCGTTGCGGCAGTTTGCTCCGTCCGGATGTCGTATGGTTCGGCGAATCGCTGCCCGCTGATGCACTGCAAGCAGCATGGCAGGCTGCCGCAACTTGCGACCTGTTCCTCTCCATCGGCACTTCCAGCCTGGTCGAGCCTGCCGCCTCGCTGCCTTACATCGCGCTGCGCGCAGGCATCGACGTCGTAGAAATCAACCCGCAGCCAACACCCTTGACGCCGCATGCGAGGTGGGTGCTCAACGGCCTTGCAGGGCAGGCGCTGCCTGCGCTCGTTTCGGCGTGGAGGCGGACCGAATCGCCCGGTGAGCAGATGAAAGCTGCACCGGCCTGCCCACCTGGCTACAAATCGGGCATAGCTGGCATCCCTCCTCCAGCGTAGGTCACAACGGCGTTTGTAGTGAAAGTGGCCCAGGTGCTGCCGCCAGAGTACGTGGCGCCGGTGTACAACCCGTGGAAGTCCGTCCCGCCAGAGACGCTGCCTCCCGTATAGGCAGTGTAAGTCCTGCTGCCCAGGAGCGCCGGCGAGGTGAAGATCATGCTCTGGTACGCTTTGCTGACCTTGAAAGTGAGCACGTCGGTCCCATCGTTCCGCACAATGTGAATTACAGTGCCCACCGTCCGGCTGCCCATTACGACGACGTGCTGTGCAGAACTGCTGGATGGCGTGCTGTTCCTGCCGCCCGTCGATACCACGATGCCGCCGTTGAGGGCGATGGCACAGTTGTCGCAATCCAGGCCGCCTTCCGGCACGTTGCCGCCCAGGGCAACGATGACGCCGCCGTTGATATTCAACGTGCCGTTGGAGTCCACTGCATCGGCTGTTGCATTCAAGTAAATCTGCCCGCCGTTGATCGTGACGTCGTTCGCCGCATTCAGCCCGTCATCGCTGACTGCAATGGTAATGGCGCCATCGTTGATGATGATTTGGTTCTTGCTCTCGATGCCTTCCACACCGGAGGTCACGTCGATCGTGCCGCCGTTGATGGTCAGGGTGTCTGCGCTGATCATGCCATCATCCGTCACCGCCAGCGTAAACGTTCCCCCGCTCACCACCATATCCCCCTCGCTTTCGAAGCCATCACTCCCCACCTGGATGGTCCTGATCGTCCCGCCGGATACGGTAATATTGTCATTGGCATGAAAGCCATCTGTAACCGCCGAAACGATGTTGATCGTGCCGCCTTTGATAATGAGATCGTCGTCGCTGGCAATGCCATGTTTGTATCTACCGGTAATTGCCAGAGTGCCGCTGCCCGAGATTTCCAGCGTATCATTGCTGAACAAGGCGGCCTTCAGGCTGGTATCCGTGTAGCTTGCGCCGTCGAACAGCGTATTGGTCGTGCCAGCCACCAACACCAGCGATAACTTCCCCGCGCTGACCACGTTGATCGCCGGCCCGCTGGTATGGTTAATGGTGACGCCATCCAGGATCAACTCCACGTCTCCGGCAGTATCTACCACGATCATACCGTTGGACAGCGTACCGGTGGCGTAGTAAGTGCCCGCAGCGGTGATGGTGGCTGTGCTGCCGGACACGGCCACGCCCGATCCGGTCACGGTGATGGGATCGCCCAGGGTGATCACCGTATCGCTGCTGGTGGTATTGCTCGATTCCTTCATCACCAGGGGAAGGTACAACACGACAATTTCAGTAGCATAAGTTACCACAGCATCTGTGGTGAAAGTAGCCCAGGTGCTTCCACCGGAGTACGTCGCACCGGTGTACAGTCCATGGAAATCTGTCCCCCCTGAGACGTTGCCGCCTGAAGATATGGTATAGGTCTTATCACCCACCAGATCCGGCGAGGTGAAGATCATGCTCTGGTACGCCTTGCTCACTTCGAAAGTAAGTACGTCGGTCCCGTCATCCTGCTCAATGTGGATCACAGTACCCACCGCCCTGCTGCCCAGCACCACAACGTGCTGCGCAGAACTGCTGGATGGTGTGCCGTTCGTACCGCCTGTCGCCACCACGGTACCGCCGTTGAAAACAATTTCATAGGTATCACCACAGTCGAGGCCGCTTTCAGGGCTATCCCCGCCCAGGGCAACAATGACGCCGCCATTGATGTTCAGCGTACCGCTGGACTCCATGGCATCGCCCGTTGTATTCAGGTAGACTTGCCCGCCGTTGATGGTAATATCATTCGTTGCTTTCAACCCATCGTCGCTGACCATTGCCGTGATCGCCCCGCCGCTGACGATGAGATTGCTTTTGCTCTCGACGCCTTCCACGCCAGAGGTCACATCGATCGTACCCGCAGTGACAGTAAGGGTACTGGCGCTCTTGATGCCATTGCTCGTCACCGCCAGCGTCAATGCACCGCCCTCTACCACCAGATCCCCTTCGCTTTCCAGCCCATCACTCGACGCCTGCGTCACATGGATCGTCCCGCCGGACACAGTAATGTTGTCGTTGGCATGGAAGCCATCCTTTACGGCCGAGACGATGGTGAGGCTCCCGCCAGAAATAATGAGGTCGTCGTCGCTGGCAACACCATGTTTATAGTTGCCAGTAACCGTCAGCGCTCCGTTACCAGAGATTTCCAGCGTGTCATTGCTGAACAGGGTAGCCTTCAGGCTGGTATCGCTGTAACTTGCGCCGTCCACCAGAGTGTTGGACGAACCATCTGCCAGTACCAGCGATAACTTCACCGCATTGGTCACACTGACGGCCGGCCCGCTGCTATGCGTAATGGAAGCGCCATCCAGGATCAACACCACCTCCTCCGTGGTGTTGACACCTAACATACCATCCGCCAGTGTGCCGGTGGCGCGGTAGGTGCCGCCGGCAGTGATGGTGGCCGTGGTGCCAGACACGACCACTCCAGAACCGACCACCGTGATAGGATCGCCCAGGGTAATTACCGTTTCATCGTCGGCCGATTCTTGCGCCGCGCCGGCGGTTTCGACAGCGGGCTCGGCGATTTCCGCTGCAGATCGATTCCCGGTGGATGCGTTTTCCGCCCTGGATACAACACCATCGCTTTCAGGCATAGCTCTGGCCTCGATCGGGCTGCTGAAATAAATACTGAAGGTTAACGTCAAAGCGAATACCATCAGTGGAACAATGAGTTTTTTCATAGTTTATTTGCCTCCGTTACTGCTTTTAGCTGGCCCCTTTCGGGTTTCAATTTGACATGGTTTTAATCTGAGATCATTTTGCATGGGGAAACATGGCACCTGTTCCGCGGCGTACCCACCAACCTGCATCACACCTGAACAACTTATCGCATTCTAATGTTCGATTCTGTGAGAAAGCCAAGAAAAATCTGTGAAATGGCTAAGAAATGGGCGTCATCGCCAAAAAATTGAGGATACGGGGCGCTGCGCGGCAGGCAGTTCGCGATAGCCGATATCCCCAATTGCGCCCTTCTGTTTTATAATGTCTCATATTGGAACGATGAGCACACGTATTAAATTACCCCATTACAGCACCGGCGAAGAGATCGCCAACAGTGTAACCCACGCGGTTGGGATTGTCCTCTCTATCGCCGGGTTGGCCGTACTGGCCTCGCTTGCCAGTGTATTTGGCACGGTATGGCATATCGTCAGTTGCAGCATCTACGGCGCCAGCCAGATCATGCTCTACACAGCTTCCACGCTGTACCACAGCATCCCCTTGCCGCGCGCAAAAGCTGTCTTCAGGGTGTTGGACCACTCGGCCATCTTTCTGCTCATCGCTGGCACTTACACGCCCTTTGCCCTGGTCACAGTGGGGGGAGTGTGGGGCTGGGTGATCTTCGGCATCGTCTGGGCGCTGGCCATCACTGGCATCTCGCTGCAAACCGTGCTGATCCGCCACAAAGCGATCGTAACCGTCATCCCCTACATCGCCATGGGCTGGCTGGCCGTCGTCGGTTTTAAACCTCTGGTAGAGCGCGTGGCCCCTGGCGGCCTGGCCTTGCTGGTTGCCGGCGGACTGGCGTATACACTGGGCTGCATCTTCTACGTATGGCGTCGCCTGCCATACCATCATGCTGTCTGGCACGTTTTCGTGATGCTGGGAAGCGCCTTTCATTTCTTCGCTGTTTGCCTTTACGTAATTCCCCTGGCAGGCTGACCAGGTTTCCATTGGCACAGATCGAATAGAAGGATATTACCAACACCGATGAATACGTTTTCATCACCCGTGGAACAGGCTTTTCACGAAATCGTGACCTTGAACGATGGCACTCAAGTCACCATCCGCCCCATTACCCCCGAAGATGCCCCACGCCTGCAGGAGGGCTTTACCCGTCTCTCGCCGCAAACCATCTACTATCGCTTCCTGGAAACCGCCCGAGAGATGAGTGATGCCCAGGCCCACACCCTGGCCAACGTCGATTATCATAATCGCATGGCGCTGGTTGCAGCCGTCCAGGAAGACGGTCACCAGCGCCTGGTGGCGGTGGCGCGTTACGCGATCATCGAAGACGCTGCCGACCCGGGCCTGGCCGAAGCCGCCATCGTAGTGCGCGATGATTACCAGCAGCGCGGGCTGGGCAAGATCATTATGGCCCGCCTGGTAAGCTACGCCCGAGAGCACGGTGTCCAGGCTTTTCTGGCCACCATACACACCAGCAACGCTCGCATCCTGCGCTTCATCAAGAGCAGCAGCCTGCCCTTCGAGCGCAAAATGATCGAGCCGGGTGTGTGGGAAATTCGCATTCGGTTGAACCCGCAAGAGGCAGCTTGAGCGAAACCATAGAACGCTTTCTCGGCTGCCTTTTGGGGCTGGCCTGCGGCGATGCGGTAGGAACGACGCTGGAATTTTGCCCGCCGGGTACCTTCACCCCCATCGATGATATGCTCGGCGACGGCCCCTTTGACCTTCGCCCCGGCGAGTGGACCGACGATACCTCGATGGCCTTGTGCATGGCTGAAAGCCTGATCGAAAAAGAGACCTTCGACCCAAAAGACCAGTTGGAGCGCTACGTGCGCTGGTATCGACAGGGGCACCTGTCCAGCAACGGGCGTTGCTTCGATATCGGCAACACGACGCGCCAGGCGCTGACCCGCTTCGAGCAAACCGGCGAGCTGTACGGCAGTTCCGACGATTCACTATCGGCGAGCAACGGCTCGCTGATGCGCCTGGCTCCGGCAGCAATGGCCTATGCGCGGCAACCCACACAGGTCATTTCGGCCTGTGCGGAAAGCTCGCGCACTACGCATGCCGCCGTAAGCGCTGTGGATGCCTGCCGCTATTATGGCGGCTTAATCTTCGGGGCGCTCAACGGCGCCAGCAAAGAAGAGCTTCTGGCGCCGGCATATACCCCTGTTCCGGGCTATTGGGAACAACATCTCTTATCGCCAGAAATTGCCAGCATTGCCGCTGGCTCTTTCCGGCACAAACAACCGCCGGAAATTCGCGGCAGCGGTTACGTGGCACACTCGCTGGAAGCCGCGCTGTGGGCTTTCTACCACAGCCTTTCTTTCCGCCACGGTTGCCTGCTGGCGGTAAACCTGGGAGACGACACCGACACGACCGGCGCAATTTACGGCCAACTGGCCGGCGCTTTCTATGCCGTTGAGGGTATCCCCCCGCAATGGCGAGGACGCCTGGCGCACCGGGCTATGATCGAAACTTTCGCCAGGCAGTTATATTCTTTGTCCCTGCGCATTTGAGCGATGGAGGCCAGGCATTGCCTGGCCTCCATCGCATAAATTCTAGGGTCTGCCCGGCTTGGGCAAGCCGCCCGGCCCGGAGGGCTTAGGCAGGTTCGCGGGCCGTTGGCCCAATGCAGACTCGAAACTGCCCAGGCTCTGTTCGGCGCGTGGCGCCTGGCCGCGTGCCAGTTGCTGGGTGATCTGGTTGACGTTGCCCGACAGGCCCTGCAATTTCGGCCCGCCATGTGCATTGAACCCGGCCGAGACGTTTGCCCCAAGCTGGCCAAGCTGCAACAGTTCGTTGCGATCCAGTTTGCCGTCACCCAACGCCCCGCGCACCTGGTCAGTGAAACTGAACGCATCTGCCAGCGTAGCCTGCAAATCAGCCGGGACCTTGTCCGGCTGGATGGCCGCGATCTGGTTAGCCAGATTATCGCGCCCGGATTGCGCCTTCTGTTGAAAGGCTTGCAACTGCGCCTGGGTCTGTTCCAGGCTGGCGCTAGCCGCCTGGGCAGCCGCATCGAGCTGGTCGATCGTTTCCTGCGCCAGGGCCTGACCCTGCTGGAGGGTGGTGTTTACTTCCTGCAGCGTCGCGTTCAGCGTGGCAATGCTGGTGGCCATCGTTTCCAGATCCTGCTCCACCTGCGCCACTTCGTTCAGCGCCTCGACCGCCAGGTCACCGTACACCTGGCTGTAAGCAAGCAAAAGCTGGTTGGCATAAGCAATGGCCTGTTCGGCCCCGTCGACATAAACTTCAACCGTCTGCACTTCCTCGCTGGTCATGGCATCGTCGGCAGTGGCCTGCGTGGTAGCGGCAGTGGCCTGCGTGGTGGCTGCTACGGCCTGGTTGACCGCCTGGTTGATCAGCGCTTCCAGTTCCTCCTGTGTATACGTCACCGCCTCAACGGTGGGGGCCGGGGTGGGCGTCGGAGGCAAAGCGCCCACCGTGGCCTCAACGGCGGCGCCGACGGTGGCCTGGACGAGGGCCTTGGCCTGTTCGGTAGCAGCAATGGCCGCGTTCACCGTGGCCTGGGTATCCGGCGTCGCCGCAGCCGGCGCGGCCGTGGCGGTCACCACCACCGGAGCAGCCGGAGGACTCGCCGGCGCTGAGGTACCGCAGGCCAACGAAACCAGGATCAATACTACCAGTGGAAAAGAAAAAACCATTCTACGTTTCATCACCATAAACTCCTTTGGCATCGATATAGGGTAAGTATATATGATTGCATTCGGCTCGCCAATAAAAACTAACAAAACAGAAAATTGCGCCAAATTTAGCGCAATCAGGTATAATTCATGAAATTTTGACTCAGGAGATTAACCGGTGGCGAAAGCAGAAATCTTTGCTGGTAACTGTGGTTTTAAGACAACCGTCGTCGCGAGTATGGATGGCGGAAAGACCTGCAACATCGCTATCGAAAGCGATTGCAAAGCCATTCAAAAACTGGCCGCCGAGCTGACGCAGGTGGAACCGTTCAAAGAAATCTCCACCCGCCGCAGTATGCCGCGCACCCTGGAGGCAGGTATCAAATATTGTACACATGCTGCTTGCCCGGTGCCGGTGGGGATCATCAAAGCTGTGGAAGTGGCGGCCCGGCTGGCGTTACCTATGGACGCCACGATTCATCTCGTCAAAGACGAGTAACTGCTCTATTATTCGGCTTCTCGTTCTTCACGCTCGATCAACACCTCTCGCTCGCGGCCGCCGCTCGTCGCCGGGCCGATCACGCCCAGTTCTTCCAGTTCATCGACCAGGCGCGCGGCGCGCGGGTAGCCAATCCGCAGGCGGCGCTGCAGCATCGAGGCGCTGGCGCGCTGTTCCTGGCGGACGATCTCGATGGCCCGCTCCACCAATCCATCCCGCTCGGCCAACACTTCTTCCTGCGCCAGCATTTCCTCCCAGGGGGAAGGCGCCGACGTGGCAGGACGCGGCAGACTCTTCTGCCAGAAGGTAATCACCCGCTCCACTTCCTGGTCGCTGACCATTACGCCCTGCAAGCGCTGTGGGCCAGAAGCATCCGGCGGCAAGAAAAGCATATCGCCCCGCCCCAGCAGCGCTTCAGCGCCCACCGTATCCAGGA
This sequence comes from uncultured Anaerolinea sp., assembly GCA_964595435.1. Taxonomy (GTDB): domain Bacteria; phylum Chloroflexota; class Anaerolineae; order Anaerolineales; family UBA4823; genus RBG-16-57-11. The sequence goes on along the minus strand of CAZQQJ010000003.1, from coordinate 133,768 downwards.
TTACCCGCGAATCGACCGAAGAAGCCACGGCGAAGGAAATCCGCGCCGGGAAATTAGCCTTGATCAGACCGGTGACCACCTCCGTGCCCGGGCGCTGCGTGGCAACCACCAGGTGGATGCCGGTGGCACGCGCCATTTGCGCCAGGCGCACCAGGTTGTGTTCCGTCTGGTCCGGGGCCGACATCATCAAATCGGCCAGTTCGTCCACCATTACCACGATGTGCGGCATGGTCACCTCGCCCTTTCGCCGGCGCACCTTGCGATTGTAAGAATCGATGTTACGCGAGTGGGATGCCTCCAGCACCTTGTAACGGCGATCCATCTCAGCCACTGTCCAACGCAAAACCGCCAGGATTCGTTCGACGTCCGTCTCGACTTTTCCGTACAGATGTGGCAGGCCATTGAAGCGCACCAACTCGACCATCTTAGGATCGACCATCACCAGGCGCAAATCTTCGGGAGTATTGTTCATCACCAGGCAGGTGGTCAGTGCAGCGATACATACTGACTTCCCTGAGCCGGTCGTACCTGCGATCAGCAAGTGCGGCATCCGCGCCAGATCGGCCACCCTGGGCTGCCCGGATACGTCTCGCCCTAAAGCCACCGCCAGCGGCGAATCGATCTTACGAAAAGCCTCGTTTTCCATGATCGGGCGCAGCCGCACGACCGAAGCCCGCGGGTTGGGAACTTCAATGCCCACGTAAGGGCGGCCTGGCACCGGGGCCTCGATGCGCAAACGCTCGGCAGACAGCGCCAGCGCCAGGTCGCGCGCCAGCGAGGAGATTTGCGCCACGCGCACTTTCTGGCGATTTGCGTCCCCCTCAGTGCCGGGTTTCTCCTTCTCCAGGTATCCCGGCTCCACCGCAAACTGGGTGACTGTCGGCCCAACCCGGAAATCGATCACCCGCGCCGGGATGCCAAATTCGGACAGGGTTTTCTCAATCAGCCCGGCCAACTGGTTGATGGTGCGCTCATCGGGGCGGTTATATTGTTCATTCACCAGTAATTCCAGCGCCGGCAGGCGCTCATCGCGCGGCGGCAGCGGCCCCGATTGCGCCGGTTCTTCAGGATGAATGCGAAAATTCTTACGGAACTGCGGCGGCAGTGAAATGGAACGCTTGCGCGCAGCCGGGGTCGGCGCAGCGGCCGATTCTGCTGCCTGGAGCGGCGACTCGCTGACCCCTTGCGGCTGGTCCTGCCATGCCGCGCCGGATTCCGCCTGCCCTCCCTCCTGTGCAGCCAAACGGTTCAACCAGCCAACCACCAGGTGCGAGAGGCCGGTCCCGGCAGAAAGGAAGAACAAGAACAGGCCTCCCAGGAACAGGAGCATCCATAATCTGCCACCCAATCCAAGCGGGGCAAGCAAGATGTGTAACAGTTCGGCCAACCCCCAACCCACTTGCCCCCCGTCCAGGCCGGCTGCGGCGCGTTCCACCAGCCTTCCGCCCGCCACAGAGAGCAGCGCAAGTGAAGCAAAGGCAGCCAGCTCCAGGTAAATCATCCGCCCCCAAAAAGCAACGCCAGAACCTCGGGAACCCGGGTGGGCGGCCAGAGAGGTATCCGTTCTTCTACTGCCCGGTTGTTGGAACATCCAGATGCCCAACAAGCCAGCAAAGACGACAACCCAAATGCCGCCCCAACCTAACCACAGCCATAACCCATTACCCCAGGCTGCCAGCAGCCCTGAGGTCAGGCCGGGCTTGACCAGAGCCACCAGGCTCATCGCTGCCAGGGTCAGGAAAATCAGCCCGCCGATATCCCAGACAAAGCGCTCGAAGCGCGAGAACAGATATGCCGCGCGCCCGAACGCCCCGGTCGCCTGTCCCGCGTCCGCAGGGGCAGGCGGCGAGCCATTGGATAGAGCAGGTTTCGATGTGTTTCGCGAAGGCGACCGTTCCGGGTTCTTTTGTGCCATGAGATGTAATTATATACGATTAGCCACTGCCCGCAGCAACCAGCTCGTTGATCTCTTCTCCCGGTTGGAAAGGCCGAAAATGCTGCCAGTAAAACTCGCTCCGCGACAGCCCGGACTGATCGCGCAAGGCGTATGTTTGCCGGCGGGTCATATCCGGTGGAAAAGGCCACGCCAGGGGCTGCGTCCAGACCGCGCCACCGCCCACCCCCTGGAAAGCATCCAGGGCGCGCTGGCGGTGACCAAACAGGAAGTCGTCCGGCAATTCATCCGGGCCAAAGAACCGCGCCTCGATCACTTCCTCCGGCTGAGGGCGCAGTTTTCCGCCGATGATCGTCCCGGCGAAAACCGGCACGTGCAGGCCACGATAAAACCAGCGCGGTTCGGAATAGACCCCCACGAACCGCTCCAGACGGACATCCAGGCCGGTTTCCTCCCAGGTTTCCCGCCTGGCGGCCTGAGCCAGCGACTCGCCCGGTTCCACGCTGCCGCCCGGAAGGCACCATACGTGGTAGTCCTCCCGCAAGGTAAGCAGGATTTTCCCATGCTGGATCACGGCTACGTTCACACCAAAGTCAGGCAGGCCGCTGGCCTGGTCTTCACCAAACAAAGGCAAAGCGAAAGGGTACTCCGGCCGGCAGGCGCGGCTGGGCTCCCCACCTGCCAGTTCCAAAATATCGCCGCCCGGGCCCGGCTGACCAAGATACCGCCGGTAGAAGGCCTGCTCCGACAGGCCAGAGCGCGATCGCAGCCCGTAAAGGTCCTGGCGCGCCAGGCCCGGCTCGAACGGCCACAGCCGGTTGTGGCACCATGCCACGCTGCCCCCTATTCCGTCGAATACATCCCGAATCCGGCGCGGCGCCAGGGGCACCAGGCCGGGCGGCAAATCCTGCGGAGCGAAAAAGCGCAGGTCGATAGTCTCACCGGCCTGCGTGCCGAGCTGCCCGCCAGTGGCCTGCGCGGCAAACAGGAAAACATGACCGCCCAGGCGATCCAGGCCCGGGCGAGAGTACGCGCCCACCAGGCGCGTCAGAACCACCTCCAACCCGGTCTCTTCCTGCGCCTCCCGCAGAGCGGCCTGGACGACCGTCTCGCCCGGGTCAACGCCGCCGCCGGGCAGACACCACACCTCGAAATCTTCGCGCTGCGTCAGCAGGACGCGGCCATCATCAATGATCGCAACATTTACGCCAAGCATCGGTCTTCCTCAATCAGGTGATGTATCATCCGCCAATGGGTTACCGGTTGCTGGCGCCCCTGCGCGAAGCCAGGTAGATACCGGCCAGGGTCAGCGCCGCGCCGATGAACTTGGGGAGCGTCGGCGTTTCTTCCAGCAAAATGTACGCCAGGATCGACGAGCCGACCGGCTCGCCCAGCAGGGCGATCGAAACATACGCCGCTGAAAGATAAGCCAGCGCCCAGTTGTACGACGAGTGGCCGATCAGTTGGGGCACCAAAGCCAACAGAAGGAACCACAGGTAAGTCATGGGGGAATAGCCCAATGGGGAATATCCGGCAGCCAGCATAAACAGCACCAGGAAAATGGCTGCAATCCCATAGACTACAAAGACATAAGACAGCAGCGAGACGCGCGCCCGCACCCGCCGGCCGATGATCAGGTACACCGCCGCAGCAAGCGCTCCGATTAACGCCAACGCGTCTCCCCAAAACGCCCGCCCGCGAGTGAATTCCGCCAGCGAAGGGCAGGCCAACCCGCCGGCGCTCCAGTTGCAGGTGTCGCTGACCGCCACCAGCACGCTGCCGGCCAGCGCCAGCGCCATGCCCATCCAGACCGGGCGGCTCACCGATTCGCGCAGTGCCAGCGGCGTCATCAAAGCCACCCACAGCGGCATGGTGTTGACCAACACGACCGAGCTGGCCACGCTGGTATACGCCAGCGAACTGATCCAGGTAGCAAAATGGATCGCCAGGAAAAAACCGGAAAGCGCCGCCAGGCCCAACTCCGCGCGGCTCAAGGAAGCCAGTTCGACACGCCGTTGGCTCAAGGCCAGAGGGGTCAGAATCAACGACGCCAATGCCAGCCGCCAGGCGGCAATCACCAGAGACGGCGCTTCTTGTTGGGCGTAGCGAATAAAAATCGAGGCGGTTGATACGGCCAGGATTCCAAAAGCCAGCACCAGCACAGGAGGCAAAGCAGGACGTTGGGAGGGCATCTCGTTCAGCGGGGCGTACGCTTTTTATGGGTGGACCAAATCACTTTGCCGGTTAGATCGGAACGATGGATCGCGCCGAACTGGCGGCTATCGACGCTCCATTCATGGGTTCCCACAACAAACAGATCATCTCCACCGGCGGAGAGGCGCTCGACGCGCTTGATGAGTGTACCATAATCCGCGTGGCGGAACACGACGATATCCCCAGGGCTGATCCGGCGCAGCGCCCAGCGAGCTTTCAGCACCACGACGTAGTCGCCATCTTCAAACAAAGGTGACAGGCTGCTACCTGTCACCTTCAAGAATTGGATCATCTTTCCTGACCAATCGCCAGCGGTTTGCCATCGTGTGCGCCGGATGCGGGCGAAGCGCCGCATCCGGCGCAAAATGAACTCCTACCCGATCACCGGGTAAACCAGCTCAAGCGGCGGGTTATAGGGCGACTTGGCTCGCCTGGTCTGGATGCCCTTGGTGGCCCAGAAAATTTCGGCAAACTTATTGATCGCCTCCACAAAGTCCATGGCGGCCTGGCGGTCGGTCGTCTGGCGGCTTTTCGAGCCATACTGCATAATTTGATGCACCAGGCCGTGCAGTTCGGGATACTTCTCGATGTGCTGAGCCTTGATGTAATCACCCCAGATAATGCGGATCTCGTGCTTGGCCTTCTCGGCGTGCTCTTCTTTCACGGCGCCGTAGCGCGACAGCATGTGGATGAATTCGCGCGCTTCCTGAGTGGCAACGCCTTGCAATACATCCGTCAACTGTCCAAACAGCCCCTTCTCATTGGCCTTGCCGGTTTGATCGTTCATCAAATCGATCATCCGCACCACTGTTACAGCCGCGATTTGCGCCGTGATGGGATCATAGATGCCGCAAGGAATATCGCAGTGCGCCTTGGCTTCCTCGAAGCCGAACTTTTTATCCAGGGCAGAAACGAATTGGTAAATCATTTTTCCTCCTTCACGAAAATCGCAGATCGAATGTGAGCGACTGCCGCAAGAAAAAACCTGCCGCAGGGTGGTCAAACAAACGACACCGCCATGCATCATAATGAGAAGGTGGTTTCTTGTCAAGATTGTCCGGCGAGGTGTGTTTTGCAGCGTACGGTCATGCAACAACATACAAGCCACACACCGAAAATCATTCCAGATTGCTTGACAAAGGGGAATGGGGAGACTAAAATCATTTTTAGTGAACGATGATTTCTGAATAATGATTCATGCAGAAATCAACTAAATCAGAGAACAAATTTCCACCATCTCACTTTAGACAGGAGGATTCTCATGACTCATATTATTACCAGTTTGTGTTTGCGCGACTCGGGCTGTGTGGATGTCTGCCCGGTAGAATGCATTGTGCCTGGTAAGCCAATTGAAGAATGGCCCTGGTATTACATCGATCCAGATACCTGCATCGACTGCGGTGCCTGCGTGCCAGAGTGCCCCTACGAGGCAATCTTCCCTGAAGATGAGGTTCCTTCACCCTACACCGCCAAGGGCGGCGAGTACATCAGCCGCCTGGGCCTGACTGGCCACTACGAGGGCACCAACCATCACGGCGACGCCGTCGTCCTGGATTGTGCCAAACAGTTGGCCGCCGGCGAAAGCGTGGACCTGACCGAGGACATTCAGCCCAACTACGACTACTTCAAAAAAGGCGCCGGTTACAAGGCCCTGGAGATGTAGTTCTTCATCAGAAAACACAAATTGCGGGCAAAAGCCCGCAATTTGTGTTTTAAACGGCCGTCGTTACCTGGCGCGCAATTCCAGGTTCCCTGCGCCCATATCCACAGTGATCGTCAGTTTCGGCCCGCTGCCTTCCAACTCATAAGCATTGCCCGACTTCTCCCACTGGCCCCTGGCCTTAACGTTAGCAAGGCCGCCCTTGAAATACACCTGCGCCGCAGTACCCTCAGGCACGATAATGACCACCTGGCTGATCCCTGACTCAATCGTCACGCTGGCATCGCGTTGCAATTCGCCGGAGAAATCCAAAGTGTAATCACCGGCTCCACCGCGAAATACCATGGCGCGGAAATTGGCGTTGGCCAGGTCGCTCAAGCGGACATTGGAGGCCCCCGTCTGGTAACGCAAGATGTCCATCACGCTCTGGTTGGGCTCTGAAAATTTCAACTGCACATCCGCCGCGCCGTCGTTCACTTCCAAAGATTTGAGCGCCAGGCCGCCCAGGTCGAAATCTCCCTGGTAAGCCCCGGCACGGATCGTCAGGTTCATCAGCGCGTCCCCCAGCTTGAGGTCCCACTCATTCTTGACCTCATCGCTCATATTGGGAATACCACGAATTTCAAGATTGCCGGTCGTCAGACGCACATCGGCGCCGTCCACTTTGACTGCAGGTTTGAAATCCGGCACGTTATAACGCGCCGTCCCCTGTACCAGGTCGCCCTCCGCCCCGGCTTTCAGGTCGAACTTACCTGCTCCGAAGGAAAAGGTTAAGTTCACTTCTTCAGCATCCGGCGCGGCGATGCGAATCTCGTCTTCCTGTACAGGCCCGGTGGTAATGTCTTCGACCGGGACATCCACCGAAAACCGGCACGCCAGGATAGTAAACACCATCAGCACTGCCATCATCATTAACACAGGTTTGCGTAATAACATCATCAACCTCCATACCCGCCCCCCAGCGCCCCGGGGTGCGCTTATCAAGATCAGTATATTTAATACGCTGCAGCCGGAAGAAAGTCGCGCCAAAGGCTGCCCCCTGCACAATGGGGCGTTTGCCATCCAATATTGCGTCTCCCGGCCATCCATCTCGCTCACCCAGATATTGTACTCGCCCTTGCGGGTTTAACAGAAATCGGGCACAATAGCAGAATACAGATCGATTAGAACAATATCCGATACTCAACCCTGGCTTGAGGAGGCCGAAATGACAGACAACCAACCTGATGAAGAGGGTTTGCGCAAAGAATTCGAAACCCTCGGTAAGAACCTGACGGATGCCTTGCGTGCAGCCTGGGATGCCCCGGAGAGTAAACGGTTGCGTGACGAAGTCATCACGGGACTGAGTGGGCTTGGGACAACCCTGCGGCGCGAATCGGAAAACCTGGCCAACAGCCCGGCCGCACAGCAGGTGAAGACAGAAGTCGAGCAGATCGGGGAACGTATTCGCAGCTCAGACGCGCAGGCCAAAGTGCGGCACGAGTTGCTCTCGGCACTGCAAACGGTGAACAATGAACTGCAGAAAGTGATCGACCACTGGTCGGCTGCCGAATCGTCCGGCAGCGCGGCAACGCCGGAGCCAGAAGCAGCGCCCGAGACGCCACCCGACAGTCCGGACCAGAGCTCAGGATAAACCGAGATGGCCGGCCTGTTGACAATCGAAACGAGCGCCGGGCGACCCATCCAGCTCCGTGGAGCACGCCTCGTGCCCTTCTCCCAGGCAGTGCGCCTGCGTCTTCCATTTGCAAGAGGCGGGCTGACCTGGAATCGCCCCGTTTCAGTGCTGGTTATCCAGCCTGATGGGAGTGAAAAAGTTCTCCCGGTGCCAGATCCCACGCGGCTGTTGGTGTGGGCCTTGCTGGGAAGCGCTTTCCTGGCCTGGCTGGTAATGGTCATAGACCCTAAAGGTCTCAGAGACCTTTAAGTCCAGGCCAGGCAAAACGACTTTGAGTTAAAAAAGTTGCCCAGAAACCTGACAGGTCTTTAGAGATACTCAATAGGCCGGCATTATCATGAAGACCTGTCAGGTTTGGGCTACACAAAACGGCTTTCAGCCAAATAAGGATTCAAGATGAGCGAGATAGACGAAACAACACCGATCGAAATCGAGCAAGACCTGGCCGAAGACCAGGCGGCTGCCGTAGATACGATTGAAAATACCCTGGATACCTTCCTTTCCGCCGCCAGCGTCGAAGCCGTATATGGCGAGCCAATCAAGCAGCGCGATGTGACCATCGTCCCGGCAGCCGAAGTCGTGGCTGTGTTAGGCTTTGGCGTCGGCTACGGCGCAGGTGGCTCGGACGAAGAAGGCGGCGGCCAGGGTGGTGGCGGCGGCGGCGGTGGCCGGGTATTTTCCCGGCCGGTTGCGGTCATCATCGCTTCCCCGGATGGCGTGCGCGTCGAGCCGGTTTTCGACGTGACCAAAGTGCTGATGGCTGGCCTGACTGCCGGCGTCTTCCTGTTCGGCATGTTGACCAGGATGGGCCGCATGGAACGCAACCTGGAGCGCTTCCAACGCAAGTTGGGCGCCGGCTAAGGGCTGAGAACCCCGGCGCCAACTTCACCCATAGATCACCCTCTCCCCTGGCTTGACAGTCTTCACCCCATGCGATAGCATAGCCAGGTATCGTTTTATTTCCACATTGTAGGTCAATGGCACGCTCGGTGTGCCATTGACCTACAATGTGGCCTATAGAAAGGTAGTTAAAGATAATCGTGGAACAAGCCAAAGAGAATACGCAACCGCTCACCCGCACCGACCAAATGCGGGTCATGTTCAAAAACATCCTGGAACCCATCGCTGCTTTCCTGAACCGCCTGGGGATTATGCCCAATACCATGACCTTGTTGGGCCTGGCGGGCAACGCCATCGGAGCATTGCTCCTTTCCCAGGGTGAGATGACCCTGGGCGGCATCCTGATCCTGGCCATGGGGCCGGTGGACGCCCTGGATGGCACCATGGCCCGCCTGCGCGGCATGGCCGGCCACTTTGGCGCCTTCGTCGATTCGGTGACCGACCGCTATTCAGAGCTGGTCATCTTCGCCGGCTTGCTCTATTACTACGCCAACCGGGGCGATAAATTGAGCGCCATGGCCGTGTTCGCTGCCGCAGCCGGTTCGGTGTTGGTTTCTTACGTGCGCTCGCGCGGCCAGTCGCTGGGTTGGGATACCAAAGTCGGCCTGCTGACCCGCATGGAGCGCTACCTGGTCATCGCCCCGACCCTGATCCTGAACGTCCCCCTGATTGGCATCTGGGTCACTGCCATCTTTGCCAACATCACCGCCCTGCAGCGCATCATCGATGTGCGCCGCCAGGCGTACCGGAAACCCAAAGCATAATCACGCGGTGCGGGCGAATTCGCACCCATCACCGCTAAACCTGATTGGAGAAACTTTTCATGCCCGGCTTTCAAATTGGACCTTTGACCGTTCATTACTATGGAATCATTCTGATGTTCGGCGCGCTGGCTGGCGCCTGGCTGGCCACCTTTGAAGTGCGCCGCCGCGGTTACGACGTGGACCTGGTCTGGGATGGCCTGATCTGGCTGTTGATCGGCGGCATCCTGGGCGCGCGCCTGTGGCACATCTTCACCCCGCCGCCATCCATGGTTGCCCAGGGGATCACCACGCGCTTCTACCTGACCCACCCCCTGGACGCGCTGGCCATCTGGCAGGGCGGCCTGGGTATCCCCGGCGCAGTGATCGGCGGCGGCATTGCCCTGGTCCTGTTCTGTCGCCGCAGAAAATTGAGCTTCGCCACGTGGGCCGATATCGCCGCCCCTGCCGTTGCCCTGGGACAGGCCATCGGCCGCTGGGGTAATTTCGTCAACCAGGAAGTCTACGGCGCGCCGACAAACCTGCCCTGGGCCATCCACATCGAGCCCCGCTTCCGTCTGCCCGGTTACGAAAATGTAGAAACCTTCCACCCCCTGTTTCTTTACGAATCGCTGTGGAATTTCGGCGTGATGATCCTGCTGCTCTGGCTTGGCCGCCGCCAGCGAGCGCGGCTCAAAGACGGCGACCTGTTCCTGATCTACCTGGTCGCATACCCACTGGGTCGTTTCCTGCTGGAATTCATCCGCCTGGATTCGGCGATGATGGGTAGCCTGAACGCCAACCAGACCCTCATGGCCGTCGCCGCCCTGATTTCTGCCGGGCTGTTGGTCTGGCGCCACCGCCGCTCCGCTCCGCCCGCGCAAGCGACACCCGAACCCGAAGCGGCGCCCGGCCCAGAAGCGGGGGCCGTCGAAGTGGATGCCATTCATAGTGAACAAGAAACCCTGTGACCGGAACAAGTTCCGCGTAATCCGCGCGTACCTGGGCTGCTTTCTATGATCGAAGCATACGACCTGAGCAAACAATTCGACGATTTTACCGCAGTCAATCAGGTTAATCTGAACATCGGTAAAGGGGAATTATTGGCTTTGCTGGGCCCGAATGGGGCCGGTAAAACCACCACGGTGCGCATGTTGTCCTCCATCCTGGTCCCCTCCGCAGGATGGGCGCACGTCGATGGCTACGATACCGTCCGCCAGGCAGAGAAAGTGCGCGCCTCCGTCGGCGTGCTCACCGAAAATCACGGCCTGTACAACCGCATGCCCGCCGGCGATTATCTCAATTTCTTCGGGCAGATTTACCGCCTCAGTCCGGCCGGTCGCCAGGCGCGCACCCGCCAACTGCTGGAACAATTCGGCCTGGCGGCTCACTCACGCCAGCCGATCGGCGAATTCTCCAAGGGCATGCGCCAGAAACTGGCCCTGGCCCGCGCCCTGCTGCACAACCCGCCCGTGCTCTTGCTGGACGAACCGACTTCCGCCATGGACCCGGAAAGCGCCCGCCTGGTACGCGACGCCATCCACACCTTGCGCTCCGAGGAACGCACCATCATCATCTGCACCCACAACCTGGCCGAGGCCGAAGAGCTGGCCGACCAGATCGCCATCATCCAGCAGGGCCGCCTGATTGCCCAGGGCTCACCCCAGGGATTGAAAGAACGCTTGCTCGGGCCTTCGGTCTTCGAGCTGCGCCTGGCACAGCAGTTGAACGGCTTTTCGCCGGAGCTGCCGCACAACGCCCGGCTGACAGACAGCGGCCCGGACTGGATCCGCTACCAGGCAGGCAATCCCCAACAAATCAACCCGGCTGTGCTGCGTTATTTCCTGGAACAGGAAATGCCGGTGGTCAGCCTGCAAGAAGTGCCGCGCAACCTGGAACAGGTTTATATGCAGGCCATGAATGCCTCGCGCAACGGGGAGGCCGGCCATGCTGCGTAACTTGAGCTTCAACCTGCAGATGGCCCTGGTGGTGACCCGCCGCGAAGTGCGCGACCAGTTTCGCGACTGGCGCATTATTTTCCCCATCGTGGCGCTCACCCTGGGCTTCCCCTGGCTGATGAATTTCACCGCCCGCCAGGCGGTGGAGTTTGTCGGGCGCTACGACGCCCCGCTCATCGGGGAACGCCTGATCCCCTTCCTGTTGATGATCGTCGGCTTCTTCCCCATGTCGGTTTCGCTGGTGATTGCCCTGGAAAGCTTCGTCGGCGAAAAAGAACGCCACAGCATCGAGCCGCTGCTGTGCAGCCCGCTCAGCGATGGCCAGCTATACCTGGGCAAGCTCCTGGCAGCCATGACCCCGCCTTTGCTGGCCAGCTACCTGGGCATCGTCGTCTACCTGGCCGGCGTCTACTGGCAGATCGGCTGGAAGCCAACGCTGGCGCTTCTGACCCAGATTATCCTGCTCACCACGGTCCAGGCCGTGCTGATGGTCAGCGGGGCCGTCGTCATCTCATCCCAAACCACCTCGGTGCGCGCCGCCAACCTGCTGGCTTCCTTTATCATCATCCCGATGACCTTTCTCATCCAGGGCGAGAGCATCGTCATGTTCTGGGGGCGATATCACATTCTCTGGTGGGCAATCCTCGGCCTGATCGTGATTTCCGGCCTGCTCATCCGCACCGGCGTGGCTTATTTCAACCGCGAGGAAATGCTGGGCCGCGAGCTGGATAAGCTGGATTTTCGCTGGGGCTGGAACCTTTTCAAGCGCAGCCTGTTTGGCCAGGCGCGCTCGCCCCTGGCCTGGTACCGGGATGAAGTCTTCCCGGCGCTGGCCGGAATGGGCAAACCCATCCTGGTGACCGTGGCCACCCTGCTCATCGGCGTGATCGCCGGCGTCAAGCTGGCCGGGCAGTTTGGCCTGCCCCGCGAAGTGCTCCAGCTCGACAAACTGGACCAGGGTTTCATCGAAGGATTGAGCGCCGTGCGCTTTTATTCCCCGCTGGGCGTAAGCAGCGTCTGGCTTCACAACCTGCGCACCGTGATCCTGGCAACCCTGCTGGGCGTCTTCTCCTTTGGCGTGCTGGGCGAGCTGGTGATGATGCTGCCGATCACCATTATCGCCTACCTGGCGGCCAACATCGCCGCTGCCGGTTATTCTCCGCTCACCTTCCTGGCCGCCCTGGTGCTGCCCCACGGCATCGTAGAAATCCCGGCTATCATCCTGAGCGGCGCGGCCCTGTTGAGCCTGGGCGCCACTCTGACGGCCCCTGCCGGAGGCAGGACCCTGGGCGAAGCCTTCATCGCCGGGTTAGCGCGCTGGACAAAAGTCTTTCTCGGCCTGGCGCTGCCCCTGTTCTTCATCGCCGCCCTGATCGAAGTCCTGGTCACCCCGCACGTCGCCATCTGGTTGATTGGAAGGTAGGTGGAAAATGGCGCGTCTCATCTTCCTGGGCACCAGCAACGCCGTTGCCAGTGAAGGCCACGAAAATGCACACATAGCGCTCATCGGCCAGGAGCGCACCCTGCTGATCGACTGCGTCGGCAACCCGATCGTCCGACTGCGCCGCTATGGGGTCGACCTGGCGCACCAACTGAGCGACCTGCTGCTCACCCATTTCCACGCCGACCACATCTCTGGCACGCCGCTGTTCCTGCAAACCGCCTGGCTGTTGGGGCGCAAGACGCCCGTCGATATTTACGGTCTGCCATTCACCCTGGAACGCATGCACAAATTGCTCGAATTATTCAACTGGCCGGATTGGCCGGGCTGCTTCCCCATCCGGTTCCACACCGTAGCCGAGGCCGAGTATACCGCGGTGTTCGACTGCGGCGAATTTCGCGTCCTGGCCTCACCCGTCCACCACCTGGTTCCCACAATCGCCACGCGCCTCGAATTCCCGGCATCGGGCCGTTCCTTCGTTTACACCAGCGACACCGCGCCGTGCGATGAAGTGGTCCGCCTGGCGCAAGGAGCAGACGTGCTGGTGCACGAATCGAACGGCAAGCATCCCTGCCATTCGACGGCCGAAAAGGCCGGCGAGATTGCCCGCCGCGCCGGGGCAAAGAGTCTTTACCTGATCCACTACCCCACCCAGGACGCCGACCCGCGCCCGCTGGTCGACGAAGCCAGGCGTTCCTTCGATGGGCCAGTCTACCTGGCCAAAGATTTCATGGAATTGGAATTCTAACCGGCTGCGCTACCACCCCTCGATAAACGGCAGCCAGTCTTCATTTTCCCGCAAGTGGCGTCCAAACAGGTACTCCGCCGAGGCGGGCGGCTCCCTCGCCGGGCGCAGCAGGTGCATTTGCGCCTGGTCCAGGGTGCGCCCACCCTTGCGATGGTTGCACGTCGGGCAGGCTGCCACCAGGTTCTCCCAGCTATGCCGGCCGCCCAGGTGGCGCGGCACAACGTGGTCGATCGTCAGATAAGAGATTTTCTGGCCGCAGTACTGGCAGGTGTAGTCGTCGCGGCGCAGCACCTCGCGCTTGCTCAACCGCACCGCCGGGCGCGGGCGGCGGATCATCTTGTCCAGGCGAATGATGGAAGGACGCGGGTAGCTGGCCGAAACGGTATGGATCACGCCCCGGCCATTCAGCACCAGGCTGGCCTTGCCATTCAGCAGCAGGCCCAACGCCCGGCGCGTCGTACACACGTGAATCGGCTCAAAATTGGCGTTCAGCACCAAAACGGGATCGAGCATCACGACCTCCCGAATGGGCAAATTATAGCACGGCTTCAAAATCTGCGGGTTAATGCACGTTAACCCTTACTCATAATTTACGTGGCGAAAAACTATTGACAAGGGGGGGCTTAATAGTATAATTACGGTGATTTTTATCATAAATATTAACCCATTTCAGGAGATGACCCAATGTCCTTTACGCTTCCCCCCCTTCCCTACGCTTATGATGCGCTCGAACCCTTCATCGACACCCTCACCATGCAGATCCACCACGACAAACACCACGCCGCCTACGTGAACAACCTGAACGGCGCGCTGGAGAAGCATCCTGAGCTGGCCGGGAAATCGCTTGAAGCGCTGCTTTCCGACCTGAACGCGGTGCCCGAAGATATCCGCACCGTCGTGCGCAACCACGGCGGCGGCACCTGGAACCACAACCTGTTCTGGGAAGTCATGGCCCCCAACGCCGGCGGCGAACCCAAAGGCGACCTGGCCAAAGCCATCGACGCCGCCTTTGGCAGCTTTGCTGCCTTCAAGACTGAGTTCGAAAAGGCCGCCAACGGCCGCTTCGGCTCCGGCTGGGCCTGGCTGGCGGTCAAATCCGGCGGGCTGGCTGTCGTTTCGACCGCCAACCAGGACAACCCTCTTTCGGACGGCCTGACCCCCATCCTCGGCCTGGACGTATGGGAGCACGCCTACTATCTGAAATACCAGAACCGCCGCGCCGAATACGCCACCGCCTGGTGGAACGTGGTCAACTGGAACGAAGTGGCCCGCCGCTTCGCCGCCAAATAAGGCGACCCGCCTTTCCCCTCACTATCACCCCGCCGGTCTGCGGCGGATGATCTTGAACACGCAGCCAGGGCGAAACATGTTTCGCCCTGGCTGCGTTTAAAACAGAGTTGCAACCTTCAGGCCTGGCTCGACGTTCGTCCCCTCGAGCGCGCCACGAAATACGCCACGGCAAACACGATCAGCGTGCCCAGGATGCCCGCTGCAATCGTCGCAACCGCCTCGTTGCTGATCCCGGGCATCACGTAATCGGGGATGATTTCGTAGAGCGGGCCGCGGGCGAAATCCAGAAAACCCTTCTGCTCGGCCACCCACTCCAACCCGTCGGGGTGCGAGGAAGCCAGGGGAGAAAGGATCGCCAGGAGCAGCGCCAGGGCGATCCCGCCCGCCACCAGCGTCTTATCGCTGGCGCCCTCCTGCTTTCCGGCCTTCAACAGGTCGGGCCGCACTCCCGAGACCAGCGCCAGCGCCCCCAGAGTGATCAACCCCTCCCCGATCCCGATCAGAGCGTGGATGCCGCCCATCGCCGGGACCGCAATGTTGGCGGGCGAGGTGCCCGAAAGCGCCAGTTGCAGCGCGCAAGACAGCGAAGCGATAAAGATCGACGACCAGGCCGCGACGAACCCGCTGACAAATAGCCCCCAGGGCTTGCCCCCGGTGGCTCGTTGCAGCAGCGTGAAAACCGCGTAGGCCACGAACACCCCCACCACGGCCATGTTGAATAAATTAGCCCCCAGCGCCAGCAGCCCGCCATCCTGGAACAGCAGCGCCTGCACCGAGACCACCGTGGTCATCACCAGCACCGCCGACCACGGGCCAAGCAAAATCGACGCCAGCGCGGCGCCCAACAGGTGCCCGGACGTGCCGCCGGTGACCGAGAAATTGAGCATCTGCCCGGCAAAGATCGCCGCCGCCAGCACGCCCATCAGCGGCACCTGCCGTTCGCCCAGCGTGCGGCCGGTCTTGCGCAGAGCGACGCCGACGACGGTAATGGCAAAAACCCAGCAAACCAGCGCCACCATCGCCGAAAGGAACCCATCCGGAATATGCATCGGAATTGGTGAGTACAACATCAGAACCTCCAGGGTAAAATTGTGGGATAGAACCACTGCATTATATTCCAAAATATTGCAATTGCAAAGATTTGCATTATAATTTACCTGAGGCCCCGTATGCGATCATCCTCTGTCAACCAGATCATCCTGAAAACCCTGGCGCAAGACCACTCGCACCTGACCGCCCAACAGGTCTACGAACGCATTCGAGAAATCCTGCCCGCCGTCAACCCATCCACCGTCTACCGCGCCCTGGAGCGCCTGGCCAATACCGGGCTGGTGTCCGTCTCCGATATGGGCCAGGGCGCCACCGTTTACGAAACGGTCGGCGGCCAGCAGCACCACCACCTGGTCTGCCAGCAATGCGGCGCAGTGAAAACCATCCAGGATGACGTCATCCGGGGCTTCTTCCGGGAAATCGAGGACGCCTACCATTTCGAGGTGACCACCAACCACCTAATCCTGTTCGGCCGCTGCCAGAGCTGCCTGGACAGGGCCACGAGCAAATAACATTACCCCAAAATGAACGAACTGACCCTCTACGACCAGACCCGCCAGAAACTACGCCACGCCTTAGCCGGCCGCTTCCCGGACGGTTTCGACCTCGAAAATACCCTCATCGCCTACGCTTATTGGGTGTGCACGGTAGTGCGCAACCGCGGCAAAGACTGGGAAACGACCATCCAGGAATACGCCAGCCTGGCCCTGAGCGACGCCGTGCTGGAGAGCCAGGCGGAGCAGATCGAACTGGATCTGCTCCGCGCCGGGCTTGGCCGCGCCGCCGGCCCGCTGCTGGACGTGGGCGCCGGTTGGGGCCGCTACGCCGGCCTCTACCACGACCTCGGGCTGCAGGCGGTATACCTGGAGCCATCCTACCTGGGCTGCCAGTTGCAGCAGCGCAGCGGTCTGCGCCGCTCGGTTCGCTCGCTGGGCCAGCGCCTGGGCTTCAAATCCCGTGCCTTTGGCAGCGCGGTGATCGGCTGGGTGCTGCATCACGACGCCCCGGAGGTGCCCGCCGCCGCCATCCTGGATGAAATCGCCCGCGTGCTGGCGCCCGGCGGGCTGCTGCTCTCGGTAGAGCCGCTCTCGGGCAGCTTCGACGAGCCAAAGTGGCGCTCCCTGCTCGAGGCCTCCGGCTTCGCCGTGCAGCACGTCCAGGTGTTCTTCGAAATGGCCCCCACACCGGACAAAACCGAGCAGTACGCCTGCCTGAGCGCGGTGCGCCAGGCGACCCCGGCCTGAATAGTCCCGGCCAAGATGTCCCACGGAATGCGCCACGCGCCGGTCTTCCGGCAAATCTACCAGGAAAACATCCTTCCCGTCCAGGAGTTCATCTCGGTGGACTATGACAACCGCCTGCAGACGCCGGTGAGCTTCAGCTACCTGGGGCGCAAGTACGAAGTCATCGAGCTGATTGGCGCTTTCCAGGATGGCCCAACCCTCTCTGCAACCACCTTCCTGGTGCGCACCCCATACGGCGTGTGCGCCATCTACCCGGACGCCCGTAATACTCCGCTGGCTGCGCCGGCCCACTGGGTGTTGCACTACTTCGTAGAAGAAGACCCGGCGGATAACGAGGTAAATATGCTTGTCGATCTACGATTGAAACAAATCGCCGACTTCCACGGTCACCTGTGCCCCGACCTGATTATCGGCTACCGCGCCGCCCAATACGCCCTCTCCCGCCTGGAAATCAGGTTGGCCGCGCCCGGCAGCCTGCGAGTGATCGTCGAAAACAGCACCTCCGCGGTAGACGCCATCCAGATGCTCACCGGCTGCACCCCCGGCAACCTGCGCCTCGCCATCCGCGACGAAGGCAAACACATCTACACCTTCCTGGCCGACGCGCAGCACGGGCTGTGCCTGGCCCTGGCCCCCGCCGGACAGGAAATGCCGCCCGAAATGCTCGCCCTGGAAAGTAAAATCCAGGCCGGCCGCTCCAGCCTGGAAGAGACCGCCCTCTACCAGCACTTGCTCGACCAGCGCATCCTGCAACTGCTGCGCCTGCCGCCGGAAGCGCTGTTCAACGCCCGCTGGGTGGAGGTCGCCTGGCCGGAGCAGCCGCTCTCCTCCGCCATCCAGGTCTGCGATGGCTGTGGCGAGCCGGTCATCGGCTCGCACATCGTCGTCGCCGCTGGCCGGCGCCTGTGCCAGCGCTGCGTTGCAGCGCGCAAGGCAATATGACGCCCGGGCTTCGGTTGGAAACACCTCCCTTTTTGCGCATCACACCTGGGGTGCTTTCGATCTTGCGCGAAGCCCCATCCTCGATTATGATACCTCTAACAGAAAGCTGCGCGGGTGCGATGCACCTTCCAGGCGCGTTGCGCCTCCACGCAAAATGACCTTTGTTCAAATAAAAAACCTCGCCCGGCAACTGCCGGCGAGACGATGGCCTCAGCGTGGGAGGGACGGCCCGGCGAATAATATCCGAATTCACCTGCCCGGTCTCCCAAGAGGCCGGGCGTGTGTTTGCCGGTATCCGTCGCTCAAACAAATTCGTTTCACTATCGACGATGGAGTTTTTCTAGAGTGAATGAACAGGTAGCAAGTGGCGAATAATAACAAGGCACCCCTCGATATTACCACCCTCGAAAACTGGCTGTGGGAAGCAGCCTGCCGCATTCGCGGCCCGGTGGATGCCCCCAAGTACAAAGACTACATCCTGCCGTTGATCTTCATCAAGCGCCTGTCGGATGTGTTCGACGACGAAGTGGCCGGGATGAGCGAGCAGTTCGGCGGGCTGGAGATCGCCAGGGCATTGGTGGAGAACGACCACGGCCTGGTACGTTTCTACCTGCCGCCCAAATCGCGCTGGTCCTACCTGGCGCAATTATCCATGCCCGGCCTGGGGGAGGCGCTGACCGATGCGGTGCGCGGCGCGTCGCGTGAGAACCCCCGCCTGGCCGGTGTAATCGACGTGACCGACTTCAATGTCACCGCAGCCGGCCAGCGCATCCTGGGCGACGAGCCGCTGCACGCCCTGGTGCAGGTGCTCAACGCGCATCGCCTGGGGCTGCACGACGTGGAGCCGGACATCCTGGGCCGGGCTTACGAATACCTGCTGCGCAAGTTCGCCGAGGGCCAGGGCCAGAGCGCCGGGGAGTTTTACACACCCCTGATGGTGGGCATCCTGATGGCCCGCCTGCTCGACCCGCAGCCGGGGATGACCTCCTACGACCCGGCATGCGGTTCCTTCGGCCTGCAAATCAAGCTGCACTTGCGCCTGCTGGAAACGCACGGCGAGGCAGCCAACGGCGGCCACCGCCTGCCGCCGGACTTGGCCCCGCTCAAGCTGTTCGGGCAGGAAATCAATCCAGCCACCTTCGCCATGTCGCGCATGAACGCTTTCATTCACGATTTAGACGCCGAGATTGCCCTGGGCGACACCCTGCGCAGCCCGCGCTTCTTGCAGGAAGACGGCAGCTTACAGCGCTTCGACCTGGTAACGGCCAACCCGATGTGGAACCAGACCTTCCCCGCCAGCACCTACGAGAACGATCCCTTCGACCGCTTTGGGCGCGGCGTCCCGCCCTCTTCCAGTGCGGATTGGGGCTGGGTGCAGCACATGGTCGCATCGCTGTCTCCCAATGGGCGCATGGCGGTGGTGCTGGACACGGGCGCGGTCAGCCGGGGCAGCGGCAATCAAGGCTCGAACCGCGAGCGCGACATCCGCAAGCTGTTCACCGAAGGCGACGTGGTTACCTGCGGAGACCTGATCGAGGCGGTGATCCTGCTGCCCGAGAACCTGTTCTACAATACCACCGCCCCCGGCATCATCCTGGTGATCAATAAAGCCAAAGCCCATCCCGGCGAGATTTTGCTGGTCAACGCCGGCAAGCTGTTCGTCAAGGGCCGGCCAAAGAACGAGCTGACCGCGGAACACGTGGCGCAGATCGCCGCCCTTTACCAGGATTGGAAAGCGGAGGCCGGCCTGTCGGCGATCATCACCACCGCCGAGGCGGCGCGCAACGATTACAACCTCAGCCCCAGCCGCTACGTGAGCGCGGACGATCAGGAAGAAGTGTTGCCGTTGGAAGAGGCGATGGTGCTGCTGCGCGAGGCGGAAGAGGAGCGCGCCCAGGCGGACTTGGAATTGAAGTCTGTGCTGCGCCAATTGGGATTAGAACAGAGACCAGGAGGCAAATATGCAAACCGGGTTTCCAATTGAAATCGACGCCGATGGATTGGCCGGGTTCTGCCAGCGCTGGAAGATCGGCGAGCTGGCCCTGTTCGGCTCGGCGCTGCGGGAAGATTTCCGCCCGGATAGCGACGTCGATTTGCTGGTAACGTTCGAGCCGGGCGCCCGCTGGAGCCTGTTCGACCTAGCGCGCATGCAGGCCGAGATGGAAGCGATGTTCGGGCGGCCGGTGGATCTGGTCGAGCGCGATGCAGTCGAAAAGAGCGGCAATTACATCCGCCGCAAAAGCATCCTGCGCGATCTGGAGGTGGTCTATGCGGTGGGATGACGCTTATCTGCTCGACGTGAGGAAGTCTGAATGAGCAGCCAGGCTCAAAGATACCAGACCCAATGGGCCAGCCAGTTCTACGCCGCGGCCGAATTGACCCGGCGCGGCTACCTGGTTTCCCTGACCCTGGGCAACGCCCCGGCAGCCGACCTGCTGGCCACCAGCCCCGGCGGAAAGACCTTCATGGTGGACGTCAAAGGCCAGGCCACCCGGAATTTCTGGCTGGTGCAACGCCGCCAGAAATGCGAGGATTTGTATTTCATCCTGGTTTACCTGCCCAAAGATTTGGCGCAGCCGCCCCAATACTTCCTCTTGAGCTGCACCGAGATGATGGCCGAGCGCGAGGCTTATCGCCTGCACATCGAAAGCACCTCGGGGAAATATCGCGAGGAGATGGGCGGCATGAACTGGGGCGAAGCAGGGAAGTATGCGGATCGGTGGGGCATTCTGCCGGAGTAGAGAGCCGCAATGACAGATTACGGTTTCAAAGATACACCGTTTGGACCGCTGCCCGAAGACTGGGAAATGATTTCTATCGGAGATATTTTTCAGCCATCAAAAACCAGGGTAAGCGACATACGAGATAACCATGATGAGATACCAGTATTGTCGATGACCCGAACACAAGGGTTGATTCTACAAACAGACAAATTCGAAAAACGTGTAGCCAGGAAAGACACTCGAAACTACAAAGTTGTTAAGCAAGGACAATTGGTCTATGGTTTTCCTATCGATGAAGGTGTCATTGCAATTCTCTATAGATATCCTATCGGCGCAGTCAGCCCCGCCTATCACGTCTGGCAACCTGCCAAAGAATTTGACCCGACTTTCATCGACTACTTGCTAAAGACGAACGCTCTCATCAACATTTACAAAATGTTTTCTTCAAATGTTGTAGAACGAAGGAGGAATCTAGCCGAAAGGGATTTTGTCAGCATACAAATTCCCCTTCCTCCTCTCCCCGAGCAACGCGCTATCGCCCACGTACTGAACACCGTGCGCCGCTCCATCGAAGTCAGCGAGCGGGTCATCGCTGCGGCGCAGGAGTTGAAGCGGGCGATGATGAAGCATTTGTTTACTTATGGGCCGGTGCCGGTCGAGCGGGCGGGGGAGGTGAAGTTGAAGGAGACGGAGGTGGGGGAGGTGCCGGATGAGTGGGATGTGATACAGATAGGGGATGTTATCGATGCAGCGGAATATGGGATAAACGATCGTTCTGATCTTCTTGGAGAAATCCCCGTCTTGCGCATGAATAATCTTATGGCTGGCCAAGTAGATACTTCCAACCTGAAGTATGTAACTTTGACACCAAAAGAACGCGATAGGTATAGATTGGTCAAAGGGGACGTTCTGTTTAACCGAACCAACAGTCTGGAGCTTGTGGGGAAAACGGCTATTTTTGATATGGATGGAGACTTTGTATTTGCATCATATTTGGTTCGAGTGAAAACACAAAGGAACAGGCTGCTTCCAACTTATCTGAACTTTTACTTGAATTGGGGTGCTACACAGGAGCGTCTTCGCGGTATGGCCACCAGAGGTGTTAGCCAATCTAACATAAGTGCAGGAAAATTGCGAACTTTTCAAATTCCATTACCAAATTTGCACGAGCAAGAGGAGATTGCCAGGCAATTACAAACGCTTGACTCCAAACTCCAAGCTGAGCAGCAGCGCAAGATTGCATTGGAAACCTTGTTCCAATCACTACTCCACCACCTGATGACAGGGAAGGTGAGAGCCGCACCACACGGATGAAACACGGATGCACGGATTGTCCGCGGCGCGCCAGTTGTTTCTGCTGAGTCCGGGATGGCCGGAGCCGGGCGGGGTATCATCCGTGTATCCGTGGCAAAAATCCGTGTGCTTGTGTGCGGGAAGATCGAATTTCATCTCTAGCCAACCATCCGGCCTGGTGGGGTATAATCCGTGTATCCGTGGCTAAAATCCGTGTCCTGCGCATTTCTCTTCGGGAGCCATCCCATGAACAAGAAAGTTACTGCCCCCCACGAAGACCTGACTTACGCCATCATCGGCTGCGCCATGACGTTACACCGGCGGTTGGGGCCGGGCTATCGTGAAGTGATCTACCAGCGCGCTTTGGAGGATGATTTTACGAAAGCCGGACTGGCTTTTGAAGCCCAGAAGAATCTCCCGGTATATGACCAGGAGCGGCTCCTGGGGTATTACATCCCTGATTTTATCGTCGAACAGAAGGTAATTGTTGAACTCAAGGCATTTGCTGCACTGCACCAGAAATACCTGGGGCAGGTGATCACCTATCTGAATTTTACAGAGCTGCCAATCGGCTTGTTGATCAATTTCGGGGAGCGAAGCCTGCACCCCAGGCGGGTCTTTCCATCGCCGCAAGCGGCCGAGTTCCGCATTGATCACCAATGGTTGTTTGTGCCGGATTGGTCGAAGGATCAAAGAGCGCAAGAACTAAGATAATCTGTTCGGGGGACAATATGCCCGCCATCGGTTCTGAATATTCCGCCGTCCAAAACCCGCTCATCCGCTACGCCCAGGACGTAGGCTGGAAATACATCTCTCCCGAGCAAGCGCTCCACCAGCGCGGCGGCGAAGAGGGCTTGCTCCTGCAAGAGACTTTCCTGGCGCAGGCGCAGCGCCTCAACCCGGGCGTCGTCGATTACGGGCGCGCCGGGGAGCTGGCCCGGCGGCTGGCGCACATCCTGCCGCGCATCGAGGGCAACCTGGACGCCTGGGAGTACCTGCGCGGGCTGAAGACGGTCTTCGTCCCCGAGGAAAAGCGCGAGCGCAACGTGCGCCTGCTGGCCGAGAACTGGGAGCACAACATTTACCACGTCACCGGCGAGCTCCGCTTCAACAATGGCACGCATCGCATCCGCCTGGACGTAGCCTTCTTTATCAACGGCATCCCTGTCCTGCTGGTAGAGACCAAGGCCGCCACCAAGCCGGAGGGCATTGCCGAAGCGCTGGAGCAGGTGCGCCGCTATCACCGCCAGGGTCCGGAACTGCTGGCGTTGTTGCAGGTGCACAGCCTGACCCACCTGGTGAGCTATTATTACGGTCCCACCTGGAACACCTCGCACAAGGCGCTGTTCAACTGGCGGGACGAGAACGCCGGCGCGGACTTCGAGAGCCTGGTCAAGACCTTCGTCCACCCGCAGCGCCTGACGCGCCTGTTGACCGAGTTCATCCTGTTTCCTCGCAAGGACGACGAGTTGAGCAAGGTCATCCTGCGCCCGCACCAGATGCGCGCCGTGGAGCGCATCGTGCAGCGCGCCGCCGACCCGCAAAGGCAGCGCGCCCTGGTGTGGCACACCCAGGGGTCGGGCAAGACCTACACCATGATCGTCGTCGCCAGGCAGCTCTTGCAAAACCCGCTGTTCGAGAACCCCACCGTGCTGATGCTGGTGGATCGCAACGAGCTGGAAGCGCAGCTCGTCGGCAACCTGGCTTCGCTGGGGCTGGAGCAGGTGCCGGTCGCCCCTTCCAAGCACGACTTGCGCGAGCTGCTGGAAAGCGACCGGCGCGGCCTGATCATCAGCATGATCCATAAGTTCGACGACATCCCGGCGAACCTGAACACACGCCGCAACATCTTCGTCCTGGTGGACGAGGCGCACCGCACCACCGGCGGCGACCTGGGCAATTACCTGATGGCGGCGCTGCCCAACGCCACCTACATCGGCTTCACCGGCACGCCCATCGACCGCACCGTCTACGGGAAGGGTACCTTCGTGGTCTTCGGGCGGGACGACCCGCAGGGCTACCTGGACAAGTACGGCATCACCCAATCCATCGAAGACCGCACCACGCTGCCGCTGCATTACACCCTGGCGCCCAGCGAGCTGCGCGTCGACCGCCAGACGCTGGAGCGCGAATTCCTGGCCCTGGTCGAAGTGGAGGGCGTCACCGATATCGAAGACCTTAACCGCATCCTGGAGCGGGCCGTCACCCTGCGCAACATGCTCAAGAACCGCGACCGCATGGGCCGCGTGGCAGAGCACGTCGCCCGGCATTTCCGGGAAACGGTCGAACCGATGGGCTACAAGGCTTTCCTGGTGGCGGTGGATCGCGAAGCCTGCGCCATTTACAAAGACCTGCTCGACCGGCACCTGCCGCCCGAATATTCCACCGTGGTGTACAGCCCGGCGCACAACGACCTGGACGACCTGGCGCGCTTCCACCTGGGCGAAGAGCGCGAGAAGCAGGTGCGCAAAGCCTTCCGCAAACCGGGCGAGCTGCCCAAAATCCTGATCGTCACCGAAAAACTGCTCACCGGCTTCGACGCCCCGGTACTTTACTGCATGTACCTGGATAAACCGATGCGCGACCACGTGCTCTTGCAGGCCATCGCCCGGGTCAACCGCCCTTACGAAGACGAGCACGGGCGCTACAAGCCGGCCGGCTTTGTGCTGGATTACGTGGGCATCTTCGAGAAACTGGAGGACGCCCTGGCTTTCGACAGCCAGGACGTGGCCGACGTGCAGCGTGTGGTCACCGACATCGAGCTGCTCAAGGTGCAGTTCGCCGGCAGGATGCAGCGAGCCGGGCAGGAGTTCTTGCCGCTGGTGCAAGGCGCGGCGCCCGACAAGGCCGCCGAGAACGTGCTGGCGCATTTCCGCGACGAAGCGCTGCGCCAGGAGTTCTATAATTTCTACCGCGAAACGGCCGACCTGTACGAGATCATCTCGCCGGACGCCTTCCTGCGCCCTTACATTCAAAGCTACGACCAGCTTACCCGTATGTATAGGCTGCTGCGCTCGGCTTACGAAAGCGTCTTCGTCGATCCCGAATTGACCCGCAAGACGGCGCGCATGGTGCAGGAACATACCTATGGCGGTGCCATCCGGGACTCGCTGGAAGTCTACGAGATCAACGAGAACCTGCTGGAGCGGCTGACGGCGGATACCACGCCCGAGACGGTCAAGGTGTTCAACCTGCACAAGAGCATCCAGGAAATGATCGCTCAGCGCGTGCACCAGGCGCCTTACCTGATCTCGATCGGCGAGCGCGCCGAGGCGATCATCCAGGCTTACCAGTTGCGCCAGCAGGCCACCCAGGAAGCGCTCCAGGCGCTGGAGGCGCTAATCCGCGAGATCAACCAGGCCGAGCAGGAGCGGGCGGAGAAAGTTCTCAAGCCAGCGGCGTTTGCTGTGTACTGGCTGCTCAACCGTGAAGGCGCGCCTAAAGCAGAAGAAACCGCCCGCGAGATGGAGGGCGTCTTTGACCAGCATCCGCACTGGCGAAACAGCGATGCGCAGGAGCGCGACGTGCGCCAGAAGCTGTACGCCGTCATGCTTCGCGCCCAGGCAATCCAGCGCGAAGGTACTCGGATCGTGCGAGAAGAACTGGATCGGACGACGGCGCTGGTCGACCAAATTCTGAAAGTCGCCGGGCGAGCAGGGGGTAATTCGTGAGCACCAACGAAAGCAACCTGCCTCCGCCGCTGGAGGAAAGCCTGCCGCAGGAGATTTTCCGAGCCGAAGTGCGCGCCTGGGCGGAGCGCATCGGCGTGCAGCCGGTTTCGATTACCCTGCGGCCGATGAAGCGCAAATGGGCCAGTTGCTCCAGCAAAGGCAACCTGACCTTCAACGTCGAACTGCTCAGCCAGCCAGCGGAATTTCGCCGCAAGGCCATCGTCCACGAGCTGCTGCACCTGAAAGTGCCCAACCACGGCAAGCTGTTCCGCTCATTGGAAAGGACATACTTGCAGGAAGGAGCAGGAGATGGCTAAGCAAGAGCGGGTGACGGCCAGTCGCAGAAAACGGTAATCGAACAAGATGAGGTAACACCCAATGGCCGATTTCAATACTGTGTGGCAATACCTGCAAGATCATCTGTACTCTGGATTTTCTTCAACAACAGGCTCATGATGTCACATGAAACGATTCTTGACTCTTCTCTTCGTTGTCAGTGTATTCTTATCTGCCTGCCAGCCCAAATCAATTGGCTGGACGCAACTTACTCCAGCAAACAATCCGCCCGCCAATGGAGGTGGTGCTGCCGTTTACAATGCTCGTTCCAATACTGCTATCTATCTGTGTGGGAATCTGGCTGAAACCTGGCTTTGGGACAACGGAAATTGGCTCAAGGCCAACCCTGCCAATCAGCCTCCGCCCCGCGCAAAGTTTACGATGGCATACGACGAGTCGCGTAATAAGGTTGTCATTTTCGGTGGCGAGTATAACGATTTATCTTTCGCTGATACATGGGAATGGGATGGTAATAATTGGACGGAAATGAAACCTGTCCACGCACCTCCTGCCCGTTGCTGCTAGGCGATGGCTTATGATAATACTCTACACAAAATTCTTTTGTATGGTGGGTGGGATATCCAGACAAATACTTTTTTCAACGATTTATGGCTTTGGGATGGTTCAAATTGGACAGAAGTTAAGGGCCACGACATGCCAGTAATGGCGGGGCACAAGATGGTAACTTATTCGTCTCGAATTTTATCCACACTTACAAACGGTTTAGGAACGTACATGTGGGACGGAACCAGCTGGCACAATCTGGCGATTGCGAGCCCACCTGACCGGCCTGACAGCGCATTGGTTTACGACGATAAACATGATCTGGTGGTTCTTTATGGGGGGAAGCGAAACGGTGTGCTGATGAACGATACATGGGTTTTTGATGGAACAAATTGGCTGGAGCTGAATCTCCCTGTTGCTCCTTCACCGCGAGGCGCGCATGCGATGTTTTATGATATCAAACGGCAATCGATCATCTTATTCGGAGGCATCGATAAAAGTGGCTTTCTCGGTGATACATGGGAACTCAGGTTGCCTCAAAATGTGAATGGCTCCATAGCAAAACAGACCGTTCTTCCATGAGCCAAAGCCATCTCCCTGACGGGCAATACCCGGTTGCGACTGGTATCCCCTGGCTTCGTTTTCGTCTCCCCAGTGTCTCTCTCACCCAATCACCTCCCTGCCTCCCGCAAACTTCGCGGGCTTGCACCCTCTGCGTGGTATAATCCCCCTCTGATGAACACCCCCGCCACCTTCCACCCCGAGCGCTTCTCCCGGCGCGGTGAGATCACCGCCTGGGGGCTGGCGATCCTGGCTTTCGCTGCCTGGATGGCCCTGGCGGCGCGCGGGCAGGCGGTGCATCCTTTGCTCGTGGCGCTGGCCGTCTTCCTGCTGCTGGCCGGCCTGGCCATCAGCCTGACCAACTGGATCGACCGCCACACCGTACTGCACCTCGAAGCGGACGGCCTGCGCTTCGAAAACGGCCTGCGCCGCGTGCAGATGCGCTGGGACGAAATCCGCCAGGCGCAGGTCTTCCCCTCCCAGATGGGCGACCGGGTGCGCGTGGTCGGCGAGACGACCTTCTTCAGCTTTCGCAAGCTGAACGAAGTCAGCCTGCGCGGCCAGGTGAAGGGGCGCATGGGCTTCGCCGATGGCGAGCGCATCCTGCAGCACATCGTGGAAACGGCCGGCCTCCAACCGGTCGACCGGCAGCCCGGTTTCGGCTATTATTACGCCCGCAAATGAGCCACCCTCTGCGGTTATCTTGGGCGCGCCCTCTCCGCAGAGGGCGCGTTCTTGTTTATGATGACTCATCATCCATCTGATACAATACGAACTGGAGGCAGACAATGACCGTAAAAAATATGACCATCGATGAACAAGTCGCGTACCTGATGCAGGGCACCGAGTACGGCGACGAAGAATTGAAGCAGGCTATGGCGGCCGAGCTGCGCCAGCGCCTGGCCGAAGCGCAGAAAGAGGGCCGCCCGCTGCGCGTCTACTGCGGCTTCGACCCGCGCACCAGCGACCTGCACCTGGGCCACACCGTGCCCATGCGCAAGCTGCGCCAGTTCCAGGAGCTGGGCCACGAGGTGACCTTCCTGGTCGGCAACTACACTTCGCTGATCGGCGACCCATCGGACAAGGACAAGCTGCGCCCGCAGCTTACCCCGGAGGAAGTGGATTACAACGCCCGCACCTACGCCGAACAGGCTTACAAAGTCACCGACCGGGATAAGACCATCATCCGCTACAACGCCGAGTGGCTGTCGAAGCTGTCCTTCGCCGAGTTGATCAAGCTGGCCTCCAACTTCACCATCCAGCAGTTCATCGCCCGCGAGAACTTCAAGCTGCGCTGGGAGAAGGGCGAAGCGATCTACCTGCACGAGACCTTCTACGCCCTGATGCAGGGCTACGACGCCTACGCCATGCGCACCGACGTACAGGTTGGCGGCACCGACCAGCTCTTCAACATCGTCACCGCCGCCCGCAAGGTGATGACCTTCCTGGGCGAGAAACCCAACATCGCCATCATCCTGGATATCCTCCCCGGCACGGATGGCGAAGTGAAGATGAGCAAATCCCTCGGCAACCACATCCCGCTCATGGCCACGCCCCAGGACATGTACGGCAAGGTGATGAGCGTGCCCGACCGCGCCATGGGCAAATTCTTCCGCCTGGTCACCCGCTGGACCCCGCCGGAGATCGACGAGCTGGAAAAGGGCCTGGCCGAGGGCCGCCTGCACCCGCGCGACGTGAAGATGAAACTGGCGCGGGAGATCGTCTCGATCTACCATTCCGCAGAGGCCGCCGCCCAGGCCGAAGCGGAGTTCATCCGGGTCTTCCAGCAGGGCGACCTGCCCGAAGACATGCCCGAATATCGCCTGCAACCCGGGCAGAGCGTGCTGGAGGTGATGCTGGCCGGCGGCCTGGTGAGCAGCAAGAGCGAAGGGCGGCGCATGCTCGACCAGAACGGCGTGCGCCTGGACGGCGAGACGCTCAACGATCCCAACCTGCCCTTCCCCAGGCCCGGCGTGCTCCAGGTGGGCAAGCGCCGCTATTTGCGCGTATTGGCATGAGCTAAGCGTCGCCGTATATAGAAAATTATCGGGGAGTGATGGCCCCCCACGAGCGTGGGGCCATCACTCCCCAAATTCTTCTTATCCAACAACCTCGGGTTCTTATTTGAGTGCGCCCAACATGGCCTGCCCGATGCGCGCCGCCAGGATTGGGTTATCCATTTCCAGGATCACCGCCACCGCGTAGGGCGTGCCATCCTGCCCGGGCAGGGTGCCGCCCAGATACCAGGTGGCCGCGTCGTCGGTGTTCGCCGCGATCACTGAAGTGGACTGCCAGGTTTGCGAGGCAGCCGTGGTGCGCCGGACGGCAATCTCCCGCGCCTCTTCCGGCGACAACACCCGGCGCGGCTCTGCCTGGGCCGGCAGCGGCACCCAGCCCGCCTGGGGGGTGTTCACTGCGGTGACCAGTTGCGGCGCCGGCTGGAGGCCGCCGGCGCTGACCGCCGCGGCAGCCAGCGCCATCTGCAGCGGGCTGTAACCGGAGGGATTGCCGGCCTGGTTCCCCAAATCGTCATCGAAGAACGGCAGCCGCGCGGGGGAGGTCAAGTCCGTTAACACCCCGTTGGAAAACAGTTGCTCGTCATCGAAAGGATAGCGGCCAAGCACCGCCCGGTTGAGCAGCGGGGTGTCGATATCCCGCACCAGCCGGTCCCACTGCTCCGCCAGGCGGTTGGCGTCGAAGGCAGGCTGCGAGGCCATCGCCAGGATTTCGCCCGTCTGGGCGTTGATCGCTACCAGGGCGCCGCGCTGGCCGCGCAAATGCTGGTCGGCCAGGCGCTGGATATCCAGATCCAGGCTCAGGCGCAGGTCCAGGCCCGGCGGAGGCTGCCCGTACAGGATGTGATCCCACCAGATCACCAACCCCGAATTGCCGCGCAGGCCGCGCAGGTAATCGTCCGCGCCCCGCTCCAGGCCGGCCTGCCCGTAGGTCGGGTCGGTATATCCCACCAGGCTGCTCAGATCGGGATAGGATATCTGCCGGGAAATCTGCCCCGGCAGGCCGGACGATTGGCTGATGGGCTGGTTATCGCGCGCCAGGACGGCGCCGCGCTGCACGTAACGCGCCTCGATCGCCCGGCGCTGATTATCCGTGCGGGTCAATAAATCCGGGCCGCGATACACCGACCACCAGGCCGTAGTGATCGCCGTAGCCGCCAGCCCCAGCGCAAAAAAAGCGCCCAGGCGGAGATAGGGCTGCGGCGCGTGCAGCGGAGCGGCAATGCCCTCGCTGCGGCTGCTGATCAAGAGCAGCAGCAAAACCGCGATCATCGAAGTCAGCAGCGACGATCCGCCGTAGGAAACCAGGGGCAGCGTCACCCCGGTCAGCGGCAGCAAGCGCACACTGCCTCCCATAATCAGTAACCCCTGGGCCACCAGGTAAGTGGTCAGCCCTGCCGCCAGGTAACGCTGGTAATGGTCGCGCGCCTGCAGCGCCACGCGCAGGCCGCGCAGGGCAAGCATGCCGAACAACAACACCACGGCAATCACCCCCACCAGGCCAAACTCTTCGATAATCGCCGCGTAAATAAAATCCGAGTGCGCCAGCGGCACCAAACCCGGGCTGCCCAACCCGGGGCCGCGCCCAAACATGCCGCCGTTCGCCACCGCCAGGATGGATTGAATGATCTGGTACGAGCGCCCGCTGGGGTCCCACCAGGGGTTGATCCACGCATCGACGCGCAGCTTGACCACGTCGAACAGGATGTAGCCCAATGTGCCTGCAATCCCCAGGGCAAAGACGCCAAACACCACGATACTGAGCTGCCTGGACGCCAGGTAGACGACCGAGATATACAGGACCAAAAAAATCGCCGCAGTACCCAGGTCGCGCTGCACGGCCAGCAAAGCCAGCGCCATACCGGTCATGAGCAGCGTCGGCGCCAGCAAGGGGAGCAGCGGCGCAGCATAGCCCGGGGCTGCCGGCTTGCTGCCAGCCAGGGCTTGCGTTTCTGGCTGGCCTGGTGAAGCTGTCCTGCGCAACCGAAAGCTGATTGTGGATCGCTGAGCGCTGTTCAAGGTGATGAAAGGCTGGCGGTCGGCCATATAGGCCGCCAGGTAAGCGATCAACATTAATTTGAGCGGTTCGGAAGGCTGCAAATACATCCCGCAGCAGCCCAGCCACATGCGCGGGCCATAACCGAGCGGATTGACCCCCAAAAACAAGGTAGCCGCGGTCAATAACAAACTGCCGGTCAGCCAGAGGTATTTATATCGGCGCAAAAATGCCAGGTCTGCCGGCAGGCGCAAGCCAGCGATCAGCACCAGCCCGCTCACCAGCAGCCAGCCGCTCTGGCGGAAGCCAAAACCGGGCAGCAGGCGCCAGACCGTCATCAATCCCCAGCCGCTCAATAGCGCCACGACCGGCAGCAAGTAAGGGTCGCGCCCGGGTCGCCAGGCCGCCAGCAGGCGATGCGCGGCGTAGAAAACGCCGCACCAGACCGCAAAGCCCAGCCAGTGCGCCCAGCGATAATCCACATCCCAGGATCGTGCCCGCGCCGCTGCGGAGAAGGTCACCGCCAGCGAGTAGAGGCACAGAAAGACCCCCGCCAGGCTCAAAAGGCGGCTTTCGACACGATCTTGCAGACCAGAATCTTGCTCGGAAAACGCCATGCAATTTCGTCTTGTACGTTCGCCGTGGCAACACACAACGGACGTACCAATCAGCAGCCTGCCTTAGGGCAGATATTTATCCAACAAGATGCCCATCCGCCGGCGCGTTTCAGGTGGGATGATTTCCCGTTGCGTGATCAACGCGCTGGATAGGGCGCTGTCACACCCGCAAGGCTCCTGCCTGTCCAGCAGACCCACCAGGTTGCGAACCGCTTGCTGTGCGATTTGTGTGTTGCGGTTGAGGATTTCGATCACCCGATCCACAGTCACCGGATCTTCGCTGATATGCCAGACATCGTAATCGGTGACGTGCGCCATGACCGCATAACACATCTCCGCCTCGCGCGCCAGGAATACCTCCGGCGAAGTGGTCATGCCGATCAACGACATTCCCCAGGCGCGATATACGTTCGACTCAGCCCGCGTGGAAAAACGCGGCCCTTCGATGGTGATGAAACTGCCGCCCGAGTGCGCCGGCGCGCCGGTGGCTTTTGTCGCCTCGACGAGCAAGGCTGAGAGACTGTTGCAAAACGGGTCGGCGACGCTGACGTGCACGACCAGCCCGTCGCCAAAAAAGCTGCGCTTGCGGTCCCGGGTGAAATCGAAAACCTGGTCGGGGATGACGATTTCGCCGGGGATGTAATCCTCACGCAGCGAGCCGCATGCGCTGATGCTGACGATGCGTTCCACCCCCAAAGATTTCAAGGCGTAGATATTGGCACGATAATTCACTTCGCTGGGTGAAATATGGTGGCCAATGCCGTGCCGGGCAAGGAAAGCCACCGGCTGGCCTCCCAGCCTGCCGACCACTACCGGAGCGCTGGGTTTGCCGAAAGGGGTGCTGATTTCATGTTCACGCATATCAGCCAGGCCGGACATCGTATACAGACCCGACCCGCCGATCACTGCCAGGACAGGTTTTTGTTCCATAGTGCTTTCTCCTTGAATGATTCCTTCAATGAAAAATGGGACGCGGATAAACGCGGATGAACGCGGACGCCATTTTCATTGATCCATACTGCCGGCCGCGCCCGGCAGGTTGACTGATTTGCCAGAAAGCCATTTTATATGGCTCAAACCTGACAGGAATTCATGACAGTACCGGCTCATTGAGTATCGATAAAGACCCGACAGGCTTGCGAGCAACATTGTGCACATTGCAGTATCCAGCACTACCAATGCACAAAACCTGAAGTTTATTCCTCCAGCATCACCTGAAAAGCGATGGCGCCAAAGTGAAGCCGATCGCCGGAAGTAACCACTACCGGCCCTTTGACCGGTGAATCGTTGAGAAAAGTCCCATTCCGGGAGCGCAGGTCTTCCACCCACCACTGCCCGTGGTGGTAAGACAGGCGGGCATGGCGGGCGGAGATGGCGCGATCCTCCAGGCGACAGTGACAGCCCGGGTCGCGGCCCACGATGACCTGCGGCGAAGTAAACCGCAAAGCGAGCGACTGTTCCTCACCTTGCTGCACCAGCTTCAGAGGAGGCAGGTGAGCCGCCGTCATGCCGCGACTCTGTTGGCGCAGATCGCGCCACAACAGCCATAAGCCCCACCCCAGAAATGCATACAGCGCCACCGCCAACCCCAGGCGCAGAACCAGGAACACCACCCCACTCACGGGCGCTGCCCTCCAGTCGCAGAAATTTCCTGAGTATCTCCCAGGGTGGGTGTTTCCAGGCCAAAGACCAGCGGCACGCCGGCCAGCGAGATGACATCGCCCGGCAGCAGCGTCTGCTGGCGGATGCGTTGCCCGTTCACCCAGGTGCCACCGCTCGAGTCCAGATCGAAGATGGTGAAATGATCCTGCACGTAACGCAGTTGCGCGTGCAGACGGGAGACGCGCCGGTCGTCGATGACCAGTTGGTTATCCGCTCGCCGCCCGATGTTGATCACCACCTGGTCCACGGGAAAAATCCGCACGCCATCGACAATCAAGTAGGCGTTGTTTGGAAAGGCCGGGTAGGGGACAGGCAAGTCCACCGCCACGCCGGAGGTCGGCGAAAGGTCCTGCAACCGGTTGTGAGCGACCACCTGTATATCGCCCTCGCCCAGCACGGGATCGGCGTCGACGCGCACCTGCGGCATCCCGGCCAGGCCCAGGCCCGCTTGCTGCGCCGCATCGTACAACAGATGAGCCATCTCGTCCAGGAAAACCCGATCGGCCTGCAACCGCTCCACCTGGGAGGGATGGCACAGCAGCAAATACACGTCCGGCGCCTGAAGCGCCCCATCCTGCCCGGGCTGCGCGCCCGCCTGCATCGCTGCAAACAGACGCTGCACCAGCTCGCGCGGCGCTTTGCCGCCTGGCATCAGGCGCGCTGCGCTGCCCTCTACCAACGCCTCAAGGCGCGCTTCCAATTGTTTAAGGGTCAGTCTCAGTGTGCTCATTTACCGTGACAATTCTACTATAAAAGCATACTCCCCTGGCGCATATCTCCACGCAGGTCAACGTTTCCTTGTATCCCAGTGATGTGTAATCAGTCAATCCGTGATCGGGCCAGCCTACAAATTTTGCCCGGTTTGCAAGGTGCAAAGCGGTTGTTATGACCTGAGGCCGTTTTGCGTGGAAGGTGCATCGCGCCAGCACAGTCTATACCTTTGCCAGATCGGCGTCGATATCTTGCAACACCTGCGGGGTGATCGCATCGGGGACATACGCGGCAATCTCTTCCAACTTCATACCCAACGCCATTTCCAGTTCGGGATGCTCCAACAAGGTGCCCAGGTGGCGGCGCAGAACCGCCTTGCCTGCCGCATCGTCCAGGAGGCGGCGCAGCGGCAGGCGGATGCTCAATCGCGGAGCTTTGCCTTGCCGGGAGGCACCCGCCCCACCTTTCCAGGAGAAGCGCGCCGCCTGGTGGATATGGCGTGAAGAGCTGCCTGCCAGCACTTCGAACTCGCCCGGCTCCACCACCCACTCCCGGCGGGCATCGTCGTAACAGGCCAGGGCGGTTTCATCCAACGAGAACGCCACCGTGCGGGTCTCGCCGGGCTGTAGCTCGATCTTGGCAAAGGCCTTCAGCTCCTTCTGCGGGCGCGCCAGGCTGGACTCGATATCCCGTATGTAGAGCTGCACCACTTCTTTGCCCGCCCGCGCTCCGCGGTTGCATACTTCCAGGCTGACCTGGATTTTATCGCCCGGGCCATAGCTTTGCGCATCCAGATGCAGGTTTCGATATTCAAACGTGGTGTACGACAGGCCAAAGCCAAAGGGGAAAAGCGGCTCGACGTCCTTGCGGTCATAGTAGCGGTAGCCGACAAAGATGCCCTCGCCATAATATACCCGTCCGTTCTCGCCGGGGTAATTGATAAAAGCGGGCGTGTCCTCCAGGCGCTTCGGGAAAGTGGTGGGCAGCCGGCCGCAGGGGTTCATTGCCCCAAACAGCACGTCGGCGATTGCATTCCCTGCCTCCTGTCCCGGATACCACATCTGCACCACTGCGGCGACCTTTTCCAGCCAGGGCATGCGTACCGGCGAGCCGCAGTTCAGCACGACCACCGTACGCGGGTTGGCGCTTGCCACGCGCTCGATCAGCTCGTTCTGCGCGCCGGGCAAATCCATATTGAGGCGGTCAAAACCCTCGCTCTCCCATTCGCTGGTCTGGCCGGCAAACACGATTGCCACGTCGCTGCGCGCGGCCAGCTCCACCGCTTCGGCCAGCAAATCTCCATCCAGGAGCGGCTCACAGCCAATGCGCAGCGAGCGCCACGGACTCTGGCCTTCCCAGGAGTATTCGATCGCCAGATCATAACTGCGCCCACCCTGCAACTCGACTTCCGCCTGGGTTTCTCCACGCTCCCAGGGGGTAGCATCCTCGCGGCGGTCCGGCGTCTGGTTCACCAATAAACCGCCATCCAGAAACAGGCGATATTTCCCATTGCCGGTCAGGCTGAAGCGGTAACGCCCGCTTTGTGGCGGAACCAGGCGGCTGGTGAGGCGCGCTGAAAAACGCTGCGGGTTTACCCCAACCAGGTAAGCGTCCACCCAGGTGATGTTGGCGCGCTCGCCGAACCAGGCGCCGGATGGTGAACCGCTCAAATCCAGGTTGTCAAACAGCGCCACATCGAAGCCCCGCTTCCCATCGGCTGCCGAAAGCCACGCCGTATCCAACAGCAATACATAGCGGTTAATCATCGCTCCCGGGGCGTAGGTCACCGCTACGCCGCGGCCCGCCGCGCTACGGATGCCCTCCAGCGGCGTGACGATAGCATGCGGAGTGACATCCGCGCTGCCGCCGCCGCGCACCTGCACATGGTGAGCGTGGAACCCGATGACCCCCAACGATGCCAGGTGGGATGGATCGAGCGGCAGCACATTGCCGCTGTTCTTCAACAACACCATCGCCTCCGCGCCCGCCTGGCGGACCAACCGGCGATGCTCAGGGCGGTTGACCGCCCGCTCTGGCTGCAACCCGCTGCTATCCAACGCGCCAGTTCGCTGCATCGTGCGCAGCAGGCGGCGCAGCTTGTCATCGATTAACGCTTCGCTCACCTGGCCCGAGCGCACCAGTTCCAACACCTGCTCCGCCCCCAGCCAGCGACCCGGCCCAGGCATTTCCAGGTCCATCCCGCCGGCGGCAACCGCCGGGCTGTATGTACCATGCCAGTCCGATATGACCATCCCATCGAAACCCCACTCCCCTTTCAAAATACCCATTAGCAAGCGCTCGTTTTCGCTGCAATAAACACCGTTGAGGCGATTATAAGCGCTCATCAGCGTCCAGGAGCCAGCCTCACGGATGGCGGCATGGAAAGGAGGCAGATAAATCTCATGCAGGGCGCGCTCCCCGACTTCGGAGCTGATCGACTGGCGCTCGAATTCGGAGTCATTGCAAACAAAGTGCTTGACGCACGCCGCCACTCCCTGGCTTTGCAAACCCTGGATATAGGCCACCGCCATACGGCTGGTCAGGTGCGGGTCTTCCGAGTAACACTCAAAATTGCGCCCGGCTAAAGGCGAGCGATGGATATTCACCGTCGGAGCCAACAAGACATGTGCGCCTTTGTCTCGCGTTTCTTCGGCCAGCGCCTGGCCCACCTGGTGCACCAATTCCGCATCCCAGGTAGCCGCCAGGGCCGTGCCACAGGGAAAACAGGCTGAAGCCGGCCCGGAACTGCCGGCTGCACCGCGTGCCCCTACCGGGCCATCCGTAACCTTGAGAACCGGAATGTTCAAGCGCGGCAGCGGGTTTGTGTGCCACAGGTCAGCGCCGGCCAACAAAGAAGCTTTTTCTTCGAGCGTCATTTGGGAAAGAAGGTTTTCGATTTGAGCAGACATGAATGATATCCTTATTCATCTTCCTTGCAAGAGGTGTATGAGGGAACAACGCACTTACGTTAAACCACAAGATTGTAATCACGTTTATCCTCTGGCGCAATAGGCATTACCCGGCGATCTGCATCCTGTAAATCAGCCCCGATTTCCTAATTTGACGTATAATTAAAACAGGCGTTAAGATACGCTTGCGAATCGATTAACTGCTCTTTGAACCTATCCGCGGATGCGGCGCGTATCTTCCGCAGCCAGAAGCCATGATCCAGGCTACAGCGTGTGGAGTTGACCATTTATGAACACTGCCGATCTCTTCAATGCCTTCCTATCTACTTTTGGCCGCGAGCCGTCTGTCATCGTGCGCGCTCCAGGGCGGGTGAACGTCCTGGGCGAGCACGTCGATTACAACGACGGGCCGGTGATGCCGGCTGCCATCGACCGTGCGGTTTATATCGCCGCTGCTTCCAGCGGCGACGATTGCGTCAGCTTGCGCGCCCTGGACCTTAATCAGACTGCCTCCTTTCGCCTGGCAAACCTGGCCGACAAAGTGGATTGCAATGGCCAGGCCCTTCCAGGTTGGGCAAAATACCCGGCGGGAGTGGCCTATGTACTACGCCAGGTCGGCTTACAGGTCAGCGGTATCCATGCTTTGTACACTTCCGACGTGCCCATCGGCGCCGGGTTGAGTTCATCGGCCGCGGTAGAAGTGGGCTTTGGCGTTGTCTGGAAGGCGCTCGAGGGTTGGGCAATGGAACCCATCACGCTGGCACAGTTGTGCCAGCGTGCCGAGAACCAGTATGTGGGCATGTCGTGCGGATTGATGGATCAATTCGCTTGCGCCTGCGGGATAGAAGGGCACGCTCTATATTTCGACACGCGCAGCCTGGCCTGGGAACCAGCTCCGATGCCGGAAGGCATCGCCCTGGTCATCGCCGACTCAGGCGTACGCCGCAGCCTGGTGCACTCCGGCTACAATGAACGCCGCGCGGCCTGTGAAGAGGCTGTGCGCTTGCTGCAGCAGTGGATGCCGGATATCCGCTCCCTGCGAGACGTGCCCACCACCGAACTCGCCGCTTATGCTCCTTACCTGCCTGAAATTCCCCGCAAACGCGCTGAACACGTGGTCAAGGAAATTGCGCGGGTTTATTCGGCGCTCAGCGCCTTGCACCGCAATGACCGGCAGGCCATGGGCGCACTGATGTACGCCAGTCATAACAGCCTGCGCAACCTGTATGAAGTAAGCACGCCGGAGCTAGATAAGCTGGTCGAGCTTTCGCGCGACCTGCCCGGCTGCATCGGAGCGCGACTGACCGGGGCCGGCTTTGGCGGCTGCACAATTAACCTGGTCGAAGCGGGCCAGGCCGAGGCATTCATCCAGGGGCTGAAAAAAGGGTATCAAAATGCCACCGGACGCCAGGCGCAGGTTTATCTGTGCCGGGCCAGCCAGGGCGCCAGCCTGATCCAGGCACAAAACTCATAGGCTGATTCTTGCGCCAGCCCAGGCAAACGCAAGCCTACGAGCCATTGTTCGTTGGTGCGCCGCAGCATCAAAGATGAATTATACCCATTTGAAGATGACCGGGAAATAAAGATTTTCACAGGAAATTTTTATCTTATTTATCTAAGTTATCCAGTAAGATTCGGACACCTTCGGTAATCAATACCTTAGTTGCGCGCACCATGTGCGCACGAATTCACCTGATGAAAGGAATGTCTGGTTATGAGACCTCACCTGCCTCGACTGGCGTTGCGCACCGCGTTGCTGCTCTGTCTTGTAATGGCACTGGCAGCTTGTGCGACTTCGCCCACATCTCCGCCTGCGGCCGTGCAGCCGACCAACGCACAGCTCGCGCAAACGCAGCCACCTACCGCTACATCGAGCAATCCGGCAGCGGTGCAACCCACTGCCGCAGAAGCAGCCACGCCTCGCCCACCCATCGCAACCGATTTCACCCCCACTGATCCGACAACCGTCAACCTGGCCGCGGGCAAGCCACAACTTGTCGAATTCTTTGCCTTTTGGTGAGGAACATGCCGGTCGATGATACCCATCGTGCATGGGTTAGAAGCCGAGTATTCCGACCGTATGGGATTCGTCTATTTAGATATCGACGATCCTGCCACCCAGCCATTCAAGAAACAGTTGAACTACCGCGTCCAACCGCACTTCTTCCTGGTCGATGGACAGGGGAACATACTTAAGACCTGGCTGGGGCGCGTGCCTGAAGCAGAACTCCGCCAGGAATTCGAGAACGCCCTGCGCTGATAAAGTTGTCCATTATGCAAGACCGCCCGGCGTGAGCGAGCGGTCTTGCAGTTTATTTAAGACGGGCACATTTGATTTGCCCGGTGCGGGCATTTCTTACGCACACATCCAGGTTCCGGTATTTATATTTGAGCAACTTCTGCGGTATCGGAAATTGTTTCTGAAACTCACCTGTGGTACTGGTGATGACGTACCCCGTGCGAGCGCTGGCCACTTTGCCGGCGCGGACGCTGATATTATATACCTGCTTGGCAACAAAGCCCCTTCCTGTGAGCAGGATGGTGTTATTGGTCCGTACAGCGGTTAGTGAAACTTTGGCGAGCACCGGCGAGGCCTGGGCTGGCGCGACGGTCCAACCAGCAGCCATCACAAGCAGCAGAGCCGCCAGAATAACTCGCCAGGCCATGCTCAAGACAGATTGGGAACGCATTTTATATCTCCTTATCATTCGGCCCCATAGTGTCCGTGCACTACAGGAAAAGACTTTCTCGTTTAATCTTAATGATACGACGAATTTCCAGAGAATCAAGTTCCAGAATACGATTCTCATTTTCTGAATCAAAGCTTGCATAAGCGCCGTACTTCGAGTATAATGCTGTCCTGCAAACGAAAACGGGCGCGTAGCTCAGCTGGTTAGAGCGCACGGTTCACATCCGTGAGGTTCGGGGGTTCGAGCCCCTCCGCGCCCACAGTTTTGGCGATCAGCTTTCAGCCATCCGTGGTTGGAAGCTGATTTTTATCTCTTGGGCGCATCTGGCGCCGGTGCAAGATAATCTGGAGAAGCTTCTTCGAACAATCTCAATTGCATCTGTACCACCGCCTTGCCTGGCTTACCTGACACACTGAAATTTTCCGACGGGCTAGTTACTAAAGCCTCAAGTGCAAGTTCATTTTCCAACAAGGCATTGACAACCACATCCAATTCGTGGGAACCCAATGAAGCAATGTATTGACTGATCACTACAATACGGCGATCATTCCGAGACAGGGTTAATCCAATCGATGTGAGGCGGTTTAGCTTATCTTGCGCTCGCTTGCTGGCCAGTTCTAACGCATCGAGAGTACTCAGTGGGGATCTTGAATCAGTCCCTCGTTTTCTACAAACCATGATGATGTCCAGTTGAATCGGCTCTTTGGCCTGAGACTTGGGCGCTGCCAACGACAACTCAGCTTTGACTGGATGGGCATTGACCACGGTAAATCCCGCTCCGTAGACGGCCCTTACCAGAGAGACCCACCCCTCTGATCTGGAATGGTGGTAAGTAAACACCAAGAGGCTGCGATCCTTAAGCACCCGATAGCATTCTGTAAAAACTGCCTGGAGCTTGGCAGCAAATCTTTCACCACTAGTATCTTGCACTTCGCGTTCACTTCGAGTGCTCGAAGTCGAGTTAATAAACCCATGTGGGTAGAGACTCTGCCAGGCGTAGAAAAAATCGGCTAATTCGGAATAATGGACATTATCGAAGAAGGGAGGGTCTGTAATCACATGATCGATAGATTCGTCAGGCAAACCAGTTTGGTCAGAACTTCCGCAAGAAAGGTAAATACCACCCGGCTTAAAATTGCCCTGTACTGGCCAGGATGACTCCACAATGCCAGAGAACGGAGAACTGGCGTGATACGCTTTACCTTTACCGTCTCCTCGCACTTCGAAAGGCGCCTGACGGTAATCGATGGCGCGCAACAAGCGCGATTTAAACAGGTTAGAGAACGAACCAGAGCTTTTGGCCGTTCCCCACACGTTGGCTTCAATGGGTGTACGCTCAGGTTTCAGGATGTGATGAGCAAACATGTGGCGAACGGCACCAGTGCCTTCGCCTTTGTAAGATGCGAACAGGTTGTTGAATTCCAGGGTGCCAGAGAAAAGAGTGAACAGAGCATCACGCACCGGGACGTCAGGCAATTCTGCGATTGCGGCCTGCAACCAGCCTAAGGCTAGAAGTTGCCGATCGTTGAAAAAGTCCCGCCAGTAATAGTAGTTATACCCCATGGCTTGGCGAGTATTGTATCCATCGCTCAATGCTAACTCAGGTAAACGAATTGCGCCTCGGTCGAGTTCTTGTTGCAGCAAAACAGAGCACTGGTTGTATAACTGGATGTCACCCGGTGTGGCAGGCAGATAGTGTTTTTCTTCATCATCAATAAGCAGCAGCTTCCCATACAGGCGATGGGAAGGTTGGCGACCTGAACGTCGCACAGCATCGATGATCGAGAAAGATTGAGAACAGGCTTGACAGGTGGCTTTGGCACCGTTTGCCGCTCCGACCTGAGGATCAAATTCGAGCATACATGTCCTACAATTTACCCGTGTGTTTGTATTCAGCGATGGGAAAATGTCCCCACACCCTGGACAGCAGACTTGAATTTCCGGTTTGCGATCGGGATAAGCATTGCTGGCGATCACACGCGAGGCAAATAATTCGACTGGCGACTGGCAATACGGGCAAGGAATTTGTTTGACCCAAAAGTAGTATAAAACATCACGTGGCTGGCCTTTTTCATCATGAGAATAATACAATTCTCTGATGCGCTGCCCCACTGTTGCCGAAAGTTGGGAATGAGCTTTGATTATAGTATTTCGATCCAGTTGACCCAGAGCGATGCGAACACTTTCACAGGCCACAGGGTTGATATCTCTGCCTAAGGCGATGCACCCCAATTTGTGCGCTTCGCCAACCGTAGTACCGCTGCCCATGAAGGGGTCGAAAATGGAAACATTTGAATAGTCCTGCTTGTAATAGAAAGCCGTTTCTAAATCTGCGCCTTCTGGCAGAAAGCACCCCAGAGCAATACCCCGGAAGATCGAGCCAAGTCGCTTAGCCCACCATTTGTGGACATGATAAATTGGGCGATAGATCTCCTTCCGCCAACTTTCTCGAGTACTTATGACTGAAAGAAACTCAAAGGGAAAGGAATCTGCTTCGATCAGGCGGGATACCGAGGTTTTGGGAACTATCTTAAAACCTACCATTACGCGAGCACCCTACCCATCACAAACGGCTCGCGCATTGTTACCGGTTCAGCCAATGATCCCATGTGTCTCCAGGCTCGAAAAACATGTTCCAAGCCAGCAGATGGATTTGGGACAGTTTCAGCGAGTAAAGTATTCTGCTGGAGATCGAAAGTATACCCAACTACCAGATTAGCGGCCTCTTTTCTAACCAATGTTCCGACCAATTGGCAATCAGCAGGTGCCGGAAAGTTGGCTGGCAGGATGAGCGTTTGATGATGAGCTACACCTGCAACCAGACCAAATGGCGTCGGCGCAACGTACATCTTGCGATCACGGATCAATATGTCGCCATAGCTTCCAAAACCCCGAATGCTCTTATTTTGATGTACATAGCCGTGATCCTTGTTTAGAAAATCGCCATGGCAGACAACCAAATCCAGGACAGGGTATGCGTCCCCATCCGGCGCGCTGGGATACCGTCCAAAGACATAAAAGATCACGCGCCCATTATGAAGACCGGTAGGGACCTGGCTGTTGCTGTCGTAACTGGTCTCACGTCCCGGATAAGCTAAACCTTTGACTTCATAACCTTCTGGAAAATGCACCATGCGGAAATCCGGGTAAGCATTTCGCCCACTTATTTCATAGTTGAGACCAGTATCGCTGATTCGAGCGCCAACCCAATTCTGAAAGTGGAATTCTTTATCTTGCCTGGATTCGCGAATGATGAGTCTGCCTTCACTGATCGCGCGAACACACTGAGTAAAAACGACAGAGATTGTGGTGTTCAGTTCCATTTAAAATTATCCGACACACCTCAGATTTAGCTTTGGAAAATCCAATTACACTCTAAAATAGACTGACATACAATATGATATCCCAGGATAATAAAAAGAGCAAGCATTAAGCATTTCGTGCTTTGAGGAATGCCTTCCTACCACTCCAGGTAAGCCCTACGACGGCCACTACCCCCAGCGCCCCAGGACACGGCAGGCCGGCGCCGCCCTTTCCTTGCTCCGGTGTGACCTGGAGCGCAGCCGGCGGCGGAGAAGACTGCGGCGCAGCAGGCGGTCGCGTGGCAGGCGGCGCAGATGGCGGCATAGCAGTAGCTGGCGCAAGGGCCACCTCCGTAACCTGCGGGCGAGGCTCGACGACCTCTCCGGCCGGCAAACCCACCAACTGGATGTCATCGGCCCAGATCTGCCCGGCGAGCGGCGCATCTTCCCCCGCGCCGAAGCCAAATGCCATCCCGGAGATTTGCCCAGGATCGAGCGCCGTCCCGCTGTCTGACTCCCATTCGGCGCGGCGCAGATCCGACCAGGGAATCTCCAGGTAAACCCAGCCAGCGACCATTTCGTCGCTGGTTTCGAAGCTTTTGTAATAAGTTTCGTAAGAGTCCGGTTTGCCACGATAAACGTGCACATCGAAACCCACTCCCGGTTGCGCAGTGTGGATGTACATAGAAAC
This sequence comes from uncultured Anaerolinea sp., assembly GCA_964595435.1. Lineage (GTDB taxonomy): Bacteria > Chloroflexota > Anaerolineae > Anaerolineales > UBA4823 > RBG-16-57-11. The sequence continues at coordinate 90,331 of CAZQQJ010000003.1, read as the reverse complement.
TCCCTGCGCGGCGCTCCAGTCCACCGGCTCGTCGTAGAAAAAGGCGCAGGTCGCCCAGCTATTCTTATCCACATTCATATCCAACTGCAGGGTCGATTTTCCAGCGTGAGCATCACCGGCTTGCGGGGCACAAGCGGCGCGGGTTTGGGTGCGCTCATCCCAATACGGCTGCCAGCCTTCGCTGCTGCCTGGCGGCAGGTCCGCATCGAAATCATCTACCAGCGCACCTCCGGCTGGCGCAGCGACGGGCTGTTCGGGCAACACGTTATTGGCTGGTGTAGCCGCTGACGGCGGTTGCACCGGTGCGCCGGCCTTCCAGCGGTGATAAAAAACATTCAGCAGGGGCACAAAATCCTGGGTTGCTTTGCGACTTCCTGCTGCGTTCGGATGGTCGTCATCGGCAGCGGAAGAATAATAAGAGGTATTTCTACCGCGGTCATTCACGTATTCCACCTGCCCATTCACAAAAAGGTGGTGGTTATCAGGCCCGGTAAGCTCGTTGTAGAAATCGAACACGGCTACGTTGTTCAACGTATACCCGTTTTCCCGCAGCCAATCCTGCATCAGCCAGTTATTGAAAGCGCGCGCGTTGTCTGCCAGAGAAGGATCTTGCACCGGCGGAGCCGTGATCAGGACGAACAGCTTATCCGGGCGGGTAGCAAAATAGTTCAGCAAATCGTTGTAGATATATTTGGCGTTGCTCACCGTCAGGCCATCGCCAGGTGCAGGCGGATCGTCCGGGTTGCCTTCCAGGTAGGAGTTCGGGAAGCACGACTTGAACATCACAATTTCATTCTCCCCACCCGGGTCAGTTTCCAGGCGCGTGTACGCAGCGTGCTGCTCGCTCTCGGCATACAGCGCAGCCAGGTAACGCTCACTCTCCGGCCCGCGGAACCATTCCGGCCAGTTGACGATATCGGTGCGGTCGCCGATGGCATCCGGTCCCCAACCGTAGTTGGTGTCACTGACAAAGTAATTATTTCCCCCCAGGGCTTTTCCCAGTTCACCGTAATTGTCGGCCAGCCAGTTTTCGCCGGTCGAGTGGTGGATGAAGATCAATTTGACAGTCTGTTCAGGTGGATTCGGGTTGTCATCCTGGGCATGTACATGGGTCAGTCCGCCCACCGCCCACAACCCGAGCGCCAGCAACGCCAGGCCGCGCCAGAGAGAAATCGCACGCTTCATGCTGCACCTCCACAAAGATATCCAATGGGACCATTTTCAAGATGCGGGCGACAATGAAATTTCGGAGTAGATAGATTTGCAATGCACACCATCCCCATCTATGATCTTACCAGACTGTACCGGCGAAATCAAGCGTGGCTTTCTACCTGGTTCTGTATCGGGCCATCTTACGTCATTAATTTTCCATTGACCATCCCTTAGACCAATATTAACAAACAAATAACCCGCCGTTAAACAGCCGCGCCTACAATTAAGCCAGGTTTCGCTGCTAAAACTTCATCTGCCAGCGAACCAAAGGCAAAATTATCATGGAACTTTACCCCGAGATAGACACTTCTCTGGAAGCGATTGACCTCCCGCTATCTGGTGCGTGGGATGTGCGCCTGGCCCGGTGGATTTCACACATTTTCAGCCCGCCATTGGTCGCAGCTTCTGGCCTTGCGCTCGCTGTCCAGTCGATGCACAACTGGCAGGCCGGTCTATGGGCCGTGCTCTACACGCTCCTGGCCATGGGCGTACCCTTGACCTATATCGTCTGGAAAGTGCATCGCGGCGAGATCAGTGATTTTCACATGCGCATCCGCCCGCAGCGCATCCGCCCCATGCTGCTCACGCTGGTTTGTAGCCTGGCCGGTTACTTGCTCTTACAAGCCGCCGCTGTCCCACCTGTATTGACCATCCTGGCCGCGGCAGGTGTGCTGCAGTCGGCCTTCTTCCTGCTGGTCACCTTGCGCTGGAAAATTAGCGGGCACAGCACTGCGATCGCCAGCCTGGCGGTTTTCTTGTGGGCGTTGTATGGCTTCACGGCAGCCCCGGTTATGCTACTGGTTCCTCTGGTAGCCTGGGCGCGCGTGCGCCTGAGCCGCCACGACCTGGCCCAGACCATCGCCGGAGCCCTGGCCGGTTTTATCTTCATGCTGGTCGCCTTGCAGGCCATTGTTGCCCAATGTGGCCAATCCTTTCTGGTTTGCCCATGACCGGTCCCCCGCAGGCAACTGGCAGCCCGCCGCCAACCGCCTGCTGTTAATGCAATGAAAAGTTACGCGGGTGCGATGCACCTGCCACGCAAAACGACTTTCAATCAGATGAAAGAGACAGGTGAAAGAAACACCTCATGCATATCCTTGTCACCAACGATGATGGCGTCACCGCCCCAGGGCTGCTGGCATTGGCCCAGGAGATCCACCACCTGGGTAAGGTCAGCGTCCTGGCCCCAGATCGAAACTGGTCGGCTTCAGGGCACGTAAAGACCCTGGATCGACCGCTGCGCGTTAAACAGGCGTGCCTGGATGATACCATCCTTGCCTGGGCCAGTGATGGAGCGCCTTCCGACTGTGTAACCCTGGCGATCTGTGGTTTCCTGGAAGAAAAGATCGATCTGGTCGTATCTGGCATCAACCCGTATGCTAACGTCGGTCATGACCTCACCTACTCCGGAACCGTCACGGCCGCCATGGAAGCAGCCATCTGGGGCATACCCGCCGTCGCCGTATCGCTCGACTCTCCGGATAACTACGCGGGGGTAGTGGATTACCGCCCCGCAGCGCGCATTGCTCGCCGCATCGTACATGAGGTACTCCGCAACGGGCTGCGTTCGAATACGCTGCTCAACGTCAATATTCCCTTCCTGCCCGAAGAACAAATCGCCGGCGTCCAAATTACCCGCCAGGGGTTGCGCGTCTACCACGACAAACTCGACCGGCGCATCGACCCGCGCGGCAAGCCCTACTATTGGACCGCCGGCGACCTGCCCACCGGTATTCCCGAACGTGGCACTGACATTGGGGCGCTGGCCAACGGTTACGTTTCCATCACGCCGGTACAACTCGATCTGACCGCCTATGCTACCATCCCAGACCTGAACGCCTGGGAATGGGATATCCAGCACCAACCCGTATCTTTAAAACCCGATCTGGTACTCAGCACACCATAATCGTCATCCTCCTCCTCCGGGCTGGCGCCAGGGCCTGGCGCCAGCCCCATCCCCAACTCAGGAGATCCCCATGTACACACTGTGCTTCGATGGGCTATTCCGCAAAGCAGATGGCGCCGATTCTATCCATCATGCTGGTTTCATGGGCTATGGATGGCTGATTTCCAGGCAGCATATCGTTATCGCTCGCGGACACGGGGTGGTCGCCCGCGGCGCGCAGGCCAATTCCAGCGTGGCCGAATACCTGGCATTGATCGAGGGGTTAGAAGCGTTGTACGATCTGGGGATACGCCATGAGGCGGTCGAAATTCGAGGCGATGCTCGTTTCGTTATCGAGCAAATGTCGAACCAGGCCGCAGTCAACTCGCCCAGCCTGAAACCGTTATATAAACGAGCCAGCCAGTTGGCAGGCCGCTTCAGCCAGTTGCAATGGGTGTGGATGCCGCGCAAGAGCAACCGGCAAGCCGACGCGCTCTCTCGCCGCGCTATGCAGCAAATCGATCTTGACTTGCCTGGCTACCAGGCCGCATTGGAAACAATCCAGGCCGATGATCCAATACGCAGCGCACGCCGTTTCCTGCCTCTGGTCGATCTACGCGTATACCAGGGTACGGCGTAAATTTCATCATATATAAGCCGGTTCAAGAAGCCGGCTGGCTGCCCGCAAAATAGCTTCAAGTTTCCGGCATGCTTAAGACCGGCGTTGCCAACCGTCGCAACCGCTCGCTGACCGGGCTGAGCAGATAGTAGCCACCATTGCGATGTAGCAGAGGGATACGCCGCTTCTGGGCTGCAAAGCGCTGGCGCATCTCGGCAGAAAGCAAGGCGTAGCCATCGAAATCTTCCTCCCAGCGGGTGAACAATTCGTCGTAGGTGCGTACGAACTCGCCTCGGTAAGCATCGGTGACTGCGCCTAGGTTGCGGATCACCCAACAGGTCGATTCAAACTCCCACTCATAGGCCAGTCCGATAAATCGATCATCAGACGTAATGTAAGGAAAAAACGGAAACTGCCGGCAACTGATCGCCCGGTAGTTACGCTGGCAATGCGCCGGGCCCTTGCAAGCCAGCAGGAGCATGTGATCCGGCGTATCGGCGCGCAATTCGGCAGGGTCGCCGGGGTCTTGCGGGCATTCATCGCCGCGCCACTCGTGCCACAAATCCGTATGCTGCCGCAAATAATTCCATTCCTGGCGGTAGGCAGCCGGCACGGCATGGCAAATATCACAACAGAATGGGATGCCATTAGGGTTGTGCGGCGCGCACAACAGACCACAATCGAACGCCGTCACCGGCGCGTCAAAGCCAGCGTAAATGCGGTGGAAATCGAGGTGAGGCAAAGTCCCGGGCATAGAATTCTTCTAAAACTGGACGCGGGCAAACGCGGAAACCGCGGATTCGGAAGTGTATTGCATCTGAACAACCTGCTCGCATCCATTGTAACAAAAAACGACCGGATTACGGGCCTGGATATCCATCACCGGCCAGGCTGCTTGCGCCTTGCGGGCCGTACAAAATCAGCGAGCGCCCCGGGTTACTCAGTAACCGATTACCCATCACTGAAATAGGGTAAAATACCATCAACCCAATAAACAACTTTCAACGATCTATTCACCACCCCACATCGTTACTTTTCGCCCTGAGCGCCTGGGCGCCCAATTGCCTGTGTTGCCATGAACCCGACCAACCCCGAACCCGCTACCGTCCAACCTGGCCTCCTGGTGCAGGTAGAAATTACCTACCAGAGCGAACAGGAGCGCCTGGAACTGGTCATCGTTCCCGATGAGCAAGCCGACTACGCCGCCGGCTTCCTGGGCGCGGGGACCCCGCTTGCCCAAACCATCCTCGGTGAAACCGTGGGCAGCGTGATCCCCTATTTCACTGGAGACGCCATCTCGGTCAAAATCCTGTCCATCGCCGCCGGTAAAGCTCCAGGGGAAGATGTCGCTGCCCGCCGCCAGCAAACCCTGCGCCAGGCGGTCGAACAGGCGGATCGCACCAATGCCATGATCTTTGCCTCATCTTTCAGCGGCAAATGGGGCGATTACGATCCGCAAGGCATCGAAAAGTGGGAAAAGCCAGAGCCTTCCGGCGAATAAAACCACCCCGCCAAAGAGCAGCGCCGGGTGAAGTCCGGCCTCGAGCTCACTGCAAATACGCTCTTTGGCCGGATTTCAATCCAGGCTGCGCCTTGTTGTCTCACCAGTCGCCGCCAGTGCCTGGCGCATCTCCTGGATATAAGGATGACCGGGCGGCAGGTTTGCCTCGAAGATCGCCAGCGCCTGCTCGAAGTACCCTCGAGCCGCCGGGCCGTCGCCCAGGCGGAAATACAGCGCCCCCAGGTTTGCCAGGCTGAAGGCCGTATCGTTGTGCGTTTCGCCGAGCACGGCACGGCGCGCTTCTAACGCCTGCTCCAAGTAGGGACGCGCCGCGGTGTAATCTTTCAGGTTGAGCAGCACTGCCCCCAGGCTGCTCAGGCAGCGCGCCGTATCCGGGTGGCGCCGGCCGCGCCCCGCCTCGTAGGCCGGCAACGCCTGTTCGTACCAGGCGCGCGCCGCCGGCAAATCACCCTGCACCTGCGCCAGGTAGCCCAGGTTACTCCGGTATGCAGCGATATCCGGATGCTGCTCGCCCAGGGCCAGGAGCGCTACATCCAGCGCCTCACCGAAACACTGCCTGGCATGCTCCACATCTCCCAGGGCTTGCAGAGCGAGGCCCAGGTTGCTCAGACTGGTTGCCACTTCCGCATGCCGTCCGCCGTACACCTTTTTACGGATCGCCAGCGCCTGCTCATGGTCGGCACGCGCCGCGGCGTATTCTCCCAGGTCGTACAACAACACACCCCGGTTATTCAGGCTGTTTGCCGTGTCGGGGTGCTCTTCCCCGTAAATCTCGCGGCGAATAGCCAACGCCCGTTCATAATAAGGCCGCGCTGCCGGGTACCGGCCCAGCATGGCCAGCAAAGCCCCCAGGTCATTCAGGCTTTTCGCCGTATCCGGGTGGCGCTCGCCGAACAACGCCAGGCGCGCTGCCAGCACCTGTTGCTGGTAATCCTGGGCTGCTTCATACTCTCCCGCGTTCATCAGCAGCACCGCCAGATTGCTCAGGCTGTCCAGCGTGTCAGGGTGGCGCTCACCCAGCGTCTGGCGGCGGATTTCCAGGACCTGTTCTAGAATCTGCCGGGCCTGGGCGTAATCGCCCTGCGCGTTCAACAAGACGCCCAGGTTCGACAGACTGCTCACCGTCTCAGGATGCTGCTCGCCCCACACTTCGCGCCGGAGACGCAGCGCCTCCTGATAGTAAGGCAGCGCTGCAGCATAATCGCCCTTTTCCTGGAGCAACGTCCCCAAATTGTTCACCAGGCGCAGCGTGGCCGGGTGCTTCTCGCCCAGCGCCTGGCGATTGATTTCCAGCGCCTGCTCGTAGCATGCCCGCGCCGCCTCGTATTCAGTAGCTTTTTGCATCACGAAACCCAGGTTCGCCAGTGCATCCGCCACCTGCGGGTTACGGTCGCCGAATTCCTGGCGAGACACCAGCAGAATCTGCTCATAACTCTGTCGGGCGGCGCGGTATTCGCCCCTTTCTGCCCGCAGATGCGCCAGGTTATTCAACGCCGGAATGCTCTCCACACACTGCTCGCCAAGTGCCTGGTGATAAACCGCCAGCGCCTGTTCGTAGCCCGCACCCGCCGCAGCATAATCGCCCTCCAACTCATGCAAAGCCGCCAGGTTATTCAGGGCGCGCGCCGTCTCGGGATGCACTTCACCCCACACCTGGCGACAGGCCTCTAGCCCTCGTTCCAGGTAAGGCCGGGCGGCGCCCGGCTGGCCCATTGCCATCAGCAACGCACCCAGGTTACCCAGGCTATTCGCCGTTTGGGGATGTGCCTCGCCCAGCACATCCCGACGTAACGCCAGCGCCTGTTCGTAAGCCGCACGCGCCGCGGGGAAATCCGCTCGCATTTCCAGTGCAGACCCCAGGGCGTTGTACAACCAGGCAGAGGTCTCGCCATCCACTGAGAGCATTTGCCTGGCCACCCGGTCCAGGTGCGGCAGATACGGCGCACCCCGCCCCGGCTGGTCGCTCTGGTTGGCCTGACCGGTTATCTCGCCCAACACAAACGCCATGTAAGGTAAGGCCGGCGTCTGGTCGATGCCATCCCATACCTGCCCGAATTCAGCCAGCAACGGATGGATCAATGCCCCCTGCTCTCCCGCCTGCAGCAGGCTCAACCCGTAGAGGCGTTCCAGCCCCATTTCAACCAACGGCAACCCGGCCTGCGCTCGCGCCTCCATATCGCCGTCTTCCAACTCCTGCGCGGTCGCCAACGCCGCAGCCAGGGCTTCCTGTGGAATCGGCGTATTCGGCGCGCATCGGGAGGCTGCACAAAACAAGAAGCGCGCCGCCAGATCCAGGGCATCCGACACAACCAACTCCCGCCAGCTCAACAGGAACGTGGCATATAAATCCAGGCCATGTTTTGTCGGGCTGCTGGCCATCGCCGCCGGCAGGGGGTGGTGTTTCAGCGCCCCGCCGGAACGCGCCATCTCTTGCAGGTAACCCTGCGGGGTGAGCGAAGGACGCCGGTCCAGGTAACTGCCCGCCAGGTGCAGCGCCAGGGGCAGGTCGCCCAATCGCCCGGCCAGCGCGTCCACCTCCAACGCCGGGCTCTTCTCCAGGCGCGGCGCCAGGCGGTAAAGCAGTCGGATACTCTGCGCCCGGGGCAGCACATCCAATGTCTGCACGTGCAAGGGCAGCGTGCGCGGCCAATCGGAGCGCCGCGTCGTCACCAGCACCCGCGTCGACTCCAGTTGGGGGAGCCAGGTTTCCAATACCTGGGGGTCTTCCAGGTTATCCAGCACCACCAGGCGGCGCTGCCCGGGCTGCGCCCAAAACCGTAATGTGAGGGCAACTTGATCGGGCAACTTTTCCGGCCAGACCGGGGCGGGAAGCCCCAGCGCCGCGCCGCAGGCAGCGATCTCGGCGGCGATGTCCTGGTCGGCGGCGATCCAGTGCACCCCATGTAGGTAGCGCCCATAGCGGTAGCACAACTCCACTGCCAGTTGCGTCTTGCCCAGGCCCCCCAGCCCGCACACCACCACCGCTGGCGTTGGCCCGTCCGCTTCCGTTGGGTCAGGGTAGAACAACGCCTGTGCCAGGCGGCTCAAATCCTCATGGCGGCCGGTGAAGGCCTGGTTGCGTAAGAAGGGCAGCCGCGCCCCCGGCGGCCTGCCTCCAGGCGAGGGCAATTCCCTGGCTACAGGCAAATCAGGCGGCTGGTAGGTCTGCGGCATCAGCCGCTCTAGCGCCTCAGCGGTCAGCGTAATCTTATCCCGCCCGATGAAATCCCCGCCACCGGTGTAAACGCCCCCCGACACGTACGCCCCGCCGCCCGTGTCGATATACACACTGCGCTCAGGAAATTTGGGAGCAGAAAGGGGGTGCTCTGTCATCGCATAAGTATTATACTATTCCTGATCACTCGAAATGAACCACGGCGTCTCCATTCAGTAATAAGGAATAACTCTCAGGAGGTGCATGATGCGTTGCCCAAAGTGTGAATACGATGCTGTACCCGAGGGGGCGCGATTCTGCCCCAATTGCGGGGAGCCGCTCCCCGAACCAAACTCATCCAGCGCGATGATCCATGTCAAGCAAGAAGTGAACAACGTCGAGGGAGGCAAGGTCGTTGGAGTGCAAATTGACCAATTCGTGGCCAGCCTTGAACGGGGCGAAATCGTTGGCGAACAAAACATCTATAACATCACGATGCAACTGGGCGATGAACTGGGCAAGGCCTTCCAGGAAGGCATTGTTAATCAGCTGGTAGCCCAACTGGGGTTAGAGAATTTGAGAGTTGACCAGACTGGCTCACGACCGATTTCACCGGATGCCAGCGATCAAATCCGGAATGTGATCTCAGCCCAGAAGGAGGTCGCGGCGCGAGGTGTACAAGCTTCTGCTGAAACACTGAACTACCTGGGTCATCTGGCTGCCTACCGGCGAGACTACGAAGAGGCTGCGAGTTATTTCCGCAAAGCGACTCAAGCAAACCCGAAATACTTGCCTGCCTGGGAGTCGATCATGTGGCTGCAACAGTCCAGAGCGATGCATGACATCACAGCCAGGGATTACAATGCGGCTGTGAGCAAGTTAGCCGAAGCCCGTGAAGCTGCTGACCACACCGATCCTTTGGATGGGCAAGCGCTAACCCTACGCGGCTATATCGCCAAAACTCTGGCTCAGATTGCAGAAGCTCGCGGCGCCGCATCAGAGCGCCAGGAATATCTACGGGAGGCCGAACGCTTTTTTGGTCATGTGGTCAAACTTGAACCCAAGAACGCAGGAGCATGGAATGGGCTGGGGAATATCCAGGCCATGCTGGAAGACCATGACTCAGCCATCCAGTCATACAAACGCGCCATAAAGCTGCTTCCAAAATATACCGCGGCCTACCATGATCTCGGTATTTCCTATGAAGCCAGGATGAAGGCTGATCCAGACCATGCTGAAGGATGGTGCAAGAAGGCGCTGGGCGCCTGGCAGAATGCCTTCAATCTTGCCCCAATGGATCCGGGCTTCTCCGAAAGCGATGTCGTGAACATCGGTCGCCGGGTTCAATGGCTGAAAGATCAATGCAGTGGATTTGAAAACGAAGTTAGCATTCAGCAACCTTGACAAAATAGAACATAAGTTCTATAATCAACATCGTTTCACCACAGCTATCCATCGCCACTCACATCACAAACCCAAACGCTACACCTCCCAACCCTTGAACGCCTGAGTGCTTGATTACTGATCACTCAGCAACCGATTAATCGCAAAAGATAGGAGCAATAAAATGTCCCCCACCTGTGAAATGTTCGAACAGACTGCCCAGCCTACCCTAACCATCCGCGCCCGCGGGGCAGTCCAAAACCTGCCCGAGATGATGGGCCAGGCCTTCGGCGCCATCGCCGGATACCTGGGCGAGCTGGGTGAAGCGCCCGCCGGCGCACCCTTTGCCGCCTACTACAACATGGATATGCAAGACCTGGATATCGAAATGGGCTTTCCCGTCTCCAGCAAGCTGCCTGGACGGGGCGAAATCCAATCCACCGAAATCCCCGCCGGAAAGTTTGCCACCAGCCTGCACACCGGTCCTTATGACCAGTGCGGCCCGGTCTATGAAGCCCTGACCCAATGGATTGCCGAACACAACTATGAAGCCACCGGCGTGGCCTACGAGTTCTATCTCAACGATCCCGGCGAAGTGCCGCCCGATCAACTCAAAATGCAGATCATCTTCCCGCTTAAAGGCGGCTAAGCCTCGCAATCATCCGGTACATGGCGGCTGCCTACCGCCATAATCGGTTCCTCCTCACCCCCGAAGGGGTTCTTCGACCAACGCGCCGGAGAACCCCTTCACGCGTATTTGCCGGACCCCGCCGGTGAAATCGACTTTGCCCTGGCTTTCAACAAACTATGGAGCGTATACTTGAACGTTATTCAAGGCATCCTTGACACACGCCAGATGATAGGCCGCTCCCAGTCGTTCGAAGACCTCCGCTGCCTTCGCCAAGTACTCCTGGCGCTCGCTGCCCGAAGCATGGCGGCCAAGTTCATAGTGCGCCAGGCCCAGCTCGTATGGCGTGGCATACTGTTCAGACGCAGCGATTGCTGTGCGCCAGGATTGACGCGCCCGGCCCGGTTTGCCATCCAACCAATCGTACAATCCCTGGTAGATCAACACATACGGCCGGCTGGACGGGTATGCATATTCCTGCAACTTCAAACCGTGGCAGGCTTGATAAGCACCCGACTGGAGCGCGGCGCGATCCCCACCTTTCTGCACTTCCCACAAACGCAAATAGACTTCTGCCGGGCCGGTGTATCCTGCCAACGCCCACACACTGGGCAGGCCGGCTCGCAATGCGTCGTGCATTCGTTGCAGTGAAATATCTGCAGCCTGGATGGCCTGGGCATACTCGCCCCGGCGCAGACGCGCCAGCGCCAGCACTCCATAAGGCTGAGCCCTGGCGCCTCGCCCCAGGCGCATTTCAAACATTGCCTCCGAGTCATCCCAGAGTGCCAGGGCTTCGTCTGTACGGCCCAGCATCAGCAAGTTTTCGACTTCTGCCAGGCGCGCTACCGCCTGATTGAGATATTGATTGTGGCGTTGGGCGCGGGCAAACATCTGGCCGCACAACTGCCGCGAACGCTCGAATTCTCCCCGCCGAAAATGTGTGTTGGCCAGGAAGCCCACGCACTCCGACCAGCGATCCCAGTCGCCCAGGCGTTCGCTGGCTTCGATGCCGCGCTCCAGGGCCGCCCGGCCACGCTCCCACTGGCCTACACCCAGGCAATAAGAAGCTGTCGTCTCCGTCACCCAGGCCAGGGCCGCCAGGTCGCCCAGCTCTTCCACCGCGTCCCAGGCCAGGCGGTCGTAGATGCTGGCAAAGGAACGCGACGAAGGAAATAACCCGACCAACACGGTCATCACCGCATAGGCCCGGGCCACCTCCGGAGTAACTTCATCCAGGTCTTCCGCCAGATTCAAGCCTCGCAGAGAGGTAAAAGCCCCCAGGGCGACCTCGCTGTTCAAATAACTGATCTGTGATAATCGCTCGTAAACACGCACCGCCTCAATCGCATGGTCGAAATGGGCACTTCTCAAAATATTCTCCGAAAAAGACCGGCGCCAGCCCGTCAGGCCCAGGCGGTGCAATAGCTGGTGCGCCATCTGCACGCCTACCCCCAGTGCCAGGAGAACGGAGGCCGCTGGCACGGGCCACCCAAGCAAACGGGCCGCCTGCTGCAAATGCTGAACGCTATCGTCGAGCTGCCCCAGGCTGTAATACGCCTCCCCGAGCAGCCGTTCCCATTGCCCGCAACGAAATTCGGCCTGGGTCTTGCCAGCCAGTTGCAGGGCCTGCTCAAAAAACTTGGCTGCCTCGTGCGCCGCGCCACCGAACAGGGCAAGCTGGCCGCTTTTTTCAAGATAATCCAGCGTTCGCGGCAGGTCGCCCGCCTGCATCCAATGATGAACCAGCAAACCGTAATACGTGGTCAGGTCGCCAGCGTGAGCCTGCTCGTACCATTCGGCGACTGCCCGGTGCAATTGCTGGCGCTGTGCGTAGGGCATCAATTGATAAGCAACATCACAGATAATCGGGTTTTTGAAGATATAGTAAGCGTCCAGATCGGGCGACAGGCGTACAGTCAGGTCAAGTTGCTCCAGGCGCAGCAGGTGGGCAGTCAACTGCGACTTATCCCCTTCTACCGGATAAATCGCGTAGACCATCTCATCATCGAAAACCCGGCCGATCACACTGGCCACTTTCAGCGTCAACTGTTCGGCCGGCGCCAGGCGATCGATGCGGCTGATGATCATACCCTGGATGGTGTGCGGCAATTCGCTGGTATCCCAGCCTTCATCACTGGTTGCCAGGCGGCCTTCATCGCCCACAATATGCAACAACCCTTTATCACGCAGCATGAACGCCAGTTCTTCTGCAAAGAAAGGATGCCCCTCGGCTTTATCCAGGACCTGCCGTGCCAGCGGCTCGGCCAGGCTGGCGATCCCCAGGCGATGGCAAATCAACTCCAGAGTCTCATCATTGCTGAGCGGTCCCAGGCGCAGATGGTGTACATCCGGCGACGCCAGTAACTGCTGATAACCCGCCGGCGGCTCAGTGCGCAATTGCCACCCGGCGCCCATGGGGCGGGTGGCAATTACCACCAATAACGGCTGCACCTGGCAGGCAACCAACGCCGCCAGGCTCCAGGAGGCAACGTCCAGCCAGTGAGCGTCTTCCAGGACGACGATCTTCGGCGCATGGCTGGCAATGTCTTGCAGCAACCGCAGCAAAAGGTCGTGCAAGTTGCCGGCGCGCACCAGACCGGTCATTTGCGCGGTAAGCTCATTATCCGGGAAATCGGTCAGCAACACCGGGTTCAACAACGGAGCCAGTTGCGAAAGCCCCGCTTCGATCGACTCCAACCACTCCAGGACACGGCGGGCACGGCTTTCCGGGGATACAAATCCAAATATCTGGTCGAAGATGTCTCGCCAGGCAAAATACGGCGTAGAGACTTCGACGCTGCTGCCCACCCCGGTAAAAGCCACGACTTGCAACGCCTCTGCCTGGCGATACAGGTCCTGTACCAGGCGGGTTTTGCCAATACCCGCCTCCCCCTCCAGGATCACCACGCTGCTGGTCCGGTTCACAATCAACGCCTGCAGCGCGTTCGCCAGGGCGATGCGCTCATTCATACGGCCAATCATATCGGAGCGTGGGCGACGCGGCCCGCGCTGCAACTCGAGCGGGCGATATACTGGCACTGGCGCCGGCAAGCCGCGCAGGGCAATTTTGGGAAGTTCGTCAAACTTGACGCGGTTACGCGCCGCCTGGAAAGTCGTCTGATCGCACAAAACAGATATGCAGCCGCCATTTTCTTTGGTTGCGGCCTCCATCAAACGCGCCGCCAGGTTAACAGTATTTCCCACCACGGCATATTCTCGCCGCCGCTCATTGCCAACAAAACCACAGAAGACCTGTCCGGTGGCCACGCCCATCGCACCGCACAGTTCCATGCTGCGTAATTCGCCAGCCATCTCCATCGCTGCAACTACGCCGCGCATGGCATCATCTTCGTGTGCCAGGGGTGGCAGGCCAAATACGGTAATCAACGTGGCGCCTTTGTCGTCTACCATAAACTGGCGCAGGCTGCCTTCATAACGATACAGGATGGTCTGCAAAGCCTGGACGGTCGTCTGGGCAACTTCCAGAGCACCGGGAAGCGTATAATCCAGGTCCGGCAAGTTGACGAACAACACCGTCACCCGGCGCAGTTCCGCCAGCCAACCGGCCTGGCCCGCGCCCAGGTGTGCGATCATTGCTTTAGGTACGTAGGATTGCAGCGCCGCTTCGATTTCTGGTGAAGGCGTGGCGACATCCAGGGAACGCGGCGCCACGGGAACATCGACGCTTTCCAGACAAATACTGTCGGGTATGGCTTCCCCGGCATGCTGCAACGCTGAACCACTGCAACGATCTCTAACCAGATCCCAGGTCGCAGGCGACAGGACTACCTGGCCGGGCAGCGCCTGGCGGCTGGCGGCACTCATCTGGGCCAATGGGTCGCCGGTCAGCAAAAACTCCCACCTTCCAAACACGCCGCCCACTTGCACACCGATGATTTCGCCTGCACCAATACCGACACGTAACGGCAGGTAGATCGCTTCTTCTGCCAGCGGCGAAAGAGCATCCAACGGCGCGTTGACCGGGTAGTTGTGCAACACCGACTGCATCGCCAGAGCGCATTGAACGGCGCGCAACGTGGTATCCTTCAATCCCTCCTGGCTGGCAACCCAGGCCGCCAGCACAGCGTCGCCGGCGAATTTGATGATATCGCCGCCATGTGCCGAGATCAGCTCGATGAGCTGGCCGAAGTAAGCATTCAAGATGCGCGTCAGATGCTCGGCGCCCGATGCGCCACGCTGTGCCAGCCGTTCAGCTAATGAAGTAAAACCCGAAAGGTCGGCAAACAGTACGGCGCCAGGAAACCGCTCGGCAAGAGCCGCGACAGGGGGCGCCGGATCGACCGTCAGACGGCGCACCATCCAGTTTGGCACGTAACTGGCCAGGGAATCTGTCAAAGCTGCTAATCGCTCGCCCGCCGGATATTCACCCGTACGGCATTTTCTATGGGACGGTCAGACACCAGGATCAGGTAACCGCCGCCACCTGCACCGGAAACCTTCCAACCCAGGGCGCGGTCGCGGTAACGATCGATCAATTCAAGCATTGAATCGATCACCATATTGGGGAACATGGCAATCTGGGCCTCGAAGCTCTGGCGTACATAGCGTCCAAACCCGACCACGTCACGATTCAGAATAGCCTGCCAGCACCCCTCTGTAGCATCCGCAAGCGCCTTTGCGCCCTCTTTATCGATCCGCGTGCCGCTCAACACACTGAAATCCGAATGGCGCGGGCCAAGCGGGATCAGGTAGAGAGCCTGCTCGACGAATTGCAGGGTTTTCTCATCCTGCCAGGAAGTGATCTTGACCGGCCAGTATTCACCGGCATAATCCGACTTGTTCAGGCCAGGCATGACAATCCCGATGGCATCTTGTGAGCCGGAGACCTCTTTCGTCCCGGGCGGGTTGTCGTAGGCAAAAAGAATCTTGGCCAGCTTTTCCGGGTTATCGACTGGAAGGCGCGGGCCCCACATTTCAATCGCCGAGCGCCGCGTGCTGGAGGCCATCCCGCTGCGCTCGTTGAACTCGATCGTTGGGTGAATAGAAACTGTAATCACTGCGCCCGGATAATAACAGGAAACAAAAGGCTGATCTAACCATCCGCCTGCCAGATCAATACGATACGGCATGGTGAAGACCGTGCGCAACGCGGTTGTGGAGCGCGGGTCCAGGCCAGGATACGGATCGCGCTGCAGAATAATATATTCGATACCGAGTTCATCGCACAGCTTTTGCTTCTCAGGAATATTGCCGTCCTCATTGACGATAAAAACATCCGGCTTGATCTCTTTCAATTCGTCGAGGAAATCCAACATCCCCGAGCCGCGCGATACAAAAGCCTCTTTGACACACGCCATCGACTGGATCATATACTGGCGTTCGGCTTCAGACATGATCGTCGTGCGTCCTTTCAGCTCAAAAACTGTGCGGTCAGAGCCGATTGCTACGTACAGATCCCCGTATTTTGCCGCCTGCTGGAAGAATGCCACATGGCCGCTATGAACTAAATCGAAACACCCGCTGACGAAGACTTTTTTCGGCATAAACGGTTTTGAACCTTTCGTAAAAATTTTATTTTAGGATGTTGCCCGGCCCGCCAGGCAACATCCTAAAACGCTTACAAATTATACCGAAAGGAAGTCATTTTTTGATCTGATTAATTTTTGCCTCGACCTGCGCAGCCTGCTCCGGGTTCAGCCAACCCACCTGCATCTGGCAGGTAAACTGACCACCGGCCGGCAAGATCTTGATATTGCCTTTGGCTTTCTCGGCCAGGTAGCCCTCTGGTTCGGCCGTGGCGGGCAGCGCCAGCCCCAATGCCTGTTGATCCTCGGTGCGCACGATCCAGCGAATCACTTTGTCCAACTGCGCCGGGGCATGGCGTACATAATCGGCGCTGCCATCCGGGTGGACGTGCAGGCTATGCGCCCAACCATCCTCATCTGCCAGGTAATCAATATAGAAAACAATCTCCGGATCAAAGACCTGGCCGGGGACAAAATGATTGTGTTCTTCGGGGCGCTCCTTCAGCGCCTCGATGAATTCTACGTACCCCGGGCCGGGCCGGATATGTGAAGGAATACTAGTGCGCACGCGCACGTGCTGCGCGTCGTAAGGCGCCGAATAGACCAGGCGCCCGTGATCTACCGGACGCATGTTGACGTGCGCCAAGTACATCAGTTCCATATCGCTGTGCTTCAGATTGTGGATCTTCATGGCGATCCAGAACAGGTTGGAGCCGCGGTACAGCTTGACCAGCGGCTCGGCCAGGTAATTGTGGCTAAAAGCCACCGTATGCTGGTATTGCCCTCCCATGCCGATATAGCTGCCACCCTCATCTTCACCCAACACCACCCACGCCTTTTGATAGGGCGCATTGGGTAGCTCGCCGTGCAGCGGGTGTTTATCCTGCGGGCCAGGCCCACCCATCGCCGTCGCGCCACAGTGTAACAGGAATGCGCCATAAGTCTCCAGATATTCCCGCGTGGGACGCGGCTCGCTGAACATCGATCTCATCGCCAGCTCTCTACCGCCGAATTTCGCCGACCAGATCTGCTGTCCCTGGAAAGGCAGCAGCGCCAGTTCGCCCATTTCATTGCGCAGGCGCAGTCCGCATACACCTGATGCATAGCGAAAAACGGATGCAGATAGCTGGCCCTGTTCTACCAGCAGGCGTTCGCTATCGCCAAATTGTTCTGGGAAGAGATATATCTTGGTTTCGGTCATGTCAGGCTCCCTGTTCAGTCGTCAGTAATCGGTCAATGAGTATAAAAGCAGTCCATCCTCTGCCTGGCTGGTGATACCCGCCAGGTTCAGGAGGCTGCTGTGAAGTCTAACACAAAACGCGCGGGAGATGGGGAAGATTTCCGCTCTGTCAAGCACTCAGGTGTTTTTCGGATGCCACTCAGGTGGTGGACACCCGCTTCGCATCTCCTATATAATGACTGCATACTACCCGAAGCAAACAAGCGGTGGTGAACATCATGACAATCTGCGGAGGTCACACCTTTCATGCGCATCCTTCTCATTAATCCACCCCATCCATCTATTGGAAGCCGTATCCCTCGTGAGCACCTGCCGCCCCTTGGCATGCTATCGATCGGCGGCCCCCTGATCGATACCGGGCACGAAGTGCGGCTTTTGGACGCAGAATTTGGCCCCATGCCCATAGAGAGTATCGTGGAAGAAGCCATAGCATTCGCACCGCAAGCCATTCTTCTGGGCCATTCGGGATCGACCTCCGGGCATCCCGTTGTCATAGATATCACCCGTTCTCTTCGCGCCATGCTTCCTGAAATCCAGATTGTTTATGGAGGCGTTTTTCCAACCTTCCACTGGCGGGAAATTCTGGCTGATGAGCCACAGATCGACATTATCGTCCGCGGCGAAGGCGAAGAGACTATACTCCAGCTAATCCATGCTCTGGAGGAGAAGAAAATCTCACTCGAGGCCATCCCCGGGATCGCCTACCGGGCAAATGGTGTACCTGTTGCCACATCACCTGCCCCGCTCATTCGCGACCTGGATGCCTATCGCGTGGGTTGGGAGCTGGTCGACCTCAGTCGTTATAGCTATTGGGGAGACCGCCGCGCCGTCGTAGTCCAATTCTCTCGCGGTTGCCCACACGCTTGCAATTACTGCGGCCAACGCGGTTTCTGGGGACGTTGGAGGCACCGGGACCCACGCCAATTTGCCGCAGAACTGGCCTGGCTCCACCGCACTTACGGGGTTGAAGTGATCAATTTCGCCGACGAAAATCCGACAGCCTCCAGGCAGGCCTGGCGCGCTTTTCTCGAGGCGCTGATCGCCGAAGATGTCCGTCTAACGCTGGTTGGCTCAACACGAGCAGACGACATCGTCCGTGACGCCGACATCCTGCACCTTTACAAAAAGGCCGGTGTAGCCCGCTTCCTCCTGGGTATCGAAAGTTACGATGAAGGGACGCTGCGCAAGATTAACAAAGGTGGAACGATTGCAAAAGATCGTGAAGCGATCCGGCTGTTGCGGCAGCACGATATTCTTTCGATGGCTACCTATGTCGTCGGGTTTGAAGAAGAGACGGACCGCGACTACTGGCGTGGATTAAGGCAGCTCATCTCTTACGATCCTGACCAGATCCAAATGTTGTACGTGACCCCTCATGCATGGACGCCCTATTTCCGCATGGCAGCAGACAGGCGGGTGATCCAGAGCGATCAGCGGAAATGGGACTATAAGCACCAGGTACTTGCCACCCGCAACATGCCCGCGCGGCGCGTTCTGACATGGGTGAAATTGATCGAAGCCGTCATGCAGTTACGACCGCGCGCTCTAAAACGGGTCATCGCGCACCATGATTCGTCCATCCGCGCTGCCATGCGTTGGTATTACCAGATCGGGCGACGAGTATGGCCTTTTGAAATTTGGAACTTTGTTTTTCATGACGTACTGCAAAAGGACGGTCCCACGCTTGCAGAGTTTTGGAACATGCCACAGGATAGCGAAGAAAGTATAATGAGAAGCAATACAAATAAACGTGCTAATCAAACCATACAACTGAGACCAGGAAGGGCATCGTAATGAACACTGATAAATCCTATCGGATTGTACGCATCCTTCTGGCTTTTTTCATCTCCGGTCTTCTCCTCAGCGGGTTCACTGCTTTTCCGTTGATCAGTGAAGTGAACATCCTCGAAAAAATCATGGGGAAAGGAACCATCGTGGCAAGCCTATGACCAGATATGGCAAGTTGGATATCTTACGTCAATAAGGGGCTGAATGAAACCAATCAAAAATATCCATTCCTGTTGTACGGTACTGATTGGTTAGCATTTGCACATATCGTGATCGCAATTTCTTTCATCGGCCCATTGCGTGATCCGGTCAAGAATATATGGGGGAGCGTGGTCACTTTATCCTGAAATTCAGGCATCCGGCTCACTGTTCTTGAATACCGGCCGCAGGTATCTCAACAGCATCTGCTTGACCTCGGCGATGACATCCGCCTGGTATTGTTCGTCGCTTGATGGCAGGACAAGCGAGAGCAGCATTTTGACCGCTGCTTTGCTCACCACAGCCAGCAGGTAGGCGCGCCTTTCGTCCAGGTGAGAGGCCAATACGCGGTAAAAGTTCGCTATCCCGCCAATCATCTCTGCCTCCATGCCGCAGGAGACCGCAGCAATATCGAGAGAAACATCTGCACCGAGCAAGATATGGGCGTAGACCGGGTATTTACGATACATCTCGAGATAAGGATCAATCAAGCGGTTGATCAAAATCTCCAGGGGCAGGTATTTGGCGTCTTCCACAAAGAGAGTCTGGAATAGCATGTTGGACTGCTGGTAGTAACGGTCAGCCAGGGCTTTTAACACAGCGTCTTTGTCGGGAAAATAACGGTATAACGTACCAATCGAGATACCGGCTTTTTCGGCAATCGCATTCGTGGTGGCATTCTCGTAGCCCACATCCACAAACAGCGTCGCGGCGGTATCGAGAATCGAATCAACTGTCTGCTGGCTGCGGAACTGGCGGGGGGCGACACGAACTGAGTTTTTGCTCATTTTTACCCTTGACAAAATGAATATTTGCTCATAAAATAATCCAATTAGTGAGTTTTTGCTCACCTTATTGTACTACCAACCCGCAAATTTTGCCAGCATTGCGAAGCAATTGATAGGAGTTATACCATGAAAAAACAAACCGCCCTGATTACCGGAGCATCGAGCGGGATCGGTCTGGAACTGAGCAGGCTTTTTGCCCGCGACGGTTATCATCTGGTGTTGGTGGCGAGATCCACCCAAAAACTGGAGAGCCTTGCGGCGGAGCTAAAGCAAGTCCACGGAGTAGATGTGCTCACTCTGCCTGTCGATCTGAGCCAGACCGGGGCGACAAAAGAAATCTTCGATGCCGTCCAGGCGCGCAACATCGCCGTCCATACTCTGGTCAATAACGCCGGCTTTGGCATCCACAAACCACTGGCCGAAACCACCCTGGAAGAGACTACCCAGATGTTACAGGTGAATATCACTGCCCTGACCGAACTGACCCGCCTGTTCCTGCCCGGTATGCTGGGGCGCAAATCCGGTCATATTCTCAACGTTGGCTCGACCGGTTCGTTCGCCCCGGCGCCGTTTATGGCCGCTTATGCCGCCAGCAAGGCCTATGTGCTTTCGTTCAGCGAAGGACTGGCCGAGGAACTGCGCGGCAGCGGCGTAACGGTGACCGCTCTGTGCCCGGGCGTTACACCCACCGGCTTTCAGGAACGCGCCCAGGTGGGGGATATGCCGCTCACCCGTTTCGGCATCGTGAGCGCTGAGAAGGTGGCCGCCGCGGGTTACAAAGCCCTGATGCGCGGCCGCCGCGTGGTCGTCCCCGGTTTTGCCAACCGGTTGCTGGTGCTGAGCACCTGGCTGACCCCACGCGCCATCTTGTTGCCGTTCACACGTAACCTGATGACCAAATGAACATCCAAAACACGATCAAAGAACGTTATTCGGTCCGCTCTTTTCCGCTTCCGGTCGCGTGCGTACTTTCACTCGAAATGCCCCGGGGATACCCTTTGGCGAAACGACAATCAGATATCCCCCACCGCAGCCGGAATACATCGCTCCAGGGTAGTTGGCCTGGTAATAGCGTAGAGGAGCGATCAGGTCGGCCAGCAGGACAGGATGGCGCACCGTGTGCGGCAGGATGGTCTCCCAACACAACATGCACTCGTTCATCGACGCGCCGAGCGCCTCGATATCGCGAGCAACGATCGCCGCGAAGCAATCCTTGCCCGATTGCGCCAGGCGACGGATCCAATTCACATCCAGGTTTTTCACACCCAACGGGCTGTAGCCATCCGGGCGCGGCGCGATGGGGATCATCTGCAATACATCTCCCAGCCAGCCTGCCACCCGCGGGTCGTTGTTCGACTCGATGTGGGCAGGGAAATAGCCGCCTTCGTAAGCGAAATCGTAGTCCAGCCGGCTGACGCCCGGGTAGATCAACCCGGCCATGTCCTGCGAGCCGGAAGGCTCCGGCTTGCCCTGGTTCTCGGCGTAATACAACTCGCGCATCAACACTCCCGCCTCGCGCTCTGGCAAAACACCATTCCACAGGCGATGGGCAATTTTACGGGTTGAGGTAGCCATGCCACAACGATCCATAAATGGGAACTCAGGCTCAAGCTGGACCACGACCATCGAGCCAGGCGGTTCAGGATTCAGGCACGAGACAAAAGGCTGGTCGATCCAGCCGCCGGCCAGGGCAACCCGGTACGGGATGCCGCCAATCAAATCCGAAATGGGGCGTTCGAGTTTCTGCGGGGTGATCATAAAGGGCCTATCGTTGTAACCCGCTGGACTGGCGGATCACCAGCTCGATCGGCAGGATGATCTCCTGGCATCCTTGTGACAGGCTTCCGTTCAAGCGGGCCAGCAACAATTCGGTCGCCCGTTGGCCCATGTCATAAGCCGGCTGGGAAGCAACCGTTAGAAATGGAAAAATGACCATCGCCTGGGGCAAATCGTCGAAACCCACCAGGGCAAGATCTTCCGGGACGCGCAGCCCGGCGTCCCGCAGTGCGTGCATTGCCCCGATGCCGATAAAGTTATTGCTGGCAAACAAAGCCGTTGGCCGTGGTTGAAGCGCCAGGGACTGCTGGGCCATGCGGTACCCGCTCTCCTGGCGAAAGGCGCCCTGGAAGACCAGGCTGCCATCCAATTCGATCCCGGCCTCGGCCAGGGCGCGCCGGTAGCCGGCAAAGCGGTCGACGGCCGTGGAAAGCTCCGGCGGACCGTTCAGAATCGCGATGCAACGATGCCTCAGTTCGATGAGCAGGCGCACCAGCCGGTAGGCCCCTGCCTCCGAATCGGCGCGCACCGTATCGACGTCTATTCCGGCAACGCGCCGGTCGAGCACCACCACCGGCGTGTTGTGCTTTTGGATGAACTGGATGGACTCAGGAGCGCTGGACGAAGGGACGAGTAGAATGCCATCCACCTGCTTCTGGATCAGCAAGTTCAGGTACATTTGCTCCTTCGCAGCCGATTCATCGGTGTTACAAAAGATCACCGTATAGCCGGCCCGGCTGGCAGTATCCTCCACGCCCCGCGCCAGGGTGGTAAAAAAGGGGTTGGTGATATCCGAGAGCACCAGCGCCAGGGTGTGTGTGCGCTTGGAGCGCAGGCTGCGCGCCAGGCTGTTTGGCACGTAGCCCAATTCAGCCACCGCGGCTTCGACGCGCTGGCGAATATCTTCGCTAAAATAACCTGAGTTATTGATCACCCGCGAGGCCGTGATCGGGGCAACTCCTGCCCGGCGGGCCACATCCTGGATGGTAGGCATCACATCACCTGCTCGAATTTATGGTATCGATACCATAATAGCATAGCTCAATTACTTTGTCAATTGTTCTTTCTTGCGCAGGGCAAATTTTGCCTGCCCTGCGCAATCTGGTTCAATTCTATTTTGTTGATTGGCCGATCCGGGTGGATCGATCAGGCTTTTCGAGCCTGGCGGACCTGTTCTTCCACCCAGGGATAGGTCTGGGCAATGCCGTCCTTAAGAAAATACCGGGCTTGCCAACCCAGTGAATAGATGCGTTCGTTGCTAAAGTTGCGCGACTGCACTCCCACCGGGCCTGGAACGTGGCGGATGGTAATCTTCTTTCCGGCAACTTCGGCCACTGCATTTGCCAGCTCGTCCACTGTCACATATTCCGGGCAGCCAATATTTGCCGGGCCTTCGAGGTCGGACTGCATGAGCAGATAAATCCCATTCACCATGTCATCCACATAGGTATAAGAGCGTATCGCGGTGCCATCGCCCCACACGTCAATCGTACCGCCATCTTCAACTTCTGCTACCTTGCGGCACATCGCCGCCGGCGCCTTTTCACGCCCGCCGCGCCAGGTGCCTTCCGGACCATAACAGTTTTGGAAGCGGGCGATACGCACCTGGATGCCGCGGTTGCGAGCATAAGCCATTGCCATGCGCTCTGCGTACAGCTTTTCCCAACCGTATTCGTTGTCTGGATAGGCAGGGACGGCCTCGTCCTCCTTCATTTCCGGCTCGCCCGGCTGCATATCCCGGTACACACATACCGATGAAGAAAAGAAATAGCGCGGCACTCCGATCTCCGTAGCCCGGTGGATCATATGAATATTGATTAACGCGCTGTTGTGCATAATCTCGCATTCTGCAGAGTGGATGAAGCCCATCCCGCCCATATCCGCTGCCAGTTGGTACACTTCGTCAAAACGTCCTTCCGGCAGGCTGAGCGCCCGCTGGCAGGCATCCGCTTCGCGCAGATCGAGCAGCAGGAACTCATTCGCGGCATCCGGCGACCATTCGTGCGCTTTGATATCCACCCCCCGCACCCAATATCCTTCTCGGCGGAGTTTCTTAACCAGATGGCCACCGATAAATCCACCGGCGCCACATACCAATGCTGTCTTCATAACTTCTCCTTATCCTGAATCGACGAAAAGATATCCCAGGCTATCGAACCTGGAGAGCAAAATATTGCCAGCAGAGGAGCTGCGTGCGCCCTCTGCTGGCGGATAAGTATACCGATTAATTCGATTAGCGACAACCGGATCAGGCAACTTCTTACTTCTGCCAACGCCGGTAGGCGTCGTCCCAGGCCGCCTGCGCCTCCGGCTCGAAGACCTCCACCGGGAAAGAGTTTCGCACGACCGTACGAGCCTCTTCCAACGAGGCCAGGCGTTCCAACGCCATAGCCTGCACCAGCAGATTGCCGATGGCAGTGGCCTCCACCGGTCCGGCGATCACTGGCAAACCGGTGGCGTCCGCGGTGAACTGGTTGAGCAGGCGGTTCTGGCTGCCTCCACCGACAATATGGATCGCCTCCAGGCGGTAACCAAGCACCTGCTCGATCTGTTCGATCGTCTGCCGGTAGGCCAGGGCCAGGCTCTCCAGCGCGCAGCGCACCATACCTCCCACCGTCTCGGGCGCCGGTTGGCCGCGCTGCTGGCAATACCGGCGGATGCGCTCCGGCATATCCCCCGGCTTGAGAAAAGCCTCATCGTTGGGATCGACCAGCGCCAGGAAAGGCGGCGCGGCCTCGGCCAGAGCGGTCAGTTCGGCGTACGAGTAGGATCGGCCTTCGGCGGCCCAGACGCGGCGGCACTCCTGTACCAACCACATGCCGGAGATGTTCTTCAGGAAACGGTACGTGCCCCCGATCCCGCCCTCGTTGGTGAAATTGAACCCCAGGCTGGCTTCGCTGATCAACGGCGCGTCGATCACGCTACCCACTAGCGACCAGGTGCCCGAGCTGATGAACGCATAACGCCCGGTTTGGGCCGGAACCGCGGCGACCGCCGAGGCGGTATCGTGGCTGCCAACTGCCACCACTGGCAGGCGCGGCACGCCTGCCTCCTGGGCAACGACCGGTCGCAGCTCGCTGAATATGCTCCCTGGCTGCACTACCGGCTGAAAAATGCGCGCCGGCAGGCCAAGTTTTTCCAACAGCCCCCAGGCCCAATCCGCCCGCGTGGGATCGTAACACTGGGTAGTCGTGGCGACGGTGAACTCGCTGGCTTTGCGCCCGGTCAACCAGAAATTAAACAGGTCGGGCATGTTCAGAAAAGTCCGGGCGCATTCCAGAGCTGGAGCGTTCGCCAGTCGCATGGCCAGCAACTGGAACAGGCTATTGAACTGGATAAACTGGATACCGGTCTGGCGGTAAATCTCGGCGCGCGGCACGATCTGGTCAGCAGCATCCAGAATACCATCGGTATGGCTATCCCGGTAATGGTATGGGTTCCCCACCAGGTTATCGGAGGCATCGAGCAAGCCAAAATCCACCCCCCAGGTATCCAACCCCAGGCTGGCCAGCCGCCCCTCGCTGCGCGCTCCCGCCAGATGCAGGCCATGCTGGATTTCACTCCACAGGCGCAGGGCATCCCAGAAAAGATGGTCGTTCACTCGCACCGGGCCATTCGGGAAGCGGTGCACTTCCTCCAGCCCCAGGCGACCATCACGTAAATTTCCCAGGATGGCGCGCCCGCTTTCGGCGCCTAAATCAACCGCAAGAAAAGAAACCTCGCTCATAGAAAAAACCTTACAGCGATACGAGACCCCATGGAGTGGGTCTCGTATCGCGTAGAACAGGCTTATCCGTAAAGCGGCCCAAAATTGGCGCACGCCCGGTAATCTGCTGCTTCCGGGTCGGCGGTGCCGAAGGCGCTCCACGCGCTGGGACGGAAGAGCTTCTCTTCGGGCACGTTGTGCATGCACACCGGGATACGCAGGATCGACGCCAAACTGACCAGGTCTGCGCCAATGTGCCCGTAGCTCAACGCGCCGTGATTGGCGCCCCAATTGGCCATCACCGAATACACATCCCGGAAAGCGCCCTTTCCGGTCAGGTTGGGCGCGAACCAGTGCGTCGGCCAGGTGGGGTCGGTACGCTCGTTGAGCTGTTCATGAACTTCGATTGGCAAGTCTACTGTCCATCCTTCGGCGATTTGCAGCACCGGGCCAAGACCCTTGACCAGGTTCAGGCGGCTCATGGTCACCGGCATGTTGCCACGCGTCAGGAAGCCGCTGGAATAACCGCCGCCGCGGAAATACTCTGTCCTGGCCGGGTACCAGGTAGTCGCTTCCAGGCATTTCTGCCGCTCTTCAGGCGTGACATCCCACCACGGTTTGATCGCCGGCTGCCCGTCAATCTCCTGCCAGCCGGTGGCATCCAGGGTACACGCGCCGGAATTGATGAGGTGGATGATGCCGTCCGCCGCCCGGCCGCTCAGATCGTAACCGGTGACCCGCTTGATCGCCTCCGGGCTCCAGTACGTGCGCACGTCGGCAAAAATCTGCGCCGTGCTGGTCAACAGGTGACCGAAGAGCATCACCGTACCATTCAGACTGTCGTTCTCGGTGGCCATAATATATGGCTGGCGCGGCCCGTTCCAATCGAAAGAAGTGTTCAATATGGCTTCCAAAAAGTCGCCATTGGGCTGGTAATCCGTCCACTGGCGCTGCCCCTGGAAACCGGCCAGGATAGCATTATGCCCCAGGGCTTCCTCGCCAAAGTCCAGTTCTGCCAGGCGCGGGTTGCCGGTCATCAGGTCGCGGGCAATCATAGCCATCTTGACCACTTTTCCCCAATCCTGATCCTTCTGCGCCCGGCTGTGCTGCATGTGCGGCGGATTATACTCGCGGCCCTCCTTGCAATTTGCTTTCACCCAGGGCATGGCGCGCTCGAATTCCTCGGCGTCATAGATCTGCTCGTCGATGCGGCGCAAGAACTCGATGCTCTCGATCACCTCTACGCGCATCCCCAGGTATGACTCGAAGAACGGCTGGTCGACAATCGAACCGGCAATTCCCATCGAAACGCCACCGATCGAGAGATAGGACTTGCCCCGCATGGTGGCAGCAGCCAGGCCAGCGCGTGCAAAGCGCAATAGTTTCTCGCACACATCCTCCGGGATAGACGTATCCCCGGCATCCTGAACGTCATGACCGTAGATCGAGAAGGCTGGCAGACCCTTCTGGTTATGCGCCGCTAAAACTGCCGCCAGGTATACCGCCCCGGGGCGCTCGGTGCCATTGAAGCCCCACACCGCCTTTGGGATCAAGGGGTCCATATCCATCGTTTCAGAGCCATAACACCAGCAAGGTGTGACGGTAATCGAAAGCCCGACACCGGCGCGGGCAAACTTCTCCGCGCAGGCAGCCGCTTCAGCCACGCCACCGATATTCGTGTCAGCAATCACACATTCCACAGGCTGGCCATTGGGGTGGCGCAAGTTAGCCGTGAGCAGATCCGCCACCGCCCGCGCCAGAGACATGGTTGTATCTTCCAGCGACTCTCGCACACCCTTACGGCGGCCATCGATCACCGGACGGATGCCGATTTTGGGCAGCCCGCCTACCCAACGATTAGGAGCAACATTCGTGGACATCTTCACCTCCAATATGAATTGTTTATTCTACGGATGATTTGCCGCAGTTACAGGAAGCGCGCGTGATCAATTGGGTTTCCAGGATAACGTGTTTTGTCGAGCTCAATGGCTCGCGGATCCGGTCGAGCATGAGGCGCGCCGCTACAGTCCCAATCTCATGTACCGGTTGGGCAATTACCGTCAATGGTGGGCGCAAAGCAGAAGCCCAGGGAAGATCATCGAAGCTGATCAGGGCAACATCATCGGGGATTCCGAGACAATGTTCATGGATATATTGCAGGACTCCCAATGCCATCACGCTGTTTGCAACCAGGACGGCAGATGGGCAGGGATTGCTTTCCATCAGAAAACGCATGGCCCGGTAAGCGCCCTCGTGGGTATAATCTCCTACCTGGATCAGGCCCGGGTCAAGGGGCATGTTGGCCGCTTTGAGCGCCTGCTCGTACCCCGCCTGGCGCTCCGTTGCAGTACTGACCGAACTGGGGCCAGTAATCAACGCAATCCGCTCGTGGCCTTCCTGGAGCAGATGCTGGATCGCTTTGGAGGCCGCGCGGGTATTGGCGATCTGCACCGTATCCACGCTCAGATCACCCGGCACACGGTCGATGGCAACCAGGGGCATGCCTATTTCTTGTAGACGACGATAATGGGAGACATCGCCAGCGTCGGCAGGAGCAAAAATAATTCCAGAAACTTCCTCCCCCAAAAAGATATCGATATGCAGCTTTTCACCGGCTGAAGTGTCATAGGTATTGCCAAGCAAAAGCAGATAACCTGCCTCCTGGAGCACTTTATCAATACCTACGACGATACTGGCAAAAAAGGGAATTTGAATGTCTGAAACCAGGACGCCGATAATTTTAGACTTGCGCTCGCGCAAGCGGCGGGCAGCCTGGTTCGGATGATAATTCAGGGTTTCAATTGCTTTGCGAACGCGCAGTTCTAGCTCTTTGCGCACACCACCCTTACCGCTCAACACGCGTGAGACTGTGGCGGTCGAGACGCCCGCCTGGGCGGCAACGTCTTTGACTGTGATGCCTGATAACCGTGCGGATTTGGGTGTCACGATGGGAGTGGTCATAAACTCTCGCCTTTGTAAACGATTACAATTCTAACCGAGCATTTGCCAGATGTCAAGGACGCGCAAAGTGGGAAAGAGGCCGTTTCCATTTTTTCATTTACCACATCACGCAGCGCTGCCCTTGCGCGGCACATAGGGATAGAAAAATCGGGCGAGCCCATTCGGGTTCGCCCGATTTTTCAGTTAGTGGAACACGGCGTGGTCACGATGTGTACCGTACCGTGACCCAAAAATTTACTTGTAAAGCAGCGGCGCGATGGCCGGGTCGTCGATGGTGGTCTTGTCGTACCAGTGGAAACCGGTGTCAATGTTCTTGGGCAGCGCTTCGCCCTTCATTGCCTTGACTGCTGCTTCAACGCACTTGTAGCCAATGCCGATCGGGTCCTGGGTGATAGCGCCCGCCTCGGCGCCGGAGCGGATGGCGTCCATCTGCTGCTGGCCGGAGTCGTAGCCGATGACCGTAAGCTTGCCTTCCATCTTCAGTTCCTTCACCGCATTCAGCACACCGATGATCGAGCCTTCATTGGCGCCGAAGAAGCCTTTCAGGTTCGGGTGAGCCTGGATGATGGCTTTGGCCAGGTCGGTGGACTTGAGCTGGTCGCCGGCGCCGTACTGCACGTCAACCACGGTGATCTTGGGGTACTTGTTCTTGATCTGATCGGTGAAGCCCTTCACGCGGTCGATGCCGGTGCGGCTGGTCTGGTCGTGAGCGATTACGGCAACTTCGCCTTCGCCGCCGATCAGTTCCGCCATCTTATCCGCAGCGTAGGCGGCCGCGGCGATGTTGTCGGTCGCAGCGGTCGATACGGGGATGTCGCTATCGACGCCAGAGTCGAAACCGATCACCGGGATATTGGCAGCCTTGGCTTTTTCCAGCAGCGGCTGGAAAGCCTTGGAGTCGACCGCAGCCAGGCAGATCGCGGCGGGTTTCTTGTCCAGAGCGGTCTGGAACATTTCAACCTGCTTGTCTACCATCGCTTCAGACTCTGGGCCCTCGAAGGTAATGTCGACGTTGAATTCCGCGGCAGCCTTCTCTGAGCCGGCTTTTACCGCCTGCCAGAACTGGTGCTGGAAACCTTTGGAAATCACGGGGATGTAGGGCTTAGCGGCCGGCTGGGCAGCCGCCGGGGCTTCGGTCTTGGCCGCCGGGGCTGGAGCCTGCGTGGCTGCGCCGCCGCCACAGGCGGTCAACAGCACCACGACGAGCAGCAAGCCCAAAAGGGCGTTGAACAGTTTGTTGGTCTTCATCATTTACTCTCCTCTTCACAACTTGTCAAAATTTGATCGAAATTGAACAAACGAACCGCATTTCCTCATTCTTCTCAATGATCGGTCTCTTTGCCTCGCCTCCTTTCTATTCACTCCAGAGCGGTTATACCCCACCACTCCAGCCAGTTATGACTGGCGGCGCCGGACGACATCCAGGAAAACCGCCAGGATTACCACACCGCCTGTGACCACCATCTGCCATTCTTGCGGCACCCCCATGATGCGCAAGCCGTTTGCCAGGGTGCTGATGATAAATGCACCAATGATCGTTCCCAAGATCGAGCCTTCACCTCCGCTCAATGAAGTTCCGCCGATCACCGCCGCGGCGATGGCATCCAACTCATAGCCCGCGCCCAACGCCGGTTGGGCAGAATTCAAACGAGAGGCCATCATCACCCCACCCAGGCCGCTGAAGGTGCCGCACAACGCATAAATAGCCATCTTCCAACCAGCCGTGTTCACGCCAGACAAACGCGTGGCTTCTTCATTGCTACCCATCGCAAAGGTGTAGCGCCCCAGGATCGTCTTGGTCAAAATCAGGTTGGCGATAATCGCCGCGCCGAACAAGATAAAGACTGCGTTCGGAATTTCGAAGCCGGGGACGATTTTTTCAAAAACCGACCCCATCATGATCAAGCGGAAATTTGGCGTGTCATTGAAATAGATCGGTTTCAACTGGGAGATCACCAGCGACAGACCCTTGGTAACATAAAGCATACCCAGAGTTGTAATGAAAGGCGGGATCTTCATCTTCGAAATGATAAAGCCATTCACCAGGCCAGCCAGGCAGCCGGCCAGGATTCCGCCAAACAGCCCGACCATGATGGGCAATTTCCACTCCGTTACGAAAACACCGCACATCACGGCTGAGAAGGTCATTACTGTGCCCACGGAAAGGTCAATCCCGGCAGTGATAATGACAAACGTGACTCCCAGGGCCAGGATGCCATTGACTGCAGTGGCCAGCATGATGCCGATCATGTTATCTTTTGTCATGAAATACGGAGATAGAAATGAAAAAGCCACCAACAATAAGAATAAGGCACCAAAGGCCATCACCCTTTGCATAGCGTCCGAGCGAACAATGGCTATTCCGCGCAAGGGCTTTTTAGAAGAGCTTTCAGTAGTAGTCATTTAAGCAACTCCGGCCGGCAAAGAATTTGAACTCAACGCTTCGGTCTCAATGATACCGCCGCGCATGGTAGCAAACTTCATAATTTCTTCCTGGGTCGCATCGGCAGCAGTCAACTCGCCAGTAATTCGTCCCTCGCACATGACGATGACGCGGTGGCTCATGCGCAAGATTTCCGGCAATTCTGAAGAGATCATAATGATCGACTTCCCTTGTTGGATCAGATCATTCAGCAGCTTGTAGATTTCACTTTTTGCGCCGACATCGATCCCCCGGGTCGGTTCGTCGAAGATCAAAATGTCGGTATCTGCAACCAGCCATTTGCCAATCACCACTTTTTGCTGGTTACCACCCGAAAGGAACTTGACTTTTTGCTGCATACTGGGCGTTTTGACGTTCAATTTATCCACCATCTCCCGACCTACCACTCGCTGCCTGGCGTCATTCACCCAAACGATGGCCTGCAAGAATTTCTTAAGCGAGGCCAGAGCCATGTTGTCTTGTACATCCATCCCCAAAGTCAAGCCATAACGCTTACGGTCTTCGGAAAGATAACCGATGCCATGGGCAACGGCATCACTGGGGCCCTTGATATGCACTTGTTGTCCCTTGACAAAAAACTCGCCCGAGTCGATCGGATCGGCCCCAAAGATAGCCCGCGCCACTTCCGTGCGCCCGGCGCCCACCAGGCCAGCAAAGCCCAGGATTTCGCCTTTTTTAAGCTTGAAATTGATATCTTTGAGAACTTTACCGTGGTTGAGATTCTTAACCTCCAACACCACGTCCTGGCTCGGGTTCTCAGGGATTTCCGGCGAGGCTTCGTAAATCGTCCGCCCTACCATCATGCTGATGATTTGATCGATCGATGCCTCTTTCGTCTGGACCGTATCGATGTAGCGGCCATCGCGCATAACAGTAACCCGGTCAGAAATCTGCTTCAACTCTTCCAGGCGATGCGAAATGTGAACCACACCTACGCCTTTATCGCGCAGTTGGCGGATTATGCGGAACAATTCCTCGATTTCGGTTTCGGTCAGGGCCGCAGTCGGTTCATCCATAATCAACACTTCAGCGTTGAACGACAGCGCCTTGGCAATTTCAACCATCTGCTGCGTGGCGACAGTCAGGTCCGCGACTTTGGTACGTGGATCCAGCTTCAGGTGCAGCGTGGCAAACAACTGTTCCGCCTGCTGGTTGATCTCTTTTTCATCCAGGAGGAATTTAACTTTGCGGCGCGGCTCACGGCCGATAAAAATATTCTGTGCGATCGTGAGATGAGGCATCAGGTTCAATTCCTGATGGATCATACTGACTCCCAGGTGTTGTGCAGCTCGAGGATTGGAAATTTCCACTTCATTGCCTTTGAAATAAACATGGCCGGCATCTTTTTTATAGATACCCGCCAGTACCTTCATCAGCGTGGATTTACCCGCACCGTTTTCACCTACCAAGGCATGCACTTCGCCAGAACGCAGCTCAAACCGGCATTGATTGAGCGCCTGAACACCAGGGAAGGTCTTGGAAATCCCTTCCATTTGCAAGATTACATCGCCCATGGAGATATCCCTTATTCGATCAGCACTCAGCCACCCGATAATGGGCGACCAGGTTTACCAATCTTTCTCAATGTAAACAGCCCGCATAATTGTAAACGATTACATTTTAGCATACGGGTTTTTCATTGTCAATACCCTAATTCCACCGGGGTATGTGCGAAATCACCAGTCCGCTGCAAAGGTTCGCAAGGCTTTCAGCAACGTGACGCCGGCACCGAGGCCTTCAACAAACGCCCAGGTCCTTCGAGCGCGACAGAATAACCTCCGCAGGATGCCGGGATGAGCAGGGTGGCATATGGCATCAGTTCATACAGCCACCCGCGGCTTTCCACATTCACCGCTCCTTCCAGAACGGTTAAAGCGTGAAACGATACGCCCAGAGTATGTAACTCGAAACGACAGGATTCACCAGACAGCACCTCCAGATCGAAATATGCACACGAGATCAGCGGCAAAGCCGCAGCCTGCCTGATCGTTGGAAAAGGAATCACTTTAGCCACCGCTGCCGGATCCAACACCGCCAGCGACTGCTCAATGTGCAGCGTGCGCCCCGCGGAAGCCGGGCGATTCCAATCGAAGACGCGGTAGGTGAGATCAGAGGTCTGCTGTATCTCATACATCAACAAACCCGGCCCCAGCGCGTGCAGCATGCCTGGCGGGATAAAGATTGTGTCTCCTGTCCGCATTGCCAGAGGCCGCGCCATTTCAAGGACTTGCCCTTGCTGCACAGCGCCTGCCAGCGTTGCCGACGACACAGGTGATTGCAAACCGCACAGGATTTCCGCCCCCGCCTCTGCATGGATCACGTGCCAGGCCTCCGTTTTTCCGAAATATTCGTCTCCCTCCAGCATGGCGGCCTGGGCGTCATTGGGATGTACCTGCAGTGAAAGCCATTGTGCACAATCCAGCAGCTTAATCAACAAAGGAAAACGCAGGCCCGTGCTGGCAACGACCCACCGTCCCAGCAGATCTGCTCCCCATTCACGCGCGGCCTGGGCAAGAGTCTGGCCTGCCAGCGGCCCATCGGCGATGATATCTTCCTCATACACCACCCATGCCTCCGCAGTCGGCGATATGCCTGGCCGCAACCGGTCGCCGCCCCACACATAATCGCGATATTCTGGGATGAGCTGGAATGGGCTGAGTTGCATGAGCTAACCTCGGATCACTGCCAGCACTTCGTCGCGCCGGCGCTCCATTTCATCTTGAGAACTGGCCTCCAGGTTCAAGCGCAGCAAAGGCTCCGTATTGGACATGCGCACATTGAAATGCCAGTCAGGATAAATGACCGAGAGGCCATCGAGTTGATACTGCTCTGCGTCCGGATAACGCGCTGCCAGGAGTTGCATCCGTCCTGTCGGGTCCGCCACCGTAGAGTTGATTTCACCCGAAATGAAGTACTTCGCCTCCAGTGGGCGCAGCAAATCAGACAGGCGGGCGCCGCGCCTGGAGAGCAGTTCCAGCAATACCAGCGAAGGCACAATGCCGGAATCGGCGTAAAAGAAATCGCGAAAATAATAATGCCCGGTCACCTCGCCGGCAAACACCGCGTCTTCATCCGCCATGCGCCGCTTGATAAAGGCGTGGCCCACCCGTTCCATCAACGGCGTCCCACCTGCTGCCTGGATCAGGTCGGGCACCGCCCACGAAGCGCGTACGTCATAGATGATCCTGGCCCCAGGGTACCTCTCCAGCATATAGCCGCCCATGATGGCAGTCAGAAAATCGCCTGAAACAAACTGCCCGCGGTCATCAATGGTAAAGAAACGATCCCCATCGCCGTCGAAGGCAAAACCGATGTCTGCCCCTTCTTCCACCAGCCGGCGCTGTAATTCAGCGCGGTTTTCAGGCTGCAAAGGATCGAGCCCGTGGTTCGGCAGGCTGCCATCCGGTTCCAGGTACAGGCCAACCAGCTCAACCGGCAAACGGCGATAGACCTCTTGCAAAATTGGCCCGACCATGCCATTAGCCGTATCGACGACCACCTTCAGCGGGCGAAGGGCGCTCACGTCAATAATCGAGAGCACCTTCTCTATAAATGCTTCTTTGAAATCCTGGAAAATGATCCGACCGGAGCGGGCCGGCTGCGGGAAGGCTTCCGTTTCTACCAACCGGCGAATATCCTGAATGCCTTCGTCGCCGCTGAGCAGATAAGGCATTTTCTTCACCATCTTGAAGCCGTTGTATTGCTTGGGGTTGTGCGAAGCTGTAACCATCATCCCCGGCAGTCCCAGCGTGGCGCAGGCAAAATAATACTGGTCGGTGCCGACCATACCAATATCCAGCACATCCGCCCCCTGATCGGTGATGCCACGCGCCACTGCAGCGAACACAGATGGCCCGGACAGGCGCATATCCCTCCCGACGATCACCTGTCTGGCGCCCAGCAGGGTGACGAAAGCCCGTCCTACCTGGTAAGCCACCTGTTCGTTCAGGTCGGAAGGATAGACGCCGCGAATATCGTATGCTTTGAAAATTCCAGAGTTTACGTTCATCCGGTCATTATACCTGCGATTTACACCAGGTCGGCGCGCCCCAGGGTCTTCAAATTTTCCACAACTTGCTTGACTTGCTGCACACGGTCTTTATGGCAAACCAGCAAGGCGTCGCCCGCATCCACAATAATCAAATCTTCGACACCGATCGTTGCGACCATCCGTGCACCGCCAAACACCAACGTATTGCGCGTCTCGATATTGATGTGGCTGCCTACCAGGATATTGCCAGCTTCGTCGGCGGGCAGCAGGCCGACCAGGCTCCCCCAACTGCCCACATCCGTCCAACCCATTTCGACCGGGATCACCGCTACATCCTGCGCCCGCTCCATCACGCCATAATCGATCGTTTGCTTGGCCACCCGCGGCCAGACCTGCTCGATCACCTTTGGATAAGCGGGCGTTCCCAGTGTGGCTGCCACCTCCCGGAGTTGGGTGTAGAAATCCGCCATCTGGCCGGCAAATTCTTCCAGGATGCGCTCTACTCGCCAGATGAACATCCCGCTGTTCCAGGAATGGTTGCCCGAAGCCACCATGCGCGCCGCCGTCTCAGCATCCGGCTTCTCGGTAAAGCGCCGCACGCGAAAGAAATGGAAATCGCCCACTTCACCGAGCGGCTCTCCCTGTTCGATATAGCCAAAACCCGTCGAAGGATAGGACGGCTGGATGCCCAGGGTAACCAGGTGGCCTGCCAGTGCCACCTCTGCGGCTGCCGCCAGCACCTGGCGGAAGTGCCCGGTATCAGCAATGAAATGGTCCGCCGCCAACACAGCCATCACTGCATCTGGATCGCGACGATGCAAATGAATAGCCGTCAGCCCAATCGCCGGGGCGGTGCCGCGCCCTTCCGGTTCGACAATGAAATTCTCAGCCGGCAATTGCAGTGTCTGCTCGTGCAACTGGTCGATGTGCGCCGCCCGCGTCACCACAAAAATGCGTTCCGGTGGGAAGAGCGGCGCCAAACGGTCCACCGCATGCTGGAACATACTCCGTTCACCCACCAGGCGCAGCGCCTGCTTGGGATGAGCTTCTCTGCTCAAGGGCCATAATCGCGTTCCTGAACCGCCTGCCATGATCACTGCATGGTACATGTTTCGCTCCTCATCAAAAGCCGCGTAGCATGGTACTTTCCCGGCGAGAAAGGCCGGGCGCTGGCAATCGCTTCAGCACGATATATTCTAACCCATTCTCGGCACAGAACCGGCGCTTTTCGGGCTTATCACCATCCTCGTTAACGGCGTAAATATCGGGGCGGATGACCTCGATTTCCGGCGCGGCATCCATCCAGCCCTGCCCCGACGAGATCAACGCGGCGTGGACATAGCGAACCGCACTCACCATAAAGCGGCGTTGTTGAGCCGGGAATAACGGATGCCCGGGCCCTTTCAACAAGCGGATATTGTCATCGTGTCCGACCACAACGTATAAATCGCCTAACTGCGAAACTTCTTCGAAGAAACGCACGTGCCCGGAGTGCAGCCAGTCATAACAACCGGTTACGATAACCTTCTTGCGTCCCGGCGTCGCGGCAGGCAAATTCCCCTCATATTGGGGCACTGCGCCCAAACTCTCGTCGGGGATCACCGCGTATCCCAACCCCAGCGAGGCGCAGAACACACGCTTGGCGCGGCAATCCTCGTCCGCGGTGACTGCCCACATCACATCGTCGGCGGTTAGCTCATAGGGTAATTCATCTGCATCGATCCCGGGTTCCGCCACACTCACCTGGCTCACGAAGCGCATCGCTTTCATGTAGTACTGGCGCTCGGCCAGCGGAAACTTAGGCGGGCACCCCAGGCGGGCGG
Organism: uncultured Anaerolinea sp.; assembly: GCA_964595435.1. GTDB lineage: Bacteria > Chloroflexota > Anaerolineae > Anaerolineales > UBA4823 > RBG-16-57-11. Next base: position 53,728 of record CAZQQJ010000003.1, on the reverse strand, counting down.
CCAGAGTTTCATCAGGCCACAAGAGCACGTGCACCTGGCCCAACTTTGCGGCCTCCTGCAGAAAACGCACCTGCTGGAAGCGCAAGTCGTCGAAACCGCCCGAGAGAATAACCGTTTTCATCAGTCCCGCACGACGCGCTTGCCTGCCTTGCGCAGATAATACTGCTGCTCGATCCAGGCATAGGTCTTTTCCAGACCCTGGCGCAGAGGCGTGTTCGGTTCCCAATCCAATACCTGCTTGATGAAGGTATTGTCGCTGTTGCGGCCTGCCACACCTTTAGGAGCGCCGAGATCATAACTGCGGTGCAGTTTTACCCCGGCGATATCCTCGATCATCGTCACCAGGTCGTTGATCGAGATCAACTCGCTGGAGCCCAAATTGATCGGTGTGGCAACCAATTCATCCCAGTGCGTGATCCTATCAATGCCGGCCACGCAATCATCGATGTACATGAAGCTGCGCGTCTGGGTGCCATCGCCCCAGATATCGATCTCCATTTTGCCGGTATCTTTGGCCTCGATCACCTTGCGGCTCAAGGCAGCCGGCGCCTTTTCTCGCCCGCCGAACCAGGTGCCATTCGGTCCATAAACATTGTGGAAACGGGCGATGAAGGTCATCAGACCGCGCTCCGCCCAATATTCCTGGCAGAACATTTCCGACATCAGCTTCTCCCAGCCGTAGCCGCGCTCGGCCATCGCCGGATAGGCATCCGCTTCTTTCAGGGCGCGTGCAGTAGGGATTTTCTGCAGTTCCGTGTTATAGGCACAGGCCGATGAAGAGAAGAAATAACGCCGCACACCTGCCCGGTAGGCTGCCTCCACCAGGTGAGTGTTGATCAAAATGCTGCGCAGGCACTCCACGCGGAAACGCTCAATAAAGCCCATCCCGCCCATGTCCGCCGCCAGGTTATACACCTCAGCCGCCCCTTCCACGGCGCGGATGGCATTTTCCTTCTCGCTCAAATCCATCGACAGGCTCTCCACGCCCGCCACGCGCTGATACCATTCGGGCAGCGGCTTCTTGTCGATGGCGCGGATATTGGTATAGCCCAAATCGTAAAAATAACGTGTCAACGCGCCGGCAATAAAACCGCCCGCGCCGGTGATCACGATCAGATCATCCTTATTGATATCGCGTTGGATTGGCCTCATTTCAGATTTACCTCATCAATTGGTGATTAGCTCTCGCCGCCTGGGAATCAGGCGGCCGGTCCTCGTTATGGTACCCTTACCACATACCAGGCGACAAAATTCGTGCTCGCTTTATGGTAACGATACCATAATATCACAGGCATTGAGGATTGTCAAGGTCGCCAAAAGCGATAGAGCCGCGGCCTTCACTAGAAAGCCGGCCATCCTCAACTGGCCTGCGGGCTGGTCTCACCTCCCCCATTGCGCTGCTAAAAAGCGCATTTGCTCCACCAACTGATAGGTATCTCCACCCTCGTGATGGTTGAACTCGTAGGTGACGATCTTCCTGGGTCCGGCATAATGGTTATACGCGGCGAATACCGTCGAAGGCGGGCAAATCTCATCCATCAATCCTACCGAAAAGAGCGCCGGAACCCGCGCCCGGGCTGCAAAATTCACCCCGTCGAAATAGGAAAGTGTCTGAAAAACGGTCTCGACCTTATCGCGGTGCACCAGGCAATACCTGGCAATCTCCTGGTAGGGCATCTCATCGGTAATCGTCGACGCTCGCCGGTAATAGCACAGAAAAGGTACATCTGGCATACATACCGCTACCCGGCTGCTGAGACCGGCCACGGCCAGCGTCAGCCCGCCGCCCTGGCTGGCGCCGGTAACGGCTATCCGCTGGCCGTCTACCGCCGGGTGCGCGCAAGCCGCCTCCACCGCTCGCACCGCATCGGTGATCAGCCGCCGGTAATAATAGGTTTGCGGTTTGAGAATTCCCCGCGTCATGAAACCGGGGTGGTGCGGTGAAGACCCATCTGGCTCCAGGTCAGGTGTATCTCCCTGCCGCCAGGCGCTGCCCTGGCCGCGCGTATCCATCACCAAGTTGGCGTACCCGGCGGCACTCCACGCCAGCCAGTCCATCGGGAAACCGCGCCCGCCGCCGTAACCGATATACTGAACGACACAAGGAAGCGGCTCAGAGCGTTGAACCGGCAACAGCAGCCAGCCCTTGATCGGCTGGCCAGCATAGCCATTGAAAGTCACGTCGAAGGTCTCCACCGTGCGCAAGCCGATGTCCAGCGGTTCGAAAACGGCCTGCAGCGGGAAACGGCCTGCTTCTGCCAGCGTCTCTTGCCAGAAAACGTCGAAATCGTCCGCTTCGTGGCGCGGCGGGCGATACAACTCTAACTGATCGTAAGGCAAATCAAAATAGGCCATATGCATCTCCTTCGTATGGGTCAAGTACATTATACCCGCAAGGAGAGAACTGCCGCACACCCTTGCCAGATCAAACCAAAACTGGCTATTGACTCGCCGGATTCTGTTTGCTACAATACTGTTAGCGCTAACGTTAGCGCTAACAGTATTGTAGCCAGAAGGAGGTCATTTTGCCACAACGGGTCACGATGAGCGACATCGCACAAATAGCCTGCGTTTCGCTGATGACTGTTTCGCGCGTGGTGAACAAGAAAGGGGACGTTCACCCGGAAACCCGCAAACGTATCGAGGAATTGATCGAAGAATACGGCTATCGCCCCAGCAATATTGCCCGCAGCCTGGCCACGCAGCGCAGCGGAACGATTGGCCTGGTGGTCCCCGATATCGCCAACCCCTATTTTTCGGGCATGGCGCACGGCATTACTGAAGTGGCCTACAAGGAAGGGTTCGGCGTCCTGTTGTGTGACAGCGAAGAAAACCCACAACGCGAGCTCGAAATGTTGGACGTCCTGTACGAAAAACAAGTGGATGGCGTGCTTGTCGCAGCCTCACGCCTGGACAACCAACAATTGTCTGCCGCCCTGAAACAGCACCCCAACGTTGTCATGCTCAACCGCAAGTTCGATGGGCCAGACATGGGGCTGCCACCCTTTGGCTATGTGGTCAACGACGATGCTGAAGGCGGGCGCATCGCCACGCAGTTCTTGCTCGACCACGGGCATCGAAACATCGGCTTTCTGGCCGGGCCTCAAAAATCGTATGGATCACAAAGGCGCCTGGTCGGGTACCAGACCGCGCTGTCCAGCGCCGGCCAGCCCTTCGACCCGGATCTCGTTTGCGCCTGCCCGCCAACCGTGGCCGGAGGGCTACAGTACGTTCCCCGTCTGCTGGAAAAACATCCCCAATTGACCGCTCTCCTTTGTTTCAATGACCTAGTAGCCATCGGTGCTCTGCAAGCCTGCCACAAGCTGGAAATCCAGGTGCCAGGTCGCCTGGCAATCGTCGGCTACGACGATATTCCCATCGCCTCCTGGGTCACACCTCCGCTGACCACCTGCCGCGTGGCTGTCGAAGAAATGGGCCGCCTGGCCGCGCATCTGCTGATTGACCGCTTGCAGGAATGCGCCGGCGATTGCCGCAATGTCGTCTTGCAGCCACAAATCATCCAGCGCCTCAGCGCACCGTAAACAATGATCCCCACCCACAAAACCAAAACCAGCTATGAACGATTTAGTACCCGCCTCGCTCCCTGAAGATCGCTTTTTCGACCCCGACCCAACCCAGCGCTCCCTGGCGCGCGCCCTGTACGAACAGGTGAAAGACCTGCCCATCCTCAGCCCGCACGGCCACGTCGATCCGCGCCTGTTCTCTACGCCAGACGCGACTTTCGGCACACCCGCCGACCTGTTCATCATCCCCGACCACTACGTCTACCGCATGTTGTACTCCCAGGGTATTCCCCTGGAATCCCTGGGCATTCCCCGCGCCGATGGCGGGCCTGTCGAACAGGACCACCGCGAAATCTGGCAGACCTTCGCCGATAACTTCTACCTGTTTCGCGGCACACCTACCGGCGCCTGGCTGAGCCACGAACTTGCCGCGGTATTTGGTGTAACCCAAAAACTAAACGGTGAAACCGCCCAGGCCATCTACGACCAGATCGCCGAATGCCTGGCGCAGCCCGAATTTCGCCCGCGCGCCCTGTTCGAGCGGTTCAACATCCAGGTGCTGTGTACTACCGACCCGGCCTGGGATGGCCTGGAACACCACCAGGCCATCCGGTCTTCCGGCTGGAAGGGAGACATCCGCCCAACCTTCCGGCCCGATAAAGTGGTCAACCTGGGGACGCCCGCCTGGCAGGCCAACATTGCCGCCCTCGGCCAGGCCAGCGGCGTAGACGTCGTTTCCTACGACAGCTTCATCCAGGCTCTGGAAACCCAGCGCGCCCACTTCAAAAAGATGGGCGCCGCGGCCACCGACCATGCCATCCTGAACCCGCACATCGCTGCGCTGGAACCAGCCGAAGCCAGCGCCATCTTCCAGAGCGCCCTGCAGGGCAAGCGCCAGACTGGCGACGCCGAGCGCTTTGCCGGGCATATGCTCATGGAGATGGCACGCATGAGCTGCGAAGATGGCCTGGTGATGCAATTACACCCCGGCTCACTGCGCGACCACCACGCCGCTATTTTCCAGTGCTTCGGCCCCGATACCGGCGCCGACATCCCTGTCGCCACGGAATATACCCGCAATCTGCAAAGCCTGCTCAATCGCTTCGGCGCACACCCGCGTTTCACCCTCATCCTGTTCACCCTGGACGAATCCACCTATGCACGCGAGCTGGCTCCGCTGGCTGGCCATTATCCCGCGGTGAAGCTCGGCCCTCCCTGGTGGTTCTACGACAGCTTGAACGGCATGCGCCGCTACTTCGACCGGGTGACGGAAACCGCCGGGATTTACAACACCGCCGGATTCAACGATGACACGCGCGCCTTTGCTTCCATCCCGGCGCGCCACGACCTGTGGCGCCGCGCCAGCGCCAACTGGGTCGCTGGTCTGCTGGCGCGCCACGTCATCGACGAAGACGATGCCCGCGCCATGATCCACGACCTCGCTCACGGGCTTGCCCGCCGCGCTTACCGTCTCTGACCACCGTCTATAGATTAGCGGCGACTACCATTGTTTACTACCAGCTATCGATCACATTCTGCCTATTGATATGCGCACTCTAAACCAAATCAACTACCAATCCACCACTTATTCTCTACTCGAAGACGAAGGCCGGGTGAAACGGCTGGGCGTCCAGGGCAAGGCCGCCGGCTTCTCCGGCGAAAGCGTTACTGGCTGCCTGTACTGCCCGCTCACACCGGAGAATGCCGCCGTCCTGCGCCAGCGCCTGCCCTGGCTGAACCCCGTTCCGCTGGGCCTGGCCCCATCCTTCGGCTTCGGCGACCGCCTGGGATCGGCCACACCCGGGCACATCCAGGCCTTGCGCGGCAGCCGCATGGCGCCCATCTTCGCCCAACAGTCGGTGCGTGAAAACGCCCGCACCGGGCGCACCCCTCCCGGCGTGCTGGACGACGCCATGTGGGGAGTGTTCCAGGAAGACTGGCGCCAGCCGTGGGGCGCCGACGCCGACCATCTCAAAACGACCCAGGACGTCCAGGCATTCGTCGCCGCCGGTTACACGTTCTTCACCTTCGATCCCGGCGCCTACGTGGATAGCGCCGCCGACAGCGACTCGCCGCAAACGCTGGGCGACAAAGTCCGCCGCCTGCCCTGGGAGCAATTGCGCAGTTCGCCCGAGGCCGTGTTGCGCGCCTACCTGGGCCAGCATTTCGAGCCAGATGGCCTGGCCTTCGATGAACTCCACCTGCTGCGCGCCGCCGCCAAGTACGGCCGCGCGGTCGCCCACGTTGCCGCCCTGTACGCCTGCCTGGCCGAAACCGCTGCATCGCGCCCCTTCGAGGTCGAAATCTCCATCGATGAAACCGAAACCCCCACCTCTACCCTCGAACACATCTACATCGCCAGCGAACTGCGCCGCCTGGGCGTCCGCTGGGTCAGCCTGGCGCCTCGCTTCGTCGGGCGCTTCGAAAAGGGCGTGGATTACATCGGTTCATTGGATGATTTCGCCGCGGATATCCAGCGCCACGCCGCCGTAGCCCGTTCCCTGGGGCCATACAAGCTCAGCCTGCACTCCGGCTCCGACAAATTCAGCATCTACCCCCTAGCGCAGACAGCCACCCAGGGGCTGGTGCACGTCAAAACCGCCGGCACTTCCTACCTGGAGGCGCTGCGCGTGCTCGCCGAGGCAGCGCCGGGCTCCTTCCGCCAGGTCATGGCGTTGGGCTGCCAGCGTTACGAAAGCGAGCGCCTCAGCTACCACGTCTCTGCTGAGTTGGACAAAGTGCCCCCATTTTCGGCGCTTCCCGACGCCGAGCTGCCTGCTTTGCTGGACGATTTCCACGCCCGCCAGGTGCTGCACGTCACCTTCGGTTCCATCCTGGATCGCCTGGGAGGCACGCTCAAAGCCTGCCTGCTGGACCAGCCATCCCGTTACGCCCAGGCCCTCCAGCAGCACTTCACCCGCCACCTGGCTCCTTTCGCCAGCAATTAGCCCCAGCTTGCAGACCACTCTATATAGGAAAAAACCATGCTCTTCCCCTTTGCCCATCACTTCTTCGACTTCGCCGGCCAGGTCGTCGTCGTTACCGGCGGCGGTGGCGTCTTGTGCTCCAGCATGGCCCAGGCCCTGGCACAGGCCGGAGCACGCGTAGCCATCCTGGACCTGCGCCTGGAGGCGGCCCAGGCAGTCTGCGACGCCATCCAGGCGGCAGGCGGCGAGGCGCTGGCCGTGCAGTGCGACGTGCTGGATAAGGCCAGCGTAGAAAACGCTGCTCAAGCCGTGCAGGATGTCTTCGGACCGGCGAACATCCTGATCAATGGGGCCGGCGGCAACCAAAAACAGGCCACCGTTGGCCCTGACCAGAGCTTCTTCGATCTGCCCGTGGAAGCCGTTCAATGGTCTTTCAACCTGAACTGTATCGGCACTCTGCTGCCCTGCCAGGTCTTCGGCAAAGACATGGTGCAGCAGAAACGCGGCGTGATCCTCAATATTTCGTCGATGAATGCTTACCGTCCATTGACGCGGATCGTAGCGTATTCGGCGGCTAAAGCTGCGGTAACCAATTTTACCCAGTGGCTGGCCGTGCACATGGCGCAGAACTACTCGACCCAGATTCGCGTCAACGCCATGGCGCCCGGTTTCTTGCTCACCGAACAGAATCGCTATTTGCTCACCGACCAGGCTACCGGCGAGTTGACTCCCCGCGGCCAGCAAATCATTGCGCATACCCCGCTGGGACGTTTCGGCCAACCCGAAGACCTGCTCAGCACCATGTTCTTTCTGCTCTCGCCGGCCTCCGCCCTGATCACCGGCATCGTCGTCCCGATCGACGGCGGTTTTACCGCCTACAGCGGCGTATAAGCTGTTGGCGTACCTCCCGCGAGATCGGAACCTGCGGGAGGTACGGGCCGCGCAAAACGATCGCGAATTAACAAGGGATTCAGGTGCAATGCACGCAGAACACGTGCAATGCACCGGCCCCACAAAATGACCTTCAGCCAAATAAATCAACCTGCCGGGTGCAGCCGGCAGTCTGGTTCAATGAAGAATGGTGTCAGCGTTCGTCCGCGTTCATCCGCGTCCCATTTTTCACCATAGGAGCGTTCCATGAAAGTCACCGGATATGGTCACGCCGGAGGTACACTTTCCGAACCTGAGATTGAGGCCATCCTGGCCAGCGGGCTGGCCAGGATGGCACTGGATAACCAGCGCCTGCTGGTCATTATCCCCGACCACACTCGCAGCATGCCCCTGCCGCTCTTCTTCCGCCTGCTGGCCGAGAATCTCTCCGGCCGGGTCAGAGCGCTGGATTTCCTGGTGGCGCTGGGCACGCACCCACCGTTGAGCGAGCCGGACCTGCTGCGACTGGTCGGCATTACCCCGGGGCAAAAAAGCGGCCCGTACCGTCACATCCGCCTGCTCAATCACACCTGGCAGGACCCACAGGCCCTGGTCAACCTGGGCAGCATCCCTGCCCAGGAAATGGCCGCCCTGTCACATGGCCTGATGCAAGTCGAGGTGCCCGTGCGGCTGAACCGCCTGGTGTTGGACTACGACCACCTGTTGATTTGCGGGCCGGTCTTTCCCCACGAGGTAGTTGGCTTCTCCGGCGGCAATAAGTATTTCTTCCCCGGCATCGCCGGCCAGGAAATCATCGACTTCACCCACTGGCTGGGCGCCTTGCTCACTTCCTACACCCTCATCGGCACGCCAGATACCCCGGTGCGCCGGGTAATCGACCGGGCGGCGGCGCTCATCCCCCGCCCGCGCCACGCCTTGTGCGCCGTAGTCAACCACGACGGGTTGAACGGGGTATACTGCGGCACGCCCGAAGAGGCTTACGCGGCCGCGGCCGGCCTCTCCGCCCAGGTGCACATTCGCTGGGAAGAACGACCCTACCAGCAGGTGCTCTCCATCCTGCCCGCCCGCTACGACGAAATCTGGACTGGCGCCAAGGGCATGTACAAACTCGAGCCGGTCATCGCCGACGGCGGCGAGGTGATCATCTACGCCCCGCACATCCACCAGTTCAGCGCCGTCCACGGACAGGTCATCCGCCAGATCGGCTACCACGTGCGCGACTACTTTACCAAGCAGTGGGATCGCTTCTCGCGCTACCCCTGGGGCGTACTGGCCCATTCTACCCACCTGCGCGGCATCGGCAGCTACGAGGACGGCATCGAGCGCCCGCGCATCCAGGTAACCCTGGCCACGGCCATCCCCGAAGCGGAATGCCGGGCAGTGGCGCTGGGCTACCGCGACCCGGCGACCATCCAGCCCGAGGCGTGGGCGGGCCGCCAGGCGGAAGGCATTCTGCTCGTCCCGGATGCCGGCGAAGTGCTCTACCGTCTGAAAGACACCCCGGCCGAAAGGCATCGGTGATGTCTCCCTCGATCCTCATCGTGATGGGCGTTTCCGGCTGCGGCAAAACCACCGTCGGGCGCGCCCTGGGAGAGGCGCTGGGCTGGGATTTCTTCGACGGCGACGATTTCCACCCCCCGGCCAACAAAGCCAAGATGAGCCAGGGCCTTCCCCTGAACGACGAAGACCGCGCCGGCTGGCTGGCCGCGTTAGCCGACCTGATCCGCCAGCGCCTGGCGGCCGGGCAACCCGCCGTGCTGGCCTGTTCGGCGCTAAAGGAAACTTACCGGGATGTCTTGCGCGTCGATCCCCGCGCCGTGCAGTTCGTCTACTTGAAAGGGGATTACGATCTGATCTGGGAGCGCATGCAACGCCGCCAGGGCCATTATATGAAAGCATCCATGCTGGCCAGCCAGTTCGCCACGCTGGAAGAGCCGCACGACGCCTGGGAGGTGGATATCCGCCTGCCGCCGGAGGAGATGGTGCGGATTGTGCGGCAGGAAATGCGGGCGCTGGCGTAGCTTACAGATCACGTCAGATTAGTTTCCCGGCTCCTGGCTTTCGCCTGAAGCAGCATCCGTTGAACCCTGCAGTCTCTGCCGCGAGCCCCTCGGCGGCCCCGCATCGCGGTGTGATATACTACACAATAGTTGCGCAAGTGCGATGTACTGTGTAAGGGTGCTGCGCCTCTTACATGGAATGAGCGAGCCAATTGCTCAGGAGAAATGCTACGCGCACCATTCGATGGTATTGAGCGGCCAGCCACTTGAATGCAGGGCAGGAGGTCAATTGTCATGGATATCGAAACCACCGTCAAACACAAATTCCTGGAAGACTCAAACTTGACCTTTCAGGAGGTCTTTGATTTTGCCTACAAGGGCCTGATTCCAGTACTGCAAGGCCTCGCCAAAGAACTCGGGGAAGAGCGCTTCTTCGAAGTCCTTAAGAAGGTTGTTTTTGAATCATCGTTGAAGGCCGGGCAAGATACCGCTCGCCAACTACCATGTAACGACTTTGCGGCCTTCAATGCCTCGATGCGAGAACCCAGCCACTTTGGGAAACACATTTTAACCCTTGAGATCATTGAAGACACACCTCAAACCGTTGAAGTGAAAGTTACCGAGTGCCTGTGGGCCAAGACGTTCCGAGAGATGGGGGCAGCGGATCTTGGGTACCGGCTCATCTGCTATCGCGACTACGCCGATTGCCAGGGGTTCAACCCGAAAATAACCCTGACCCGCTCCAAAACGCTCATGCAAGGAGACGATTGCTGTAACCACCGTTTTGTGTGGGAAGAATGACCTTTGTATCGCCAGTGGCAGACGGTAATTATTCTGGTTGCCCCTTGATGTAGAAATCGTCTCGAAACTATTCAGACGAATCCACCGACATGCGAACAAATTGGAAGGTGAAGCCTTACTTCGGCATCGAGTGTAACGCAAAACTGTCGGGGAAGCGGCTTTTGAGCGCCGAAAACGGCATTTTTGCTCCCACTGGAGCAAGTTACCGACACTTTTGCGCTAGACTCCTCGGCATCCGCCGTCCGCCCCTGCTCCCCCAATGTGATATACTTCACCATTATCCAATCAAAACCCTTTAATTCGACGGTGCTTGCAGGGTTACCCAATCCCTAAGCGCCCAAATACTGATCACTCATCCACAGGTTATCTATCCCTTCAGGAGTACCTCCCCCATGCAATACGGCACTTTCGACGATGAACACCGCGAATACCTCATCACCCAACCCGACACTCCCCTGCCCTGGATTAACTACCTGGGCTGTGAAGACTATTTCGGCCTGATCTCTAACACCGCCGGCGGATATTCTTTCTATCGCGACGCACGTTTGCGCCGGCTCACCCGCTACCGCTATAACAACGTCCCCCTGGATCATGGCGGGCGTTACATTTACCTGCGCGATAACGAGGACGGCCAGTACTGGTCGCCCACCTGGCAGCCCACCCGCCGCCCGCTGGACGCCTACGCCTGCCGCCACGGCCTGGGTTACACCACCATCGAGTCACAAAAAGATGGCATCGCCGCCCGGCTGCGCTACTTCGTGCCGCTGGGCAACAGCCTGGAAATCTGGCAGTTGCACCTGACCAACCTGCGGGCGCAGCCGGCCCGCCTGTCGATCTTCTCGGCAGTGGAATTCTGCCTGTGGGATGCCCTGGACGACGCATCCAATTTCCAGCGCAACTTCAGCACCGGTGAGGTGGAAATCGAAGATGGCGTCATCTACCACAAAACCGAGTACCGCGAGCGGCGGAACCATTTCGCTTACCTGGCCTGCTCCGAAGCGCTGGCCGGCTATGACACCCAGCGTGACGCCTTCTTAGGCGCTTACCGCGGTTGGGACCAGCCGCAGGTCGTCGAGCGCGGGCAGGCAACCAACAGCCACGCCCACGGCTGGGCGCCCATCGGCTCGCAGCAGGTCGACCTGCTGCTCCAGCCCGGCGAGACGCGCCAGGTTATCTACCTGCTCGGCTACCACGAAAACCCGCCCGCCGAGAAATTCGATCCGCCCACCTCGCAGCGCATCAACAAGCGCAGTGTGCTGGAAGTCATCCAACGCTATCGCCAGCCGGAAGCAGTCGAAGAGGCCTTCCAGGCACTGTGCCGGCACTGGAGCGACTTGCTGGATCAATTGCAGGTGACCACGCCAGACATCCACACCGACCGCATGGTGGACATCTGGAACGCCTACCAGTGCATGGTCACCTTTAACCTGTCGCGTTCCGCCTCGTATTTCGAGTCTGGCATCGGGCGCGGGATGGGCTTCCGCGACTCGAACCAGGACCTGCTGGGCTTCGTGCACATGGTGCCCGAGCGCGCCCGCCAGCGCATCCTCGACCTGGCCGCTACCCAGTTGCCTTCCGGCGGGGCTTATCACCAGTACCAGCCCCTGACCAAGCGCGGCAACTACGACGTCGGCGGCGACTTCAACGACGACCCGCTGTGGCTAGTGTTGGGTGTGATCGCCTATCTCAAAGAGACGGGCGACTTTTCCATATTAGACGAAGCAACGCCTTACGATCACCAAGCCGAGCTGGCCCAACCGTTGTACGATCACCTGCTGCGCAGCCTGAATTACACCCTGGAACGCCTGGGGCCGCACGGCCTGCCGCTCATCGGCCGCGCCGACTGGAACGACTGCTTGAATTTGAATTGCTTCTCCGACGCGCCGGGGCAGTCTTTCCAAACCACCACCAACAAAGAAGGCAAAGTAGCCGAATCGGTGTTCATCGGCGGCCTGTTTGTCCTGGCCGCAAACGAGATGGCCGCCCTGGCTCGACGGCTGGGGAACGAAGCCGACGCCAATCGCTATACAGCCGCCGCTCGCCAGATGGAAGCGACTGTGCTGACCCACGGCTGGGATGGCGCCTGGTTCCGCCGCGCTTATGACGACTTTGGCAGGCCGGTCGGTTCGGCAGAATGCCAGGAAGGGCAAATCTTCATCGAGCCGCAGGGGATATGTATCATGGCCGGCATCGGCCTGGAAGACGGCGCAGCGCAGAGCCCCGCCCGCCGCGCCCTGGACTCTGTCCACCAGCGCCTGGCCACCCACCACGGCATCGTCTTGCAGCAGCCCGCCTACTCGCAGTATTACTTATACCTGGGAGAAATTTCCTCCTACCCGCCCGGATACAAGGAAAACGCAGGCATCTTCTGCCACACCAACCCCTGGATCATGATCGCCGAAACCATTGCCGGGAATGGCGACCGCGCCCACGACTACTACCTGCGCATCAACCCTTCTGCCCGTGAGCCGATTTCGGATGTTCACCGCTGCGAACCCTACGTCTACGCCCAGATGATCGCCGGGCGAGACGCGCCCAGCCACGGTGAAGCCAAGAACTCCTGGCTATCCGGCACCGCAGCCTGGAACTACGTCGCCATCACCCAATGGATCATCGGCATTCGCCCTGCATGGGATGGCCTGCAAATCGCCCCGGTCATCCCCTCCGCCTGGCCGGGCTTCGAGGCCGTACGCCGCTTCCGCGGGGCGACCTATCACATTACCGTGCGCCGCGCCGGCCCCGGCAACACCGTAAAACTGACGGTGGACGGCCAGCCCATCCACGGCAATGTGGTCCCCTTGCCACCCAAAGGCCAGGCTGAAGTCACCGTAGAAGCTGTTCTGGCGTAAATCTGTTTGCGACCCGTGATCTGCCTGTGTCCCTGATCCACACTTCCGCCCCCGACTACTACGGCACGCCTGCACAAAGCCTGGAAAACCGCTATCTCAGAGTCGTTTACCTGAGCGGCGCCGGCCCGCGCATCGTCGGTCTGTACTTGCGCACATCGCCGGGACGCGGCGAAAGCGACAATTTCCTGGCCGAGCTGCCCGGCCTGGGGTGGGAAACGCCCTTTGGCAGGTTCCATCTGCGCGGTGGGCACCGCCTGTGGGTCGCGCCTGAGCAGTTCCCACAAACATCCATCCCCGATAACCAGCCAGTGGCTATTGAATTATTTCCCCAGGGCGTATGCCTGGTACAGGAATGCCAGGTGCAAAACGACCTGCAAAAATCCATCCAGATTGAGTTGGAAGACGCTCGCCCTGCGATACGCCTCACCCATCGCCTGCTGAATTGTGGCCAGCAGCCCATCCGGCTTGCCCCCTGGGCAATCACACAGCTTCCTCCCGGCGGCGTGGCTCTCCTGCCACATGGCGACCGGCCTGAGAATGGCCCGGAACTTCTCCCAGACCGCAACCTGGTGCTGTGGCCTTACACCCGGCTGCAAGACCCGCGCCTGCGCCTGGACGCCAACCCCTGGCAGATCAATGCCGATGGACAGGGTCCAAAACTCAAAATTGGATATCTCAACGACTGCGGCTGGGCGGCCTACATACGCCGGGGAATGATCTTTTGCAAGCGCTTCACCCCTCTTAATCCAGATACCTTGCTGCCCGATCGAGGCTGCAACGTAGAAGTTTTCACCGACGCCCAAATGCTCGAGTTGGAGACGCTTGGCCCGCTGCAAGAGCTGGCGCCCGGCCAATCGATCGAGCACCAGGAAACCTGGGAGTGCTACGCTGCGTTGGACGATCCCTTCATGGGATTGGAACTGCGCGCCGCGTTGGAAGCAATCGCATAGAGCGATCCTTATCCGCGTTCGGGAAAGGAGATCATTTTCGATGAGCCAGGGAGATGCTGTTGCCTACCCTTCACTTTACCAGATCAACACCCGCGTCTGGCTCGACCAGATCTCTACCCGCTCCGGCAAGGCAGCCACGCTGGATGACATCCCTGAAGAAGAAATCAGCCGCATCGCCAACCTGGGCTTCAACTGGGTATATTTGCTGTGTGTCTGGCAAAACGGAGCCATCGGCCAACATGCCGCCCGCCAGGATCCTGAGCTCAATAAAGCATATCGCGACGCCTTGCCAGACCTGAACGATGACGACATTTGCAGCTCATGTTTTGCCGTCACCGGCTATCGTGTCCGCACCGAATTGGGAGGCGAGGCAGCCCTGGCTAACCTGCGCCAACGGCTAAAACGCCACGGCCTGCACCTGATGCTGGATTTCATCCCCAACCACACCGCCATCGACCACCCCTGGGCGCGAGAACATGCCGATTACTACGTGCCGGGCACAGAAGCAGACCTGGCCGCGGAACCATCTGGTTTCATTGCCCTGGAAACTCCCGCCGGAACACAAATTTTCGCCCATGGGCGCGACCCATACTTCCCGGCATGGCGCGATACCCTGCAATTGAATTACGGCAACCCGGCGGTACACGGCGCCATGCTTGCCGAGCTTCGCCGGGTAACAGACCAGTGCGATGGCGTGCGTTGTGATATGGCCATGCTGATCCTCCCGGAGGTTTTCCAGCGCACCTGGGGCATTTCCAGCCCGCCATTCTGGCCGGCAGCTATCCAGGAAATTCACCGGGCCCATCCCGGCTTTGTCTTCATGGCCGAAGTCTATTGGGATTTGGAATGGACTCTCCAGCAACAAGGTTTCGATTACACCTACGATAAACGCCTGTATGACCGTCTGCGCGACCGGCACGCCCATCCGGTGCGGGAACATCTACGCGCCGGTCTGGAATATCAAAATCACCTGGTGCGTTTCATCGAAAACCACGACGAGCCGCGCGCCGCGGCGGTCTTCCCACCGGCCATCCACTGCGCCGCCGCGATCATCACATTTTTCTCCCCCGGCCTGCGTTTCTTCCACCAGGGACAGCTCGAGGGCTTTCGGAAACGCGTCCCCATACAGCTTTGCTACGGCCCGGAAGAAGAGGTCGCCCCCCTGCTTTCAGCCTTTTACCAACGCCTGCTGGGCTGCCTGGCACAGCCCATCTTCCACCTGGGCACATGGCAGCTCGTCGAAGCACGGCCGGCCTGGGAAGGCAATTGGACCTGGGAGGGCTATATCGGCTTTGCCTGGCATGGTCCGGCAAACGAGCGGATGCTGGTGGTGGTCAACTACTCTCCCCACCAATCGCAGTGTCTTCTTACGCTGCCCTTCCCGGGCATGAGCGGCCGCACCTGGCGCCTGGTCGACCGCATGGGAGGCACAGATTATGAACACAACGGGGATGAATTGGTTGCCCGGGGGTTGTACTGCGATTTGCCGGCCTGGGGTTATCACGTTTTTGAGATCTCTTGATCGCCCCGCGGTTGTATCATGCGATAAAAACTGGGGCCTTATAGAGAGGGTTCATGGAGAGCGGTGACCCTCACTTGTGGGGGTCACCGCTCTCCAAACCCAACTTTTTAGATTACCCGGCCCTTTTTGCATAAACCCTCTGAAACAGGTGCCGTTTTTATGGCTTGGCGCCACGCGGGCAAGGCAGATTCACATAAATCGTCGGGCCTTTTGGACAGGAGGTGATATAGTTCCATCCCCCGGCCCTGCAGCCACATGCCGGGCCAATCTTCTCCACAACTTTGCCACACTGCAGGTAAACCACTGTGCTTTCGTAAAACGGCCTGACCTTTACCATAGATGGTTCACCGGACAGGGCACCACAGCTCACGTTCGCCGACTTGGCGTTTGGTTGAGCGGGCGAACAGGAATAGGTCGGTTTCTTGAGCTGCATCGCCACCCGGGTGGTCTGGTTCGAGAGCACGTCCACGTCCTGGCTCTGCATTAAATCGTTTTCATCTACATAAGCCACAAGATGATAGTGGCCCACCGGCAAACGAGAAAAGCTCACCGATTCGCCAAAAGTAGCTTTTTCGGCAATGACCTCCCAGGCATCATTATACAGAACAACCGACTTCATGGCGCTGCCCAGGCCCATTCGTTGCACTCGCGCTTGAATTACGCCTGTGCCGGCCTGGTACGGATCGTCATCCTTCTCACCGCTCGCCAATGCTGGCGGTGCATAAGCCGCCAACCCCACACAGAGCAGCACAAACAATACCAGCAATGCCATCTTCTTTGAATTCATTTTGCACCTCCTCGTGTGCTTACAACCTTATTTTCGCAGATTCGCCCTCCGATGTCAAGCACAATCACCCCAATCCAAACGC
Source organism: uncultured Anaerolinea sp. (assembly GCA_964595435.1). GTDB lineage: Bacteria > Chloroflexota > Anaerolineae > Anaerolineales > UBA4823 > RBG-16-57-11. The sequence goes on along the minus strand of CAZQQJ010000003.1, from coordinate 37,395 downwards.
CAGCTTCAAGAAATCCAGGAATACCTGCCCAACATCCGGGTCCAGCCCTGGAACCAGCAACTCAGCGCCGTGCGCCTCGCCAGGGTAAATATAATTCCGGTAGGTATTTCCTCCCGCCTCCAGGCAGGTCTGCGTCGAGGGTTTATCATCCGCCGCTGCCAGGCACCAGGCCGGCTTATTGTCCAACGCCAATTCGGCCACCACATCGGTATACGGTACCCCCAAAAAACTGCCCGGTGAGAGCGAAAGCGCTCCCCGGCATCCATCGGTGCACACATCCACAGCCGCATCCGCTCCAATGCTGGCGCCAATCAAGACAATCCGCTGCGCATCTACACCAGGCAACGCACTGGCGGTGTTTATCGCCGCTTTGGCATCGGAGAGGAAATCCGCCACCTCGCCTGACTGTCCTTTACTTTCGCCATGGCCGCGGAAATCGAAGGCGAAAACGGCAAACGAAGTACCCTGCGGCAGCGCCGGCCAGGCCACCGGCGAGTTGGAACTGGCCACCCCACTGTGCAACCAATCGACGAGGCCCTTTTGCACCCATACCTTACGGTCGCTACCCATCTGGTGCATCAAGATGACCAGGGGGGCCGGGTCACTGGCGGCTGGATAGTAATCGCCCACCAGTTGTGCGCCGTCCTCTGCTTTAAACTCAATCCGCTGCGCCTGGGGCGGCGCTACCGGCGGTATAGTCGGTGACGCCGGCGCAGCGGTTGTGGCCGGTGTGAGCGGCGTCGCGGGAACGGAGGTCGTGGCCACTGGCGGTTGGCTGGTGGGCGGCACCGGCGAGGGTGGGATGGGAGACGGTGGAACGGGGCTGGGCGGAACTGGCGTAGGAGCAACTCCCGGCGACCAGGGCAGCAGCGCGCAGGCAACCAACAACAATGACAACCCCAACAGCGTCAAAATACCAATTCTACGATTGTTCACAGGCATGCCTCCCAATTCATCGGGTACAATTTTAGAAAAAGATCCACGACGACTTCGACAGAAAATTTTTCTGCACGAATTATACTCGTTTTTGACTCAGGTCATTTTGGGCTTTGCAAGAAACTGAAGTGTAAGGGGCGAAAGGAATGTCCGAACAGATTTTTATCGTCACTGGCGCCAACCCTGGGCTGGGAAAAGCAAGCGCATCACTTTTAGCGCAAGCCGGGCATCAGGTTGTCTTACTCTGCCGCAGCCGCCAACGCGGCGAAGTCACGCGGGGGGAAATCCTCCGCAAAAGCGAATCATCCAACGTGAATCTCATGCTGGCAGACCTGGCCTCCCAGGCTTCGATCCGCGCCTTCGCCAGCGATTTCTACCAGCGTTATATGCACCTGGCTATCGCTCCTGGACTTGCCGGACAAACGGGCAAATACTTTGTCCAGGAGAACGAGGCGCAGTCTTCTCCAGAATCCTATGACCCCGAAGTTGCGCGCCGCTTATGGCAGGCCAGTGAAGAACTGGTTGGGCAAAAATTCTTATAAACAGGTGAGAGCAGACTTATAGCCCGCATAAAACAGCCGGTCTACACTATAATCCATTGTGTAGACCGGTTTTGGCATGGCGAGAAGTTTTCCTCACAGCGTGTTTCCGCTCTTGTTGCTGGCAGCCTGTCTGTCATTTAGGACGGCCTATCTTCCAGCGCGGGCTTTGACGCCAATCGCAGATCGTACGCCGACAATAACCCCGAGCACATCGACGGCATCGCCCACGCCAGTTCCCAGCCCAACGGCGCCCCTCCCCACCGTACCCCCGGTCACGCCTTATCCCGGCGCGCCGCCAGACTTTCGCCTGCTGGACGCTGCTCGCGGCATACAACTCTTCCGCAAAGATTATCCTGGCGGCAGCCCCGACTTCGTCCAGGTGATCGATCTGAGCCAGGGGGCCAGGCTGGAACTATTTCACGGTGCAATCACCGAAGAACGCCCGACCAAAGGCTCCTTCGGCGGCCCCGACCCGCGCATGACTTCCCTGGACTTGCGGACCTACTGGCAGCAAGCCAGCCAGCAATCCCCCGACGCTTTCTGTGTCACCAACGGCGCATTCTTCTATATGCCTGAGTACCCCACTCGCCTGGCTTTTCCTCTCAAAGCCGGCGGGCAGGTGATCAGCGAAGGCTGGGGCATCGACACTTACCCGGATAAAAAGCTGATTCTGGAATTATGGAATGACCATGCCGATATCCAGGAATTGAGCCAATCCGCCCTGTATGAATCCAGCGCGCCGGGCATCCTTGGCGGATTGACCGAGGACGCCAACAAGCGCGCCAAATACGCCGTGGGGCGCACGTTTGCCGGCCTGGCCGACCAGGACCGGGATCGTCAATATGAGATCATCTTGATCCTCAACACACAAACTGCCTTGCAGACCAGCGCGGCGACCGTCTTGCGCGGTTTTGGCGCCGAAAAAGTTATCATGCTGGATGGGGGTGGGTCGACACAGCTCCTGTGCCGCAGCGGATGGCACATCCGCTCCGACCGGCCAGTTCCTCAAGCGATCGCCATTCTGCCCGCCCCGCCGCCGCCGGTCGACGCTCGCCTGCTGCGTATCCGGGATTGGCCCGTTCTGGTGGAAGGCGAAGGTTTCCCTCTGGAAATGGAAATTCAAAACTCCGGCACGCTGAACTGGACTACCGCAGCGACTGAACTTTTCCTGGACGCCGGGCCGCTTGGCTTTCCGGTGCGCCTGCCCGTCGCCGGGGAAATCGCCCCCGGCCAGACGGCCGTGTTCAGCGAAACGTTAGCCACTTTTCACCGCGCTGGCGTTTACCAGTTCGAGCTGAATTGGAGTATTTATCAAGATGGGCAAACCTATCCCGGGCAGCCAGTCAACAGCCGGGTCATCGTTTTGCCCGCTGAGTTGGAAGGGCGACGCGCCGAATTCCAGGCCCTGCTCCAGAGCTGGCAAGCGACGCAGCCCGGTCAAATTGAAAAGCTGGCGACGCAGTGGCTGCAAGAAAATAGCCCCGCCGGATTACCTACCCCGGCTGCGTCGCAACCCGAATCGCCTGAACTGGCCGGCAAAGGTATGATCCATGCCTCCGATGCTATCTGGATTCCACTGTTGATGTTACCCATCGTGCTCATCCTGGGGTTCGCCCTCAGCCGTAGTAGAAGATAGCAGCATCGCGCCCAATTCCTCGAGGGAGCGATTTGCGCCGTCTGCCAGGCCCATCCGCAAATCACCCGCATCCAGCCGGGAAAGCAAGGATTCCAGGGCCATCTCCAGGATAGGCCGGGTCTCCTCCATCAACGCAGTGTGCTGTTGCACAAGCCCCGCAATTTGCATCGCCGGGTGGGTTTCCCCACTTTGCGCCAGCGCAGTCGCCAGGCCGGCCAGGATGTCCAGCGCATAAGGCGTTGCCCCAATTGGCATTACCACCTTTAAGCCGTCACGGTAATACCGCAAAGCATTCTCATAATCGTCCAGGGCTACCGATACGTGACCCAGGTTGCCCAGGTCAATCGCCACGCCCAGCAGGTCTCCCACCTCCCGATCCAGATCCAGGGCTGCTTTGTAATATGAGCGCGCAGTGGCAAAATTGCCCTGCACACGCGCCGTCTCGCCCAACCCCGTGAAAGCATTGCCCATCCCGCTGCGGTTGCCAATCTTGCGATAAAGTGTCAGGCACTCGGTATGGTAAAGATCTGCCTGCTCGTATTCCCCTGCCGACCGCGCTACGATCCCCAAACCCAATAAAGCATCCGCCAGGCCGGTCAGCCCCTCCAGATCGCGGAACAATACCTCGCTCTCTACCAGCCTGGATCGCGCCCGCATATAGGCCCCCAGTTTGATATCCACCCACCCCAGGCTGCTCTGGGAACGGGCAATCCAACCCGGTTCATCCGACTTGCGCGCCATCGCCAGGCTCTCTTCGAGCCGCTGGCTGGCCTCGGCATACAAGCCCTGGTTACGCGCAATCCACCCCAGGCTGATCAAAGCATTGACACAACTTGCCTCATCGCCATACTGGCGGGCCAGGGCAAGTCCATCTTCGAGATACTGGCGCGCCCGTGCGTAGCTGCTCAACCCACGCAGTGCGTCACCCGCCCGGATGCACAGCGGGATGCGATCCTTGTGGTCAACCGGCAGCAGCGCCAGCGCCCGCTCGCTAAAGCTCAGCGCCTCGTGATTGGCACTCACTCTCAGAGCATTTTCAGCGGCCTGGTTTAAATACGCTGCAGCTCGTTCATCCTGCCCGGCCCGTTCCAGGTGCTCAGCGATCAACCCGGCAATCTCGACCGAACGCCCACCGCTGCGGGCAATCAGCCATTCTGCCGCCCGGCTGTGAAAAGTACGCCGGTCGCGCTTCAAGACATTCTCATAAATCGTGTCGCGCTGCAAGGCGTGCTTGAAAGTATATTCGCCTGCCTCGGCAAACATGGATGTCTCCTGCACAAACACCATCTCCCGCTGGCACAGCGCGCTCAAAACTTCCTGCAGATTGCCCGTAGCCTGACCGGACTCCGCCTGGCCCAGATAAGATACCGCCTCGTCCCAAAAAATTCGCCCAACCACCGCGGCGCGGTGCAACACGCTGCGCTCCTGGGGCGGGAGGCCATCGAAACGCGCCTGCAGAATGCCTGTCAAAGTGGGCGGCACACGCACCGAGCCGAGCCGGGATATCTCAACCTGCCAACGTTCCAGGCCAGTCAAGATGACGCCATCTTCGATCAGCATTTTGATCAATTCTTCGAGATAGAATGGATTCCCCTCGGCGTTCTCGACTACCAGCTCCATCAACGCGCCAGGGATGTGATCCACCTTTTGCAGAATTTCGCCTACCAGCTCCTGGCTCTGCCGGCGGTTGAGCGGTGCCAGTTCCACCAACACGTGCCCCGCCAGGCCTCCACACCAATCGGGGCGTCGCCGCATCAGGCCGGGGCGCGCCGTGCATACCATCCCCAGCGGGCGCTCGGCCAGTACGGTTGCCCAGTGCTGCAAGACATCCAACGAACTGTCATCCGCCCAATGGATATCCTCCAACAAAACCAAAACAGGGGATTGGCTGGACAGCAATTTCAAAAATTCATCGATATAGGAAAGCGCCCGGTCACGTAATTGGTCTGCATCGTTTAGAATGCTCGTCAGGTATGGACTGTTCGCAAAGTCATACCCCAGTAACTGGCCGATCACGTGAGCGCGCATCTGCGCTGCGCTCGCATCGCTGAAAACTTCGCTAATGCCGCTCAGGATTTTGTCCTGCACCACTTGCGGCGGGTCGCTATCCTGGATCTGGAAACGCATGGCAAACAGATCGCGCAGCAAGCCAAACGGCTGGCGCTGGGTCTCCTGGTTGGCGCGTCCTTTAAAGAAATAGAACCACTCCGGTTGCGCTTCTGTCCAAATATCGAACTCATTCAGCAGGCGCGACTTACCTACCCCCACATCCCCGATGATCGTCACCATCTGGCGTTTACCACTTTGTTGCACCGCCAGGAACAGTTCCTGTAGCTGCTGCAGCTCTTTTTCCCGCCCGATCATGCGCGTCTCGATCCCCTCGACCCCGCGAGTCTCTTTGCGAAAAGATCGCGGCTTGGCCCGCAGCACCAGAAATGTGCACACCGGCTCTCGCCTGCCCTTGACCGTTGCCAGGGCCTGTTCCTGCACATCGAATACACCCCGTACGTGCCGGTAAGTATCCGATGAGATCAAAATTCCGCCAGGCGGCGCCAGGTTTTGTAATCGATGGGCAACATTGACTGCATCTCCCATCGCCGTATATTCATTTGTTGTCGGTACCTTTGCCAATGATACCAACCCGGTGTTGATACCGATGTGCAGCCTCGGGTAATCTGGCACGACCTCCGCCGGGTACATCACATCTTCAGCCAGGCCCGTTCGCATCGCCAACGCCGCCTGGATGGCTCGCTCAGGATCGTCCTCGCGGGCATGTTCGACGCCCCATAACGCCATCACACCGCTGGCGGTGTGTTTATCGATCCAACCACCGTGCTCCAAAATAATGCGATCCAGTCGTCGCCACATCGGATTAAGGATATCCCCCAGATCCTCGGCGTCCACATGTTCGCTCATCGCCGCAAGCTCTGGCAGGTCGGCAAACAGCACTGTCACCAGCTTGCGCTGTTCGTCGGTCTGCACGTCCAGGTCGGAGAGCTGTTTGCGCAGCGCAGAAATGGCCAGTTCCGCCACCTGGTCCCCCAACACGGACCGCTGTGCTTCCAAAGCGGCTATCGACTGTTCGATACGGGCTCGATCGTCCATCCGTCCACCTCAACTTACGATGCCTGGCTTCGCAACCTTTGACACCAGGCACACCCCTGGGGATCATGCAGATGCAACGAAGCAGACGCATAAAAGCTGTATGCCAGGCCCAATGGGTTGCCCTGGCGCAGCAAATTATGGCGGATCTGCAAAAAACATTCACCTATCGAAAAGCTCGTCGACAGGCCATGCACCAATTGCACCCCTACCGGACGAGCCAGCAAAGTAACCACCGGCATCTCCGTGCCCACCACGCCCGAAGCGCCCAGTTGGCGCAAAACGCCCAATAAGCCGTGGATCAGCTCCGGGGTGAGGCGCATTGTTTCGCAGCCGTTCAAAATCACCAATGGGCGCAGCGCACCCTGCCAGTGTGTTTCTCGCGGATCAAGGTCGGCAGCGCTCAAATACTGCTCTTGCCCTGCCGGGCCAAACAGCAGGCGAAATTCCTGGCCGCGGATCACGCCGTGGCAGTAAAAATAATACAGGTGCTGGTCGCCCTTTTCCAACATTTCCAGAACCTGATTGCGCTCCTGCGCGGCGGTGAAATCCAGCATCCCGGCGGGGCCGGCAGATTGCAATTCCTGCAAGTGCAGGCTGGCATCTGGAATACCCGGATAAACCCCAACCGCCAGGCGTAGATGATCTTCCGCCCGGCGCACCAGGAAGGCCGTCTGCCCTGTGCGTTGCGGGTCGCCAGCCTGGCTCAACTCGGGCGGCAACTGGTCAACCGGGGTAGGTGTGACCAGTTGCACCGGCTGTTCGATCTGGTGCACCATTCCCCAGAAGCCGAACGGGCACACGGTGCGCAAACGCTCTGGCCCCTTGAGCGGGCAGTCCACCAGCTCCCGGCAAGCCCGAGGGTGATCCAGCAAATCATGCCGTTGCACCAGGCTTTTCCCATCCGGCGACCACACATTTGCCGCCAGTTGCTCTTTGAAAACCGGGCACAGGTGCAGGGAACCTGCCTGGCCGGTATCCAGCCGCAGTTCGTAAAGCGCCGCCCAGGGTAAGGTTGGGCTTTCGCCGCGGCAGCGCGCAACCGAGATCAATCCCGGGCGGAGGGAGGCCGGCAGGCGGTCGTAATCCACCTCGCCGCTGCGCGCCAGAAACAGGCTGTGGAATACCTTCCACCCGGCCAGCGCCAGGCGCACCAGGTCGTTTTCGCTGCGCGCCAGCTTCTGGCTATCCAACGGCAGTGCATCCTGGTAACGATAAGGGCGCCCGCCCTGCAGAAGCGAGAACAACTCGCGCAATTCACGCCCGCGCTCCCTCAATTCCGTCTCGCTGAACGTCTGCATGAAGCCGCTGCTCAAGACCGGATCACCGCTCGAAGCCGCAGAATAGACGCCGATCCAATGCGAGCCGTCCACGGCGCGGTTGGTAAAAATGCTCAACGTCGGCCGCTGCATCTGCGTCATCTGGCTTAGCGTGGCATCCGCCACATAATCGATCTGGCGCTCCACACGCCCGCCCTCCATCGGCTCACCGGCTGCGACCACGTCGGCTTCAACCACCACCGACTGCACCAGCAGGCCGCCGTAATAGGCACAAATGCGCATCTGCACCTTGCCCGAGTGAAGAGGGACAAACTTACGTTGGATTTCGCTGCTCGCATCCAGCGGCGGCACGCGCAAAGTCGCCGGGGTATGATCGATTTCGAAATCATCTTGCGGGACGAAGATAACAATCGCCAGGTGGGCCGGCGCTTCTCCTCCGGCAGCGCTCCCTGGCCTGGGCGCCACCACCGCAGGCACCTGGACATGAACCCGATAATCCTGTCCAACGCTGAGAGCCTCCCGGTCGGTCAGTCGCCGCCTGTTCTCCGCCCTTCCCTGGGTAATCCACACGCGCAACAGGCGCAGCGGGGGAATCACCGGTGCGAACGGCTGGTCGGGCGGTTCCGGTTCCTGAGGCTCCTCGGAGACCTGCCTGGGAGCCTGCGGCTCCGGCGCAGGCGGCGGTTTGCCAAGCGCCCGCAACAACCAGATAAAGCCGCCCAGGCTGCCGCCGATCAAGATCAACGCCGCCAGCCCCGCTACCCACGGCCACACGGCCCGCCTTTCCGGCTCGGGCGTTGCTGCCGCTCTCTCCCGGGCAGTGGCCTGTGGCACAGGCGTCTCGCTCGAAGCAGGTGTAACCGTAGGGGTCGAACGCGGTGTGGTGGTTGGACCGGCTTGGGCTGTGAGTATAGCTGCGAGCACTGGTGTTGCAGGTAACGTCTCGCTCGGCGTGGGAGTGATCAGGCGCTCGTCGACAAAAACATTCCCATCCAGCTCATGCTCCCACAATGGCGTTTCATACTCCAGCCAATCCACAGCCACCCGGTAGCCGCCCGTCGCCGGACGGGAATCGAGCGGGGCGCAACAAACCTGCCGGGGGTGGTGAATACCATAGAAACGCAGCTCGTAGTCCAGGCTGGCCTTCAGGCGAAAAGAACCTCCCCCATCCGTTATAGAGCGATCCAGCATGCGGCTGCTGTTGCCTTTCAAACCTGGCTTGGGTGCACCGTACAGGTCCAGGCTCACCCCTGCCAGGGGATTTTTCCGGGTATCGTAGACCCGCCCGCTCACAAAATAGGTCGCCGATTCGAGCGGGCCGAGGATCAGCAAATCATCCACCCAAGCAAAGGATGCCGGCAAAACTGCAAAACCGATCGTTCCCACGGGTAACGGTTCCGCCACCTTTGCATCCAGTTCAGGCGTATCTACCGCCGCCGCCAGGAATGCCCCGCCTGAATTCAGATAAACCTGGATGCGACCCTGTTGCTGGACAATCCGGCAAGATAAATCCGCCTCGCCTGCCACGCCCTCCCAACGGTCCAGCGTTGCCGCTTCTTGCCCGGCTCGCTCTAAAACCAGGCTCATGTACAGCGTATCTCCCAAGCGAAACACATCCAGCGCATAACGCCCGGCCTGGCTGGCACGAAACAGAGCGCGCAAATTACCCTGCATATCCCCCGGATTGAACCGGAAACTGTACACCGTGTCATCCCAAACAGCCTGCTCGAAGATCGCTGCCGCCCCATCCGAGCCATACAACCTTCCCCCATCAACCACCCAGCCTTGTGCCCCATTCAGCCGGGTATTCCAATTTTGCGCGACACCATCCTCAAAATCCTCGCTATATAATTTTTCACTCCCCTGCTGGGCCCGCGCCGGCAGAAACCGCACTGCCCCAACCAAAGCAGAACACAAAACCAGCCAATAAACCAGGCGATTTCGCAATTTCACGGACATTTAAGTCGGAAAAATGCGATAAAGAATGTTCCAGACACTTGTCTATTTTACCAAAATCTAGCATAATAAGACTTGATGCACTGCCCACATTGCCAGCAAGAACACCCTGACGATTTACGCTCCTGTCCCAATACGGGCCTACCCATTGGGCGGGCACGACTTGTCTGCCCGAATTGTGGCCGGGAGGCGCGCCCCGGAGCGCGTTTCTGCTCCGGCTGTGGCCAGGCGCTCCCGCGGGGCACGCGTTCGCTGGCAAGCAGCGATGTATCTCAGCAGGCGCCTGCCAGCCAGGCCGCAACCCCAGGGAAGGCACCCGCAACTGCATCGACGGGCACTCCTGGCAGCGCCCCGGTAGAGAAGCCATCTGGCAAAATATCTGCCCCGCCCCCACAACCTGAAGAAGCTCGGCCGCCCGTTTCCAGCGCACCGCTTCCTCCAGCCACCGCCCAGCCAGCCAGCAAAAAAGAACCGCATCCAGCCCAGCCAATTCCTCCTCAAGGGTTAGCCAGCGCAGCACACCCCCGGCAATCACCTCAGTCCGCTTCAGAGCCTGCTGCCCAGGCGGACGTATCGCCATCTCGCAAACCGGCTGCTGGTCCGCCTCCCAGCCTGCCAGGGTGGGAAAGCATTCCGACCTCACCCAATACAAGCGCTACCGCTGCAAATCTTGCTCGCCGCCGGCAGCGATTTGCCTATACCCTTCTGGGCATTTTCTTGATAGCCATCATCGTTGCCATTTTTGTAATCTGGCAGCAATTCCGCACGGGGACCTCCCCGATAGCCGTTTTGCCTGGATCCACGTCGCCGACAGCGGTCGCAGTTGATCCAGGGACGAACGCCACGGCCACTTCAGCAGGCGCCGTCGTTTCGCCATCCCAACCCACCGCTTCGCCTACGCCGCCTCCTACGTCGACCCCCGTTCCCCCCAGCCCGACCTCGGCGCCTACTTACACTCCCACGCCTCTTCCACCTACGCCGACCTCATCACCCACGCCCCCACCATCCTTCCGCCTGGCTTTCTTCTCCAACCGCGCAGACCACCAGGCCATCTACATCATGGATCCAGACGAGCCTTCCCATTGGATCGAGCTGCCCGTTCCTCCAGACTATGAAACGGTCACCTGGCCCACATTCTGCGGCGAGCGGGTGGCCTTCGAGGTACAAGACTACTCACTGACCCTGCCCCACTGGATATACCTGTACAACCAGACGAACCAACAACTTGAGAAACTGACCATCGACTCGGAAACTGCCCCAGGACGCGCCATGCAGCCCTCCTGCTCACCAAGCGGCCGCTACATGGTCATAACCGGGAATCACACCGGCCAATGGTTATTGGATATCCTCGATCTGGCTGAGCAAAAGATCATTACCAGCCTGGATTTCGATGAATATCCTCAACTTGGATTTGCTTCCTGGCCCACCTCTGAGGATCGCTTCGTCTGGATGGGCACGCGCTTCTCAGGATTTTACGATGTCAACCAGACCACCCGCTTCCTGGAGGGCAACTCGCCCCGCACACAGACGCTCGCCCAGGGCAAATATCCGGTCATCTCACCGGATGGCAAAAAGGTGGCGTATTTCTGCGGCAATCTATTTTCCTTGTGCGTTGTCGAATGGCCCTCCGTCAAAACCCTGTACGAGGTGCCAGTCAGTTATTTCAAGAAAATCGATGGCGACATCCCACCAGCCAGCGCGGCCTGGTCGGCAGATGGCCAGTGGATTTATTTCGCCTCCTCCCTGGCCGGAAATTGGGATATCTACCGCATGCGTCCGGATGGCAGCGGCATCCAGAATCTTACCGAAGACTGGCCTTCGGATGAATTGATGCCCGCTGCCCGCTAAAACCCCACGCCAAAACGCTACAATCACAAATCGTACCAATTTGCGGTAAAATAGTTTGAGATCGGAGGTGCAAATGGCAAACCTTTCCGGCAATGTTTTAGTCCAGCGATTCCGCCTGGATTTTCTGCAGCGGCAAGACGAATTGGGGGATCAGTACCGTGGTTGGGATCTGAAACGTAACCTCCCCCTCACCGTCATCGTTCTGCGCGCCGAGTTAGAGCATGACCCCGCTCTGCTCAGCTTCCACCAGGGCCAGATGACCATGCAAACCATGGCACACCCGCACATCGTCCCCTTTTACGGCCTGTACCAGGACCGCAACCTCTCGTTCATGGTTGAGAAATTTGCCGAAGGCACGTCCCTGGCCGATATCCTGGCGCAACGGCGCGGCCAACCCACACCAGTCGAAGAAGCATTGATCTACCTCAAAGCGTTGAGTTCGGCAGCCGGCTACGTGCACAGCTTCGGGTTGATACACTGCAATATCAAACCGGCTTACGTCGTTCTGGAAAAAAGTGGCAACATTCTTCTGGCCGGCTTCGGTTTAGCCCGCTCGGCAGACAGCCCGATGACCGCTTCGGGGATCGCCGGTGTGCCGGCCTACATGGCGCCCGAGGCCATCCGTGGTGAAACCGTCACCCCCGCCACTGATCTCTACAGCCTAGGCGTGGTGCTCTACGAGCTGGTCGCCGGACGCCATCCCTTTCTCAATCCGGGAGAATCATTGCAGTCGCCCGGGGTGAGCGAATACCTGGTCAATGCCCACCTGAGCCAGTCTCCTTCCGATCCGCGCCTAGTCAACCCGGCCATCCCCGCCGGGCTGGCGCAATTGATCGTTACCACGCTGGCCAAGTCGCCCCGTGACCGCTACCAGAGCTCGCAGGAAATGCTGGAAGTGGCCTGCGCTGTGTTGAGCAAATCGCCCCAACAGATCCCCGACCGGCTATCAACTCCCGGCGCCGCTACAGCCGCTGGCGCGGACCTGCTGGTAGCGCCTGCCGGCGGCGCCCCACGCCCGGTTCAGCCAGGTGCAGCCCCGCTGCCGTCTGCCACCTATGCCGCCTACCAGCCCCCCCAGGGGCCGAACGCGCCTCGCCCGGGGGCCGCGCAGCCGGCTTACGTACCGCCCACCCAGGCAGCGCAGCCTGGCTATGTACCGCCCACCCAGGTGGTTCAGCCTGGCTACGTGCCGCCTACCCAGGTGGCTCCGCAGCCTTCTTACGCCACTTACCCGCTCCCGCAGCCGACCCAGGCCGCGCCATCTCAGAGGCTTGCCCCGCCCAAAAGGGCCATTCCGTGGGTGCCAATCGCCATCGCCGGCTTCGTCCTTTTCCTGTGCGCCGGGTTGGCCGTAGCCGGTGGGCTGTTCTTTCTAAACGGGTTTACCGCCCTTACCCCGACTCCAACCTCGACCCTCGTCGCCACGCTGACCGCCACCAGCCCACCGGCTGATACACAGCCCGCGCCGCCCACAGAGCCGGCCGGCTTGATGATCACCGACACGCCGACACCCACCAATACGCCATTGCCCACCGATACACCCCGGCCCACTCCCACGCGGCTGCCCACCAACACGCCTATGCCGTCATCGTTTACCGTAACCATTCGCAACAACCTGGGCTACCCCATCCTGGCCCACCGCGATGGGTCGTTGATGGGCACCGACCCAATCCCGCCGGGCATGTATATCTATTACAAGGGCATCCCGCCCGGGCCGCACAATTTCACATTCTGCCGTTACGACCAGCCCAGCAAATGCCCTTACAATCGCACGGTCAATATCGACAGCGACCTGACGATCGCCGTGCCGTAACTTGCCGGAATTGAAAACGCCCCGCAGAAGCGAGGCGTTTTCAATTCCGCACACAACTACTTCACATCGAAGGTCCGCGTGGCATAGTAATAACCATTCACGTACAAATTGACCAGGTAGCTGCCCGGGGTCCAGCTTCCACTATCGCTCTTCAGGCTGATGTAATAGCCGCCGTTAGGGAAAGTATATTCCTCCTCATTCAGCGTCTGGTCGTCTTCCACTTTCTCGCCCAGACGCTTCCAGGTCGTCTTGACGTTGATCTCCTGCCGGGCATTCACCACATCGAAGACCAGGTAAAAGATGTCCTGGGCGCCATATTCCTTCGTCGGCTGCCGTCCGTTTTCGTCTCGTGAAAGCGCCAGGTTATCCAGCCGCGCCGTGGTGACCAGAAAAGTCAGGCTGTCAGCAACAGTGCCATTCACCAGCAAATCGACCTGGTATTCGCCCGGCTGCCAGGTTGTAGCGCCTCTTTCCAACGTGATCGAGAAACTGCCCTCTTGAAAATCGAAGATCTTGCCCTCGTTGATCTGGTCGCCAGGGTTCAATCCTTCGGCTGCGACCACTTTCCAGATCGCGTGCACCTGAGCACCCTGGGGCGCGTTGGCCAGATCGCCGACGATATTGAAATCCTGCTGCGGGGTAAATACGCTGGTCGGTTCGTCGCCCTGCTTATCCCGCGCCAGGAATACATTTTCCACCGCCGGGCCGCTCACCTCGAAGGGTAACGTCTCGACCGGACCGCCATCCACGAACAGATCCACCTGATACTCCCCCGAAGGCCAGGTGCCCGAGTCGCTCACCAGGCTGATCCAGATCGGGCCATCGGGCAGCGCCTGCTCGAAAGTGCTGATCACCTGGTTCTCCTGAGCGGAACCGGCCAGCTTGACCCCCGTCCACACCGCCTTGACCGTGGCTCCTTCCGGCGGCGCATTCTCCAGGTTGGCCGTCACATAGAACGTATCCCCCGGGCTGAAGACCGTCGTCGGCTGCGCGCCTTCCTGATCCAGCGCCATCTGCACACCGGATAGGACCGCCGGCAGAGTACGCTCTACCTGGAACGGACGCGTCTCTTTCAGCTCGCCGTTCAGGTACAAGTCGGCCTTATAGGCGCCAGCCGGCCAGTAACCCTGCTCCCGAAAAAGAGAAAAGTAAAACTTGCCGCTGGAGAGTTTGGATTCATCCTCGTGAACCATTTCTCCCGTATCAACCACCGTCCACGCCACTTTGGCCAGGGTATCGTCCGGCGCGCTGACCAGCTCACCCACCAGGTAGAAGGTATCCTTCTGCCCGTAAGTCGCCGTAGCTTGCTTGCCATCTTCATCGAGCGCCAGGCTTACATCCTTGAATGCTGTCGGGATGGTGCGCTCCACCTGGAAACCGAACGACTGGGCGACCTGGTCGTTCAGGTACAGATCGGCCTTGAACTGCCCGGCGGGCCAGTAGCCTTCTTCCCGGTAGAGCGAAAAATTGAACGGGCCGCTCTTCATCGTACCCAGCGTTTCGGTCACCACCGTATTCGCCTCCAACGAGTCGGCCTGCACCGCCGTCCACACCGCCTTGACCGGGATTTCCTGCGGGGCGCCCTTTAAATCCCCCACAATGTAAAACGTATCGTTCTGTCCGAACGTCGTCGCCGTCTTCTCGCCCTTTTCATCACTGGCCAGGCGGGCATTTTCCACCCGCGGCGGGCCGCTATCGAACACCGCGCAGGCTAACGTGGCCAGCAGCAGCGCCAGGACTGCTGCGCCGAGATGCACCTTCCGACGAATCATATCTAACCTCCATACAAAAAGTTATTCTCTTGTGACATACAGAATGATCTTGGATCATAGAGAGGGTATTTATCTATTTTACCAACAATTCAGACATTCAGGGATAATCTGATCTAATTTTCAGCAATGAGTAATGAGTGATCAGGCACCTGAACACTCAAGGATTGGGTGCTCAGGTTTTGCATAGCCGCGGTGCGCGAACAACCTTCCAGGAAATCTCTGTGGTGTATAATTGAAACATGAGGTTATGATGAATTTCGATCAAATCCGGCAATTTGCCCCTCAACTGATCAAGATAGCCCAAAAACATGGCATCTCTCAGATTTATGTATTTGGGTCTGTTGCGCGTGGAGAGTCTGTCTCCCAAAGTGATGTCGATTTTCTGGTAGAAATGCAAGAAGGGGCTTCCTTGTTTGGCGTAGCCGGTTTCGGTTATGAAACCGAAAAATTGTTGGGTGTGCCGGTAGATGTGATTCCATTATCCTTGCTCCCTCAAATTCGAGACCGAGAATTTGCCAAAAACATTCAGAGGGAGGCAATTTTGTTATGAAAGACACGAACAAATTCCTTCAAGATATATTGGATGCGATTGCAGCGATCGAAGCCTATGTCGTACCATCATTTGATGTGTTTCTTGAAGATGGAAAAACACAGGATGCGATCATGTATAACCTCATCATCATGGGCGAAGCGGCCAACAACGTACCGGATGACTTTCAAGAGGAACATCCAGAAACCCCGTGGTCCTCAATCATAGGAACCAGAAACGTAATCGTCCATGGATATGATCAGGTCAAATTACAGATCGTATGGGATATCATCCAGAAAAATTTACGACCTTTGAAGGAAAGCCTGATGGAGCTTGTTTGACGATTTCAATCAAGTCCAATTTTGAATGGTGGCATGTAAGATCAGGAACAAGCAGCGATGAAGGTTGATACTGACCTGAAAATAGATTTTCATGCTTGGCGGTGAAATTTACTTCATGAGGACTGTTGGCGAATTCTGTTCCAGGTTTGCTGGTGTCGTGGAATCGAGGCTTTCGCCGGAGGTTTTGCCAGCCACTAACCCGGCTGAAGGCTCGACTCCGCGCCCCATGACGAACGAAAGCCTTCTATCCTTCACTGGCTTCTTTCTAATCCTATCGATCTGCACCGCCTGTTCTCCCAAAGCCAGACTCGCCCCACCTGTAACTCTTTCAGCCCCTGCCTGGGCAACCAACCCGGCCAGCGCCACTCCAACTGCCATCGCCCCGCCGGCGGCCACCCCCACGCCCAGCTCTGCTCTCACCTGACCTCACTGCCATCCCTACATTTACGCCGGCCCCTCCCACCCTAACCATTCCAGGCGATTGGCAAGTTCCAGTGGTTAATTTGCCAGGTGGGGATAACTACAAACTTTGGAGCCTCGAATGGCAAGAGCTCGGCGTGCTCGTTGTCCTGGATAATGACGACAACCAAGTACAGATCGACGCGGCTTCTGGTGCGATCTTATCCACTGTTCCCCCAACCCCTGCGCCACAACTCTCTCAAGAGACCATTTCGGCATCCGCGGAAACCCAGATCAGGTGTAGTCCGGATGGGCTGGAGATGACCCACATGGCCGACCAGCGTCTCCTGGCCCGGTCGACGTTGCCCGTCGAGTACTGCAGCCAGGTCACATGGGCTTCGGATGGTTCGGCTGCTGCGCTGGTGACGGGTGAGGGCGAGGTGTATCTATGGCTGCCAGATGGCTCCCAGCCGAAGAAGATCGGCGAGGCGTTGCGAGGAACCGTTCCGATCTGGTCTCCAGACAATAGCCAGATCCTGGTGGCAGACTGGCTCAAAGGCAATCTAGATCCGGACATTCTTACCCTCAATATCGCTTACCGGGATGGACGGGCGATGCTCAAACCTGGGACGGAGATCGAGGCCGGCAACCAATGGGGATTACCTGGATCATTAGGCTGGCTGAATAGCGCCATTATTTATAGCCGGCGAGCTTGCCCGCTGCCCAAGTATTGTCTCAACGATTATTATGACGCCAGAAGTGGGCGTTTTATCATTCGCAACACGATCGACGAATTGGGAGGACGAGAACCAGCACTTTCCCCGGATGAGCACTGGCTGGTATTGGAGGCTGCCCTACGTGCCACAAACTGGGATCTCAGATGGGAGATGAATCTGGACGCCGAACAAAACCAGCTTGGCCTGATCGTATGTGACTTGCAGACCCTGCGACGGAGCCTGGTGATCCAATCCAAAGCGCCAGAAAATGAATCCGACATCTCCAACAGTTCCAGCCTTAAGTTCCTGGGGTGGAACGCCGACAGCCGTCAGTTCTACCTGGTCCATTTTCCGGTTGGCGGGCCGGCGTACAATCTGCCCACCGGCCTCCTGGCGCTACATCCAAATATCGGGTATATCCAACCGGTGGTGCCCGGCGTTGCCTTGGGCCTGGCCAGTCCCGACGGCGAACACGTCTTTCTGGTCACAGGGGAGACCATCGAAGAGAAACGCGCTACTGGCCTGCAGGCGAGCATCTACCGGATGGATGGTACACCAATCACCGCGTTGCAGCCGCTTGCTGAGCAGATCGAATACGCCACGCTCAACGAAGTAGATACCTATGCATCCGCTGCCAACCGCTTGATCCCTTCCGAATGGTCTCCAGATGGCCGGCGGCTGGCCTTTGCCGACCCACAGGGCAACCTGTGGATCATGGATACGACTGGCAAAACCACACGCATCGTATCCGGTTTGCCTGCTGAAGACTGGCGACAGGATAATTTATACAACGACTACCAGGGAACCTGGTTTTCCTGGTCTACAGACGGGCAATTCCTGCTCATCCGGCGCGGCGCAGCTTTATGGATTGCCCACGTGGTCATTCCATAAAGCAAGCAGTGCTCTCAAGAAACGAACCTTATGCGAGTTACAAGTTATAGGTCGATGAGTAATCCGGCCACTCGTCGCGGCCTTGCAGGCCACACAAAACCGGCGATCCCAATCCCTGAGCGCCTGAGTGCCTGACCCCGACACACTAAAAAAGACGCAACCCAAAAGCTGCGTCTTTTTCTAGCTGGGGATGATGGATTCGAACCACCGCATACAGATCCAGAGTCTGCTGTCCTACCACTAGACGAATCCCCAACGTTGCGGGCAACATTGTAACACGATCCGCCCAACTCGTCAAATCCAAAAAGTTGGTTATAATAGGGTTTCACAACTGGAAAGCGAGGCTACTGGAAAAGATCATGAACGAGAAAGAATACCCCCCTGCAACTGATTTCATCCGTGAAGCGGTGATCGAAGACCTGCACAGCGGCCGCTTCGACCGCGTGCACACCCGCTTCCCCCCCGAGCCGAACGGCTATCTGCACATCGGCCACGCCAAGGCGCTGACCATCGATTTCGGCGTCGCCCGCGACTTCGGCGGTAAGTGCAACCTGCGCTACGACGACACCAACCCGGTCAAGGAAGACGTCGAGTACGTGGATGCCATCAAAGAAGACATCCATTGGCTGGGTTTCGATTGGGAAGAGCGCGAATTTTATGCTTCCGATTATTTCGAACAGCTTTACCAGTATGCCATCCAGTTGATCCAAAAGGGTAAAGCCTACGTTGATGACCTGAGCGCCGAGCAAATCCGCCAGTACCGCGGCACGCTGACCGAGCCGGGCGTCAACAGCCCATACCGTGACCGCAGCATCGAAGAGAACCTGGACCTCTTCGAGCGCATGCGCGCCGGCGAATTCCCCGACGGCTCGCGCGTGCTGCGCGCCAGGATCGACATGGCCTCCGGCAATATGAACCTGCGCGACCCGGTGATGTATCGCATCATTCACGAGCCGGCGCACCACCGTACCGGCGACCAGTGGTGTATCTATCCCATGTACGATTTCGCCCACGGCCAGAGCGATTCCATCGAAGGCATCACCCATTCGCTGTGCTCGCTGGAATACGAAGACCACCGCCCGCTGTACGACTGGTTCATTAAGGAACTGGGCATCTACGCCCCGCGCCAGATCGAATTCGCTCGCCTGAACCTGAACTACACCGTGATGAGCAAGCGCAAGCTGATCAAGCTGGTGCGCGAAGGCCACGTGCGCGGCTGGGACGACCCGCGCATGCCTACCCTGTGCGGCCTGCGCCGCCGAGGGTACACCGCTGCATCGATCCACGACTTCCTGCGCCGCGCCGGCGTAGCCAAGAGCAGCAACATCATCGACATTGCCTTACTGGAGCACTGCATCCGCGAAGAGCTGAACCAGCACGCCCTGCGCAAGATGGCCGTGCTGCGCCCGCTGAAGCTGGTCATCGACAATTATCCCGACGGCCAGGTGGAAGAGATGGACGCGGTCAATAACCCCGAAGACGCCAACGCCGGAACGCGCAAGGTGCCCTTCTCCAAAGTGCTCTATATCGAACAGGACGATTTCCGCGCCGAACCGCCGCCCAAGTATTTCCGCCTGTCGCCGGGGCGCGAAGTGCGCCTGCGCTACGCTTATTTCATCACCTGCACCGGCTTCGTCAAAGACGAGAACGGCCAGGTGACCGAAGTGCACTGCACCTACGACCCCGCCACGCGCGGCGGCGACGCCCCCGACGGGCGCAAAGTCAAATCCACCATCCACTGGGTCTCGGCCGCCCACGCCATCCCGGCCGAGGTGCGCCTGTACGACCGCCTGTTCTGCAAGCCTTCCCCGGAGGAAGTGGACGACGAAAGCCAGGATTTCCTGGATAACATCAACCCCGACTCGCTGGAAGTGCTCGACCCCTGCTACGTAGAGCCCGGCCTGGCCGGCGCCCAGGCGCTGGAACGCTTCCAGTTCGAACGCCAGGGCTACTTCTGCGTGGATAAGGACAGCCTGGAGGCGGGCAAGCTGGTCTTCAACCGCACTGTACCATTGAAAGATACCTGGGCCAAGATAGAGAAAGCCCAGCAAGAGTAGCGACGATCAGGCCCCGAGGGTTTCTAAAGTTCTCGGGGCCTGTCTTATTAAAAGATCATCTTGATTTATAGTATTATATATGGTACTATTAGGATGCATCGATGAGCAAAAGAGAAAAAGCTCTCGCTCGGTTTCGCAATAATCCAAAAAATGTACGTTACGAAGAACTGGAGGCTGTCCTCCTTTATCTCGGCTTCGAGAAACGGCAAAAAGGGACTAGCCATGTCGTATTTTCTATTCCAGGTTCATCCCCGATCACAATTCCGGTAAGAAAACCTTTTCTTAAGCCAATCTACGTCGAGCTGGCCATCCACGCAATCGACGAACTAAATTTTGATGAAGGTGAGCAAGAGTAAACTATGGACGAGCGCTCTGTAGAAAAATATCTTAGCCTCCCCTATACAATTGAAATAATCCGCGAAAATGATCCAGAAAATCCTGGCTGGGTGGCGCGCGTGGTAGAACTTCCAGGTTGTCTTACGCAGGCAGATACATTTGATGAACTGGGGGAAATGATCGGGGATGCGATGCATGCCTGGATCGAAACAGCATTGGAAGATGGGATGGCAATCCCTGAACCCAGACCGATAGAAGAACATAGTGGCAAGTTCGTGGTACGAGTCCCAAAATCGTTGCACCGCGAACTTGTGAATATAGCAGACCGAGAGGGTGTCAGCCTGAATTCACTTGTCAATGTTGCATTGGGTAAAGCTGTGGGAGCAACAAATGCTATTTCCACACAATCAGTTGAACCAAAGGAGTTGCCAATTATTAACTGGCCTCATCTGAGCACTAAAGCACGACAGGTCTTGATCCTAAATGGGTGTGCAGATGAAGCACAGAAAGTCGATGAGAAGTTCTTTGCCGGGTGGATACAAGACTATCTGAACCGAGCTTATACAGCAATGCAAACTGGCTATTATCGTGAGGCTGTGGATTATCTCTATTCCTTACGGCGAGCACTTGAAATATTGTGTGATCAAAGCCCAACCTTTAGTGTATTTTGTCAAATGGCTTCTATACTTGAAAATCAGGTTCAAGAAAGCTTTCAGATACGGCAAGGGATTATCGAAAGCTCAATGTTACAACAACGTATTCATCTTCAGGTCCAAAGTAGTTCACAGAGAACTAGTTACAGGCAGTCTGTCGAGAACGAGACAAATATATATCGTCAAATACAGGAAAATAATATTATTGATGAAGACTCATTACGAGAATTAGGCCTCAAATAACATAGGTGGCGGGATGAGCCAGAATATCGAATATGTTAAAAGAATAAATGCTGCTTTGTCTTTACGTGATATTCCAGATTTTCCGGCTGCACTGATACAACTACAACACGCAGTGCAACTTGCGCCGGAAGATACATCTGTGCATTTATTACTCGGTTTAACTTATCAAGATCTAGGCCAAACAAGTGAGGCTCGTTCAAGTTTCATGCGCGCTTTGGAATTAGACCCTCAATCTACTGAGGCGCGGCAAGCCTTAGGCATTTTATTAGTTGAAATTGAGGAATACCAACAGGCGATTCCTATACTACAACCAGTATTCAACGCTAACCCTGCTAATTTGCTGGTCAGTCAGGCTCTAGCATCAGCATTGAAATGGAAAAAGCAAAATGGTCAGGCTATTGAAGTATTAAAACGTACAAATGATGTGGTCCCAACCGATCAAAAAACCATTTTGTTGCTTACCAATTTATTAGTTCAGTCAGAACGAATTGTGGAAGCAATCCAACTCATCTCAAAAGCAATCGAGCAAAACCCATCAACAAAATTATTCAACACATTAGGCCGTATCCACCTAGACAATAGTGAAACACCATTAGCAATCCAGGCTTTTGAGAACGCCATTCATTTGGACATAAAAGACGAAAATTCATGGTACAACCTTATACGATGTTATATTGAAGCGGACAGCTTGGATAAAGCTAACCAGGTAGCAGATGAAGGATTACTTGCTAATCAAGGTAATGCTCTAATTATGCAAGGAAAGGCTGAAACTTTATGGCTTGGTGGAAAACGAGAAGAAAGTATTCAGCTATATGACCAAATTATTCATCAACTTCAAAGCGGTGATGATCGATCTAAGCTTGGTTTCTTACTATTGGCCAGAGTTGTTAAACTAGAGCAAGGATGGGGTTTTCAACGAGCATTGGATCAGATCGAACAAGATTTGAATATTTTTCCTCAGGCTAAAGTTTTACTACCGATTAAGGCAATCTATCTAATACAATCAAAAAATTACGAAGATGCAATTTCTGCTCTCGAAGAAATCCCTGATAATAGCCGAGAGGATCCGTTTTATGCCTTACAATATTTCCATGCTTTATATGGTCTAAGTAGATATACTGAAGCTGATCAATTTATTCACGAATTTATAAAAAAACTAAATGATCAAAATGAAGGGAAACTCAAAGAGGGCCTTATTAATCTTGGTGTAAGGTTTTTCAAAGATGGTAATACAAATATATCCAAAAAAATATTTGAGCTAGTTTTGCAAAACGACCCAGTATATCCTCGCGCGTTAAACAACTTGGCTTTTATCTTGATAGGCGATCAAGAGTGGGATGCAGCACTAGAGCTACTGGGTCAAGCCGAAAAGAACTCCTATGATTCTATGGATGTTTTGCTTACCAATCGTGGATACATCTACTTGCGCCAACAACGCGTAGAACAGGCTATTGAAACACTTCTGTTAGCTGAACAAATACCTGACGAAGACTCCCAGGCGATTTTGCACATTGCATATCCTTGGCAAGGGAAATTAGTCGCTGATAAACACCCAACGCGCTTTGTCTCAGTGAATATGGCTATCCAAGCAAATCTTGCTATCGCTTATTTTCTAATAGGCGATAAAAATCATGCTTTTGAACATGCCCAATTAGCAATTGATGCCGATCCAGATGATTTTGTGGGGCATTGCCTAATGGGTTGCTTGTGCTACGAAATAGGTAACTGGAATGCAGCGCTCCAAAACTGGCAAGCTGGACAAGGTTGTAAAACATCTCAGTATGAACATTTATTGATCCAAGAATTTCTTGGAAAACTAACCAGCCCAAAATAAATATTACACCCGAAGTCGGAATAAATTGCTTACATTTCCAGGTACAAACAATAAAGGTATATAAGTGGTTACACCCTATCGTGGTTTATATCTGCGTTGGGTGACTGCCAACGCCCTGAGCGAAATGGTCGGCCTCGGAGCGACCTTCGCCGTCGGCGCATTGGCCTTTACTGCCCTGGATGAACGGGCCGGGATAGGCATCGTGCTGCTGCTGTTCGCCATTGCTGTGCTGAGCGGCGCCATCGAAGCCACGCTGGTAGGCCTGGCGCAATGGTGGGCGATGCGGCCCTGGTTCCCATCCATCGCCGGCCGGGAGTGGTGGCTTTCTACGCTGGCCGGGGCGCTGATCGCCTATGTATTAGGCTACCTGCCCTCCACGCTGATGAGCCTGAGCGAACAGGCCGCAGCACAACCCGCCGCCGCCCCGCCCGCCGAGCCGCCGCAGTGGATCGTGCTGCTTCTGGCCGCCGGCATGGGCATGGTCGGCGGAGCCGTGCTGTCCTTTGCCCAATGGCGCGTGCTGCGCAAGGCGACCTCCCGCGCCGGCGGATGGATCCCGGCGAATATGCTGGCCTGGCTGGCGGGCATGCCGCTCATCTTCTGGGGCATCGACGCCGCTGAAAAAGGCCTGGCGCCCTGGCTGGCCATTCTGCTGCTGGCAGGCGTCTTGCTGCTGGCAGGCGCAGTGGTCGGCGCAATCCACGGGGCATTTTTGGTCAGAATGACAGAGAGGCGAATATGAAACCCACTGGCCTGCGCCCGGCGACTCAAATCGCCATCGATGAGGCGTGTCCGGCGTTGCGCTTTCGGCCCGACGGCAGCGTGGGAACATAGAGGCCGACGATGGAGGACCAAGCTGTTTCAGGCTCGCGTTCATCCGCGCCCGTCCGCCTCCCATCAAAAAAGAATCCCCGCTGGACCAGAGACATCCGTCCACTGCTCAACGATGTCTTGCTGCCGCTTGTCCTGACCCGCCTGGCCTTATTGCTGATCGGATGGTTCTCCCGCCAATTTCCCAGGAACGCCAATTATGTTAACCAACAGGCCATTCATCGCGGCTGGGAGATCACCCCCATCCGCTGGCTGGATATCTGGGCGCGCTACGATGCCAGCTGGTATCTGAAAATTATCCGTGAAGGCTACCACCTGGAAGGCGATCTGCAGGCCAGGCTCAGCAACGTGGCGTTTTTTCCACTATACCCTTATACCGTAAAAGCCCTGACCTGGCTGTTGCCTGCCACAGCCCAATCATCGAGCTGGATCTTATTGGTCGGTGTACTGGTATCCAATCTATGTCTGCTGGGGGCGCTGGTCCTTCTCTACCTTTTGGTGATCGATCAATTTGGAGAGGCGGGAATTGCCCGGCGAACCGTTTTCTATCTGCTATTGTTCCCCACCGGCTTTTTCTTTTCTGCCTTTTATACCGAAGCCATGTTTCTGTTTCTATCGGTCGCCGCCTTTTACGCAGCCCGGAAGAAGTCGTGGGCCATTGCCGGCTTGTTGGGCGCCCTGGCGGCTTTGACGCGCCTGGTCGGCGTTTTCCTGTTCCTTGCCTTGCTGTGGGAATATCTCGCTTCGCTGCACTGGGAATGGCGCAAAATCCGCCCGCAGGCGGCCTGGCTGGTGGCGATCCCACTTGCGCTGGTCGTTCACCTGACCCACCTGTATTCCCTTACCGGAGATTTTTTCGCCCCCATATCCGTACAGGCAGCCCAGGACAGAGCCTTCGCCGTGCCCTGGCAAACCCTGGTCAGCAACGCCGCTTATTCCTGGTATATCACCCCCATCGAGCGCGTTTTTGCCGTCGGCATCTTCGCCATCATCCTGGTATCGTTCAAAACCTTGCCTTCCCCAGGCTATGCGATCTACGCGCTGCCGGCCTTCATAACCCCCTTGCTGACTGGCATGTTGGCCTCCAGCATGCGCTACGAAGCGGTCCTTTTCCCGGCCTTCGTCACGCTCGGCATCTTCGGAAAACGTCCCGCCATCGACCAGGCCATCCTGGTCATATTTTTGACCTTGCAAACGCTGTTCATGTTCCTGTGGTGCCAGTTCTATTGGGTGGCTTAACATATCTGCTTCCCCACCTGCAAATTTTGGACATCGAGCGCGGCATCGCCCGCCAGGCTGCTCAATTGCGCGCCGAATATCGCATCCGGCCAGCCGACGCCTTGCAGGTAGCGGCCTGCCTCTCGGCAGGCCGCCAGGCCTTCATCACCAACGACCATCGCCTGGCGCGCTTGCAACCGGTGATTGCCGTCATCGTTTTGGATGATTTTATTTCAGGAAGCGATGGTTGAAACCAACCCATCTGCCTCAGGGCCAGTAGTGGGCGCAGCGGAAACCAGGCTGGTCAAGAACGTTCACATCTTTCCAAGAACAGCCACGGCGTGGCGCACGCGCTGCAACACTTTCTCCTTACCGATGATTTCCATGCTTTCGAAGAGCGGCGGGCTGACTTTTTGGCCGGTCACCGCCACGCGCAGGATGCCGAAGAGTTGCCCGGCCTGCAGGCCCAGTTCGTCGGCCAGGGCGCGCAACGGCGGCTCGGCAGCGGATAGGGTGATCTCCGGCAACGCCGCCAGGATTTCGAGGGCGCGCTGTGCTGCGGCAGCCGATTCCGCCGCCGTCATTTTCGGCCCGACCAAATCGCCAGGCGCCGGAACGACCTGATCCAGGAAGAAGAAGCCCACCCACTGCGGCGCTTCGTCCAGCGTCACCAGGCGCGGCTGGATCAGCGGGGCAATCTGGACAAGCTTCTGGTCGTCAACCGCATATCCTGCGCTTTGCAGGTAGGGTTTGATCCGCCCGGCCAGGTCGCCCACCGCCAGGCTGCGGATGTGTTCGCCGTTGAAATAATCCAGCTTGGTAAAATTGATCGCCGCCGGCGAAGGGTTCAACTTCTCCAGGCTGAATTTCTCCACCAGGTCGGGCAGGGTGAAGAACTCGGTGTGATCGTCGTAGCTCCAACCCATCAAGGCGATCCAGTTGACCACCGCTTCGGGCAGGTAGCCCAACTGTTTCATATCGGTAACAAAGACCGAGTGGCCGTCTTTCATCAGGTCCGCCGACTCGCGCTTGCTCAGCTTGCCCTTGCCGCTGGGCTTGAGAAAGAGCGAAAGATGCACAAAGAGCGGCATCTCCCAACCGAAGGCGCGGATCAGGTGGCCGTGCAGCGGAAAAGTGGACAGCCACTCCGAGCCGCGGATGACGTGCGATACCCCCATCAGGTGGTCGTCGACCATCGCCGCCAGGTGATACAACGCCAGGCCGTCCGACTTGACCAGGATCGTGTCATCCAGGCTGCAATTCTCGACTGTGATCGCCCCGCGCACCACGTCCTGCACAGTGATCGAGCCATCGTACGGCATCTTGAAGCGGATCACGTGCCGTTCGCCGCTGGCCACGCGCCTGGCTGCCTCGTCGGGATCAATCGAACGGCACAGGCCGTCATAGCGAGGGTTTTGCTTGAGCTTCATCTGCTGCTGGCGCACCTGCTCCAGGCGCTCCGGCGTGCAGAAGCAGGGGTAGGCATGGCCATGTTCGACCAGCCAGCGGGCGTGCTGCTGGTAGATTTCCCTGCGCTGGGTCTGGTAATACGGCCCGTTGGGGCCGCCGACGCCGGGGCCTTCGTCCCAATCCAGCCCCAACCAGCGCAGGCTGTCCATCAACTCTTGATCGGAACCCGGTACGTAGCGTTTCTGGTCGGTATCCTCGATGCGAAGAATAAACTTGCCCCCCGTCTGGCGGGCAAAAAGGTAATCATACAAAGCAGTACGTCCGCTCCCCAGGTGCGTGCGCCCGGTGGGCGACGGCGCAAAACGGACAACAACCGGTTTCGATACAGGCATATTCTTCTCCTCAAAACGTTGCAACGTTCAAATATTATAACGTTCAAACGTTAAAATGGTGAAGCCCGTGGAGCAAAGATTGCGGACTTTGTCCGCAATCTTTGCTCCACGGGCAAATTGCCGCTAGAACTCGAGCGAGCGGTGGCGCAAGATCACGCTCTCCACCAGGCCGATGCCCATCAAGATGGAAAGTAGCGAGCTGCCCCCATAACTGACGAAAGGTAAGGTCAGGCCAGTGGCGGGCATCAGATTCAGGTTCACCCCGATATTGACCATCGCCTGGAAAGTGATCATCGTGGCGACCCCATAACAAATCAGAGCGCCAAACGTATCCGCCGCCAGGCGGGCAGCCCGCAGACAACGCAGAATGACGAAGATCAACACGACCAGTACCAGCACCACGCCGACGAAGCCGAATTCCTGGGCCATCGCCGAGAAGATGAAATCCGACCAGCGCACCTTCAAAAAACGCAGTTGCACCTGCGTACCGTGGCCATAACCCTGGCCGAGCAGGCCGCCGGAGCCGATGGCGATCAACGCCTGCTGGATGTTATAGATATCGCCGTAAGAGGCATTCGGGTCGGGGAAGATGAAATTCAGGATGCGCTTTTGCTGGTAATCGACCAGGAAAGGGAAACTGACCAGCGGGGCCAGGATCGCCGCGCCGATGAACATCGCCAGGTGTTTCAGGCGCAGACCGCTGGCCCACAACATGGCAAACCACAACACCATCATTACAATAGAAGTGCTCAGGTTTGGCTGCAGCAAAATCCATACCGTGATACCCATCGTCATCAGAAAGCTGCGCCCCACCCACGCCAATTCACCCATGCGGTGCATATTGCGGGTGAAGAAATCGGCCAGCACCAAAATCAGCACGATCTTGGCAATTTCGGACGGCTGGATGAGGATCACGCCGGTATCGAACCAGCGCGCCGACCCATACAGGGCAGAACCGACGATGTACAGCGCCGCCAACGCCACCATCGTAATGATGTACATCGGGCGGCTGACCGAGGCCCACAAACGATAATCGATGGCCGCTACGATCACCGCGATCAAAAAACCGCCGCCGGCAAAGATCAACTGGCGCTGCACCAGGTTCAAATCGGCCAGCTCGATATTCCCGGCTACCGCCGAGCGGATCATGGTGACGCCGAAAATTACCAGTAAAGCGACCGCCCCCAGAAGCCAGAAGTCGAAGTGCTTCCAGGCGATGGCAATATTCTTAACTCGCATAATCTCCTTGGCTCTATGGGCAATGGACGGCAGACGATCGCCATCCACCCCACAGTATTACGGGCTGCGCCTGCGCCGGGCCGGGCGCAAGGGGATATCGGCGATCAGGCGCTGCTCCCGCCCATCCTGGGCCATCTCGATTTTCACGGCTGCCGGGTCGATCTCGATGTGGCGCGAAATCACGGCGATCAATTCGTCTTTCAGCGATTCCATCACCCCGGGGGAAATATCCGTGCGATCGTGCACCAGCACCAGTTTCAATCGCTCTTTGGCCTGCTCAGCGCTTTTCGGTTGGCGGCCCAAAACCCGATCGATGAAGCTTGTCATATCAATATCCTCCCGGGCGGATCAGGCGTGACAACCGGTTCAAAAAACCGTTCTCGTGATCCATGCTCATAAAGGGGACCGAATCCCCTTTCAAACGGCGGGCGATGTTGCGAAAAGCCTGCCCGGCGCGGCTCTTGCCGTCCAGGACGACCGGGCTGCCGCGGTTGGTGCTGGTCAACACGCTCTCGTCATCCGGCACCATGCCGATCAGTTCGACGGCCAGCAGTTCCAGCACATCCTCCACCGCCAGCATATCGCCGCGGCGTACCATCTCGGGTTTGATGCGGTTGATCACCAGGCGCGCCGGCCCTTTCTCCTCGGCTTCCACCAGGCCGATGATGCGGTCGGCATCGCGCACCGCCGAAACTTCCGGGTTGGTGACCACGATCACCACGTCCGCCGGCGCCACCGCATTGCGAAAACCGCGTTCGATCCCGGCGGGAGAATCGATCAGGATCCAGTCGCACTCCGGGCGCAGATCATCGCACAGCCGCACCATGTCGCTGGGCGAAATGGCGCTTTTATCGCGGGTTTGCGCCGCCGGGATGAGGTACAGCTCCGGCAGGCGCTTATCGCGGATCATCGCCTGGCGCAGGCGGCAACGCCCCTCGACCACATCGACCAGGTCATACACGATGCGGTTTTCGAGGCCCAGCACCACGTCCAGGTTGCGCAGGCCGATATCGGCGTCGATACACACCACCTTATGACCCAGGTCAGCCAGGGCTGCCCCCAGGTTGGCTGTGGCGGTCGTCTTGCCTACGCCTCCTTTACCGGAGGTCACCGTAACGACTTTCCCTGTCATAGCTTCTCCCTTTTCGGATCCCATTGCTCGGCCACCACCTGGCCGTTTTGCAAGCGGGCCATCTCCGGCAACGGTTTGCCTCGCCGCTTGGGCGCCAGGGCAATCTGGCCGGCAATGCGTAACTGCGTCGGCGAAAGGTCGAGCGCGCAAACCACCGCCCGCTCATCGCCCTCGGCGCCGGCGTGCACCATGCCGCGCAGCTTGCCCCACACCACCACGTCACCCTTTGCGATAATTTCGGCGCCCGGGTTGACGTCGCCGATCACCACCACGTGCCCGGCATATTGCAGGCTGAAACCGGAACGCAGCGTGCGCTGCACCAGGACGGCGGCTTCGCCGTTAGG
This sequence comes from uncultured Anaerolinea sp., assembly GCA_964595435.1. Classification (GTDB taxonomy): domain Bacteria; phylum Chloroflexota; class Anaerolineae; order Anaerolineales; family UBA4823; genus RBG-16-57-11. The sequence goes on along the minus strand of CAZQQJ010000003.1, from coordinate 7,945 downwards.
GCGGATGGCATCCGCCCCAACGGGGGCAGCAGCCTGCTCCGGGCGGGGGCGAGTCAGGCGGGTCGCCAGCCCGAAAGATTGCGCCGAACGCTCGGTCGACGGCGAATTGCTCAACACCGCCCACAGCGTCAGGCCGCGCTCGGCGATCTCTTTGGTCAGCGGCCCCAGGTCGGCGGCTTTGAGGATATGGTTGCCCACGTCCAGCGCCAGGCGCGCCCCGCGCAAAAACTCTGCCTGCTGGTCGAGCTGGTCGAGCAGCGCCTGGTGAAGATCAGGCCATTCGCCCTCGCCCAGCGTAACCAACAAACCATCGCGAATGCCCTTTAACTGCACCCTGACGCCCATACCCAACGCGATCCTTTCGTTTGAAAGAAAATTATAGCATGAACTTGGTATCTATCCGTAAAAATATTGGGAAGAGACCGGGAATGCAAAAGGGGCGGAGGTTTGGGCGTTTAGGGGCCGTTTGCACGTGACATTTGTCATAAAAATTTGTGACGCGCGTCGGTTTGTTCGTTTTTTTTTGCGATTATAATTTAAAAAACAAACTTTGGATTACGTTTTTCTTCAAGGGTGTATGGCGCCATGCGCTGTACACACCTCTAGGTCGCTCAAAATGACCTTCGGTCAATAAAGAACCTGCAAAGCCAGAGGGAGTTAAAATGCCTCACCAATCGTTGAATTCCACCTCGTCTTTTCGCCGTTCATATTCGCCAGCCCGGTCGTATCGCACGCCGGGCTGGTTCGTTTTGCGCATCTTGATGGCGCTGTCATTGCTGGCATCTTACCTGGCGCCAGTCACGGCGCGGGCGGCCAGCGCGCCGGCGGTGCGCCAGGGCCCGGCAGTGCTGCCCGCTGCCTCGCCGACCGAAGAATGGTTAACGCCCGTACAGGCCCTCTTGAGGGACGTAGGAGCAACAGCCCCTGCATCCGGCGCAGCGCCACGAGCAGTGAATGCGCCAACGGCTCCTGTTGCGGCTGCCTCGCTGCCATCGAGCAATGAGGGGCCCAAAGAGGATGCGCTCAACAGAGACACATCTGCAATTGGTGCAAGACTGGAAACGCAAATTGCATCTGACTGGTCTTTGGTCGGGAATGCCAGCAATACGGCTATCCCCGGTGCAATCAGGTTGACAGAACCGTGGCCAGAACGACGTAAGAAAGGAGCTGCTTGGAAGAAGCAGCAGGTCGATCTTTCGCAGGATTTCGACCGGTCGTTCATGGTATATCTGGGCGTTGACAGTCACGAAGGCAATATAGAACGTGGCGCCGATGGAATTGTATTCGCCTTCCAGCAGAAAGGATTGAATGCAATCGGTAGCGATGGAGAAGCAATGGGATATTACGGGATCGACGATCGCCATCTTCTTGGCATCCAGATCGATACTTTTAACAACGGTAGTCATGACAAAAGTGAAGGCCATATCGCGATTGTCTTTCATGACGGACACAATAATGAGCCATCTTCCTATATCCTGGGAAGCAGCGCCACTGAGGATGGGCGAGAACACTTATTTCGCGTGAATTGGGATGTAGATACGCACACCTTAGCGGGCTATTGGGATGGCGTCCAGGTCGTGACTTATACAAATGACATTGTACAATACGTTTTCAATAATAATGGAAAAGTATGGTATGGCCTAACGGCCGGAACAGGCGATGCTACGAACCTGCAATATTTTCGAGAACTGCCGATACCCGAGCAATCCAGCCTCAACTCAGGAGATGACTTGTGTTTCAATGTCGCTTACAATGAAGCCAATGGGATAGTCGCTGAGCCGATCAATACCCGCACTGGCGGTTACGATTATTCCGTCGAAGACCTGTCGATCCCAACCTCCGCCGGGCCGCTGACTTTCCGCCGCACGTACAGTTCGCTGGCGACAGATCTCTACACACCTTTAGCTACCGCTTTTTATACCACCTCGGCTTACACGAACACCTCCGGCTTTTTAGGTTACGGATGGGCGCACAGCCTGGACACGCGGCTGGTCTTCTCGAACACGGCCGGCGGCATGCCCGGCATGGTATTGTTCAAAGCGCAAACGGCGAACCGATATTTGTTTTACGACAAAGGCAACGGTACCTACGACGCCTACCCCGGCCTGTGCGCCAGCCTGAAGCGCCAGGGCAGCGCCCCCAATTACACCTATCAGTTGATCGACGGGGCGCAGCGCCGGTATGCTTTCGATCATCACGGCCTGATCACCGAAGTTCGCACGCCGCAAGGCCACGCCTGGCATTACGATTATTACCCCGTGGGATGGTTGCAGCGCGTGCGCGATGACAGCGGCACGCGCTATCTGCAATTTTCCTACGATAGCCGCGGACGTATCACGAGAGTCGTCGACCATACCGGGCGGCAGGTCGATTTTGCCTATAGCCCCTCAACTGGCGATTTGATCACCGCAACCGACGTCCTGGCGCATAACTGGACGTATGCCTATACGGATACCCACCGCCTGCGCCAGGTGACCGACCCGCGCGGCAAGATCGTGGAACGCACTGAATACGAGCAGGGCAAAGCCGTGCGCCAATACGATGGCATGAATAATCTGGTAGCAGCACTCACCTATAACTCGGGCGGCTCAACGATCGTGAGCGAAGGGGGATATACCAGTACGCACACCTACGATAGCCGCCACACCCTGACCCGGCAGGAGAACACCGAGGGAGGCGTGGGCAAGGTCTACGACGGCAACTTCCGTCCGGTTTCGGTCACCGATCCGTTGAGCCATACCACCAAACTGCGCTGGAGCGGCGACGGGGAGAACCTGGAGATGTTTGCTGCAGGGGGATACACAACCACCTTGCATTACGACGGTCTGAATAACCTGACTTCCACGATAGACGGGCGCGGCAACCAGGTCGCCTACACCTACGTCGTCAGCAGCACGCTGCTTCCAGGCGGCACGCTGCTGCGCAGCAGCACCGACGCCGAAGGCGGAACCAGCGTATATACCTACACCACCACCGCTGACGCGCCTCAGCCAGCCGGTTTGCTCAAAGAGATGAAAGACCCGAACGGGAATGTTACCAGGTACACCTACAACCAGTATGGCGAGCGGATTACCGCCATAGATGCCCTCAACCGCACGACCACCTACGAGTACGACAACCTGGGCCGACTGAAAAAGGTGACCTATCCTGGCAGCCAGCGCACGGACTGGACCTGCTACGACAATGCCGGGCGGGTATGGCGCACGGTGCAAAACGCCACCGGTACAGAGCCTTGCAACCCTGATTATGCACGCAGCACGGATGCGAACAAAGGCAGGATACGCGATACGTACTACGATCTGAGCGGCAACGCTGCGGCAAGCATCGATTGGATGGTGGTTGCCGGCACGGTTATCACACGGGCCACGCGCACTTATTACGACAATGCCAATCGCCCGGTGAAGGTGGTGCGCAACCTGACCGGCGATTATCGCAGCGATACCTTGCCACCCGAGAGCCAACCCGGAAGCGACCATGACGTAACCAGCGAAACTGTCTACGATAATGTCGGCCGTTTGATTGTCAGCATCGAGTGGGTAGTCGATGGCGTCCAGGCGGTCAGCCGCACCACACGCATCTGGTACGACGACCTCGGCAGACCGTATACCATCACACAGAACTTCGTCGGCAGCCTGGAGCTCAGCGAGCCGCCAGCTTACAATCCGGCCTACCCGGATCGGAACGTGACCACGCAAAATTCTTACGACGCAGCGGGCAAGCTGACCACCACGGAAGATGCGTTAGGGCATAAGACGCGCACTTTCTACGACGAACTGAACCGCCCCTACCTGGTATTCCAGAATTGGGTTGCGCCAGCAGACGGGCCGGAAGACTGCAACCGCGAGGAGGGGGCGGCCACCAATATCTGTACGGAAACCTCCTACGATGGCAACGGCAACGTGATCGCCACGCAGGATGCCAAAGGCGTATGGACACGCACCTATTATGACAAGGCCAACCGTCCCTTCCTCATCGCCCAGAACGTGGATGTCAGTTCGATCCTTACGGACACCCTGCCGACCTGTAATAGCACACCTGGGGCGGATTCTTATCTTTGCACCCGGACGGTTTACGATAAAAGCGGCAACGTGATTGCCAGCATCGATCCGTTGGGACACGTCACGCGCACCTATTACGAGGCCAACCAACCGGTGTTGGTGGTGCGGAATCTGACGGGCCACGATTACGCTCTGGGCACACCACCGGACCTTGACGATTTTGGCAACGAGCAAAACGTCGCCACAGGGACGGTTTACGATGCCCATGGGAGGGCAATTGCGGCGCGGGAATGGGTGGTAGAGGGCGGCCAGCTCATCACGCACACCACGCGTACCTATTACGACACTTTCGACCGCCCCTACCTTTTGGTACGCAACCTTGACCCAGCGCATGATCTTTACGATGACGACGACCCACCGGTCTGCAATCGCAACACCTGGCAGAACGGGCAGCCCAACTATTACAACCTGTGCAGCGAGACGAAATACGACCCCAATACCGGGCAAGCTATCGCCAGCATCGACCCCTTGGGGCGCGTCACGCGCACTTACTACGATGCGTTGCAGCGTCCATACCTGGTAGTGCGCAACCTGACCGTGCAAGCCTACACGCTGGACACACCGCCAACCGACAGCAACTTTGGCAACGATGAGAATGTGGCGGTGAAGACGGTCTACGACTCCCGCGGCCAGGCGATTGCCAGAATCGAATACTGGCGGGAAGGCAGCCAGGTGATCTCGCGCACGGAACGCACCTGGTACGACGCCCTGGGCAGGGCGACCAGCGTGGTGCGCAATTTCACCGGCAGCCTGGGCGCCGCATCGCCGCTGGTTTACGACCCTGCCTACCCCGACCGGAATGTGCGCGTCGACGCAGCCTACGCCCCGGATGGGAACGCGATTGCCAGCATCGAATGGCTGGCCGAGGGAACGCAGGTCTTCACGCGCACGGCGCGCACCTACTACGACGGGTTGGGCCGCGCCACATTGACCGTACAGAACCTGAACCCAACCTGGGGCTATAACAATCCGACCCCGCCGGCCTGCAACCGCGACGCCGAAGGGGACGACGCGCCGTACAACGTGTGCAGCCAGGTGGACTACAACGCCGCCGGGGAGGTGATTACCCGCACGGACGCGTTGGGCCATATTACCACGTTCGAGTACGACGACCTGGGGCGGTTGGCGCAGGAGAGCGACCCGCTGGACCGGATTAGCGAGTATACTTATGACGTGACCGGCAACCGCATCCAGAGCGAGAACGCCAAAGGCGTGGCGACGCTTTTCGACTACGATGGCCTGGGCCGCCTGGAGGCGGTGGTGGAAAACTACCAGCCAGGTGCAGACCCAGACGAGCAGACCAACGTGCGCACGGAGTACGTCTACGATGCGATGGGGAACCGGCTGGCGATCACAGATGCGTTGACGCACACGACTACATTCGGCTACAACGCTTTGGGCTGGCCGATACAGGAGGTCGATCCGCTGTCGAATACCTGGTTGTACACTTACGACGCCGCGGGGCGGCGCACAGGGCAGACGGATGCCAACGGGGCGGCCATCGCCTACGTTTCCGATGGGCTGGGGCGCGTCAAGCAGATCGATTACCCGGCGCCCGAAGCAGACGTGATCTTTGCCTTCAACGCCCTGGGCTGGCGCACGGCGATGACCGACACCCTAGGGGTGACCCGCTGGCGGTACGACCTGCTGGGTCGCCCGTTGACCATCACCCACCCGGTCAGCGGGACGGTGGGCTACCGCTACGACGCCCAGGGTAACCGCACGGCGCTCATCTACCCGGACGGCAAGCGCGTGGATTATTCCTACGATCGCCTGGGGCGATTGAAAAATGTTACCGATTGGTATTCAAAGGTGGTCACGTACACCTACAACGTCGCCGGAAGCCTGGTAAAAGCCGAACTGCCCAACGGCGCCATCTCGACCTACGAGTACGATGACGCCGGGCAGTTGCTCCATTTGATGCACATGAAGGATGGGCCGGCAATACCGTGGTTTTCCTCGCGGTATGATTACCTGTATGACAGCGTAGGCAACCGCCGGATGGTGACCGAGACGCTGTTCACGCCCTACCTGACCTACTTCCCGTGGGAGGCGAACAGCGGCGACGAAGGGAGCGGGCAGCTATTGATGGCTGCGCCGGGAGCGGCAGAGGCCCTCTCCAGCGGCGACCTGTCCGATCCATACCCGGCGGTGGAGGGCGAAACCCCCGGCCTGCTTTCGCCCCTGGCCACGCCGCTGCCGGTCGAAGAAGCCTACCCGCTCCCCGAAAGCGATCCGCCGGCAATGGACAGCCTGGACAGCGCCTACCCCGCCCCGGTAGATGGGGCGGAAGGAGGCGGGACCTCTTTCTGGGAAGGGATCGTCGCCTTCTTCAGCAACCTGTTCGGCTGGCTGTCGCCGGCATCCACCGCGCACGCCGCGCCGGCCCAGGCCAGCGTTGCTGTGCCGGTGCAGGCGACCATTCTCAATGGGGGAGAGCAGCGGGTCGTGATCACCTACACGTATGACTCGCTTAACCGGCTGACGGCGGCGGATTATCATAACGGCATGTACTTCCACTATGCGTATGATCCAGTAGGCAACCGCCTGTCGCAGACCACGCCGGCGGGCACGACGAACTTCAGTTACGATGACGCCAACCGGCTGGACAACGATGGGGCCTACACCTGGGACGCCAATGGCAACCTGCTCAACGATGGGGTGTATACCTATACCTACTCCGCCGCCAACCGCCTGCTTTCCGTAAGCGGTGGGCAGTCGCCTGCGGTCGATTACAGTTATAACGGCCTGGGTGACCGGGTGCAACAAACCAGCGGCGGGGTAACAACGAATTACGCCATCGACCTGGCCGGCGGGCTGACGCAAGTCCTGGCGGACGGCCAGCGCACCTACCTGTATGGCAATGGGCGCGTCGCCCAGTACGGCGCCGGCAGCGTGGACTACTTCCTGGGCGATGCCCTGGGCAGCGTGCGGCAGTTGGTGGATGGGAGCGGAAATGTGACCCTGGTGAAGCGTTATGAACCCTACGGCGAAGAAATCGCTCACGAAGGAACCGCTTCCAGCATCTATGGCTACACCGGCGAGATCACCGATCCGACCGGGCTGGTGTACCTGAGAGCACGTTATTACGCTCCCTGGCAGGGCAGATTCATCAGTCGAGATGCGTGGGAGGGGGATTATAGTAGACCAATTACTTTTAATAGATGGCACTATGCACATGATAATCCGGTTAATTTCACAGATCCCAGCGGAAGAGATCCGATTACAACCTGTCTAGCAATTCTTGGAGTTGTCTCAGTGGCAGACGGTCCATCACCTATAGGAGATGGCGTCGGTATCGTGGCCTGTATTGCTCTTCTAGGAACTGCAGGCATTAGTGCTATCATTTCTGCCCAATACGCAGATGATCTCGGTACCGCTGTAGAAACAACTGTGGATCGGTGTAAAAAAATTACTTGGGAGGAACTTTCTTACCAGCAGACACAACCGGAAAGGGTGCCTTGGATACCGCCTCTTCCGCAGCAGCCACCAATTGATACACCCGAATCATCGTCGATGGTGATCACATATAGAGAACTTGACGGAGATTTAAGCTCAGATAAAAGCTATTTCAAAAAACCAATAACCAGTCCAAGCCAGTTCCGAGAAGATGAAGATGGAGTATCAACATTTGAAATGACAGATTTACCTGGCATCAAGCCCTATGCACTCGGCTTTAAGGTAAAAGTAAAGACTCCAATTGTGCAGGGCGCCACTGGACTAATTATTGATATCCCAATATGCGCAGCTATATTTACACCTACAATGGATGGGAGGAAACATTGGTCGGTAAACTGCATTGGTTATTCAACAAAAGAGACATTATCTTTATATGCAAAAGCTACTCGCACTTCGTGGGCCACACAAAATGATCTTTCCGGCTAGCC
>CAZQQJ010000002.1:0-263909 GCA_964595435.1 uncultured Anaerolinea sp. | reverse complement strand
CTATGGGCCAATTTTCATCAAGGGCGCTCCCCATCACTTTGGCGCGCTAACAATTTTTTCAACGGTCCAGTTACGCCAGCGACCGTGCCCCACACAAATCGAAATCAGTCTATTATCCCGGGTAGCGTGTACGGAAAATGTAAGGAAGATGTAGCGATACAAGTAGATTAATATGCTATGATACGCTCAAGACGGTCAAAATAAGTCAGGATAAGCCACGCGATAGCACCCCATAGGCAAAACGGCCTGAGGAGCAAAGGAGGATCAAAATGGCGAATGATATATGGCGCAGCTTAATCCAATCATGGGTGGAATTCAAAGGGCGACGGACCCAGAGCGTTTCACCGTCTCTCGGGGACCAATTGTTCACCCGGCCAGTTCCGTTTTTCACAGGCAACATCAATGCCGACTATCTGTACGTCTTTCCCGATACTGCGGCGGTGATTACCGCTCCAGACGGCAAACGCAGCATTGTTCAGCGCGGCGGCTACGTTGACATGGATTACGGCGTGTATACGCTGCAATACGTCGACCTGCGCAAGCATATGACTCCTCCGCTATCGGTAGACGCCAGGTCTGCCGATGGTCTTCAGGTCATCCTGTCAGTCAACATCACCTGGCAGGTATCCGACCCACTGCTCATCCTGGGCGTCGGCCATCCGCTGGAGGTGCTCATCACCACCATCACCAACGCTATCAAAAGCTTCATCCAGGCCCACAAGCACGATGAGCTGGTACTGGGAGAGGAAGGTATGCGCCTGGATGATGCGGTCATTACCAGCCACATCATCCGTGAAGTCAGCCTGAACAAAGCCTGCCGGGGTTTTGCCATCCTGGATGTGCGCATCACCAACCGGCAAGGCGACCCGCAAATGGTTGAAATCAGGCAAAAGCGCATCCTGCAGGAAAAGAAAACGCTCACTGAAAAAGAGATACTCCAACAGCAGAGAGACCTGATCGACCAGAAAGAGGAATTAATCCGCCGGCAGGGGCAGGCCAACTTCACTCAGGCCGAACAGGAAGCAGAACTGGCCAAGAAGCAGGATGAATATGCCGCCGAACGCGCCAAAATTCGCTACGAAATTGAAGTGCTGGCGGTGGAAATCGAACGGCTGCGCAAGCTGCCCGAGTACTTGCACCAGGAAGCGCTTTCGGCCATCGAAGTGCGCGCCCGAGCCATTGACGCTTTGATCCAATCACAGGTGAACCTGGGTTCTACCCACAGCTTGATCGAAGAAGCTCACCTGCTGGGAGAAATCCTACGCGGCCTGCCAGACACATCCTCGGTCAGCTCATCGCCCTTGCCAATGTTGAGCGCCAGTTTATCGAGCTTGATGCCACCATCGAAGGCAGGCCCCAAAACCAAAGGACCATAAGTTGCACGAAAACAACCTTCGGTCCCCCAACGGGATTGATAAACACGATATACAGGTGCAAGGATGGCAGACAACGATTTACCCTGGGTCGAAATTGGAGAAAGTGTCTCCATAGCCGACCTGGAGGACAAAGCCCCATTGGATAACACCTTTGCCTATGTCTGGCAGGCGATCTTTGCCTGCCAGATCGTCATCCCCCCCTTTGAGGAGCGCGTCAAGCTCAAATGGGGTTTTAGCCCGGCGTTTCTGATGGACGAGGCCCGCGACCGCCAGCGCCTGTTCGTCGAAGCGCTGCACCCCAACGACTGTCTCGCCCAGGAGGACTGGCCGGACAAGCGCAGCGTGGCACTGCGTTGTGTGCATGACCCGGCAGACCCGGGATTGCGCTTGAGCCTGCTGGGTAAAGTGTGCGCCCCCAGCCCAGACGCTGTTCGCCGTGCCGCAGCCGAGTTCTGGCACGAGCTGCATTCAACTTTTCCTATCGACTACCAACTGATCCCGGCGCAGACGCAAACGCATTTCCGCCATCTTTGTGGATGGGAATTGCTGCGCAGCATCCGTTCAGGGGAGGCTCTGGCGCAGGTACGCCGGTTTGAAAGCCCGTTGGGCACCGGTAAAGAGTGGCTCTACCTGGTTGGCGGGTGGGAAACTCTGGACCGCTCAGAAGAACAGATCTGGCGTGCCCTATCCGCAAGCCCTGAACCTGTGTTGTTGGACATCCTGTTGCGACCGACCACCCTGCTGCGCCACGAGCGTATCTTGCTGGCCAGAATGAAAGAGAACTCGAACAAAGCATCCAATGCGGAGGATTTGAACTTTGCCCAGCCCTTCGCCACCTGGAACGCAGCCCGCTTTGAGCGCCGACTGAAGGGCCTGGCGCGGCCCTATTTGCTGCAGGTGCGTCTGGCTTCAGCCACGCGGATGCCCGATTTCGTCGTCCGGGCGGTCGGCTCTGTCCTGACGCGCCCCGCAAAAGCCGACGAGCTTGCTCTGGGCTACCAGGTCAGGCGGCCCGTATCGAAAAGCGAGCCGGCTCAGTGGGCGCCGTTGATCTACTGGCTGGAGAGGCTGCCCAACCCAAATGCGGCGCCCAACTACGAACGCCTGCAAGATATGGTCGACCTGGCCGAGGCGCACGCCGTTTTCCGCCCGCCCTACCCGCCAGAATCTGGCCTGCCGGGCGTATCCTTTGACTTGGGCAAGTCCACCATGTGATTACCTATGCCAGCCGAGAGCAAGAACCGCAACGCAGTGCGCTTTCGAGTGACCCGGCATCTGCCGTTGGGCCTGTTTGTCGAACTGGAGGATGGCCGCAACGGGATCATCCGCGTCCGCGAAATCTCCTGGGATCCCCAGGAGCGGTGCGACTGGCAGCAGCGTTATCCACTGGATTACAGCGGATGGGCAGTCTCCCTGGAGAAAAACGAGACTGGACACCTGGAACTGAGCCTGCGCCAGGTTCAGGATAACCCCTGGGAGCAGGTCGCCGGGCAGCTCAAAAACGGTCAGGTATTGGAAGGCACCGTCTCGGGTGCGCTGGGTTACGGTGCATTTGTTGAACTGGCCTCGGGCCTGACCGGCCTGCTTCACCGGCAAAATTTTCCGGAATGGCTCCCCAGACAGGCTGCGCCAACGGAGCTGTTCTGGCCCGGTGACCAGGTGCGGGTGGTGATCCGCGATTTCGATTTATCCCAGCGCCGCATCAGCCTGGGGTTGGCTCACCGGCAGGCCTCCGAGTCGCCCACCGTACCCCGGGATATGAGCCGCCCGCCTCAGCCCGGAGCGGGCATTTCCCACCGTCGCTCACTGTTGGACAAATTCCTGCAGGAACATCAAGAAAAGAAGCACATTCTAATCATCGAAGATGAGCATGACCAGGCTGGCGTGGTGGCTTCCTGGCTGAAACACATCGGCCAGCGGGTAGATGTGGCCGATACCAGCATGGCTGCGCTGGAGCTGCTGGAAAGAGACCCGCCAGACATCGCCCTGGTCGACCTGGGGCTGCCCGATCTAAACGGACTGGAACTCATCCGGCAAACCCAGGAACGCTGGCCACAGGTGCACCTGGTTCTGACCACTGACTGGGCCCGGGCAGACGAATATATGCGCGAAATCGAGGGCTTGCAAGCAGCCGGTGTTGGCCTGCTGATCAAGCCCCTGCTGCCGGAAGATTTGCCCGAAATTTTAGCGCCAGCCAGGCGCCGACCAGGCGCACCCGAAGAGCCGCAAACCGGCCTGGGCAACGATTTTCCCCTGCTGGAGCGAGCACGGTCTCCTCAAGCAAACACGATCAGGGAACTGGTCCGCCAATGCCAGGCGACGCTGGGTTTTGAAACTGCGGTTTTGTTTTCCCTCGATCCGGCACAGCGCAGCGTGGATGTGGTGCATAAATCCGGGGATGGTCTGGCACACAAAGAGGCGTTGAAAGCGCTGATTTACAGCCCGGTACGAGATATTGCTGAAGACGGCGACGTGGTCGCTATGGAGCACCTGTCGCGCGAACGGCACGACCAATTCCGCTATCTGCTCGAATATTATCCGCTGGAAGCCTGCCTGGGCTTGCCAGTGCCGGGGAATTTCCCACTGCAATATGCACTGGTCTTGATGGACACCCATCCCAGGCACATCACTACCGAGATGAAAACTTATGCCAGCGCCACGGCCCTGGCAATCGGAGCGATCCTGGAGCGGATCGTTTTCCAGGAACAGACGGTGCTCATCCAACGCACGGCGCTGATGGGTCACTTGACCAGGGCACTGGTGCACGAAGTCAATAACCTGATCGGGCGCCTGATGGCTCGGCTGGACAAATTGGAAAGCGAGTTGGGGAGAATGCTTCAGGAGCCTGCTGGCAACGCCCAGGAAATGCGCCAGAACGCGGCGCAGGCGGGAGCATCGCTGGCAGAAGTACAAACCAATGTGGATGCTATCGCCCAATCCACACGCATGTTTGCGCGCATTATCACCAAAAGTAAAAATGAGGCGCTGCGCGTGGATGAAATTATTTACGAGGCTATCCACCTGCTACATGACCAGGCCGTACGCGCCAATGTCAGCATCGATTTTACACCGCCGACAAAAATGGTGCTGGTACGTACGCAGGCGGCTGCGCTGGAGCAAATTTTCCTAAACCTGATTTTGAATGCCGTACAGCAGATTGCTGAGCTGCGCCAGGAGCGCGGCGGCTGGGTAAAAGTGCGCATCGAAATCGTGAGTTCCCAGGACGGCGCAGCGCAACTCCGTGTACTGGTGGAAGACAACGGTCCAGGAATACACCGCCGGCTTTGGGAACAGATTTTCGAGGCCGGTTATACCACCCGCCAGGATGGCAGCGGGATGGGATTGTATATCTCGCGCGGCATCGTCGAGTCGCTAGGCGGCAGGTTGTATGTCGCCAAGAGCTACATCTTCGGCGGTACTACCTTTGCTCTGGAACTACCCGGTTTATAACCAGGAGGTGGGTAATGTGTCGCGTACTGGTTCTGGATGATGAAAAAGAAAACGGCGAGCTGGTGGCAGATTATTTGCAGCGCAGCAAAGAGCCTACTTATCAGGTGACTGTATTCCAAGATGCCGAGGCTGCGCTGGATGCGGTCAGGCAGAAGGCCGCCCTGCAAACCCCTTTCGATGTGCTGCTGATCGACCACCGCCTGGGGCCGGGCAAAGACGGGATCGAAGTCATGCAAGAAATGCGGCGCATCACCCCGGAAGCCGACGCCATCATCTTCACCGGCTTCGAAGACGTCTCGGATGGCTACCGCGCCTATGAAGCTGGCGCTTATCGTTACCTGCTTAAACCCTTCAAACCGAAAGAACTGCTCTTCCTGCTGCGCTCCCTGGAACAGTGGCGACGTGAGCGCCGCGAACATGACCGGCAAAAAATACACAGCCAGATGGTGGAAGACGCCCTGCAACGCAATACTTTCCACGAAGTGGCCAGGGTTGTGGTTGCGTATGCACAACGCCTGGGGTTCGAGCGCGCCCATTTATTTTGGTCGCCGCGCGGCGAAGACAAGGGCAAAGATTGCTGCCTGGTAGGGATCATCTCTGCTGGCGAAGGCTGCCCGCCCGAGTTCGAGGGCCATCTGTTCCACAAGGAAGATTTGCAACCCTTCGACCAGGCGCTGCAGCAGCACGACGCCAGGATCTTCTTTATCGAGAACGCCAACGGTCAGCTAGGTACTTTCAATAACCATGGCTGGATGGGCTTGTGCGGTTTGCGCCCACCGCGCGGCGAATGGGCCATCCTGCCCCTATGGAGCGGCGACTCCCAACTGGGCGCTCTGGTGCTGGACTACAACCAGAATGGGAAAAGCATCCACGAGCACGAACGCCCGTGGCTGAACCTGTTCGCACGCCAGGTCTCAGTCGTCCTGGAACGCGCCAGCCTTTTCGAACACGAACGGCGCTCAAGAGACGAGACAGAGGTGATCAGCCGGATTGGCCAGCGCATCACTACCCGCGCCGCTCTGGACGAGCTGGAGACCCTGCTGGAGGAGGTACGTGAACAGGTCAAGAAATTGATGGACACCGATAATTTTATCGTCGTACTGGCAGACGAAGAAACTCACCAGCTCGATTTTCGCCTGCATTACGAGGCAGGCCAGCGCGTCGAGCGCCACTGGCTGCCCATTGGGGAGGGGCTGGCTGCACATCTGTTGCGCCAGCGTGAAGCGGTATATATCCCCTCGGGGGTCAAAGAATATCGGGAGGCGCGCGGCATCCCGCTTTATGGCCAGCAGGCGCAGTGTTGGCTGGGGGTACCCTTGCGGGTGAGCGACCGGGTGATCGGCGCACTGATCGTCCAGGATTACAAACAGCCCGATAAATTCAAACGGCGCGACAAGGAACTGCTGGAGGCAATCGCCGACCAGGTGGCCGGAGCGATCCAGATTAACCGCATGGCCGAAAGCGAACGGGAAGATGCAGAGCGCATGCGCGTCTTGCAACGCGCCAATGCCGAGTTGCTGCGCATTGCAGACGAGAGCGAAGATAAATTCTGGTTCGCTGTGTTGACCATTGCCACAGCCAACTTTGGGATGCGCTTCAACCGCGCCTTGCTTTTCCTGGCTGAAGACAACAATCGTTATCTGCGCGGGCGGCTGGGAATCGGCTCCGAAAGCAGCCAGGAAGCTCGCCGGGATTGGGAGGCGGACAAAAAGCGCGGCTACAATTTCGAGGCATTCCTGGGCGACCTGGCGCAGGACCACGTCAAACACACCCCTTTTGCTTCCACCGTACAGAGCGTGGTCATCGACCTGGCGGAGGGCGAAAGCGCTTTCAGCGAAGTGGCGAGGACGGGCCAGCGCAAGATCATCTTCAGAGATGAGGCCGCCGTCAAATTACCAGCCTCGTTCAACCGGCAGTTTTCTTTCGGTGAGTGCGCCGTGCTGCCGCTGCGCGCCGGCAACCGCACCCTGGGCATCCTGCTCGTGGATAACAAGCACGATCAAAAACCGCTGCGCGGCAAGATGCTGGATCGCCTGGAAACCCTGTTGAATAACGTCGGCCTGGTCTGGGAGAACCAGCGCCAGCGCCGCCAGCGCGAAGCCCTGCTGGAGGTGAACCACGCTATCATGAGCGAGGCAGGCCGGCGGCCCCTGGCCCATACTCTGCAACGCATCTGCGAGGCCGCCCGCCAACTTTCTGGAGCAGACTGGGCGATCATCTACCCATTAAGACCTGGCGCAAATGCTTACGAGTACGATAAATCCAACATCAGTTACGCCGGGGATCTCAAGCAGCCCATCCAAAAAGTGATCAAAGAAAAACCGCGCCAGAGGGGTGTTTCAACCCATATCCTGCGTAGCGGGCGATTGGTGGTGCCAGATATCGAACGGGACCAGACAGTGATCGGCCGCGACCGCCTGCAGGCATCTCATTTTATCCAACGCGAAGAGGTGA
Source organism: uncultured Anaerolinea sp. (assembly GCA_964595435.1). GTDB lineage: Bacteria > Chloroflexota > Anaerolineae > Anaerolineales > UBA4823 > RBG-16-57-11. The sequence continues at coordinate 256,629 of CAZQQJ010000002.1, read as the reverse complement.
AAGCTCTGATGGGCATCCCAATCCGCGACCCCCTTACTGAAGAGTCGTTGGGCGTGCTCTACCTGGATTACCGCACTCCACACCCCTTTTCCGAAGGGGACATCCGCCTGGCTGAGACTTTTGCCAACCTGGCGGCGGTGGCCATCAATAATGCGCACCGCTTCGAGCAAGAGCGACAGAGCACCTGGTTAATGCAGCACCGTGATTACGAGATCTCGCGCCGCATGCTCGAGCAGGCCCTGGCCAGCGACACTGAAGACAAAGTCATTCTGGCCCTGGTCAGCAACATCCAGATTGCCCTGGGCTGGTCCGGCCCGCAAATTTCTTTGATTTTGCGCCGCTGGCAAGCAGCCTCGCTGGATGCCGAGCCAGAAGAGGTGCACATACGTTATTCCGTGACCGACCAAAATACACTCGAGCAACACCAGGTCCTGGGTACAGAAGACCTGCTGATCAGCAAGGCCATCGGTGAAAAAAGCGCCGTATATAACACTATCCACAGCCAGGTCTACATCCCGGTGAAAATGGCCGAGTCGGTGATTGGCGTGCTTTTTGCCAGGGCGGCGCGTGGCAAACTCCAACCAGAAGCGATTTCGATACTGGAGCGCTTTGCTCCGGTTGTGGCCCTGGCGTTGGACAACATCCGCCGCCAGGAGAATCTCTATGCCGTGTTGCACGCCGCCCAGGCGGTCACCGCACCCACCGACCTGGCGGCCACCTTCCGCAGCGTAGTCGAAACCGTGCGCCAGGTCTCCCCGGAACTGTCTGCGCTTACCTTGTGGCACCGGGATATTGAAACGGGCGCTGTGCAATTAAGCGGCTGTTTTGGCGTCCATAATCTGCCCACCATGCAAGATCGCGTGCGCGATAAACAGACCTACGATAATATCGTCTGTGATGTGATGGAGGCGCCAGGCCCGATTTGGGCCAGCAACCTGGACGAACATCCTGAGCTGGTGCGGCGTTTCGTGAAAGAAGAAAACATCGTCTCAGTGGCCGCCTTCCCGCTGCGCGCTGACTATGAAAACATCGGGACGATGTTCTTCAATTATCGCAAGTTCCACTTTTTCACCGCCGAGGAGCGTACCATCTTCACCATGCTGGCCGAGTTCGTCGGCGCCAGCATCCGCGATGCCCTTCGCCTGGAAATCGAACGCAAAGAGAGAGCGCGCCTGAATGCAGCCATGGCCATCGCCGAGACGGTAGCCACTGAGCTCGACCTGGAACAAATCCTGGTCAAGGTGCTCGAACGCCTGGGCGACCTGTTCGACCAGCCCACCATGGGCGTCCTGCTATACAACAAAGAAGAGCGGCGGCTGGAATTTTCGCCCCAAACCATGGCCTTTTACAAGATCGACCGGCCCGAACACCTGTCGTTGCGCTCTGTGAGCGTGGATGGGCCGTCGATTGCCAGCCGGGTGGCGCGCCAGGCACTGACCAGCGGGCAGATGGAGATCGCCAATATCGCGGATGTGCATGCCAACCCGGATTACCTGGAGCTGATCTCCGAAATCCAATCCGAACTGTGCATCAGCCTGATGGGCAGCCAGGGGTTGCTGGGTGTTTTGGTGCTGGAACGCCCCCGCTTGAAAGGTTTCGATCAGGATGAAGTTGACCTGGTTAAGAGCGCCGCCCGGCAGATCGGCCTGGCGATGGAGCGCGGCCACCAGACGCGCCAGTTGAGCTTCAAATCCACCGTGGCAGCCACCACGGCCTGGGCTGCTGACCTGGCACACGACATCAACCGCCACGTCGGGCAGATCAGCGGCTGGGCCTACCTGGCGCGGGAGTGCGCCGACCAGCCGGATGCGGTGCGCGAGTATGCCAAGAAAATCGAGGAGAACGCCCGCTACCTGTCCAGCGCCGGGCCCTGGCAAAACCCGGAGCCCAAACGCCTGGCGCTGGACGATACCATCCGGCGCTACCTGCAAGACCTGGCCCGCGAGCGGTCGCTGCGGCTGGAACTGGAACTCGGCTGCAAAGATATCGAGATCTTTGCCAATCCGGTGGCTTTCCAGCGGGTGCTGCGCCAGCTTACCCGCAACGCCCTACAGGCAATAGGCCAGGCAAACGAGAAACGACTGACCGTGCGCACACAGGCGATGGGAGGAGGCCTGGTAGAAATCCAATTTCAGGACAACGGCCCAGGCGTGGACGAAGCCATCCGGGCGGCGATCTTCCAGCAGCCGGTCTCCACCAGAGGCGACCAGCGTGGTTTCGGGCTGCTGCTCACCCGCCAGATGGTCGAGGATATGGGCGGTGTCATCCGGCTACTGCCGCAGCAGGCCGGCGGCGGAGCAACCTTCTCGGTGCGCCTGCCGGTGGCCTCACCAGATGCGCAACCCAGCCCTCTCTAGCTGGTATAAGTAGTTCAAGGAGCATTCATGAACATTCAGGATTCCACTTCGTTCCAGCCTCGCATTCTGGTGGTTGATAACGACCCCGACTATCGCCAGCTCTACCGGCATTTGCTGCCGCGTTGGGGGTTTGTAGCCATTGAGGCGCAGGGCTATGGTGACGGCCTCATCGTAGACGCTATCGAAAAAGCGCATGGCTTCCGCTGCCATCTTGCCCTGGTGGATATGCGCCTGCAATTTGGCGATGCGGTGGAAGATTTCAGCGGCCTGGACCTGGTGCCCCTGCTCAAGCCCACCGAATCGATCATTGTCAGCGCCTGGGGCGACCACAAAACTGCCCGGCGCAGCATCCTGGAAAAAGGCGCGCTGAGTTTTGTAGGCAAAGAAGAAGGCGTTGAACGCTGGCAGGAGGAGGTGGAAAGCGCAGCTGCCCGTTTTTGCTTTTCGCGGCGCGGGATGCAGATCGGTCCGCAAAAAATAATCGACCAGGTCGTCAGCCTGCTGCTGGCCGACGTCCCCGGCGCTCCGGTGGACGAGGTACAAGACCTGCTGGCGCGTCTCTTTCCGGCGGCGAATTACCTGGAGGTCGAAGGGCTTGACTCCCCGGATCATCTGGAACACACCTCCAGTCCAGTCACCCTTTCGGCGGTGCCCCGCCCCAATTCGGTGATCTTGAAAGTGCGCGAAGATGGCCGCCAGCCAGTGATCGCCAAGCTGGCCCGGGCCAAGCGCATCGAACAGGAAGTGGCCAAGTACGGGGATCACATCCAGGGCCAATTGGTAGGCCACTATAGCCCCATCTTGACCCACCACGCGATCCTGTGGGACCTGGGCGGCGCGGTATATACCTTATTGGGCACACACAAAATCACCACCTTTTCCAAGCACTATGCCAATGCTCCCTTTGAAGCTATCCACACCAGCCTGGAGCGGTTTTTTGGCGGGGTGTGGGAAAACCTGTATCGCGAAAAGCGCGCCACACAGCGCGTCTCGCTCTTCAAGGCTTACTGCGATGTGTGGGAGCGGAAGTGGTATTACCAGAAAGTGCGCGCCATCCCACCCTTTGATCCAGCCGAAGGCATGGGCCAGGAAGCCTGGGAGCGCCTGCAGGTCGTGGACCCGGTGCGCTGGCTGGTGGAACGCGCCGGCGAGGATGAAGCGGCCCCGGCGTATCCTTTCGTGGGCGAGGTGATGTTTGGCATCACGCATGGCGACATCCACGGAGACAATCTGTTGATCGACGACCAGGGCAACGCCTGGGTGGTGGACTTCGAGCGCAGCGGCTGGGGGCCGATCTTGCAAGACTTCATTGAACTGGAGGCCGACATCATTAACCGGCTGACCTGCGTTGATGATAACTTCCAACTTTTCTACGCCTTGTGTGTCTCGGTTGCCCGGCAAGATGAGTTGTGCTGCTTCGAAAATCCGAGTCAGGATATGCCCATCCAGTTGCTCAAGCCGCTACAGGTGATTTCTTCGCTCCGCCGGCTGGCGCGTGATCAGACCAGCATCGTTGATGCCCGGCAGTATTTACTAGGTCTGCTATTCAATACTTTATTCCGCGCTTCGCTCATGAGGTCTGAAAATGAAGTAAAATGTCGGCAGCGTGCCTTGATGTTAGCCAGTATCCTGTGCCACCGGTTAGACCATTGGGGCCAGGCATGGCCTCCCGCCCACTGGCCGCCGCTTCCTTCTGCCAGGGAGAATAAGGGTAACCCCAGGCAGGCGATGCCAATCTAAAAAAATGATCCCAGATGCATAAGGTGAAAAACGATGATCGAAATCGGCCCGCAACATCCCCTGTCCTACCGTAAAGAGATCCTTGCCCCACTGTTTGCCCGCATCCAAAGCGCCGAATCGTGCGCCGTTATCGGCGCAGCCAGCATGGGCAAGACCCGGCTGCTGGATTTCATCATGCGCCCGGATGTCCAGGAACATTACCTGGGCGAACAGCAAGCCGCGCAAACCCTGTTCGTTCGTGTGGATTGCAACCGCATGTACGAATTCAACCAGTGGGGTTTCTACGAGCTGCTGCTGATGGCCGTCGCCGAGGCCTGCGGGCAGCAAAGCGAAGCGTCGCTGCTACGGCCGCAGATCAATAACTTGCAAGCGCAGGTGATTTCAAGCCGGGATGCGCTGGTGGCGTTGCGCTTTTTCGAGCTGGTCGTGCTGCAACTATGTGCCGAGAAAAAGTTCCGCCTGTGCTTCTTGCTCGATGAATTCGACGAGGTCTACCGGGATTTCGAAAAGCAGGTCTTCGCCCAATTGCGAGCAGTGCGGGATGCCAACAAGAATCTGCTAAACTACGTGATCTTCCTGCGCGCCATGCCGCAGCAATTGCACAGCCCTAAAGACATCGAAAGCTTTTATGAGCTATTCTCACGCTCGCTAATCGGGTTGACCCCCTATACCGTCGAGGACCTGACCATCATCCAACAGCAATTGGAGGCGCGACGCCTGCACGAATTTGCCCCTGAAATGCGCGACTGGATGATCCGACTGAGCGGCGGCCACCCCGGGCTGCTGCATGCCCTGTTCGATACTGCCCTGGAACGCCAGGGACGTCCTGTGCCGATCAACGACCCGCAGTGGCTTTCCAGCCAGCCGAAGATCGTCGAGGAATGCCGCAAACTGCAAGAGAGCCTGCCTGAGGAAGAGTGGCTTGCGTTGATCGGAGTCGCTCGAGGGGTAGAAATCGCCCCGGCAATGCGGGAAACGTTGCACCTGAAAGGGCTGGTGCGCATCCGCGAGGCAGGCGACGAATTATTTACCCCGCTGCTGTCAGCTTATGCACTCAGGGTTTCGGATGAGATGGCCCAGGTGCTGCGCGTCGACCCGGCCAATCACACCGTATGGATCGGCAACCGGCGCGTCCAGGACCTGGCCAACCTGGAATTCAAGCTGCTGGAATTCCTCTATCAGAACAGGAACAGCGTCTGCCGGCGAGAAGAGATCATGTTGGCTATTTATGGCGACCCCGGCGATCTACAGGATAGCCGTCTGGACCGCCTGGTCAACCGCCTGCGCCAGGCGGTCGAGCCTGATCCAGAAAACCCGCGCTTCTTGATCACCATACGCGGCGTAGGGTTCAAGCTCGAAACCTGAGCCAGGCGGCCTTCTCACCCCAGTGTGAAATAAAACGACGCCCCTGGTCCTACCGCTGCCTGCGCCCAGATCTGTCCCCGTGACGATGGATAATACGCTGCACTGTTGCCAGGTCAATGCCAAACCCTGGAAATTCATCGGTGTGGTGCAGGCGCTGGAACGCTTAGATCACCTTGTGCCGCCAGCCCCTTTGTAATAAAATTCACAAGGGGGTCATTCGATTTCACTGGCTAATGGTGCGATACACCGCGCGTTGCAGGCGGCCTGAGCGGCCGCAAGGAGCTGACTTATGCCCGATTTTGATGTTATCGTAATTGGCGCCGGATGCGGCGGCATGACCGCCGCGGCGCTGCTCGCCCACCAGGGGCGCAGAACGCTGGTCGTGGAGCAATCCGGGCGCATCGGCGGCTGCTGCTCGACCTTCGAGCGGGATGGCTTCCACTTCGATGTGGGCGCTTCCATTGTCGAAATCATCCAACCCATCCAGCGCGCTTTTGCTGCCCTGGGCACCCGCCTGGAAGATGAAATCGACCTGATTCCCTGCGATCCGATTATGTCGGTGCTCTCACCCGATAAAGAGCGCGTCACCTACCCGCTCTCCATCGAGCAAACCGGCGAGATCATTAGCGGCCTCTCACCCGAAGACGGTCGGCGCTGGCCGGATTTCGTCGCCTTCTGCCAGGAACTGATGGACGTCAGCCTGGATACTTTCTTCATCATGCCCGCCGTCGACCTGGCCGATATGCTGGCCATGTTCCGCAAGGACCCCCGCCTGTTGAAATTCCTGCCCACCTTCCTGAGCAGCTATCAGGACGTGCTGCAGAAATTCTTCAAGTCTGAGCGTGTGCTGGAAACGATGAGTTACCAGGCGCTGTATTTTGGTTTTCCGCCCGCCCTGGTGCCGGGGCCGTATGCCATGGTGCCCTACACCGAACACCGCGGCATCTACTATCCGCGAGGCGGGATGATCCAGATCCCCGCTGCATTGCAGCGCGTCGGCGAACGTCACGGATTGCAAGTGCGCCTGAACAGCCGCGTAGCACGCGTCCTGGTGCGGGATGGGCGCGCCTGCGGTGTGCGCCTGGCAGACGGGAGCGAGATCACCTCCCACCTGGTGGTCTCCAACGTCAATGCTCGAATGTTATACACCAGCCTGATTGGGCTGGAGCACCTGCCGCCGCTGGCCCGCCGCGGTATCCAGAGCTACGCCTACTCCAAAGCCGTGCCGATGATCTACCTGGGGCTGGACTACACCCCGCCGCTGGCCTCGCACCACAGCATTATCGCCGTTTCGCCCGAGCAGGTGAACCGCTACTGGTGGGAGAACGTCGAACGCGGCGTACTGCCCAAAGAGCCATTCGGCCTGATCTGTTGGCCGTCATCCTCCGATCCATCCCTGGCGCCGCAGGGCAAGCACGTGCTCAACCTGATCCCCGAGGGTTTCTACGGGCTGCGCGGCACGGATTGGGATGCTGAGAAAGAAGGCTATATCGAGCGCACGCTGAAGCATTTCTCGAAATTCGCCATCCCCGGCCTGATCGATCATGTCCAGGTGGTAGAATGCGCCACCCCGCTGGATTTCGAGCGCCGCCTGCTGCTCCCCGAAGGGGCGATCTACTCGCTGCAGCAAGACCTGCCCGCCCTGGCCATCTTCCGCCCGGCGGCGCGCTCGAGAGCGATCCGCGGCCTGTACCTGACCGGCTCATCCACCCATCCCGGCGGCGGCGTGCCCACCACCATCGCATCCGGCCTGATCGCGGCGCAGTTGATTGACCGCTATGAATAAAATGTTCCAGGTAGTGTGGCTTACTCTATGAGCCGCACTACCTGTTGGAGGTTACCAAATGCCCACCAAATTCCTGCGTCTGTTCGCCTTCAGCCTGCTGCTCTCGCTGCTCGCCGCGAGCGTGGTGCGCTGGTACCAACGCCTGCCTGACGAGCGCAAACGCTTCTACGCCAACCTGGTCCGCCAGGCGCCAGAGCTGCCTGGCAGGTATTTTGCCTGAGCGGTTTGCGCCCAAATCGGCCAGGTTTATACCGCGCTGCCACGAAATCACTCATATCGAGATATGAGTACAAATATCCGCGGCCGCCCGCGGCTCTTTGCGTCCCTTAAAGCATTTCCGCTGTTATTTACCCTGCTGCTCTTCTCCCTGAGCTGCGCCTGGCTTTCCCCCACCCGGCTGTTTGCCTTCCGCCGCAAGCCGGAATGGGCTAAAGTCACGCTCACTCCCGGCGTAGCGCTTCAGCAGCGCTTCCAGCCCCTGTCACACACCGGCGAGGGCGCCACGGCAATCGCTATCCAGGATCAGAAAGCTTACCTGGGCACCGGACCCTACCTGCAGGTCTTCGACCTGTCCGATCCTGCCGGACCGGAGCTGGTAGGGCAAAGCGCTGCCCTTCCCGCGGCCATCCGCCGTATCGCCCTGCCGGAGGATCGCACTCCCGCCGCTTACCTGCTCATCGAAGGCGATGGCCTGCAGATTATCGATCTTTCCGACCCTGCTCACCCGGCACAAACCGGCAACCTGGCGCTGCCATCTCAGCCTGGCGGGATTGCCGTACAGGGCAAGGTAGCATTTCTCACCACGTTGCACGCTGCCCCACCTTACGGCGATCCGCAAGCGCTGCGCAGCCTGCGCGCCATAGACATCTCAGACCCGGCGCACCCGCAGCAAGTTGGCTTGCTTAAGATGGCACAGAGTGCCGCGGCGCTCGCCATCCAGGACAACTACCTGTACTATCCCGACCAGATCGACATCCCGCAGATCGCAGACGGGAAGCAGGCCGCCCTGCACGTGATCGACATCTCCGACCCGGCGCACCTGGTCGAAGTGGCGCAAACCGACACCACCCCACTGTGCCCCAACGCCACCAGCATCGCTATTCAAGACAATACCCTGTACCTGGGCGCAGACACGGGTGACACGTTGGTCAGCCTGTGTATCTTCGACATCTCAGACCCGCTACACCCGCGGCGTCTGTCCGCCTGGGACGATGCCCCGCCTGTTTTCGACCTGGCCGTCAGCGGCCACCGGGTGTTCGTCGCCTGCGGCGGCTACCTGGCGGCCATCGATGTTTCCGATCCCCGCACCCCGTGGCTGGAAGACCTGATCGCAGCCCCTGGCAAGACAATGGGCATCGCCGTGCATAATAGCCTGATTCACGTTACTGACACAGAGTACGGCCTGGGTGTGCTGAAATATCGATAGGAGAAAATCACTTGCAGATACAGCGGACGATGCCTGTGACCTGCAAACCGCCCTGTCCGCCGCCTTGCCCGGCGAGCAGGTGTGGGCGGCGCAGGGCGTCTATGTCCCCACTCTGCGCACCGACTCCGCCGACCCGCGCAGCGCCACCTTCAACTTGCCTCCCGGCGTGGCGGTTTGCGGCAGTTTTGCCGACACGGAAGAAAGCCTGGCCGCGCGCGACTGGACGGCCCACGCCAGCGTGCTGAGTGGCGATATCGACGCCAACGACACGGCGGATGCCCATGGCGTAGTCACCGTCACAACCGGCATTATCGGCGATAACGCCTACCACGTGGTCAGCACCAGCGGTCTGACTGAGACCGCCCGGCTGAATGGTTTTACCCTTACCGCCGGCAATGGATGGAACAGATTGCCCCAATTCTGGTGGTAGTATCGACGATAACCCACTCTTCGCGCGCGACCCATCCCCCGGCCCGGGCGCTATTTGGGGCACCCCCGATGACGATTTCGGCGACCTGCACCTGGGCGCCGCCTCCCCGGTCATTGACGCGGGCAACAACAACCTGGTGCCACCTGGCATCACCACCGACCTGGCGGGGAACCCGCGCATCTTCGACTATCCCGGCGTGGATCACAGCCCCGGCCTGGCGGTCGGCTTCACCGTCGACATGAGCGCTTACGAGCTTTTGAGTTACATTATTTACCCGCCGGTCGTAACGCGGTAAGCTGCTGTAGCCAGCGGGGAAATCGTGCCCGGACCGCTTGCTACCAGGCCATACAGCGGGAAGTTCATGGTGCGTATCCCGCCAGAACTGCACCGCCGTTTAGCCATTGAGGCTGCTGAAGCAGGCGCCAGCTTAAACCGGCTGGCCAGTGATAAATTGGGCCGTCAAGAGGCGTAATCGCAGAAATTGCCGGGAGCAACCATCTCGGCTACGGATGCAATCAGGACTGGTGGGTGATTGATTGCGGGGACAGGGATCGAATACAATATGCTCAAATGCTGCTCGCGCATGAACCTCACAGGTCTCCAGGATCTGTGAGGGTTGGGGTCAACCCACGTTCTTCGCGCTGGCCGCATCTCACCCAATCAAAAAAGGCTACGCACATGTCCAAAACTCTCCGCCTGCTGCTTTCTCTGCTCATCCTGCTTCCCCTGTCCTACCGGCCCGGCCAGGCCGCCCCGGCCGACGACCAGGAAGTCTACACCTATAAACTCACCCAATCCACCGCTGCCTATCAGGTGTGGACGACGCCGCCCAGCGAGCGCGTCTTCAAAGACTCTGCCGCCCCTACGGCTACAGGCTCGGAAGTCAAGGTCTACGCGGCGCGGAATGAGTTCGAACCGTTCCAGGTAGTGGTCAAACCGGCTTCTTCCGGCAACCTCACGGTGAGCATCGACGCCTTCGGCTCGGGCATCACCGTGCAGCTCTACCAGGTCAAGTACGTAAACATCACCACGCCGTCGGACAGTCTGGGACGCACGGGGCCGTACCCCGACCCGCTGTGGCCGCTGGAAAACGGCGCCACGGTGAGCCTGACCGCCGGCGAAAACACCGCTTTCTGGTTCAGCCTGTCTGTGCCGCAGGGAGCGGCCGCTGGCGATTACACGGCGCAGGTTCACCTTGGCGGACTGAGTATCCCCGTGCGGCTGCACGTGTTCAACTTTGCCATCCCCGACGCGCTGCACGTCGCCTCGCAGATGAATTTTTCCTACCAGACCATCCTCAGCCATTACAGCGTGCCCGGCACCGGCAATGAATACTGGAGCTACGTGGAGGCGATCAAGCAATATTTCATCGACCACCGCCTGACACCTTCCAGCATCCTGTGGCCAGGCGGCGTGACCGGGGGCGGCACGTTCGCCAACCCGTTCATCAGCTACGATTGCGGCACGCACACCCTGTCCGATCCTTACGGCATCTGGGGTTTCGAGGACCTGGCCGAGCGCTATATCGGAGGCAGCGGGCTGCTGGGCGGGCAATTTGCCGCCCCGTTCAACGGCGGAACGGGCTTCTCGGCTTTCATGGCAGCCGGATTTGCCAATAACGACCCATCCATCGACCAGCGCCCGGCTACCTTCTGCGGGCAGGCGCGTTCTGCCAACGACTGGCTGCAAAACCCGACCTCGGCCTACAACCAGGCCTGGTTCGCCTACATCACCGCCCTGCAAAACTACCTGAGCAGCCAGGGCTACCTGGACGAGGCCTATCACTACATCGCCAACGAGCCCCAGGACCAGGCGGATTACAACGCCGTGGCCTGGTACTCGCGCTATTCGCACGCCGCAGCGCCCAATCTCAAGCTGATGGTCTCCGAGGAGCCCAAGCCGGAGATCTACAACCAGACCGGGGCGCACATCGACATCTGGCTGCCCGTGTTGCAAAACTACGACCCCACCGTCTCGAACGACCGCGCCCTGAACCACAGCGAAGATACGTGGATTTATTTTCTGCACAGCACCCGCCCGCCCTATTTCAACCCCATCACCCTGGACCACCCCGGGATCGAGGCGAAGTTCACCGGCTGGTTCGCCTGGAAATACCGGCTGCGCGGCATCGCCTATTATTCGCTGAATAACTGGAGCAAGAACCCGTGGACCGACCCGCTGACCGACGGACACAACGGCGACCTGTTCATGCTCTACCCGCCCTCGCTGAACAACACGCCCATCGCCTACGGCTCGAACGGCCATCGTTTGGTGCCCTCCATCCGTTTCGAAATGCTACGGGACGGCCTGGAAGATTACGAATACCTGTACCTGCTGGCAGGCGGACAGCCGCAGGTCGGGCAGGCCAACGCCGCCGACACGCAGGCGGATAAGATTATCGCCGGGCTGGCCAGCTACACCCGCAACAGCGAGTTCCTGTACAACCTGCGCCGGCTGATCGGGCTGAAGAACGGCGGCGAGATCAGCACCATCCCTGATATCCAGCCGCCGCCGGCGCATCCCCGCGCCCAGGGCGCGCCGGGCAATTATTACATCAATTTCCAGGATCCTTCCGGCGAGCCAAGCGCCAACCCGCTGGTGGTGAACGGTAAGACCTACCTTAAGTTGAGCGGGAGCGATTACAGCCAGACGGACGGCTACGGCTGGTACAGCCCGCCGGACGCGCATTGGATGACCGCCTGGCTGAGCAGTGGGCCAAACGTCCTGCAGCGCAGCATCCTGTACTCGGATTGGGGCCGCCCATCGGTATTCGAATTCGACCTGCCCAACGGTGAATACATCGTCACCGTCTCGGTGGGCTGGCAGGGACGCACCTATTCACACCAAAAAGTTGAGATCGAGGGGGTAAGCTTCGTGAACGACGAAGCCACCACACCCACCGCCCCCTATCTGGTGCGTACCAAAACACTGTACGTCAACGACAATAAGTTAACCCTGGCAATGGGCATCTTCGACGAATACACCATGCTCAATTACCTGGAGGTCGAAGCCGCCAACCCGCCTGCCCGGGGCCTGCGCCTGAGCGACGCCAGCCTGAACGCCGGGACACTGACAGCCTCGCTGAGCTGGACCCCGCCAGCGACGGCAGTCACTACCACGATTCGCTACGCCGGCGCCCTGATCACCGCCGACAACTGGGCTTCCGCCACGCCATTGGCCGGACCGCTGCCCGGCAGCCAGAGCAGCTACCTGGCCAGCGTACCCTATTCGTCGGGGACGATGTACTTTGCAGTAAATACACAAAACGCCCAGGGAGTGTGGGCGGGAGTGACGAACAACGCTTTCTGGCCAGACTATCCGGTACACTTGCCGGTGGTGAGGAGGTAAAGCAACGAGCGCAATAATTTGCTGCCTGTAACCAACGCGACGATCGGGTGGAGCGCCAGCAGTTCCAACACACAAGTCGGCTCATACAAGCTATTCGGCAAAAGTCACCTTCCAGACTGTGCCCGCGTCGCGCTCCAACTCCAGCGTGCCGCGCAGTTGTCCCACTTCCAGGATGACGATTTGCATCCCCAGCGAAGTGGTATTGCGAAAATCCAGCCCTTCCGGCAACCCGGCGCCATCATCGCCGACGACGAGAAGATAGGCGCCCGCCTCTTTTTTTAGCTCCACCCACAACCGGCCACGCTGGCGGCCTTTGAAAGCGTGCTTCAAAGCGTTGGAGATCAATTCGTTAATCAGCAGCCCGCAGGAAGTGGCCGTATCGGCAGATAGGAACACATCCTTCACGTCTACCTGCAGGTCGATCGTCACGCCGGCCGGGCGGTAAGTGTGAAACAGGTCGTAGATCAGATCGCGCAGATAGCTGGCAAATTCGACGCGAGTGAGATCCTGTGAGCGGTGCAGCTTTTCGTGGATCAACAGCATGGTCTTGACCCGCGTCTTGCTCTCGGTGAACAGGTCGCGCACCGCCGGGTCTTCGACACAATTGGCCTGCAGATACAGCAGGCTTTCCACCACCATCAGATTATTCTTGACGCGATGATAGGTATCGCGCACCAGCCATTCCAGGCGAGCGTTCAGGCGGCGCAGCTCCTGCAAGTCTGCAAAACGTGCTCGGGCTACCGCCATCGCCCGCTCGACCTCGCCGGGACGCGGCGGCTTGACCAGGTAGGCCCCCACCCCAATCTGGCTGGCCTGCGCCACCAGTTCAGGTGATTCATAGGATGTGAGCAGTATGATCGGCATGGGGCACCTGGACAGGATCTCTTCCGCAGCGCGCAGACCAGCCTGCCGGTCGTCCAGACCGGTCTCCGGGTCGGGCATGACGATATCCAACAAAACCATATCCGGGCGCAACTGGCAGGCCAGATCAACGGCTGCCGGGCCGTTATAGGCGCTACCGGCTACCGTGTGGCCCAGTTGTGTGACCAGCGTCTTAATCGCCTCATGGATCATCACATCGTCTTCGACAATCAGGATCCGCATAGATGAAATGGCTGACATGTTTGATCTCCATTGGGATCAAGGTATGGCATAACAAAATACAGCAGATTTCCCACGTACAGTTCACATGGAAAACTTATTGGATGGCGGCTAATTTGAAGGTAATCCGCGCCGCCGCGCCGCCATTGTTGAAAAGCGTCAGGCTGCCCCGCGGCAGGCTTTGCACTGCGCCGCGCACCAGCCGTAGCCCGATGCCTTCACGCTGCCCAGACAGCACATCTTGCGGCCAGCCAGCACCATCATCCTGAAAAACGAGGGTGAGCATACTGGAGGGTCTCCCGGCAGGCGGAATAATGATCTCTACCTGGATCTGCCCTCTCTCCCGCCCGGCAAAGGCGTGCTTAATCGTGTTGGTGGTCAATTCATTGAGAATCAGGGCCAGCGTGCGGGCCTGATTGGGAATAATCAACTGGTCACGGCTCATTGGCGGAGAAAAATCCATATTGACGATCAGATGGTCCCGGATCGGCGAAACGGCGATAGCGCCGCTGATGACCTGGTTGACCAGGTCATTCAAGAGCAAAGGCGCCCACTGCGAGCGTGACAGCAGGCTGTGGACAGTCAACATGCCATCGATGCGGCTCTGCAGATCGGCCAGAATGGTTTGCGTATCCGCGGCCCTATCGCCGGAGCGCTGGCTTTCCATCTGAATGATGCCCAAGATGTGAACCAGGTTATTCTTGACACGGTGGTTGACTTCGTCGAGCAGTTCAGCTTTGACGGCGGCATCTTGCTGCGCCTGCTCGTATAACCGGCGCATCTCTCTTTCGATGCGATTACGCCCGGTAACATCTCGTCCGGAAGCGTAAATGTGTTTGCCAACCGGAATAGAACGCCACTCCATCCAGCGATATGAGCCATCCCGGCAGCGGTAACGATTGGTAAAGTTCAACACCTCTTTCTGCGCGATCAATTCCCGGATCGCTGCTCGCGTCGCTGCCAGGTCATCCGGGTGGACGAAATCCAAAAAGCGTTTCCCGCGCATCTCGGCCAGGGAATAGCCCAAAACATTTTCCCATTCCCGGTTCAGACGCAAAAAATGACCCTCTGTATCGGCAATACACAATAGATCCAACGCGCTGTTGAAAAATCTCTCGATCTCCACCGATTGTTCGCGCAGCGCCAGCTCTGCCTGGCGGCGCTCCAGCTCTCCAGCAGCGCGTATCGCCACCACCTTCAAGATCGCCTCGGCCAGGCGGTGATTCTCCAGTGGCCTTCGCCCGGCGACAGCAATCAGCCCAATCGGTTGCTCGCTGGCACTCCACAAGGTAGCCCCCACGTAGCTCTCGGCGCCCATTTCTCTCAGCGCGTCATTCTGAGGAAAGATACTGCTCACTCCGCTGGGGAAGCTGCAGATTGTCTTACCCAACGCCTCACCGCACGGCGTATCTTGCAAAGAAGTGATGGTGTTTTCTTCAAACCTGCCGTCCCGGTAAAATGCTACTGGTAAGAGCGCCAATCCATCCGGCTGAAGCCGGCTGATACAGACGCAATCCATCTTCAGGCACTCAGCCAGGTAGCGCGCCAGCGCCTGGAAGAAATCTTCGCCCTGGCTGCTGCATTTCAGTAAAAACATTTGGGTGTCTTCGATCCGCTTGCGCTCACTGATATCTCGCGAAACACCTAAAAAACCACTCAACTCACCGCGTTCGTCATATAGGGAACGAACCAATACCTCGGTCCACACCGTAGAGCCATCCTTACACGGCTGCTCCATCTCAAAATAAGCAGGTTCGGTAGGAATCATCTCTTGTTGAAGCTTGACCACGAGATCCGCAATGGCGCTTTGCATCTCATTCAACGAGGCGGTGGTCAACGCCTGCTCCGCTGTTTGTTCCAACACTTCCTGGGGGGTATAGCCGCGCAATTTCTCCACCGAAGGGCTTACATAGGTGAATCTTCCCTTCAGATCCATGGTCCAGATTACGTCAACGATATTCTCTTCCAGCAGACGATAGTGCGCCTCGCTTTTACGTAGCGCGTCTTCGATCTGCTTACGCCCGGTGATGTCGCGAGTAACGCCAATAACGGCTTCCGGCCGGCCGCTAACATCCAGAATCGTCGATATGGAAAGCTCGCCGTCGAAACGCGAGCCGTCCTTGCGCAGCAAGGTGCATTCGATTTTTTTTTGGCTTCCCAAGTGAAAGGCCTGAAGAATGTTGTATTGGATGCGCGCCCGCTCTTCAGGCAGGATCAGATCCAGCACATTGCGATCCTGCAAATCTTGCGCACTATCGAATCCGTGGAGCGCCACAGTTTGCGGGTTGCAAGCCAGAATGCGTCCTTGCATATCGGTTAACGTAATAGCATCCGGCGAAGCCTCGACCAGGGCGCGGTAACGGGCTTCGCTCTCGCGCAGGGCGTCTTCTGCGCGCTTGCGCTCGGTAATGTCATACACGATCGAGTAGAGCAGCGTGCGCCCCTTGATTTGCACCGGCACCGAATATACCTCTACATCACGCAGATCGCCCGTAGCCAGGCGATGTTGAAAACCAAAATAGCTGCGCGGCCAGGCAGAGCCGGCCAGATCCGCCGGTGAATTCTTCCCAAGCGGAACGGTGCTGATCTGGTCGATATTCATCTTCTGCAGCGCATCCAGGGGATAGCCATAGAAATGGCTGGCAGCGGAATTTGCCTCCACAATCGCCCCACTGAGTGGATCGATAAGCAACTTGACCACTGCCTGCTCGCGAAACATCTGGTGATAAAGCTGCTCGCTCTCTTCCATATCCCGAAACAACAATTCATAAGGGCGCTGTAAACCAGTCTGCACGATTGCCCAGTAAACCAAATAATAGGCAACCAGTTCGAGGATATGCCCACTCAGATAAGGAAAATCGGATACGCCGACGGAATGGGAAAAAGCCAGCTCGGCCAGAATGGTTACGCCGGTGAACGCCATCAAAGTGAGCAACAGGGTGCGATCAAGGTGCTGGCGTTTACGCCACAACAAACCGAGCGAGGCCAACAAGATGGCACAAATGACATACTCTCCGGCGATCATGAAGGGTGTCAGGCCGATCCCTTCGACATAGCAATCGGGAAACTGCCCTAGAAAAACAAGCGCCAACAAACCGGCGGTAAGCGCCACATAGGTCATCACCGCTCCATATTCGAACGCCCGCTGGTTGCGAAAGGTGCGGTAAGTGCCCAGGGACAGCGGCGCAACCAACAGCGACAGGCTGAGCAAATAGCGAGCTGCAATCCACAACTGAGCCGACAGGTTGGCATCGTAGCCCGGGAAGACATCCAGGTCCGGGTAGGCCAGAGCATGCATCAGATCGATAAACCCCGCTGCAGCAAGGGCGATCCCTAACAGAAGGAGATAATTTTCCTTCACCCAACGCCGCGAGTTCCAGACTAACGCAAACAAACTCCACACGATGGCGACACTGAGCATCTCGACCAGGGTGTGAGAGAGCACCATACTGTAAAGGCTGGTCAGGTACAGCGCCCCCACGCTCACCGCGGCCAGGATGAGGCGGAAAATCCCAAAGCGGGGAGCGCTTTCTGATGGGAGCGGATGAGGCTCGTCTGGGCTTTGAATCGGTAACAGTTTGTCTTTCATGGAGGTTTATAGTAATTATACCTTGTTCATCCGCGTTGGACCGTGCCCCATTTTTCAGAACGATAGGGCGCGGGCCGACAGATTTATCATTTTGAGGGTACGACCATCACCATCTGCAAAATTCATCACCACCCATCCAGTCACGCGGTGCACTTTTAGGGTATAATTCAGGTGTAATTTATCGCAATTTACCGGTTAGCATCTTAAAAGTGCGGATACTCAGCGAATACGACCTTTGCCCGTTGACTCTGGGCACACATTTTTCTATAATCATATGGGTGAGGCTATTCATATAGCTCCATCGCTTTCGGTCAACCGTAACGAATCGCTCCCTTTCTGATGGTGAATTATGCCTCAAGTATCCTTTTCGTTTAAAGAACTGAATGAGGCAAGCAAAGTCGCTTTGCCCGAACCCGAATTTCTAACCGCCAGAGATGGCATTCGTCTGGCCTACCGGCGTTATCTCCCGATCGCCCCTCGTGCAGCGTTATTGTTCTACCACGGTGATGGCGCGCACAGCGGGGTCGGTTACCAGTACCTGGCCCGCGGCCTGCAAACCGGCTTTGACGTCCTGGTCTACACACCCGATCTGCGCGGACACGGCGCTTCGGGCGGGCCGCGCGGCGATGCCCCCAGCCCAGAGCAGGTCTGGGCCGATATCACCACCTTTCTCGCCTACATCCATATCCAACACCCGCAACTGCCCCTGTTTCTCGGCGGCCATTCATCTGGCGCGGGGTTGGTGCTCAATTACGCCAGCCGGCCCAGCCACACGCCCGTGGACGGCTATATCTTTCTCTCTCCACAGCTTGGCAGCCAGTCCCGAACCGAACGCCCCGGTCTGGTCGATCCCTTTGTCAACATGGATGCGGCCGCCTTTACAGCATATGCGATGAGCAGCAGCCCGATGAAGGGGCACGTCTATGCCATGCGCTATAACTTTCCCCAGGAAGTGTTAGCCGCCGACGCGGGAATGGTCTCCTCGATCACAGTTAATATGGCCTATGCCATCACACCCCCTACGCCGCGCCAGCAGTTCACTGCCCTCGACCATCCGTTCGGCCTGTGGATCGGCGAAGAGGACGAACTTTTCCTCCCGGAGAGGGTATTAGCCTATGGTAATCTGGCCGCCACCGTCCGGGCCGATTCACAGGTGGGCAGCATCCCCAGGGCAAAACATCTCTCTGTTTTGCTCAAAGCGCACGAAACCAGCGGGCCGTGGATCACACGAATGGTGGCACTCAGGAAACTGACCGGATCGCTGCAAACCAGGCAATAGCGCGTTTCAGCCGATCGACCCAGCATCCCCAATTTCCCATTGACTCCAGGCAATCATCTCTCTATAATCAGCTAAGCCAGGCAAGAGCCCGGCCCAGGTGCCTGCTGTGAAAAAAACGCTGCTCATTTTCCTGTCTTTGCTGGTCCTTTCCTCGCTGGCCTGCAAACTGCTTGCCTCGCCTCCCGAAACACCCCTGCCGCCCACCAGCACCGAGGTAAAAGCCATTTCTGGGATTCCCCAAAAGGCCACTGCGCTCTTGCCGACCGGCGCAGCCCCGGCGCAAACGGAAAGCGTCGCCACACCTGCCCCCCCAACCGGGATCATTTCCGATAACAGCATCGTCTGGAATGCCATCGGGCCAGAAAACGAAAACATTCGCGCCCTGGCTCTCGACCCGTTAGCTCGCACCACGCTATATGCCGGGGCTGACGGCGGCTTGTTCAAGAGCAGCGACAGCGGCGCAACATGGGCCGCTGCGAACACCGGGATGGAAAATCTTTCTGTTCAGGCTCTGGCCATCGACTTAACAGTTTCAGGAGATACAGCGGCGCCGGCCACGCTGTACGCCGGGACAGACGAGGGCGCCTTCATGAGCAACGATAGCGGCGCAAACTGGACTGCGGCAGACGCCGGGATGGAGGGCCTTTCCGTTCAGGCCCTGGCTATCGACCCGACATCGCCCACCACGCTGTTTGCCGGGACAGACAGCGGCGTTTTCATGAGCAACGATGGCGGCGAAAGCTGGGCCATAACAGGCGCCGACCTGGAAGGACTCTCTGTCCTGACCCTGGCTATCGACCCGGCAACGCCGACCACGCTGTATGCCGGGACGAACGAGGGCGTCTTCAAGAGCAGCGACGGCGGCGAAAGCTGGCGCGCAGCCAACGCCGGCCTGGCCAGCGGTACGGTCACCGCTCTGGCGATCCACCCGCTGGAGACTTCCACCCTATACGCCGGGACTTACGGTAGCGGAATTTACCAGAGCATTGACGGGGGTGACAACTGGCACGCTGCCAACACCGAGCTGGCCTTCGCCCATGTCCTGGCGCTGGCGATTGACCCGCAAACACCCGACATTCTGTATGCCGGAGCGACTGGCGGCATATCCCGGAGCGCCGACGGTGGCCAGAACTGGCAGGCAATCAACACCGGCCTGGCCCACTCTGTCGTTCAGGCCCTGGCCATCGACCCGTCGACTACCTCCACTCTATATGCGGGCACCGGCAATGGCGTTTACACCAACCAGGCCAGGCAGGTTGCCCTGGCGCTCCCCTCGCCCTCACCCACAACAGGCCTTGCAGAGCAAGATGCCCCCCCCTCGCCTACTCCATCTATTACCGCCACAGCGGCCGCTACGGCATCACCCACTACCCGTCTGTCCACCACACCAACTGCATCCACGTCGCCTACTGCAGGCTTATCCACATCCACTCCTACCCGATCGCCCACCGTTCGATCCACCACTGCTTCAACCACGGCCCCCTCGGCCACCTTGCGGCCAACCACGCCCGTCGTCTTGCCATCCGCCACCCAGCGCATTCCCACAGCCACTCCCACCAGGTCGCCCACCCCCAGTGCCTGGCAAACAGCAATGGATGAATACGCCAGAGATAACCTGGATAACCTGCCCCTTTCTGGGCTGACCCTGGCCATCCGCCGGCAGGGCGGGCCGGATTGGGTCAGAGCCTATGGCCTGGCCAATCGGGAGCAATCCATCTCGGCTGCGACAGACACCGTCTACCAGATTGGATCACTCAGCATGTCGTTCACCGCGGCGGCCGTGATGCAGCTTGTCGAAAAAGGCAAGCTCAGCCTGACCGCGCCCATCAGCCAGTACCTGGATGGCCTGCCGGTAGACCTGGAGAACCTGACCCTTCACCAACTCCTGTCGCATACCTCCCATATTTATGACACTGCGGATACGTATGACGCATTTCTAGGCGATCAGGTCTTTACCTCCGAAACGCTTTTGCAAGAGCTGGTCCCCACCTTCGGCGTGGATGCATCCTCCGACTATCCGGCCAGCCTGAGCTATGGCAATTACATCCTGGCCGGCCTGATTATCGAAAAAGTCAGCGGATTGAGTTATGCCACTTATATGAGCCAAAACGTGTTCCCCTCCGCTGGCTTGCAGCACACCAGTTATTGCCTGCCGCAGCCGGCGCAGACTGCCCGCACCTACTATCTGCCGGGCACCGGGTTTGCCCTATACGATGTTAATATCAGCGCGGTTTTCGCCGCAGGAGGGCTGTGCAGCACTGCATCCGACATGCTGCTGTGGGTAGATGCCCTGTCCAGCGCAAAAGTCGTGCGAGCAGACTCTTACCAGAAGATGATCACTCCTGTCGAAGTTCTGGAAGGTTTTTCGCTCGCATATGGTTATGGCCTGTACGTCCAGCAAGACCAAAATGGCCTGCAGATTGTCTCGTTTGGCGACGAGAACGGCTCTGCCTCCGCCCTGGTGGCTTACCCCACAAAAGGCCTGATCGTAGCCTTGCTCTCGAACACCAGCTACTCGGGCGATGAACTGCTGCAGGGGATTTGGGGGAATTTGCCGATATTGATGCCATAGACTTTGCTTGAAACTCTTTCGTCGTAAGTTAGCAGGGCGCCGGTCGGGATTGGCCGGCGCCCTGCTAACCGGGCTGGAGGATGATCAACGAGGCCAGCCGCTCCATCCTTTGCTCCACCTCAGTTTTGCCTGCCATCGTGTATAATCGTATGGAAATGTCGCCCGAACTTCACAGATCATATCCATGGGCAAAGGCCAATCGACTCTTAACCAGAGTGGGCAGGTCGAGACGTTTTCTGGTTTACTTCTTGCCATCGCCTGGATCTCTCGCCGGGTTGGTTCTGATCCTGCTAACCGGCCTCTTGTCCGCTTGCTCTACCATTCAGCCTGTGTCTACGCAACCACCGCGCTCCAGCATCCGCGTGGTAATGGATAACAACTACCCACCGTATGTGTTCGAGAACGCCCAAGGCCAGGTACAAGGCATTCTGGTAGACCAATGGAATTTATGGGCAGAGCGCACTGGCGTAAAGGTGACGATCGTGGCGCTGCCCTGGGGAGAGGCGTTGGAACGGATGAAAGCCGGGGAATTCGACGTGATCGACACAATTTTCTATACTGAGGAACGCGCCCGGTTTTTGGATTTTACCGATGCCTACGTTCGCATCGACGTGCCTATTTTCTTCCAGAAAAACATTTCCGGCATTGCCAATGCAAACGATTTGAGCGGTTTTCGCGTGGCAGTAAAAGCCGGCGACGCCAATGCGGATTATTTGTTGAGCAAGGGTGTCACTGACCTGGTTTATTACGACAGCTACGAGGCCATCGTTCAGGCTGCCGCCCGCAAGGAAGTGATCATCTTCGTCATCGACCAGCCGCCGGGGCTCTATTACCTGTATAAATATGGAATCCAGGACCAGTTCAATTACTCGGCCCCATTGTACAGCGGAGAATTCCACCGGGCAGTGAAAAAAGGCGATACCGCCTTGCTCAACCTGGTGCAAGATGGCTTTTCGCGCATCAGTGAAGTCGATTACCGGGAGATTTACCGGCGCTGGTTTGGCACTTCGCAGACCAACAGCCTGGAAGATTTGGTTCCTTACCTGATCCTGGTGGCCGCCGCGGCTTTGTTGGTTGTGGGGGCGTTGGTGGCCTTTAACCGCACCCTCCAGGAACGCGTTTACCAACGCACCAAAGATATGGAAGATGCGCTGGCCAACCTGGAAAAGAGCGAACGCAGGCTGCGCGCCATCTTCGACGCCGCCAAGGATATTTCATTCATCATCACCGATGCCCGGGACCCTGAGCCCACCGTGCTTGAATTTAGCCCAGGCGCCGAGCAAATCTTCGGTTACACGCGAGACGAGATGGTCGGCCATAAAGTATCGGTACTTCACCTGCCCGAAGACGCGGCCCGCTTTCCCGAAGCGCACCAACTCATGCGCGAGAGCAAGACGGCTTTCGCCGGCGAGACCACCCTGGTGCGCCGCTCCGGAGAGAAATTCCCGGCCATGTTTACTACCTACCCGCTGATGGACGACAAAGGCAAGATGGTCGCCGCCCTGGGAGTGAGCACTGACATCACCGAGCGAAAGCGCACCGACGAGGCCTTGCGCCAGAGCCGTCGTTTTCTGAGCGATTTGATCGAAAACAGCGGGGCGCTGATCTTCGTCAAAGATTGCGAGGGGCGCTATGAGCTGGTCAATCGCCGCTGGGAAGAAGTGACCGGCTTGAAGCGCGAAGAGGTGATCGGCAAAACCGACGAAGTGCTATTCCCCGGGCCGGTGAGCGAACAGTTTCGTGCCAACGACCTGGAGGTGATCGAAACAGGCGACGTACTGGAACGAGAGGAATATCTGGATGCCGCCGGTGGTCGCCGCTTCTTTCTCTCGATCAAATTTCCAGTGCGCAGCGAGGACGGCAGTATCCGTGGGGTTTGCGGGATGACCACCGAAATCACCGAGCGCAAACAGGCGGAGCAGGCCCTGCGGCAAAGTGAAACTCAGGTGCGCAAGCTAAACGCCGAACTGGAGCAACGCGTGATCGAGCGCACCGGGCAATTGGAGATGGCCAACAAGGAACTGGAGGCGTTCGCCTACTCGGTTTCGCACGATTTGCGCGCCCCGTTGCGAGCCATCGATGGCTATTCGCGCCTGGTGATCGAAGAATATGCCGGAGGACTGGATGCAGAAGGCCAGTTGTTGTTAGAGCGAGTGCGCACCGCCAGCCAAAATATGAGCCGCCTGATCGACGCTCTGTTGAGCCTGTCACGCATGACGCGCACTGAGATGCGCCGCCAGGAAATCGATCTAAGCGCCTTTGTGCGCATGATCGCCGGCGAATTACAGCAAGGCGACCCAGGCCGCCAGGTGGAGTGGGTCATTGCCGAAAATGTCACCGCCCAGGGGGATGCACAACTGATACGCGTGGTGCTGGAGAACCTGCTCGGCAACGCATGGAAGTTCACCTCCCGGCAGGAGCGGGCACGCATCGAATTCAAGGTGGAGCAACGCCAGGGCGAAAGGGTGTATTGCGTGTGCGATAACGGTGTGGGGTTCGATATGATCTATGCGCACAAGCTGTTTGGCGCCTTCCAGCGCCTGCACCGCGTGGACGAGTTCGAAGGGATGGGCATCGGCCTGGCCACCGTGCAGCGCATCGTTCGCCGCCACGGCGGGCGGGCGTGGGCCGAGGCGGAAGTGGATCGAGGAGCAAAGTTTTATTTCACATTGGAGTAAGAACTATGAACATCGACCAGGAAGAAATCGTTCGCCTGACAGAAGAATATGGTGGCGCCTGGGGCATCAACCATACCCGGCGCCTGCTGCAGCTTGTCGCCCTTATCGGCGATGGGCAGACCTACGATGCAGACGCGGTCTGGTTGGCGGCCCACCTGCACGACTGGGGCGCCTATGCTCCCTGGGCGCAGAAAGACGTGGACCACACCGAGCGCTCGCTGCAGGTGGTGGAAACTTTTCTCTGCGAGCGGGGGTACCCGTTGGCGTTGCAAGAGCGGGTGCTGGAATGCATTGCCCTGCACCACACCGCCGGCGAGGCCGGGCGCAGCCCGGAATCGATCCTGCTGCGCGATGCAGATATCCTCGATTTTCTGGGTGTGGTAGGCGTGCTACGCGATTTTTCCAAGAATCCCCGCGAGCTGCGTAAAGCTCGCAAAGTCATCGCCCAGCGCCGGGAAAAATTGCCCGGCCAGCTCCACCTGGAGAAAGCCAAAACCATCGCTGCGCAGCGTCTGGCCGACATGGACGATCTGCTCGCAAAGTTCGAAGCCGACTCTTTCGGCTGTTATTGAGAATCAAAATGACCATAGTCCACAATACACCCCCCGACCATGCACCGTCCGTCGACCTGAGGCGATATGCTTACATCTCCATCGCCGCGGCAATCCTGACCATCGGCATGAAGCTGGGGGCATATTATTTGACCAACTCGGTAGGCTTGCTCTCCGACGCTATCGAATCGCTGGTCAACCTGGTAACTGCATTGGTAGCTCTGCTGGCGCTCAGTATTGCTGCTCGACCGGCGGATGATGAGTTTGCCTACGGTTATTCGAAGGTTGAGTTTTTCTCCAGCGGCTTCGAAGGCGGCATGATATTATTGGCGGCGGGCAGCATCGCTGCGACAGCGATCCCTCGCCTGATCCAGCCCGAGCCCATCGAACAGGTTGGGCTGGGCCTGGCTGTTTCGGTCGCGGCTTCGCTGATCAATCTAGGCGTGGCGCGTACCTTGATGCAGGCTGCCAGACGGCATGGATCGATTACCCTGGAGGCCGACTCTCGCCACCTGATGACCGATGTAGTCACTACAGGCGGGGTAATCGCTGGCGTTATCCTGGTGAGCCTGACCGGTTGGGAGAGGCTGGATCCCTTCATCGCTCTGCTCGTAGCAGCCAATATCCTGTTCACCGGCGTCGGGCTGCTACGCCGCTCGGCACTCGGCCTGATGGACGTTTCGCTTCCTGAGGAGAACATCCGTAACATCCAGGGAATTTTGCAATCCTATGCCGCGCAAGGTATGCAATTCCACGCCCTACGCACGCGCACCGCCGCGGCGCGCGGCTTTGTTTCCATGCACATCCTGGTGCCTGGCGAGTGGAGTGTGCGCCATGCCCACGATTTGGCTGAGAAGATCGAGGCCGAGATCCATCAAAAGGAACCCCACCTTGCCGTCTTCACACACGTTGAGCCTCTGGAAGACCCTGCCGCGCTGGAAGACGCCATGCAGGTGAATGGCGCTTGAACCAGGCGTATGGCTGATGCAACGATAAAATCAGAGGCATCGTGTTTGACATACATCCCCTCTCTCGGAGAGGTGTAAAGAAGGTTTTATGGCGATTAATGCTTCGAGAGCAGCTCTCTCCAGCCCATTTTTGACCTTCGAACTGGACCTGGCCCGCGGCGCCTGGAACCTGGAACCCACTCGAGCAGAGAGCCTGGTGGTACGCGCCGCCCGTCTGCGCGCTGCTTACCGCGCTCATAGCGGGGAGAGCCGTGCCGCGCTGACCGATTGGCGTGCCGCCCAGCTTTCCGGGCCACAACAGGTGCTGCCCTCGCCGCATGGCCCGTTGCAGGCTTTGCGAGTGGATTTTCCCGTCTCAGAAGATGAACTGACCTGCACGCTGCATTTCGCCCTGGCCGCAAATGAACCGCTCTTCCTGTGGCGCTTGAACCTGGCAAACCGCGGGATGCAGCCCATTTACCTGGGCCGCTTGACCCTGCTGGAAGCGCGCTTTGCCGGGTTAGAGGCGCCGGCCTTCTTCTCCAACGGTTGGGGCTCCTGGGATTATACCGGTACGTATGGCCCTGGCGACCGCTTCCGGGGTGTGCGCCTGGGCTTCCTCACCCGCCCGATGCGCCTCAACCCCGGCACGCCCGGCCCAACCCGTCGCGGCCATTTCGCCGCCGATATGTTCGGTGTGATGGGCGATCGCCGCAGCCGTGTCGCCTTATTGGCCGGCTTCCTCTCACAGTGCCAGCATTTCGGCTCGCTGGAAGCGCACCTGGCAACCCACGAATCCACGCTGCAGTTGTGGGCCAATGGCGACGATACCCGCCTCGACCCCGGTGCCAGCCAGTCCACCGACTGGGCCTGCCTGCATTTCCTGGACGTCGACCAGCCCGATCCGTTGGGCGTTTACTACCAGGCCGTCGCCCGGCAGAACGACCTGCTCCCCGGCGGGCGGCGCCCGCCGGGTACCACGGCAGTTGCCCCAGCCGGATTAGAGGCGGGCGTCGCCGAACGCCAGGCCGTCGAACCGCTCACCGGCTGGTGTACCTGGTACCACTTCTTCACCCGGGTCAGCGCCGGGGACGTGCGCCGCAACCTGGCGGCGCTCAGCGCCATGCGCCCTGGACTGCCGCTCGACCTGGTGCAGATCGACGACGGTTTCGAGGCCTGCCCGGGCGACTGGCTCGATTTTGCCCCTTCCTTTCCAGATGGTTTGGCCCCACTGGTGCGCGAAATCCGCGCCGCCGATTTCATCCCCGGGTTGTGGCTGGCGCCATTCATCCTGCAACGCCACTCGCGGCTATACCGCGAACACCCTGACTGGCTGCTGCGCGGGCAACTCAACCGCCCGGTCAACGCCGGGTTCATCTGGAATACTTTCACCACCGCCCTCGACCTTTCGCATCCCGGGGCGTTGGATTACGTGCAGCGGGTGATCCGCACCGCTGTGCACGAGTGGGGCTTCCCTTACTTGAAGCTGGATTTCCTCTACGCCGGGGCGCTGGCCGGGCGGCGGCACGACCTATCGCTCAGCCGGGCGCAAATCCTGCGCCGCGCCCTGGAGCTGGTACGCCAGGAGGCAGGCGAAAACACCTTCCTGCTCGGCTGTGGCTGCCCTCTTGGCTCCGCCCTGGGGCTGGTCGACGCCATGCGCATCGGCCCAGATGTAGACGTGCGTTGGCCGGCGCGCTTCTTTGGCATCGGCTGGCGCTACGATCAGGAACCCGGCATTCCTTCGGTGCGCAACGCGGTGCACAACACCCTGACGCGCTCCGGGATGCACAATCGCTGGTGGTTGAACGACCCTGATTGCCTGCTGCTGCGCCCATCCACCGAGCTGACCCTGGCCGAGGTGCAAACCCTGGCCACTGCCATCGCCTTCAGCGGCGGGCTGGCGCTGTTCTCCGACGACCTGCCGCAGGTGCCACCCGAACGCCTGGACATCTTACGCGCCATCCTCCCGCCCATCGGCCAGGCGCCACGCGTCCTGGACTGGTTCGAATCTTCCCGCCCCAGCCGCCTGCGCCTGGACCTGTCCGGGGCGGCTGGTAACTGGCATCTGCTGGCATTGATTAACTGGCAAGATAATCCTCAACTCGCCACCCTGCGCCTGGCCGAGTTTGATCTGCCGCAGGGGGATTACTGGGTCCGTCGTTTTTGGGATGAAGATGCGGGGGCGCCGCGACGATTTTCCGGCGGGGCGCTGGACCTGGGCGAGCTGCCGCCGCACGGCGTGGCGGTGTTAACCTTGCGCCGCGCCCTGCCCGGCGAGCCGCAGTACCTGGGCAGTGACCTGCACATCTCGCAGGGGCTGGAAGTGAGCGGCTGGAAGTGGCTGCCGCAGCAGAACAGACTCTCGCTGGCGCTGTACCGCCCTGGCAACTGGCGCGGGCGCATTTACCTGGCGCTGCCTTGCGCTCCGGCGGACGTACAGGTGGATGGCCAGCCTTGCGCCTGGGAGCCAGCAGCGGAGGAGGTGTATGGGATAGAGGTGAAGGGCGAGGGGGATGTAGATGTGGTGGTCAGAAGGCAAGCTGTTACCCAATCAGATTGAGCAGTAGCTGCCGATGGAGATATCGTTGCGGTCTACTTCGGCGACCAGCGTCAGTTGTCGGTTTTTCGCTTCGACGGTCAGTAGAGCACCCTATTGTCTCTTATTTTTCAACCGTTCGGCAAACTGTTGAAACTGCGGGATGTCGATGGGTTTGTTGAACAAAAAGCTGGCTTTATCGGCCATCATCTCCCCCATGCGCGCATCGGCGGTAATAATGGCGATATAAGTGTCTGCAAAGCGATGATCATCCCAGATTTTCTCCAGGATTTGTTTGCCCGAAACATAGGGCAAATGCATATCCAGGAGCAGTAGATCAGGTGTATCTTGCAACAGCCACTCCAGCGCCTGGCGTCCATCCTGGATCACCAGCGTTTCATAATCGATATCGCGCAGGGCGCGCGAAAACATATTCGACAACAGGGGGTTATCTTCGACGATTAGCGCAAAAGATTTTTCCACGGGAAACCTCTCATTGGATGGGCAGCAATACCGTAAACGTGCTGCCCTTTCCGTTTTCACTCTTGAGTTTGATCTGGCCGGCCATCATTTCGACCAGTTGTTTCGATATCGACAAACCGAGTCCGGTGCCGCTGTTGCGGCGCGTCAGGGAGCCGTCCGCCTGGGTAAACGGCTCGAAAATGCGCGCCTGCGCCTCTTCGGGAATCCCCGACCCGGTATCGGAGATTTCAACCGACAGGCGCCCATCTTGTGCAAGCCCAAATTGCATTTTGACCATTCCTGCATCGGTAAATTTGACCGCATTGCCCAGCAGGTTGGTGAGCACCTGCTCGATGCGCACCCGGTCCCCACTGAATTCTTCGGGCGTATCCGCGGCGAAGTTCACCACGAATTCCAGGCCCTTACTCTCCGCCAGCACCCGGATGCGCGTCTCCACCTCTGCCGCCATTTGCTGGACGCTGAACGGCGCCTTGTGCAAAGTCAACTGGCCGCTATCCAGTTGCGCCTGGTCCAAAATTCCGTTCACCAGCGTAGCCAGATACTTCGTACTGCTAATGACTACCTCGGCAGCAGACTTTTGTTCAGGGGTCAATTTCCCATACGAATCGTAGTACAGCAATTGCGCATACCCTAACACGGCCCCCAGCGGAGTGCGCAATTCGTGGCTGACCCTGGCCAGCAGTTCGCTCTTGAACTGGCTTGCCTGCAGGGCCTCGTCACGCGCCTGCGCCAGCTCCAGCGCCTTTCGCCGCCGTTCGAGATAGGCGTACAGCATCTGCGCCACCGTATATAGAAGCTGGATGTCGTCTTCGTCCCACGCCCGCCGGGTTTCGGCCTCGCCAAAACCGACCACACCGGCCCAATTGCCCGGCTCGCCGATGGGGATCAGCAGGATCGAGACGATCCCCAACTCCCGTAACAACTCGCGTTCCTGCGCATCCACCTGATCGACATGCCCGATCACCCGCCTGCCATTCCACAGTTTCTGGATCCAATCTCCAAACAAATGCTGTGGGAAGACGCCCTGTTCATCGGAAATGGGTAGAAACTGCGGCGCGTTCACCTGATTGCGCAGCTTCAGACATGACCCCGCGCCTTCGATTTCGACGTTTTCCAGCACAAAGACGCGGCTTGTGCCGGCCGCCTCGATCAAATACGCCAGTGTTTTCTGAATGATCCCGTGGCTTTCTCCTCCGGTCAGCAGCACCGCCGCGCACAGGTTCAAGGTCTTTTCGTATTCCAGGCGTATGTGCAGCTTTTCCTCGGCCCGGCGCTTTTCAGCAATCTCCTTCTCCAGTTGAGAATTGACCAATAGCAGTTCCACTGCTCGCTCTTTGACGCGCTGTTCCAGCTCCTCGTTGTCCTTAATCACCTGTTGCTGGAGCGCAGTCAATAACCGGGTTTGCGCCAGCAGCAGCGTATAGATGTCCAGGATAAAACATTCTTCCCTGTCGAAATGAACCAGTACTGGCTCGTAAACCTGGTCGGCCGGCCGGGCCAGCGCCAGGCGGACTGTCTCAGCTATCGAATGGCTGGGCGGGACAGCCAGCGTTTTTGCATCGAGAGCATCCAGCATCACATAGATCGGGCGATTCAGGTAGATCGCAACGCCGAATTGCTTGCCCAATTGCTCGTAAAATTTTCGCCGCGAGATTACCCCCAACACGCTATCCTCGCTATAGACCATCACCCCCGCCAGGTCTGGATTGTAACGAAGAGCGTGATCCACCAGTACTGCTTCCGAATTGACCTCCACGCGGAAACTTTGCAGCGGTAAGTCGCCTACGGTGGTACTCTCGGCGATCCTGGAATCTCGCTGCTGCGCCAGCGCGAGACCTTCTGCCAGGCGAACAGGCTGCTCAGGGATAAATACTTCCGAGAACAATTCGTCGAGCCGGTCTTTGAGTGCGTCGTTTTTAGCCAAGCGAACCATCCGAAACTGCCAGTTGACAGCCTGTGCAATTATATTTGCTTACTTTTATCGATTTGTAAACCGGATGTTAAGGTTTGTAAACAAACCCGGTTCGGTAATAAAACCTGTTTGTGGTCTACGAAGAGCGGGCGGCTTTTCATCAATGTTGCGGTAAAATCAAGCAACTGACCACACACCACCAAGGAGCCTTTTATGGAACACCCCTCCGTCCACGACAACCGCAGCGGCAAAGTCATCTTCCTCAGCCACTGCTGCCTGAACCAGAACGCCAAAGTGCGCGGCATCGCCGGCTTCCCCGGCGCAATCCGGCCGCTGGTCGAATTGCTGCTGGAGCACGGCGTGGGCATCTACCAGATGCCCTGCCCGGAAATGACCTACCTGGGCAATATGCGCTGGGGGGCGGTCAAAGACCAGTACAACAACCCCATGTTTCGCCGCCACTGCCAGCGCCTAGCCGAGACGGTGGTCGACCAGGCTCAGAATTACCTGCAATGCGGCTACCAGGTGCTGGGCTTTGTGATGATGGACGGCAGCCCGGTGTGCGGCCTGAACCGCACGCCGCGACCCAAGGGCGACACCCTGTGGGGCGGCATGGCCTGGTACGTACCCGAGTCGGAATACCTGCCTGGCAAGGGTAACTACTGCGAAATCCTGCAGGAAGAGCTGCGCCAGCGCGGCCTGCCCGACCTGCCCTTCGTTGCCTCGCCCGAATTCGCCGAAGTGGGCGCCCTGGACGACTCCCTGGCGCAGATCAGGGCGTTGCTGAAATGAGGCCGTTTTCCTTAACGAGGTACCCATGACCCAAAAATCTACGGTTGCCGTGCTGTATACCCAACCCGAAACAGTGCTCGACGATTACCAGCGCCTGTTCGAGCTGGCCGGCGGGCGCCAGGCGCTCGACCCCGGCGCAACCACCATTCTCAAGGACAATATCACCTGGCATTTCCCTATGCCGGCTGCCAACACCACTCCCTGGCAGCTCGAAGGCACGATCCTGGCGCTGCGCCGGGCCGGGCTGAACGACCTGGTCTGCGTGCAGAACCAGACCGTGGTGACCAACGCCTTCAAGGGCGAGGACCTGAACGGTTACGTGCCCATCTTCCGCGGCCACCAGGTGCCGGTGCGCTACAACTTCCGCCCGGAGGACATGACCTGGATCGAATATAAGCCGCAGGCGCGTATGCTGGCCCTGGACCACATCTACCCGGAAGGCATCCGCATCCCGGACTTCTTCTTTGGCAAGAACATCGTCCACCTGCCCACGGTCAAGACCCACATGTACACTACCACCACAGGGGCGATGAAGAACGCCTTTGGCGGGCTGCTCAGCAAGTTCCGCCACTACACCCACACCTGGATCCACGAGACCCTGGTCGATCTGCTCGCCATCCAGAAGGAGATCCACCCCGGCCTGTTCGCTCTGATGGACGGCACTACTGCCGGGAATGGTGCCGGGCCGCGCATGGTGCAGCCGCTGGTCAAGAACGTCATCCTGGCCTCGGCCGACCAGGTGGCCATCGACGCCGTGGCGGCAAAGCTGATGGGCTTCGACCCGCTGGCCATCCGCTACATCCGCCTGGCGCACGATGCCGGGCTGGGCACCGGCGCCCCGCGCCAGATCGAACTGGTTGGAGACGACGTTTCGGCAGAGAATTGGGGCTTCAAGGTGGGTTACAACTCGCACAGCTTCCTGGCCTGGCTGTCCTGGTACGGCCCGACGCGCGTCTTCCAGAAAGCCATCATGCGCACGTCTTTCGTCATTGTGCCCACCTTCATCGGCGAAGTCGAGCAGGACTATCTCTACTGGCCGCTGAAGTACAGGGCTATCGCCCAACGCTGGCGCGAGACCACCGCCTGGGGCGCCCTGTTCGAGCGCTATCAGCGCGAAGGCTGCCTTGCCGCGTCGCTGGAGTTTGCCTGATAGATCATTGGGCCGCGCTACAGCCCGCCCGGCAATAGCTCACCCAGCGAAGGTGACTGTTGGCGAATTCCATTTCGAGTCGGCTGGTATCGTGGCACTGATTACCCCTCTGGAGCCTCCCTATGAATTCCCTCGAACGCCTCATCGCCTCCGGCAAAGGCCAGCCCCTCGATTGTGTCCCCGTTGCCCCGGGCATCGGCCATTACGCCGCCGTCAAGGCACGCCAACCCATGACCCGCGTGGCCTGGGATCCCGAATTGATGGCCGAAGTGGTCATCCGCTCGGTGCAGCGCCACGGCCACGATAGTTGCAGCCCGATCACCGACTATGGTCACGGCACCGAAAGCATGGGCAGCCGGGCGGTGATCCGCGATTGGGAGCAGACTTACGTGGCGGATTACGTCGTCCAGACCCCTGCCGACCTGGCCCGCCTGGAGCTTCCCGACCCGCTCAAAGACGGGCGCATGCCGGTGATTATCGAGTGCGAGCAGATCCTGGTGGCGGCGTTGGGCGACCGGGTGGGGATCAACGGTGGGCTTTCCGGGCCGCTGTCCTTCGCCGCCAACTTGCGCGGCCCGCAGCAAATCCTGTACGACGTGCTCGACCGGCCGGGACTGGTGCACGACCTGATGGCCCTCTCGCTGGAAGCCACCAAAGCCTTCGGCGAGGCGCAGGTGCTGCGCGGCGGGGTCAAGACCGTCAACATCTACGAACCGATGGCCACCATGCTCTCCAACCGCATGGTGGAGGAATTCTCATTCCACTATCTGGAACAACTGATCCGCCACATCAAGGGCCTGGGGTCGTTGGCCCTGCTGCACATCTGCAACGACACCACCCGCCTGTTGGACCGCATGGTGGAGATCGGCGCCGACATCCTCAGCCTGGACGTGCAGGTGGACCTGGCCCGCGCCAAAGAGATCGTCGCCGGGCGGGCGGGCATCTCGGGCAACGTGGCCACCTGGAACCTGGCCCGCCTCTCGCCGGACGAAATCTACGCCGAAGCCTGCCGCTGCATCGACAAAGCCGCCGCCGGTGGGCGTTACACCCTCGGCTCGTCCTGCGAAGTGCCTTACGAGACGCCAGAGGAGAACATCGACGCCATGGTGCGGGCGGCGCGCGAGTATGGGGCGCAGGTTTTAGAGGACACAGGACCCTGAGGGTTTACCAGGTATCATATTTTTCTGGATCGACCTCCAACCGCTTGACAAGAACGCCTGTTTTGGTGGATAATACCCGCCATGCAAAGCGCTTTGCAGGCGCTTCCTGCTAACTCTACCTGGCCACCCCTCGGCGCCAGTTCTCCGGAGGCGCAACCCCTGGTCGCCTGATGACTCATGACTCATCCGCCCATTACCCAAACCTGAAAGTTGCCCAGGTGCGATGCACGAAGAACACGTGCAATGCACCGGCCACACAAAATTGCCGACCGGATGCACTACAAGACTACGAAACTACCAGACTACTCGACTAAATAAGGAGCCCTAAAATGGACCAACACCTCTACAACGTCGCCCTTGGCAAGGAACCCGCCGACCTGGTGATCACCAACGGCCAGATCGTCAACGTATACAGCGGGGAGATCTACCCCGGAGGGGTGGCGGTAGCGGGAGATAAGATCGCCGCCGTGGGGGATGTGGATTACACCATTGGAGAAGGCACCCGGGTGATCGACGCCCAGGGCCAGTACCTCACCCCCGGCTTCCTGGACGGGCACATCCACCCCGAAAGCGCCAACCTGAGCATGACCCGCTTTGCCGAGGTGGCCCTGGCCCACGGCACCACCGGCGTCTTCACCGACCTGCATGAGATCGGTGTGGTCGGCGGCATCACCGCCATGAGCGCCGCCCTGGAAGAAGGCAAATCTACTCCGCTCAAGTTCCACTGGGTAGTGCCTTCGCACGTGCCCTTCTCTCCCGGCCTGGAGACCAGCGGCGGCTACCTCAATTTCGAGATCATTGAACAGGCTCTCCAGCGCGACGACGCGGTGGGGTTGGGCGAAGTGGTCTCGATGTACGTGGCTTTTGGGCTGCCCGACCTGATGCAATCCATCGATGCCACCCACAAGTTGAACAAGATCATCTGCGGCCACGGCCCTGAAACCCACGGCCCCGCCTGGAACGCTTTCGTGGCCATGGGCACCACCAACGACCACGAGGCGCTGGCCGCCGAGGAGATCTTGCAGCGCGTGCGCAGCGGCGTAAACGCCCAACTGCGCCACAACCTGATCGTGCCTACCCTGCCCGAACTGATCAAGGCCATCACCGAGCACGCTATCGACACCCGCATGACCAGCCTGTGCACCGACGACACCACGGCAGTGATGCTGGCCGGCGAAGGGCACATGGACTTCCTGGTGCGCACGGCGATGAGCCTGGGTGTAGATTTCGTCAAGGCCACCCAAATGGTCACGCTCAACACGGCCCAGGCGTTCCACAAAGATTTCGAGACCGGCTCGCTGGCCCCCGGACGCAGCGCCGACATCAACATCGTCTCCGGCCCGGAGAACTTCAAGGTGCTCAAGACGGTCGCTGGCGGCAAATTGGTGGCCGAAGACGGGCACCTGGTGGTGGATATCCCCGTGGCGCAGCACCACGCCTCACTGCTCAACACCTTCCACGTCAAGGCCCCCGTTTCGGCCTCCGACCTGGTCATCCCTGCCAAACCCGGGGCGAGCAAGGCGCACATGCACATCATGCGCACCCTGCCCTGGGTGCCCATTACCGAAGGCGGCGAGGCCGACCTGCCAGTGAAAGACGGTTACATTGCCTGTGACGTCGATCAAGACCTGCTGCACATCGCCGTGATCGAGCGCCACCACGCTACCGGCAACATTGGCAAGGCCTTCCTGGGTGGGATGGGCCTCAAGCGCGGCGCCATGGCTTCCAGCATCGGCCACGACCACCACAACATCGTGGTAATGGGCGTCGACCCGGCCGACATGGCCTTCGCCGCCAACCGCGTGGTCGAGCTGCAGGGCGGCATCGTCCTGGCCGAGAACAGCGCCGTAGTCGACGAAATCCCCCTGCCCATCCTGGGTCTGCTCACCGACCTGGATGCCTGGACTCTATCCGGGAAACGCCAGGCGCTGCTGGCCAAGGCCAACGGCATGGGCTGCGGCGTCTCCGATGCCTTCATGTTCCTCTCGTTCATCACCCTGGCCGCCATCCCCGCCTTTTCGGTGACCGATAAGGGCTACGTGGACGTGCTGCAGCAAAAGCTGATCGACCCGGTGCTCAGTTTCGAGTAATCTGGGATCGGGCGCCCCGGCGCCTGGTGTTAGCGGCTATAATATAAAAGTGTGTGTAGTGCTGTGCACCGCACACACTTTTGAAACTATATGGTTTCTACCACCGGACTCGCCGCCCCCTGCATCCGGTTGCGGTACGCATCGTAATCCGGCACCAGCCGGTCGTATTCGCCATCCATCAGCGGCGAGGAGATCATGAAATCGGCGGAGGCCCGGTTGCAGGCGATAGGGATATTCCACACCACCGCCATGCGCAGCAGCGCCTTGACGTCCGGGTCATGGGGCATCGGTTCGAGCGGATCCCAGAAGAAGATCACGAAATCGATCTCTCCTTCGGTGATCTTGGCGCCGATCTGCTGGTCGCCGCCCAACGGACCGCTATGCAGTTTGATGATCGGGAAGCCCAGCTCGTTTTCGAGCATGGTGCCGGTAGTGCCGGTGGCATATACCCTGTGATGGGCCAGTAAATCGCGGTTGAACTTGGCCCACTCTACCAGATCGCGTTTCTTGTTGTCATGCGCCACCAGGGCGATTTTCTTGTCATGTTCCATAGCAATCTTATTGTGTGTCATCGATCCTTACCTGTCTTTCATAAAGTCATCGGCCAACAACGGACGCGCACGAATGCCTCGAGTCACGGAGATTATCTCCGTCGATCCCGGCATCCGGGCGCGGTCGGTGGGTTGGGTCATTCAGCGGAAGACCAGATTATAGCACGATTTTTGACAAAATCCGTCGGAAATATCTCGCGTAGTTCTATGATATGTGCTGCGCTGCGCATCGCACACATCATAGACGAAAACTATTTTACAGCAAACGATGCCAGGGTCGAATCGGCCTGGGCGATGAGCGCCGCCGGCAAGTCGACTGCGGCGTAATCGGCGGCGCCGCGATATTCCAGCCAGGCGGAGAGCAGCAGGGGGCCAGCCTCCAGGCGGGAGCCGTAATCCACCAGCTTGGTCCTGCCGTCCAGCACCAGCAACTTCTTGGGCTGCGGCTGGCCGAGCAGGGTGAATGTGCCGCCATCGACAAACTCCCCGGCGGGCAGGCCGCTGCGGAAGGTTTCCGGTCCTTCGCCTGGGCGCTGCACACCCAGGAACAGTTCGTAGAATTCGCTGCGCAGGATGATTTGCTGGCTGTCTTTCTCCTCTACCCTCCAGCCCTCGGGGATTTTTATGGTGTAGCCGTAAAGGGCGTTGGTATATTCAGGCGTGGCCTGGGGCGTGGGTCCGGGCTGGCACTTGCCGTTGAAAAAGGCCCATTCTTCGCATTGGCCGCCATCAGGAAAAATGCACACCCCGTACTCGCCGCCTTGTGCGTCCTGGCGGATTTCGAGCTTACCACCCTGCTGCTCACAGAAAAGCGAGGCGGGGTTGGCCATATTCAAGGCGGGCGGGGCCGGAGCAGTAGACCGGCTGCCGGGTTGGCATTCGCCGCGCAGGTAGGCCCACTCTTCGCATTGGCTACCATCCGGGAAGAGGCACATACCGAACTGGCCGTTTTCGCCGTCGCGGATTTCGAGCCTGCCGCCGTTCTGCGCGCAGAAGACAGAGGCCGGGTTGGCCAGGCCAATGACGGGTGAGGTAGGTGTAGACGTCGGGTCGGGTTGGCTACCAGGTTGGCACTCGCCGCGCAGGTAGGCCCACTCTTCGCACTGGCTGCCGTCGGCGAAGGTGCAAACCGCCACAGGATTGCCCTGGCGATCTGCGCCGGCCTGCAGTTTGCCATTGTTTTGCTCGCAGAAGATGGTTGCCGGGTTGACGATGCCGGGCACCGGGCCGCCGGGCGGCTGGCACTGGCCGCGAAACAGCGCCCATTCCTCGCACTGGCTGCCATCGGCGAAGACGCACATGCCAAGCTGGCCGCCTTTTCCGTCATCGCGCAGTTCGATGTGCCCGCCGTACTGCTCGCAGCCCACCGAAGCGGGGTTGGGCATGCCCAGCACCTGTTTACGCTTCTGTGGCGAGGCGGGCTGGCACTCGTTCCGGAAGAAAGCCCATGCCTCGCACTGGCTACCATCATCGAAGAGGCACACCCTGGCCTGGCCGTCCCCCTGGCTGGGATCGCTGCGCAGTTCGAGCCTGCCGCCCATCCACTGGCAGTAAACGCCGGCCGGGTTGGCCAGGTCAGTGAGCGAGGCATCGGCCGGCCTGAGGGACGAAGTGGTAGGCCGCACCGGCTCAGGCTGCCCGCCGGGGGTGCACTCGCCGCGCAGATAAGCCCACTCCTCGCAGCGGCTGCCATCGGGGAAAACACAGACCCCGAATTCGCCGCCCTGCGGGTCGCGCTGCATTTCGATTTTTCCACCCTGCTGCTCACAATAGACAGAGGCAGGGTTGGCCATATCCAGCGGAGATTGGGTGGGCGCTTGGGTGGAACGCACGACGATACATCCACCAAGGGCCAGGACCAGCAGGGCAAGGATAGAAATGATAACCGATTTATTGAACATGATACTTTCCTTGTTCGAGTGAAAAGTAATCCGTTGAGGTGTAACCAGGATTGCTCACCATTTCTAGACGCCTGCTCCAAAGAATGTGTTCCGTTATGACTGATGATGATTCTAAACCATATTTGGGGATCGAGCGCGCGGTTTTTAATCTTTCGTACCGTCGATTTAATGTATGCTTGGGGTCGACCAGGAAACGTGCTACTATAGTACAAAGATTAAACTGATGGAGTTAGGCAAGAAGCACAACCGACACGGCTCTATTGTGCCGAAACAAAGTTTAAAAACTCTCGGACACGTCCTTTGGAGTCGAAGGAGGCCTGCACTCTATCGCCATTGGAGAACTCAACCTGAACTTCGTATTTTCTGAATTCGCCAGAACCTTCATAGATTCGATGCTGGTCGAGAAAGCTAATAGCATCCTGGATGGCAATGAATTCGTTGATTCTTCCGTACAAGGGTATAATGATAATCTGTGTGATATAACGCCCTAAACGCCGGTCTAACGCAGCAAAGAACTCATTGATTGCTTGCTGGTTGGCGCGAATGAGGTGCTCCTGGATGTGAGCCATTACTTGCCGGGGGTTTGCTCGATTTGCAAAACAGTCTGGCGGAAAGTTTCGTCGGGGGTGTCCTCATCGAAGCGGACATCGATCGCCTCGGTTTGAAAAGCGGTCACCAAGGTTTCATAGGGGAAGTACAACACATGAAAGCCCATCGAGCGTAATTGTTCCAGCGAACCTTCGGTGAAGACTCCCGCCAGAACGGTGCCCAGGAAGGGATTGTTCCACCGATATTTTTCAGCTAATGGCAGGATTGCCCCCTGGATTTCTTGGGCCTTGTTGCGCGAATGTTTGGTATATCGTCGCCAAGCAACCTCGATAAAACCGACAGGTTGGCCGATGCTCTTATCCGTGCCTTTACGCTCGATCACGAAGTCCAAGTCGTGGATATTCCCATACGGGTCTTCCCAGGATACTTTTCGTCCACGCCTGGCAGGACGAGGTTTATTTTGGTGGTCGAGGTAGAGTCCCTGCGCCTGACAAAAAGACTCCAGTTGAGGTCGTACGACCGCCTCCAATAATTCGCCAATGACCTGTCCAAAGCGATGTGCAGGCGATTCAGCCATGTTTACCCATCAATCCAAAGCAAACCCTCTTTTAGCGGGATACGGTGTTTACGATTCTTCCACTTGATATTACGGTCACGCAGCTTCTCAAAATGGTAGTTCTCAAACCCAGCAGCGATTGCCATCTTTCCGATCCATTGATCGATAGGACAGTAAACGCCGTAAGGCGCAGAGTCGCCGATCACCCAACACATGTGTGCTCCCGGTTTGCACACTTTCCGCAGTTGGTTGAGCACCAAGCCAATATCTCGGCAATATGCGGCAATCATGGTGTGATAGTGTTTTTTGCCTCCGTGATCTTCTCGCACAATAGCCAATTCCTGGACAACCTGCTGCAGTTCATCTCGGATGGGCTGCAACACTTCGGCTTTCAACAGGTCGTCAGCTTGCAACCGCTCACGGGATGAATGCTGTGAAGAGGAGACAATCAAATGCTTACGCACCGCGTCGTGAATGTCTCCCCATCCGTTGACCTCTCCCCAGAAGGTCATTTCAAAACGTAGAGCATCGGCATAATCGTAATTATTGGCATAGGGCGGTGATGTGATTACCGCATCTACTGCCTTGTCGACCAATGCTGCCAGTGTCCGGGCATCACCAGCGATGATCTCGGCGTGTGAATGTTAAGCGCGAGATTGCATCCAGTAGATATCGGCTTTCATCATCTCAATTTGCTTCTGGAAAGCGACCAACGGCGGGATGGTTTTTTTCTTGGTTTTGTTGGGCAGGATATATTGCCATTGAGCTATCCCTGCGCTGGATGAGGGGCGCAAGATAGCAGTCAGGGCCAGCCAACTTAGTTCAGATGCATTGGATTGGTTTTGCAGCGATAGCCAAGCCATCTTGAGGCAATCCAGTGTTAACAGAGTCTCATTATCAAAGCTGCGCTGAACTAGGTCCAGATAACTTTCGATTTTTGCAGTATGGTGATGCAACTCCTCTAACATTTGACTGGTAAAACTAGCAAATTGTTCGATTGGAGTTTCCCAAAGCAGCTTGGTTTTACAGATGCGGGCCACCGCCGGATGAGCTTCCACGCCAGTGCACTGCAGTCCCATAGTGTCACAGACAATCGGAACTGTACCCGAGCCGGCAAATGGGTCGAGAACCAGATCCGCTGGTCTTATGTTCCAATCATGTAATACCTGTTCGACCCACTGGGCGGCAAAACCGGCTGAATAGCGATACCAGCGGTGGACTGGCAATGCCATATTGTCAACGAAAGTCCCAGAACGGGCGATTTGTTGTCCACTTGGTGGCACTGCGGGCATTTCAAAGAGTTTTAGTTGGGTTTGCATCTTACCTGAATTATAACCTGTCACTAGAGCTTAAGCACCCCGAAAGGAACTAAATCAGGTGCCATCTCCTCCAGCATGCCCCCCTTATTATCCGCCCCGATATACAGGGTTAAGGACGCGGCTGGTACCATCGTCTGACTGGCGTTTAGGGCGCGCCAGTTGGCGCTGCCATCAGTGCTTTCCAAAATACCAATGCTTCACTGATTTTGCTCTAATACCCTCCGGCATCGTTTACCAACGTCCATCACAACATACGAGGTGAAAGAATGAAAAATAAAATCGCGAGGGTATGCCTGGCAGGTTTGTTATTGCTCGTGCTGGCCGGGCCAGCCAGGAACATGCCGACGCACGCCGCGCCGGGTATGCGGGCGCAGGTCGATCAGCATGGGAGCTTTGTCATTTTTGGTAACACGCTCGGCCACGACTGCGCTACCGGCACACCGGCGCCGGTGGTTGGCAGCGTGGGAGCCTGCGGCCTGAACACGGTCGATACGGCGCCGGATGTTTACTGGCGCTCGGCTTCGCCATCCTCCGGGCAGGCGCAAGCGGATAACACTATCAGCATGGCGCAGGCGCGCAGCACCGCGGTGTTGATGCTGCCGGCGGGAGCGGCGGTGACGCATGCTTACCTTTACTGGGCAGCGACGTTGTCCTTATCAGGCAGCGATACGCAGGTTACGCTGGAACGCCCTGGTAGTTTCAGTGCCCAGGTCACTACGCTGGAGGCGACTACCAGTGCCAACAACAGTTACCGCTCGATGCTGAACGAGCGCGTCTCTCCTTTGGCTCGCCCCCCAAGGATCTGAAAGACCCCTGGGGGGCGGGTGTACCTAATCTTGCTCCTGCAGGATAAAAACTCCCCCGCCGTCGGTCCCTGCGTACAGCACATATGGCGGCCTGGGATCCATCGCCAGGGCGCGCACGTGGAGATTCCCCAGGCCGGCGTTGACTGCCCGCCAGTTCTCGCCACCATCGGTGCTCTTGAATACCCCGCCGTCGGTCCCTGCGTAGAGGGTGGCCGGCGTACGTGGGTCGACGAGCAGGGCGTAAACGTCGCGGGAGGCCAGACCGGCATTGATCGCCCGCCAGTTCCCGCCGCCGTCGGTGCTCTTAAAAGTTCCCCCGCCAAAGGTGCCTGCGTAAACGGTAGCCGGTCTTGTAGGGTCGACCGCCAGGGCAATGACCATGCTGTGCGTCAGGCCAGCACTGATAGCGACCCAAAACTCGCCGCCGTCGGTGCTTTTGAACAGGCCGCCATTCGTCCCCGCGTACAAGGTAGCCGGCCGGGTTGGGTCGATGGCCAGTGTGTGCACATCCACGGCGGTCAGCCCATTGTTGGCAGCACGCCAGCTCGCCCCACCATCGGTACTTTTGAACAGGCCGGTGCTGGTGGTGCCAGCGTAGATCATAGTGGGTGTGTCAGGATGGATAGCAAGAACGTTGACATATGCTCGCCCGCCGAGACCGCTGCCGGATGCGCTCCACCTGTACCCGCCGTCGCTGCTCTTGAAGACGCCCGCCTCCCAGGTGCCAGCAAACAGCGTATCCGGCGAGAGTGGGTCGATGGCCAGGGCAAGGATCCCTGTGGTGGACAGGCCACTATCCGCCGCGTCCCAACTTTTACCACCATCCATGCTTTTGTACAGGTTACCCCCATTGCTTCCGGCATACAACACACCGGGCGTGTCCGGATCGATGGACAGGGCAAGCACCGCGTTTGCCACCAAGCCAGTATTGGCCGCGCTCCAGCTCACCCCACCGTCGGTGCTCTTGAAGACGCCATCACCGGCCGTTCCCACATAGAGCGTGGCAGGAGCGGACGGGTCGATAGCCAGAGCGCCTTGATTGTAGATGTTGTATGCCCCGGCGTAGACGGGGCTCCAGCTCGCACCGCCGTCGGTGCTCTCGAAGACGCTGTTCTGGAGCCAGGCGTACAGCGTGGTGGGTGTCCGTGGGTTAATAGTCAGGGCAGTGACGCTGCCCTGGTCCAGGCCAGAGATAGCCGAGCGCCAGCCAGCCCCGCCATCGGTGCTCTTGAATACGCCGTTAGATGTGCCCGCGTACAGAGTAGAGGTCGCCACCGGGTCAAGCGCCAGGGTAGAAACCCGTCCGCCAGCCAGGCCGGTGTTGATCGCGTCCCAGCTTTGCCCACCATCCACAGTTTTGAATGCGCCTGCATCGGTCCCCGCGTACAAGGCGGCAGGCTCTGCCGGGTCAATCGCCAGAGCATAAACATAGGTCGTGGTCAGGCCATAACTGGCGGCACCCCAGCTCAGACCGCCGTCCGTGCTTTTGAACACCCCGCCTTCTGTGCCAGCATATAGAATTGCTGGCGACACCGGGTCAATGGCCAGGGCACGAACATAGATGTTGGTTACGCCAGTGTTCACCGCTCGCCAGTTGGCACCGCCGTCCGTGCTTTTGAATACACCGCCTTTCCATAGGCCAGCATACAGGATGGTAGGCGCCACGGGATCGATCACCAGGGCATAAACCGGCAGGCCGGGCAGACCGGCGCTGGCGGAGCGCCAGTTTTCGCCGCCGTCGGCGGTCTTGAATACGCCGCCCCGAGTGCCGGCATACAGGGTAGTGGGCGTTGACGCGTTGCCCGAGCCTCTTGGGTCGGTCGCCAGGGATAGGATAATCCCACCTTCGGGGCCAAGGCCCGTCCAGGCAAGCGTTTCTACCGGAGTGGCAGTCATCTGCGGAGTGG
Organism: uncultured Anaerolinea sp.; assembly: GCA_964595435.1. Taxonomy (GTDB): domain Bacteria; phylum Chloroflexota; class Anaerolineae; order Anaerolineales; family UBA4823; genus RBG-16-57-11. Next base: position 213,745 of record CAZQQJ010000002.1, on the reverse strand, counting down.
GTGGGGAAGTGGTTATTTCACTGGGAGCGAGTGTAATGGGCGGCGAAGGCGTCGCCGTGTCCTCTTCCGGCAGGGCAGGCACCAATGGCAGGGTGGAGGTAAGCGGATAGACCCTGGGCGAGGTTGGTGCCAGGGATGGGGTGAGCGAGGCAGGCCGTGTCTCTGGCAGATAAGGTGCTGCCACAGGGGATGCGTCCGACGGCTTGGACATGCTTCGAGACGTGGCTTTTGCCAGGGGAGCCGTCCCTGGCGAGGCAGTGGCCAGCAACGGAGTGGCCGTTTTCTCGGCGGCAGCCAGCAGCCTGCAAGCCAGCGAGGCAATGGCCAGCACACACAGGGACAGCAAAAGACGGCGGAACGAACCGGGCGTGTTCACGTTCTTTGGCTTGCTGGATTGAGTTTTCGCCATCATATTTTGCCCGAGGTGCACTCTGCAGTGCCTGGCTAACTGCCTGGTTTATTGACGAAGTCTTTCAATCGTGTACGCAACCATAGCCCCACCGCTTGGAGCTACGAAGCAGCCTTACTGATATGATTATAGAGAATTGCCAGGCCGGAGTCAATTACTCGAGACGGCTTTCGCCCACGTGAAGGACCAGGGGCATAGGTCAGTTGATTACCTTCTGCCCAGAAAGGATCGATAGGCGCCAGCAGACTGCGGGCAAGGATGGCTTCGATGGCCGCATCAATTTCGCAAAAGCCATACCCCCAACATCTCACTCAAGTTCCGCTGGCGCGTATTCATTCAATAGCCGTTCCACGTCAACTGCCTTATCGGCGATTTCCGTGCTTTCAAAATGCTGGATCTCAAAAAGATGCGGCATTTGAACATATAATTCCGGCAGCCCCAGGATTTCCTCTACCTGCTCCCGGATCCACTTGTTATAGGCAATGGGGTAAGTGCGACGGGCAATGAACAGGGCTTGCAGAAATTCCCGGTAGCCATTATACAATCGGTCGAAAGATTGGAAGTACAGCCCGCGCTCGATGTATAGCGGAATGTGGTGCAGGTTGTTAAGGCAATAATGCCGCACCTCGTTCAGCCGCTTTTTGCGCAACGCTTCACCGTAATAGGGTAACCACTGCTGCTTGAGCTGTGCGTAGTAATCGCTGCCTTGCCACAAAGGGACGCTGTAGGCCAGGAAGTTGCCGATACCCAGTTCAAAGTCATCGGGCCCAGCGGCTTCGTCGCGTTCCTGCAGAGCAAAGATGCCGTCAATGAAATCGGGGTGTACCACGGAGTATTTGCCGGCTTTGCTCAAAGCCTCGATGGTGGGGTTCGTCGCCTCGAAGCTGGCCCAGGCGGACTCCAGTGCACTGCGCTGGGCGCGCAGCCGTTCGGGCGTGGCGAGCAGGATGATATCCAGGCAGCTGTCTCGCGTCGCTTTGCCACGCGCACAAGAATTGACCAGTAGCACAGCGTCGATGGTGTAATGATTGGTAAAGTATTCGACAATAGCGTCTGCTGCTGCCCGGTGTTGAGGAGTGGGGTACGCCGCTTTGAGCTGCATTGCCAGTCTTACTGACCTCCATCGGCTGACTTTACCGCCAGGTATTCGCCTTTTCCTACCGGCACGGTACAGGTGGTAAATGCCGGATCGGCAGCGACGAGAGCAAAGAAAGGGGCCAGCTCGTGCTGGTGCGAGACGGCGTTATCGACCACCCACAAGCCACCCGGGCAGAGAACGCGCTTGAGATCAGGCAGCCAATCGGGGTATTCCCTGCGCCCGGCATCAAGGAAAATGAAGTCGAAACTTTCCGATGCTGCAGCGGCCAGGAAATCAGCAGCGCTGCCATGCACCTGGGTGATAACTGCTTCCATCCCCGCACGCTGGAAATTGGTTTTCGCCAGACCGATCTTGTAGACCGACTGCTCCACGGTGGTCACCTGGCCGCCGTTGGCCCTGGCGGCGAGCGCCAGCCATAGCGTCGAATAGCCATTGGACATGCCAATTTCCAGAATGTGCCGCGCCGCGCTGGCTCTCACCAACACTTCCAGGAACTGGCCTGTTTCGTGGGGGATATTGAGCATCTGCCGGGAACGCTCGGTTTGAGAGCGGTCGTTCTCCAGGCCAAAAGCTTCCAACTCAGCAAGCAACGCTTCGAGACCCATATTGCGATAGATTTTATCCAAAATACATTCGCATTATACCCTAAACGGCTCATTCGAGTCGGATTTGGGCAACATATCGCCATCACTTCTGGCTGAAACACAGATCTATTGGTCTATCCCTCCATATCGCTCTGTATCGCTGCATGGATACCAGACGTCGCCCGGTGTGCGCACTCGGATAGTCCGTCCCTTGTCGTTAACACGATAGCCGGGTAAATAAGCCTGCACACCCACCAGCGCCTTCCTGGCATTCCATTGCGAGAGGTTGAAAGAACGCCAATCGCTGGCCGGAGCCACCGAAATGGCCTCGGAGTGCACATAGCAAACCAGGGCAGCGCCAATGCCTTCGTGAATGGAGGTTGGCAACGATGCATCCATGAATTCATTTGCCAGGGCCGGCACGGCGTCGGTGGAAAGCGATGCCAGATGGGCGACATTGAAGTGTTTGCCTTGCACGGCGCGCTGGACGTTATGCCGCACGATCGAGGCGTCTACATTGAACAGACTGAGCGATACGACAAAGCCAATCGAAGCCAACACGGCGGCGAAGGCAAAATATCGTTCGCGATGCAAGACTTCAAGTAGCACCACTGCCACGAACAAGATGCCCACCCAGACCATAAAGATCTGTGGATAGAGCCGCAATCGAGAGAAACCGTGCCAGTCGGTAGCCAACGCCAGGCGCTGGTAGGCTGAAGTCAGCATCACCATAACCAGAGCGGCAATGGCGATGTTCAGCCCCGAGTAGATGTTCCTCTGCCGGTGATTCTCACGCCGGGTAACTGTTGTCAATCCCAGAGTCAGGAGCAGGCTAAAGAAGGCAACTGCCAACAACTCGTTGAACCCCTGGCGGGCATATTGGGAGTAGGTATAGCCTTCGACGCCGATGTTTTCGTTCCCGCCGAAGAAGTACCGGAATTGGACGATAACAAAGAGCAGAAAGAGGATGCTGACGCTGCCGAGCACGGTGGCCGACTCGATAAATCCCAGGAAGGGTTTGACGACGGGTTTGTCTTCGCCGAGCAGCTTTTCATCCTGGCTTTTGGACGCCGCGTGCAGAAAAGCACCTGCCAGTGAATATGCCCAAAACAAAACAATCACCAGGCGGAGGATGGTTTCATTGATCCTCTCGAAGCTGAAAAGCCCGAAGAATTCACGAATTTTTTGGTTGAACACAAGGTCTGCAGATGCCAGCAGGATCGCGAAAAATGCCACAACCGGAATGGTAATCAGCAGACCGCGCAGTACTGGTACAAGCGGCCATTTGGTGAAAGTCCAACCTCGCTCCCGCCGGGTTTTGATAACCTGGGAAAAGAAACTTGCTGGGAGGCTGATGATACCGCCCAGCAGAAGTAGAAATTTGCTAAAGTAATCCAGCAAGCTGTATCGCGTCCAACGCCCGCCGAGATAGGTGACCGCCAGCAGGCCCATTGCAACCAGGCTAAATATGTAAGCGAGGAACAGCGTCAACGGTTCCCGGCGCGCAAAAGTGATGACTGCAAAGAATACAAACAATGCGATGAGCCAGATCGCCATGGGCGCGGGTTTCAACCCATTGGATATTAGCAAATAAAATCCGCCCAACAGGATCAAGCCAGTCCACACTGCAAAATTGATCCCTGCCGACCTTCTCCAAAACAGGAAATCGAATACCCAGCCGAGCAATATGGCGATGATCCAGAGACGATTGGGGGGTTGCTCCATGTGTGTAGAATGCGCCTTTCGCCGCATGGTTTTCTAGAGTGATGAGACGGAATTCAGATCGCGCACGCCGACCTGGGGCGTTTGCATGGCATCACTTTCCATGGTTACGATGGGAGTATAACGACTTCGCAGCAACTTCTTGTCATGCTTGCCAACGCTGGTCCTGGGGATCGCGTCTACACATTCGTAGTAATCAGGTACAGCCCAGGCAGGCAGCACCCCTGTATCAACAAACTTCTGCAAATGCGCCTTGAGCACCTCTGGTGTCAGCTTATTTTCATAACCCGGTCGCGGCGCCACCACAGCCAGCGGCCGCTCACCCCACTTCTCATCTGGCAGGCCAATCACAGCTACATCCAACACGCCTTCACACTGGCCCAAGAGTTTTTCCAGTTCGAGCGAAACAATCCATTCTCCCCCACTCTTGATCACATCTTTGAGCCGGTCGACGATCTGGATATAGCCATATTCATCGATGGTAGCCACATCCCCGGTGTGCAGCCAGCCGCCCGCCCACAATTCCCGCGAGCGCACCTCTTCTTTGAAATAGGCTGGTGTACACCAGGGACTGCGCACTACCACCTCACCCGTCTCTTTGCCGTCCCGCGCCACTTCCTCCCCCGAGGCGTCAACGACTTTCATATCCACCAGCGGAAGGGTAAACCCCGGCTTGATCAACCAGTCCAACTGCTTCTCGGCCTCCCACTCTTCCATAAAAGGCTTGAGGTTTGCAATGGTCAAAACCGGGCAGGTTTCGGAAAGACCGTAACCGCCATACACTTTGATCCCCAGGTCAGCCGCCTCCCTGGCCAGGCCTCTGGGCAGCGCCGCCCCACCCACGATGATCTTCCATCGCTGCAAGTCGATCTCCCTGGCAAGAGGGGCCGAGACGAGCGCCTGGAGGATGGTTGGGACACAGTGGCTGAAGGTCACCTTTTCTTCGTGGACGAGACGCAACAGCTTCGGGATTTCGTACTTCCCCGGAAAGACCTGCTTAAGGCCCAACATCGTCGCCACATAGGGCATTCCCCAGGCGTGCCCATGGAACATGGGCGTCATTGGCATATACACATCGTGCTTGCCCACTCCGCCATAACTGCCCAGGGCAGAAAGCGCAATTGCATCGCTCAGGGTCTGCAAGGTAAGCTGGCGTTGGGTAAAAAAGACCCCTTTGGGCTTACCGGTTGTGCCAGTAGTATAGGATTGCGTCGCAAGGGTGTTCTCGTCGAGGTCCGGCAGTTCCGAGAGGGATGTCGTCCCACCCAGAAGCTGTTCATATTCCGCATTTACCCATTGCACATCCGGCCGATCCAGCCCATCGCAAATGAGGATGTATTTGCGGATGGTAGGCAAAGAGGCATGCATACGATCAACCAGCGGAATGAAATTCTCATGCAAGATCAGTACTTCGTCTTCAGCATGGGAAATCGTATACAGCAAATCTTCCAGGGCCAGGCTGGGGTTGATCGTATGTAAGACGGCGCCGATGCCAGGGATGGCAAAATACATTTCCAGGTAGCGATGGCTGTCCCATTCGATAACGCCAACCCGTGTGCCCTGTTCGACGCCCAGGGCGCGCAACGCCCCGCCCAGTTGCAGGACACGCCGGTAAAAGGTCCGGTAAGTAATGCGCACCTGAGCGCGGTAGACAATCTCTTGATCCGGGGCCCAGGTCACCCCCTGGTGCAGCAGATGTTTGAGCAGCAATTGGTAATGATAAGCGGGCATTTTCCACCTGACGCAAGTTGTACCTGGGTCAACTTACCGAACGCCGGTACGCTTCCTGGGCCATGGACATCACCTGAAGCAGCGGAACGCCATGCGTCTCGGCCGCCCGGCGGCAGTCTTCGTATTCCGGCACCACCCGCGTCACCTCGCCCCAACGCGCCACCTTGACGTTAATCGCTCCGAACGGCGTCGCCACAGATTCGATGCGGCGCGGCAGGCTTACCCGCTCACACGCCAGACGCCGCACGCCAAGCGTAATCGTTTCTGCAAACAGGATGGATTGCAGCCGGTCGGCATCTGCCGGGCGGCACAGCACGCTCAGCATTTCCCCGGGGCGGTTTTTCTTCATCTGTATCGCGGTCAGCGTGACATCCAGTGCGCCGGCCGAGAACAGTTGATCCATGACGTGTTCGTATACCTGTGGGTTCAGGTCGTCGACATTGGTTTGGAGCAGCATTAAGGTCTCAACAACCAATTCGCTGCTGCTGGCCTGCGCCTCGCCGATCCAGGCGCGGACCACGTTGGGGAAGGGCAGATCGCGCCCGCCAGCGCCGACACCGATGGCTTTGATCTGCATGGGCGGAAAACCACCATAGCCATCGGCCAGCGAAGTGAGCAGGGCCGCGCCGGTGGGCGTGACCAGTTCAGCCTCCAGGTTTTCCACGTAGCGCACTGGCGCGTCTTTCAACAGCGCCAGGGTGGCCGGGGCAGGTAGCGGCAGCATACCGTGCATCGATTTGGTAAAACCACGCGCCAATGGCAACGGCGAAACATACACTCGCTCAACCTGCAGCTCATCCAGCGCGCTCAACACCCCCACGATATCGACCAGGGTATCGTCGCCGCCGATCTCATGCAGGTGGACCGCATCAATTGTGCTGTTATGAATCCTGGCTTCGACCTGCGCCAGGCGCAGAATGGTGGCCCTCGCCCGGCTTTTGACTCCTTCAGGCAAATCAGCCTGTTCAACGATGGAAATCAGCTCAGTGGCATGGCGCTCCGTTTCGTGGTGCGGTGTGATTACTGTGACGTGTTTGGCAGCCAGCGCCCCGCGCATCACACCTTCCACGCTAACAGAGATGCCGGGCAAATGCAGCGCGGCAATCACATTCTGGAGCCTGGCTTCCGAAGCGCCCGCGTCCAACAAGGCGCTGAGCAGCATGTCGCCGCTGGCGCCGCCGATACTATCGAAATAAGCTATGCGCATCTTCTTCCTTTCATGATCATGTGGGCGCACACCCCCGCGCCAAAGCCATTGTCGATATTCACCACCGATACCCCCGGCGCGCACGAATTCAACATCGCTAACATCGCCGTGAGTCCGTTAAAGCTCACTCCATAGCCGATGCTGGTCGGCACGGCAATCGTCGGGCAATCCACCAGACCGCCTACCACGGTAGCTAAAGCGCCTTCCATGCCAGCCACAGCGATCACGCAACCGGCTTTCCACAGGATGTCGCGTTTATCCAGCAGGCGATGCACGCCCGCCACGCCCACATCGTAAACACGCTCGGCGTGAGTGCCCAGCAATTCGACGGTCAAGGCGGCCTCTTCTGCCACCGGCAAATCCGAAGTGCCCGCGCTTACAACTGCCACGAACGGCTCAGGCGCAGGCGTTAGAAAATCCCCCACCGCAATCAAGCGGGCCACCGAGTAATCGCGCGCCTGGGGATGGTCTACCTGCACGGCTTCTACCGCAGCACGCGAGGCGCGCGTGACGATGGCGCGCCCGCTGCTTGCCACCATACGGTCGACGATCAAAGCAATTTGCTCCGGCGTTTTGCCCGCCCCATAAATCACTTCGGGCACACCGGTGCGCAGCGAACGATGATGGTCGATCACCGCCGCCGTTGCCTCTTCATACGGCATATCCCGCAAGACGCCCAACGCCTTGTCGATCGAACACGATTGGTTCGCTACATCCTCTAACAAGGCACGCAACTGGTCACGGTTCATAGCTCGCCTTTACCGGTTGGTTCATGCTTCCAGTCTTATATCCGGCAAGATCCAGCGCCACGAACGCATACCCCAGGCCCAGGAACCATTCCAGGATGCTCTCCCGCTGCGCAAGCACCGTCTCGAAGTCTTCCGGCGACACTTCGATCCGCGCTACCTGGCCGTGGTGTCGCACGCGCGCCTGGCGAATGCCCAGTCGGTGCAGCAGCGCCTCAGCCTGCTCCACCTGAGAGAGCAATTGAATGGTGATCGGCGTGCCGTAGGGTATACGTGAAGACAAACAAGCCGCGGCGGGCTTGTCCCAATTCGGCAGGCCGAGTTCGCGCGCCAGATGGCGGATATCCTGTTTATTGAACTGCGCTTCGATGAACGGCGAACGCACCCCGTATTCTTTGGCCGCCTGTCGCCCAGGCCGGTGATCGCTCATGTCGTCCAGATTGGTGCCGTCCACCAGACAGGCAAAACCGTGTTCTTGCGCATAACGCGCCAACAGGCCATACACTTCATTCTTACACCAATAACAGCGCAGCGGCGTGTTCGCCTGATAATTCTCATCCTCGATTTCGTGGGTCTCGATAACCGTATGTGCAAAATCGAACTGCCGGGCAAGCTCCCGGGCTTCTTCCAGGTCCGCCCGCGGCAAGCTGGGCGAGGCCGCGGTGAGCGCCAGGGCATTGGCGCCCAACTCCTGGTTTGCAATCAAGGCCAACAGGGCGCTGTCCACGCCGCCTGAATAAGCCACAACCACGCGCTGCATCTCTTTCAGAACGCGGCGCAGGCCGGCCGCTTTCTTCTCATCCATCACTTCTTCTCCATAATTATCCAATAAGATTTTCTCTCTATAGTGTGCGGCATTGCGCGCAGCACACTATAGTATACCCGTTTATTGCATCGTATATCCCCCATCTACCGTGTAGGTTTGACCAGTGATGTACGCCGCTGCCGGGGATGCCAGAAATACCACCAGGGCAGTAAAGTCTTCGGGATGCCCCAGGCGGCGCAGAGGCACCTGGGTTTTGTAATATTCCAAAGCCTGGGACGGGAACACTTGCAAGGCCGTGCCGGTGTCGATGATCCCAGGCGCCACGGCATTAGCGGTGATCTTCATTGGAGCGACCTCACGTGCCAGGGATTTGGTAAACCCGATCACCCCCGCTTTGGAAGCCGCGTAATGGGCAAAGCCCACGGCACCTACCAGCCCGGAGACCGAAGCGATATTAATGATCCGCCCGCCTCCGCGCTGGCGCATACTTTCCAATGCCGCCTGTGAGCACAAGAAGGTCCCCTTCAGGTTGATATCCATCACCCGATCCCAGTCGGCAGGCGTAATCGCAGAGAGCGCCTGGATCGGGAAAATGCCGGCGTTATTGACCAGGATGTCAATTCCGCCAAACGCGGCGACACAAGCCTGCATCATCTCCCGCACGCTGCCGTCATTGGTCACATCCACGTGCAACGCAGCCGCTCGCCCACCAGACGTCTCGATCAATCCGGCCGTTTCCTGGGCAGGTCCATCCTGGATATCTGCCACGGCAATGCTTGCCCCAGCGTCTGCCAGCGCCAGGCACAGCGCCCGCCCAATCCCCTGGGCGCCTCCGGTCACAACGGCAATTTTTTCATTCAACGTTACCCCTTGCATCATCTCAGCTTCCTTCCACCGAACCCAGTTCATCTCCTACTCTGACCTTCTCGCCAGACGGGACGAGTATCTCAATCAGGGTGCCATTCGCTGGGGCAGTTACATACAAGGTAATCTTTTCCGTTTTCGCTTCGACGAGATCTTCACCCTGGATAACCGGGTCGCCAACTTTCTTCAGCCAATTGAGCACCGTGACGCTCAAAGCGCCATCGGCAGTGGATGGGACAACAAGTTTGTGCAACATGATATCTTCTCCCAGGTTTTACAAGTTCCTACATACACAATATGCAAAGCTCACAGATCTCAAAGGCCTGTGTGCTTTGACAACACATATTAAATCAGCGCACAGAGCCTATCCCAGGTGATGGCATCCAATTCCAGGTGGAGCACCAGCCGGAAAACTTCAACCAGGCGTTGTTTCACCTCGCTCACCGTCACCGCCCGGCCCAGTTGCCGGGCCATACTGGTGACCGGCATTTGCGGTACCCCACAAGGGTTGATAAGCTGATACGGAGCGAGATCGAGATCGACGTTCAGGGAAAACCCATGCAGTGTGTATCCCTTTTTGACAGCCAATCCCACCGCTCCGATCTTGGCCGAGTTCACCCAAACGCCAGGGTGTTCCGGGTCTTTATTGGCCCGGATGCCAAAATCATCCAGCAGCGTGATGAGCACGTCCTCCAGGGTGTGCATATACTGGTTTGCGTTCAGGCCGAGGTCACCCAGGTAGAGGAGTGGGGAACAAATCAACTGCCCCGGCCCGTGATAAGTGACATCGCCGCCACGATTGACCTCCAGCACTTCGATGCCATGCCGTTCCAGCTCGGCAGGGCTGGAAAGAATGTTAGCTCGACTGCCAGCCCGCCCGATGGTGAATACTGGGGGATTTTCCTGGAAGATCACAACGGGCGGCAATTGCCCTTGCTGGCATGCGGCAAAGACGCGTTCTTGAATGCTAAAGGCCGGGCTATATGGGATGACGCCCAGATCGAGCAGGTACGCGTGGATCATCTAAAAATATTACCATAAATACCACCCCGCGAGGAGACAGCACGCAGGCAATAACTTCCCCGCGGGGTGGCAAACCCAATCGTTTGTGGCTGGCCTTTTCGAACCACCCACGCCAGGCAGGCATCAATCTGCTGCGGTTGGCAGTTCTTCCTTCGACCGGTTGTAAAGGGCCTGCAAATCGCCGTTGAGCTGGGCGAAGATATAGACCGGCGCACAACCTGGATAGACCGTCACGCTCTTGGCCAGTTTCTTGGCCTGCTCGATCTTATCGCGGCTGGGAAAATACGCCCAGCAATCGCCAGCCACAAACAGGTGCTTGTCCGCCACCAGGTTCGGGTCGAAATCGGGCACGCCACCCGCCAGGATGTACACATCGCCCACCCGTTTGTTGAAATCGGCGATGCTGATCCCGCTGACGTTGAAATTATCCAGCGCGCCGCGCACGTTCGCGAAGCAGCCGGGGCAGGTCTGCTGGACGACTACCTCAATCCCAGGTAGCAAGCCAGTGGGATCGATCATCGGGCGTTTGAAGAACTTGCGTACCTCTTCCATAGGGGTGCCTACGATCTCGATCTTCGAAACATCCCGCTCGCCCAACCCCTGAGTTGCTGCAATGCGCACAGCCGGTATCTCGATCGTCTCAAAGCCCATCACATACGCACCCACTGCATCTACGGCGACGGTATCCGTGCCGGCAATGAACAGGTTCATTTCCACCGGCGTGCCAACGTGTGGGCCTTGCCCCTCCATAGCGATAATGCCATCGATGAAGGTCAGGTCAGCCTTGCGCAAACGATACAGATCGGCGAATTTCTGGCCCAGGTCGATGCGGTGTACGTCCTGCTGCTGGTCGCTGGGATGCCCATTGGGGATAACGCCGTTCCAGTTCTTCAACCCCAATGTGACCGTGCCGGCCAGGTGGGCTTTCATCTTGGGCAAGTTGATCACCCGGTCAGCGTCCAGGAAGGGCTTGAACACTTTGGCCTTCTTGAAAAGCTTCGCGCCGGGGATCTCCACTTCGACCAGCTCTTCCTCGTCGAAGAAGATCACCCGGTCCGCGCCGCCTCGCCTGGCTGCCTCGTCCATCCCGGCAGCCTTGAATGCCGGACGGGCGCGGCCAACGTGCTGGCCCAGGGAGGGGTTATCACCCACCCACACTTCTTTGGCCTTCGACTTCTCTTTCAAGAAAGCCACCATGCCCTCGATCACGCGCGGATCGACCACCGAATACGACTCGGGCGGGGCCTGGAAGGCCAGGTTGGGCTTGATCAACACGGTCTCGCCAGGCTTGATAATATTGTCAATCCCGCCCACGGCCAGGTTGATCGTCTCTTCAATCTTTGCCTTAACCTGCTGAATATCCTCTTCGTAACGCACGAAGGTCTTTTTAGGGGGCAAAAATTCTGCATTCCCCTTGAATGAACCGGTACGAACAATCGCTACTTTTGCCATGGCTAATCTCCTGTTTGATGTGCAGCTTCGACTTTCTTAGAAAGGCGCTCTTCCTTGGCAGGGCGCGGGAAGAAAGGCAGCATCACGTAGTCGTAGAAGTAAGTAGCTGCCAGAGCGCCCAGGACAGGCACCAGAGTCGTCACCCAAATATCGTTGCGCGGCCCGGGGAAGGCCATCTTGCCAAAACCGATCAAAGCGGCCATGATGCGTGGACCTAAATCGCGCGCTGCATTGAGCGATAACATTGACACGGGCGCCTCGATGATGACCAGCTCGACCACCACCAGCCCCAACGCCACCGGGAAGAACCACGAAACTGGATTGTTGACGCTGCGGCCTTCCAACAGGAACAGGATGCCCAGCATCAGGATAAAGGTTGCCAGAAATTCACCCAGTGCACCTTGTAGTAATGTGACCTTAGCATAGGCTGCCGCATCCATCCCTATGATGCCTGGATGAGGCGTCAAAGGCACGAAGATGGCCATCGCGATCTGGCTGCCTTGCTGGCCAATGGTGAGCCCCTTGCTGGCTACAAAATCATAAAACACGCCGCTATACATGGCAAACAGCGTGGCGGCGGCCAGGAACCCTCCCAGGATCTGGGCGATAATGTATTGCGCGGTATGCTTCCAGGGGAAGCGCCCGCGGATGGCCAGAGCAAGGGTCACGCTGGGATTGAAGTGAGCACCGGACATGGAAGCGCCTGCAAAAACCGCCACGGTAACTGCCAGACCCCAGCCAATGCCGGCGCTTGCCAGATCGCCAATCGTGCCGAGCAGGATGGCCGTGACAACCACTCCACAGCCAAACAACACAAGCAGATACGTCCCGATCACTTCGCCAAGATATTTTCCAAGCCAATTTTCTTCCATAGATCGTTCTCCTTGTTGGTTAAAGACATTTTGCGTGATCCAGACCTCACCGACCCCGTAGACCTGCAAAGTCTGCGAACAGCTATTTTGGTAAAGATCACTTTACACAGCCCTGTGCGACATGGGCGGCGCCGCGAGCCACATACAACAGAGCATACTATCTCTATTGTAGCAACCATTAGGTGAGAACGAAGTGATAAATGAGGCTATGAAGGTGTAAGTTTGGTGAAAATAACTTTGCTCTATAGACAAGCAAGGAAACCTGTGCTATCTTTTTACCAGGAAAGGTGTCGCCATGGCTGATCACTTATACCATCTCAACCCCGTTCGTGCATTCCCATCCGAGATCGATGACATCATGCCGCGTGTCGCCGAAATTCGCCGCGAGTTTCTGAAAAACAGCCCACACCGAGGGATGCATTCTCTACGGGCGACCATTCGAGAGTCATGGCAGCGCTGTGCGACGTTGATCGAGCCAGGGCGAGACGAGGTGCCGATCGTGTTCGCCAGCGACGCAGAACTGCACGATTTGCGTATACGCAAAGAGCCCTTCCTGCGCGCCGCATGCCCGGTTATCAACCGCCTGACAGAGATTCTGGCTGGCTCGGGTTATATCATCGGTCTGGCAGATGGAAAAGGTCGTTTGCTGCGGGTGAGCGGCGACCGGCCAGCGCTACGTGGCATGGAACGGATCGGCCTGGCTCCCGGCGGTGATTGGAGTGAAGCCACTGCCGGCACCAACGGGATTGGCACAGCGCTTGTCGTCGGGCATGCCGTGGCAGTGGTTGGCCCCGAACATTTCTGCGAAGGCTGGCAAGACTTCACCTGCATCACTGTGCCAATCCGCTATCCCTGCGGAGGAAAAATTGCTGGGGTGCTGGATATCAGCGGCGATTACCATCTCGTCCGTCCATATTTCACCGGCATTCTCGCCGCGGCAGCCCTGGAAATCAAGGAGAATCTCAAGAACAGCATTGCAGTGAATAGAGAACCCATGCAGCCATTTAAAATTGCTGTGCCTGCTATTCCAGGCGACGCAGTGGAGAAAATGGTTGGCAAGCGGTTGGTCCATTCCAACTCAGGCCAATGGGTCTCCATCCCTACCTTCGAGGGCGATCTTCAAACGCACATCGATATGCAAAAGCGCCGGGTATTTGCCGCCGAGCGCCTGGCCATCGCCGCCGGAACGGTGAGCGCCAGTCTCGACGTCGAGACGACACTCACACAGGTAGCCAAACAAGCCGCCCACCTGCTCGGGCCAGAAAGTGCAGCGGTGTGCCTGCTGGATGAGCCGGGCAAAATCACATTTTTGCATGCCTGGTCCAGGCCGCCGGCGTATTCCGGCGATATCATCGAAGTGATAAAAGCGCTCGTCGAGCAGACCAATATCGTAAATCTGCTTCGCGAGAGCGGCGAGCCAGTAGCCATCGACGATGTGCACACCGCCTTGCACCTGCCAGCAAAAGTGACCGGGCAGCCAGGCATTCGAGCGCTGGTGTTGCTGCCGCTGTTGAGCGCCTGCGGCATTAGCGGGCTGGTTGCAGTGCCGCGCTTGGCCCCTTATCACTGGCAACCGGATGACCTGCGCCTGGGGCTGACCTTCGCCTTTCACGCCGCCAGCGCCGTCGATAACGCCCGTCTCTACCAGACCCTCCAGCAGCATTACCGCCATGTCGAAGCGCTCAACGCCGTCAATCAGCTTCTGCACACGCTGTACGATCCCGCCCAACAGCTCAATCTGATCATCGAACGCATCGTGGATATTATCGGATTGGATGGCGGCTTGATTTTGCTGGATCGAGGGCCAGCCAACAATCCGGTGCTCGCTGCCCACTCTGGGCTGCGGGAAGCCTTCCTGACCGACCTGTATGAGATCGCCAGTGAAAACGCCGCAAATGGCAAATCTTCCTTGCTTTGCAGACAAAAGCACGAGTGGAGCCCGGTAGCCGAGAAACTGCATAGCATTGGCATGTGCGATCTTATGATTGCCCCGCTGGCAGCAGGTTGTGATGTGCTGGGCGTCCTGCTGGTTGGCAGCCGCCAACACCGTGTACTGACCGACGAGAGCCTGACGTTGTTCACAAGCATTGGTCAACAGTTGGGCCTGGCGCTGAAAAATGCACAGCTCCAGCTTTCAGCGGGCGAGACCCAGGCATTGCGCGAGGCAGACCAGATCAAGAACCGCTTCTTGATGATGGTTTCCCATGACCTGAGGTCGCCGTTGACTGCCATTCGCACTTCGGTGGAAAGCCTCTTAGACCAGTTTGCGGAACAGTCGGCGGAAGCGCAGGGACATCTGCTACAGAATATCGCCGGCCAGGCAAAACGGCTCGGGAGATTGGTGGATCGATTGCTCGATCTCTCGCGGATCGAGGCAGGGGCGTTGCCGCTAGATCGCGACTGGACCGAATTGAGGGCGCTGATTGCAGACACCGTGGCAAAATTCGAGCGTTTGAATACCCCTTGCCTGATCAAGCAGTACCTGGCTACCAATCTGCCCCTGGTCTACGTCGATCCCGAGCGTATCATCCAGGTATTGTGGAACCTGCTGGAGAATGCCCACAAATACGCGCCGCATTGCGAAGGTATTACCATCGAAGCGCTCACGACCGGTGGCGAGGTATCCATCCGCGTGGCAGATCGGGGCCCAGGTATCCCCAAAGAAGAATCCGAAAAGATTTTTCAGTATTTCTACCGCCTGGATCGCGAGCGGCAAATGCACACACCAGGCAGCGGATTGGGATTGGCCATCAGCCGTGGCATCGTAGATGCTCATGGCGGCCGCATTTGGGTGGAAAGCCGCCCGGGCGGGGGAAGCGTCTTTTGCGTTGCCCTGCCTCCGTCCTTAGCCAACCCGGTCGACCTGGAAACGTTGGAAAATCAAGAACCGATAAACATCCCACTCAACGAAAACGTATTCATCCAGCAGGGTTTACTTCAATAAACAACGATCGACTCCGATGAGTTACGGACGCACATCCATCCTGGTTGTAGACGATGACCCCGGCATCCTTACCGCGATCAAACAGGCCCTGGCCGCACATCACTATGTAGTCATCACCGCGGCCGACGGCGCAGAAGCGCTGGAGAATTTCAGGCGCACCCCACCCGACCTGATCCTGCTCGACCTGATGATGCCGCATGTGGACGGGTTGGAAGTTTGCCGCCAGGTGCGCGCTGCATCTGCAACGCCAATCATTATTCTCAGCATCAAAGGGGGCGAGGCAGACATCGTCGCTGCTCTCGATTTGGGCGCGGATGATTACCTGGTCAAACCATTTCGCCTCGCTGAGCTGCTTGCCCGGGTGCGGGCGGTATTGCGGCGAGGTAACAAACCGCGTGCCAATTGCATCATCTGTGGAGAATTGGAGATCGATACCGACCTGCGCCAGGTTTCTGTGGCCGGTCGACCAATTGCGCTCAGCCCGATAGAATATGCCGTATTGGCCGAACTGGCCCACAATGTGGGGCGTGTGCTGACTACCCGCATGCTCCTCCAGACAGTCTGGGGGAACCAATACCTGGACGCTGACGACTACGTAAAAGGCGTCATTCGTCGCCTGCGAGTTAAGCTGGAGATGGACCCTGCCCACCCCCGCTACATTATCACCGAGCGATACCTCGGTTACCGGTTGAACGATCTATAGCGCCGCCTGGCCTTGTGGACCCTGCTGGATGTGAGCCAGACCGCTGGAAGACGCCTTGCGCAAGGCAGAAAAATAGTTCCACACGAAGCCGTACGCTAACAGGTTTACAACCGTGAAGGCAATGGTGGGGGCAACCTCGGCTAATCTCCCCATATACCAGTCATAATAATCAGCCAGGAGAAAACCGGTCATCAGCGTTACCGCCTTGATCAGGAATACCCCGGCCAGGACCGCCCCCCACGGGCGACGACGCCACAACCACACCCCGGTCAGGATAGCCACCGGGCTGACAATGGACATATCCAACACCATGAAGGGCGTGCCACCCTGGTCTATCCCACCGGGAATGCGGGCCAGGATAATTGGGGCTTCAATCAGGTAGAGGACCAGGCCAGTGAAGACCAGGTAAATCGCCGTGACCCGGCGAAAGCGCATCGCGTCCAGGCGTTCTGCCAGCCAGTGGATATCCAGGCGACCGAGGCCGGCCGTCGTGGCAAAGCAGCTCAGGCCAAAAATCGCCATGTAAAGCGGAAATAAGGGAGTATAGACCCGGTCGAAGGCGAAGACAGCGTAGGTGTAGCACAGGTAAACTAACAACGATAGCCAGATCAGCCGGGCAGCCAGGCTGCCGCGGCGCGCCTGGAACATGCAAGCCGCCAACAAAGGCACACACAGTAAGGAAATCAGGTCGGCGGTCACCATGCCGGTGATATATTGTGGATCGACCACGCCCCGGTAATAACCCGGCGTGATCAATCCCTTGCCGGCCGCCGCCAGCGCCAACACCCCAATTAAACTGGTGAGGGCTTCCTCGATCCATATGGGCAGATGATCGATATTATGAGGTGTCATTTTCTTTTCCTTATTTGGTATGAACCGTTTTGCGTGGCAGGCGGATGCCATCCGCCCCTACAGCTTATTTGGCTGAAAGCCGTTTTGCGTGGCCGGTGCATTGCACGTGTTCTTCGCGCAATGTACCTGAAAAACTTTTGACCGCGGTTTATTTTAGGTGACCTAAAGCTCAAAAGTCTTGGAAATCCGAGAGCTTTACGCGCCACTCTTTCGAACAGAAAAGACGTCTTTGATCAAGTTCATGACTTCGACGCTGGCTGCGTCGAACTCTTCGGCGCACTTGCTCATCATGGTTAACTTGAGTAACGCCACGGCATGGACGGTAAACCAGCTCAGCATCGCCAGGTGGAAAGGCGCATATCCACCTGGAATCTGAAACTCGCCCGCCTCAACCAGAGCATCGACGGATTGCAACAGGCCGGCAAAATTTGGGTCTTGCTCGAACGCTTCCAGGCTGTCCGGGCCGCTGTCTGTGCTGTTCAAGATCAGCAAATAGTATTCGGGATACTTCGTGGCAAAATCGACATAACTGCGCCCAGATTGGACGAACTGCTCTGTCAACGACGAGTCGGAGGGAATATCTGTTTCATAGGAGGCCATCAACTGCCAGGCTTCCTGGCGTAGCGCAGCGATGATCTCTTCCTTGCTGGCAAAATACTTATAGATCGCTGCCGGGCTGTAATCCACCTGTTCTGCCAGCCGGCGGATGGAAAGCCCACCCTGCCCATCATCGATCAATATCTTGCGAGCCGCGTCCAGGATGACCCGGCGGGTTTTTTCAAAACGACGTTTGCTAGGAGTTTGTGAGGCCATCGATATTCTTTGTGAACAATGTTCACTTAATATACTATGTTTATAATTTTATGTCAAGATAACTGTTCAGTGTCCTTTCAACCTCATTCCCGACTTATAGAAAGCCTTGATGGCCAAAGAGCCTCGATCTACCTATCCTGTCGCCCTGCGGTATAATCTATGGTGTGACGCATCTGGTTCGATGGACCGTTCCCCCACCGAGAGTCGAGGGCCGTTATGCCAGAGTCGCAAGTATCTTTGTTCGCCACCCTGCGCGGACGTCTGCGCCAGGGTTGTTTGCCTCGCTCATCCAGCATCTCCGGGCGCCTCACCCATAGCGTCGCGATCATCGTCACCCTCACTGTAACTTTCGCCGCGCTGCTGGCCAGCGGGGCAACCTGGTTGCAACTGCGCGAGCAGGTGGTATCGCGCGTCCAGGATGGGCAGCTTGCCACCCAGGCACTCTACGAGGCAGAACGCCAGCGGATGCTCGGCCTGGCCCGGATCATTGCCGGACGCCCCACGCTGTGCCGCCTGGCCCTGGCCGGCGACGCGCAGGCTTTGCAGCCATATCTGGAAACGCTACGCCAGGAATCATCCCTGGATGCCATTCTGCTGGTCACTGGCGGACAGGCGACTATCCAGCAAGGACGCAACGACCTGCCCGACCCGGCCGAATTACGCGCCGGACGCCCACTGCCCTTTGCCGACTTCATCGCCCTGAAAGCCCCCCCCCGCCTGCTGATCGCGGCGGGCAGCGAAATCGACCGCACCGGGGAATGTGCCGGCGAATCGCCCGGCCACATCCTGGCCATCCAGTTCCTGGAAAACGACGAAATGCAAATCCTTGCCCAAAAAACCGGGCTGGAACAAAACCTGATCGTCACAGGCAAGCGAATCGCCGCCAGCTTGCCTGCCTCCCTCGACTGGCCGGTGGAAGAGCCGGCTGTGGGGGAAAATGAGGCGCTGCACCCTATCTGTTGCACGCGCCGCGCCAGCCAGGGACAGGATTATTCGGCAGGCCTGGCCCCCTTGCTGGACGGCCAGGGTCGCCTGGTAGCCCTGAGCGAAACCGCCCTGCGCGATACGGCCATCCGGCGCGGTGCGATGAATGCTGGCGCTCTGCTGTTGGGCGTCGGTATACTGGCCGCGCTGACCAGCTTGCTGGTCGCAGCCGGGCTGACCCGGCGCATCACCCGTCCCTTGAGTGACCTGGCTCAGGCCGCCGAGCGCCTGGGACAGGGAAACCTGGAAGAACCTATCCCGGCGCAAAGCGACTGGGTGGAAATCAACCAGCTGGCCGAACAAATCGAAATCTTCCGTCGTATGTTGCGCCAGATGATCCAGGCCAACCAGCAGCAGATGAAGAACATCCTGCGGCTGATGGGCACCCCGCAAGAAGGCGAAGAAAGCAGCACCAACCCTCCGCCCGCCGAGTTCCTGACCCATCTGGCACACGAGTTTCGCACTCCGCTCTCCAGCATTGCCGCATCCATTGAGTTGCTCAGCGACGAAGGAGATGGCATGGCGCCCGAGGAGCTGGCCGAGATGGTCAATAGCATCCGGTTGAGTACCCACCACCTGCAGGCGATGGTCGACAACCTGCTGGAAAGCGCCATCATCGAGGCCAACAGCCTCCGCCTGCGCTACCACCCTCTACTGGTGCGAGACGTGATCAAGAGCAGTATCAAGATGATGTCGCCCCTGCTCAAACGCCGCCAGCAGGAATTGGTGTTGAATGTGCCCAAAGAGTTCATCACCGTGCTGGCCGACCCCGACCGGTTGTGCCAGGTGCTGGTCAACCTGCTGGATAACGCCAGCAAGTTCAGCCCGTTTAAGTCTACCATCCAGCTTTCGGTCAAACGGTTGAGCGGCGCACTGGAAGTCGAGGTGCTCGACTGCGGGCCGGGCTTTCCGCCGGGCCGCTCCAACGACCCGTTCAAACATTCCTTCACGCTTAACGGGTTACGTGGGGCGCGCTACGGCATCGGTCTGGGGCTGCCGGTAGTCAAAGCCATCGTGGAGGCACACGGTGGCCAGGTCGGTGCAGAGAATCGCCCGCAGGGCGGAGCTAGGGTCTGGTTCACCCTGCCGCTGATACCTCCCAAACCCTGAGTTTTGCTACACGAGGCCAAACGCACCATGAGGCAAAGATGACCAAAATCATGATCGTAGACGACGACCTGGCGCTGGCCGACGTGTTGGCCTTCACCCTGCGCCGCGCCGGTTTCGATGTGAACCTGGCTCACGATGGCCGTGAGGCACTGGAGCAATACGATCGCCACCGACCGGACCTGATCGTTCTGGATTGGGGGTTGCCCTACATGGACGGTCTGGAGGTCTGCGCGCGGCTGCGTGCAGGCTCGGATATCCCCATCCTGATGCTGACCGTGCGCTACACTGACGATGATGTAGTGTCGGCGCTGGAAGCCGGCGCCGACGAATACATCACCAAGCCTTTCAGCCCGCGCCAGCTCGTGGCGCGCGTCCGGGCGCTGTTGCGCCGGACGAGCGGCGATGCGAAGGAAATCCTGCACAGCGGTCCACTTTCTCTGAACGTAGAACGCCTGGAGGCTTACTGGGGCAACCTGTCACCCATCCATCTCACCCGTCTGGAAACGCGTCTGCTGCAGGCATTGTTGCAAAACCCGGGTTGCGTGCTTTCCAATGAAACCCTGATCGTGCGCGTGTGGGGACCAAACGCCGCCAGCAACGAAATGCTCAAACAACTCATCTACCGCCTGCGCAACAAACTGGAGGCTGCCGCGCCGCCTGGTCTTATCGAGACTATTCCCAACGCTGGCTACGTATTGAATCCGCCAGCATCCCCTGTCAAAACCTGAGCCGGACGGACGCAATGCGGCAGAGCGTGGCGCGTTGAGGGGGGTGATTGTTACCGTTTTGTTACCGCCCGGCAATTGTTTCTGTTACCTGCCCCCGTTAAACTAAAAATATCGATGTGCTCTGCTGTAATGTCATTGCTGAGGCCGGCAATCACCGGGGCAGAGCCAATATACGCCTCCGGCCTGGATGGATCAACCGAATCGTGCGTGGCAGGTGCATCGCACCTGCGCAACTATGGTCACACACAGGAGGCTTTTCGATGAACACCCACGCTTTACAATCGCGACAGAAGCGGCTTTACCGCTATGCCATTGCTTGCTCAGATATCTACTATACTGAACTGGAGCAACGCGACGTATTCGCCTGTAACGACCCGTCGAGAGGCTTTCGCATCTGGGGCGAAATCGCCAGCATTGGGCCAGCGTCTTCTGTGGGTTTGTGCCAGATGTTCCTGGAATATGCCATGTACTGCCGCTCCTGGGGAACGCCGGCTGAGGCAATGTACAATATAAAAGATTTTGGCGAACAGTTAGGTATAGCCCTGGCTAACTTTCTCAAAGAGAATCCGCCAGCAGACATGCACCAGAACCCTGGCGCCTGCGCCCTGATCTGCCTGCTCGAGTCGCTGAATGTACAACTCACGGTGGAACAGGCCGGCCCGGAGCTACATTTTATATTTGCCGAATGCCCCCTTGAGGAAGTCGCCCGGCGCACCGGGCTGCGCGACGTAGACCTGGCACTGTATGGCGTCAACAGTATGGTGCAAAGCCTGGTGCACCATATCGATGAGCACATCCTGGTACAAACCCCCAGTGAGGCCAGCGCCAGCCCGGTATTCTCAATCATGGAAACAGCTTAACGCGGCGGCAAAGGAACCCCGGGGAGGAGTAACCCACACACGTGAGCTATTCCTCCCCAATCCTCATTCTTAGATGAGCCCACCTGGGCCAGGCGTTATTCGCTTGCGCCTGGCCCGCATCTGTCACACTCCCAGACAGCGTTATCATTCAAGCATTGTGAACGAGCAGAAGCTGTTCGCCAGGCAGATCACTGGCTTCCATTCCGCCAAGCTGGATGGCGTTATCCTGGTGCGCATTGATTCAATATCTCACGATCTGCGCGCCATCGATGGTTGGAGCCTGGTTATGTTTGGGCCGAAGCGAATGTTGACCGGGGCGCAAGGTCTTACTTCACCCCGGAGGAGGCAAAATGAGCGCGCCCAATAAACCCAAGATCGTGTTGGTGATCGTCATATGGGCTGGCATTTCTCTGGCCTGCCAGCTGGCTGGCGGGATGAGCCAGATGGAACCAGCCAAGACGGCAACGCCCATCGTCGAGCCGCTCGTTTCCGCCAGCGTTGAGACGACCCGCGCCGCATCCAACGAGGCGCCTGGCACCACGCCAGAACCATCCCCCACATCCTTCTCGCAGGCCGAGGGATCCCGGGCCGAGCAAAACCCGCTGGCGCCGCTGCCACCGGCAGGCCCCTTCCAATGCGAGCGGCCACGCCTGAACGACCTGTCGTCTTCCGGCAGGTTCAATACCGGCTCGGAGGATTACGGAGCGTGGGGCACAAGCGAAGGTGAATACTACCTGGAGATGAAAAAAGACGGCAGCTGGCTATGGCGCTCAGACGGGTTGGCAGACGAGAACGCCGTCTACGAGGTGGATGTGCGCCAATCGCAGCCCGGGCCGGGCGCCTTTGGGCTGGTCTTCGGCTGCCCGAACCTGGATGCCGGGGATAGTTTCTACAACCTGATGCTCAATGACCAGGGCGAATATGCCCTTTTCCTCACCGTGGACCACGACCGCCGGGCGCTCATCGACTTCCACAGCACTGACAGGCTCTTCCCACCCGACCAGGTCAACCACATCCGGGTGGCCCGCTCGGGAGATATGATCGGCCTGTATGTCAATGGGATGCCGCTGGCTTCGGCCATCCAGGACGCTACCTTTACCGGCAAGACCTATGCCGGGTTCATTGCCTGGAGCAACGAAAAAGCCGGGCTAAAGGCGTCGTATGATAATTACAGCGTCTGCCAGCTCGATAAACCGCTGGGGATGCCGCTATTTGTGAGCAAGGACGTGCAACGCGACTGGCCGGAGAACCAGCCGGTGGACTTGATCTACCTTTGGGAGACGAAGACCAGTGAACAGGCATCTCAGTTCGCCGCGTTGCTCGAGACCAACCTGGTGATCGACGGTGTAACCTACACGGGCTTGCAGGAATACTGGGGCAAGGTGCAGGCAGTAGGCGAAAATTATTTTGTGGAATGGAAACTGCCGCTGCCGGCCTTCCCGGCTGGCGCCCACGTGATCGAGTATTCCAACCGCCTGACGGGGCAAATCACGGATGGATTTGACAGCAACAAGGACGGCAAAGAAGACCAGTTCGGGCCGGGTGAGATGAACCAGGCGCGCATCGAACTGAACGTGGCAGGCGCGTCGCCTGTCTCGCCAGCCACGCCCGCCAGCCCAGCGGCCGAAAAGACGGCGCCTGCGCCGGCGGGCAAAGTAATCCCCGGCTCGAAGAAGCCCTTCGAGACTGGCGGGCTGAAAATCCAGATCGCCCAGGTAGAATACGGCGAGCCTTATGCGGGGATGTTCACCCCGGCAGATATGAAGCCCGACCAGACTGTACTGACTGTCATCGTCGACGTATTGCCGGGTGTGGATATGAAGGCAGTCGGTAAGCTCTCACCCTGGACAAGTGACGCCAGTGGCAGCAAATACCTGCTGGGCGCCGGGCTCAGCCACAGCGAGCCGACCCCGCAGGTGATCTGGCTATTCGCCGTGCCAAAGAACGCCAGCTCTTTTTACCTGAACTTCCCTGGCGGGGAGGTGGTGGATTTAGCGCCGTTGATGCGGTGAGCCTGAGGTCCATCGAGGAATGATGCCGCCGATTACATGTATCCAAGAGAATCGGTACAAACGGCACGTTGTTATCCATTGCGCCCCATATATAATCACATGAGTATAAAAGCCAAATCATTTAATCGTGTATAATTGGGTAAGAATTGTTTTCTGGTTGGCGTTTTTGTGCCATTGGACTAGATATCAGGGTGAAGCCGGTAGCCATATCTAATCAACTTTGAAATCCGGCGCTGTCCCGCAACTGTGATGCCAGGTTCTTGGCTGAGCCAGATCCCCTGTTCTACCCACTACTAAGATGCAGCTTCTCGGAGAAAGGAGCAGCCATTAAGGCTGCTCCTCTTTTTTTCAATCAACATAATCATTCTTTTGTTGTGGACAGTGCTGCACATCACTCAAAACAGGGCCACACAAAATAACCTTCGGTCAGATATGGAGTCACGACTCATATTACTACGTAAGGCGAGGAATGGCGGTCTCATGATATCCGAATCTACAAATCTGAGAATTATCGAATTCATCGATTTAGACATCTTACAACGTATCCAGGATACCTTCGCCAAAGCAATGGGGGTAGCGGCCGTTACAGTCGATCAATATGGCGCCCCGGTGACCAAGACGAGCAATTTTTGCAGGTTATGTCTATTAATCCGTTCAAGCGACAAAGGGGTAAAGCGCTGCTTCAAGAGCGACGCGGAAGGCGGCAGAAAAGCGATCGACAACCAGGGACCCACCGATTACATCTGCCCTGGGGGATTGATGGACGCGGCGGCGCCATTGATTATCGAAGGCCAATATGTTGGCGCTATCTTATGCGGACAGGTAATTCCATCCGACGCCCAACAGGAATTTATCGACCGGATCATCCAGCGTAATGTTCCCCTGGGCCTCTCTCCGGTAGAGATTGAAAAAGCCGCCCGTGAAATTGTGCCCTTGCCCCGCGACCGGTTTTACGCCGCTGTCGAAATGCTATCCATTACTGCAAACTATGTAATCGAAAAGAGCGCCGTAAACATCGCCCAGGCCAAAATGCTGAAAGATGCGCAGGAACGCGCTGTCTTGCAGGTGGCCCTGAAAGATGCACAGTTGCGCGCCCTCAAAGCCCAGATCAACCCACATTTTTTGTTCAATTCACTGACTCTGCTAGGATATACCGCCCTGGAGGAAAAGGCCTCACGCACAGAAGAAATTGCTTACAGTTTAAGCGATTTGCTGCGTTACAGCCTGAGAAACATCTCGACCTCGGTTGAGCTTGGCGAAGAGTTTGAGATGGTTGAACAATACCTGGCTATCCAAAAAATTGGCTTTGGCAACCGCCTAGAATACAAAGTCGAGATCGATCCTGATCTCAAACATTTTACAGTGCCATGCATGATTCTCCAACCCCTGGTCGAAAACGCTGTATTGCATGGCGCCGAACCGCTCAGCCGTACAGTTAGCGTCGTTGTACGCGCCTTCACCGAGGGATCGAGCGTGGTACTAGAGATTGCCGATGATGGAGTAGGGATGCCGCCTGATCTTGTAGAAGCCATCAATGCTGGCCGTTGCGCCAGCAATGGTAACTCCCTGGGCTTACAAAATGTCATCCAGCGTCTGGTCGGTGAATACGAAACGGCCTTTTCGATTCTGGTAGATAGCGCGCCCGATGAAGGCACACGCATATTGTTATGCATCTCGCGCAAAGATAATCTCCCCGAAACCATCCTGCCGGAGATATTTTATCCTATCCGCAGTTCCAAAACAAACAGGAATTCGATCGACATGGAAGACATGTCATTCAACACGATTCGTGAAAGCGCCTGAAGATATTTGGGTGACATAAGATGCCAGGAATATTGGTCGCCGATGATTTGCCGGTCATCCGCACCGGGATCATCAACATCTTGACACAATACCAAGTTGCACTCCAACCCTTTCTGGAGGCCGCAGATGGGGCAGAGGCGGTGCAAATGGCGCGCCAACATAAACCAGACATCATCTTGATGGATATCAAGATGCCAAACCTGGATGGTTTGCAAGCCACCTCCGTGATCCGCTCCGAACAACAAGACGTTAAGGTTGTGATGTTGACAGCCTATAACGAGTTTTCTTACATTCAAAAGGCGCTCAAGCTGGGAGCGCGCGATTATCTGCTCAAACCAATTCGCCCCATCAAGCTTATCGAGCTATTAGAAGAGATCCAGAAAGAAATCTACGAAGAGCGTCGTAACCTGCGAACCATTGAGATCGTCAAGGACTCGCTGCAAAAGACCTTACCAGTCATTGAAGCGAATCTGGTCGAAAATTTGATCCGGGGTACGAATCCAGAGGGCGCTACTACCGAAGAATCCCTGGCGTTTCTGGGTAAACGTCTGAGCCACCCGGCAGTTTTTGTAGCCAAAATTGATGACTATGAAAACGCCGCCCAGGGTAAATCGGCCGCGCAACTGCAGAAGATTTACCTCTCGATGATAGAGATTGTGCGAAATTTGCTTCCAGAGCCGCAACATGCTCTGGTCGGATACAGCAAACCGGGCCGGGTAATTATCATCCTGAGTTGCGAACAACGCCTGTCAACAGCAGAGCAACTCTCTGCACTCGCAGACAGAATCCGGCAGGCCATCCACAAAGAAACTTCGCTAACGGTTACGATCGGCATCGGCAATATTTACCCGAACTGGGAGGCACTCTCTCTTTCCTATGCCGAAGCCAACCTGGCTCGCCGCTATCAAAGCCATAAGGGAGGCAATGCCGTCGTTCACATTGACGATGCCCTGGCATTGAGCATCAATCGAAATGACGATACTTCATATCGCATCCAGAACGAGCAAGATTTAATTGACAGTATCAAAAGAAATGACCAAGAGCGAGCTATGAATCTTGCCAATGATATTGTCGATTACCTGACGCAACGGTTTAGAACAAACTTCGAAGGTTTTAAATATAGCTGTGCTGAATTGATCACATTGGTGGGCTGGGCAGCGATCGACTCGGGCATCGACCAGCGCAACGTGCTAAAAATATCCCATAACCAGGTCATGAGCCTGAATTCGCAACAAAACATGCAAGAAGTACGCACGTGGACGATGAATAGCCTGGCAGAGTTCATGGCTGTCCTGCAGGTGCGGACACAAAAAAAAGATGCCATCTCGCAGGCGGTCGAATATATCCAGGCCAATTACCAACGCGCGGATATTTCCCTGCAAGAAGTTGCGGAGGCGGTTTATTTGAGCCAGTCCTATCTGGCGTCACAGTTCAAGGCCACTTTAGGTGTCAATTACGTAAGATATCTGACCTCGCTGCGGATCGATGAAGCCAAACGTCTGTTGCGTAACACAGATTTGAGCATCGTCGCCATTGCTGAAAAAGTGGGATACCCGAATGTTACCAACTTCTACCGCCACTTCCAGCGCCTGCAAGGCAAGACCCCGGCCGCCTACCGGCAGGAGGAATCCTGAGAAGAAGAAGTTCTTCTTTCAATTGAACGGATGGGGGAGATTTATTCCAGCCTGCCACGCTGCTGGCGCAGGTTTTCTTCGATCTGGATAAAGGTGTTTAGCTGGACATTCAGCAAGTCTTCAGTGCTTATGCCCTCCGGCGTTTCGCCTGCCAACCATTCACAGAAATATGTCGCCAAAGTCCCTGCCAGGTAGGAGTTCAGGCGGTCTGTCAGGCGTGGGATGCCATGGCGGCTTAAGCTCAGGCGCCGCTGCAGATCCGCATGCGCCAGATTGATGCTGAGTACGCCATCTTTGAAAGCAGCCCGCGGCTGGCTACCCTCCAGCAGATCATCTGTAAAAACAATTTTTGGCGGCTCACACGACGACAAGGAACTATTGCCTCTCGTTTTCAGCGCCTCTGCCAGAGCGTGGTACAGGGTGTCTTCCAGTTGTTCCAGAGTATTTTGGCGCTCGCTCTGGTTGATCTGTTGAAGCGCCAGGCGGATATCGGGCTCCAGAGCGATGATGGCATCATACAGGATCTGCCGGCGCTTCGTGCGCACAAAATCATCGCGATTGAGAATGGGCTGCACCATTTCGCCCACTTCCAGGTACCCTGCCAGGTTAGGATGGCCCCAAAGGCTGGTGGCATAATTGGACCTGCGCATGAAAGATTTAATTTCCGATACCGCCGCCACCCGGCGGCCGCGGGCAAAAAAACTGGCATTCCGCTCCGGCAGCGGCGCAGAGGCAACTTTGAGGTAGAGTCCGATCGGATAGGTCTCGCCCTGGTAAGCCAGTTCCAGGTTGCGTTGGATTTCGAGGCCGGCAACGGCGCGATAGTCGAACGCCTGGCAGACCAGCGGCGTTTTCCCGGTCTCACCTACCTGGATGTGCAAGCCAGGGCGATTTAATAAGCGCTCGAAATGGCGCTCGATCTCCTGTTTGATCGATTCGACGCTTACGGTAGAGAACCAATCGCGCTCGAATTTGCTCACTGTTACAATGGTACCGGTGTTGCTGGAAGTGGGAAAAGGTTCATCGCTGCGCTGGGCTTCTTTGATCCCATTGAGCTGGTCGCGGTTAAATTCCAGAACGTGGTGCGAGCTAAACTCATGCTTGGTTTGAAAGCATATGCTCTCGGCAGCCGCGCGAAAAGCGTGAACACCGAAACCAAACCGCCCGTTCACCCAGGTGAGGGCGCGCTTGTCCGATTCGCCGATGTTGCGGACAATGCGCTCCAGGACATCACGGGGCATTCCCCGGCAATTATCTCGGATCACAACCGAGCTGGAGGCGAAATCGACAGTCAGGTCAATCTCAATTGGATAGGGATAGGAATTGTAGTTCTGGCGATACAGGATTTCGGCGTCATCCAGGGCATTATCGACATACTCCATGAGAATGCGTTCACTGGATTCGTACCGTTTGGCAATCTCATTGAGCAGGATCACCGGGTTTGAAATCACCAGGTCGATTGTCCCCGGCGTGCGATAAGCTGTGGATTGGCTGAAAGAACGCAACATCTTAACCCTGTACTTTGCCAGATTGTCGGTCTGCTATGTTCGCCGCGGTCAACACCGGGTCCCACACCGGCGCGTAGGGCGGAGAATAACTCATGTCCAGTTCGCTCAGCTCCGTGATGCTCCAACCGGCCTGCAAAGCCGCCGAGATAACGTCGATGCGCTTGGCAACGCTGGCATCACCGACCATCTGCGCGCCGAGCAGGCGCTGGCTGCTGGCCTCATAAACGAGTTTGACATGCAGTGATGCGTTGCCAGGCATATACGCGGCGCGCGACGAACTGGTAATGGCAGCGCTGTTGGCGCGCAGACCTGCCTGTAGCGCCTGTTTTTCTGTCAGGCCGGTCTGGGCAATGGTCAAATCGAATACTTTGACGACCGAGGTGCCCAAAACGCCAGGGAATACGGCCTGTCCGCCGGCCGCATTGGTGCCGGCTACCCGTCCTTGCTTGTTGGCAACCGGCGCGGTTGGCATATAGATAGGCCGGTTGAGCAGGCGGTGGTAAGCTTCTGCCACCGCACCCGCCGCCCAGATTCCAGGAATACTCGTTCGCTGCTGGTCATCTACTGCCACCGCCCCGGTTGCTCCCAGGGCAATCCCGGCCTGGCGTGCCAGGGCCGCGTTGGGCCGCCCTCCCATACCCAGGATGACAATATCTGCGGACAATGACCCGTAGCCCAAAACAGCCTCCCGGACGGATAAGCGGGCGTTCCTGGCCTCAGCCACAGCGCGCCCGGATGTTCCGTCCCTGCCTTCCAGCATACCGGCAACCCGCTCGGCGATATCCCGCACCAGGGTTTCACCGATAAAAGAATTCACTCCTGCGTTGAGCATCACGCCGACGCCATTTTTCTCCAACGCCGCCTGGGCAAACGCGGCGATATCCGCGTCCAGCCCGGGCAGTACCTGTGTCTGCTGTTCGACAAGGGTCACCCCCAAACCGTGGGCGCGCAGCGCCTCTGCCATCTCCAGTCCAATATAACCGGCGCCGAGGATGACAGCCTGGCGCGGCTGCTGTGTCTCCAGCCAGCCCTTGATGGCCAGGGCATCTTCGACGGTGCGCAACGAAAAAACACCAGCCAGGGTGCTGCCAGGAATAGGAGGCCGCTGGATATGCGCGCCGGTCGCCAGGATGAGCTGGTCCCAATGATCGGTTAACGTCCGCCGGTTGCGGATATCCAGGATTTCAACGGTACGGCTGTTGGGATGGATAGCAATCGCTTCATGCAGTGTGTGCACCTGGATGCCATCTTTGGCGAATTGCTCCGGCGATCGGGCGATCAATTTTTCAACGCCGGAGACATCTCCCTTGATAAAATAAGGGAAGCCACACGCCCCGTAGCTGACATAACCGGATTTTTCGTAAACCACAATCTCAAGTTGGTGGTTAACGCGACGCGCTTTGGCAGCCGCACTCATCCCCGCTGCCACTCCGCCGATAATAACCACTCGTTCAGCCATGCTTTTCCCTGATTTGCCGGTTATACATCGCCGCCCCAATGGGTGTCACAAACATGGGATGAGGCGGGGTGAACGTCTTGACACCTGTCATTTCTTCGATGACTTCGGAGATGCCCATCATACTGGAAGTACCGCCAACCATATAGATCGTCTCGACGTGGAAGTTTTTGATATGGCGGGCCACAATACTGCCCACCTTTTGCATGACCGGGTATACCAGCGGGTAAACCGCCCTGGCATGGGCGGGGTCAACTTTCATAGCCTCCGCTTCGGCAAAAGGTATGTTCAACGCCCCCGAGATGACCAGGGAAAAATGAGTGCCCCCGGTTGGCTCGTCTGCGGTATAAATAACCTTTCCCTGCTCTACCACCGCGATCCCTGTTGTCCCGCCGCCCACATCCACCACAACCCCATCCTGGACTTGCAACAGGGCATTGGCGCCGGAAGGCTCATCGATAAATTCGCTGCACTCCAGCCCGGCGCCGATCAATACATTTTGGGTCGCCTTCACTTCGGCAATCGGGACGCCGGGTGGATACGTTGTGGCGGCCTGCTCCAGGGTAAAACCCAGGTCGGCCTCGATCTCGGCTTTCATCTTCCTGACCAATTGAATGGCGCCGATAAAGTCCACCACCAGGCCATCTCGCACAATCTGTGCAAACTGGTAACGCCCGGCCAGGGGCCGGTATTGTTCGTCGAGAACCACCATCACCGTGTAGGCTGTGCCCAGGTCCACGCCCACATGCACCCGTCCACGATAGCCTAGTTGCGCCGGGGCGTGGTTGAATACCTTTTGAGCCCGCATCAGAATATCGGTCAATTCAGGGTTCATGCCTGGCTCAATCCTGAAATTTGCTGCGTATCCAGGGCAATCATTTTCTCCTCGTTGGTAGGAACGACCACCACGGCTGTAGGCGAGCCTGGCTTGCTGATATTCACCTCGGCTTTTCCGCCGATAGCCATCTGGTTCCTGGATTCATCCAGGCTGATCCCCAAAAATTCCAGGCCTTCGCAGATCAGGGAGCGTATCTGCGGGCTGTTCTCGCCAATCCCGGCCGTAAATACCACGCAATTGACACCCGACATGGCCGCAGCAAAAGCCCCCAGGTATTTCTTTGCCATATAAGCAAACTTCTCCATCGCAAGCTGGCAGCGCTCATTGCCCTGCCGGGCGTGTTCTGCGATCACACGCATGTCATTGCTCAGGCCAGAAACTCCCAGCAAACCACTCTCCCGGTATAAGACGTGTTCGATCTCGTCGGGGGTCATCCCCAGTTGCCGGTGCATGTGAAATATCAATCCCGGATCAATGTCACCGGAGCGGGTTCCCATCATTACACCCGAAAAAGTAGCAAAACCAATCGTCGTATCCACAGCTTTACCGCCTTCCACCGCAGTCATGGTGACGCCATTCCCCAGGTGCAAAACCACCATTTTCAATTCTTCGATGGGGCGTTGCAAAAAGTTCGCCGCTTGCCGGCTGACATAGCGCACGGAGGTGCCATGAAAACCATATTTGCGGATTTTATGCTCTTCGTAAAAATGATATGGAATCGCATATAGATAGGCTTTCGGGGGCATCGTCTGGTTGAAGGCTGTATCGAATACGGCAATATGAGGCACATCAGGGAGCAGCAGGCGCGCCTCACGAATCCCGATCAGGTTGGGTGGATTGTGCAGCGGCGCCAGGGGAACGCATTCTTCCATTTTGCGAATGACATCTTCAGTAATCAGGGTGGACTCGATGAATAAATCAGCGCCATGCACGGCCCGGTGGCCCACCGCCTGTATCTCGCTGATATCGCTGATCGCCCCATACTCTGGATGCAACAAACATTTGATGCAAATCTCGAATGCCCGGTGGTGGTTGGGCACAGCTTCCAATTCGTGGATTTTATGGGTATCCGTCTGGTAATCGAAGTAGGAGCCTTCTTCACCGATCCGGCTGATGATGCCACGGGCAACTACCTTGCTCACATCGGCAGTGAATAACTGGTACTTGATGGTCGAGCTACCACAATTAATGATAAGGATCATCCTGTTCCTGCCTTTTCCAGATCGAATTACGTGCGGAATCCCGGCCTGAAAGGCCGCTGCCACGCGCTTAAGAGATAACACCTCTAATATAGAACGATGCAATCTTGCGAACAATAAAAAAATCGCCTCTGCACATACACTATTCCACGGTTTTACAAAGAGGCCATCATCCAATAGGCTCCGATTCGAGCGCAATTGTGGCCTTTTTTTATCAACAATTACCTCTGGCATTCTAGTAAACACTTTACAGCACAATCGAATTTTATAGACAGCCCCGCGATTTGTTAATTGATGTTCCCCTCTCATCCTGATATGCTTTTAGACATGGCAAGCTATCTCGAGAGTGACCCAACCCTCGGCCGTGAGCCCGTTTCCACCCGGATCATCCAGGAATATGTGCCTGGCCGGCAAGTTACCATTGCACACATCATCGCCAACCCGGATAAGCCGTTGTGCCACCGGGTGGGCCTGAACGATGCAGAGGCGATCGGTATTATGACTGTTACGCCCGGCGAAAGCGCGATCATCGCTGGCGATCTGGCGCTAAAAGCGGCGGAGGTAGAGATCGGCTTTTTAGATCGCTTCAGCGGCACGTTGGTAGTCAGCGGGCGCCTATCCAGCGTGACGCGAGCTTTAGAAGCGGCCAACGATGGTTTGCACGCCGTGCTCGGTTTTTATCCTGCTCCAATCACCCGGACGTGATGATCGATATGCTTGTTCAGAATGTGGTCCTGCAGACGATGAAACACACCCAAGAAGCGAAGCCCTGGCGTTTTATGCTTTTTGGTGGGGTTGGCGCAGGAAAAACGACCTTATTGCGCGCCCTGGAGGACAAAGACCCGGCTTCGGCGATCAAATCCCAGATGATCGATTACTCTGGCTGGGGGATCGACACGCCAGGGGAGTACTCTGAAATGGGGCATTACCGGCGGGTGCTGCTCACCACCTCGTTCGATGCACAACTGGTCGTAGTCGTGCAGGATGCCACTGAAGAGAAGACGATCTTTCCTCCCCACTATTTTCTCATGTTTCCACAACACACCATCGGCGTGGTTACCAAAGTGGATCTTCCCCGGGCAGACATTGAGCGCTCACGCAGCCTGCTGGCTGCTGCAGGTGTGACTGGGGAAATTTTTTGTGTATCGGCATTAACTGGTGACGGGATCTCGACGCTCAGAGATTTTTTACTTAACCAGAATATTTAGATAAGGAGAGACAAAATGAGTAAAGAGCAAGGCGAAGCATTGGGGTTGATCGAAACCCGCGGCCTGGTAGCCATGATCGAGGCTGCCGACGCAATGGTAAAGGCTGCAAACGTCACGTTGGTTGGCATGGAGAAAATTGGCTCCGGGCTGGTAACCGTGATGGTGCGCGGCGATGTAGGTGCGGTCAAAGCAGCCACAGATGCTGGCGCTGCGGCGGCCAAACGGGTGGGCGAAGTCGTGTCGATTCACGTCATTCCACGCCCGCACACCGACACCGAGAAGTTGCTCCCGGTGGCCAAGGCGTAATTCCTGGCGACCCAATATTCAACACACAACCAGCCAACAGAATTCACGAAGATGGGCGCGAGCAGCGACTTGCACCATCCTGAATCAGGAGTGAGATAAAAATGGATGATAAACTTTTAGATACCATTGTCCAACAGGTGATGGAAAAAGTTTCCGGTAATGGCAGCGCTGCCCCGGCGAGTGCTGCGGCGCCTGCAACTGCTTTCCAGCATCCTGGAATGACTGAATTCGTCGGCACTGCTATCGGCGATACGATTGGCATCGTGATTGCCAATGTCGATCCGCTGGTGCACGAAAAGATGGGCCTGCCCAAGAAGTATCGCTCCATCGGCATCCTGAGCGACCGCACCGGCGCCGGCCCGCAGATCATGGCCGCGGATGAGGCCGTCAAGGCCACCAACACAGAAATCGTTTCGATCCAGTTGCCGCGCGATACCAAGAGCGGCGCCGGTCATGGCTGCCTGATCATCTTCGGCGCTGAAGAAGTTTCAGATGCCCGCCGCGCTATCGAGGTGGCGTTGAAAGATTTGCCGCGCACGTTCGGTGACGTATATGCCAACGATGCCGGCCACATCGAGCTGCAATACACCGCCCGCGCCAGCTATGCCTGCGAAAAGGCCTTCGGCGCTCCGCTGGGCCGCGCCTTCGGCCTGACAGTCGGCGCACCGGCCGGCATCGGCGTCATCATGGTGGATGCTGCGATCAAGTCTGCCGATGTGGACTTTATCGGCTATCTTGGCCCAACGACGGGCCTTTCCTATACCAACGAAGTTGTGGGTCTCTTCAGCGGTGACGCTGGCGCAGTTCGCCAGGCGATCCTGACTGCCCGCGAAGTTGGCTGCAAACTCTTAGGCTCTTTAGGTGAATTCCCGAAAAGCCTGGGCGTTCCTTATATCTAGGCCAGAGCAACTCCCAACAGGAGGATCGTCAAAATGGCTAAACGACAAAAAAGATTCGAGGTTTTGGACGCGCGGGAAGTCAACAAGGACGGTTTCGTCACCGAGTGGCCCGAAGTTGGCTTGATTGCTATGGGCAGCCCGAACGATCCAAAGCCGAGCGTCAAGGTTGAAAATGGCGTCATCGTCGAGATGGATGGCAAGAAACGCTCCGAGTTCGATTTCAACGACCTGTTCATCGCCAATTACGCCATTAACGTGGACCTGGCTGAAGAAATGATGGCGCTGCCCTGCGTTGAAATTGCCCGCAAAATCGTTGACATCAACGTACCCCGTGCCGAAGTGGCCCGGGTATTCTCCGGCCTCACGCCGGCCAAAATTGCCGCCGTGGTCGACGAATTGAATGTCGTCGAAATGATGATGGGCATCCAGAAAATGCGCGCCCGCCGCACCCCCGGCAACCAGGCCCACGTCACCAACCTGCAGGACAACCCGGTCCTGTTGGCGGCCGATGCGGCCGAAGCGACCCACTATGGCTTCGATGAAATCGAGACCACGGTCGGCGTCTTCAATTATGGGCCATTCAACGCCCTGTCCCTGCTGGTCGGTGGCCAGACTGGCCGTCCCGGTGTATTGAGCCAGGATGCCCTGGAAGAAGCCACCGAGCTGCAGCTTGGCATGAGCGGCCTGACCGCCTATGCCGAAACCGTGTCAGTGTATGGCACAGAGCGCGTTTTCGTCGATGGAGACGACACCCCGTGGTCCAAGTCTTTCCTGGCCTCGGCGTACGCTTCGCGCGGTCTGAAGATGCGCTATACCTCCGGCACCGGCTCCGAAGTCCAGATGGCCTATGCCGAAGGCAAATCGATGCTCTACCTGGAGATCAAGTGCATCATGATCACCAAGGGCGCTGGCGTGCAAGGTTTACAGAACGGCTCGATTAGCTGCATCGGCGTGCCTGGCGGCGTGCCCGGCGGTATTCGCGCCGTGTTGGCCGAAAACCTGGTCACTACCTGCCTGGATCTGGAAGTGGCCTCCGGAAACGACCAGACCTTCTCGCACTCCCCGTTCCGCCGCACTGCTCGCCTGATGGGTCAGTTCCTGCCCGGCACCGATTTCATCTTCTCCGGCTACAGCGCGGTGCCCAACTATGACAACATGTTCGCCGGCTCCAACTTCGATTCGGATGATTACGATGATTTCCTGATCCTGCAGCGCGACCTGAAAATCGACGGTGGCCTGCGCCCGGTGCGGGAAGAAGACGTCATCCAGGTGCGCAACAAAGCCGCCAAGGCCCTCCAGGCAGTATACGAAGAACTTGGTCTGCCCCGCATCACGGATGAGGAAGTCGAAGCCGCCACCTACGCTCACGGCAGCAAGGATATGCCCCCCCGTGACAAAGTTCAGGATACCAAGGCTGCCCAGGAAATGATGAAGCGCGGTGTAACCGGCGTGGATGTGGTCAAAGCGCTGGCCCGGCGCGGCTACACCGATGTGGCAAATGCAGTATTGAACATCCAAAAACAACGCGTTTCCGGTGACTATCTGCATACCTCTGCCATTTTGGATAAGAATTTCAATGTCGTGGCTGCCCTCAATGACCTGAATGACTACCAGGGCCCAGGCACCGGGTACCGCCTGCAAGGCGAGCGCTGGAAACAGCTTGCTGATATTCGGCATGCGATGCGGCCTGAGGATATTTAAGGAGTGACACCATGGCACAAATAACTGAAGCAATGGTACGTGATGTTGTCAAGGAGATCCTGGCACAGGTTGTCGCCAGTGGTTCAGTCCCGGCCGCGACACCCGCCGCACCGGTCGCATCGGCTGCCGTGCAGGACATGACTCTGCGCGAAGTTGGTGAGGCCAAACAGGGCACATCTCCGAACGAAGTGGTCATTGCCCTTGCGCCAGCCTTCGGCGACAAGCTGAAGAAGCGCACTATTACCGGCATCCCGCATGCCGCCGTGCTGCGCGAGATTATGGCCGGCATCGAAGAAGAGGGCATGAAACCACGCCTGATCCGGGTCACACACACCTCGGATGTAGCCTTCATTGGAAAGCGCGGGGCAGAGTTGAGCGGATCGGGGATCGCGATTGGCGTCCAATCCCGTGGCACCACCGTCATCCATCAGCGTGACCTGTTCCCTCTGCAGAACCTGGAGCTGTTCCCCCAGGCACCAGTGATTACCCTGGAAACCTACCGGAACATCGGGCGCAACGCTGCCCGCTATGGCAAAGGCGACACCCCTGCGCCGGTGCCCCAAATCAGTGACCAGATGGCCCGACCGAAGTACCAGGCTATCGCGGCTGTGTTCCATATTCGCGAGACCGAATTCGTAGATGTGAACAAAAAGCCGGTTGACCTGGAAGCGCGGTTCAACTAAGGCCGAGGAGAAGGTATATGTCTCAAGAAGATATGATTGCAGCAATCGTGCGCGAAGTTCTGTCTGAGCTGAATGGCGGCAAGAACACCCCAAGTGTGGCTTCATCGAACGGCAAAAAGCTCGACTACCGCACCGACTATCCCCTGGCGAAAAAACGACCAGACCTGGTGAAAACATCCACCGGAAAATCGTTGGATGACATCACCCTCGAAGCGGTTGTATCTGGCACCATCAAACCGGACGAAATCCGCATTACTCCCCAGACCCTGGAGTACCAGGCCCAGATCGCCGAAAGCATCAACCGCCCACAACTCGCCCGCAACATGCGCCGCGCCGGCGAGCTGACCCAGGTCCCGGACAAGCGCGTTCTAGAAATCTACAACGCACTGCGCCCCAACCGCTCGACCAAGGCTCAGCTCCTGGCCATCGCCGATGAGTTGGAGAACAAATACGGCGCCAAAGTTTGCGCCAACCATGTGCGCGAAGCGGCCAGCGTTTACGAAGCGCGCGGCGTGCTGCGCAAAGAGTAAACCCGGTTGCCGGGGTTTAGCAGCGGTTGGAGCACCATCCGCTGCTAAACCCTGCACAGGCGTCTTCAACCAGAGGATTCAATCGTGACGATCACCATAGCAGGTATTGATGTCGGCAATTCGACCACTGAAGTCGCCATTGCCAGAATCACCGACTACCAGTATGCGCCTCGCTTCCTGGGGATCAGCCGGGTGATGACCACCGGGATCAAAGGTACCCTGGGCAACATCCCAGGGATCATCCAGGCCCTTGAGGTCGCTGCGGATGATGCCGGGATCAATATCTCCGATCTGGACAAGGTTTTGCTGAACGAAGCCACACCCGTGATCGGCGATATTGCGATGGAAACGATCACCGAAACGATCATCACTGAATCGACCATGATTGGCCACAACCCGGGGTCACCCGGCGGCGTTGGAATCGGGGTTGGCCAGACAGTCCACATCAAGAATATCCCGGCCGTCAGCCGGGATGAGCCAGTCATCGTTATCATCCCACGTGAATATGATTTTGAGGTCGCGGCAGCTATCCTCAATCGGGCGCTCGAAGCAGGCATCAACATCCAGGGCGGCATTGTCCAGGCGGACGACGGCGTCTTGATCGCCAACCGCCTGCCGAAAGTTTTGCCGTTTGTCGATGAAGTCCTGTTGATCGACCATATTCCTCTCAATATGCTGGCCGCGGTAGAAGTTGGCGACAATGGCCAGGTCATCCGGCAGCTTTCAAACCCCTACGGGATTGCCACGCTGTTCGACCTGACACCGCAGGAAACGGCGCTGGTGATCCCCATAGCCAAGGCGCTGATTGGCCTGCGCTCTGCGGTGGTCATCCGTACCCCTGCCGGAGAAGTACAAACCCGGAGAATTCCAGCCGGCAGCCTGAAACTCATCGGCGACATGCGCACCGAGGTCATCCTGATGGACCAGGGCGCGGATGCCATTATGGATGGCCTCAACCACATTGGCAATTTGCGCAACGTCGAGGGCGAGTCCGGCACAAACGTAGGCGGGATGGTCGAACGCGTGCGCCAGACAATGAGCGATGTCACCGAAAAACCGATCAAGGATATTCAAATCCGGGATATCCTGGCGGTCGACTGCCTGGTTCCCCAGCAAGTGTCTGGTGGATTGGCCCAGGAGTTTTCTATGGAGAACGCCGTTGGGCTGGCCGCTATGGTCAATACGGACCATTTGCTCATGGAACGCCTGGCCCAGGCGCTGCAGCAGGAAATCAAGGTCCCGGTGGAACTGGGCGGTGTAGAGGCAAACAATGCCATCCTGGGCACGCTGACCACGCCAGGCATTGATGCGCCGCTGGCGATCCTGGACCTGGGCGCAGGTTCCACCGACGCAGCCTTGCTGACAAAAAACCGTGAAGTCAAAAGCATCCATTTAGCCGGCGCGGGCAACATGGTGACGATGCTCATCCAGCGCGAGTTGGATTTGCCCCAAGAAATCGTCTCTGAGGTTGCCGAGCAGATCAAACGCTACCCGCTGGCAAAAGTAGAAAGTCTTTATCACATCCGCAACGAAGACAACACCGTCCGCTTTTTCAAAGAGCCGTTAGACCCGCGGCTGTTCGGGCGTGTCGCCCTGGTTACCGAAGATGAACTGGTGCCTATTCCCACCAGCCATACCGTTGAACGCATTCGAGAAGTGCGCCGGGAAGCCAAACGCAAAGTGTTCATGCGCAATGCCTTGCGCGCATTGCAAACCGTGGCGCCCCTGGGAAACATCCGCAACATCGATTTTGTCGCCATCGTAGGAGGCTCCGGCCTGGACTTCGAGCTATCCCAGATGCTGATGAACAAGCTGGCAGAATTCGGCATCGTGATTGGCACTGCCAATATCCAGGGGAAGCTCGGTCCGGTGAATGCCGTCGCAACCGGGCTGGTGCTGGGATATCTTGAGCGCCAAAAGGCAGGCAAACCTTGACCATGGAGATGATGGAGCGCCCTTGTATTCACGTCAGCCTGTTGCCTGGCGCCGATGCTTCGCTCTTTCGCTGGGTAGAGATCGGAGCCGAGGAAGAGGGTATACCTACCCGCCAGATACCTTGCGAAGCCAGCGATCTGGCGTCACTGGCATACCAGGCTGCCCAAAGCTCTCGCCTAAGTATCGGAGTAGGCATCTCCGCCCAGGCAGTCGCTCTTCACGAGGTGCATATGCCGGTTGGACAACCGGTATTGGTTTTTAAATTTTCACAGGCCGAAGGGCCAAATGCTCCCTTTCTCTGTCGTATGATGGGCGCCAACGCTGCCCGCATGGTGGTCCACCGGCCTTTGCACATCGATATCAAATTTCCACCTCCTTCGGTAAGTCACCACCCACAGCTAGAAGAGGCTCTGCCCACAACAGAGCCGGAGATCGACCCCGCACGGCTGGCAAAGATTATTGCGCTGGTTGTGCAAAAACTGCAACAGCGAGGTATGTGATGCAAAAAGCACTCGGGTTAATCGAAACCATTGGACTGGTCCCCGCAATCGAAGCTGCCGACGCCGCCGTAAAAGCAGCCAATGTCATATTGCTGGGTTATGAGAACACCAAAGGCGGCGGCAAAATCACTATAAAGGTTGTCGGAGATGTTGGCGCGGTGCAAGCAGCCGTTGCCGCAGGGGTGGCAGCAGCCATGCGGATTGGCAAAGTCTATGGCCATCATGTGATCCCACGCCCACACGAAGAGATCAATGCCCTGATCCGCCAGGTCGATCGTGGCCAGGCCCTGGAGCCGCCTGCCGCGCCGACGGTTGCCCCACTGCCTGAAAGTCCGTCGTCACCCGAAGCGGAGACGCCTCCGCTGGCCGAGCCACCGGTGGTGAAGCAGTGTGCTGCAATTACAAAATCAGGAGAGCGATGCAAGCTATCTGCCCAACCCGGTTCGGAATATTGCAATTTGCACCGCAAACTGGGACAAAACGCCGGTTAGAGGCATGAAGAGGTTGTGACGTGGATATAACAATCGGTCAAACTATCCCTAAAACAAATGGACAACCCTTTAACATTGAAGGGATATCCAAAGAGGTCTTGCGCCGGTTGAACGAAATCGTCGAGCAAGCCGAAGCCGGGCCGCAACCAATCCGGCGAAATGAACACCTGGAATTGCAGGTGCCCATCGGCATCTCTGTCCGCCATGTTCATCTCTGCCCTGAACATGTAAAAATTCTCTTCGGCGAAGGCCACGACTTGAACAGCTACCAAGAGCTGTATCAAAAGGGGTACTACGCTGCAAAAGAGCAGGTGATGGTGGTAGGGCGCCGGCGCTGCATTGAAACCGTGCGGGTATTGGGGCCAACCCGGCCTTTCTCCCAGGTTGAGCTGGCCCAGACCGATGCTCTGATGCTTGGCCTGAAGCTACCGATTGCCACCGATGGTTCGGACCCGGCGTGCAAACCGATTACCCTGGTTGGCCCGGAAGGCGTGGTTAACTTGCCCGGCAAGGGACAGGGCGGGGCGTTTATCGCCCGCCGGCACATGCACATGAACGACGTTACCGCAGCGCAGTTGAAGCTCAAAGATGGCGACCTGCTGGACTTGCACATAGATGGTCCCCGGCCAACGACTTTACACGGCATCCTGGTCCGGATCAAAGCCGGCTGGCGGAACGAGGTCCACGTCGACACAGATGAGGGCAATGCAGCGGGTATTCGCAGCGGGCAGATGGGCACACTGATTATTCCATCGAGAGCCTGATTTCAATTGTTATGTTCAACTTTGGAGAGAACTGTGGATCAACTACTCATCGACCAGATCGTCAAAAAAGTGATTGACCTGTTGTCCGAGAAAATGATCGCCGCAGCGCCCAAACATCATGTGCTGGTGCTGTTCTCGGGTGCTGGCTCCGGTTACGTGGTTGGCATGCAGGCGGTTCAATGGCTGGCAAAAGCCGGTCATCCCCTGACCGTCGTCCTGACCGCATCCGCCAAACAGATCATTGGTGAAGAAAACGTCCGCAAAGCAGGCGCGGCCCACGTCATCGGCGATAACGAGTGGGTAAACACGCCCAGGCTTGTACGCGAGGTGGACCTGGTGCTGGTGCCTACCCTTTCGATGAACACCGCCGCCCACCTCGCCCTGGGTTTGATGGACTCGCTGGCGACCACTCTCACCCTGGGAGCACTGCTGGCAGGCAAGCCAGTGCTGGCTGTGTGTGATGGAGCCAATCCATACGGCAATGGCGGCCGGGTGTTTGGTAATACAAAGGACACGGCCCCACTCCTGCGCGCCAAAATGGCCGACAATTT
Source organism: uncultured Anaerolinea sp. (assembly GCA_964595435.1). Taxonomy (GTDB): domain Bacteria; phylum Chloroflexota; class Anaerolineae; order Anaerolineales; family UBA4823; genus RBG-16-57-11. Next base: position 172,258 of record CAZQQJ010000002.1, on the reverse strand, counting down.
GACAACCCTGATGGGCTTCGGCATTGATCTGGTCAAGGAAGACGCCTTCCTGTTCGGTCTGGCTAAATACCTGAACGGGGCCGCCCCCCAGACCGATTCTCCTCAACCCCTGCCAGCAAAATCAAGCTCGCCAGGCACACCGCCCAAAATCACTGCGACGGCTGGCCCTGGGATGCTGCTCACGGCTTCGGATTTGCTGGCCTATCCACCTGGATCGACGCTGCGCCTGGCCTCGGGTGCCAGATTAACGCCGCTTGCCCAGGAATTGGTCGGTCGCCAGAGATTGAACCTGGTGTACGAATAAACCTTCGAGGTGTGTCATGATTTTGGCTAAAGTCATCGGTAATGTTGTCTCTACTCGCAAAGAAGACGCCCTGGTCGGGTTTAAACTCCTGCTTTTGCAGGCCATTGAACCCAAAGACGAGAGCCCGGTTGGGGAAAAGTTCGTAGCCGTGGATACGCTTGGCGCTGGCGTTTCAGACCAGGTATTAGTGGTACGCGGCGGCGGAGCACGCATCATCAGTGATATGCACCGTGTCGCGCCGATCGATGCGGCCATTGTCGGCATCATCGACACTGTGGATGTGATGGCATGAAAGCTGGGATCTACACTCGCGGCGGTGACGCCGGGCAAACCTCTTTGTTAGGAGGGGTGCGGATTGATAAGGACGATCTACGGGTGGAAGTCTATGGCACCCTGGATGAGACCACATCTGCCCTGGGCCTGGCCCGCGCAACCAGCCGCTACGATGACATCTGCCAGCAGATCATCGACCTGCAAGGCGATCTGATCCCCATCATGTCAGAAATTGCCACGCTTCCGGGCACGCAATTGAAAAAAGGCTCCATCCCTCACCTGGGGGCGCAGCAGGTCGAACGGCTGGAACAGGTGATCGACATTTACAACGAGGAGTGGATCCAGAGCGGGCATTTTATACGTCCCGGTGGTTCGCAGGCTTCTGCAGCGTTGGATATGGCCCGGGCAACCTGCCGGCGGGCAGAAAGACGGCTGATTTCGCTTGGCCGCACCGAAGAGATCAATCCCGAGCTGCTCAAATATCTCAACCGGTTGTCGGACTTGTTGTACGTCCTGGCCCGCATTGACGAGCAGCGCGCCATTATTGATACGATCAAAGATACGATCAAAAAACAACTTGAAACATCTTCAGAATATCTCTCACAAAACAATAACCGGCCTCAAAAAGGACTTGGAGTGCAAGCAATGAATGAAACCCTGGCTTTGACACTGGCAGATTGTGATCGGATGATGCAGGCAGGCATCCAGAAAGCCGAGGCCATTGGGGTGCCGATGGTTTTGAGCATCGTGGATCAAAACGGCGACGTGATTGAAACCCGGCGCATGGATAACGCGTTAATCGTCAGCGTCACCCTGGCGCCAAACAAAGCCTATACCGCCGCAGTAGTACGCCTGCCAACCGCTGAACTGGCGAAGCTTTCCCAACCCGGGCAGCCGCTGTTTGGCATCGACGTCAACCTGCCCAGGATGACGCTGGTTGGAGGGGGCATCCCGTTGAACAAAAATGGGACGATCGTCGGCGCGATAGGCGTCAGCGGCGGCGCGGTAGAGCAAGACATTGCTATCGCCCAGGCAATGGTGGACAGTTACTAGAACAGGAGCAGAAACATGACTGTGCAACTTCAAGAGCAGGAAATCGAGACCATCATTCGTCAGGTACTGCAGGGCATTAAGTTAGAACACAGCCCGCTGCCCAGGGCTTCCCTGTACCACGGTGTTTTTCCAACTGCCGATGAAGCCGTTGCCGCAGCCCAGGCAGCATTCGCCAAGTTCCGGCGGGTCAGCCTCAATCAGCGCAAAGCCATCGTCCAGGCCATGCGCGAAGCGGCGATTGATAATGCCCAAAAATTAGCTCAAATGGCAGTCGATGAGACGAAGATGGGACGCGTATCCGATAAAGTGCTCAAAAACTTGCTGGTGGCTGAGAAGACGCCCGGCGTCGAAATTCTGCCCAACGACGCTTACGTTGGCGATAATGGGCTGACTTTAGAGGAGTGCGCTCCCTTTGGCATCATCCTGGCCATTACCCCGGTAACCAACCCTACCGCGACCGTTATCAACAATGCCATCAGCATGATCGCTGCCGGAAACGCGGTGGTCTTCGCCCCGCACCCATCCAGCCAGCACACATCCCTTGCTGCCATGGATATCCTGAACGAGGCAATCGAAGCGGCCGGCGGGCCGGCCAATCTGTTGGTTGCCGTGCAGGACGCGACCATCGAAGTGGCGCAGTACCTGATGCAGCATCCGAAGATCAACCTGAACGTTGTCACCGGTGGGCCGGGCGTCGTGGATGCAGCCCTGCGCTGTGGCAAGCGCGCCATCGGCGCCGCGGCGGGTAACCCTCCAGCGCTGGTCGATGATACTGCTGATCCCCAAAAAGCTGTTCGCGAGATTATCCTGGGGCATTCCTTCGACAACAACATGCCCTGCACCTCCGAAAAAGAAGTGATCGTCACCGCCGGCATCGCCGACGCCCTGATGAAAGCCTTCCGGGCCGCCTCTAACGCCCACGTCCTGGACCCGGCCCTCTTGCCCAAACTGGAGAGCGTAGTGCTCAACGAAAAACGGAGCGGGCCGAGTCGGAAGTATATCGGCCAAAACGCCAACGTCATCCTGCGCGAGCTGGGCATCGAAGCCAGCGACGAAATGCGCGCCATCATCGTCGAGGTAGATAAAAACCATCCCTTCGTGCGCCACGAGCTGATGATGCCGGTTTTGGGCGTCGTCCGTGTAGGCGACTTTGAAGAGGCAGTGGAAGTTGCCGTAGAAGTCGAAGAGGGCCTGCGCCACTCTGCCATCATTCACTCCAGCAACATTTACCACATGAGTGATTTTGGACGGGCAATCAACACCACCGTATTTGTGAAGAATGCGCCATCTTACGCCGGTTTGGGCTTCGGCGGCGAAGGCCCCACCAGCTTCACCATTGCCGGGCGAACCGGAGAAGGCATGACCACAGCGCGCACCTTTACCCGCATTCGCCGCTGCACGCTGGTAGGCGCGTTTTCGGCAGTATAATTTTCAGTGACGTGCAACCAATCAATGCGTCATCGGGGTTGCTCATCGATTTGTGTGGCCTGTGCAGGGCACGGGCAGCTTAATAGTGGATAATTGAGACTCCTCGATAAGGAGAAGACGGTGACTAAGTCGCAAGATATTATTGCCGCAGTCAAAAAGGCCGGGGTAACCGGCGCCGGGGGGGCAGGCTTCCCTACTTTTTTCAAACTCCAGGCAAAGGCAGAATATGTCATTGCCAATGGCGCTGAGTGCGAGCCGCTCACGCACGTAGATAAAGAGCTGTTGATCCATCACGCTCCTGAGGTGATTGCCGGACTGCGGGCCGCCATGCAGGCCACTGGCGCGCCGCGCGGGATTATTGGTGTCAAAGGCAAATACCATGAAATCGTAGCCCACCTTAAGCAGGTGATCGGCGCAGATACCAGCATCACTGTCTCTGAGCTGGGCAACTTCTATCCGGCAGGCGATGAGCAGGTTCTGGTTTACGACGTCCTGGGGCGCATCGTTCCCGAGGGTGGCATCCCGCTGAATGTCGGCTGTGTGGTGCAAAACATCGAAACATTGTACAACATCCACGCCGCCCTTCAAAGCCAGCCAATGATCCACAAGTACATTACGGTGACCGGCGCTGTTCGCCAGCCGCTGACCGTGCGTGTGCCAATTGGTATCTCCTTACGCCAGGTGTTGGGACTGGCCGGGGGTGCAACCACGCCCGATCCGGTCGTCCTGGATGGCGGAGCGATGATGGGCAACGTGGTGGGCAGCCTGGAAGAGCCGGTGACCAAGCGCACCAAGATGCTGCTGGTGTTACCCTATGACCACCAGCTCAGCGTCAAGCGCCGCACAACGCGCGAGGTGTTCAACAGGGAGGCCATCTCATCTTGCGATCAATGCTTCATGTGCACGGATTACTGTCCGCGCCATGCCCAGGGCCACGCTATCCAACCGCATAAGCTCATCCTTCTGCTGGCCTCGGGTATTCCACTGACGGACGCCCAGATGCAGATTGCTCTCCTCTGCTGCGAATGCCGCACGTGCAATTATGCTTGCCCGGTACATCTATCACCCGGCGACATTGCTCTCAACGTCAAGCGAGATTTGCTCAAAGCGGGGCTGAAAAACCCTTATCACCGGCAAACAGAAGCTAACCCATATCGTGATTTCCGGCGAGTGCCGATGGTGCGACTGATCAACCGCCTGGGGTTGGCCAAATATGACCTTCCCGCACCGCTTACCACCACCAGCGGTGAATACACCCGGGTAAAACTGATGCTGCGCCAACATGCAGGCACCCCGGCTGTGCCAGTAGTGTCGCTGGGCCAGAGGGTATCGGCCGGCAATCTGGTAGCAGAAATTCCTGGCGATGCACTGGGTGCTCCGATCCACGCAAGTATCCAGGGTGCGGTGCGTGAAATTAACAGTGATTCAATCGTGATAGAGGCGAGTTAAATATGTTCCCGACAGACAACCAGAACCCCAGAACGACCACCATCAAAAGAGCGATTGGGCTGATAGAATTGCGCAGCATCGCTCGCGGTATGTTGACCACAGACGCTATGTTAAAAGCTGCAGACGTCGAGTTGTTGCGTGCGCATGTTGTTTGTCCAGGCAAGTACATCATCCTGGTTGCCGGAACGATCAGCCATGTCACCAGCGCCATCAACACCGGACAAACGATTGCCCCAGAGGTGGTCGTTGACCACTTTATCTTGCCCAATGTGCATCCCAGCGTCTTTCCGGCCTTGACCGCCACCACCGAAATCGAGGAAGTCAGGTCGATCGGGATCATCGAAACGTTCACATTGGCGAGCGCGATTGTCGCGGCTGACACAGCCGTCAAAGCGGCTCCTGTACGGTTGATCGAGATCCGCCTTCCGTTTGCGATGGGCGGCAAAGCATTCACTCTTTTTACCGGCGAGGTCAGTTCAGTGCGCAATGCCGTGCAAAGTGCCGTAAATCAACTGAAAGACGAAGGGGTCATCGACTCGTTTGCGGTCATCCCTTCGCCGCACAAAGATTTAATCGAAAAATTGCTCTAACTGATCTGGCTGTTCGCAGTGCCCAAAACTGCCGGCGCTTTGCTTAGCGCCGGCAGTTTTTTGACCCTACATCTCCCCAATCCACCCAACCTACCCCTCAAACCTATCCTCAGATAGGGGACAACCATCGCACCCAGTCATATACTTTGGCTGTAATCAAAACACAGTCACAAGGAGTGCGTATGGCAACCCAATTTTCAATAAAAGATGGCAAACCCTGGAAGGCTCGCTTCTTCACTATCTGGGGAGGGCAGGCGCTCTCGATAGTAGGCAGCCAGTTGGTGCAGTTCGCCCTGATCTGGTACCTGACCGTAAGGACCGGTTCAGCGACGGTACTGGCGACTGCATCCCTGGTTGGGATGCTGCCCAACGTGATCTTAGGCCCATTTGTAGGCACCCTGGTAGACCGCTGGAACCGCCGCTGGATCATGCTGCTGGCCGATAGCATTGTTGCCCTGGCTACCATCGTCCTGGCGGTTTTATTCGCCCTGGATACCGTGACGGTCTGGCACATTTACGTGGCGATGTTCATCCGCTCCCTGGCTGGCGCCTTCCACGGGAATGCCATGAGCGCTTCGACTTCGCTGATGGTGCCGGTCGAAAACTTAACTCGCATCCAGGGGCTCAACCAGATACTCAACGGCGGCCTGAATATCGTTTCTGCCCCGCTGGGCGCCCTGCTCCTGGATGTGCTACCCATCCAGGGTATCCTGGCCATCGATGTAATCACCGCCTTGAGCGCTATCCTGCCGTTATTCTTTATCCAGATCCCACAGCCGGAACGCATCGCGCGTGGAAAGGTACCGGGCGAGGTTCAGGCAACCATCTGGCAAGATCTCAAAGCAGGTTTTTGTTACATGCTTGGCTGGCCAGGGCTATTGATCATCGGTCTGATGACGGTGGGGATCAATTTCACGATCATACCGGCTTTCTCACTGCTCCCCTTGATGGTCAAAGATTATTTTGGTGGAAATGCAATCCAATTGTCCTGGATAGAGTCGGCGATGGGGATTGGAATTATCGCCGGTGGGGCGCTGCTGGGTGTGTGGGGCGGTTTCGAACGCAAGATCCTGACTTCCATGATCGGGTTGATCGGGATGGGAGCAGGCACTCTGATCATTGCGTTGGCGCCTGCCTCGGCGATGTTCCTGGCAATCGGTGGCGCGCTGCTCGTGGGCATGATGAATCCCATCACCATGGGGCCTTTCTTCGCCGTGCTACAGTCTACCGTCGAACCCGATATGCAAGCACGCATCTTCTCTCTTCTGAGCAGCGTTGGCACCGGCATGGTGCCGGTCGGGTTGATGATCGCCGGCCCGGTAGCTGACCGGGTTGGGATCCAGGCATGGTTCTTGCTGGGCGGGTCGCTGTGCATTTTGATGGCCGTAGCAGGGTTGTTTATCCCGGCCGTGATGAAGATCGAGCAGAAGCACAACACCATATCGGACAAGTTCAGCTCTGGCCCTGAAGAGGCCGTGTATCCATAAATTTCCGCCACTCGGCTCACAGTTTGGTGCCCGAGTGCAATACCACCACGAATGATATTCGGAGTATAAAAATGAACACCCACTATCAGTACAAACCACTGTTTTATTATTCTGTGACGTTCCTGATAACCTTTGCCCTCTGGTTTGCCGGGGCGTACGTAAGTTTGCAGGAGGACCAGAGCGGGCTGTATACATTGTTGATGCTGCCCGGGTTGATGGCGCCGTTCCTGATCTCGCTGGTGATGATCTTTACCTCGAAAAACCCCAAGTTAAAGAAAGATTTTATCAACCGGCTAATCAACCCCAGGCTGATCCAGCCCAAAATGCTGCCAGTGTTTTTTCTCCTCATGCCGTTCTCTGTCCTGGCGTCGATCGCCCTTTCTCTTCCATTTGGGGGATCGGCCTCACAGTTTCAATTTGCAGAAGGTTTCTCCTTTTCAGCAGGGTCCATCCCGGTGTTGGTCTTGCTATTGCTGGCGGCAAGTTTTGAAGAGCTGGGCTGGAGGGGATATGCATTCGACAGTTTGCAAAGCCGGTTTACCCTCTTTAAAGCAGCGATCGTTTTCAGCATGCTCTGGTCACTGTGGCACTTTCCGCTCATTTTTGTCAAGGACTCCTACCAGTATGAGATTTTTCATCAGAACATCTGGTTTGCGGTGAATTTCTTCGTTGGCATCATCCCGATGGGGGTGATCATCAGTTGGATGTGCATAAAAAATCGCAAAAGCGTTCTTGCAGCGATCCTCTTCCACTTCCTGGTCAATATGTCGCAGGAGATGCTGAATATGTCTCAGACGACAAAGTGCATCGAAACAGTGGTCCTGGCGGTCGTTGCCATCGTAATTGTCGCCTACGATAAAGAGATGTTCTTTTCCAAAAAACACCTTACCGAACACGTAGACGGATGGATCCCCCAAGGCCAGGAAGCTTGAAATTGTGGATGCGCGGTTCAATTTCATCCACCAGGAAGGCACTATGAACCCCGATGACTCTACTGCCACCTACCAGATCCGTGTGCAAGGGCATCTCGACGAGCGCTGGCTGCGCTGGTTCGAAGGGCTGGATGTCGCGCAGCACCCAGGCGGCGAAACCATTATCCGCGGCGCGATGGATCAAGCCGCCCTGCACGGTGTTCTCAATCGCATTCGCGACCTGGGGCTGGAGTTGATCTCCGTCCAGCGCGATCCAGACTCGACTGGCGAATTGTGGCCGGCTGAGTGACGACAACGGAACACGGCGCAGCCGGCTGATTATCGAGTATACTTGAAGCATGGGGCTGCGTATCGCAATTGTCACCGACCGGCAAGAACTGGGCGATGAATTAGACCAGCGATTGCGTGCAATGGGATACACCATATCTGCCTGCATGGTGTGCGATAATTCTGGCGCGCCGGCTGAAGCTGTCGTGCGGATGATTCGTGAAATCCAGCCGCAAGTCACGTTGTTATCGTGGGGGCTACGCGACCTGGCGGCGCAGTTCCTGGCTTCTTCGACCACCGGTCTGCTCTACCTGATTACCGCCGAAGACGAAGCATATGTGACCCCGCCCAGTCCAGTTGGACCAACGGGCACGTTGCGCCTGCCTTGCCCCAATTGGGACCTGGAAACACAGGTTCAGTCCATCGTTTACCGCCAGCAACGCCACCAGGATAATGAGGCCGCCGCAACCGAAGTGAGCCAGCGTCTGGCGTTCGAAATGTTGTTGAGCGAGCTTTCGACGCGCTTCATTAACCTACCCACCAGGGACGTGGACCAGGCAATCGAAAGCGGGTTGCAGCGTATCGCCGAGACGTTGAGCATCGAGCGCATGCACATTGCCCAGTTCAACGAAGATGACAGCCAGTTGGTAGCGACTCACGCTTATACCGCACCGGAAGCATCCGTGCTCAAGGGAAGAGATATCATCCCCATGGCAAGCTGGGTTGCCGAGCAGATCAGGCAACAACAGCCGATCATCCTGGAGGACACAGCCGACCTGCCTGGAGAGGCGGCCCAGGAAAAGGATTACGTCCGTACAACTGGCCTGCAATCGTTGATCATGCTGCCGCTGATTGTGGATGGACATACGATTGGCGTTCTCTCGGCGGCCACACGGCAAAAGCCTGGCTCCTGGCGGCCCGACCTGGAGCCCCGGCTTCGCCTGGTGGGAGACATTTTTGCCGCGGCCCTGGCGCGCAAATCCAGCGAGGAAGCCTTGCGGCAGAGCGAAGAGCGCTACCGGCAGTTCTTCGAAATGAACCAGGTCGTTAAACTGATCATCGACCCGCACACCGGCGATATCGTCGATGCCAACCGGGCCGCCACGCAATTCTATGGCTACAGTCTGGAAGAGCTCAAACAACAACGGGTCTTTGACCTGAACACATTACCCGAAGAGCAGGTGCGCCAGGACCTGCTGCTGGCGGCCAGCCAGGATCGCACTCATTTCAAGTTTCGCCACCGCCTGGCCAGCGGAGAAGTGCGTGACGTGGAAATATATACCGGCCCACTGAACCTGAATGGGCGCACTTTTTTGCATACGCTCGTGTTCGATGTTACGGAACGCGAGCGCCTGATCACCCAGGAACGCGAGGCCCAAAAGCAGATCCAGCAGCAGGAACGCCTGGCAGCCGTAGGACAACTGGCGGCCGGCATCGCTCATGATTTCAATAACATCCTTTCGGTCATCGTACTGCAAGCCGAGGTGGCGCTGAGCGCAGTCGACCTGTCGCCCAGCCAGCGTGAACGGCTGGGGACGATCGTTCAGCAAGCCGGGCGCGCATCGCACCTGGTGGAACAGGTGCTGGATTTTAGCCGGCGCACCGTGCTCGAGCGCAGGCCGATGGATTTGTTGCCGTTCATCAAAGAACAATCACGCTTGCTGGAACGGACCCTGCCGGAGAATATCCGCCTGCGGCTCAGTTTTTGGCCCGGCGAATACCTGGTGCTGGCCGATCCTACTCGCTTGCAACAAGCGATCATGAACCTGGCAATCAACGCCCGGGATGCCATGCCAGAGGGCGGCGAACTGCACATTGTCGTTTCTCGCCTGGCAGACGGAGCAAGTGCACTGTGCAGCATCTGCGCCCAGAACATGGAAGGGGATTGGATCTGCCTGAAATTTACGGATAGCGGTGCAGGCATCCCGCCTAATGTTCTGCCACACATTTTCGAACCGTTCTTTACCACCAAAGCGCCGGGAAGAGGCACAGGGTTGGGCCTGGCGCAGGTTTACGGAATTGTCGTTCAGCACGAGGGGCACATCCACGTATCTTCCAGCCCCGGTAAAGGCACCACCTTCCAGATTTATCTGTCGGCGCTGCCTGCCGAGAAGCCACAGTCTCTGGAAGCCGGGCGAGACACGCTGATCCTGGGCCACAGAGAAACGATTCTGCTGGCGGAGGACGATGCCATCACTCGCCAGGCGCTGGAAGATGGGTTGGAGTTACTCAACTATCAGGTAGTCACTGCGGCAAGCGGGGATGAAGCGCTGAACATGATCGAGCGCTACGCCGGGGAAATCGATCTGTTGTTGAGCGACGCGATCATGCCTGGCATGGGAGGAATCGCTCTGTTGCGCCACCTACGCCAGACAGGGCATCCCATACCAGTCATATTGATCAGCGGCCACCCACTCTCTGAGGAACCGGAAAAACTGCGCCAGGAAGGGATGTATGCCTGGCTGCCCAAACCGGCCAGCCTGCAACAACTTTCGCGCCTCCTGGCCGAGGCGCTGCACACACGTAAGGCGCATTAGCTAACATCCAGTTTGGCCACGGTTACTCCTTCGCCGCCTTCTTTCTCACCGCCACTTTCGGAAGATTTAACATAGGGGTGTTCTTTAAGCGCCTGGCGCACCGCCTCTCGCAGACGGCCAGTACCCTTGCCGTGGATAATCCGCACAAAGGGCAGGCCGGCGTAAAAGGCTGCATCCAGATAGCGGTCCAGTTCGGCCAGGGCATCATCCGCGCGGTGCCCGCGCAGGTCCAATTCGATGCCGGGAGAAGCCGGGAGAGAGATTTCGGATTTTGGGTTTCGATTTTCGGTTTTCAGGTCAGGTGCCTGTGCTGAAGACTTCGCCACAGGTTTTCTTTTTTCGCCGGCGGCAGACACCGCGCCGCTGGGGGTGGGTAATTCCAGATCGGCCAGGCGAGAGCGCACGCGCATGACGCCCACCTGCACTTCAGCTTCCTCGGCAGTCAGGGCGATTACCACACCCTGAGCGCCCAGGCTGCGCAGGCGGACGCGGTCGCCCAGTTTGATCGCCCGGCGCCGCTGGCGCTCCAGGACGCCCAGGGCGCCTTCCATTTCCAACTGCTGGCGCTCGACCGGCTGTTCATACGTCTCCTGCAACACCTCGACTTTATCTTCGACTTCCTTAAGCACCTCAACTGGCTGGCGGGCGCGGGCCAGGACTTTGCGCACCGAGGCCACTTCTTCCTCCAGGGAGCGCAAATCGGAAGCTGCCTGTTCACGAGCCTGCTCCAACAATTTGCGGCGCTCGTCTTCGATTTGCTCCAGGCGTGCGACCAGCTCGGCGCGCAGCGCCTCGCTTTCCTGGCGGGCGCGGTCGGCTGCGTCGCGCGCCCGGCGCGCCAGATCGCGCTGGCGATGGATTTCGTCCAGCAGATTATCGGCGCGCAGATCGTTTGGATCGATCTCAGCGCGGGCGCTGGCGATAATCGTCTGGGGCAGTCCCAAACGCTCGGCAATTGCCAGGGCATTGGAACGCCCTGGAATGCCCACGGTGAGGTGATAGGTAGGGCGAAGCGTTTCCAGGTCGAATTCTACGCTGGCATTGATCGCGCCGAGGGTAGCATGGGCAAAGGCTTTCAACTCTGGATGATGGGTGGTGACCAGGGTGGTAACGCCGCGCTCAGCCAGATGGGCCAGGATGGCACGCGCCAAAGCCGAACCTTCCTGGGGATCGGTGCCAGCGCCCAGCTCATCCAGGATGACCAGCGATCCAGGGTTGGCCTGATCCAGGATGCGGATAATGTTGGTAATGTGACCAGAAAAAGTAGACAGCGATTGCTCGATAGATTGCTCGTCACCGATATCGGCAAAAATTTGGTGGAAAACGCTGATTTCAGAGCCGGAATGGACGGGGATGTGCAGCCCGGACTGGGCCATCAACGCCAGCAGCCCCACCGTTTTGAGCGCCACGGTCTTGCCGCCCGTGTTTGGGCCAGTAACGACCAGCAGATAGGTCTGCTCGTCCAGCTCCACGTCGATTGGCACGACAGTCTGCGGGTCTAACAGTGGGTGGCGGGCCTGGTACAGGCGGATAACGGCGCCGGGATTCGGCTTCCGGCCAGCGGGCGCCGGTGACTGTTCGCCAGCCGATGTTGCCAAGTCGGCCGTGGCTCGTGACCTGTCATCGATTTTGTGCAGGACCGGCTCGGCAGCGCGCAAGTCGTCGGCGTATTTGCCGCAGGCGAGGGCCAGATCCATCTCGGCGAGCACGTCCACCGTGTGGGTGATCTCGTAAGCATACTTGCCCACCTGCAAAGACAGTTCAGCCAGGATGCGGCGTTCTTCGTCCCGTTCGGCAAGCTGTAACTCGCGGTATTCGTTGTTCATCTCCACGACATTCAGCGGTTCGACGAAAAGCGTGGCGCCCGAGGACGACTGGTCGTGGATGATGGAACGGATGCGACCTTTGAATTCGGAGCGCAGCGGGATGACATAACGGCCATCACGCTGAGTGATCAATGCCTCTTGAAGATAGGGGGCATTGCGCGGGTCGCCGACCATTTTCTGCAGTTTGCCCATCAGGCGGTCATGGACGATGCGTAGATCGTGGCGGATCTGGTCGAGTTTCTCCGAAGCCGAATCGAGCACTTCGCCGCGCTCCGAGATGGCGCGGGTAATGGCATCGATCAGGCCCATCGGCGGGGGCAGTTGAGCGACGATGTCGCTCAGACCAGGATACTGGCTGCCCAGGCGCTCGAAGGTGCGCGCCAGGCTGCGGGCAGCGACGAGGGTCTGCCGGACATCCAGCAGTTCGTTGGGGGCCAACACCCCACCGTGTTGGGCCAGGTCGACCTGAGGGCGCACATCACGCGCCCCGCCGATACTCAGATCAGAATGGGTAACCTGGAGCAGCGAGGCTTCGGCAGTAAGCTTTTGCCGGCGACGAGCTTCGAAGAGATCATCGCCGGGACGCAACAGCCGCGCCCGCTCGGCGGAAGCAGGGAAAGCGCAATAGGCTGCCAGCCGTTCCAGGATTTTGGGATATTCCAGAATTGCCAGGGTTTTATCGTCCATAAGTTCTTCTCTCTGGTGTACGCAACACAGAATGCCGCGCACACCTGGGTCACAAAGAGCAAGTTTACCACAAATTGAGTGGGCGGAGATTCGCTCCATTTTGCTGTAATTCTGGTAGACTCAAGGAGATCATTTCCTGGCCCGGCGAAAGCCACCGCGCACAATCTTGCCGGACATCTAGCTATTTTTGGAGGTAACCGAATGGACCAGACTCCCCCCGAAGAAACACCCCAACCCGATTACGCCACCCGGCGCATCGAGTCGGAACAAGATTACGCCACCCGGCGCATCGAACCAGACCAGCCACCCGCCATGCCTGAGCTGCCGGCAGAACCCGAAGCCGAAGAAGCCCCGGCTACGATGATGATCCCCAAACTTCACGAGGCGCCAGAACCGCCAGCCGAACCGGAGCCGCCCGAAGCGCCGGAAGAAGGCCCGGCCACCGTATTTATCTCCAAATTGCATACCGAACCCGAGCCGCCCGCCGAACCCGAGCGGACCGGTGCTCCGGAAGAGGCGCCAGTCACGGTTGCGCTGCATGCCGCTCCTGCGCCCCAACCAGAACCGGCGCCACCGGAAGCGCCGGGAGTACCTGCATATGTAGCACAGCCTGCTGCACCTCAGCCGCCGCCTGCCCCGGCGCCTCTGCCGCCAGCCCCTCCACCCGCCGCGGCAGCACCGGCGCCAGAAAAACCTGCCGGCAACCGGCGGGGATTGATCATCGGGCTTGTGGTGGGCGGTGTCGTAGCAGTATGCTGCCTGTGCGCCTGCACCATCGTGGCCGTGGTCGCTATCCTGGCGAATAGCGGCGCCTTGTAAAAGCCGCCAGCGCGGGCAAAAGTCTCCGCCGGTATTCTCCGTAAGCGCAGGCGTGCCCCTCTTGCACGCCTGCGCTTATGAGCGCGGGCGGACGACTGCATCTCGAGTGAAGACCTGGCTATCGACAACTCACAGGCCAATCTGGCGTTGAAACCAGGCGCGTAGAGCCTGCATGGTATTTTGACGAATCTATCCCAACAAATCACGATTTATGTTAAACTTATTCTTTGCAATTTCGTATAATGTATCGATGAGGAGCAAAGCATGGCTATCACCAAACGCGTAGGCATCCTGACAGGCGGGGGCGATGTGCCCGGTTTGAATATGTGTCTGAAATCCCTGGTCTACCGCCTGATCGACCTGGGTTACGAACCGATCGGTGTGCGTAAGGGTTGGGAAGGGTTGATTCACTATACGCCGGACGATCCCACCACCTACAGCGACCACTTCATCGAGCTGACCAAGAACATGGTGCGCCCAATCGACCGCACGCCCGGCTCGTTCCTGCACTCGTCCCGCATCGACCCGCGGGCAGTACCCAGCCGGCTGGCGCCAGAGTTTCTCCGCCAGCCGAAGAAGGACGTGCTGGACCTGACCGATCACATCCAACACGTCGTGGAACGCCTGGGATACCTAGGATTGATTGTGATCGGCGACGACGACACGCTGCACTTCGCCGCCCATTTGAGCAAAAAAGGGGTTCCAATCATCGCCATCCCCAAGACGATCCACAACAACATTTTCGGGACCGACTACACGCTTGGTTTCAGCACCGGGCTTTCCCGCGGCGTGGCGTTCATCCACGAGTTGCGCGCCCTGGCTGGCTCACGCGAACAGATCGTGGTCGTGGAAACCTTTGCGGCCAAGTCAGGCTACAGCACACTGCTGATGGGACTGCTGGCCGGGGTGGATCGCGTCTTGATCCCCGAAGTGCCCTACAACCCCGAAGACCTGGCTTTCGTGGCCGTGCAGGATAAACGCCAAACGCCGGCCAATTATGCCGTGGTGCTGGTGTGCAACGGGGCGCGACCTACCGACGAGGCGATCGAGAAATATTCTCACCTGATCGCCATGGACAGCTCACCGGAACTGAAGCCAGACGCCGGGCACGACCAACCAGCTCGCAGGGCGCGCATCCCCTTCCTGGGACGCCTGGGCAGCGCGATCGGCAGGATTGCCGGCGAAGAGGGCGATCTAACCATGAGCGGCGAGCGCCTGGTGGGCAGCGGCATGGTAGCAGCACAACTGCTGGCGCACATCACGCAGGAAGAGGTGTTTTTGCAGTCGCTCACCTATCTGCTGCGAACCGGTTCACCCGATGGGCAAGATTTGTTGGGCGCAGCGAACTTCGCTTTCACCGCGGCCGACCTGCTGCACCAGCGCACGTTCGGACGCATGGCGGCTTTCGTACAGAACCAGATGTGGACCCACATAGACCTGGGGTTGGCCGAACAGGGTATCCGCCACGTTGACGTTGAAACAATGTACGATAAGACCGATTACCGGCCGCTGTTATCCCTGATCTGGTCGACGAAATAATCGATTCGTGATGTATCCTGTTGTACGCAACAGGCCATGCCGCGTACAACTCGTAAGAATAGTTTTAGGATTGACGTTATGAGCGAGAAAGAAAACGGTTCGAACGGTAAAGGCCCTCTGGTGGAAGTGCGAGACGTGGTGAAAAGCTTCCCGGTAGGTGGCACAACCATCACGGTATTGAAAGGGCTGTGCCTGGAAGTCACCCCCGGCGAGTTCATCTCGGTGGTGGGGCCTTCGGGTAATGGCAAGTCCACGCTGCTGAACATGATCACCGGCATCGACCGGCCGACCAGCGGTGAGGTGATCGTTACCGGGCGTGAGGTACACCGGATGAGCGAGAACCAACTGGCGGCCTGGCGCGGCCAGCACGTGGGAATTATCTTCCAGTTCTTCCAGATGTTGCCAGCGCTCAGCCTGCTGCAAAATGTGATCTTACCGATGGATTTCGCCAAGAAATACTCGCAACGCGAGCGTCGTGAGCGGGCAATGCAGTTGCTCGAAATCGTGGGACTGGCCGACCAGGCCCACAAGCTGCCCAGCATGGTTTCCGGCGGCCAGCAACAGCGCGCCGCCATCGCTCGCTCCCTGGCAAATGACCCGGATCTGATCGTGGCCGATGAACCAACCGGCAACCTGGATACACGCACAGCCAACGACGTGTTCGATCTTTTCCTAAAGCTGGTGGACGAGGGGAAAACCATGATCATGGTCACCCACGATAAAGAGTTAGCCCGGCGTGTGCCACGCGTGGTGGAAATTATCGACGGGCGGATCACGCGCGATGAATTCGTGGGCGGCGCCAACTGGACAGGATATTAGTCTTCTCGAGAGTGCGCGGCCAGCACAATCCTCTTGAGAGAAAAGGTACTTATGGGCGTCCTGCGTTTTAAAATCATCCGCGATATCTGGCACCAAAAAGGCCGCACGCTCCAGATCATGTTGATCATCGGGATCGGGGCGGCGGCCATCGGTATGATCCTGACTACGCGCAACCTGGTCGTCCCTGGCATGCAGCAGGGCTGGCAGGCTTTCCGCTCGCCAATGGTGCGGATATTCGTTTCTGATCCGGTGCCCCAGAGCATGGTGGACGAGCTGGCCCATATCGACGGCGTGGCAGAAATCGAAGGAATGAACAACGCCACCATCGAGTGGCGCGTCCATCCCACCGACGAATGGCAGCAAGGCGGCCTGACCGCGCGCGACGATTATAATAACATGACCATGGATAAGCTGGAGCTGGTGGAGGGCGACTGGCCGCACGATGAAATCGCGCTGATCGGCCAGGGCGACGACACCTTTTTCGGCCTGCCCAAGCATGGCGACGTTTACTTGCGCTATGAAAACAAAGAATACGTCGTCCATGTAGATGGTGTGCTCTACAACCAGTTCCAACAACCGGCGGCATTCGGCGGCACAGCGCAATTCTACATCGACAAAGAATATTACGAGAAAATTATCGGCAACCTGGATTTCGGCCAGTTACTGGTGATTGCCGATTTCCCATACGATGAAAAGAAGGTCGGCGAGGTGGCTGACCGCATCCAGGACCGGCTGGAGAAATCCAACCGTGAATCGGGCCGCTTCATCACCGATCCAAACAAGCACTTTTTTCAGGACTCGATGGATGGCCTGTTCTTCCTGCTGGGTATCCTGGGCGCGGTCGCGCTGGTGATGGGCCTGCTGCTGGTTTACAACACGATCAATTCGGTTATCCTCAGCCAGGTGGATCAGATCGGTGTGATGAAAGCCGTGGGCGCCCGTACGGGGCAGGTAGCGCGCTTCTTCTTGCTGGTAGTGATGATCTACGGACTGCTGGCGCTGGCCTGTTCGGCGCCGTTGGCGGTGCTGGGCGGATGGGAAATCAGCGCCTGGCTGACCAACAGCTTTGGCGCCGATCCCGGCGAATTCGCTGCGGACCCGCAGGCGGTCCTGGTGACTTGCCTGATTGCCTTGATCGCACCCATGCTAGCCGCGCTGGTGCCCATCTGGAACGCTTCACGCACCACGGTGCGCGAAGCCATCAGCACCTACGGCCTGAGCACCAACTCCGGGCTGCTGGAAAAGGCGCTTGCCCGGGCGCGCTATTTCTCCCGGCTGGCAATCGTCACGGTCACGAACACCTTCCGCCACAAGGCGCGCGTCACTTTACTGCAAATTGCCCTGGTGATCAGCGGCCTGGTGTTCATGACGGTGATCGGAGTGCGCGATTCGGTGGTTTACACGGTGAAAGACGTTCTGTTCGCCATTCTGAATACCAACGTGACCATGTCTTTCGAAGACCCACAGCGCATCGAGCACGTCGAAAAGCTCACCATGGCTTACCCGGGCGTCAAAGCGGTCGAAATGTGGGGGCTGGGCGGCGGTACGATCCGCCCGCGCGGTCAGAAAGCTACTGACGACGACGAGCAAATTGGGCTGTTCGGCGTGCCACTGCCCACGCAACTCTACGGCTACCAGTTGCGCGCCGGGCGTTGGCTGGTTCCGGAAGATAGCTATGCCATGGTGCTCAACACCAAGCTGGCCGAGGACGCTGGAGTCAAGCTGGGCGATTGGGTAACAGTGAAATACAGCGACAAAAAGGAGCGCGACTACCAGATCGTCGGGTTGACTTTCGATCCCATCCTGACCACGCTGGGCGCAGTGCCGCGCGATCTGCTGCTCGAAGACCTGGGACAGGTGGGCCGCGCCCCGGCGGTGTGGATCCAGACCGAAAAAGAGGGCCTGCCCTACGAGGCAGACCTGGCGAAGGGCCTGCGCCAGTATTACAAAGACAACAACATTAAAGTGAGCGCGCAGCGCGGCGTGTTTGGCGGCTTTGGCGGCGACAGCACCACCGAGACGGCCAACGCGCTGATCAACCAGTTCAACTTTTTGATCGTGCTGCTGGCAATCATGGCAGTGTTGATCGGGGCGGTGGGCAGCATTGCGTTGAGCGGGGCGATCTCGCTCAGCGTGTTGGAGCGCCGGCGCGAGATCGGCGTGATGCGGGCGATCGGCGCTTCGTCCTGGTCGATCTTCCGCCTGTTTATCGGTGAAGGGCTGATCCTGGGCTGGCTGTCCTGGCTGATCTCGATGCCCATCAGCCTGTACGCCAGCAAGCTGATGGTGTACGCCCTGGGGCAGGCTTTCAATCTGGAGCTGGTGTACCACTACACGCCGGCCGGGTTGATCATGTGGTTCGCGATTATCACAATCTTATCGATTTTTGCCAGTGTATTGCCAGCCCGCGGCGCCACGCGGATCAGCGTGCGCGAGAGCCTGGCTTACCAATAAAAAACCATCTTTGGAACCATCATCATTCGATTGCGTATCGAACATTTAAGGAGAGACCACCGGAGAAGTAGACTATGAAAAACCAAGCTTATAAAATTCTATCCCTGTTGATCATGGCCAGCGTCCTGCTGGCTGCATGCAGCTCGCTGCCCGGGGCGTCGGGAGCGGGCACGCCCACCCCGATCCCCACCGTGGTGTCGGATGCGGCTATCGTGGCGGAGGCCAAAGTGGTGCCGCGCAAAGACGTGACCCTGTCTTTTGCCGCCTCCGGGCAGGTGGATGAGGTGCTGGTCGAGAAAGACGACCAGGTGAGCAACGGCCAGGTCGTGGCCCGCCTGAGCAACCGCGAGCAGATCGAGGCCGCCATCGCCGGCGCAGAGGCGGAGCTGCTGGCCGCGCAGCAGGCGCGCAAGAAAATGGACGATAATCTCTCGCTGGCCCAGGCGGACGCCGCGGGAGCGATGGCAACCGCCAACAAGGCCGTCAAGGACGCCCAGTACCAGATCGATAACTTCACCGTGCCGCAGAACATGAAGGGCATGACCCCGCTGGAAGCAGTGGAAGCGATGAAGAAGCTGCTCGACGCAGCCCGGGATCGTTTCGAGCCTTACAAATATTACTCCGAAACGGACGATACACGCGAAGACCGCAAGGAAGACCTGGACAACGCACAGGCCGATTACAACACGGCAGTGCGCTGGCTGCAGCTCGAAACGAACCTGGCCAATGCGCAGACGAGCCTGGAAGACACGCTGAAGAAATACCAGGAACGGCTGGAAGGTCCCGACGCGGATGATATTGCTTCAGCGGATGCACGCATCAAAGCGGCGGAGGCCAACCTGAGCTCGGCCAAGGCCAACCTGGACAACCTGGAGCTGAAGGCTACCATCGACGGTACGGTGGTGGACGACGACCTGGTGGTCGGCCAGCAAGTATCGCCGGGCGCGCCGGTTATGCGCATCGCCGACCTCTCCAAACTGTATGTGGAAACCGACGACCTGACCGAGATCGAAGTGGTGAACGTGAAAGTCGGCCAGAAAGTGACCGTTGTCGCCGACGCGCTGCCAAGCGTAGAAATGGCCGGCACGGTGGAATCAATCAGCAAGGTCTACGAGGAAAAGCGCGGCGATATCACCTACACAGTGCGCATCCTGCTGGAAAACCCCGACCCGCTTTTGCTGTGGGGTATGACCGTGGTGGTGACGTTCGAGAAGTAGGGAGAGCAGGCTGCTATACCACAAGCCCTAAAGGTCTCCGAGACCTTTAGGGCTTTTTTATTTTGTTGCAGTACTTGCAACACGCCTCCGATATCTTAGGAACAGCCTATGATACGGAGGTGTGATATGGCTCGACAAGCCAAACAGGAGCACGTGGAATCGATCTTCGATGCAGTCAGGAACTACCCTGGAGAAAGGCCCGGTTTCATCGCCCGGCTGCTAGGGCTGCAACGCTCGGAGGTTAGCCGGATGCTGCCCATACTGGAAGAGCGAGGCTACCTGTTGAGCGAGGACGAGCGCGGCGGTTTGTGGCCCTTCAAAAAGAACAAGGCTTAACCTGCGCGTTGCAGAATTTGCACAGGTCGTATGGTATGCTATGAACGGTATTGGATGGGATGGGATATCAGGGGGGAAAATTCCATCCCAATGGGTATAATTGGGCAAGAGGTTCGCCATGTTTGAGGGAGACGAGCCAGGCGGAGAGGCTGGTCGAAAGGATTTCGTATGAGCAGAGGAATGACAAAAGCCGACAGGCTGCAAGAGATGGTCTGGCTTTACTTGCAGCGCGCCTATTCCGATAGCGAGATGGCGGAAAGGTTGGGGGTGGACCGGACGACGGTCTTTCGTTACCGGACTGAACTGGAAATCGAGCACGTTTTCAAAGAGGATGAAAATGGGCGCTACCGGCTGGAGCGGATGCAGTATATGCCCAATATCAAGGTCAATTTGCACGAAGCGCTGGCCTTGTACCTGGCAGCGCGGCGGACTTCGCGGCAGACGCGCATCGCCCAACCCCACGTAGCCGGCGCGCTGCAAAAGCTGGCCGTAGCCCTGCGCCAGCCGATGACCACCCGCCTGGCGCAGGCCGCCTCGAACATCCTGGAGCAAAGCAGCCAGCCCGAGCGCGTCTCGGTGATGGAGCAGGTGACGCAAGCCTGGGCCGAACAGCGCAAGCTGGAGATCACCTACCGCGGCCTGCACGCCCAGCGGGCGCGGGATTTCGTGGTCAGCCCTTACCTGATCGAACCGGCGTTGTGGAGCGAAGGGGCCTACCTGATCGGACCGGCGGCGCAGCTCAAACCTGGCCCTGTCTCGCCGCAAGGCCAGGCGGTCGCTGCCGGGGAAAAAGAGAAGCTGATGACCTTCAAGATCGAGCGCATCGAGAAGACCTATATCAAGCTTGAGAACTTCGCCATCTCCGAAGATTTCGACGAAGCCGAGCTGCTGCGCCAGGCGTGGGGCATCTGGTACACCGAAGGCGAGCCGGTCACCGTGCGCCTGCGTTTTGCGCCCGGCGAGGCCACGCGGCGGATGAAAGAGAGCGTCTGGGTGCAGGAGCAGGTGATGACCGACACACCCGATGGGGGGTGTATCTGGCAGGCCCGGGTATCCGAATGGCAGGAGATGCTGCCCTGGGTGCGCGGCTGGGGAGCGGATGTGGAGGTGTTGGAGCCACGGGAGTTGAGGGATAGTGTCATCGGCGACGTTCAGCTTATGGCAGACATGTACAGTTTGAAATTGCTGCAAGGGAAAACAGAATATTACGCTCATTCGAACCAGTGGGATAAATCCAGGTGGCAGAGGCTCAGCGAACACCTGGAAAATACCGCCCGGTTAGCTGTTGATTTCGGAAAAGATGCCAGGTTATCCGATCTGGCTTACATTGCTGCGCTATTTCACGACATTGGCAAATATTCGCTCAAGTTCCAGAAAAAACTTGAGGGCAAACCGATTAAAGTAGACCATTCCACGGCTGGGGCAAAGGAAGTCAAGCAATTATTCCAGGACAGCCAAAATGAGAAATTCATTTCCACCATATTGGCCTATTGCATCACCGGGCACCACGCCGGCTTACCAGACCATGGAAGCCCGATTGATGTAGACGCAGAGGGCACACTTCTTGCCCGTTTAAAGAAAGATGTAGAAGACTACAGTCCATATGCTCAAGAAATTGACCTTGCAAAGGTGAAGTTGCCAACTCGCCTGCCAATACAACCCATCAAGGGCTGCGAGGGGTTTTCGGTTGCATTCCTGACGCGCATGCTCTATTCCACCCTTGTCGACGCCGATTTCCAGGAAACTGAAACTTTCATGAACGAAGGCAAGAAACCCCGCGGGGAATACGAAGGATTGCAAGCCCTGCATCAAAAACTTACCCTTTACCTGGAACGGTTTCAGAATCCAGAAAATCCGATCCACCAACAGAGGACAGAAACCCTGAAAGCCTGTATAGCGCAAGCCAACCAGAAACCTGGATTTTATACCTTGACCGTCCCAACCGGTGGTGGGAAGACTCTGGCTTCGTTGGCATTCGCCATGGAACATGCCATTATCCATGATCTCAAAAGAATCATCTATGTGATTCCCTACACCAGCATCATCGAGCAAAACGCGGCAGTTTTCAAAGCCTGCCTTGGCGATGAAAATGTGCTGGAACATCACTCGAACTTCGATTGGGGCTGGAAAGTCCAACGAAAGGAGACAGAAACCGCAGAAGATAAGACGTTCAACAGCCTTGAGAAATTGAAACTGGCTGCGGAAAATTGGGATATTCCCATCGTTGTTACCACCAACGTTCAGTTCTTTGAATCGCTTTATGCCAACCGCTCCAGCGGGTGCAGAAAATTGCACAATATCGCTAAAAGTGTCATTATTTTCGATGAGGCGCAAATGCTGCCCCGCGAATACATGCGCCCCTGCTTGTACGCGGTATACGAGCTGGTGAAAAACTATGGCGCTACGGCTGTGTTTTGTACCGCCACGCAGCCCAACGTTATCCAATTTCTGCCCGAAGGAACAACAGTGCAGGAGCTGGCCCTCAACCCGCAGGCGCTGTATACTTTCTACAAACGCGTCCAGATCAAGAACACAGGCGCAATCCCGGATGAGGCGCTGATCGAAAGAATGAATGAACACCAGCAGGCTTTGTGCATCGTCAACACTCGCAACCACGCCCGGGGGCTGTTTGAAGGGCTGGCTGGAGAAGGCTGCTACCACCTGTCCACGTTGATGTGCCCGGCTCATCGCAAAAAGACCATCGCCGAGATTCGAGAGCGGTTGAAAGCCGGGCAGCCCTGTCGCGTGGTTTCCACTCAGATTATGGAAGCCGGTATCGACATCGATTTCCCCATCGGCTATCGCGCCCTCTCCGGCCTGGACTCGATCATCCAGGCCGCCGGGCGGGTGAACCGGGAAAGGAAGAAACCGGTCGGTGACCTGTACGTCTTCGATCCGGATTCGCCGTTGGTCAAACGCACCCCGGCTTATATCCAACAAGGAGCCGACGTTGCCCGCAGTATTTTGCGCCAGTATGCCGAAGACCCGATGAGCATGGAAGCAATCCAGGCATATTTCAGAGAGCTTTACAGCCTGCACAACCCGCAGGCATTCGACGCCAAAATGATTCTGGCCTGTTTCGAGAAAGGAACCGGGAATTTGAGTTTCGACTTTAAAACCGCCGCAGAAAGATTCAAGGTGATCGAAGACATAACCACGCCGGTGATCATCCCTTACGATGAACAGGCCCGGTCTCTGCTCTGGCAGGTGCGCGCCAGCCAGTATCCGGCCTCGTTTTCCAGGAAACTGCAAGTGTACACCGTCAATATCTACGAAAGAGAATACCAGGCGTTGCAAGCCCTGGGGTTGATCGATATGTACAGCGACTGCTACGCGGTGCTGAACGATATGAGCCATTACGACGCCGCAACCGGGCTGCGCCTGCCGGAGAGCACCCGCGGCGAAGCGATCTTTTTCGACGGCTAATGAAGGTAGACCCTAAAGGTCTCGGAGACCTTTAGGGTCTGGCCACACAAAATGACCTCTGCCAAACAAGAAAGGAGTCAATCGATGGGATATGGAATTGTGATCCGAGTACGCGGCGATTACGCCCTGTTCACCCGCCCGGAAATGAAGGTGGAGCGAGTCAGTTACGACGTGATCACCCCTTCCGCGGCGCGCGGTATTATCGAGGCGGTCTACTGGAAACCCGCCATACGATGGGTGATCGACCGTATCCACGTGCTTAACGAAATCGAGTTCACCAACATCCGGCGCAACGAAGTCAGCGAAAAGGCGTCCGAGAATAAGCCCTACCTGGCGACAAACGAGATCCGCCAGCAGCGCGCCGCCATGGTGTTGAGGAACGTGGATTACGTCATCGAAGCCCACTTCAAGATTGTTCCGGAAAAAGCCGGGCCGGATGACACCGTGGAGAAGCACTATAACATGGCCCTGCGCCGGCTGCGCAAGGGGCAGTATTTCAGCCCCCCCTGCCTGGGAACGCGCGAATTCGGCGCGCGGGTTGAATTGATCGAAGATGGCGTCATCCCCAGGAGCGCAATGACTGGCATCCGGGATTTGGGCTGGATGCTGTACGATCTGAATTTTGCCAATCCGAAAGACATCACCCCCAAATTCTTCAAAGCGGAAATGCAGGACGGGGTAATTGATTTGACTCAAGTCAAACTGATGGAGTAAGCCAATGATCCTACAAGCCCTGACACGCTATTACGACATCCTCGCCGCCGACCCGGAAAGCGGCATTGCCCCGCCCGGCTACAGCGTCGCCAGCGTCAGTTTTGCGCTGAACCTTTCTGCGCAAGGTGAACTGTTGGAAATTTACCCGCTGTTCGACCAGATACAGCGCGGCAAGAAGACAGTCGAAGTCCCCCGCCGTATGCTCGTACCAGAACAGGTAAAACGGTCATCAGGCATATCCGCTAATTTCCTTTGCGACAACTGCGCCTACGTCCTGGGTCTTTCGGCAAAAGATGTCAGCGACCCAGAATATGCAACCAAACGGTTTGAAGCATTCCGCCTGATGAATATTGAATTGCTGGCTAAATCTCACTGTGAAGCAGCCCGAGCAGTTGAGGCTTTCCTTCGAGCTTATAAACCAAAAACCGGTAAAGAAAATCCTGTGATCGCCCGACATTTAGAAGAAATCCTGAAAGGCGGTAACTTGATTTTCAAGGTAGAAACAAGGAATGAATTTGTCCATGAAGATCCAGAGATTCGCCGGATATGGGAAGCATCTCAAGTGCCAAGCGGGAGTGAATATACCAGCCAGTGCCTGGTGACTGGCGAGATTGCACCCATCGCTCGCCTGCACCCAAGCCTGAAAGGGATACGCGACGCCAATCCCACCGGGGCAACGTTGGTTGGATTCAACGCCCGCGCTTATGAATCATATAATCGCACCAACGGCCAGGGATTAAACTCGCCCGTCAGCGAGAAAGCCGCCTTTGCTTATACTACCGCGTTGAATTACTTGCTTTCTTCAGAGAACAAGAACAGGAAGCTTACCGTCGGCGACGCCACGGTGGTTTATTGGGCCGAGAGCGAGAAAAAAGGTTACGCCGCGGCTTTTATGAGCCTGTTCGATCCTGAAACAATCGAACCATCTGCCGGAGAAGACCAGGGCCAGCCTGGCAGAGATAAAGAAGCCGAACAGCGCCTTAAGGAGATCGCCGGGAAGGTCAGGCGCGCCCAACCGCTGGATGTGCAACGGCTGCTGGAAGGCCTGGATGGCAGCACTCGCTTTTACGTTTTGGGCCTGGCTCCCAACGCGGCGCGCATTTCGGTGCGCTTCTTTCACGCTGATCCATTCGAAAAGGTCGTGCAGAAAATCTTGGCCCATTACGCCGATTTGCAGATCGTTAAAGAATACGACGACCAGCCCACCTACATCACCGTTGGGCATCTTCTCAGCGAAACCGTCTCCAAGAAGTCCAAAGACAAGGACGCTTCGCCCCTGCTGGCCGGGGCGGTCTTCCGTTCTATCCTCACCGGCGCGCCTTACCCGGCCGCCCTGTATTACGCCATCATCAACCGCATTCGCGCCGATATGGACGACAAAGGCATCCAGAAGATCAACTACGTGCGCGCCGCGGCGATCAAGGCTTTTCTCATCCGTAAATACCGCCACCAACCCACCCATTCCTTTCAGGAGGTTCTCCGTATGTCACTCAATGAACAAGCCACTACCCCCGCTTACGTGCTGGGCCGTTTGTTTGCTGTGCTGGAAAAAGCACAGAAAGAGGCCATCGGCGATGTCAATGCCAGCATCAAAGACCGCTACTTCACCTCCGCCTGCGCCTCGCCTGCCAGTGTTTTCCCGATCCTCTTGCGCCTTTCGCAGCATCACATTTCCAAAGTAAAACAGGAGCGTGGCAACACTTATAATGACTGGCTTATCGAGAAAATATTCAACCTGTTGGATATAGAGAAAAACCCCATCCCGGCCCGCCTCTCGCTCGATGAGCAGGGCATTTTCGTCCTGGGCTACTATCACCAGCGAGCGGCTTTCTATGCGCCCAGGAATGGCGTTCAGAAAGCCGAAGTCGAATAAAGATCTCATTTCCACCTTACCCATCGAAAGGAACCCGAACCATGACCCCCCCTATTTCTAACCGCTACGAATTTGTCTTGCTGTATGATGTCGAGAACGGCAACCCCAATGGCGACCCCGACGCCGGCAACATGCCGCGCATCGATCCGGAAACTGGCTACGGAATTGTGACCGATGTCTGCCTGAAGCGCAAGATTCGCAACTATGCCGAACTGGTCAAAGGCGACAGCGCCGGCTATCGCATTTACGTCAAAGAGGGCACTCCGCTCAACCAGAATCACGAAGAAGCCTATCTGGCGGTTGGCCTGAAGCCGGGCGATAAAGCCAAACTTCCGCAGGTGAACGAAGCCCGCGAATGGATGTGCGCCAATTTCTTCGACGTGCGCACCTTTGGCGCGGTGATGAGCACCGGCGATAACTGCGGGCAAGTGCGCGGCCCGGTGCAAATCAACTTCTCGCGCAGCATCGATCCCATCGTCCAGCAAGAAGTGACCATCACTCGCCAGACCGTGACCAAAATCGAGGACGCCGAAAAAGAGCGCACTATGGGCCGCAAGCACATCGTCCCCTATGGGCTGTATCGCGTGGAAGGGTACGTTTCGGCCAAGCTGGCCAACGACGCCACGAAAGGCACCGGTTTTTCCGAAGAAGACCTGGAACTGTTCTGGGAGGCGTTGGTGAATATGTTCGAGCACGACCGCTCGGCGGCACGCGGCAAGATGGCGGCCCGCCGGCTGGTGATCTTCAAACACGACAGCGACCTGGGCAACGTCCCGGCGCATAAACTGTTCGAGACCATCACTGTTGAAAGGCTGGAAAACGCCAATCCGCCGCGCAGCTTTACCGATTACGTGGTCAAAATCGACAAAGACAAAGTGCCAGCCGGAGTGACCCTGATCGAAAAGATATGAGACCTGAATACCAGCCCGAAGACCTGCTGCCTCTCTCCGGCATCCAACACTTCTGCTTCTGCCGCCGGCAGTGGGCGCTGATCCACGTCGAGCGCCAGTGGCAGGAAAACGTGCTCACCGTCGAGGGGCGGCTGCTGCACAACCGGGTGGACAACCCCTTCTTCAGCGAAGTTCGCGACGGGGTCATCGCCGCCCGCTCAATGCCCGTCGCCTCCTATCGCCTGGGGCTGAGCGGCGTGTGCGACGTGGTGGAATTTACCCCCTCACCCGAGGGGGTAAACATCCACGGGCGGGAAGGCGCCTACCTGCCGGCGGCGGTGGAATACAAACGCGGCAAAGAGAAATGGGATCAGAGCGACGCCGCCCAGTTGTGCGCCCAGAGCATGTGCCTGGAAGAAATGCTCGCCGTGGACATCCCCCTGGGATACCTGTACTACGGCGAAATCCGCCGCCGGGTGGAGGTGCCCCTCACCGCCGAACTGCGCCAGCTTGTCGTGGAAATCTCGCAGGAAATGCACGCCTACTTCGAGCGCGGCTACACCCCGCGGGTGAAGACCTCCAAGGCGTGCAAATCCTGTTCGCTGGAAGACGCCTGCCTGCCGGGGCTTCAGGAGAAAACCTTGCCCGCTTCCCAATACATCCAGATGCAAATCGACAGCCAGGAGGCCGGGCGGTGAAAAAGCTGCTCAACGTCCTTTACGTAACCGCGCCCGGCGCGTACCTGGCCCTGGATGGCGAGAACGTCCTCGTCAAAAAAGACGAAGCCGTCGCCATGCGCTTGCCGCTGCACAACCTCGAAAACATCGTCAGCTTTGGACATTCGGGGGCCAGCCCGGCCCTGATGAACGCCTGTGCAGAGCGCAACATCGGCCTGTGTTTTCTCACCCCCGGCGGGCGCTTTTTGGGACGCGTGATCGGAAAAGTCAAAGGCAACGTCTTGCTGCGCAAGAAACAATACCTGCTCTCCGAGCAACCCGCCGAAAGCGTCAAGATCGCCGCATCCTTCCTGGCTGGCAAAATCTACAACAGCCGCAAAGTGATCGAACGTGCGCTGCGTGACCACGCCCTGCTGGTGGATGTCCCGGCCCTGACCGCCGCATCCGCTTCATTGCGCGAACAAATGCGCGCCGTCAGGGATGGCGGCAGCCTGGCCGATCTGCTGGGTTATGAAGGCAGCGCCGCCCGCATCTACTTCAGCGTATTCGACCAGTTGGTGCTGCACCAGCGCGACACGTTTTTCTTTAAAGAGCGCACCCGCCGGCCGCCGTTGGACAACTTGAACGCCCTGCTTTCATTCCTGTACACCTTGTTAACCAGCGAGGCCGCCTCTGCCCTCGAAACCGTGGGCCTCGACCCCTACGTCGGGTTTTTGCACCAGGACCGTCCCGGGCGTCCCTCCCTGGCGCTCGATCTGATGGAAGAACTGCGCCCGGTGTTTGCCGACCGGCTGGCGCTCTCCCTGGTCAACCGCAAGCAAATTACCGGAAAGGGCTTCACCCAGAAGGAAAGCGGCGGCGTGATCATGGATAACGATACCCGCAAGATCGTGCTCACCGCCTGGCAGGAGCGCAAGAAGGAAACCATCCTTCACCCCTACCTCAAAGAAAAAATATCCTTCGGGCTGCTCCCTTACGTCCAGGCCATGCTGCTGGCCCGTTTCCTGCGCGGCGACCTGGATGCCTACCCGCCCTACTTCTGGAATTAGGAGGCGCAAGGATGATGGTTCTAATCACCTATGACGTGAACACCCAGACCGAAGCGGGCAAGAAAAGGCTGCACAAAGTCGCCAAACAATGCCAGAATTACGGCCAGCGGGTTCAAAACTCCGTCTTTGAATGCCTGCTCGACCCGGCCCGGCTGAAGCAGTTGCAAAGCAAACTGGAAAAGATCATCGACCCAGACAAGGACAGCGTCCGCTATTACTACCTGGGCGATGAATGGCGCAACCGCGTCGAGCACATCGGCGCCAAAGCCGGGTTCGATCTGGAGGGCGCACTGATCGTCTAGCTGCGAACCCCAGGCGAACAGAGAATCGGCGGCAGGTTCGCAGGAAATTTGCCCGGATTCCGGGCCAAAGGCGGCTGTTTTTGGGCAGCCAGCCAGCAATCATAGCTGGCCTGCACCTTAACAACCCTATATATGGGACCTCTGACGGGCGAAATGCTATATGTTGCGGTCGCTCCCCTTGCGGGGGGCGTGGGTTGAAATCCGCGGTCGTCGTCAACACGCTTACCACGCGCTGTCGCTCCCCTTGCGGGGGGCGTGGGTTGAAATGACAACGTGATATACCTGGCCGAGCAGTGGCAGGTCGCTCCCCTTGCGGGGGGCGTGGGTTGAAATGTAGAAGCTGGAGATCGCCGCCAGTTTCTGCTGCACGTCGCTCCCCTTGCGGGGGGCGTGGGTTGAAATCGTGTAGCCCCTCCTGTTGGCTAATGGTATTAGTGTCGCTCCCCTTGCGGGGGGCGTGGGTTGAAATTGCTTGGCCCGTATGAGTTGCTTTACTCATGGCGTCGCTCCCCTTGCGGGGGGCGTGGGTTGAAATCTTTTCCAGATACCCCAGGCAACCCCGCTCGAAGGTCGCTCCCCTTGCGGGGGGCGTGGGTTGAAATTACACGGCAAAGGCCATCGGGCGCAACATGGTATGTCGCTCCCCTTGCGGGGGGCGTGGGTTGAAATTCCCCAACATAGATAAATCAAACTGCTCTATCCCGTCGCTCCCCTTGCGGGGGGCGTGGGTTGAAATCAGATCGTTGTGCTTGTATTCGTGCCGTCATCGGTCGCTCCCCTTGCGGGGGGCGTGGGTTGAAATCTTTGTCGTCCCTGACTTTGAGTGGGCGTGCAAAGTCGCTCCCCTTGCGGGGGGCGTGGGTTGAAATAAGATCATACAGGACGTTCTTGCTTCCCATTTCGTCGCTCCCCTTGCGGGGGGCGTGGGTTGAAATGCTATGCTTGACCAGATGCCTGACGACGACGGGCAGGTCGCTCCCCTTGCGGGGGGCGTGGGTTGAAATTTCGACAAAATTGCGAAGGGCAATCAGGATGTGGTCGCTCCCCTTGCGGGGGGCGTGGGTTGAAATTATGATTGTGTTGTCGTTGACCACCTGCTACAGCGCGTCGCTCCCCTTGCGGGGGGCGTGGGTTGAAATAACTGTAGTAAGCGCCGTGTTGAGCGCGTCTACTCGTCGCTCCCCTTGCGGGGGGCGTGGGTTGAAATTTCTTGAATCCTCGCATTTTCTTTGCCATGTCAGTCGCTCCCCTTGCGGGGGGCGTGGGTTGAAATCGCAGAACTTTTAGCCCCTCTTCGGTCTTGACAGTCGCTCCCCTTGCGGGGGGCGTGGGTTGAAATAGCTCGATACCGTAACCGCGACGGCCTAGCTTAAGTCGCTCCCCTTGCGGGGGGCGTGGGTTGAAATACCTGTTGGTCGGTGTGCCCCGGTGCGCAGTACAGTCGCTCCCCTTGCGGGGGGCGTGGGTTGAAATACCGACTGGCAAGGCACGCAGCACCAGCAGCGCGTCGCTCCCCTTGCGGGGGGCGTGGGTTGAAATTCGGATAACGTCAGGCTGGTTTTTGACCGGTAGGGCGTCGCTCCCCTTGCGGGGGGCGTGGGTTGAAATCCTGGACGGTGGCCGGCTGCTCGGCTTGACAGAGTCGCTCCCCTTGCGGGGGGCGTGGGTTGAAATGCTATCCTGCTACTGCTCATACTGGCATGTTACGTCGCTCCCCTTGCGGGGGGCGTGGGTTGAAATATGGCGCGCAAGCCGCTGGATGACATCATCAAGGCGTCGCTCCCCTTGCGGGGGGCGTGGGTTGAAATTGTCCCCGTATCGCTTCGCTTTTAGCGTACAGGGTCGCTCCCCTTGCGGGGGGCGTGGGTTGAAATACCGCTTTGGGTAGATCATGCCACTTTGCCCAGTGTCGCTCCCCTTGCGGGGGGCGTGGGTTGAAATAAGTCCTTGTTACTGTTTCTTCTCGAAATATTCAAGTCGCTCCCCTTGCGGGGGGCGTGGGTTGAAATTTGTCAATCAAACGGGCTGTGCGCTCGATTTTGATGTCGCTCCCCTTGCGGGGGGCGTGGGTTGAAATAGAACAGAATTAGAACGAGTTGTAAAATCGCCTGGTCGCTCCCCTTGCGGGGGGCGTGGGTTGAAATAACGCCATGGCCTCGTTGAGCGCTGCCACGCGCGTCGCTCCCCTTGCGGGGGGCGTGGGTTGAAATCACCGCCAGCGGTCGATCCCGTTCGCCTGGTACGCGTCGCTCCCCTTGCGGGGGGCGTGGGTTGAAATCCTTTTTGCAACCGGTTATCCAGATAGCGGCGGAGGTCGCTCCCCTTGCGGGGGGCGTGGGTTGAAATCGTATTGCGCCGCCCGGTGGCCAGGTAGGTCAGGTCGCTCCCCTTGCGGGGGGCGTGGGTTGAAATGCCACCTCCCGGCTCGTCCCGCCCGAAACGGCGTGTCGCTCCCCTTGCGGGGGGCGTGGGTTGAAATACGCCGTGGAGGGGCGGACGGACCAAAGCTGGAGGTCGCTCCCCTTGCGGGGGGCGTGGGTTGAAATATCGGTATTGGCGACGAAGCTCCGGCGATCCCCCGTCGCTCCCCTTGCGGGGGGCGTGGGTTGAAATATCGGTATTGGCGACGAAGCTCCGGCGATCCCCCGTCGCTCCCCTTGCGGGGGGCGTGGGTTGAAATACAGAGAGTTGAGCAGGGTTTTTACCCCATTTTGGTCGCTCCCCTTGCGGGGGGCGTGGGTTGAAATACGTTTGGCGAAGAAGTCATGATACCACGTCCGCGTCGCTCCCCTTGCGGGGGGCGTGGGTTGAAATTCGGCGCTTCCCCGCCGCCGTACTCGTCCAGGATGTCGCTCCCCTTGCGGGGGGCGTGGGTTGAAATCCTTGAAATCAATCAAATTAGCTAGACTGGCATCAAGTCGCTCCCCTTGCGGGGGGCGTGGGTTGAAATTTGCTCTATGAGGATAATGGGGCTTTGTATCCCGTCGCTCCCCTTGCGGGGGGCGTGGGTTGAAATCCCAGATCGTTCGTATACGCCGCTGCCCTGATCTGTCGCTCCCCTTGCGGGGGGCGTGGGTTGAAATCGGCATATTCGACCACCACGTCCGTATCGATGTGTCGCTCCCCTTGCGGGGGGCGTGGGTTGAAATGCTGCCCAGCATCACGTAACAGGTCTGATCCACGTCGCTCCCCTTGCGGGGGGCGTGGGTTGAAATTGTTTCGACCCCGCTTCGATGGCCTGCTCGATGCGTCGCTCCCCTTGCGGGGGGCGTGGGTTGAAATCAGTCATCTGGAAGCGCCGATAGTCCGTGCAGCGTCGCTCCCCTTGCGGGGGGCGTGGGTTGAAATTGCAAATCCGATTAGTTCGTCAATATACAGTAGTGTCGCTCCCCTTGCGGGGGGCGTGGGTTGAAATAAACAGATCACTGGTCTGCCGCAAGCCGTTACTGAGACGTCGCTCCCCTTGCGGGGGGCGTGGGTTGAAATGCTGGTTTGTCCTGGACTACCTGCAACTAATGACCGTCGCTCCCCTTGCGGGGGGCGTGGGTTGAAATTGCAATCTCAGCGTATGCAGGCAGGCGACTTTATGTCGCTCCCCTTGCGGGGGGCGTGGGTTGAAATGAGCCGGCTGAGTGTCCGTAAAATTCTGACTGAGGTCGCTCCCCTTGCGGGGGGCGTGGGTTGAAATCCATTGCCGCCTGGCGAAAACCGACCAGAGTTGCGTCGCTCCCCTTGCGGGGGGCGTGGGTTGAAATGCGCTCAAAAAGTATTTGCGCGGCGCGTCCGTCTGTCGCTCCCCTTGCGGGGGGCGTGGGTTGAAATCCGGACTGGTTAGCAACAGTGTAACCAAAGATGGGTCGCTCCCCTTGCGGGGGGCGTGGGTTGAAATGAGCCAGCAAGCCAGAAGTTGAGCGCCGCTATGCTGTCGCTCCCCTTGCGGGGGGCGTGGGTTGAAATATGTGCCTGTGGTTGTGGGCGCATCGTTACCGGTGTCGCTCCCCTTGCGGGGGGCGTGGGTTGAAATCTCCATGCAGTTGTCAGCTTAATTGATTATCGATGTCGCTCCCCTTGCGGGGGGCGTGGGTTGAAATTTCGCGCTGTGCCTGACCAACGTCATCGACCCGAGTCGCTCCCCTTGCGGGGGGCGTGGGTTGAAATACGATAGCGCATCGATTAAGCTCCTGATCTCCTGTCGCTCCCCTTGCGGGGGGCGTGGGTTGAAATTCCTTCGTCACATACACACTCCTGGCGCTCCCCGTCGCTCCCCTTGCGGGGGGCGTGGGTTGAAATCAGCAATTTGGTCGGATGATGCATGGTGGCTGCCTGTCGCTCCCCTTGCGGGGGGCGTGGGTTGAAATCTGCTGATTGCGAAAGAGTTTGGCCGCGGTGGACGTCGCTCCCCTTGCGGGGGGCGTGGGTTGAAATCAGCGCGTTGGTATATGCCCCCTCCGCGTCCTGGTGTCGCTCCCCTTGCGGGGGGCGTGGGTTGAAATCCTCTCCCGGTACACCAGCGCCGCCTCCCAGCAGTCGCTCCCCTTGCGGGGGGCGTGGGTTGAAATTTCCCCGACGTGGTTGGCGATTACCGGCGTATCCCAGTCGCTCCCCTTGCGGGGGGCGTGGGTTGAAATCCCCGGCGTCACCCATTCCGACCGCAAACAAAACCAGTCGCTCCCCTTGCGGGGGGCGTGGGTTGAAATGATCTCCAGCCACCAATCGCCTTCTAGCGGTTGCGTCGCTCCCCTTGCGGGGGGCGTGGGTTGAAATAAGGTGGCCGCGGCGGGGACGACGATCGCTACGGTGTCGCTCCCCTTGCGGGGGGCGTGGGTTGAAATATGGGCATCTATCATTTGAGTGTGCCATGTCTACGTCGCTCCCCTTGCGGGGGGCGTGGGTTGAAATTTTCGCGTCCTTCGCGGTCCTTATGTCTCGTGATGTCGCTCCCCTTGCGGGGGGCGTGGGTTGAAATATGCGCCGGGATGCAATCCGAAAATGCGGCGGGTGTCGCTCCCCTTGCGGGGGGCGTGGGTTGAAATCACTTTTTGGCCTCATCGCTCCAAGTCTCATACGTCGCTCCCCTTGCGGGGGGCGTGGGTTGAAATCGGGTTATATAGCGTCAATTGGATCGGCGCCAGCGTCGCTCCCCTTGCGGGGGGCGTGGGTTGAAATATCCGCCGCCGTTTCCTTTCCGGCGTCCTGGTACGTCGCTCCCCTTGCGGGGGGCGTGGGTTGAAATACCACCAAGAACGACAGCCCAGAGCCGCAGCCGGGTCGCTCCCCTTGCGGGGGGCGTGGGTTGAAATGTGGCGTCCCCCGGGTCAATGCGGTTGCTCCCCCGTCGCTCCCCTTGCGGGGGGCGTGGGTTGAAATGCATTCCTCGAAAAAGGCATCTTTGCCCCGTTTGTCGCTCCCCTTGCGGGGGGCGTGGGTTGAAATGCAAAAATCGATTATTGCATCGACTGAGCACGTCCGTCGCTCCCCTTGCGGGGGGCGTGGGTTGAAATGCCTTTTCGGTATCCTGCTTTGCCCGGTCTGAGGTCGCTCCCCTTGCGGGGGGCGTGGGTTGAAATGGCCCACTGACTCCCAGTCTCACCGGTATCCACGTCGCTCCCCTTGCGGGGGGCGTGGGTTGAAATCGATCCATTTGCTTTGACCAATCGCCAAAACCATGTCGCTCCCCTTGCGGGGGGCGTGGGTTGAAATTGCTGTTACGATCCTTGCTACCTGGTATGTTACGTCGCTCCCCTTGCGGGGGGCGTGGGTTGAAATCAGGCGGGGCCGTCGTACTGGTGGAGGAAGGCGGGTCGCTCCCCTTGCGGGGGGCGTGGGTTGAAATGGCGGCCAGGAATTGGATCAGCATCGGGCTGGACCGTCGCTCCCCTTGCGGGGGGCGTGGGTTGAAATTCAAACGGAATCGACTGCATCTACGAGGTAACCCGTCGCTCCCCTTGCGGGGGGCGTGGGTTGAAATTCTTCTAATTCCTGCCATTGCTCCATGCCAAATGGTCGCTCCCCTTGCGGGGGGCGTGGGTTGAAATCTCGAGATAGGCTGTATGTAACAGTAACAGGGCGTCGCTCCCCTTGCGGGGGGCGTGGGTTGAAATTTCATCGAGCACCAGCCTTAATGCGCAATCATAGGTCGCTCCCCTTGCGGGGGGCGTGGGTTGAAATGCCAGGAGGAGAGCAGCGCCCGACGTGTGCATTTGTCGCTCCCCTTGCGGGGGGCGTGGGTTGAAATAGGAAATGGATGGACAAAAGGCACAAACACAAAGTCGCTCCCCTTGCGGGGGGCGTGGGTTGAAATCTGGGTGTCTCACATGCCGGTTGTCTCTACCCTGAGTCGCTCCCCTTGCGGGGGGCGTGGGTTGAAATATACTGCCACTGGCTGAATGGACAGGCGGCCTGCGTCGCTCCCCTTGCGGGGGGCGTGGGTTGAAATCAGAAACCGCTGGACGCAGCAATGGCGGCGGCGCGTCGCTCCCCTTGCGGGGGGCGTGGGTTGAAATAATCCTACGCAAACACCTACACCTACGCCTGTTACGTCGCTCCCCTTGCGGGGGGCGTGGGTTGAAATATCGTCCAGATGCAGCCGGATGTTTCGGCTCTTGTGTCGCTCCCCTTGCGGGGGGCGTGGGTTGAAATCACAATCCCCAAAATCTTCCCGAGCTGCTCGATTGTCGCTCCCCTTGCGGGGGGCGTGGGTTGAAATATCTCGTCGGTAGAAAGCGGGCACGATAGTACCGGTCGCTCCCCTTGCGGGGGGCGTGGGTTGAAATCGCGTGACCTTTCCCGCCTGCACCCGATTGTGCAGTCGCTCCCCTTGCGGGGGGCGTGGGTTGAAATCAGAACCCCTTAATGTGATGGTTGCTCACCTCCAGTCGCTCCCCTTGCGGGGGGCGTGGGTTGAAATCTGTTTCTTATGCTGATAGCGACAATGCTATTATTGTCGCTCCCCTTGCGGGGGGCGTGGGTTGAAATCGGCTTTCCGCCCTCGCCCAGCGCTGCCCGGCAGGTCGCTCCCCTTGCGGGGGGCGTGGGTTGAAATTTGGAGGAACCATGAAAGACAAACTCAGACTCGTCGTCGCTCCCCTTGCGGGGGGCGTGGGTTGAAATTACGATGTCGCCTCAGAAGCACACTGGTCAAAGGGTCGCTCCCCTTGCGGGGGGCGTGGGTTGAAATTCGATCCAGTCGTATTGCACGAACAGGTCATCGGGTCGCTCCCCTTGCGGGGGGCGTGGGTTGAAATCAGATCGAGACGGACGGCGACATCGTCAACCTGGGTCGCTCCCCTTGCGGGGGGCGTGGGTTGAAATAACCTCGCCATCGCCATATCCATCACCGCTTGCCGTCGCTCCTCTTGCGGGGCGTGGATTGAAATGCCCACCCCAAACCCTAAAGGTCTCGGAGACCTTTAGGGTTTACTCCGCCTCCACCAACAGGATGCGCCCCCAATGCGGCCAGACCGTTTCCAGGCGCAGGCGGCCGCCGGCAAAGGGGAAACGCTCGCCGGGGTTGAGCAAATCCAGCGCCGCGCCGTTCTGCAGGCCGGGAAGAGCCAGGTCGAAAGCGGCCGGTTGAGCGGCGGCGTTCAGCAGCACGAGTACCTGCTGTTCGCCCGCCCGGCGGGAAAAGGCCAGTTGCTGGTGGGCGACGTGCAGCGGGCGGTAATCGCCGTGGCGCAGCGCCGGGGTTGCACGGCGGATGCGGGCCAGCCGGGCGATCGTCTCGGGCAGGTGGGGGTGCGGGCTGCGCCGGCGCAGCGCGGCGAGGTCCAGGGCAGGGCGCAGCGGGCGGTCGTTGCCATTCCGCCTGGCGCCGGATAGACCCCATTCGCTGCCATAGTAGATCGAGGGGACGCCGGGCATCGTAAAGAGCAGGATGTACAGGGGGTAGAGATGAGCAGCATTCGCCAGGCTGCTGGCCACCCGGTTGACGTCGTGGTTATCGGCAAAGGTGTAGAGCGGCAGGCCGGCATACAGACCGCTTTCGCCGAACTGCCGGTTGAGCGAGTAGGCGATCTCGAAGTAGTTGGCGTCCACGTGGCTGGAATATAACCCCTTGTAACATTCGTAATTGGTAACCGAATCGAGAGTCTGCGGGTTGGCCCAACGGCGATAATCGCCGTGCACCACCTCGCCCATCAGCCAGAAATCGGGCCGGCGGGCGCGGCAGAATGCAGCCAGCTCTTGTAGAAAACCCAGGTCGATGCAATCGGCGGCGTCCAGGCGCAAACCGTCCACGCCAAAATCGTCCATCCAGCGGGCCACCGCAGCGAAGAGGTGTTCTTTCACCGCCGGGTTGCGCAGGTTGAGCTTGACCAGGTCGTAATGCCCGGCCCAGCCTTCGTAGGTGAACGGGTCGTCGTAGGGGCTGCGGCCATCGAAGCGCAGCTTGGAAAACCAGTCCAGGTAACGCGAGCCTTCCCCGTGGGCCGCTACGTCCCGAAAAGCCCAAAAATCCCGCCCGACGTGGTCGAAGACGCCGTCCAGCACCAGACGGATGCCGTTCTGGTGAAGGGCGTGGCTCAAGCGAGCCAGGGTTTGATTGTCGCCCAGCCGCCGGTCGACACGATTGTAATCGGCCGTGTCGTAACCGTGGGCAGTCGATTCGAACAGCGGCCCCAGGTACAGGGCGTTGGCGCCGAGCCACTTCAGATGCTCCAGCCAATCGAAAAGCGCCTCCAGGCGCGGGACGGGCGGCGCAGAGAAATCGTTGCGCGGCGGCGCCCCGCACAGGCCAAGCGGATAGATGTGGTAGAAAATTGCGTCGAAAGACCAGTGTGCCATAGATGCCTCCCGTATACCGATCGGTATATTGTGCGGATAAAATTTTTTGGACGCCGATAAACGCTGCTACTGGTGCGGCCGCGGGGCAACTATTTCGTGCAGCCCGGGCTTACCGGCGCGGGTTACGAGAAAATTCCGTGCATAAACTGGTGCACTGCCTGGTAGACCAGCGGATCGTCCAGTTCGGTGTACCCATTGAGCGCTATGCCAATGTAGGTGTTGA
The DNA here is from genome assembly GCA_964595435.1 of uncultured Anaerolinea sp. GTDB lineage: Bacteria > Chloroflexota > Anaerolineae > Anaerolineales > UBA4823 > RBG-16-57-11. Next base: position 134,303 of record CAZQQJ010000002.1, on the reverse strand, counting down.
TCATACCCAGCAAAGTGGCTGCGTAAGCCCGCTGGCGGCCGCGCATGTTGCCGTGCTGCCCGGCGGCGAGGGCAAACAGTTGTTCGATCTCCCGGTAGAGTTTTTCGCTCCACGGCGCAACCGCCTGGAAGGCCTCGCTGTGCCGCGGCGTGTACCACAAGGCAAGCTGCAGGCGGTAAAAGGTGGGATGGTTCCTGGCATAGTCGAAAAAGGCGCGGGTCACTTTTTCCAACGTCAGGGGCAGGTCGCCCTGGTAAACGGCAGACTGCTGCACGGCCTGGTAGAGGGAGACGAAATGCGCCTCCAACAGGGCACCCAACAGGCCGCGCTTGCTGCCGAAATAATGATAGAGGGTGGGTTTGGTGACCCCGGCGGCTTCGACGATTTCTTGCACCCCCACGGCATCGTAACCGCGGGCGGCAAAAAGCTGCAAGGCGCAGGAAAGCAGGTGCGAGCGATTATCCACAGCGCGTTAGTATACCGAACGGTATACTATCTGTCAAGAAGGAAAATTTCACGGCCAATGCAACGCCGCGCCGTTGTCCTTCAGCCAGGCGCGCGGCGCGCGGTAACCAGGGAATAATGCTGCCAGGCGAGACCAGAAGCGCGGGGAGTGGTTCTTCTCGACCAGGTGAACCAGTTCGTGGAGCACGACGTAATCGACGACGGCCAGGGGTGCCATGACCAGCCGCCAGGTGAAGTTCAGATCCCCTTTGGGGCCGCAAGAACCCCAGCGCGTGCGGGCGCTGCTCAGGCGCACCTGCCGGTAAGTAAAGCCGTGCTGCCGGGCGTAGAGAGCCACACGCCCTTCGAACAACTGGCGGGCCTGCCGGCGATACCAATCCTCCAGCAGGCGAGCGGCATCGGGCAGCGCGGGGCGGGCGATGCGCAGGGCGCCATCGAAAACCAACGGGACAGACTGCTTTTCGACAACGTGCAGAGGATAGGATTGGCCCAGGTACAGGAACGGCTCGCCTTCGGCGAAACGCCGCGGCGGGAATTGCTGCGCCGCCCGGCGGACCTGCTCCTGCCGGGCGCGGATCCATTCCGCTTTCTGCTCCACGATCCTTTCGATCTGCGCCCGGCTGGCGCGCAGCGGGGCGCGCACCACCAGGCTGCCGTCGCCTTCGACGATCAGGGCAAAGGTCTTGCGCTTCGAGCGCACGAGGCGGTCGATCTTCATAGGCCAGCGGTATAACTTATACCGATTCGGCGGCTGGCTTTTTGAGGAACAGACTGAGCAGGCCGATGCCGGAGATCAGGGCGCTGGAAAGGAAGACGTAAGAGTAAGGCTGCACGTATTGTACGATGGCGTAAATTGACATCGGCACGGGCAGGTAGAACAACAGGGGCGTAGAAAACAGCACCAGCAGGCCCACCACGCTGAACAGGATGCCCGGCAGGCGGCCGTGATCGCTGCTGGAAAACAGATACCAGAACAGGCCCAGGGCGCCGAGCACGATGGCCAGGGCAAATACCGGGAAAAGCACCACCAGCAGCGGCTCGTACCCCGCGCCGGAGGTATTTTGCACCTGAACAGCGCTGAGGATAAAATCGAAAATGAATGCAATCACCAACAGGCCCACCATCCCACTGATCAGCAGGAGGCGCGGGAGCAGTTTTTCAGTGGACATCGAGGATTCTCCTTACGATAGTAGCAGTGTACCCGCAATGAAACTGGCCAGGTTTGCCAGCAGGCTGAGCGCCAGGGCATGGTACCAGGCGAGGCGTGGACGAGTATACCAGAAAAACAGCAGGGCTTCGGCCAGCACTGCGTAGATTTCGGATAATAGCAGGATCACCGGCAGAGAAAAGCCAGGGCCGATGTAGCCGCGATAGCCGTAATTGGCGGCAAAGGCGTACAGTCCCAGGCAAAAAAGCCCGCTGGGGATGGCGAGACCCATCAGAATGCCGGAAACCCAACGCCAGCGCGAAGGGCGCAGGGTGAAAAACACGCCCAACAAAACTGCCAGGGTCCAGGTGAAGAGCAGCAGGGCCCAGGCGGCGCTGCGCTCGCCCGGCGACACAAAGCCGCGCAGGGCAGGGAAAAAGCCCCACACGGCGGGAAAAGTGAGCAGGTTGATCAGGAAGAGCTTACCCAGGTCCGCCAGCAGCCCGCCGCCCGGCCACAGGCGCCGCCCGCCTTGCGCGGCGACCATTTCGGCCACGATGCGCTCGGCATTGGCGCGGGCGTCTGCCTCGCTGGCAACAGCGCTGGTTGCACCGACAGCCGAATCGCCAGCGGGCAATTCGCCAGACAGGGCATTTTCCCCGGCAGGTGAACCGGCCAGGGACGGGCGCTGGGCAGCGAGCGCTTTCTTACGCTCCAGACGCGGCAGGATGAAAGCAAGATAGAAGGCAGCCACGGCCAGCTCGACCACCTGGGTAAGTATCAATCCCAACCAGAAAGGGGGCGCGGTCTTTTGGGGTACTGGCTGCACGCTGGTAGCGCGCAACTCCAGCTTATCCGGGAGCACAGACACCTGCCAGGCATTCGTCTGCAGATAACTCTGCGGCAGGGGCAAAGACTCCCGGTGCGTGCGGGCGCGGTCGGAATATTGCAACACCAGGCGGAAGGAGGGGCGGCCGTATTTGTAGGTGGAAGAATAGCAGCGTAGATCGTCGCAGGTGAAATGGTCGATCCAGGTAGAAGGATTTTGCCGTAGATCAGGCTGCCCGCCCAGGCACTCGGGGGAGGAGCAGACGCCAAATTGCTGCAAAAGCATGGGCTGCGCGCAGGCGGAATCTTCGCAGCCGAGCAGTTGCGCGCCCTGCAGGCCAGGCGAGGCGCCGGTCTGGTCATCCAGGTAGAACCAGATGGCCGGTGGAGGTGGAGCAGAGTTGGCCCGGGCGGGGACAGCGAAAGAGGCCAGCAGTGCAAAAGCCAGGGCGCTGGCTGCCAGGGCGGTATAAAAACGATGCAGGTACGACATACGTTAGAAGTCCATTGCGCTGGTGAATAAGGAACGACCCGGAAACATAGTTCGTATTATACACGTGACGGCACAGAAAACAGGACAAGTTATAATGGGCGGATGTCTCTTTTTGCCCTGGCCTTACTGTTAGCGGCTGCGGGGATGCACGCAGCCTGGAACCTGTTGCTCAAGCAGGTTGAACACAAGTACATTATCACCTGGTGGTCGACGCTGCTGAGCGCGGCTGGCTTACTGCCAGTGCTGGCGCTCGGGCGGCTACCAGAGGGCGGGATGTGGCCCTTCATCATCGCCAGCGCGATCGTCGAAGTGGCCTACATGGCGACCCTGGCCTCAGCCTATGAGTCGAGCGATTTCTCGCTGGTCTACCCCATTGCACGCGGCACGGCGCCAGCATTCCTGGCCATCTGGTCGGCGGTCTTTTTAGGCGAGCGGCTGAGCGGGCCGGGATTGGCCGGGCTGATGATGATCGTGGCCGGGCTGGCGTTGGTGGGCAGCAGTGAATGGCTGGCGCGGCGCAACGACACCCGGCTGCCCGGGCGCGGACTGCTGCTGGCGTTGGGCGTGGCGCTGCTGATCTCGACCTATTCGACCATCGATGGGGCAGCGGTCAAACGCACCGACCCTACGATCTATACGACCTTGATGCTGGGATTGACCGGGGTGTTGTTCACTCCCTTCGCCCTGCGGCGCAACGGATGGTATACCGTAGCTGCTGCCGGGCGCAAGCACTGGCGGCGCATCTTGCTGATCGGCGCCTTTGGGCTGCTGGCTTATATGTTGGTGCTCAATGCCTACGCAATTGCCAGGGTAAGCTACGCAGGTGCGATCCGGGAAGTGAGCATCGTCTTCGCCGCCCTGGCCGGATGGAAACTGCTCGGCGAACGCCTGGGCGGGGTGCGCCTGGTGGGGTCGGTAGTGATTTTCGGGGGGATTCTACTCATCGCACTCTCGCCATAATCCGCTATAATCATCCCATGCCACGTAAAGCTCGCAGCCAGACAAACGGCAAACCGGCCGGTACGCAGACCAGTTCATTCGGCTCGCCGGGGCGGATCAGCCATGATGCTTCAGCCTTCTATGCCAGCAAGCTGTACCAGGGTCTGCCGGCCGGCGAGGCAGGTGGCCACACCGAAAATGCGCTGCCCGCCGAAATGGTGGATCGTATTGTGTGCGCCAGCGCTGAACGGATGGACGGACTGCCCGAAAACTGCGTCCACCTGATGGTCACTTCACCACCCTATAACGTGGGCAAAGATTACGACGCCGACCTGACCCTCGAGCAGTACCTGGCTTTCTTGCAGCGAGTGTGGGGGGAGGTGTATCGTGTGCTGGTCCCGGGCGGGCGGGCGTGTATCAATATCGCCAACCTGGGGCGCAAGCCGTATATTCCGCTGCACGCTTCGATCATCCAGGGCATGCTCGAACTGGGGTTTTTGATGCGAGGGGAAATCATCTGGGACAAAGGCGCCAGTGCGGCGGCTTCCACGGCATGGGGAAGCTGGCGCTCGCCATCCAACCCCACGCTGCGCGATGTGCACGAATATATCCTGGTATTTTGCAAGGGCGCTTTTCGCCGCCGCCCGCCAGCCGGGCGGGAAAGTACGATCAGCCGGGACGAGTTCCTGGAATTTACCAAAAGTGTGTGGGCTTTCCCGGCAGAATCGGCGCGCAAGATCGGCCATCCGGCGCCTTTCCCGGTGGAACTGCCGTACCGCCTGGCCCAGTTGTACACTTACCGCGACGAGATCGTGCTCGATCCATTCATGGGCAGCGGGCAGACCGCCCTGGCAGCGCGCAAGGCCGGGCGGCGCTTCGTAGGATATGAGATTGACCCGGCGTATGCCGAACTTGCCGGGCGCCGGCTTGCTCCTAAATGACAGCGTACCACTAACAGACGGCCCTCTCCACCCGGAGAGGGCCGTCTGTTAGTGGTATATCGGACGGAAAACTTATTTCTGTTCCTGTTCCTGGCCGTTCTTTTCTCGCCGCACGAGCAACAGGATTGCCAGGATGACAATCTGGCCGACAATCATACCAGCCAGTTCTGGCCAGCGGGCGGCAAATTCGGCAGCCCAGCCACGATGCCCCACCGAAGTAGCCGCGCTGAAGGTCAAAGCAGTATTGACGATCTCAGCAAGATGGTCGGTCAGGTAAGCGGCCAACGAGAGGGCCAATGCGGTCAATGGAACCGCTAATAGCAACGTCCAAAACACGGCAACGAACTGTCTCTTTTGCATCTCAGCCTCCTGCTCTAACTTTCAGCTTTTAACAACTTTTCCAGAGGAAAATCTTTCTTCCTCATGATCTATAATTTCCTATACCTAGGATAGCAAATAACGGTGGGAAAGACAATAGGAGGGAGCCAGTATTCGGGGATAGGGTGTTCGCACTATTCAGAAAGTCCTGGGGGCTCACCGGAACCAGAGATGCAAAATCAGCCAGGGCTGTCCCTCCGCAGCATCGCCCCTGCCACGGCGCGCATCGAAGCCGGGGTGAGGCCGCTGCGAACGACTTCCCGGTAAGGGCGATGAGCCGATACCGCGTCGAAGAGCGCCCGGCGCAGCCCAGGGTCATGCCCGGCAGCTACCAGGACAATATCCATCAGGCCCAAACGTGAGCTCAGGATGGTCAGCCAGCGCATAGCACGGCCGTAAGGCAGGTCGGCGGTAATATCGCGATTGGCGGTGTGATAGGCCTGGAACGCAGCCGCCGAAATCCCCTGGAACAAGATGGCCTGCGCCGCCCGGATGCCCGTCTGGATGGCAGAAGTCACACCTTTGCCCTTGAAAGCGCGCACCAACCCGGCGGCGTCGCCTACCATCACATACCGTTCGCCGCTAAAGTTACGCGCCAGCCCGCAGGGGAAACGGCCCTTGAAAAAGCGCAAATCGTTCGGATCGAAACGCCGGGCGTTTTCCAGGTAGGGCAGAACACGCCGGACATCAAGCGCAGCCAGAAATTCCTCCATCAAGGGGGCATTGACCGCCGCGCCGGCGATGTTGATGGTGAGATGGTTCCCTTTGGGCGTGATGGCGCCAAATTCGATCAAAGGGTGGGATGGCAGGAAAGCATGAATCCGGCAGCCGAATTCTGCCATCCCTGCATCGCCAGGATGATACTTGGTGACCACTGCGTTCAAGGCGTCCGGCGGGCGATAGCCGGCAGCGCGGGCAAATACGGCCGCTGCGCCTTCATCCAACCCGAATGCGCCTACGATGACATCGGCCTGCAATGGAGTACTGCTGGTGTAGACGATAGCCTGATCAGCATGGAACTCAACGTCTGTCACCCGCGCCTTAAGCACCTCCACGTCTCGTTGGCGAGCGGCTTCCAGCATATAGGCGTCGAACTGGACGCGGCGCAGGGCAATGGATGGCTCGGCTTCGCCATCTAACACCAACTGGCGCCGGGCAGTATGCAAAACGTAGCCAGTGATCGCCCCGCGGCTGATGTGGCTCGGGAAGGGCACGCCCAGGCGGCTTTCGATCAAATCGGCAATGGGTGGTGAGAGCACGCCGGCGCATTGATTGTATTGCTGCCCGCCGGCGAATTGTTTTTCCTCCACCACAATCACGCGTATTTCTCGACCCAGGGCGCGCCCGCCTTGTTTCAAGGCGATGGCAGCCGCCACGCCAGCCGGCCCACCACCCACCACTACAACGGTCCTGCCAGTTTGGAGAGGCCCCACCCCGTTCTCTTTCATTTTCGCCTCCTGATGCGCAATGCATCCCAGCCTAAACGCAGGCTCGACCTGCTGATCAATAGTCGGAAAACCTGCTGGTAGGATTCATCGCCGGTGAACAGATCCCACAACAAACGGCGCAAGGTTTGAGATTCCAGGGGTAAATCGCCTTCGCGGAGCACGGCGCGATGCCAGGCGCTCGCCAGAGCAGGCGAGCGGCGGGTGAACCATGCCAGCTTAAATAGCAGCCGCCCATAGGCATTATCGGAGGCAATTTTGCGGCAGACAGGTTGGTAATCTTCGGCGAAATCACGCCAACCGATTCCCCGTTGGATGGCAGTTTGCGCCGCCGCCTGGGCGGTTATAAAAGCGGCGCCCAGACCATCTTTATACAGGCGAGTAACGGCAGCATCACCTACCACCACCATGTGGTCCGCATAATAGCCGGCGGCAGGGGTAACGGCCACGCGCGGCCGGCATCCGCACAGCGGCGAATCGCTATCCGACAGGAGAGTGGAAAGATGGTGGCCTTCCAAAAACTCGGTGATCGCAGTTGGCGGCAGCTTATGGCCTAACAGGGAGATGTTGGCATAGCGGCCCTTGGGAATCACTCCACCGAAAACCAGCCCACTGGGCGGTTCAAAGAAAATGTGCACCTGGCTATTCGAAAAGCCCTCCGGTAAGGGGATTTCGTCCTGCGCCATTACTTCGGTGCAAGGCGGTTGATATCCCCAGGCGATATCCAGGGGGGCGCGGCTATTGACCCCGGTAGCCACGACGACCAGGTCTGCCTCGAATTCCTGGCGGCGGGTGACCACTGTAGGAAAAGAGCCGGCGCGGATGTTCGTTACTCGCTCGCGATGCAAAATAGCGCCCCGCGCCTGGGCCAGATCTAACAGCCGGGCATCCAGTGAGCGAGGAAAAGGTGGACCTCCCAGGCGCGGCCCGCCGCCACGATAGACGCTGATAATGTGGTGCTGCGGGTTGGGCCGGGGGATCAACAACTCACTTCCCCTCAGGTGCAGGACGTAGGAGTCGATTTCTGATTGGATGATCTCGGCAGGCAGGTGAATGCCCAACGATGCCAGGTTATTCATCAGCGTAGAAGACAGGATACCCGCACATTTATTGCACCCGCCAGGTCCCGGGCGACTGAAATCACGCGCTTCGAAGATGGCGACATCGAGGCACAAGTCGGCGATTGCAGCAAAGTTCAACAGGTGCAAGGCCATAAAGCTGCCTGCCGGCCCACCACCCACGATAACCACCCGGCTGCCACTGGCAAGTCGCATGGTCAAGTTCGCCTGGTGATCCCTGGTAGATCGTTTCTAATGAGTGACATTTCCTTGATTTTAGACCCAAAACATCCTGGATGCAATAGCTTCTTTTTCATATGTATGCGAAGACCTGCCAGGTTTTCGAGCAGCTTAGCAGCTTGACTTGCTCGCCAGTTTGAGGTATATTCCATCCAGTTCAAGTAAAGGATTTTGCCACTGCCTGATTGCGACAATCGATACACATAATCCAACGTGTATATGTGCGCGCCCTGAGGCAGAAACCTGATCCATTGCTCGAAGCTTATTTTTTAGCCACAGGCGCGCCTGTGGCTTTTTCGTTTTGACCTGGGAGATTGTGAATACCCGGTACAGGCGAAAGCCATACGACTGCTCATCATCCGGCCGGTTTGCCCAGCGACCGGCCAATCACAGATTGGACTTTCAGGAGACTATCCCGTGTTACACGAACTCGCCCCCCAGGCATATGACCAGGTCTATGCCCTGTTCTCCGGTTTTGATTACAGCCTGTCGATCCGCGCCGTATGCGGTGGTAAAAGCCCCGGGCGCATCTTTGTCGATCACCCCGACCAGCCACGCCTCGCCTTCGCCATGACCGTTGAAGGTTATCTGCTGGCAGGCGATAGCGAAGACATCGCCTGCCGCCGCGCTGTGCAGCGCTTTCTACAAGAAAAGGTATTCAGCGGCAAGATATACCTGGACGACAATACCAACATTTCCCTGGCCGTGCATCCCGAGACCTGGGAAGCCCGGCTGCCCGAGCTGATCCCCACCCATGAAATTGAAAAGCTCGAGCGTTATCACTATTTGTGCAAGGCGCTGAAGTTCGACTGGCGAGCGCATCTGCCGCCCGGCTACCGGGTGCGCCGCTTCGACCGTTCCCTGCTGGATGACCCGGCCATCAATCTAAGTGATTCGATCATCGACTTTGATATGATCGACATCCAATGGGGCTGCCTGGAAAATTTCCTGGCAAACGGCGCCGGCTTTTGCGTGCTGCACGATGGCCAGGTGGCCGCCTGGTGCAAAGCTGATTGTGCCATCGGGGAGCAGATCGACATCGGCATCGAGACGCACCCCGCCCACCGGCGGCGCGGCCTGGCGACGATCGCCACGGCAGCCACGGTAGAACACTGCCTGGCGAATGGCTACACGACCATCGGCTGGCATTGCAATGCAATCAACATCGCCTCATGGAAGACAGCCGAGAAAACCGGCTTCTTCCGCAACCGGGAATATGCCTATTATTACTACATGTACGACCCAATCGACCACCTGGCCGAACGGGGTTGGTATTTCTTTCTGCGCGACGATCACGAAAAAACCCGCCAGTATTACGAACGGGTCTTTGCTGCCCGGCAGGATAACCCGGACAATTACTATCTTTTGGCGGCAGTGGTCTGGGCAGAGGCCGGAAATGCCGAAAAAGCGCTGGCATATCTGAAGGCTGCGGCGCAGCGTGGCTCGACGGAACATGAATACATCCAGGAAGTGGATGCGTTCCGCATCCTGCACGAGACTGCGGAGTGGCCGGGGATCCTGAAACAGATGCAAGAGAACGCAGCATAAGTTGCCACCAACCTCCCGCAGGTTTTGAGCCTGCGGGAGGTTCAAACTTTACACAAAATGACCGCCAGGCAAAAAACAAGACAATACCTGTAAATGGTAAAATTAGTTCCGCACCTGTAAAATGCCGGGCGCCTGCACAACTGAATCTGGAGTAGCTATGCACATCGAACATATCGCCATCTGGACGCACGACCTGGAACGTCTGCGCACCTTCTACGAGACGTATTTTCAGGCCAGCAGCGGGACCAAATACACCAACCCCAGCAAACAATTCGAGTCTTACTTCTTGTCCTTTGCCGGTGGGGCGCGCCTGGAACTGATGCGCATCCCATCGCTTGCAGCTATACAAAGCCAACCGGAAATACCGCCCGTTGGCTTGACGCACCTGGCCTTCTCCACTGGTTCGAAAGAGGCCGTGGACGTCCTGACCAGACGCCTGCGAGAGGATGGGTATCGGGTTTTAGATGGGCCGCGCACCACTGGCGACGGCTATTACGAAAGCGCTATTCTGGACCCAGACGGCAACCGCATTGAGGTGACCCTATGAAACAGATCGTTCCACCCGCTTCCCACCCTCCCTTATCCCGCCCCCCATCTTTGCTATTTCTCTTGACCCTGCTGTTGATGGCGCTACCCGCCCTGGGCTGCCGGCTGGTGGACCAGGCCTTGCAAGGCCCGCCATCCCCAACCCCCACCGTGGAGCAACTCCCCAGCGCCACTCTGCCCCCAACGCCCACGCGACCAGCACCCGCTGTCGCCACGCCACGCCCGGCTGCGACGCTCGCGCCACTTACCCCAACGCGCACCCCGCGCCAGGGTAGCGGAGCCATTGACTATCTGTACCAGGAAAGCTTCAATGAGGACGCCGGCGCCTGGATGCAGGGTGACCAGTCCAGCGAATATGGTGATTTCATCTCATCCAGGAAGCAAAACGCACTGCTGTGGGAGTTTCAATCAAAAGGCCAGAATTGGGTGCACAGCGAATGGCTCAATGACCCGCTGTTACCAGAGGAATCTTTCATCTACCGGGCCACTTTCCAGGTCCGCAGCGGCCCGCAAGGAGTTGGGGTAGGTTTGATCGCCCGCCTGCAAGATGCGCAGAATTACTATCTCTTTGAAGTATACAACAACAACCAGTTTGGCGTTTACGCTTTGGAAAACGATGACTGGCAGGAAATCAGCTCTGGCGAGGCGCCCGCCCTGCGCCAGAATGACTGGAATTCGCTTTACCTGGTGGGGGACGGCGGCGATTACGACTTCTATCTGAATGACGGGCTGCTGGCGCTGGTCAGCGACGCCCGTTTCAGCAGCGGTAGCGCCGGCCTGATGGTCGAGGTACCCGAGGGCGCCACGGAAACGGCGGTAATGTTCGACCAGGTCGATATCGGCCGGTAACCACGCAGGCTACACCCTCTTCGTCTCAAGTAACGAGAAGACCGGTAGAGCCCGGCCTTCTCGTTATCCAGCCAGATTCTCCCAATTCGGTCTGCCAGGCGGCTTCCGGGAAGCCACGCCCCATCAGCCTGCGCAGCGCCCGGCGAAAGAAGGTGAAACCGCCTGGCATGCGCCCGGTCACCCCCATGATGAAACGCGCCCGGGGGATATTATTGGCTGGCGTCTACCGGCAGATCAACTTCATCTGCCGATAGCTCATCCAATTCTGTTTCCGGCGCCGGTTCGGCTTTCCAGAACCACAGGCTGAGGAAACCCACCGCGGCCACCGCCCCACTGGCCTGGAAGAGGAAGGTTTCGATGGTCAGATATTCCATCAAAATATACATACGCTCGGGGAAAGGTACTACGACCATCACAGCGGTGATGTATAACAGTACCAGGCCAACGACCAGGAAGACGGCGCTGACCCAGCGGCTGTAGCCGCCGCTGGCGATCATCATCCACACCAGGCCCACCACAGCGAGCATGGTAAGTAGTTCGAAAAGCGGGATCAGCCACACTACGGTGGTATTGACCTGTAATACTTGCGTATTGCGGTTGAGCTGGGCACGCAATACACGGTCCAGCACGAACGCCAGTGCCAACACGCCGAACATGGCAGCAATTAATAGGGATTGGTTTAGCAGTCGATTTTCTTTCACAGTGTCTCCTCAAGATTACGCGATAACGTTGGCCGTTGGCAGAAACTGCGGCGGCCGGCGCACCCGGCTGGCCTGCTCGAAAGCATAGGCCAGGCGGATGAGGGTCGGCTCCTGCCAGGCGCCGGCAAAGAAGGAGATGCCCACCGGCAGGCCGAAGATGTAGCCAGCAGGGACAGTGATGTGCGGGTAACCAGCCACGGCAGCAGGCGAGGAGAAACCGCCGCCCGAATACTGGTCACCGTTAACCAGGTCGATCAACCAGGCCGGGCCGCCGGTAGGGGCGATGATGGCGTCCAATTTGTGTGCCTGGACAGCAGCATCGATGCCCTGCTCGCCGGCCAGTCTGCGGCACTTCTCCAGTGCCTGTTGATAGGTCTTGGTGGTCAGCGGGCCTTTGCGCTGCGAAACCAACATGCGCTCCTGGCCGAAGTAGGGCATCACCCGCTGGCGGTTGGCCTCGTTGAAGCGGATCACATCCTGCATTGAACGCATCCCCAGTTCAGGCTCCACCGTTGTCAGGTAAGCGTTCAGGTCGGGCTTGAACTCGTAATGCAATACGGTCATCTCGTGCCGCCCGATTTTCTTCTCCGCGTCCACGTTCGCCGGGTCGATGATCTCGGCGCCGTGCTCTTTCATCACGGCAATACAGGTTTCCATGATGCGATCGACACGCTCATCGAAACCGAAATAGTTGCGCGCCACGCCGATGCGCGCCCCCCGCAACCCGTCCGGGTCGAGGCAGGAGGTATAATCGGCGAGATATTTGCCTTCGCTGGACTGGGTGGCCGGGTCGCGCCGGTCGACGCCGGTCAACGCGCCCAGCAAAATGGCAGCATCAGCCACGCAGCGCGCCATTGGTCCGGCGGTATCCTGGCTGTGGGCGATGGGGATGACCCCGGCGCGGCTGACCAGCCCCAGGGTCGGCTTGATGCCGACGATGCCGTTGGTATGTGATGGGCAAATGATCGAGCCGTCCGTCTCGGTGCCCACCGCAGCGGCGCACAGGTTCGCCGCCACGGCCACCCCCGAGCCGGAGCTGGAGCCGCAGGGTGTGCGGTCCAGGGCGTAGGGGTTGCGGGTTTGCCCACCGCGGCTGCTCCACCCACTGGAGGAGTGCGTAGAACGAAAATTTGCCCACTCACTCAAGTTGGTCTTGCCCAGCAGAACCGCCCCGGCCTTGCGCAGCCCTTGCACCAGAAAGGCGTCCTGGGCAGCGATATGCCCTTCCAGGGCAAGCGAGCCAGCGGTGGTGGTCATACGGTCGTGGGTGTCGATGTTGTCCTTGATCAGGATGGGGATGCCGTGCAGGGCGCCGCGCAATTGGCCGGCGCGGCGTTCGGCGTCACGCTCATCGGCAATCGCCAGCGCATCCGGGTTCAGCTCGATCACCGAATTGAGCTTTGGCCCATCCCGGTCGATGGCTTCGATACGCTCCAGGTACAACTCGGCCAGGCGGCGAGCGGTCAGCTCGCCGGACTGCATTTGGGCCTGCATTTCGGAAATGGTCAGTTCTTGCATGGGCGCTCCTCGTTACAGACGTGTGGTATACGCGGTACTGCGCACCGCGTATACCACACGTCAAAATTCATGTTTCGCCCCCATTTTACGACAAGTTGCGACCAACGACAACGTTTAGAATTGGAGCAAAACAGGCAATCGGCTTATCTTTCAAGCCTGGTCAACGTACTGCTTGAACCACGCTAATGTGCGCTGCCAGGCAGCCTGGGCTGCTTCGGCGTTATAGCGCGACGGGTTGGTATCGTTGTGAAAGGCATGATCGACGCCCGGGTAGATGACCTTTTCGAAGATCTTGCCATTCTTCTGCATGGCTTCCTCAATGGCCGGGATGCCCTGGTTGATACGGTTATCGTTGCCAGCACAGACGGCCAGCACTGCGGCCTGGATACCCGGCACGTCCTCGACAGGAGGTTGGGGGCCGTAGAAGGGCACCGCGGCGAGCAGTTCGGGCATTTTGGTCGCTACCAGCCAGGTCACGCCGCCGCCGAAACAGAAGCCGACCATGCCGACCCGTTCGGCCCGGGCGAAGGGCTGGCCTCCCAGGTAGCGCCATCCGCTGACAAAATCCTGGACGAACTGTTCCGGAGGCGTGTTGCCCAGGGCGCCAGGCACCTGGTCCGAACTAAACGCCGCGATGCCTCCCTGCCGGGAGAGCAAATCGACGGCCAGGGCAACATAACCGACTTTTGCCAGGCGGCGGGTGACGTCTTTGATGTGCTCCGTCAGGCCGCGGTTCTCGTGGCACACCAGGATCACCGGGCGGGGGTCACTGGAGGCCGGGCGGGCCAGGTATCCTAATAGAGTAGCGCCATCGCCGGGGAATTCCAGGTCGCCGGCCCGGATTGCCGGGTCGCCCGGACTGACCGTGACCGCCCTGGCAGGAGCCGGCTGGCTCTCGGGGGTCCCGGTAGCAGAAGTGGCAGCCAGATCAGGTTGCGGCGCCGTAGGGGAAAGTTCCTGCACAGCAGCAAGGGTAGGTGGTTGTGTCGCTGCCGCGGCGGGCGGCTGCGTCGCGGTTGCGGCAGCCGCTGGGGCGGCTGTTTCCGGGGGTGGAGCGCAGGCGGCCAGGATCGTATTGGCCAGCAGCAGGCTGCCGGTAACGCCGGCGATCAGCTTAAGGGCGTCGCGGCGGCTGAGGTGGCCTTCTTGATAATCTTCGGCGAATTCCTCGACCAGGTAGTTTTGGAACAGATTCATACTCAATCTCCTTATCTGGACGTTCAGGGAATAAGCATCTGGCGCCCCATCCCTGGGCGCCCAGGCGATAGGTCATCCGATATTGGATAAATTATATCCGAATTATTCGGAAATTTTTATTAACGAAAAAGAAGAGGTAAATCCTGGAGGCAGCCCTAATAGCTATGCGAAGTGACGCGCCAATCGTCCCACTTCTTCCGGCGCAGTCACATCCACAGATTCTGCCTCTGGCCAACGCAGGCGGAATGCATCCAGGCATTCCGGGCGGATGACGACCAGGGCCAGGGCGAACTGGCCGCTGTCCAGGGACTGGAAGGCAGCCGTCCAACCCCGGGCCTGTTCGAATTCCAGTGGGCCGAGTTCATCCAGCACCAGCAGATCACAGGGCGCGGCGTCGGCGATCGCCCGGTTCCCCCATTCCAGGGCTTCACCGTCAAATGTCCATGACCCCAGGGTAAAGCCGTGAAGTTCACCAGGCAAGCGGCTGGCTAGCAGACGCCGCTTGCCGTGGCGCAGATGCTCGACCTCGATCCCGGTTTTCTGTCCGGATTCGAAGCGAGCGGGCGAAAGCACCCCGGCAACGTCCCACCCGGCGGAGCGGGCGGTTTCCACCAGGCGGCGGCACAGGGTCGTCTTGCCGGCGCCGCGCCAGCCGCTGATCACCTGAATTTTGTGAGTGAGGCAAGAAAGTTTCATGGCAATCCGTCCCACAGAATCAGCCGCCCATCGAGGGCCAGGGCTTCGACCGGCGCACTATAGCAGGCAGACAGGTTCGGTGCGGTCAACGCCTCGTCAGGCAGACCGGCTTGCAGCGCCTGGTCCTTACGCCTCAGCACCAGGCAGGTGGCGATCCCGGCAGCCAGGGTCATACCCGGCAGCAGGCCAGCGAGCAGGCGCAGCAAACACAAATTCCACACCGGGCGGCGGGCCAGTTCGTCCGGTGCCCGGCGCTCAGGCGTAAGAAACGCCAGGGAAGAATCGCGTCCGAAGAACAGGTAGGCGCCCAGGATGGCGACCGCCAGCAAGGCCGGGTCGAGCCAGGCCCTGCTGGCGGAAGAAACGGACAGGCCGGGGAGGTTGGCGAAGGTGGTCCCGGACGCGCTCAGGGCAAATCTCCGCTGAACATCGGCAGAATATCTTTCTGAAAAGTCTCGTCGCTCAGGCCGTACAGCTCGCTGTAGAAGGTACGGGCTTCGTCCTGGATATCCAGATCAGCAAAGCGATCAGGGTGCAGTTTGCCCGCCAGCCAGGCCAGGCCCAGGATCCAGCGGGCGTCGGCCTGGTCCCAACTCATCAGGTCGGTGGCAAAACCATACAATTTACCCTCCTGGACGGCGCGCATGGCCTGCCACTGCGGGTCGGCTTTCAGGCCCGCCACAACCTCATCCACCGGCTTGAAGTATGAGATGATAAACACCTGGTCGGCGTCCCAGGCAGCGATTTGCTCCAGAGTGACCTTGGTCCAGCCATTCCCCAGATTGGCATCTTTCCAGACGGGCAGACCGCCGGCGGTTTGCACCAGGATAGTCTGCATCCAACTCATAGGAGGTACGTTGAAGGCCGCTGTGCCGTCTTGATCGTTGTAGTATAGCAGCAGCACTTTGGGCTTTTGCGCGTCTGCCAGACCGCTGACTCGCTGGGTGACCCAATCCACCCGCGAACTATAGAAGCCGGCCACCTGCTGGGCGCGGGCTTCGTCCTGGAAAAGCTGGCCCAGGGTTTTTAGATCACGGGCATATTGCTCCGGGGTTTCGAAATCCACGTAGATAACCGGCAAGCCCAATGCCTCCAACGGCGCTCCCAATTTTTCGGCCAGGTAGCTCTTCAAGATCACCGCGTCCGGTTGTTCGGCAGCGATCTGCTCCGGCCCGACTTCGTTCTCCAGCCTGGGTTTGCTGTCATATTGCGGGTCGATGATCGCCAGGAAATTACCCGTGCCCTGGGTGCCCTTACCCAACACGGCAACCCGCTCCACTGCTTCGGGGAACATATAAACTGCATCGGCGACCAGCAGGTTGGCCTTACCCGCCAGGGCAATGCGCTGCGGCGGAGATTGTAAAGTGACGCTGCGGCCCAGGGCGTCTGTAACGGTGAACGGCGCGCCAGGCGCTACGGTCTCCACGGGCCAGGCAGTGGACAATTTATCCACTGGAACGAAATTATACTTTTCCAGCACTTTCTGGCCTTCCGCCGAGAGCAGCAGGTCGATAAAGGACTTGGCCATCTCGGGGTTCTTGCTATTCTGGATGGCCGCGACCGGGTAGGTGGCAATGACGTTCAAGGGCGCCGGGATATCCAGCTTCCCAATCTTATCGATGGCATCCTGGCTGATGTCGCTCAGATAGACGATGCCGGCGTCAGCTTCGGAGAGGGAGACTTTGGTCAGAACGGCTTTGACATCATCTTCGTAGGAGACGACATTCTTCAGGACATCGTCTTTGAAGCTGCCGCCGAAAGCTGGATCGTTTGCAGCTTTATCGAGGAAATCCAGACTATCTTCCCCGGCTGGCACTTCCTTGGCCGCAAGATCGATCCTCAGCCCGGGCTTCGCCAGGTCGGTTAACGTGCTCAATCCGACCGGGTTATCTTTGGGGTAGATCACCACCAGACCATTGTAAGCAAAAACTTTGAAGGCATCCTTTTCCACCCGGCCTGAGGCAATTGCACCATCCATATATTTTTGGTTGGCGCTGGCAAACACATCCGCCGGCGCTCCCTGGTCGAGCTGCTGGGCAAGTTGCTGCGAACCGGCAAAGTTGAACATGATTTTGGCGCCCGGGTTTTTGGCCTCGAACTGCTGGCCGATTTCGGTGAATGGCTGCGTCAAGGAGGCCGCGGCCAGGACGGTAAGCAGCCGGTGCTTAACCACCGGGGTATGCGTGGCCATCACCGCCGTGACTGCTGGTTGGGCTGGTTGGGTAGAACAGGCTGCGCTGGCGGATAACACGACCAGCAACAAAACGGATAAGATTTTCGTGCGCATTTTTCTCCTTACTGCTTGCTAATTGCCAAAAACGCGACTACCTTTTTGAGGCAGAATAAGCCTGATACTCCCATTTTACCCTGGAAACCAGCCAACCTCACCAATTTCCTCCTGTCTCCGCTTGAGAAGAATTCATTATTTTCCATTTCTCTTCTCTTTTGCCATCGTAACCAGTCTGACGTTCCCGGCTCGGCGAAGCTGGTGCAATGAAATCCCCTGCCCAATTCCCGTTATAGCTGCCTCAGGGTCTGTGACGATTGCTCCCGATAATATGTCAATTCCATGCTCGTACAAGACCGGAGAAAGCGGTGTGCTTGGGCCAACTAACAGCACCTGTGCGTCTGGCCTGCACAGGTCAACCAAATCCTGAAATGTTCTATTAATCAGCGTTGTCGCCGTGATCGCCACCAAATCCGCCAGGGGAATAACTTCAGGAGCGGCCTGGGCGGGTAAATCATCATCCCTGGGGCGCAGCTCAAGGACCCATAAATTATTGACCCAGGATTTAAGCCTTTTGACAAAGGGGAAATGGCCGACAATCGCTACATTTTTATCCCGGCCATATTGAGCCAGGTAATCTTCAGCGTTGAGATCCACCCACTGGCCGGGATCACGTGGAAGAAGGGCGTTGATAGTGGCAAGCCCGATGGAGACTTCGGTGAAGCTGGGCGACTCGACCAGGCCAGCCAGTTCGGTGTAATGCATCTCGTGCAAATGACCGGCATTGTGCACGGCCGGTTGGCAACGATGCTCAAACTCCGAGTTAAGTGATGTAGCAGCCACTCCGCAGCGAATACCCTCGTCTGTCTCAGCCAGGACCGCTGTCCTTGAGAAGCCGACCTGGACGGCAAGGATTTTCCCAGGCAGCAAAGTTTGAACCAAACTTTCGTTTATCGCCGTCATACGCTCATCCGGCAGGTTTTTGTCCATAAAGGCTTCCTTTCACGCCACATCCCAGTAGATGAGGGCCGAACGAACCCCGGGAGGCCAGACATACTTCCCGTCCACATAGGTCAGTTCCTCCTTCAGCCGGCGATAGATGGTTGCATCATAGGTAGAATTGCCCTTCAGGCCCAGCCGGCGTTTAACGTCTGCCAGGGCATCCTCCAGGCTGTCGTTCTTCCAGCCCTTCCAAAGTCCGGTGTCTTCGGTGAGCACGTTCGCGTAAATCCCCATCTCGATCAGTGTGTTGTAGGCGATCACGAAATTGGGGCTGTCATGCGGGTGCCCGAGAACCATGCGGGCAAACTCAGCCATCAAGGCATCCAGCGCCGGCGCCCGGATCAACAAGAAACACGTCCGTCGGGTGACAGCTACCATCTTACGAATAAATGCAGGAAGGTCCAGAGCGCTATACATGGCGTGTGAACACAAGGAAAAATCGTGGGGGGCCACTTCAACGTCTGGCCAGGCCCCCTGGACGATCTGGACATTGGATATACCGGCTTTGTCCAGGTTCTCACGCATGACCTCGATCATCCCTGGGGACCGGTCAACTGCCGTTACCGAAGCGGTGTGCCGGGCTGCCAGAATGGCCCAGGCGCCGGTTCCGGCGCCAACATCGACCAGCGTTGCTTCAGGGATCCCACGCAGTTTTGAAACGAGAAAATCCCGGCTCGAGTCCGGGCGGGAGGACCAGCGTTTCTCGATGTCATGCGAGAACGCCTGGGCTTTCTTTTTCCAATGATCTTCCAGGTTCTCCTGGGATTCGCCCCAGTGATCGTTCAGCTCAACCAGTTCTTTCCAAAGGTTGGCCCAATTCGGCATCGTTTGCATCTGTTTTACCTCATTCCAGAAAGGCTCGGGGGTGAATTCAGGAACTGTTCCCCCCATCCCAGGTCAGCTCCACACCACCAGCCTGCGGCCATTCGCTTCCACCACGTCTACCGGCAGGCCATATAAGGCGGATAGATTGGCAGCCGTCAGGACTTCCGGCAAGGCGCCCACCTTCCGCACCTGGCCCTCCCGCATCAGGATCAGGTCGGTGGCCAGGGCGGAGGCGACCTCCGGCTCATGGGTGGTGAAAAGGATCGTGACGCCTTCAGCGTTCAGCCGTTTGAAGAGCTGGATCATCCGGGCTTTGTTGCCCAGGTCCAGATGTGAGGTTGGCTCGTCCAGCAAGAGCAGGCGCGGCTGCTGCGCCAGGGCGCGGGCGACCAGGCCTAACTGGCGCTCGCCGCCGCTTAGCCCGGTGACCGGCCGCTGAGCGAGTTTTCCGAGCCCCACTCGCTCCAGGGCCCGCAGAGAAAGATCGATATCTTCCGGCCCCGGCATCTCCAGCGGGCGCAGGTAAGGGGTGCGGCCAAACAGGGTATAATCGACCAATGTGTAGTCGAAGGCGATTGTCTCGCTCTGCGGCACCAGGCCAATCTGGCGGCCCAACTCATTGCGAGCATAACGCTCAAGGGGCTTGCCCTCCAAATAAATGTCGCCCGATTGTGGTTTCAGCCAGCCCAGTATCAGGTGCAAGAGCGTGGTTTTCCCGGCTCCGTTCGGTCCCAGGATCGCCGTCACCGTCCCCTGCGAGATCTCCAAACACAGGTCAGGCAAAACCGCTGCCCCACGCGGGATGTAACCAAAGCGGACATGGTCGAAGGAAAGCAGGGGAGTTATCATACTTTTCTGTGAATAGGCTGCGATATCATCAGGATCAAGAAGAACAACGCTCCCAGCAGGGAGGTCAGGATACCCAGCGGGATCTCGCCGGCCAGCAACGTGCGGGCCAGGGTGTCGCAAATCAACGTAAATAATCCACCCATCAGCATGGCAGCCGGCAGGGCAAAGCGGGTATCAGCCCCAAATATTCGCCGCGCCATGTGCGGGGTAATCAGGCCTACCCAACCGACCATCCCACTGACTGAGATCACCGCCGCAACCGCGGCGGTCGCGGCGGTCAGCGCAATCGTCCGCTCCCGGGTTGGGGCCAGGCCGAGAGAAAAAGCGGTCTCGTCGCCCAGGGAGAGCAGATTCAACCGCCAGCGCATGCGATACATCACAAACAACCCCACCAAAACGACCAGCAGAATGGAACGCAGCCGTACCCAGGTTATGCCCCACAATCCACCCAGCAGCCAGAAGGTGATCTCGGGGAGCTGGCTGAGCGGATCGGCCAGGTATTTCAGCACACCCAAGCCGGCGGAAAAAAAGGCGGAAACGGCGATACCTGACAGCACCAGGCGCAGAACCCAGCCGCCGTAACGCACTTTCCTGGCCAACAGGTACGAAAGCGCCAGCCCGAGAAAAGCAAAAAACGCTGAAGAACCTTGCACCAGCCAGGCGGTATTCCCCAGAAAGATGATGCTGAATGCCGCCCCAAAGGCAGCCCCCTGCGAGACGCCAAGAAAACCGGGTTCGACCAGCGGGTTGCCAAAGATGGTTTGGAATACCGCGCCTGCCGCAGAGAGCGACATACCCAGCAGCACTGCAGTCAGCAGGCGCGGCAGGCGCAGGTTCCAAAGCAAGCGTTGGGCCAGGGCATCCTGGCCCAGTCGCTCCATGGAGATCAATCCCGGTTCGGGATACCGGCCAACGAACAGGGAGAGCGCCAGCGCCCCCAGAAGCAACAAGGTGAAGTAAACCAACACCCGATTACGACTGGCGACGCTGGTGCTTATTTCGATCGGCCGTTTAGAGACTACCTCTTCACGGATCAGGGCATATCTCCTTCGAAGGTAGTCAGGATATCTTTTTCAAAAACTGCTGCATCCATACCATACAAATCCTGGTAGAAGGTCTTCGCCTCCTGCTGGATATCCATGTCGGCAAAAAGATCAGGATGCATCATCTTGGCCAGCCAGAGCAGACCGAGCGCCCAGCGCGTGTCCGGCTGGTCCCAGCTATACAGGTCTTTGGCAAACCCGTACACTTTTCCGTCTTTCATCGCCCGGAGCTCCTGCCATTGCGGGTCGGCTTTCAAGCCGGCGATGACTTCGGCCACCGGTTTGAAGTAGGAAACAATGTAAACCTGGTCCGGGTCCCAGGCAGCCACCTGCTCCAGGCCGACCTTCGTCCAACCCTTGCCGGGGTTCGCATCTTCCCACACCGGGGCTCCGCCGGCGGTCTGGACCAAATAGGTCTGCATCCAGGACATAGGCGGGACGTTGAACGCTATTTCGCCATCTTTATCCGAGTAATAAAGGATCAGGGTGCGGGGTTTTTCTTCGTCCTTCAACCCGGCTACCGCCTGGCTGACCCGGTCGACGCGCGCCTGGTAGAAAGCAGCGACTTCCCTGGCGCGGGCTTCGTTCTGGAAGATCTTGCCCAGGGTAGCCAGGTCCCTATTATACTGCTCGGCTGTTTCGAAGTCGATGTACACGACCGGGATCTTGATTTCCTCCAACGGCTTACCTAAGGTCTCGGCCGTGCTGCTCTTCAGGATGACCAGGTCCGGCTGGACCGCGGCAATCTGCTCGGCGCCAGCGTCGCTTTTCAACTGGATCTTATCAGCGTACGTGGCATCCAACAGCGGGATGAAATTGCCGGTCCCCTGCTGGGTACTCCCGATCGCAGCGATGCGTTTAGATGCCTCTGGAAACGTGTAGATGGCGTCAGCAATCATAAAGAGCGCTTTGCCGGTCACGACGATCTTCTGAGGCGGCTGCTGAAAGACCACTTCCCTGCCCAGGGCGTCGGTGACGGTGATGGCGCCGGCGGCTGGCGCGGCTGCGGCGGGCTGGTCCGTGGGCTTCTGATCGGCGGGGATGAAGTTATACTTTTCCAACACTTTTTGCCCGTCCGGCGAGAGCACCAGATCGACAAAAGCCTGGGCCAGCTCGGGGTTCTGGCTGTCCTGGATAGGGGCGATGGGATAGGTGGCGATGACGTTCAAAGCAACGGGGATATCCAGCTTGCCGACTTTACCGGCAGCCTCCTGGCTGATATCGCTCAGATAGACAATGCCGGCGTCGGCTTCGGCCAGCGTTACTTTGGTCAGTACGGCTTTGACATTCTCTTCGTAAGAGACGACATTCTTCAAGACATCGTCTTTGAACATGCCGCCGAAGGCAGGATCCTTAACCGCTTTATCCAGGAAATCCAGGCTGTACTGACCTACCGGCACTTCTTTGGCGGCGAAATCCAGCTTCAGCCCGGGCTTTGCCAAGTCTTTCAGCTCTTTCAACCCGGCCGGATTATCCTTGGGGTAGATGACCACCAGGCGATTATAGACAAAAGGTTTGGCAACGTCCTTGCCTACCCGGTTAGAGGTGACCGCGGCATCCATATACTTCTTGCTGGCGCTGGCAAATACATCCGCTGGCGCCCCCTGGTCGAGCTGTTGGGCAAGCTGCTGCGAGCCGGCAAAGCTAAAGGCGACCTTAACCTCTGGATGCTGGGCCTCGAAGGTTTTCCCCAGTTCGGTGAAAGATTCGGTCAGGGAAGCTGCCGCCAGGACCGTCAAGGTCTTGCCAGCCGGCGCTGGCTGGGCTGGCGCCTCCGTAGCAGAGACAGCCGCAGGGGCGGGAGCTTCCGTAGCCGGCGCCTGTGCGGCGGGCGCCTGCGCCGGGGCAGTCGGCGTCACCTGGGGCGTGCAGGCAGCGCCGGCCAGCAGGAAAATCAACAAAAACAACGATAGAACTTTAGAACGCGTCATATTCTTCTCCTTATTTTTTATCGAAAGTTTCTCTCTGTGCACGCTGTATACTTTGTATGCTTCGTGCCTCTATCTACTGAGAATTTTTCTCTGTGTCTGGTTTGAAAATTCACTTCAGAATATTCGTGCGAATTTCTTCAGCAATTCTTTGGTACAAACCAGTGGCTCTCCACCCATCATGAGTCATGGAAACCTCCGTCAAAAGTATTCGCCACGAGGATGCCAGGAACGGCATCCAATCAACGATGCAAAATCCCTTTTACAACCACCAGGGTAAGGAATGAAAAGCAAATCAGGATCACTGACAAGGTCAGGGCAACATTCAGGTCAATCTCGAATCCAATATAGATGGCCAACGGCATGGTTTGCGTCCTGCCCGGGAAATTGCCGGCGAAGATGATGGTCGCTCCAAACTCACCCAACGCCCGCGCCCAGGTCATTACGCTCCCGCTTAGCAAGGCCATCCAGGTGAGTGGAAGGGTAACGTATCGGAAAGTCTGCCAGCTATTGGCGCCATCCAACGCAGCCGCCTGTTTCAATTCTGGATCGATGGAGGCAAAACCGATGGCTGCTGCCTTGACGTAGTACGGTGCAGCAATGAAGGTTTGAGCCATGATGACAGCTATGGTGGTGAAAGGAATAGTGATGCCGACTGCTGACAACGACGGCCCGAATAATCCCCTGCGGCCAAAAGCCATCAACAAAGCAACGCCTGCCACGGAAGGGGGTAAGACCGTGGGGAGATCGATCAATGTATCCACGAGCGTGTAAGAACGGAAATGGCGTTGCGCCAGCAAATAGGCCACCGGCGTGCCCAGGATCAAGGTCACTCCGGTGGTCGCCAGAGAGGTGACCAGGCTCAAGCTGACAGCCTGGATCACCTGAAACTGGTTTAGATTGGTGAAAAGGTCGGCCGGTGAGGTGCGCAGAAAAAGGGCCATCAGTGGGATGGCAATGAATAACAGAAGGGGCAAAGCAAGCAGTTTCCAGGCCCGCTTGACCCATTTGCCAGACCAACCTGAACGAGGAAATACCCCCAAGTATTGGGAGTCATGGATTGGAGCAACAGAAATGCGTGAGGTCTGCACTTTCATCAGAGAATGGGTTTGAAAGCAGCATCCACTATTTCTTCAATCAAATTGAGTCCTGTCTAGTTGATGGCAACCATCAAAACTGATTTTCATCGTTCCTTCCTCCATTTTTCAAATCAACTACGACCGATTTTATGATCCACAGGGATTGAGGTCGATCCTTGCAGCGTTCCCTCGCAAAGATCCAACCAATCCAGCATGGCCTGAATCTGCCCAACCCGGTACTGATCCACCAGCCAGGCATAGCTGTCGCCGCCTACCCCGGCTGCCGTGGTCTTCTGGGCATCCAACCACTCCTGGCACGCCAGGCGCTGTACGGCAATCAGCCGGGCGCAGGCCTCGCCACCGGCCTGGCGGGCAAAATACAGCTTGGTCTGAAACTCCTGGCGCATCTGCCGCGGCCGCGGCACCGGGCTGAACAACCAGCTTTGGAAGGCCTCCTGGCCGACGGTTGTCAAATGGAACACCCGCCGCGCCGGGCGGGTTTCCTGCGGTTGGATCGAGGCGGTAATATAGCCGGCCTCTTCCAACTTGCCCAGTAAGGCGTAAAGCTGTGCCTGCTTCAGATACCAGACCTGCTTCAAACTGGACGGTTCACCCAACTGCTGGTGAATCTGGTAGCCATGCAAGGGGCCTTGCTGGAGAAAACCGAGCAAAGCATGTTCGATGGACAAAGAACGGCGTACCATGGGGCTCATCTTTCACCTGTCTTTACTCATTCAATGAGTATACATCGAATAAGTATACACCAAATAAGCAAGGATGGGTGTCATAAGTCATTGTGACATTTGTAATATATCAATTGAATCAATTGCCAGATTGTGCTAGAATCAATCTGATAGCAAGCGTTCCTGGCGGGTTCCACAACTCGCCGCATTGTGTTTTCCGTAATCCCTTATCCAATCGACAAAAATGGAGGACGTTATGCAAAAAAAGGTTCTAAATATCAATGGGACGAATAAAACGGTCATCGCCGATCCGAAGGCCAGCCTGGCGGATGTGCTGCGCAAGCAGTTGTATCTTACAGGGACCAAGGTATCCTGCAATGATGGCCACTGTGGAGCCTGCTCGGTCATCTTGAACGGCAAGCTGACCCTGGCCTGCATCACCAAAATGGAGCGCGTGGCCGACGGCTCCGAAATCATCACGGTCGAAGGCATTGGCACGCCCGAGAAAATGCACCCCATCCAACTGGCCTTCGCCGTACATGGCGCGGCGCAGTGCGGCTTCTGCACGCCGGGCATGGTGGTTTCAGCCAAGGCCCTGCTGGACCGCAACCCGAAACCCACTCGCGAAGAAGTGCGCGCCTGGCTGACCCAGCACCACAACGCCTGCCGCTGCACCGGCTACAAGCCGATCGTGGACGGCATCATGGATGCGGCCAAAGTGCTGCGCGGCGAGATGGCACGTGAAGAGCTGGAATACAAACTGCCCGCAGACGGCAAGATCTGGGGCGGTAAATACCCCCGCCCGACGGCCACGGCCAAAGTCACCGGCACGCTGGATTACGGCCAGGACCTGGGGTTGAAGATGCCCCCCAACACGCTGCAGTTGGCGCTGGTGCAGGCCAAAGTTTCGCACGCCAACATCCTGTCCATCGACACCTCCGAAGCCGAAAAGATGCCGGGCGTGTTCAAGGTCGTCACCCACAAGGATGTCAAGGGCAAGAACCGCATCACCGGCCTGATCACCTTCCCATCCAATAAGGGCGATGGTTGGGACCGGCCGATCCTGTGCGACACCAAAGTCTTCATGCGCGGCGACGCCATCGCCATCGTCTGCGCCGATACCATCGAGCAGGCCAGGGCCGCGGCCGAGAAAGTCAAAGTGGAGCTGGAAGTGCTGCCGGCTTACATGAGCGCCCCGGAGGCCATGGCCGAAGACGCCATCGAAATCCACCCCGGCACCCCCAACGTGTACTTCGAGCAGAAGATCGTCAAAGGCCCCGACACCAAGCCGATCATGGAAAAGGCCCCCTACGTGGTACAGGACAGCTTCTACCTGCAGCGCCAGCCGCACCTGACCATCGAGGGCGACGTAGGCCTGGCCTATTACGACGAAGAGGGGCGCCTGACGATCCACTCCAAGTCCATCGGCCTGTACCTGCACCTGTACATGATCGCCCCCGGACTGGGCGTCGAGCCAGACAAGCTGCGCCTGATCCAGAACCCGGCCGGCGGCACCTTCGGCTACAAGTTCAGCCCGACCATGGAAGCGCTGCTCGGCGCGGCCTGCATCGCCACGCAGCGCCCGGTCTTCCTGGAATACGACTACCAGCAGTACATGCAGTACACCGGCAAGCGCTCGCCGTTCTTCATCGATATCAAGATGGCCGCCGATAAAGACGGCAAGATCGTAGCCATGGAGCACGACTATAAGGTCGATCACGGCCCGTATTCCGAATTCGGCGACCTGCTGACGCTGCGCGGCGCCCAATACATCGGCGCCGGCTACAACATCCCCAGCATCCGCGGCCTGGGCCACACGGTGTGCACCAACCACGTCTGGGGCTCGGCCTTCCGCGCCTACGGTTCGCCGCAGGCCTTCCTGGCCTCCGAGAGCCTGGTGGACGAGCTGGCCGAAAAAGTGGGCATGGACCCGCTGGAATTCCGCTACATCAACGTCTACCGCCCCGGCGACACCACCCCCACCGGCCAGGAACCCGAAGTATACAGCCTGCCCGAAATGCTCGAAAAACTGCGCCCGCTGTACAAAGAGGCCAAGGAAAAGGCCGCTCGCGAATCCACACCTGAGAACAAGAAGGGCGTGGGCATCACCATCGGCATCTACGGCTGCGGATTGGATGGTGTGGATGGCGCGGAAGCATACGTTGAATTGACCAAAGATGGTGTGACCATTTACAACACCTGGCAGGACCACGGCCAGGGCGCGGATATGGGCACGCTGGGCACAGCCCACGAAGCCCTGCGCCCGCTGGGCATTGCGCCCGACAAGATCAAACTGGTGATGAACGACACCAGCCTGGCGCCCAACAGCGGTCCCTCTGGCGGCAGCCGCAGCCAGGTGATGACCGGCAACGCCATCAAGAACGGCTGCGAGCAGCTCCTGGCCGCCATGAAGAAGCCAGATGGCACCTTCCGCACCTACGACGAGATGGTGAAAGAAAACCTGCCGCTGAAGTACACGGGCAAGTGGGCCGCCTCGATGAACTCCAACTGCGACGAAAACGGGCAGGGCAAGCCGTTTGCCATCTACATGTACGGCGCCTTCATGGCCGAAGTGGCCGTCAATACCAAGACCGGCAAGACCACCGTCGAGGGGATGACCGTGATGGCCGACGTGGGCAAGATCAACAACAAGCTGGTCGTGGACGGCCAGATCTACGGCGGCGTGGCCCAGGGCATCGGCCTGGCGCTCTCCGAGGACTTCGAGGATTACGACAAGCACAGCACCATGCTGGGCGCGGGCATCCCCTATGCCAAGGACATCCCCGACAAGTTCGACATCTACTACTTCGAGAACGAGCGCGAGAACGGCCCGTTCGGCGCCGCCGGCGTGGGCGAGCTGCCGCTGACCTCGCCGCACGTGGCGGTGATCAACGCCATTTACAACGCCACGGGTGTGCGCATCTGCCACCTGCCGGCCTATCCGGAGAAAGTGCTGGAAGGCCTGAAGGCCAAGAAGGCTGATCTGCAACCCGCCTGATTTTAATCATAAGCTATCTTGTGTGCGGCGCATAGCGCCGCACACAAGATTATAATAACCATATCATGACCATCATCGACGATCTGCTGGCTTCCGCCTATATGGCCAGCTCAGATTGTGCTGTGCAAGATGTGCTGATCGGTCTACATTGGACCGCGGTGCAAAGCCTGTACCTGGGGCTGGCCGCCACGCAGGCGGAGGCATCTTGTTGCTTTGCCGAGGATATTTCTGGCACTGGTCATCTACACGAAAAATCGGCCTATGAGTTGGCCGAATACTTGCGCTCGCCTCGCCCGCTGGAAGCCAGCGTGGGGATGGCGGCGTTGAACTCGTTCTTGCGCGTCGACGAGCAGGCCGTGGTCGAGTTGAACGCCCGCGACCTGATTATCGAACGCGGGCGAGGCAAACGTGTCGCCCTGGTGGGGCATTTTCAATTTACCGAGGAAGTTCGTCGCGCCGCAGCGCAGTTATGGGTGTTAGAATTGGACCTAATCCCAGGCGACCTGCCGGCGGCGGACGCCCCACAATACCTGCCGCAAGCCGATGTAATTGGCGTCACTGCGACCACGTTGCTTAACGGCACCTTCGCGGACCTGGCGCGCCTGTTTCCGCCTCAAGCATTGGTGGTCATGTTAGGCCCCAGCACGCCGCTCAGCACGGTGCTCTTCGATTACGGCGTGGATGTGCTGGCCGGGGCCAGGGTCAGCGAGCCAGGCATGATTTTGCGCTACATCGGGCAGAGCTCTCCGCTGCATCGGCCAAGGGGCTTGCAGCGCCTGACGCTGGCGCGGGATCATTCGCTGGCAGTCAACAAATAACTTATTGTCAGTCGTGCGTTGTGTAACAGCGCACCTGCGACAGGGCCAAATAAAAAATGAATCAACAAGAACTGCGCCAGCTTGAAAATCGCTGCATCCAGGAGCACGCTCCTACCTGCACGGCAGCCTGCCCGATCCACGTGGATGTGCGCGGCATGATCGCCGCCATCCAGCAGGGTGATTTTGCCGGCGGGTTGAAAATATTGCGCAAGACGGTGCCCTTCCCCGGTATCATCAGCCACATCTGCGACCAGCCCTGCCAGGCGGTATGCAAACGAGGCGAGGCCGGCGCGACGATGAACATCGCCGCGCTGGAAAAAGCCTGCGTGACCTGGGGCGGAGCAGGCGAGGCGCTCAAGCCGTTGCCGCCCAAGTCGAAGCGCGTCGCTGTGGTGGGTGGCGGGTTGAGCGGCATGACCGCCGCCTACGACCTGGCGCGCAAAGGCTACCAGGTGGCCATCTACGAAGCCAGGAGCCACCTGGGAGGCAGACTATGGGAGATCCCCCAGGAACGCCTGCCCTGGCCAGTAATCGCACAGGACGTAGAAATGCTCGAAAAACTGGGGATCGAGGTCTTCCTGGATACCTCGGTCAGCAAAGTGGGATCGAACGGTCGGCGCCCGCCGCTGGCGCTGCTGTGCGAGCAATACGACGCAGTTTTCCTGGGAACCGGTGCAGAGGCAGACGAGATTTACGATTTGACCCTGGACGCGCAGGGACAGATCCAGATCGACCCGGTTACGTATATGACCAGCCAGGACGGAATTTTTGCCGGGGGCAGTTTGCTGCATGCCAGGAAACTGGCCAGCTATCTCACGCAGCGGGCTGGCCAGCCCGCCCAACAGCCCAAAGCTCAGGGGCTCGCCAGCCTGGATGAGCAGTCTGGAGCAGCGGAAGCCACACCGGCCTGGAGGTCGGCGATCCTCTCAGTGATGGACGGGCGGCGGGCGGCAACTTCCATCGACCGTTACTTACAGAAGGTCTCCCTCACCGCGGCGCGCGCCAACGAGGGCCCGTACACCACACGCCTGTATACCAACACACAGGGCATCCCGGCGCTGGCAGAAACGCCGATGGCCGACCCGATCCAGGGATATCACCAGGAAGAAGCCATCCAGGAGGCGCAGCGCTGCATCCAGTGCGAGTGCATGGAATGCGTTAAGGTATGCGAATATCTGAAGCACTACGGCGGATATCCCAAGAAATACGTGCGCGAGGTGTATAACAATCTGTCGATTGTGATGGGCACCCGCTATTCCAACAAGCTGATCAACTCGTGCAGCCTGTGCGGCCTGTGCGGCGAGATCTGTCCTGAAGACCTGGACATGGGCAGCATCTGCAAAGAGTCGCGCCAGGTCATGGTGCAACAAAAGCGCATGCCGCCCTCGGCGCACGATTTTGCTTTACGAGACATGGCCTTCAGCAACAGCGAGAAATTTGCCCTGGCGCGCAACCGGCCAGGAGCACAGGCCAGCCAGTATGCATTCTTCCCTGGCTGCCAGCTCAGCGCATCGGCGCCCGAATACGTGCAGAACGTGTATGCATACCTGGGCGAACGGCTCCCCGAGGCACAGGCCAAAGGAGTTGGGCTGATCTTGCGTTGCTGCGGCGCTCCGGCGGATTGGGCCGGGCGCAGCAATCTATTCCAGGCAGCGCAGGCAGAATTCATGGCCGAATACGAGAAAATGGGGCGGCCGAAACTGGTGCTGGCCTGTTCAAGCTGTTACCAGGTATTCAAAACCCACTTTCCCGAGGTGGAGATCGCGTCGTTGTGGGAGATCATGGACCAGTTCGGGCTGCCCGGCGGCATACGCCCGGCGCCTGGCAAGGATGGCACCCCGCTGGCAGTTCACGATCCTTGCTCCACCCGCTACGAAAGCCACATCCAGGACAGTGTGCGCAGTCTCTTGCGGCGCCTGGGGTGCGAGCTGGACGAGCTGCCCCTGAGCCGCGAGAAAACCGAATGCTGCTCTTACGGTGGCCTGATGTGGCTGGCGAACCCCGAGCTGGCGGCTAAAGCCACACAGCGGCGCATTGCCGAAAGCCCGCACGATTACGTGACATACTGCGCCATGTGCCGCGATTTCTTCACCCGGCAGGGCAAGCCCACCCTGCACCTGCTGGATTTGATTTATGGCGCAGACCCACACTTCCTGGCACGCCAGCCAGGGCCGGGTTATTCCCAGCGACATGAGAACCGCGCTCGCCTGAAGCGCAACCTGCTCAAAGAGATTTGGGGAGAGGATATGGATGGTAGTAAAACGTACGAGAACATCCGACTGGTGATTCCACCTGAAGTGCAGATTCTGCTCGAAGATCGCTTGATCCTGGTCGAAGATATCCAGCAGGTGATCGAATATGCCGAACGCGGCGGCAAGAAGCTGCTCAACAAAAAGACCGGGCGCTTCCTGGCTCACTATAAACCGGCCGCAGTGACCTACTGGGTCGAATATTCGCTACAAGAAGATGCCTACTATATCCACAAGGCCTATAGCCACCGCATGGAAATCGGAGAGGAGGCAAACCGGTGAGCGAATATGTTTCCCCTGCCGATCTGAATACCTGGGAATGCGCAGCTTGCGGCGTCCCCCTGGCAACTGGAAAAGTGATGGTCGCTTACCTGGGCAGCGCCTACCCGGTCGAACTGCTCAAGTGCCCATCTTGCGGGCTGGTGTTCATCCCCGAGGAACTGGCCCTGGGCAAAATGCTCGAGGTCGAAAAATCTCTGGAGGACAAGTAGCCCCATGCCCGGCGCACTGCCCGGTCGCTCGGAGATACCTCTGGCGGCGTCCGCCAGCCCTCTCTACGAGCAAGACCTTCTGCACCAGGCAACCGGCGATGCGCTGCGTCCCGGGGGCGTGGAGCTAACGGCGCGTCTGCTGGCAGGTTGCAAGTTACCGCACGGCGCCCACCTGCTGGATATCGGCTGTGGTCGCGGCGCCAGCCTGGCCTGGCTGCAAGCCCAACAGGGTTATCACGCCACTGGCGTGGACCTTTCCACACGATTGCTTAGGGAGGCTGCATCGCGCCGCCTGGCAGTGGCGCACGCTTCGGCCGGCTGCCTGCCTTTTCCGGCAGCATCTTTCGATGCTGCCATCCTGGAATGCAGCCTTTCCGTAATAACGCTTCAAGAAGCGCTCGAAGCAAGACCGGCCGCGTTAGCCACCATGCGCGTGTTGCAAGAAACGCGGCGTGTGCTACAACCTGCAGGCTGGCTGTTATTGAGCGATCTCTATGCCCGGCGGCCGGAGGGCATCCCCGCCTTGCGCTCCATGCCGGGCGCAAGCTGCCTGCGCGGCGTGCTGGATCTGTTCGCAGTACAGCAGACGCTGCAGGCATTGGGGTTCGAGATTTGTTTTTGGGAAGACCATTCGGACTCCCTGCGAACGCTCAGCAGCCGGCTTTGCCAGGCTTATGGCTCGATGCAAACTTTCTGGGATCAGGCATCCGGTGAAGCGATAGATGGTTTCGATCTGACGTTAAACATCGGCCGGGCCAGGCCGGGTTATTTTATCCTGCTGGCTCGCAAAAACACCGGGCGTCCGGCCAACAGCTAATCGAATACGAGGATGAACATGGATGACCTGGAACGGATGATCCAGCTACGCAAACAGGGTTTCTTTTGCAGCCAGATCTTGCTGATCATGGGCCTGGAGCTGCAAGGCAAGACGAACCCCGACCTGGTACGCAGCATGCATGGCCTGGCGCATGGGTTGGGTTATGCCGGGGAAATCTGCGGTGCGCTGACCGGCGCGGCGTGTTTGTTGGGGTTGTATGCCGGTAAAGGCGTTCCTGAAGAGCCGGATGATCCGCATGTCGATTTCATGGTCGAAGACCTGGTCAAATGGTTTAAAGCAGAATACACCCCGCGCTACGGCAGCATCCGCTGCGAAGACATTTTGTTGGGCGATCCTCGTGGCCAGGTCACGCGCTGTCCTGTGCTGGTATCCGAATCGTTTCAGAGAGTGAAAGAGTTACTGGTCGAAAACGGTTTCGATTTGTCTGGTTTAGAAGTATGAACTCGATGTCCCCAGGTGTCCTCGGCATCACCGAGAGCGTTTGCCCGGAATGCCTGTCCGTCGTAACCGCGCGGCGCGTGGCGCGGGGTGAAAACGTCTACCTGGAGAAGGATTGCCCCGAACACGGCTCTTTTCAGACCGTCATCTGGCGCGGCGAACCGGCTTACACGAGCTGGGTGCGGCCCAAGACGCCGGCCCACCCCACCCATCCATTTACCCCGATCGAACAAGGCTGCCCCTACGATTGCGGTCTGTGTCCCGAACACCGCCAGCAAACCTGCCACGTGCTGCTGGAGGTCACGCAACGTTGTGACCTGCGCTGCCCGGTTTGCTATGCGGACGCGGGAAAGCAAACTGGCCCCGACCCATCGCTGGAAACCATCACAGGGTGGTATCGCCGCATCCTGGAGACAGGCGGCCCTTTCAATATCCAGCTCTCGGGCGGCGAACCCGCGCTGCGCGACGACCTGCCGGAAATCATTGCCCTGGGGCGCTCGCAGGGGTTCTCGTTCTTCCAGCTCAACACCAACGGTCTGCGCCTGGCAAGCCAACCTGTTTTCCTGAAAGCGCTCAAGGACGCCGGGCTTTCGACCGTCTTCCTGCAATTCGACGGTACAAACGATGACATCTACCGGGTCCTGCGCGGCAGTTCGCTCCTGGAAACCAAGCGACGGGCGATCGAAAACTGCGCCAGGCTGGAGATCGGGGTCATCCTGGTGCCCACGCTGGTGCCCGGCGTTAATACCCAGGACATCGGGAACATCCTTCAATTCGCTTTAGGATACGCCCCGGCGGTGCGAGGAGTACATTTCCAACCGGTGAGTTATTTTGGACGGTATTCAACCTATATTGGGGATGAGTCGCGCCTGACCATCCCGGAAATCATCCGCGTCCTGGTGGAACAAACCAATGGCCTGGTGCGAACAGAAGCTTTCCGCCCGCCAGGTTGTGAAAATGCCCTTTGCTCCTTTCACGCCAACTTCGTCATCCTGCCAGACGGGCAATTGCTGCACCTCACTCAACACCAGGCAACCACAGGATGCTGCTGCCAGCCGGAGAACGGCGCGCAGGGAGCGGCGCTGGCGCGCAAGTTCGTCGCCCGCCAGTGGATTGCGCCTGAACCGTCCTTACAACTTCCTGTGTTGGAGGGTCCCAGCCTGGGTGAGTGGGATATGGTCCTGGAGCGAGCGCGCAGCCACTCCTTCTACATTTCGGGGATGGCCTTTCAGGATGCCTGGAACCTCGACCTGGAGCGCCTGAAGGATTGCTGTATCCATGTGATGAGCCCCGACGGGCGCCTGGTCCCTTTCTGTGCCTACAACTTGACGGACTCGACTGGCCATTCTCTATATCGCAACGGAAGACGAAAAACATTGTGAGACTCACCCCCCTCGAACCCTGGATCCAGGCCAAAATTGGCGGCGGCCAGGGGCGTCTGCTGCGCTCCGACCTGGAAACATACCAGATTGAACGGCTGCGCCAGACGATCCGCCTGGCGCGCGAAAAAAGCCGCTTTTACGCCCGGCTGCTGGCAGACGCGTCGGAAGAAATCTCCCGGCTGGAAGATCTGGCTTCCTTCCCTTTTACCACCCCGGAAGACCTGCGCAAGGAGGGCCAGCAATTTTTGTGCGTTTCGCAAGGTGAGATCCAGCGAGTGGTCACGCTGGATACTTCCGGTACGACCGGCAACCCGAAGCGGGTCTACTTTACCCATCCAGACCAGGAACTGACGATCGATTTTTTCCACCACGGGATGTCGACCTTTACTGGAAGCGGCGATCGGGTAATGATCTTGCTGCCGCACGAAAGGCCCGGCAGCGTGGGCGATTTACTGGCCACCGGATTGGAAAGGTTCGGAGCCATCCCGGTGCGCTATGGCCCGGTGCGCAATCTGCAGGAAGCGCTGGGGGTCATGCAATCGGATGGCATCGACGTTCTGGTGGGAGCACCGGTGAATGTGTTGGCCCTGGCGCGCTTCTGGGAGACCAGGAAAACAGCCCGGCGAGTTAAACCGGCTCAAGTGCTGTTATCCACCGACCACGTCCCGCAAGCCATCGTCAATGTGCTGGAAAGCATCTGGGGCTGTACCGTCTACAACCATTACGGCATGACCGAAATGGGGCTGGGGGGCGGTGTGGAATGCCAGGCGCGGCGCGGTTATCACCTGCGCGAGGCGGACCTGTACTTCGAAATCGTCCACCCGCAAACGGGCCAGCCAGTCAGCGAGGGCGAGACGGGCGAGATCATCTTTACCACTCTCACCCGGTCGGGCATGCCGCTGATCCGCTACCGTACCGGCGACCTGAGCCGCTTCGTTCCCGGCCAGTGCCCGTGCGGCGCGGTTCTGCGCACACTGGAAAAGGTGACGCGGCGCCAGAGCAGCAAGATCACATTCAAGGATCATTCAAGATTAAAAACCCCATCCACAGCCAGCGAGCCGGCCCTATACATGGCTGACCTGGATGAGGCTTTATTCCCCATCCCACAACTGGTGAATTTTTCGGCCAGCCTGGCCACGTGGGAAGGCAACGGGCCCGGCACCAAAGAACGGCTGGAGGTCAATTTAACCGTGATGCCGGGCACGCCCGGCAATATTGCAAACCAGGCATTGTCTGCGCTCGATTCCATACCCGCCATCCAGATCGCCCGGCAAGCCAGGGAGCTAGATATCTGGATCCGGATTCAGGACTTCGATGCCGCCAATGCAGGCAGCCTGGCAAAAAGAGTTATCACAGATCGGCGAGGTGAAAAGCATGCGAGAAATCTGGCCTGAAATCGAACGCTGGCGGCAGGCCGAAAAGCCTGTCGCCCTGGCTACGATCATTCAAGTGGAAGGGTCGGCGCTGCGCCCGGTAGCTTCCAAGATGGCGGTCACCCCGGCGGGCGATATCGCCGGCTCGATCACCGGCGGCTGTGTGGAGGGGGCGATCTTCGAAGAAGCCCAGGCAGTCATCCAGACCGGACAGCCCAAACGGCTGAGCTACGGCATTTCCGACACGACGGCGTGGAGCGTCGGGCTGGCGTGCGGCGGATCAATCCAGGTCTTCGTCGAATCACTGGCGGCTGCAGCCTGGCAGAACCTGGAGGCAGGCATCCGGCGCTGCCTGGAAGAAGGGCAACTGGCGGCGCTGGTCACGCAGGTCGCCGGCCGCGGCGCGGGGAACAAGCTGCTGCTCTGGCCAGATGGACGGCAAGCTGGCGACCTGGGATCGCCAGCGCTCAACGCGCGGGCGGCTGCCTGCGCGGCGAAATGCTGGGCAACCCATTCGCCCGTGCTGGTATCCGGCATCGGGGAGCAAAGTGACGCCGAATTATTCATCGACGTCTTCACCCCCCTGCCCAGGCTGGTAATCATCGGAGCGGTGCACATCGCCATCCCATTGATCACCATCGCCAAAGCCATGAATTTCCGCACCATCGTCATCGACGCCCGTTCAGCCTTCGCCACGCGTGAGCGCTTTCCCCACGCCGACGAACTGATCGTGGAATGGCCTTCCACTGCCCTGGAAAAGCTGCGCCCGGACGCGGCCACGTACGTGGTTTGCTTGAGCCATGACGAAAAGCTCGATAACCCGGCTTTGCAGGTGGCGCTGAACGGCCCGGCGCGTTACGTCGGCGCGCTTGGCTCGCGCAAGACGCACGCCGGCCGGCTGGAGGGGCTGCGCGAGATGGGCGTAGCGGAAGAAAGCCTGGCCCGTATCCATGCCCCCGTCGGGCTGGACCTCGGCGCTCGCTATCCTGAAGAAATTGCCCTGGCGATCATGGCCGAAATCATCGCCGAGAGGCACGGTGTTTCGTTGAAACAGAGGGCGCTTCAGGTGTGATCGCTAGACTCAAGACAGCATCCTGTGAACCCATCGCAGGGATTATCCTGGCAGCCGGGGCATCCAAACGCATGGGCCAACCCAAGCTTCTGCTGCCCTGGCAAGGCGAGCCATTGATCAGGCACGTGGCGCGCACAGCGATAGAAGCCGGGCTATCGCCGGTTCTGGTTGTCACCGGCGCGCATGGGGAGGAAATCCAGGCCGCGCTGAATGATCTCCAGGTTCAAATCATTCCAAACTCCGATTGGGAAGCAGGCCAGAGCACATCCGTGCGCGCCGGGGTAGGCGCACTGCCCGGTGAAACCGGGGCAGCAGTCTTCTTTTTGGGGGACCAACCGCAAATCCCCATGGAACTGGTACATGCCCTGGTCGAAGCGCACGCCCAAACCCGGGCACCGATCGTCGCCCCCTCCATCGCCGGCCAACGCGGCAATCCAGTGCTGTTCGACCGGGCGGTATTCTCCGACCTGATGGGGTTGAACGGCGACGCCGGAGGCCGGCAAATTTTTACGCGTTATCCAATTCACTTTGTCGCCTGGGATAATCCATCACTCCTGTGGGATATTGATACTCCTGCCGACTATCAGCAACTGGTAAACAGCCCTTAGCCACACAGACACAAAGCGCACAACAAAAGAATGCGTTTTGCAAGCGAGACAAAACAAATATCCAGATAGTAGCAATCCAATTGAATTCCTGATTTCAAGACAAGGAGAAAATTATGGAGCACAGACTTTGGATCGACGGTAAATGGGTGGATAGCAAGGGCGGCGGCAAGATGGCCGTCGAGAACCCGGCCACCGGCAAAATTATTGCCGAAGTGGTGGATGCAAGCGCCGAGGACGTCGACCTGGCAGTACAGGCAGCCAAAAGAGCATTCTACGATGGACGATGGTCGCGGCTCGTCCCGGGGGAGCGATCGAAGGCAATCTGGAAGATGGCCGATTTGCTCGAGAAACGCGCCGAAGAGTTTGCTCGCCTGGAATCGGAAAACACGGGCAAACCGTACAGCTTCGTCAGCCTGGGCGCAGACCTGATGTTCTCGATTGATAACCTGCGTTTCTTCGCAGGAGCGGCACGGGATACACACGGCTCACACGCCGGAGAATACTGGCCCGGCTACACCTCACTGTATCGCCGCGATCCGGTAGGGGTGGTCGGCCAAATTGCGCCGTGGAACTATCCGTTGATGATGGGTGTATGGAAAATTGGCCCGGCGCTGGCAGCGGGTTGCACGACCATCTTCAAACCGGCCTCGATCACACCTCTGACCAGCCTGTTGCTGGCAGAGATCGTCCAGGAAGCAGGTATCCCGGATGGCGTGGTCAATATTATCACCGGGCGCAACGCAGGAAGGTTGCTGGTGGAGCACCCGGACGTCCGCATGATCAGCGTAACCGGTTCTACCGAGGTCGGGCAGTCGATTATGCGTACAGCAGCCGGCACGATTAAGCGGGTCCATCTGGAATTAGGCGGCAAAGCCCCGGTGCTGGTCTTCGAAGACGCCGACGTCCAACTGGTCGCCGAGAAAGTCGCCCTGGCGGGCACCATCAACACTGGACAGGATTGCACGGCGGCTACAAGAGTTTACGTGGCCGAGAGCGTGCGCAAAGAGGTCGAAGAAGCGCTGGTAGAAGCCATCCGCGCCACCAAGATTGGAGACCCGTTCGATGATGACACCCGGATCGGACCGCTGATTTCCTCGAACCAGCGCACCTCGGTGAGCGGATACGTGGAGCGGGCCAGGGCAACAGGCGCCAAAATTTTGACTGGCGGGCGCGTGCCGGCAGACTTTCCCCAAGGCTACTACTATGAACCAACCGTCATCGCGGATGCCGATCAGAAGTCTGAGATCATTCAAGAAGAGGTCTTTGGGCCGGTGATTACGATCAACTCTTTTAAGGATGAAGAAGAGGCCATTTACCTGGGCAACGACGTGGTGTATGGTCTGGCATCGTCGGTATTCACCCGGGACGTCGGGCGTGCGATGCGTGTTTCTCAGCAGTTGGAATTCGGCACCGTGTGGGTCAACGATCACATACCACTGGCGTCTGAAACTCCTCACGGTGGTTTCAAACAGTCCGGCTTTGGCAAAGACCTTTCGGCCGAGGCGGTAGGTGATTATCTGATCACCAAACACGTAATGATTGCACGGTAAAGAATTTTTAGGCTCGCAGCAAAGTCATCTACAGCGCTTTACCGGCCACAAGTATAACTGGCGGTCGGTAAAGCGCAAGATTTTAAATATCTGGACTTATGCAACCCACTCGACATAGCCGGTATTGCTGGTGTCATAACCACCCAGGTTGGTGATGGCAGATTTTGCATCTGAAGTGCTCAGCCAGCGCGCCAGCGCCTGGAGGGCAGGCAGGTCCCATTTCTCTTCGGGGATGACCAGGTCGTAGCGTTCGGTAGTCAGAAAAACAAAATCCAGTCCAAGCGCGAGGGCGGCGCTCTGCACCCCCAACCCGGTGTCGGCGAGACCCTGGGCAACGGCCAGGGCCACTTCCGAGTGAGTTATTTTCTCATCTGCATAGCCATCGATCGCCTCGGGATTAAGGCCGAGGCGCTTGAGATTCACATCCAGCCAGACGCGTGTGCCGGAACCAGCCTGGCGATTGGCATAGCGCAGGCCGGGGCGAGCCAGGTCAGCCAGGCCATGCAACTGCAGCGGGTTGCCGGGAGGCAGCAGCAGCCCCACCCAGCGGTGTGCCAGGGTAAGCAAGGCTACCTTTCTACCCGGCAGGAGGCGGCGCACGAAAGGCCGGTTGTAGGTATCCGTTTCATCATCCCACAAGTGGCAGCCGGCCAGGTCGGCCTTGTTTTGAGCCAGGGCAATCAACCCTCCCAGGCTGCCGCTGAAGGTCAGGCGCATGCTGCAACCGGCAGTGATCTTATGGTATTGGGCAGCGATCAAAGCTACAGCCGGGTCGTGACTGCCTACAAAATGCAACATGTCAGCCGCGGTTTCCACAGGCGTTTCAGTGTAGGTACGCCAGTGTTCGAGCGCCATGCGTACCGCTTGCTCCACTTCGTCCGGTGTGTAACCAGCCGTCATAATTTCTAGCAGGTAAGCCTCGATGCGATTGAAGAGCAGCGCGCGGCGAAACGGGGTCTGTTCCTGCACCGGCGGTTTGCCGATCACCCGGGTCCCCTGGCCCACGCGACTGACCACCAACCCCTGGTGGGCTAACTCCTGATAAGCGCGCAAAACGGTACCCTGGGTGCAGCCCCACTTTCCCGTCATCTGCCGGATGGGAGGCAGGCGGTCGCCCGGCTGGAGTGCACCCGTGAGGATATCCTGGCGAACGGTTTCGACGATCTTCTGGTAAAGATGAAGTTCATCCATGCATTGAGTATAGCATAAATTAAATCACCCAGGCTGTACAGGAAATCGCAGAAAACGCCGCGGATCAGCGAGCCAAAAAGCCACGAGGGCGACCACGATGTGCAGCGCCAACACCAGCAACGAATCCAGGCCAACCGGCACCAGCCTTAAAAAGGGGTAAGCACAGGCGTCATAGAACGTGTGCAACAGGTTGATCACCAGCAGGCTGCCACCAGCCTCAAGATACAGCCAGGTGTAAACCAAAGACATGAGAGTTGTCTCGAGGAGGATCACCATCAGCAGCGGGGTAAGCAGCGCCACCAGGTACCAGCGCAGCGGCACACGCCAACCAAAGATACGCCGCATCAGGTCGAGCATCGCCGTGCCGCTGCCAAGCACAGCAGTGAGCAGGAAAGCAGCCAGCGCAGGGCCAAAACTTCCCAACCAGGTGAGCACTGCCAGGTCCAACCACGCGCCGGCGAGGAGCGGCCCCCACGAGATCGCGAAGGCAAGCACAAAGAAAGCCAGGCTGGGATATTTGCGGATCAA
Source organism: uncultured Anaerolinea sp. (assembly GCA_964595435.1). Classification (GTDB taxonomy): domain Bacteria; phylum Chloroflexota; class Anaerolineae; order Anaerolineales; family UBA4823; genus RBG-16-57-11. The sequence continues at coordinate 94,142 of CAZQQJ010000002.1, read as the reverse complement.
AGATATCCTGAGACTCCTGATAAATTAGTCCGCAGCGAGTTGCTCTCCCAAACGATAGGCGCTCGCCAGGGTTTCAGGCTGCTGGCGCACCGCGCCGGCGTCGTTGGCGCTGGCGTAGACGATGCCGACCAGCTCGCCTCTCAGGTAACGCAGCATATCCTGGTAGGTGCGGATGGCGTTGATGGCACCCGAGGTGTAGGGGTCGCTATCGCCATAAGCCAGCACCAGGCCAAAACGCTTTCCGGCCAGGGCGTTGCCGTGCGAGCCTTGCAGAGCATACCAGCGGTCGATAAACAGCTTGGCCTGGGCGTTAAAGGTAAACCAGTACACCGGGCTGGCAATGAGGATGGCATGCGCCTGGCGCAGCCTGGGGTATAGCTTTTGCATATCGTCGCCGATGACACATTCGCCGCCGGTCTCCTGGCAGAAGTCGCAGGCGTCGCAGGGGCGGATGTCCATGTTGTGCAGGTCGAAGGCTTCGACTTGCGCTCCGGCGGCGCGCGCCCCTTCGGCGACCTGGCCGGCGAGGATGGCGCTGTTGCTATTGGCGCGAGGGCTGCTGTTTAAGATAAGGATGTTTCGTTCAGGCATAGGGGGTCCTTTATTGGGCGTGAGGAGTAATGGGTCAATGAGCAATCAGGGATCAGGCAACCAGAGAATGGGGGGCAGGTTTTGTGATCGCCAATTTTGGATGGTTCTCAAGGTGTGGTCAGCTTTCTGGCAATCCGGCGCCTAAGCGAGCGTCGGATTATGCTGGATGAATACTTCCATCGTAAACGGCTCGCCGTGGCCGGGGTAGATGGTACAGATGGAGAAGCTTTTCAATTTTTCCAGGCTGGCAAGGGCGGCCGCCGGATCAGGGAGGATCGAGTTGATCTCGGGCCGGCGGGTGCTGACCAACAGGTCGCCGCAGAACAGATCGCCGCTGGCTGTGAGGATACCCATAGAACCCAGCGAGTGTCCGGGGATAGAAAGAGCGCAGGCGTCGAGACCGTAAGGAGAGAGATCGCCGCCGTCCTGCAAGAACAGGTCGGGAGTAAAGCGTTCCGCCGCGCCGAAACCGAACAGGGAAGAGGCCAGTCTGTTGACCAGCCGATTGGGTTTTTGGCGGTTCCAGAACATGTCGCCGCGCTCAGCCATGCCGGCATCGCCCTCACCCAGGGCGATCTTTGCGCCGAACTTCTGGCGCAGGTAGGCGGCATTGCCGGTATGGTCGAAATCGCCATGGGTCAGGAGGATCAGCCTGAGATCGCCAGGACGGCAGCCGGCGCGTTCGAGCTCGCTCTCCAGCATACCGCGCCGGTGGGAACTGCCAGTGTCGACGAGCAGGAAACCGGCCGCAGTTTGGAGGAGGTAGCAGTTGACGCGGCCGAGGCGATAGGGGAGAGGCAAGGAGATGGGGATGATTTCTTGCGGCATATTTTCTACATCGTAAAAGGCTTTTGGTTGAGGGTATGATAATCGAAGAGCAGGGTTCGTGCAAGAGAGCGGATCGGAGACATCCATTCCCTGGCCCGCAAGACCGGTTTAGCCAGTCCCTCCTCTACGCCCAATCTGGTGTTACAATCCAGAACAGCGCGTGTATTGCAAGCCACCCCAAAAGCCGGATGCTCCAATTCCCTCAGCACCCGATCACAGCTTCACCAATGACCGAAACCTGATAATTGCTCACCGACCCCAGACAGGAGGCACTCCCATGCAAATCACGAAAGCTGAAGTTATACCACTCGAATTGAAACTCAAGCAGCCTGTGCAAATGGCCGGCCTGTCACCGATTAAGGCCATCACGGCAATCTTCGTACGCCTGGAAACCCGCCAGGGGCAAAGCGCCTGGGGCTGCACTGTGGCACATCCAGAGCTGACCGGCGAACAGCCCCAGGATGTGGTGCGCACTTGCCGGGAGTGTGCAGCCAAAGCCACCGACCTGCATCCGCTGAACGTAGAATATTCACTGACCGAGCTGGCCCCTCTGGCCAGAGGCTCCGATGCGGCGCTGTGCGCCTTCGACCTGGCCTTTCACGACCTGCTCGGGCTGGCAGCGGGGATGCCGCTTTACCGGCTGCTGGGCGGCTACCGCAATCGCATCCAGACCTCGGTCACCATCCCCATCTCGGATGTGGACGAAAGCGTCGAAACGGCGCGCCACCGGGCGAGCCTGGGCTTCCGCATTCTCAAGGTCAAGGGAGGCATCGACCCGGAAAGCGACGTGCGCCGGGTGCAGGCTATCCGCAGCGCCCTGCCCGGCCTGACGCTGCGCCTGGACGCGGATGGCGGCTATACCGTTCAGGAGGCGCTGGACGTGGGGCGCGCCTTGAAAGACGTGATCGAAACTTTGGAGCAGCCTACCCCTTCCGCTGATCTGGATAGCTTGCGCCAGGTGACCGCCCACAGCCAGGTGCCAGTGGTGGCCGACCAAAGCGCATGCGGCCCGGCTTCGGCGCTGCAGATTGCCGCGGAGCACGCCGCCCATGGGTTGAGCGCCAAGCTGGCCTCCTGCGGCGGACTGCGTGGCGCCAGGCAGGTGGACGCCATCGCCCGCGCCGCTCACCTCTCGCTGATGGTCAGTTGCCTGATCGAGCCGGCCTTGCTCACCGCGGCCGGGTTAAGCTTCGCTCTGAGCAGTCCCAACGTGCAGTACGGCGACCTGGACGGTTACCTGCACCTGGCAAACGACCCGTCCCAACCCGGGTTCATCCTGCAGGACGGCTGGCTGGTAGCCAGTGACGTACCGGGCCTGGGCTATTCAGTCCATCTGAGCTAACAAGGAACGAACATGACCACTTTCATTACCGGCGGCACCAGCTCGATCGGGCGGGTGTTGATCAAAGAACTGGCCGGGCGCGGGGAAGCGCTGCGCGTCCTGGCCAGGCGCAGCAGCAACCGCAGCGGGCTGGAATTGCCCGGGGTGGACTTTGTCTATGGGGATGTCACCGATCCCGACGCAGTATGCGAGGGGATGCACAACTGCGAACGGGTGGTACACATGGCCGCCCTGGTAGGCCACAACTTGCCCGAGGCGGAATGGTGGCGCGTGAACCGGGACGGCAGCCGCAACGTCTTGCAGGCGGCTCACGAGCTGGGCGTGGAAAGCATGGTGCAGGTCAGCTCGATTTCTGTACTGGGTTACACCCGGCCAGGCGAAGTAGCCGATGAGCGTCGCCCGGTGGACACCGCCGCGTATATGAACCTGTACCAGAAGACGAAGCGCGCCGCCGATGACATCGCCCGAGGATTCGCCGGGCGCGGCCTGAACGTGAAAATCGTCTACCCCGGCTTCGGCTACGGCTGCTCGTGGGCGTCCAGCCATCCCAGCCTGGCCGAGCAGACCCTGCTGCGCATGGCGGCGGGCAAGCCGGTGGCGGTGATGGGCAGCGGGAAGAACAAACTGTGCCCGGTGTATTATAAGGACACGGTTCAGGGCATCCTGCTGGCCGGCGAACGCGGCGCGCCCGGCGAGGGCTACATCCTGACCGGTGAGACGCTCACCTTGCCGCAAATCTGGCAGGCGGTGGCACAGGTGTTGGGCAAAGATGCCCCGCGCCGGCGCATCCCGCTGGGCCTGCTGAAAACAATCGCCCGGTTGAGCCGGCTGTTTACCGGCAAATCAGCCTTCCCGCCGGAATTTTTCGAGATGATCGAATACGACTGGAATTTCAGCGCCGGCAAAGCCAGGCGCGAACTGGGCTGGCAGCCGCACGCCTTCCTGGACGGGATGCGCGAAACCTGGGCAGACTACCAGGTTGCCGGTTGGAAACCAGGCTGATCACCCTGGCGCTGAAGTACCAGGTGCTAGGGCGCGATCTGCATCTGCTGCAGGGTTTCCTGGATGGCCGGGCCAAGCAACGAGGCAGCGGCGATGCCGGCGCAGCACATCACGGCAAAGACCACCAGACCCGGCAACAGTAGCGCGCCGATCGCCGCGCCCCAGCCGAAGCGATTGACGGCTTTGATGGCGATGACTTGCAGCACCAGGGTGTAAATCGTAACGAAAATCCCCAGGCAGTTCACAATCGGGATGGAACTGATCAGCACGGAGATAGGGGTAATGGGGCCGGTGAAGGCGGCAAAGGTGTAAAAGAGCTGGCTGAAGCTTCCTTCGCCGCCCAGCAGGCGCGCCACCAGTTGGATGATTGCCGTAGAGAGCATCAGGCCCAATACGGCGAATACCCCGGCGACTGGCACCATGCACAGCATCACCCCGGCGGCGGCAGCCAGCGCGCCGGCCGTGTCGCTGCTGCCCAGGTTAAGCTGCTGCAGCGAGTCGACCATCGCCGGGTTCAACGCCAGCGATATGGGCAAGCCGATGAACATCGCCACCAGCATGCCCAGAAAGACCCACAACGAGGCGCGCGTGACAGACGCATCGGGATCGTTGGCAATTTGTTCGTATGCCTCGACTTTGGGCTGGGTGAGGGCCTTGATCCAGGTTTCTATCCAGGAAAGGGGTGTGTAACCGGCGGGGGGCACCGGATCTGGTGGAGCATAATTGTAATCAGGCTGCATGGCGTATTCCTTTCTCTCTTCCAGTCGAAGTGTGATAGATCAATGATGGAGCAATGAACGAGTCATCCAATGAGCTTTATCAGCGTGCGCCGCGCATTGGAATGTGCAGCGCACGGTTGTGAAACGGTCATGTATCACCGGGTCGGTCTGCGACAGATGATACTTCAGGAGGCTGAGTAGACAACCTGGCAGCGCGAAGCCGGCGCTCTTCACGCAAGCTGATAATTACCGCCTGGCCAAGCTGTGTGAACAGGCTGACCAACAAACCGATGCCGATCAAGATGTAGATGATGGTGAAGACCTTGCCGGCGTCGGTCCTGGGGCTAAAATCACCATAGCCCACGGTGGCCAGGGTGATGAAGCAGAAATAGAAGCTATCCAGCCAGCGCCAGCCTTCGACCTTGTGATAAAAGAGAGAGCCTAACAGCAACACCCCCAGGGTGACGTAAACCAGGGCGCGGAATTCCGGTTCACGCCAGGCAGTTCGCAAGGCCAACCAGAGTTGGCGGACCAGCAGGATAAAAGGAACCATGCAAGGCTATTATACTATGCGACCCACCCGTGTGAGCTTCTAAGGCACATACTGCTCCATGAACTGGCGGATGATGCCTTCCAACGAGGGGGCGGCCCAGGCTCCCAGGACGATCCCAAGGCAGCAGACGACGGCGAAGCTGGCCAGCACGGGCAGCATGAGCACGGTAAACGCCCGGCCGGGATTGAAATGATACACGGCCTGCACGGCGAGCACCTGCAAACCCAGGATGTAAAAAGGGATCAGAATGCCCAGACAACTGACGAAGGGGATGGAGCCAACCAGGGCAGAGAGCAAGGCAGCCGGAGCGGTGAATGCAGCGAAGGTGTAGAAGAGCCGGTCGAAACTGCCCTGACCACCATACAGGCGCGCCAGCAGATGCACCGCCACAGTCGAAAGGGCCAGGCCCAGGGCAGCAAAAAATCCAGCCAGCGGGGTCAGGCACAAGGCCAATACCGTTACCGCAGCCAGGCTGCCGCCGCTTGCCGCGGCGCCTCCCAAGAGCAGGCCGGCCAGCACAGGGTTGAATAACAGCCTCAATCCCAGCGAGATAACCAACGCGGCCAGCGCGCTCAGGCACATCCACCCTACGCCGCGGGCGAGCGAAGCGCCCGGGTCACGGGCGATACGCTGGTAAGTCTCCAGTTTTGGCTGCAAGAGCGCCATGATCCAGGTCTCCCACCATGGGATGGAAACAGAAATTCGACCGGCCTGCGCATCAAATGGCAAAGCATCATTCGGAGGCGACACCATTGGGGCATTATACCCCTTCAGATGCCAACAAAATCAGCATCCTTCTGGTTGTCACGAAGCCGCGCGATGAAGTTCACAGGCCGCTAACCCTACAAATTTGCTAACCCATAGAGTACTTTTCGCGGTTACAATATGCCGGTTAATCTATGAAACCACTTCGACTTGTCCTTTCCTATGCCCGCCGCTATGGGTTTATCCTGGCTGTGACCACGGTCAGCATGTTCCTGCTGGTCGGGGTGCAATTGTGGATCCCCTGGATCATCCGCACCCTGGTGGCCAGGCTAACCACAGCCGGCCCTGCGGCGGATACCTTGCCGGTGATCACCCGCCTGACGCTGTTGGCGCTGGCCATTTACCTGGTGCGCGGCGTGTTACAGTTCGTGCGCTCCTACATGGCGCACATCGCCGGATGGGGTGTGGTGGCAGACGTGCGCAAGCATATCTACGACCACGTGCAACGCCTTTCGCTGCGTTTCTATGAGGACAAGCAGACCGGGCAATTGATGTCGCAGATGGTCAACGACACCGATCTGTTCGAGCAGCTTATCTCGCATGCCATCCCAGATGTAGTGGTCAACGTGATCACCCTGGCCGGGGTGGGCTTTTTGCTGTTTGCAATGAACTGGCAGTTAGCGCTGCTCAGCCTGATCCCCATCCCGCTGGTGGTAGCGGCGATGCGCTATTATGCCCGCTACGTACGCCCGGCCTTCCGCCAGCGCCAGAAAGAACTGGGTGACCTGAATGCCATCTTGAACGATAACCTGTCCGGCATTCGCGAGATCAAGGCATTCACCCGCGAGGTGGAGGAACTTCGCCGGGTGAGCAAGGGCATCGATCGCTACCGCCGCTCGCTGCTGCACGCGTTGCGGCTGATGGCTACTTTCCAACCCTTTGTGGAGTTTACTTCGTCGCTGGGGACGCTGATCGTCATCTATTTCGGCGGACGGCTGGCCTTCAACCAGACGCTGCCCGTGGCCGACCTGGTGGCCTTCTTTTTGTATCTCGATCTGCTCTACCAGCCAGTGCGCAACCTGAGCAACGCCTGGGAGCAGGTGCAAGGCTCACTGGCCGGGGCGGACCGGGTGGCCGGCTTGCTGGCTGAAGAACCGGAGTTGCGCCGCAACGAAAAAGAGAGCGCACTGAGCAAACCGGTGCGCGGCGATATTCTCTTCGATGGGGTGCATTTCGAATACACCCCGGGGAATCCAGTGTTAGAAAACATCGACCTGCACATCCCTGCCCACCAGGTAGTCGCCCTGGTCGGGCCAACCGGGGTGGGCAAATCCACCCTGGTCAGCCTGATCCCGCGCTTCTATGAAGTCAGCAAGGGGAAGATTACCCTGGACGGTAAGGATGTCCGCGACCTGACTCGTGAGAGCCTGCGCCAGAACATCAGCATCGTCTTGCAAGACGTGTTCCTGTTCCACGGAACGGTGCGCGAAAACATCCTGTTTGGGCGGCTGGATGCATCCGAGGAAGAAGTGATCGCCGCGGCCAGGGCGGCCAACGCTCACGCTTTCATCCAGGACCTGCCGGAAGGCTACGATACCTTCATCGGCGAGCGTGGGGTAAAACTTTCCGGTGGGCAGAAACAGCGTATTTCCATTGCCCGCGCAGTTTTAAAAGATGCCCCTATCCTGATCCTGGACGAGGCCACCTCGTCGGTAGACGTGGAAACCGAACTGCTCATCCAGCAGGCGCTGGAGCGGCTGATGGTAGGGCGCACCACACTGATCATTGCACATCGTCTCTCGACGATCCGCAAGGCGAATCAAATCGTCGTCCTGGAAGGCAAGCGCATTGTCGAACAAGGTACGCACGAACAACTGCTGGCGCAAAATGGCCTGTACCGGCGCTTGTATTCCGTCCAGTACCAGCTCGACGCCATCCAATATCACCCCATGACCAGATAACTGCCCGTAAGCCCCTGGGGTGGGAACGCCAGGGGCTTGAGGCGCAAAGAGGTATTCTGATGACACTGCTGACTCGCATCCGCAACAGCTCACGCGAGCTATTGCTGTTCGCCACTGCCTCCCTGGTGCTGGGCGTAGCGTACAGTATGTACGATTCGACCTTTAACAATTTCCTGAGCGCCCAATTTCCTTTGAGCGGTTTCCAACGTTCGTTCCTGGAATTCCCGCGCGAACTGCCCGGTTTCCTGGTGGTTTTCGTTTCAGCAGCGCTGTGGTTTTTGTGCAGCCGCAGACTGGGCGCCTTTTCTTTGCTCCTGGGGGCAGCCGGGGCGCTCTTGATCGGCTTCTTCTCGAACAGTTACGCCATCATGACTCTCTGGCTGTTCATTTACAGCATGGGCCAACACCTGTTCATGCCCATTGCCTCTACCATCGGGATGGAACTGGCACGCGAGGGTAAAGCCGGCCAGCGCCTGGGTCAACTCAACGCCATCCGCAACCTGGCCACCATCCTGGGCAGTTTCAGCATCGCCCTGGGCTTCCGTTACCTGGGGTTTACCTTCCAACACACCTTCACGCTGACCGCCGTTGCGCTGAGCGTCACTGCAGTGTTGATGTTTTCCATGAAACCCGAGAAAGCCAAATCGCCTAAGACGTATCTGAAACTGCACCGCGAATACCGCCTGTACTATATCCTGGCGGTGATTTCTGGGGCGCGCAAACAGCTTTTCATCACTTTTGCGCCGTGGGTGCTGGTGCAGGTCTTCCAGCAACCCACGCAAATCATGGCCACCTTGTATACCATCGGCGGCATCATCGGCATCCTGTTCCAGCCTCTGCTGGGCTGGTCCATCGACCGCTTCGGCGAACGGATCGTGCTAGCTTCAGAGGCAGTCGTGCTGGTCTTTGTGTGTTTCGGGTACGGCTTTGCCAAGTTTTTGTTGCCGCTGCACACCGCCTTCCTGGTAGTATGCGCTTGTTTCCTGATCGACCAGATGGTGTTCTCGGTGAGCATGGCACGCGCCACGTACATGAAGAAGATTGCTATGCAGCCGGCCGACGTCCAGCCAGCCCTGACCGCTGGGGTAACGATCGACCACATCTTTTCGATCAGCGCCGCCCTGGTCAGCGGGGTGATCTGGAACCAGTTCGGCTTCCAGTACGTGTTTCTATTCGGAATGCTGATCGCCGTAGTAAATTTTTTCGCCGCACTGCAGGTGCGTCTGCCGGCAGCCAATCGATAAATTATTGCGTTATAATTCCCGGAACGCGCTTTGCAGACTTTCGGCCTGGCGGACTGGAAGGCCTTTTCCCATCCCGAAGTCTGTTCAGCGCTTTTACAACCAGTGGCAGCGCCCATGGCCTGCAACGGAATACCCGGCTACTGCTTTCGGCGTGGATCTTCGCCTTAGAGCACCGCCACGCCGGTGCACCTGTGGCACGATGGATAGACCTACTACGAAGCGCCGCCACGAGGGCATTACCCGGCGCAGGTCATACCTCTTTTCCAAGGAGGCTCGCATGACAGATCTGGATAAACCCAAGACCATTCTTCTCGTGGAAGATGAATTTCTGATCGCTCTGGCGGAGGCGGCGAATCTCAGGCGTTACGGTTATCAAGTTATCACTGTTTTCACAGGCGAAGAGGCAATCGAATCCGTTGAAAAATCACCCGAGATCGACCTGGTCTTGATGGACATCGATTTGGGAAAAAGGATGGACGGCACCCAGGCCGCCGAGATCATCCTGGAGAAACGTGACCTGCCGGTGATCTTTCTGTCTTCGCACACCGAGCGCGAAGTGGTGGAAAAAACCGAGGGCATCACCTCCTACGGCTATATCGCCAAGAACTCGGGCGAGACAGTGCTCATCGCTTCTATCAAAATGGCCTTTCGCCTGTTTGATGCACGGATGAAGGAGCGGCAGAAAGAGGAAGCGCTGCGTAAGAGCAGGGAAAGTTACCACTCATTCGTCAGCCAAAGCCACGAAGCCATCTACTGTACCGAGTTCGACCAACCGATTGATATTTCTCTTCCCATCGAGCAGCAGATCGACGCCATTTACCAGAACGCCTACCTGGGCGAATGCAACCAGGCGATGGCGACGATCTACGGGATTCCATCCATAGATGCATTTGTCGGCCAGCGACTTGTCGATTTTCATGGTGGTAAAGACAATCCAACCAACCGGGCCACATTCAGAACATTCATCCAGTCCAACTACCGGACGGTAGACAGTGAAACAGAAGAGATGACACCACAAGGCGAAAAACGTTTCTTCCTGAGCAATGACATCGGCATCGTCGAAAACGGTTACCTTCTCAGGATATGGGGAACTGCACGCGATATCACTGAGCGCAAGCGAACCGAGGAAGCTTTGCGGGAGAGTGAGTGGCGCAACCGCCTGGTGGCAGAAATGACCACTGACTACGTCTTTATCGCAGAAGTTGACCCGGCCGGGGCGCTACGACTGCGCTGGGCGTCGGACAATATGTTCCGTATGACTGGAAGAACAGTGGAAGAAGCCAGGACACAGGACCAGTGGAAAAGTATCATTCACCCAGATGATGCACCGGCTTTCTTCGGCTTCATCCAGCAAATCCTGAACAGTGGCGAATCCGGTGTTCTCGAGTGCCGCACGTTCACCAAATTCGGCCCGCAACGCTGGATTCAAATCAACGTCCAGCCGAGCAAGAACGCAAATGGTATGATCACCACTATCGTGGGCGCTGTGGCGGATATCAGCGAGCGCAAGCGGGCTGAGGAAGCCCTGGAAAAAGCCTTCCTGGAAAAACAGGCGCTGCTCAGAGAATTGCAACACCGGGCAAAAAACAGTTTCAGTCTGATTACCAGTATGATCGACCTGATGACAGGTGCCAGCCAGGCCACCGAAGCCAGGTCCGCGCTGGCAGAAATAGGTGCGCGAGTTAGAGCCATCGCCGCGTTGTACGATTTGTTGTATGCAGCCAATGCAGTCCACGAGGTACGGCTGGATGAATACTGCGCCAGGATCACGACTTCCTTCAACTTGTCGGAAAACATCCATCTCAACAACCAATGTGATGCGATAACCGCGTCGGTGAAAATCGCTACCCCGGTGGGGTTGATCCTTACCGAACTGACCACCAACGCCGTCAAGCATGCTTTTCCTGGCGGCAGGAGCGGAGCGGTCACCGTGTCGCTGTGCAAGACCCCAGACGGTGCGGTCATCGTGGTCGAGGATAATGGTGCGGGCTTTCCTGAAGGGTTCGACCTGGCGACGAATGATTCACTGGGGCTGATGCTCGTCCAGGCGCTGGTGGGGCAGATTCAAGGCAGCTTTAGGATCGAGCATGGAAATGGAACGCGGTGTGTGGTGGAATTTCCAATAGAAGAACATTCGCTTCCGGAACAGTATTAAAAAAATCAGCCACTTGGGGGATAAAATTTCCCCCAAGCCCCTTTCCACTCTATTCGATTTTAATATATACTGGTTATAGAGGCCCATGCGTAGGCCAGTTGCAGCAAAATGAGGTCCACGGTGATGATCAAAAAGCTCTCTGCCTTCTTGCTGGTTCTGGTGCTGGCGCTGGTGACAGCAGCCGGCGCGTCTGCCGCGCCGGGCAAACCGGAGCCTGGCACGCAAACAGGCACGCCTACACCGGCCCCGGCCAGGGTGGAAATGCGCTTCGAGCGCTTTTCCAGCGACCAGGGGCTTTCGATGAGCGTGGTAAACGCCATCGCCCAGGACCAACAAGGTTTCTTATGGCTTGCCACACAGGATGGGCTGAACCGCTTCGACGGCAGCCGCTTCGTCATTTATAAACATGACGTGGATGACCCATACAGTCTGAGCCACAACTGGGTCGAGACGGTTTACGTGGACTCGGGCGGTTACCTGTGGGTAGGCACATATGCTGGCCTGGATCGCTATGACCCACAAACCGGGCAATTCAGCCATTACCCGCATGACCCCGCCAACCCGGATAGCCTGAGCCACGATACGGTCCACGCGATATACGAAGACAAAGATAGCCGGCTTTGGGTAGGCACCGAAGCCGGCCTGGATATTCTCGATCGGCAGACCGGGCGTTTTACGCATCTGCGTGATGACCCCGCGGCGCCCGAGGTTTTGGGCTCCTCGCACATTCGCCACGTCACCCAGGACAGCGCCGGACGTTTATGGTTTTCAATCTCCAAAGGCGGGCTGGTGGGTTTCGACCCTGCTACTGGCAAATATTCCCACTATACCAACGATATCAACAACCCCACCTCCTTGAGCTACGATACCGTCATCCAGGTACTGGAAGATCACGCCGGGCGCCTGTGGGTGGCCACCTACAACGGATTGAACCGCCTGGATCCGCTGACCGGCGCTTTCGAACGCTTCAAGAACGATCCGACGACTCTCAACAGCCTGAGCGGAAACTATGTGCTGACCTTATACGAGGATCATAAGGGCCTGCTATGGATCGGCACCTGGGGCGAGGGGCTGAATCTCTTCGATCCCCAGACCGGACGCTTTACCCGGCTGCGCAACGAAGTGGACAATCCCAACAGCTTGAGCGAAAATTACATCAAAGCCATTTTCGAGGATGCTTCGGGGGTCATCTGGCTGGGAAGCTGGGGCGGAGGATTGAACCGATATGACCCGCGCACGGCGCAATTTGCCCATTATCGTTTCCATCCAGATGATCCCAACAGCCTGTCCTCGCCCTCGGTATGGCCGGTTGCCGCAGATGGCGATGTAGTTTGGATTGGCACGCTCCTGGGCCTGGACCGCCTCGACCGGCGCAGCGGCCAATTTGCGCATTACAAATACGATCCGAACAACCCGGGCAGCCTGGCAGGTAACTTTGTGGAGGCTTTGCTGATCGATCACCAGGGCGTGCTGTGGGCCGGTGTGGAGCGCGGCGGGCTGAACCGCTACAATCCAGCCATCGATCAATTCACTCGCTATCTAAGCGAAAAAGATAACCCCAACAGCCTGAGCGGCGAGACGGTGAAGGTGTTGGCCGAGGATGCCAACGGGAACATCTGGGTTGGCACAAACAACGGGCTTGACCGGCTGGACCCGGCCACAGGCCATTTCACACATTATCTCTCTGACCCAGAAGACGAGAAAACCTTGAGTTCGAACTACATCCTGGCGCTACACTTCGACCATTCGGGGGTGCTATGGGTAGGTACGCCTGAGGGAGTCAACCGCTACGACCCGCGCACGGGCCAGTTCACCCGCTTGCAACACGATCCGCAGAACCCGAACAGCTTGAATGAAAACCAGGTGATGTCTATCCTGGAGGACCACAACGGAATCCTATGGTTCGGCACTTTGGGCGGTGGGCTGAACCGTTACGACCCGGCCGATGGCAGCTTCAAGGCTTATTACGAGAAAAATGGCCTGCCCAACGAAACAATTTATGGAGTCCTGGAAGACGACGATGGCTTCCTGTGGATCAGCACAAACAAGGGCCTGTCCCGATTCGACCCGCAGCGCGAGACTTTCGATAATTATGACGTGCGCGATGGCCTGCAAAACAATGAATTCAACGGCAATTCGTACGGGAAGAACAAGGCTACTGGAGAGTTGCTCTTCGGCGGGATCAATGGCCTGACCATTTTCTCTCCGAAAGACATCCGCCATAGCGCCTACCTGCCGCCGGTAAGGCTGGTATCTTTTACCCAGGGCGAAAAGCCGGTGCAAGGCGAGCGCACCCCCTACAGCCTGGAAGAGGTGACGCTGCGCTGGCCGGATAACTACTTCGAATTCGAGATGGCAGCGCTGAGTTATGCCCAGTCCGACCGCAACCAGTTTGCCTACATGCTGGAAGGGTTAGATAAAGATTGGATTTACGCCGGAACGAACCGCATCGGGCGCTATACTAACCTGCCCGGTGGCAAGTATACCCTGCGCATCAAAGCGGCTAATCATGATGGCACCTGGAATGAGCAGGGAACAGCGCTGCGCATCGCCGTCGTGCCGCCTTTCTGGCAGACTTTTTGGTTCCGGCTGAGTATGTTGGCGCTGCTGGCCGGATTGGTGGCCGCAGGCATCCGCGCTCGCGTACGCAGTGTGGAGGCGCACAGCCGCGAGCTGGAGGCGCAGGTGGTTGAGCGCACCCAGGAGATCGAGCGCCGCCGCCAGGAGTTGGAAGCGTTGTACCAGGCCGACGAGGACCTGTACCGCACACTCCATCTCGACCAGGTATTGCAATCGCTGGTCGATTCGGCTATCGAGCTATTAGACGCCGACAAAGGCTCATTGCTGGTGTGGGACGAAGCCCACCAGCGACTGAACGCCCGCGTAACGCGCGGCTTCGACGATGCAACCATCCCGCGCCTGTCATTTGCCCCCGGCGAAGGCGTGGCAGGATTAGTCGCGCAAACCGGCGAGCCGGTGATCATCAATAACACACAGTACGAACCACGCGTCACGCACAGCGTCATCGACGTGGAAGGCATTCGCTGCTTCTTACAAGTGCCAATCAAAGTAGGCGGAGAGGTGTTCGGGGTGTTCAGCGCCGATTACACCACGCTGCGCCCCATTGGCGAGTCAGAGCTGCACCTGCTTACTTCGCTGGCACAGCGGGCCGCTATTGCCATTCAGAATGCACAGATGTACGAGCAAACCCAGGAGCAGGCCGTGGCCGAGGAACGCAGCCGGTTAGCTCGTGAGCTGCACGATGCGGTAACGCAAACCCTGTTTTCGGCCAGCTTGCTGGCCGAGGCGCTGCCCGCCGCCTGGGAAAGTGATCCTGCCGAGGGCCGCCAACTGCTGGGCGAGCTGCGCCAGTTGAGCCGCGGCGCCCTGGCCGAAATGCGCACTTTGCTGATGGAGCTTCGCCCTTCGGTATTGATGGAGGCCAACCTGCAAGACCTGATCCGACAGTTAGGCGAGGCCGCCTCCGGACGGGAGGGTATCCCGGTAAACGTTATGGTGGATGGGCGCGTCGACCTGCCGCCGGACGTACACATTGCCTTATATCGCATCGCCCAGGAGGCACTCAACAACGCCCTCAAACACGCTCGCGCCAGCCACGTCACCGTTCACCTGCGCAAGCTGGCGCCGCTGGGAACACCCACCAACGGGAATACTGAAGGGGTGGTGCTCACCGTGCGCGACGACGGGCGTGGCTTCGATCCTGAGCGTACCCCCTCCGACCACCTGGGATTGGGCATCATGCGCGAGCGCGCCCAGGCAGTCGGCGCCACGCTGACCGTGGAGAGCCAGCCAGGGCATGGTACACAGGTCACCGTACTATGGGAAAAATAAGCAAGCGGAGTGTGAAACATGCTCGATGATGCAACGGTTCCAGGTATAATATCCGGATCGGAGGTACTGATGAGTGCTGAAAAACCGATCCGCGTATTGATCGTCGACGACCATGGCATGGTGCGCAAGGGCCTGATCACATATATCAGAAACCGCCCCGACCTGGAAGTCGTGGGGGAAGGACGGGATGGTAAGGAAGCCATCGCCCTGGTCGAGCAGTTGATGCCCGACGTGGTGTTGATGGACCTGATTATGCCCGAGCTGGGCGGTGTGGCCGCCACACGCCTGATCCACAAGAACTGGCCGCAGGTACGGGTGATCGCCCTGACCAGCTTCCAGGAGCGCGACCTGGTGCAGGATGCACTGCAGGCCGGGGCAATCAGCTACCTGTTGAAGAACATTTCTGGCGACGACCTGGCCGAGGCGATCCGCGCCGCGCATGGCGGGCGCTCTACTCTGGCCCCCGAGGCGGTGCAATCGCTGATCCAGCCGCCCGGCGAGGAGGCGGCCATTGGGCGCGACCTGACCCGCCGGGAGCGCGAAGTCCTGGCCCTGATGGCCAAGGGCCTGAACAACCCGGAGATCGCCGACCGCATGTGCGTCAGCCGTTCCACCGTGAAGGTGCACGTGAGCAACGTACTGGCCAAGCTAGGTGTGAGCAACCGCACCGAGGCCATCTCGCTGGCCATCCAGCACAAACTGATCAGTGGACAATAAAAATCAGCCACCTGGCTGAAACCGTAAACCCCCCGGATGCCTGATGCATGCCGGGGGGTTTTGCATTAAAAATAGAATGTACAACAAAAAATTGTACGAGGAGACATCTATGATGAACATACTGCTGGCCGATGATCTGATGCGAGTACGTTTTGCTCTGCGGGTGCTGTTGGAGCAACAGCCGGGGTGGAAAGTGGTGGGCGAGGCTGCCAACGCCGAAGAAATGTTGGACAAAGCTAAAGCCGCCTGCCCCGACCTGGTGCTGCTGGACGGCGACCTGCCGGATCTCGACTCAGCCGAACGGCTGCGACGCTTGCGCCAATCCTGCCCGCAGGTGCGCATTGTGGCGCTCACCGAGCAACAGCCCCTGCCCAACAATCACCCGGCAGCCAGCTCGGATGCTTTTGCCAGCCGGGCTTACCCACCCGAACGACTGTTGGGCGTGATCCGTAGTTGTTTTCAGGCCGCACTGACAACGTAATTCTTATGCTGTAGTCATTGAAAAACTTGTGTACGATATCCGTCGGCACGTCAAGAATGAAACTACGCAACAGGGCCTGGGTCGAGTTATTTGGGAACAGTATCAGAAGGGAAGATTGCGATGAAGGCCGCCACATTTGATGATCACTTGCGCCAGAGCCTGAGCCAGCTCTGCCAGCACTTCCAGCCCCCTGCAGAGGGGCGCAATCGCTTGTTGGAAGCTGCTCAACACGAAGGCAAATCCGTATTGGATGGCTCGCCTTACCTGCCACACAATACGCAATTTGGAATACGCAACACCCAATCCACAACCCGAACAATAGAGAAGGAGAGATAAAGACATGAAATCGAAACACGTCCTTAATTGGGTCAGTGTGCTGATACTGCTCAGCATTTTGCTGACCGCCTGCGCCACGCCAACCCCAGAAAGAATCGTCGAGACCGTGGTGGTTAAGGAAGTGGTCGAGGGCACGCCAGTCGAGCGAGTCATCGAGCGCGTGGTCACCCCCACTCCAGTGCCACCGACGGCAGTACCGCCCACGGCTGAACCGAAAGCAGTCGATACGGTGGTGTTCGGCCTGCAACAGGAACCCGACTCACTCCACTCATCGTTAAGCACCATGACCGCGGCCTTCATGGTCCTCTACGCCGTTGCCCCTAACTGCATGCTGCAAAACGAGAAGCTGGAATGGGTGCCATTAGGCTGTGAAACGGTCCCGACCGTCGAGAATGGCGGGGCGGTCATCGTTGGCGAAGGCGACGCGAAGCACCTGGAATTGACCTACAAGATTCGCGATGGCTGGCGTTGGACGGATGGCACCCCGGTGACATCCAAAGATGCGATCTACTGGTGGAAGCTGAACATGGATCCGGATTTTGAAAGCCAGGGACGCACCACCATCGAGCAGATCTACGACGTCGTCGCCATCGACGACCAGACCTTTGTGGTCAAGTACATGGACAAGACCCAGGTCAACCAGGCCGTGCAGGGTACCCTGACCGGCAACGTAAACTTCGCCGCCTTCAAAGAAGACTACCTGGCCGCCTATGGCGAAAATTGGCAGACCTATGCGGTCAACCCTGCCTACTTCTACATCCAATGGCTGCCTGAACATATCCTGAAAGACATCCCAGCTGCAGATCAAGATGCCAGCGAATATGCCCGCAAACCGGTCGGCGACGGCGCCTACGTGGTATCGGATTGGAAACCCGGACAGGAGATCGTCCTCGAGCGCAGTGAGCTGCCCTTCCCGCTGGGCGAGCCGAAAATCAAGACGATCATCTTCCGCATCTACGGCGACGGCGCCGGCATCAAGGCCGCCCTGCAGAACGGTGAAATCGACGCCGCCCTGGGTGTCGTCTCTGGTCTCTCCGAAGCTGACAGCCCAGACCTGGATGCCATCGAGGCCACCGGCGCATACAAGATGGAGTGGGTGCCACAGTTCCAGTACGAGCACATCGACCTGAACACCACCAAGTTCCCCCTGGACGATGTGAAGGTGCGCCAGGCGTTGTATTACGCACTGGATCGCCAGGCAATTAGCGACGCCCTGTATTACGGCAAAAAGCCGCTCACCGACCTGCCCATCCCTAGAATTTCCTGGGCTTACCCTTCGGACGACAAGCTGAATCTCTACCCCTACGACCCCGAGAAAGCCGCCGCACTGCTGGCCGAAGCCGGATGGGATTGCTCGGCGCTGCCCTGCACCAAGGAAGTAAACGGCGAGACCAAGAATCTGGAATTCACCTTCATGACCACTGACCGCCTGGACCGCCAGAAAGTGGCGCAGATGGTGCAAGCAATGTGGAAAAAGATCAACGTAGGCGTGAACCTGCAATTCCTGTATGGGCGTGGCCTGTTCGCCAACTGCTCAGCCGGTGGCCCACTGTACTGCATGACCTACGACGCGGCCATG
Source organism: uncultured Anaerolinea sp. (assembly GCA_964595435.1). Taxonomy (GTDB): domain Bacteria; phylum Chloroflexota; class Anaerolineae; order Anaerolineales; family UBA4823; genus RBG-16-57-11. The sequence goes on along the minus strand of CAZQQJ010000002.1, from coordinate 76,077 downwards.
TACGGCACTTCGTTTGCCGACGACGCCACCTTTTACGTCAGTTTCTCTTGCGCGGCCATCCCCAGCGAAGCCAACAACTGGTCCGGCCAGAACAACAGCGGCTGGTGTAACCAGAAAGCCGTGGACGCGCTGAACCAATCGGAGAATAACCCCGAGATCGCCCTGTCACACGAGAAACGCCAGCCTTATATCAACGAATTCTTCTACGAATTCACCAAGGAAGTCCCCTCTCTGATGCTATATGGCGGCGTGTGGGTTTACCCGCACCTGACCAACTGGAAGAATTTTAAGCCCGGCGCGACGCAGTATTCGCCGCCCACCTGGAACCCCTGGGAATGGGAAGTTTCCAAGTAGGTTTGCCTTTGTGATGGATGCGATGCTGTGCGTCGCATCCATCCTGGAATCCACGTAAAGATGGTGGATGGCTACGCCATCCACCATCCCATAGGGATAAAAAGATGACCACTTATATCATCCGGCGGTTACTGCAATCCACACTCTTGCTGCTCTTCGTCTCGGCGCTGATTTATGCCATTCTAAACCTGGTGCCGGGCGGACCGTTCGACTTGCTCAGGACCTCCAACCCGCGCATCACCCAGGCGCAAATCGACCGCTTGAACGCGCTGCTCGACCTGGATAAGCCGCTTTTCCCGGGGAAGTATTGCCCGAAGTTCGAAGGCAAAGAGCAGGATTGCCGCTTCGATCCGGGGCGTTACCTGCGCTGGCTGGGCAAAGTGTCGCACGGCGATTTCGGCAAGTCCTGGACGGTGCAAACCGGGGTATCGGTGCTGGAGATCATCAAGTATCGCTTCGGCTATACCCTGGTGCTCATGCTGATCGCCAACACCCTGGCGATTCTGATCGCCATCCCCATCGGGATTTATTCTGCAATAAACCAGTACTCACCTGCCGATTACACTTTCACTGCCTTCGCCTACTTCGGCCAATCGATGCCCACCTTCTGGACAGGTATGCTGCTGCTGGCGATCTTTGCCGTAGCGCTCAAGCTGTTCCCTACCGGGGGGGTCAAATCTACGGCTATGCCCGGCGATATCGTCGAGGCGTTAATACGCATGTTCACTTTTGGCTCCGCATACCCTCGCCTGGCCGGGCATGAATGGCAGGTAATCCTGGATGGATTGTGGCATATGGTTCTACCGGCGACCGTGCTGATTTATATTACCACTGCAGGTTGGATTCGCTACACACGTTCAGCCATGTTGGAAGTGATGCGTCAGGATTACATGCGCACCGCCCGCGCCAAGGGGCTGGGCCAGCGCCTGGTCATCCTGCGCCACGGTTTGCGCAACGCACTGATCCCGCTGGTAACGCTCATGGCGCTGACCATCCCCGGGCTGTTTACCGGGGCCATCGTCACTGAGACGATCTTCTCCTGGCCGGGCATGGGCCGCCAGTTGATCGATGCCATTTCCGGCGTAGATTGGCCAGTGGTGCAGGGCATCCTGGTTATTAGCGCAGCCATCGTCATCTTCTCCAACCTGCTCAGCGACATACTATATGCTGTGATCGACCCGCGCATCAAATACAGCTAGAGGTACTCCCATGACAGCTTCGACCGTTTCCGTAAAAAGCCTGGATCGCAAAATCGAAAGGGTAGAGCGGCCCGAAGGCCAGTGGACGCTGGCCTGGCGCCGTTTGCGCCGCCACCGCCTGGCCATGTTTGGCCTGAGTATGCTCATCTTCGTCGTGCTGGCGGCTTCGTTGGCGCCGTGGATTTCTCCCTACCCCTATGACGAACAGGATTATAAGCGCCTGTATTCGCCGTGGTTCACCCCCGGCGAGACGGGACAACCCATGCACTGGATGGGCACGGATGGCCTGGGACGGGACACCCTGACGCGTGTACTGTATGCCGGGCGCATCTCGCTGCTGGTAGCCTTGCTGATCACGATGTTGAGCATCGTAACCGGAGCAACGATTGGCGCCGTCTCGGGCTTTTTTGGAGGGTGGGTAGAAAACGTGCTCATGCGCTTCACCGACCTGATGCTGACGATGCCAGAACTGCCCCTGCTGTTGATCCTCTCGGCCAGCCTGCGCCAATTCACTGCCCTGCAAAACTTCCTGGGTTCTAACCTGAGTGTGATTATCATCATCTTCGTGCTGGCAGCCATCGGCTGGATGGGCAACGCCCGGCTGGTGCGGGCGCAGGTGCTCAGCCTGCGCGAGCAGGATTTCGTCGAGGCCAGCCGCTCGATGGGCGCCGAAAACTGGCGCATTATCTTGAAACACCTGATCCCCAATTCGCTGGCGCCGATCATCGTCTCAGCCACGCTGGGTTTCGGGGCGGTGATCATCGCCGAGTCGGCGCTTTCCTTCCTGGGCTTTGGGGTGATGCCTCCGGTACCCACCTGGGGAAATATGCTCAACGAAGCGCGCGGCGCCCCTCAACTGGGCTATACCCTGTTCTACCAGACCCTGGCTCCAGGGTTGTGCATCTTTATTACGGTCCTATCGATCAATTTCTTCGGCGATGGGTTGCGTGATGCGCTGGACCCACGCTTGAAGTTGTGAGGCGTACACCAGGCTGGCTAAGAAAAATAAGCCTGGCAGATCAACCAGTTGTACGATCCGCGAAGAGCACGAGCAGGATAAACTATATCCAGAACATTAACGCATGTTCTCCTCTGAACGGGATGGGCTGGGTTCGGGCACCTCGCCCATCCTTCGTTTAAACAACTGATAATGGCTCGATGAGCAACCGGCTGATCTTCTGGCAAATGGATGCGCTGCATCTGCGGGTAAATTAAATCCCCCAGCTACTTCCGCCACTTTCCCGATGCGCACCCGCCGTAAACGGGATAAACTTAATTATCCATCCATCCAGACTACTCGATTAAATAAGGAGCGTTCAGATGGCCAGGTACCTGAATCTGTTGATCGTCCTGTCGCTGTTACTGGCCGCGGTTTGCGGCGGATGTACAGCGCAAAAACATCTTTCTCCTACGGCCATTCAACGGTCGCCTGTAGCCAGCGCCGAAACACCAGCCAAGCCGTCTGCTCCACTACCATCCGCTACGCCCCAAAGCGAGACACCGGCCGGTACGAGAGAATTGCCTTTCGGACAGTTCCTGGAGCAATCTTTCGATACCTTGCTGCGCCGTGACCCCGAGACAATCAGTTTCGAGGGGCTGGACCGGCAACTGGGCACGAAAGGCAACCAGCTCACTCCCCTGACGGAAGATTATATCCGCGAGACATATGCCTTGCAGCGCGATACCCTGGCCCGGCTGCACACCTACGACCGCGCCGCGCTCAGCCCTGAAGAACAGATTACGTATGACGCTTACGAATGGTACCTGGATGACCTGGTGCAAGGGCAGGAATTCATTTACCAGGACTACCCGGTCAACCAGATGACCATTCTCAGCGTGCCATCGGTGACCGAATACTTGTTCACCGATATCCAGACAGTCAGCGATCTTGCCAGCGCCCAGGTTTACCTGGAGCGCCTGGCGCAGGTAGGTGACAAATTCGCCGGTCTGATCGATGGCTTGCAACGACGCCAGCAGGCGGGCATCCTGCCGCCGCGCATGATCCTCGAATGGGCGCTTCCCGGCATCCAGTCGATGGGCGCCCGGCCAGCGCGCAACACCCCCTATTACACTGCCCTGCAGCAGAAGCTGGCACCATTGAGCAGCATCCCACCCGCCGAGCAGCAGGCGCTGCTCGGCCAGGCTGAAAAAGAGATCAAGAACTCGATCCTGCCAGCCTATCAGGAACTGGCCCAGGTGTTACAGGCGCAAATGACCAGGGCGCCACGTAACACCGGTGTGTGGCAACACCCGCAAGGAGAAGCCTATTATCGCTACGCCTTGCGCCACCACACCACCACAGAGCTGACTCCTGAGCAAGTGCACCAGATGGGGCTGGATGAGCTGAAGCGCATCCAGGGTGAAATGCACGCCCGCTTTGCCGCCCTGGGCTACCCCATCCACGATAACCTGGGCCAACTTTACCAGCGCCTGGCCGAAGAGGGCGAGATGGTGGCCGGCGCACAGGTGATGGAAAGGTACCGCCAGTTGATCGAGGGCGCCGGGCGGCGTTCGGAAACGATCTTCGACCTGCGCCCATCCAGCGCGGTGGAAGTACGCAGCATCCCGCAGGGATCGGCCTATTATATATCCCCGGCGCTGGATGGCTCTCGCCCGGGAATTTTCTACGCCCCGGTGGGCGGGGAGCAACCCTATTATCGCATGCCCAGCCTGGCTTACCATGAAGCCGTCCCCGGGCACCATTTTCAGATAGGCATCGCTCGCGATCTCAAGCTGCCGCTCTTCCGCAGCCTGGCGCAGTTCAACGCCTATACCGAAGGATGGGCACTGTACGCCGAGCGCCTGGTAGCAGAGCAGGGCTGGTACGCAGACGACCCAGCCGGCGACCTGGGCCGGCTGCAATATGAGGCGCTGCGAGCGGCCCGGCTGGTTACCGATACCGGTATCCACGCCAAAAAATGGGAGTTCGAACAGGCGGTGGATTTCATGGTGGAGAACACTGGCATGCCCCGGCAGGCGATGGAATACGAGGTCGCCCGCTACATCGCCTGGCCCGGCCAGGCAACATCTTATGCGGTGGGTATGCTGCGCCTGCTCGAGCTGCGCCGGCAGGCACAGGAGGCATTGGGCAAACGTTTCGACCTGAAGGAATTCCACAATACCGTGCTGGGCAGCGGTAGCCTGCCGCTGGAAGCGCTGCAGGGAATGATCGATCGTTACATTACCCTGGCCTCCCTGGAAAAGGTCAACGCCGCGGGCAGCGATATACCCTTTTACACGATGCAATACCGGGGGGATTACGGGTTTCAAAAATATCTGCAAGGCAAGCTTGAAGGCACAGAGCGCAAGCCCGTTCCTTCGAGCCTGCTGGATTCCTTTGCCTGCAGCGTCTTCACGGCGCGCACGCCGCAGGGGGAGCGATTACTGGGGCGCAACTTCGACTGGTACCGCCACCCGGCGCTGCTGCTGTTTACAGATCCGCCGGACGGGTATGCCTCGGCCTCGATGGTGGATATCGCTTACCTGGGCTTCGAGGGCGAGATCCCGGCTGGCGCGTCGCTGGAGCCCCTGCTGCAAGCGCCCTACCTGCCCTTCGATGGGATGAACGAGCGCGGCCTGGCAGTGGGGATGATGGCCGTACCGCACGGCGAGGGCGGCAACGATCCAGGCAAACCGACCCTGGACGACCTGGAACTGATCCGCCTACTGCTGGATAACGCCGCCAACCTGGATGAAGCGCTGGAACTGGTGCAGCAGTATAACGTAGACTGGGGAGGCGGACCGCCGATTCACTATCTGATCGCCGATGCGTCGGGGTCTTCGGCAGTGGTGGAATGGATCGATGGCAAAGCACAGGTGCTGCGTAACGAAAATCCGTGGCAGGTGTCGACCAACTTCCTGTTTGCCGAAACGCCGGCAGAGCAACGGAGGACGGCGTGCTGGCGCTACGCGGCGGCCGGCGATGCGCTCAGCCAAGCGGACGGCGTACTTTCGGGGGATGCAGCGATGGCTCTGCTGAAGCAAATCTCGCAATCCGGCAGCTTTCCAACCATCTGGTCGGTGCTCTACAACCTGGGCAGCGGAAAAGTGCAGGTAGTCGTAAACAGGGAATATGGCCAGGTACACTCATTCCAGTTGGAGCGGTGACAAAAATCAAGTACAATTACGCCATGTTAACACGTGAAGATATCCTGGCTTCTTTAAAAACGGTTGTCGAGCCGCTGCCCTATGCCCTGGCAATGTGGGAGGGCGGGGCGGCATCTTATGGGCGCGTCGACCAGTGGTCGGACCTCGACGTGCAGTTCGACGTAGCGGACGAACATGCTGAAGATGCCCTGGCAGTGGTCGATCAGACCCTGCAGGCGCTTTCACCAGTTGAAATTCGCTACCGCGTCCCCGAACCAACCTGGCACGGCCATTTACAAGTGTTCTACCGCCTGCGCGACACCAGCCCATTCCTGATGGTAGACCTGGTAGTGATGAAACATTCCAACCCGGAGAAATTCCTGGAGCGCGAAATCCACGGCGAGGCGGTGTTCCATTTCGATAAGGCCGGGCTGGAGAAGTTGTCTGCCGACGGCAGCCAACAGGCAGTGGTAAAGACCTTCGACGAGGCAGCCTGGCAGGGGCGATTGGAGGGTCGCAAAGCCAACCTGCGCGCCACCTTCGAGCTGTTCCAGCCGCTGACGTTGAAGGAGCTGCCGCGCGGCAACGGCATCGAAGCGCTGGCTTTCTACATGGGCTTTACACTGCGCCCGCTGGTCGAGGCGCTGCGCATTCGGTATGCCCCACGCCACCATCACTTCGCCACCCGCTATATCCACTATGACCTGCCGCCCGAAATCGTCCAGCGCCTGGAACGATTGTACTTCGTGGCCGACCCGAACGAGATCGCCGGGAAACGGGCAGAGGCGGAGGCCTGGTTCAACGAAGTGACGAGGGATTGGTGATTCGGGTAAGGAGCGGCGGATGGCAAAAGCTTACGCGGTAACCCCGGCAGTGCGCATGATTAACTGGTTGATGAGTGGGATGATCCGGCTGGGCATCGCGCCGGACGGAATGTACCTGCTCACGGTGAAAGGGCGCAAGAGCGGCAGGCCGTACACCTTGCCGGTCACCCTGGTGGAGCAAGGCGGGTATCGTTGGCTGGTCTCGCCGTATGGCGAGGTCAACTGGGTGCGCAATGCCCGGGCGGCGGGCGAAGTGACCCTGCGGCGCGGCAGAGTCGAAGAACGGCGTGCCATCGTCGAAGCAGACGCGCAGCAGAGCGCGCCGGTGTTGAAACAATACTTGATCGAAGGGCCAGTGGTGCGCCCCTACTTCGACGTCACTCCCGCATCGCCCCTGGAGGCTTTCACGGCCGAAGCGCCGCGCCACCCGGTGTTCCAACTATGCATGATGGATAAGTGAAGCATGGCTTACGACGAAACCCTTGCCGGGCGCGTCCGGGCACAGGTGCAGGATATTCCCAGGCGGGTCGAGAAGAAGATGTTCGGCGGGATCGGCTTCATCATCGACGGAAACATGGCCTGCGGCGTGCTCGGTTCTGACCTGATCGTGCGCGTCAAACCGGAACAGTACGAAGCGGCGCTCGCCCAACCCCACGCCCGCATCTTCGACAACTTTGGCCGGACGATGAAGGGCTGGTTGCAGATTGCCCCCCAGGGCCTGCAAGGCGAAGCCGACCTGCAGGGCTGGATCGAGATCGGCGTGGCCGCGGCGCGGGCATTACCCCCAAAATGATTTTGTATCTTTCAACGGTGGTTATCGATCTGATTGTAATAACCGCCGTAGACGATATCACGGATGCCATCCGAGGCCAGGAACTCGTGGGGGAAACCGGGATCGAAGACGCTGGCCTGGTCCAGGCGGGCAAGCTGCTCAACGGTAAGTGAAAACTCCAGGCAGCCCAGGTTATCCTGCATCTGAGCCAGGCGCCGGGTGCCCAACAAGGGAATGAGCGGGACGGTGTATTTCTGCTGCTGCTGGCGCACCCAGTTGATCGCCACCTGCGAAGCGCTGCGCCCGGTCTCGGCGGCTACCTGGCTCACCGCCCGGGCGATCGCCTGCTCCCGCTCGCCCAGCCCGCCCCACGTCTTCGCCCGCCCTTCGGCTTGCTCGCCGCCGGGCGCGGTATATTTGCCGGAGAGCGCCCCCGAGCCGAGCACGCTCCAGGGCATCAACGCCAGGTCGAAGGCACGCGCCATTGGCAGCAGGTCGCGTTCGGCGGCGCGGTCGATCAGGCTGTAGCGGGCCTGCAAGCCGACGAAACGCGACCAGCCGCGCAGTTCGGCCAGCGTGTTGGCGTGCGAGACCACCCAGGCCGGGGTATCCGAAACGCCAAGATACAATACCTTGCCGCTGCGCACCAGGTCGTCCAGGGCGCGCAGCACTTCTTCAGTGGGAGTGAACTCATCCCAGGCATGCACCCAATACACGTCGATATAGTCGGTGCCCAGGCGCTTCAGGCTGCCTTCCAGCGAGCGCAACAGGTGCTTGCGCTGGCTGCCGGCGGCATTGGGATCGCCGCGGCGGGTGACCAGCGTGTACTTGGTAGCCAGGACGAAATGATCCCGATCGGCGGCGATCAGTTCGCCGACGATCTTCTCGCTGCTGCCTTCGGTGTAGCGGTTGGCCGTATCGATAAAGTTGCCGCCGGACGCGGCATAGGCGTCGAAGATGCGCCGGCACTCTTCCTTCGGCGCACCCCAACCCCAGTCTTCGCCGAAAGTCATCGTGCCCAGGGCCAGTTCGGATACACGCAAGCCGCTGCGGCCGAGCAGTTTATAACGCATGGATGGTTCCTCCGTGAACGTCGGGATGTCGGATACTTCAGATCATTTATTACGGATAAATTATATCTCAATTTACGAAATTTTGCGATCACGCCAACCCGGCCCCGCCGGCCTGCAACCGCGGCGCCGAAGGGGACGATGCGCCGTACAACGTGTGCAGCCAGGTGGACTACAACGCCGCCGGGGAGGTGATCACCCGCACGGACGCGCTGGGGCATTTCACCACGTTCGAGTACGACGGCCTGGGGCGGTTGGCGCAGGAGACCGACCCGCTGGACCGGATTAGCGAGTATACTTACGACGTGAACGGCAACCGCGTCCAGAGCGAGAACGCCAAAGGCGTGGCGACGCGCTTCGGCTACGACGCGCTGGGCCGCCTGGAGGCGGTGGTGGAAAACTACCAGCCAGGCGTGGGCTCAGACGAGCAGACCAACGTGCGCACGGAATACGTCTACGACGCCCAGGGCAACCGCCTGGCGATCACCGACGCCCTGGCCCACACCACCACCTTCGGCTACAACAACCTGGGCTGGCTGGTGCGCGAAACCGACCCGTTGTCGAACACCTGGAGGTACCGCTACGACGCCGCCGGCCAACGCGTGACTATGGAAGATGCAAAACTTCAGACGACCGACTACGAGTATGATGGGATGGGGCGATTGGTACGGATCGATTACCCCGACACGGACGTGACCTTTGCCTTCAACGCCCTGGGCTGGCGCACAGCGATGACCGACACTCTGGGGGTGACCCGCTGGCAGTACGACCTGTTGGGGCGACCGCTGACCATCACCCATCCGATCAGCGGGACGGTGGGCTACCGCTACGATGCGCAGGGCAACCGCACGGCGCTGATCTACCCGGACGGCAAACAAGCCAGTTACCAATACGATATGCTGGATCGATTGTCGCAGGTGACCAGTTGGGATTCTCAGGCAACCACTTACACCTACACCGTGAACAGTGCATTGAAAGCAGTGCGATTCCCTGACGGGGTTACCTCGACGTATGCCTATGATCCATCTGGCCAGTTGTCCGCGCTCACACATCAGGGACAGAGCGGCCAATCATCATCGTTCGAATACCAGTATGACCCTGTAGGCAACCGAACCCAGGCAGATGAGAGCATTACTTGGCCGTACCAGTTGGCAGATGGGTTTGAGTCGGGCGATTTTTCTCGTTGGACAGGCAGCGTGACGGATGGCGGCGATCTAAGCGTCAGCACCCAGGCCGCCCTGCAAGGGACGTATGGGATGAAGGCGCTGATCGACGACCAGAACGCCATGTACGTGGTCGACAACCGCATGTTTTCAGCCAGGAATTACACGGCCAGTTTCAACCTGAAAATTGCCAATCTGTCGATGGCGTGCGACAAGAGCCTGACGATTTTGCAGGGATATCATGCGTCCGGGCAAAGCGTCTTTTCTGTAGGGGTGGAGTGTGTCAATGTCGGGTCTGTTCCTCCCCAAGATGGAGGGGCGCTGTTGAATGCTTTGTCCAGCCCTCCTGGTGGAACGTATCGCTACTACGTGTGGGCGAAACCTTACACGGATACCGGCCCCTCGAACCAGGTGATACGCATCGAAATCTCCAGCTCGTTTAGCGGAAATGTCCGCATCGAGTGGCAGGCAGCCCAGGCGAGCGGGACGGATGATGGCGCATTGACCTTGGTGGTCAGGAAACCTCAAGAGGTATCCAGCGCGATCGTGGATATAGATAATGACAGCCTTGCAGTTGATGAGATCAGGCTCGGCGCGCTGGCAGTCGGTTCTGGTTTGTCCGGTTGGTTTGCAGTGGATACGTTCGATTCGAATATGGACGCCATGAACCAGAGCGAAACCATCAGCTACACTTATGACGACCTCAACCGGCTGACGAATGCAATCTACAGTTCAGGCCCGGCGTTCACTTACACTCATGATGCGGCAGGCAACCGCCTGTCGCAGACCACGCCGGCCGGCACGACGGATTACACCTACGACGACGCCAACCGGCTGGCCAACACTGCTGGGGTCACGTATACCTGGGACGCCAACGGCAACCTGCTGTGGGATGGAGTATACACCTACACCTACACGACCGCCAACCGGCTGGCTTCGGTGAGCAGCGGCCCGTCGTCGGTGGTCAATTATTCGTACAACGGCCTGGGAGACCGGGTGCGGCAAACCAGCGGCGGGGCAACGACGGACTACGCCATCGACCTGGCCGGCGGGTTGACGCAGGTGCTGGCCGATGGGACAAACGTCTACCTTTATGGGAATGGTCGCATCGCCCAGTACGGCGCCGGCGGCGTGGACTACTTCCTGGGCGATGCGCTGGGCAGCGTGCGGCAGTTGGTGAATGGGAACGGGAACGTGACACTGGCAAAGCGTTACGAACCCTACGGCGAAGAACTCGCTCACGAAGGAACCGCTTCCAGCATCTATGGCTACACCGGAGAGATCACCAACCCGACCGGGCTGGTGTACCTGAGAGCACGTTATTACGCGCCCTGGCAGGGTAGGTTCATCAGCCGGGATACGTGGGAGGGAGATTATACCCGCTCACTTTCTTTGAACAAATGGATCTACGTAGAGTCAAACCCGGTGACTTACCAGGATCCTACAGGTAAGTTTCGAATTCCTTGCCCAGCTAGTTGGAGGAATGGCCGAGCAATCAATCGGCGTGTAGACGAGGCAGAAAAATATGTACAACGCACCTTCAATGAAATAGACACATATGTAGCCGCAGGCATAGCCATTCAATGTGCAGGGCTGGATAACCCCCTCGATCCCAATAGTGGGCTAGGAATAGCTCAAGTTTCTAGAAACCAGGCTGAGACGCCATGGGGTAATCCAATCTATGCATATATGGATGAATATGATGATTCGGGAAACCTAACATGCCGCCATCAATTATATTATACAGATAATCAAGGGAATATAAAACCTCTAATTCGCGGCTATGGTTTAAGATTAGGGCAAGCGCAGCCAGGTGAGGATGGAACAATGGAAAAGGCGCTTGATCCTAACAACCCCCAAGATGCCGTCACGCTTATGAAGAGAAGAATCCAGTTGGTAACAAACGCATGTATGGGTTGTCTTGCTACGGATATTTACATTGCCGCCGCCCTTGCTCAAAATGGACCAGGATTCACCCATGTTGATATGAAGAGCATTGGAGAGCTTTCTCTTCCCATGAAGAACGATTACCCGGATACTGCCAAGAACTGGTTCGCGTTCTTTAAACTTGACTGGAGAGGCGATCCAAGTATGAGAGATACAAAGCTCCAATTAATCCGATTCGACCTTGTAATTCACAAATTGATCACCAGAGGGTGGTTTGTTCCAGAAATCAACAACGAGGTTATTAATAAGCTGAAATGGAAAAACTGGGCTGAGGAATAGAGATAATGATCAAGCATGTTATGCGTTTAGTCGGGGGACTAGTGTTACTCCTCGCTGTGATCCTTATCGGTATTTTTATATCCGATAACAATCTCCGTAGAGATGAGCACGATAGGAATCCTGCCTTCATACGTAATTATTGGAATTGGGGCTATTTCAAATTCGACCCAGAGACAGCTCTCGAAGCCTTGGAACAGGGGGATACGAACATCTTCACACCTCTACCAGAGCATTCGCTGCAGGATGGGGCTTTAAACTATCCGATCTATTGGACGCAGGCGGATTTCCTGCGGATTGCCACTGCAGTGGGTCAAATTGTATGGGGTGATCCTATGGATCTGACCGACTGGAGTGTAAATTACATTCTATTAGAAGGCAACTGCAAAGATCGTTTGGGCTTCGGACATGCTTATATTATATATTTTAAAATAGAGAAAGATAGGTATACGACACGCACTATTGAAATGTATCCCGAGTATAGTTGGGTAGGATGGGGAGGTGGAAATACTTATCGTATACCAGTTTTGCACAAGTGGAACAGAGTCGATTTGCTTGGAACCAAAATCAGCGCGGATGAAGCCCTTCGAATAGTAAGTGAGGATGCAAAGGCGCGATTTGAGTTACATGACAAGTGTAATGTATTTGTGAATTCACCGCAATTGGATGATAACAAAAATTGGCACCTGGATTTTTTGGAGGCGCCCAACGATATTTATTATGAAGTTAATCTTGATACAGGCGACTATGCAATGCGAAATACGAAGTAATCGAACTTTCGAGCGAGCTTCTGGCTTTACCAGTCTGGATCGGTACTCTGGTATGATTCTACCAATGACCGGGTGCGGCAAACCAGCGGCGGGGTAACAACCAATTACGCCATCGACCTGGCTGGCGGGCTTACGCAAGTCCTGGCGGACGGCCAGCGCACCTACCTGTATGGCAATGGGCGCATCGCCCAGTACGGCGCCGGCGGCGTGGACTACTTCCTGGGCGACGCCCTGGGCAGCGTGCGCCAGTTAGTGAATGGGAACGGAAATGTGACACTGGTGAAGAGCTATGAGCCGTATGGCGAACTGATGGACAGCGCCGGAAGTTCAGTGACAAGTTACGGGTACACCAGTGAGTGGACGGATGCTACGGGGTTGGTCTACTTGCGCGCTCGCTACTATGCGCCAGGACAGGGCCGTTTTCTCAGTCGGGATGTATGGGATGGGGATTATAGCCAACCGCTTACACTTAATAAATGGCTGTATGTTTCGGCGAATCCTATTAACCTGGTTGACCCAACGGGTTTATTCTCTTCTGAACCTATTCATGCCATGATTCAAGCACACTTTGCTGGTACGTATGGGGCAGGTCATACAATTATTCCTGAATTCTTCGTGGCAGGCGGATCAAAACAAGGGCTCCAATTGGAAAATGATGCGGCAGGAAATCCAATATTAGTTGGTATTGCAACAGGTGAAGCAGGTTTTATCGACATCGCTGATATAACAACGGGGCAAGCCTACGAAATAAAACACGAGAGAGATCTCCTATGGGGAAGAGCGGAGATAAATTGGTATGTTTCGATTTACAATCGCAATCCAAATCCAGGAGGACCAGCCAGACTGATTTTGGGTACGAATTACAGATGGATTTTCGATGGTTGGGAACTCATCGGGACAAATCCATATTACGCAGGCCAAGTCATCCTTGCCCAAATGAAAGCTCCAGGAGTTATTACATATAGAGGGGAATCCAAAGATAAAATACCTGTACCACTTCCCCGATATGTTTGGGAATGGAACCCTGACAAGAAGACCGTTGAGAAACGCGATCGAACAAAAATTCCTAACTGGTTACCCAATCCAACGCCTGCCAATTCCGACATAATAAACGAGTGTGAAGTAGTAATTGTTGTTGGAGTGACAATATTTATCCTATTAGATCAGCTTCCTGACGAACCAATCCTTCCTTTCATTTGGGGAGTTACTCCATAATTTGAACTGCATACAGCCAAGATCTGGAGAGTTTATGAATGTAAATGAGTTTATAAAATGGTTTGGTAGTGAACTTCAAAGCTTAAGTCACATTATCAATGATACGGAAAGATTTTCAGCAAGCCGAGATGTAGCAAATAAAGCTATCGATAATTTAATGGGATTATCACCTATAGACCGCACACAAGTTCTGGATTTGCTTATCACATCACATGAATCGCGAATTATTGGGAATTTCCAAATCCCTTTTGATAAACGAAATGAATTTGACACGATTGAAGGATTACTCGCCACAATTGAAGCACATCTTGAACACTGACTCCAGTGGACATTGTATCAGATGGATATCGAGCCGTTCCCCGAACGGTCGATATCCCAAAAAGTGACTGTGCCGGGCGGTTGGTCACCGACCACAGTGACGAACTGTTGCAGATCGTAGCGATAATCCCGCCAGGTGCGCGCCTCAGGATTGCGGCGGCGCAGCCAATTGACGAAACGCTCGATTTCGGATAGCATGGGTATACCTCCTGTGGAGTGGAATATCGGACTGGCATCCTCATTCTACTCCCAGGAGGCGGCGATGCCTATCTGGGATGTTGGAAAGAGATGGTTAAGATAAATGTCTTTATTTGGAGCTAAATCCGCATCCAATTATTCGAGACAAATTACCGCCAAACAGCGTGGCCGGTGACACTACGCTCTCGACCTGGCTGACGGGTTGACGCAGGTGGTGGCCGATGGGACGAATGTTTATCTCTACGGGAATGGGCGCATCGCCCAGTACCGCGCCGGCGGGGTGGATTACTTCCTGGGCGATGCCCTGGGCAGCGTGCGGCAGTTGGCGGATGCGAATGGGAATGTGGTACTGGCGAAGGACTACCAGCCCTATGGTGAAGAGTTGGGCCACACGGGCAGTGGATACAGCAGCTACGGTTTTACCGGTGAGATGACCGATCTGACCGGTCTGGTGTACCTGAGAGCACGTTATTACGCGCCCTGGCAGGGCAGGTTCCTTAGCCGGGATACGTGGGAAGGGAATGATTCAACGCCCATCTCATACAATCGTTGGTTATACGGTTTCGCAAATCCTATTAGATTTATTGATCCCTTAGGTTTATGTGCATGTGATGAATATAAGATGGGTGAATATGACCATTTCTTTCCGTCCGGTTCCATCATTGACGTTTACGATGAGTGGCAAGAAGCTCCTGTAGTGATGAAAGATGTGAATTTTTTCCTTAATGCCTTTGGTGAAGAAAACTGGCTCAGGGACATTGCCAGACTTGAACCTGGTGGAATATGGAGAGTTGAAAAGTGCTCGAAATTGTACGACAACGATGAGATTAATTACAATATAATTAATTTCGTAGAACCTGCACAGTACCTAATGGGCCTATGGCAACAATGGTTAGTAATACCCTATTACCAAAATCCTGTTGCTGGTCATACTTACCGTTACAATGGCGGATGGTGGGTAATGTGGAATTATCCCTACGAAGAAGAGATATTTCCTACACCCGATGGAAATGATGGAGTATGGACATATCCGAATCTCCAACCTATGGGCGTTTTGGGTACGGGTCCATTCTTCAGACATTAATAGCTGAAAACCCAGGCCGTGGAAAGTTGGGGTGTTTCTACTCCAACTTTCCACATGAGGTCACTCCATTCACTAAAGGAAAGTTACATAGTCTTAAAGGCTTAGGTGAATTATGTGGCGCGATCTGAGCAACATAACGAGAAAAGTTTTAGCTGTCATATTGATTGTAAATGGTTTATACGTGGTACTTATCACGCTATTAAAACCATTACTCGGTAAGGGAATACTAATAGATCCGAACTGTTTGTCAATTTGGCTTGGCTTTCAGCTATGGAAAAATGCTAAATATTCAAAACAATTAACATTTATATACAAGTTTTTTGCTCTAGGTATTGCATTGCTACTTTATTATATAGGAATAGGTTTCCCATCACCTCCCCTATACTTTAAATTTCGTTTAGGCATTGACTTACTGCCAGGAATCAATTACTCTCCTCAAGAAAACGTTGCCATACTGAAAGTATTTTTAGGATATGACATTTTCCAATTTGTCTTGTCAACCATAACAATGATACCAATAAATAATCGAGAGGATCGAAGCGGGCAGTAATCTGGCCGATCTGTTGACTATTCCCGAAGAAAGTCGCGGATCAGGGTAGAAGGAAGCACTAATCTCTTGATTCGCTCATTTTTGGGTTCAAAACGAAGAATGGATAGCCAAATCTGAATAAAGGGTTCTGGGCAGATCCAAAAGGGGGTAAGGGTGAAATCGGTCATGCCCTCGAAATTGCTATGGAAGAAGATTAAGAACCTATCCGAAAATTATTCTGCCCTATGACCGAAGCAGACCTTATTACATAATAATTATGAGGAAGTTCTCCCTTGCGCTCAAAGCAGCATTGAATTTTCGGAAAGACGAACTAAGCCCTCGACCTGGCCGGCGGGTTGACGCAGGTATTGGCCGATGGTACTGATTTATTTGAGATCACGCTATTATGCTCCTCGGCAGGGCAGGTTCCTCAACCGGGACACATGGGGTGGGGATTATAACGAACCAGATTTCCTCAATAGATATTGATGGCGATTTCGTGAGGTGGTTAAGACTCTAGGGCAGTCAGAATGCAGATGCCGGGCAGTTGCAACAGCAGCGGCGGGCGTTCGTCCTGGCAGCCAGGTTGAGAATGCCGGCTTCCAGGGTAGCGATCTGCTGCAGGACGAAGACCAGGGTGCCCCGTTGCGCCGGGTGAGCTACCCATACCACTGCGGCAAGAACTGGCAACACGTATAGGCAAATATCCAATCTTCTGGCCATCTTCCTGGTAGAATAGGGGGCGAGGGCTAAACCATGAGCGAATTTCACTACAGCATTTCCCCCGAAATCTTCCAACGTTTCCCCGGTTACGTGCGTGGCGTGGTGGTGGCACATGAAGTGAGCAACTGCCCCTCGCCCGCCGGACTGGTGGAGCTGCTGCGCGGCGCCGAGCAGGCGCTGCGCGTCCGCCTGGACCTGGCGCACGTCGCCGAGGAGCCGCGCATCCGCTCTTGGCGAGAGGCTTTCCGGGCTTTCGGCGCCAAACCCGGCGAGTTCCGCTCGTCCATCGAGGCGCTGGCGCGGCGCGTCCTGCGCGATGAGCCGCTGCCGGCCATCAACGCCCTGGTGGATATCGGCAACATCCTTTCGCTGCGCCACCTGATCCCCACCGGCGGGCACGCCATCGACCACCTGGGCAGCGACCTGGCGCTTCGCCTGGCAACCGGCCAGGAAGAATTCATCGCCTTGGGCTCCAACCAGGTGGAGCGCCCCCTGCCCGGCGAGGTGATCTTCGCCCAGGGAGATACGGTGCTCACCCGGCGCTGGACCTGGCGGCAGGGCCAGCACACGCTGACCCAACTGGATACGACCGCCATCGAGTTCAACGTGGACGGCCTGCCGCCGACCACCCCGGCGGAGGTGGAGCAGGTGTGCGGCGAGATCATCGAGCTGGTGGGGCGCTTCTGCGGCGGGCGGCTGCGCTACGAGGTGCTGGCAGAGGCCAGGCCGCGGATGGGATTGGGCGCCATGGCTTAGGGCGCCACGGATCGCAAAGGAACGCCGCAAACTTTCAGAACAGGGATGCAGCCAGAGACGGGGCAAGAAGGAGTCGAAGCCGTGCCGCTTTCACCCGGGCAAATTCTGAGAGAGCGCTACCGTATCATCCAACTGCTGGGTATGGGCGGCTTTGGAGCCGTTTACCACGCCTGGGATATCAACCTGGACCGCCCCCGGGCGCTCAAGGAAAACCTGGATATTTCCCCGCAGGCCCAACGCCAGTTCAAACGCGAGGCGCAAATCCTCTCCGACCTGACGCACCCCAACCTGCCCAAAGTGATCGACCATTTCGACATCCCGGGCCAGGGGCAATACCTGGTGATGGAGTACGTCGAAGGCCACGATCTGCAGGAGATGCTGCAGGACAACGGATCGCCTCTGCCGGAAGGACAGGTGGTCGACTGGATTTCGCAGATCTGCGATGCGCTGGTGTATCTGCATGGCCGCCGCCCGCCGGTCATCCACCGCGACATCAAGCCTGCCAATATCCGCATCATGGCCGGCAACCACGCCCTGCTGGTCGATTTTGGCATTGCCAAAGTGTACGATCCGTCCACCAATACCACCCTGGGCGCCCGGGCCGTGACGCCGGGCTTTTCGCCGCAGGAGCAATACGGCATGGGCACGACGGATGCGCGCAGCGATATCTATGCGCTGGGGGCTACCTTATATGCCCTGCTGACCGGGCAGCGTCCCCCGGACAGCATCCAGAGGAACCTGGGTACGCCGCTTATCGAGCCGCACGCCCTCAACCCGGCCATTTCACCGGGCATCGAGCAGGCCATCCTGCGGGCGATGCAGGCGCTGCCCGCGCAACGGTATCAGACAGCGGCCGAATTCAAGGCTGCACTGGCTTCTGCCTCAGTGATACCTGCGATCGTACAGACTTCCAGCCTGGCAGGAGAGGCGAGCGCCGCGCCGACGCTCCGCTCTGCTGGCGGGCCAGGTCTCGTCCATCAGGCGGCAGGAAAGGCTGCCGGCCTGCCAGCGGGCGTTCAAAACATGGGCGGCGCGACGGCGCGATGGATGCTGCGGCGCTGGTCTGTCCTGGCAGCGGCCGGCGGGTTGGTCGCCGTGGCGCTGTTGTTTGCCGGTTCAGCGGGTGTGTTGCGCAAGCCCATCCCGCCCACGGCGCTGGCCGGCATCGCTGGCAGTACACAGACTTTTACACCGTTGCCACCATCGCCAACGGAACTTCCGCCCACCTCCACATCCCGCCCTTCGGCGACGCCCATCCCTCCTACCCAGCCCTCGACGGCTTCGGCCACGCCTCCGCCCAGCTTTACGCCTACCCGGCCGCCACCCACCCATACCCCTGGCCCAGGCGCCACGCAAGTCTCCGCAGCCGATGGCATGATCCAGGTATTCGTCCCGGCCGGGGAGTTTCTGATGGGTTCAGAGGATGGCTACGCCGAAGGGGACGAGCAGCCGCAGCATACCGTTGATCTGGACGCTTACTGGATCGACCGCACCGAGGTGACCAATGCCATGTATGCCCGTTGCGTGCAGGCAAGCGTTTGCCCTGCGCCGGCGCAAAACTACTCGGTCACCCGTACCCAATATTACGACGATCCGGCGTATGGCGGATATCCGGTGCTGCACGTAAGCTGGCAGAACGCGAGGGCCTACTGTGAATGGGCCGGGCGCCGCCTGCCCACCGAAGCCGAGTGGGAAAAGGCCGCCCGCGGCGAAAGCGGGTTGCTCTATCCCTGGGGTCAGAAGATCGATTGCAGCCGGGCCAATTACACGAGCAAAGACAATCCCTGCGTAGGAGATACCACCGCAGCCGGCAGCTATGCCAACGGCGCCAGCCCTTACGGCGCGCTGGATATGGCTGGAAACGTCTGGGAATGGGTGTCAGACTGGTACCAGGAACTCTACTACCAGAAGTCGCCGCCCAGCAACCCGACCGGCCCCGCTGACGGCACGACCCGCGTGGTCAAAGGCGGCTCGTGGTACTTCAGAGACGCCGCCGTCCGCCCTTCCAACCGCGACAAACGGGATCCGAAAGGCAGGGATATCAACCTGGGCTTTCGCTGCGCGCTTCCGGCGGCCGGCCTGCCCACGCCAACCCCGGCGCCGAGCGCTACCCCGCAAGGCCCCGGCGAGGCTCCGGTGCCCACGCGGGCGCCTTGAAGTCGGCCCGCCCCAGGCGCTCGCAAAACGGCTTTCAATTTGCAGCTACCTGACCCCGATCGTCGCCAGGGCGCGGGCGAACTCGTCGTCCGTCATCGAGCCGACCTGGGCGTACTGGATGAGGCCGGAGCGGTCGATGAAGATCAAGGTGGGATAGGCGTAGACCCGGTAGCGCCGGGTGGCTTCACCCCTGGCATCCACCGCTACCGGGAAAGTCACCCCTGTGCCGGCGTGATAAGCCTGCACCACGCTCAACTTTTCCTGCGAGTCGACCAGCAGCACGGTCAGCTCGGGGTGCTGCTCGTGCAGGCGCTGCAAGGCGGGCAGTTCATCTTCGCAAACTGAGCACCAGGTGGTGCCAAAGCTGACCAGCACCGGACGGCCCTGGTATTGGCTGAGGCGGACCGTTTTGCCGGAGAGGGCAGGCAGGTCGAAATCCTGGGCCGGAGCGCCCTGGCCAGTGACGTTGTCGAAAGCCTGCCGCCGCTCCTCCGGGCTGCTGCCTGACGAGACGAACAGCGCCAACGCCCCCACGACCAAAACGGCCAGGCAGGTGCACAAACTGGCAGAAATACCCAACAGAAACCACAACACTTTGTAACGGGACACGGTCTCAGCCTCCCAAAACACCTGTACAAACTCTGAGCCTCGGCGGGCAAAGTTGTTTGGACCAATTGAGAGAAGTATACCCCTCAAACCGGCGGGCGATGGCAAAATGGCCGCCAGGTTATCAAAACCGTAAGTGCAAGGAGAGTTATGGTATCATCAAAAAACAGTGTCCACACCTGTCTTCATCCCATCCGAGTTGAGGAGGTAAAAGATGTCCGTCCAGGGGATCGACGTATCCAAATGGCAGGGGGAAATCGACTGGCAGAAAGCCAAAGCTGCCGGGGCGCAGTTCGCCATTGTGCGCGCCGGCTCGATCGATAACGCTACCGGCACCTGTTACGAGGACTTCCAGTTCCGACGCAACGCCGAGCTGGCGCCGCCGGTCATGCCAGTGGGTTTCTACTGGTATTTCCGCCCCAACCACAACGCCGTCAAGCAGGCGGAATTTTTCATGAACCTGATCCGCGGTAAAGGTGGGAAGATCTACCCTGCCCTGGATGTCGAAGAGCGCGGCGGACTGAGCGGCAGCGCGGTGGCTTCGGCGGTATGGGTGTTCTTGAACCGGGTCTACCAGCAAATGCAGGTCAAGTGCCTGATTTATACCTCGCCCGGTTTCTGGAATAGCAATACCACGCGTACCACCTGGGCGCAGGAATACCCGCTGTGGGTAGCCCATTGGAACGTGCAGACTCCAATTCTGCCCTACGACTGGTCCAAATACAACAAGACCTATACCTTCTGGCAGACCCACGTGGCCAACGACGGGCCAGCCTACGGTATGCAATCACAGGGGTTGGACCACGATGTCTATAATGGGGATTGGGCCAAATTCGCCGCCGAATTCGGCATCGGCGAGCCGCCCCCGCCTCCCGATGAAACCATGCCGGTGGACGACTTCGTCATCGAAAAGGTCTACCCGGCCATGGTCGAGCACTGGGGGTATACCGGGCCCAGGCCAGTGAAATAGCTTTTAATACAATAACGAAGATGGGTGGTGCTGAGCATCGCCCATCTTCGTTTCACACAAGCTTATCCGGCATGGCTGTAGTTTTCCCAGCCCATGTATGTCTCGAAAGCCTCGTCCAAGATGGGAGCAACGTGGTTCATGGTCATGGCCACGTGGTGCTCGAAGCCTTGCTTGCAAACGTGTTTGAGCAGCTTTTGCAGGCCGGGCACTTCGATAACGGCGCGGTGACCGAAGGTGTCCAACGGATCGGCGGTGAGCTGGCCCTGGCCGGTGTAGGTGCGGATCACGCCGCAGGTGTCGTCGGTGCTGATACGGGCAAAGGTTGCCGGTCCGGCCGCGGCGCGCCCGGCCATGGCGCCGTAAGTGTTCTCTTCGCCCAGGGTGGTGCCCAGGATAGGGGCAGTCTTGATCTCGATATCCGGGACGAAACTCTTCGCCCAGTTGCCGCAGTGGAAGAAAACGCACTTGTCGTCATCGTCGGCGTAGTTGTTATTCCAGTCGACCAGGGCGCTGGGTACGCCAGAAGCAAGCTGAAGTGCATACATAGAAGCCACGCCAGTGATATCCACCTCGCAAGCAGAAGGCAGTAACTGGTCGCTCATCATGCTCATCAGGGTGCAGACATTGACTCCGTAGTTCTTCTGGATCGAAGTCCAGCACTGCAAGGCGCTGGCGTTCAGGTCGTTGGCCCGCATCCAGTCTGAAATGATAATACCCAGCTTGGCCATGCGCACCAGCGAGGGAGGCGGCACGCTGTCGTGGCGGGCATAAGCCTGGATCTCGGCCAGCTTTTCCTGCACCCGGGCGTCCTCGTCGGCCAGCCTGGCCGCCATACCCAGGATTTCGGAAAGATCGACCGTGGTGACGCTCATACCGTAGGCCTGGAGCAGCTTCTCACTGTAACGCACCGTATTGAACGCCCCGGGGCGAGCGCCGATGGCTCCCAGACGAGCACCGCGCAGGCCATTGACCACCTTGCAGACGCCGGCAAATTTTTGCAGGTCGGCCTTGAAGCTGGCGCTGCGCGGGTTGACCACGTGTTTGCTGGTCAGGGTGTAAGCGTAGCCGTACTGGCGCAGGTTGTTGCACACCGAAATCTTGCCACAGAAAGCGTCCCGACGGCGCTCGACGTTGAAAGCGTTCAGGTCGTCAGGATAGCCCTGCACCAGGATGGGACGTTCAAGCCGGAGAGCTTGACCGTATCGGCGTTAAACTCCTCTGAGTTTCGTGGCCCATTTTCTGTATCTGGTGGGCTACTTCGTAGCCCACCAGATACAAAGGGGTTACAGCTTAAACCCCCACGCGCCGGCCACCAGGATGATGTTGGAAAAAGGGGTGAACTCGGCGGTGCGGATGACTGCCCGGCTGGAAGGAGCGATCTGCTTGAATTCGACGTGCGGCACGAACTGGATGGGGGCCTCGGGCAGCAGTTCCTGAATGCCGGCCAGCATGTGCGGACTGTATTGCTTGATTTCTTCGGCCAGGATGATGCGCTCTACGTACAACTCTTGCAGTACCACTTTGAGAGTCTGCAAAAAGCCCGGCACGCCCGGCTCTAAAGCCAGATCGATGCGCTGCGTGGTGGTGGGGATGGGGAAGCCGGCGTCGACGATGGCCAGGGTGTCATTGTGCCCCAGGCTGGCGATGGCGGCGGAAATTGGCGAATTGATGATACCGATCTTTTTCATAAGGAGCTCCTCACTTGAGAAATTGCTCTACTTCAGCACGGCGGGGCAGGGAAGGCTGCGCACCGTGGCGGGTGACTGAAAGGGCGGCGGCAGCGCTGGCAAAGCGAGCCGCTGCGACCAGGGATAAACCCTCGCCCAGCCCGACTGCCAGGGCACCCACGAAACCATCGCCCGCAGCGGTAGTATCAACCGCTTCGACCGGGTAAGCTGGCAGATGGTGGAATATGGGCTGCGCTGCGCTGCCCTCAATCACCAGGGCGCCTTTTCCACCCATTGTTATCACCACGCTACCAACACCGCTCGCCAACAGGTCTTGCCCGGCATGTAGCGCATCTTCTTCACTGGCAATGCTCATACCAGTGAGATACTCGGTTTCGGTCTCATTGGGAACCAGCACATCGACCTTGTTGAGCAAGTCGTGATCCAGTTTTTGAGCCGGCGCGGGATTGAGAATCACACCCGCCTGACGCCCCCTGGCCAACCCGGCAGCCGCGAGGATAGTATCCATTGGCGTTTCCAGGGGCATCACTACCCAATCGACCCGCTGGATGCTCTGCCAGGCGTGCTCGACTTGCTCGCCGGTAAGGGTGAAGTTGGCTCCCGAGGCGACGGAGATACTGTTCTGGCCGCGCGCATCGACGGTGATCAGCGCTACGCCGGTGGCGTTGTGTGGGTCGATGCCGACGTGAGACGCATCGATGCCTTCCACTCTCAGGCCGTCCAGCAACTGTTGTCCAAAAGCATCCTTGCCCACCCGGCCGATCATAGTCACCTGCCCACCCAGGCGAGCGGCCGCCACGGCCTGGTTGGCGCCTTTACCGCCGGGAAAAGTGGCAAACTTGCCACCTAACAATGTTTCCCCCGGGCGGGGGATCGCCGGCATCTGCACCACCAGGTCCATATTCAAACTACCTACAACGACAATTTGCGAAGTTTTCATAGGCCTCCATTTCGATGGAGAAAATTTTACCCCAAGAGCGGGGGCACCGGGTAGCGATTTACCCATACAGCCGCGGGCGAAAGCAGGCGTGATATACTTACAACCGCGGGCCTACCCATAGCCCGCTCGGGAAAGTACTGCTATGGGATAGGCCCTGGACTTGTGGAGGCGGCGCGCGGATGGATGAAATCTGCTATGCTGCGCCGCCGCCACGCGTCGATGGAAGGTTGACGGTTAGAACAACGCCGCGACCAGCTCGAACACCAGCCAGTTCAGCATCGCAGCCGGAGCCGGCGGCGTCGGGCAAGCTTCGATAGAACCCGTCGGGGCAAAGGTCTTGTACTGGCAGTAGTTCTCCGGGGTGATCAAGACCATGTCGATGGACTGCTTCTCGGGCTTGCTGGCCTTGCCGTTCTTGATGTACTCATCGGCCTGGATGGCAGCCTGGTTGGTCATCTCGGCCACCGGCTGCAGCGAGGTGGCTTTCAACTCGCCCTTGCCGATCGACTGGATCGCATCATCCGAACCGTCGAAGCCGACTACAATGACGTCCTTGCGCCCGGCAGCGATCAGGGCCGCCTGGGCGCCGATGCGATCCGACATCGCCAGGATTTCTTTCGATTTTGATGAAATAAAGATCACTCCGTATCCTTCGCTCACCAGACGACTCATAATTTCGAAGATTTCAGATTCGTGCAGATCAAAGGAAACATGGTCGACCACGTAACCGCCGCCAACGCGCGGCAGGGTTATATTTTCGACGCGCATCGACACATTGCCAATCTTATACTCTTTGCGCACAAACAAGGCTGCAGGGTTCTTACCGACCATTTTTTCAATGATCCAGGGCACGTCTACATTTTCGATCTCCTCATGCGCAACCCGCTGGCCATCCCGTAGCACAGTAATGTAATCGCCTATCTGCATCAGTTCATCCAGCTTATGCGAAATATAGATGATCGAAACACCGTGCGATTTCAGATCGCGAATGACCCGAAATAAGACATCCACTTCGGCGCCCAGCCCGCCGGCCAGTGCCGCGCCCAGAGCAGATAACCCGGGTACGCACGCGGCGCGTACCTGCAAGCGGGTGATATCGGCGACGAACTTTACTACGAACGCGAGATGCGCCAGGGGGAAATTGCCGATCAGTTGGGCCTCTCGCAAGCCACGATCTCACGCTTGCTGAACAACGCCAAAGAAGCTGGCGTCGTGCGCATCACCGTCAATGTGCCGAACGGCGTCAACGCCACCCTGGAAGAAGAACTGGCACACAAATTCGGGCTGAAAGAGGCCATTGTGGTCGATTCTGTGGACGACCAGGATGAGAGCATGTTGCAACGCGAGATCGGCTCGGCGGCGGCTTACTATGTCGAGACGATGATCCGCAACCATGACGTGGTAGGCATCTCATCCTGGAGTGGTACACTGTTGGCGCTGGTCGATGCCATGCGCCAGGTGCCCGGCAAGAGTGGCATCCAGGTGGTACAGATCCTGGGCGGCATCGGCAACCCGTCGGCGGAGGTACACGCTAACCGCCTGACCGGGCGATTTGCCAGCCTGGTAAACGGAACGGCTCACTTCCTCCCCGCCCCAGGCATCGTCGGCTCGCGCGCCGCTTTACAGGTGCTGCTCGACGACCAGTACGTGCTTGATGCCATGCGGCTGTTCGATCAGGTCAGCATGGCACTGGTGGGCATCGGGGACGTAGAGCCATCCAAGCTGCTGACGTTGAGCGGGAATATCTTCTCGGCCGAGGAGCAGGAAATACTGCGTCAGAACGCAGCAGTGGGTGACATCCTGCTGCGCTTCTTCGACCGCGACGGCCAACCGGTGAAAAGCCCGCTCTCCAACCGCGTGGTCTCGATGAGCCTGGAACAGCTCCAAAAAGTCGACCGGGCAATCGCTGTGGCAGGAGGGCCGCGGAAGTACAAAGCCATCCGCGGCGCACTGCGGGGGAAACTTGTCAATATCATCGTGACCGACCGGGTTACGGCGGAGCAGTTGGTGCAAGAGTCATAAGCCGATCTATCTCTTCTTCACCAGGGGAATGTACACGACGTTCGAGACGGGGACAATCGTGCAAGTGCCAAATTCACCGTTTGGCAGCAGGTTGACCGAGGTAGGTCGGGGATTGGAAAGAACGACTCTAAAGTATTCTTCTCCTTCGGTCTGGGGCCCTGGTTTTACCACAACGGTAATGGTCTTTGACACTTCGCCTGCCAGGAAGGTAACCGTCTTTAAGCCGGTAGCTGTATAGTCCGAGCTGGCCACGGCTGTGCCGTCTTGCGTCTGGTAATCAACCATCACCGGGACCGAACTTGCCTTAGAAAGACTGACGACAAACTGGGCATTTACGTTGCCAGCCAGCATTTGAACGACAGAGGCGTTACCAATCGTCACGTAATAATCCGAGGTTCCCAGCGTACCGACGAAATCCACCGTTGCATCAGTGACTAAATCAACCGTGGCCTGGCTGGGGGCAAACAGCCAACCAGAAAGAGTGGGCAAGACGGTATACTTTCCAGACAAAAATCCAGCCAGGCTATAATAGCCGTCCTGGTCGGTAATCGTGGTGCGGTTCCCTGGCTGGACAGTGACGGTGACCCCGGCAATTCCCGGTTGTGGGTCATTCGGATCGCTCTTAATGATACGCCCGTGGATGGTGTAGGTAGCACCCTGGTTAAAGGGTACAGTAGACCAGGGGTCGAAATTTACCCGGTCGCTGACCGTCACACCTTTACCGGTAGGGTTCAGGGTAAGGTGATAAGGCCCCGTCGGATTGCCCCAATAATTCTGGGTAGCAGAAATTGTGTAATTGGTGGAAAGATTGTTGATCCCGTAGCTGGTTACAGGCCAGAAATTGTTATTATGGATGCCCACCAGCAGGCGCCCGGGGTTCGTTCCGTTTGCATGCCCGAGGATATGCGTGGTGTTGTTACTGAAAATGTTGTCGTGAATGCCCGGGTTGCCAACCGGCGACATGATGTCTCCAGCGCCATCGGCCCACAAAGTGATACCGGTGGTATTATTCGAAAAAGTGCTGTGGCTCGTCTCGGGGCTGATGTTTTGGTTGACCGCGCCTTTGAAGTAGACATGCAGGCCTTCGGTCGCATAACGCAGCGCGGCGTAGTTGAATTTGGTATCGCTACTGGTAAGTTTGACACCCACCCAGTTGCCTGCGGCAGGGGTGGTGGTATTACCATCCAGATTTGTATCGCCGCCGGCCGTGTCATCTTTGATAGAGGTGAAGACCACCGGTTGCGAAGCAGTGGACTCCAGGTTCAGACCGCCGTTGACCGTCAGCTTGCGCCCGGCGCCAAATTTGATGATGGAGCCGGCATTGAATGTGACGCGACTGTTGGCCGCATTTTCTGCTCCGATTGTCCAATCATTGTCAACCGTAGTGGTAACGCCATCGATGACAAGGTAAACAGGGTAGTTGCCTACCACAACGTAAACCGTATTCGTAATGGTCAATTCGCCGGCATTATTGAACACTCCGGCAAGCGCAATGGCCGGCGATAGGGTACTGACGGACAGACCGGCAGCCGGTGAAGCGATCTCCTCCGGTGCAGCGCTTTGCACTCTGGCCTGGGCCAGGTAGTCAGCTACGCCAGGCAAGACCTGAGCATCTACGTCCAGACCTAAAGCAGGCGCCGCGGCCTGCGCTGCGACCATCTCGCTGGTTGAGGTGCCCTCGGGCGCGCTGGCCATAACGGCGCTATCAACAAAGGAAGGATAAGCCGTTCCGCCCAGGTAGATTGGGTAATAAGCCGTGTTACTGAAAGTCACACGTTTCAGCTCCGGCCTGGAAATCCCACTCGATTTCACCGTGGCAAAGGTGAGCAAGCCATAATTATTGTGATCCATGGTGACATCTTGGATCCGTGCCGCGATGTCGCCCCGACCTTGTCCTGTAGTGCTATCTCCACGAACTGCCAACAAAATCCCGCTGTGATTCTCTGATAGCAAGGTATTGGTAATGATCGAGCTGACGGAGGTATTGACTGCGCCGTTGTAATAGACGCCCAACGCCGAGACAGCATGATGAGCGATGAGATCGTGGATTCTGTTGGTCTTGGACGGTAAATCACACAGCCAGACCGCCTTCCAATCTGAACGAGACGGTTGCGTGGCGGTCCCATCATCGTTTGTATCGCCGGCATAACTGTCATCCCGATAGGAGGTAAAGATAATCTCATTCCCCGGACTGCTCAACATGTTGAGCAGCCCCCAGGCATACATACCCGTATCTATCGAGAACTTGATCACCGTGTTGGCCGGGATGGAGATCGTGGAAGGAAAATCCTGGGTGATGTAGTTGAGCACCACGTAAGGGAAGGGATCGTTATCATCTCCATTGACTGTAGTCCAGGTAGCGTCGCACGCCCAATATCCGCCCAACGCAATGGCCGGGTGCGTATTGCCGCCAAAACTGTTATTGATATAAAGCGGATCCGAAGAGCCGTTCAGGTAGATCGGGAACTGCGCATGCCCGTTGAACATATTGTTACTGAGCGTCGGGTTGGCGCAGCCAAAATATCTGGCATCCGTCGAGGTATCCGAATAGGTATACAGGCCGTAATTGTTCGAGAAGATGCTGTTGTTGGCGATCGAAGAGGTAATGTCGTAAGACGATTTGATGTGCAGGGTGATCGCCTTGTTATTCGAAGAGAATTCGTTCTGCGTAATGACCGGGTAAAGATCTACCGTCCCATTCTGGAAAATGACCAGTCCTTCGTTGGCATACTTCAGGATTGTGTACTCGAAATTCGTTGTCGCTGGGCCGGCGATATAAACCCCAGACCAATCGCTGATCGCCGGAGTCGTGGTGAAGCCATCGGCGTTAGTGTCGTCGTAATGGTCATGCTTGTATGATGTGAAATATATTTTATTCGCCGCGTTGCTCTGTAGCAAAAGCCCGCCGTTGGCCGTGATGCGTTTGCCGGCGTCAAATTTGATAATTGTGGTGGCCGGAATCGTGAGGATGGCGTCCTTATAAATCGTCATGTCGTTGATCACAACGTAAGGGAAATTTTTTCCGTTAAAGGGACTGTTGCTATCTCCCGGCACCAGGGTGAGCGTGGCGTTGTCGCCAAAGAAACCGCCCAGGGCAATTGCCCGGTGGGCATTGCCGGAGAAGGTGTTATTTACATAAGTTGGAGAAGCTGCACCGCCCAGATAGATGGGGAATTTGACGTGGTTGGTGAAGTTGTTGCTGTTCAAAGTCGGCAGCGAGATGCCTAAAGCTGGAATAGAAGCGTTAGCCCCCGTGCCCAATCCATAATCATTTTGATCGAAGGTAGAGTATTGGATTAGTGCAGAAATATCACCTGCACCCTGGATATCCAGGAAAACGCCGTACGTGTTCTGCTCGAAGCGGCAATACTCGATCAAGGGAGAAAGCGGGTTGGCCGTGGTATTTTCGACCACCAGGCCCAAATTGCTATATTTCACCAAAGCATCATGGAAATGATTGACCGAGTTGTGTAGATAGATGCCTTTCCAGCTTCCTTTGGCCGGTACGCTGGCCACGGCGTCGCCATTCGTATCGCCGGCATAGCTATCATCCCGATAGGATGTGAAGATAATCCGGGTGGCTGGTGTGCTCTCCAGGGCAAGCTCGCCGTTCACGACCATTTTTGTCTCTGCCCCCTCCACAAACTTGACCACACTGGAGCCAGGCAGCGTAACCACTGCACCGGACATAACGGTTACCGAGGTCGGCGGCACCAGGTAAGGCATGTTAATCCCCCCATCCCCTGGCACAGACACCCATCTGCCAGAAGTGTGCCACTTCCCGGTCACGACGATAGACGGGTGCAGGTTGCTGGTGAAGGTATTGCCCGTATAGGTAAGGTAGTTGGTATTCGTCAGGATAAAGGTAAAACCGATCAAATTAGAAAAACTATTGCTGGAAATCAGCGGCTCGCTGCGGCTGTTGACGTTATCGGTCGCCTGGAAAGCCAGCCCATTCACGTCATTATCGAAGGTGCAATTCTGAATGGTTGGGCGAAGGGGAGTCAGGGGAGCAGCAGTAGTGGCATTGTTATAATATACACCGTTATAAGCATAGCGTACCCTGGCGTTTTGAAAGACGATATTTTTATTGATAAAGGAAATTTGTCTCCAATCCCCTGGCTTGGGTTCCAGGTTAGAACCATCGCCATTGGTATCCCCACCGAAGGTATCGTCCCGGATCGAAGTAAAAATTGTCGGATCGCCTGCTGTAGCATCCGAAGTCAATACACCTCTGATAACCAACTGTTTGCCGATATCGAATTTGACGATGGTATCCAGTGGCAGGTGCAGGGTATAACCATCTGCCACCGTCATATCCGAAAGCACGACATAGGGGAGCAACTGCGTGCCTCCAGGGGTATCATAGACAAGCGGCAGGCTGCCATTGGAATAAAAAGTACCTCCCAATCCGATACCCAGGCGCTGCGCGGGAAGAGGGTAACCCGAGAAAGTGTTGTTATCGTAAGTTGGAAAAGCAGAGCCTGCAAGATAGATAGGCAGCGTTGTATTGGCATTAAAATCGTTGTTGCGCAAGGTGGGCAGCGCGGTTCCCGTTTTGCTGGGCAACTGGCTGACCCTGAAGCCATAGGAGTTGCCGGTAAAAACGTTGTTTTCAATCAGTGAAGTAACATTGAAACTGCTGTTGATATCTATGGCTATGCCGTTCAGATTGCTTTCGAACACGTTGTGGTGAATGTACGGCGAGATATCTGCGTTCAAGCTGTTTTTGATCTGTAACCCCCGGCCATAGCGGACGATCGCCCATTGAAAAGTCGTGCTGCTATTTTGCAAAGTAATAAAGTTCCAATCGGCCGGCGCCGGGAGGGTGTTTCCCCCATCCCCGTTGGTGTCGCCATCGTAGGTATCATCTCGCAGAGAGGTAAAGACCACCTCATTTCCCTGGGTGCCGTTCAAAACCAGGATGCCATCGACGACCAGGTCGGCCCCTGACGCAAACTTGACAATCGTACCGCCCTCGATGGTCAAGGTAGCTGTGGCGCCTACGGTAGCATCTGCCGAAACCCAGTAGAGATTGCTGGAATTCCATGTACTGGTACCAATGGTCCCGGAAATATACACCACCGGTAGATTTGGAGCTGCAGAAGGCGCGGCTGACGCTGGCTGCGCTACCTGGCGCAGCAGAAACAAGCCGGTCGCCAGCATTACCGCCATACAGATGCGACAAATGACCAGACGGTTTTTGTATAGAGATGAAAGCATGGAAGACCTCCTTAGTACGAGAGAATAATATTGAAAAGAGGAAAGCTGACTTTACCTGTATCCCCACTCTCGAGAGTGTTTATCTCCAATAAATATTGGCATCATACAATGATCCTTCGACAAACCACCTATCATATTTTAGCACTTTTGCAATTTTTTTACCTTGCAGTTGGGTTAACGATATTCATCGCAAAGCTCACTTTGCAAAAATAAGCCTGCACAATCGACGCCGACGGATGCACCCGCAGCGGTTGAACGCGACTGTGCCAACTGCGGCAAACCGGTCCAGCCCAACTGGAATGTCTGCCCATACTGCGGACAGGCCCTGTCCTCATGAAGACCCGCCAGGTTTAGGCCACGCAAAATGGCTTTCCGTCAAATCAGGATTGACAAACCTGCAACGATCCGATATAATAATTTCGTTATTTTCGGATTTTATGAAAAAGCTCACTCACCGCCAGCAACAGTTTCTAAGCCAGTTCCTGGATATCTACCGGGAGATGGATCAGCCTGTGCATTACGCCAGGATTGCCGAACGCCTGCACCTTGGAAAAGTGACCGTTTATGAGATGCTGCGCCTTCTGGAAGAACGGGGCCTGGTGCGCGCCGAGTACGACCTGGACTCAGGATCGCACGGCCCCGGTCGCCCTACCGTTCTTTTCCAACCTACTGAGCAGGCGCGGCGTGTAATCAACCAGTTAGCGGGGGACTCTGCTGAATTGGGAGACTGGCAAATTGCCAAAGAACAAATCTTACAAAGGTTGCGCGAAGGGAAGGTAGAGGGCTACGAAACGTTGGTGGCGGATTTGCTGGCGCGTGTTTCGGAACGGCGCTCACCGTTGATTTTTGTCACCGAACTGATCACGGCCATCATCATTACCCTGGTGTCGATGTCGGATGCCCCGGGAGTTCACACCATGCTGGAACGGCTGGGGCGCATTGGATTGCCCCAGGAAATTGGGCTGAGCGCGTTGAGCGGGATCGGGTTAGCCCTCTCTGCACTGGAACGCATCAACCGCCATACGGCAACTATCCTGCTTGCCCAAATTGGAAAATACGAGGATATGCTCGCCCAAATGAGCGAGGAAAACCGGCGCCGTCTGAGCGAGTATGCACGAGAGGTGACTCAGATCATTTTCGGCTAATTTTTTTGTCCAATATTTTCGTTATTTTCGGTTCAGAGACTCTGCGGGCGAGCGCGTCGTGGAGTCTTTGCGAGGTCGCCATTTACCAAAGCCAATGTTGAAGAACTTTAATTTGAACTCGAAAGGATACCAGGATTATGGATTCAAACGGATATCTGGAAGAAAAACCTCCGAGAAGAAGGAGTGAATCACCCCTGACCGTCATCATCCCTACGCTGAATGAAATAGCATATCTACCCGCCTTGCTCGATGCCCTTGATGTACAAACCCGCCTTCCGGACGAAGTTATTGTTGCTGACGCGGGATCGATGGACGGTACAGCGGAACTGGCTCAGGCGCGCGGCGTACGAGTGGTACACGGCGGGATGCCAGCCGTGGGGCGCAACGCGGGAGCTCGCGCAGCGCGAGGGGATCTCCTTCTCTTCCTCGATGCCGATGTGCTGCCTCCGCCAGATTTCATTGCATACGCATTGGAAGAATTTGGGCGAAAAGGATATGACATCGCCACATGTTTCATTGCCGCGTTAGATGATCGAAGACCAATCGACCGGGTCCTTTCCGCAGGCACAAACCTGTATTTCCGGGTTGTGCAACCGGTTTCGCCGCACGCTCCCGGCTTTTGCATTCTTTCGAAGCGGGTCGCCCACGAAAAAATGGGCGGATTCGATGAATCGCTAACGCTCAGCGAAGATATCGACTACGCCCGCCGTGCAAGCCGGTGTGGGAAATTCGGATTTTTAACCACTACCCGCATCCCGGTTTCGATGCGGCGGGTAGGAAAAGAGGGGCTTGTGGGTCTCGGGATCAAGTATGCCTGGTGTGAAATGTATGCGTTCGCAGGAAAGCCGGTACGGCATCTCCCTTTCAAGTACGAGTTCGGTACATTCGGACCGCCCCAGGTGTCTGCCAGTTGGGCATTCATCAACAAAGATATCTTACGCCGACATTGGGAGAAATTAGGGCATCCGCTGCAAAGATTCGGTCACAAAATGGGCGAATAATCCAGTGAGCGAAAGTTTTCCCAATACTTTCGACGAGATCGTCGCCTCCCATCCGACCTGTTCAAAGACAGCGCTCCCCTCTACCAGGGAGTGCTGTCTGGTTTAATTATCTGGATTTCCTTCTGTAAAATTCATTTTATTTTTATCATCCAATTGTATAATATGGACATCACCTGTCTTATTTCTGCAAGGATATCTACTCCAGATGAGCGGTTGCTCTTAGATCTTGTTGGTCCTGGGGAGCAATGGGGCCCCCGACCGGAAAGAAGGGATGTGTACGTGTTGGATAAGCGGATATAAGCATGGGCCAATTCCCGGTTTCACGCTCTGAGATATGGCGGGGGCGAGCGCGGCGGGCGCTCGGGCTGCTGCGGCGCGGAGCGCCGTTCGCCCTGGGGATGGCGGCTGCGCTGGCAGCGCTGTTATTGTATAACTGGCTGGTACCCAAACCCCCTGAATTAACGATTAAAGAAGTCAACGAAAGCGTAGCGCAGGCCATGGCCTCGGCTACACCTCCGCCAGCGTATTCGGCGCTGGTCTACCAGGCCATCCGGCCCTCGCTGGTATTCATCCGTGTGGAAGGACCGGGCGAGAACGGTGAAACCGGGAACGGGCTGGGCAGCGGTGTGATTATCGATGACCGCGGCGATATCCTGACCAGCCTGCACGTGGTGGATGGCGCCACCGATATCCAGGTATTTTTCTTCGATGGCACACAGTCCGCGGCGCAAGTAGTGGTCGCCCAGCCGGAAAATGACATCGCCGTGTTGCAAACTGAAGAATTGCCGGATATCCTGGTGCCGGCAGTGCTGGGCAACCCGGGTGCGATGAACGTAGGCGACGAAGTGTACGCGGTAGGCAATCCCTTTGGGCTGTACAGTTCGATGACTGCCGGAGTGATTTCGGGTTTCGACCGCACGTTCAAGCCAGAGGGCCGCGAACAAGAAATGGAAGGGTTGATCCAGATCGACGCGGCGGTGAACCCCGGCAACTCGGGCGGCCCGCTGCTGAACCGCTACGGCCAGGTGATCGGCATCGTAGAAGGCATTTTGAACCCCACCGACGAGGGCTTCTTCGTCGGGATCGGCTTCGCCGTGCCGATCAATGTCGCCGGCGGCGCAGCCGGCTTACCCCAATATTAAGCCACAGGAGAGTAGGCATGGATCAGACGACGAGTATCGAGAACCGCAAACCGATGGAACGGGTTCTGTACGAGGTGAAGAAGGTGATCGTCGGGCAGGACCACCTGCTGGAGCGCATGGTGGTGGCGCTGCTGGCCCGGGGGCATATCCTGGTGGAAGGCGTGCCGGGGTTGGCCAAGACGATGGCAATCAAGACCCTGGCTGAAGCAATCGGCGGGCAGTTCAAGCGCATCCAGTTCACTCCCGACCTGGTGCCGGCCGACCTGGTAGGGACGCGCATTTACAACCAGAAGACGGGCGAATTCAATACCTCGGTGGGACCGGTGTTCACCAACCTGCTGCTGGCCGACGAAATCAACCGCGCCCCCGCCAAGGTGCAGAGCGCCCTGCTGGAAGTGATGCAGGAACGGCAGGTGACCATCGGGCACGATACTTTCCCGGTGCCGGAGCCTTTCCTGGTGCTGGCCACGCAAAACCCGATCGAGACAGAAGGCACCTATGCGCTGCCCGAGGCGCAGGTGGATCGCTTCATGCTCAAGGTGTTGGTGGATTACCCTAACGCGACCGAAGAATTCGTGATCGTGGAGCGAATGACGGGCGACTTGCAGGCAGTGCAAAAGGTGCTGACCACCGGGCAACTGGTGGAGCTACAGAAGAAAGTGGACCAGGTGTACGTCGATCCGGCGTTGATGGAGTACGCCGTGCGCATGGTGACCGCCACGCGCACGCCGAAGGAAGTGGGACTGCCCGAGCTGGCGCGCTACATCCTGTACGGGGCAAGCCCACGGGCTTCGATCAACCTGATCCTGACAGCGCGAGCGCTGGCCTTCGTGCGCGGGCGGCCCTACGCGCTGCCGCAGGACGTGCTGGACATGGCGCTGGACGTGATGCGCCACCGCATGATCCTGTCTTACGAAGCGCTTTCGGACAATGTGAGCAGCGACGACCTGCTGAAGAAGATCCTGGACCGCATTCCCATCCCGGTGGTGCCCTTACATGAACGCGTCGAGCTCCGCGCCAACGCCTGAGCGCATCCTGCATCGGCTGGACTGGCAGGTGATCCGCCGGCTGGACGGGCTGCTGCAAGGCGATTACCGCAGCCTGTTCTACGGCTTCGGGGTGGATTTCGCCGACCTGCGCGAATACCAGCCGGGTGACGACATCCGCTACATCGACTGGAACGTTACCGCGCGCATGAACCTGCCCTACGTGCGGCAGTACATGGAGGATCGCGAGATTACCGCCTGGTTCCTGCTCGATCTCAGCCCTTCGGTAGATTTCGGCAGCGGGCCCAACCTGAAGCGGACGATGCTGGTGGATTTCACCGCCACGCTGGCGCGCCTGCTGACGCGCCACGGTAACCGCGTCGGGGCGCTGTTTTACGGCAGCCGCATCGAGCGCACGATACCGGCGCGGGGCGGGCGGTTGCAGGTGCTGCGCCTGTTGAACGATTTGCTCAAGCAGCCGCCCCTGCCACGCGCGCCATTTACCGACCTGGCGCCGCTGCTGGAAGGCGGGATGCACGCTATCAAACGACGTTCGCTGATTTTCATCCTCTCGGACTTCATCTGTAAGCCGGGCTGGGAGCGCCCGTTGAGCCTGCTCAGCCAGCGGCACGAGGTTCTGGCGGTGCGGGTGTGGGACCCGAGGGAGAACGAGCTGCCGGACGTTGGGCCAGTTCTGCTCGAGGACGCCGAGACGGGCGAGCAAATGTACGTGGACACGCACGACCGGCGCTTCCGCCAGCGTTTCGCCG
Organism: uncultured Anaerolinea sp.; assembly: GCA_964595435.1. Lineage (GTDB taxonomy): Bacteria > Chloroflexota > Anaerolineae > Anaerolineales > UBA4823 > RBG-16-57-11. The sequence continues at coordinate 40,143 of CAZQQJ010000002.1, read as the reverse complement.
AGGCAGCGCGCCAGCGCGAGGTGGAGCTGGCGCAGATTTTCCAGCGCGCCGGGGTGGACGTGCTCTCGCTGGCGACAGACGATGACCTGGTGCGGGCAATCGTACGCTTCGCTGCCAGCCGGCAATCACGGAGGCAGTGAGCTATGTCGTTCATCTGGCCAGTCATGCTGGTTTTGCTGGTACTGATCCCGGCGATGGTCCTATTCTATGTGTACTTGCAGCGGCGCAGGCGGCGAGTTGCGGCGCAGTTTGGCGCTCTATGGGCAGCCAGAGAGGCGCAGGCCGCTGCGCCGTCCTGGCGGCGTCACGTGCCCCCGGCGCTGTTCCTGATCGGGCTGGCGGTGCTGCTGGTAGCGCTGGCCCGGCCGCAAATGGTAGCCAGCCTGCCTAAAGTGGAAGGAACGGTGATCCTGGCGTTCGACGTCTCCGAGAGCATGGCCGCCAGGGACCTGGAGCCCAGCCGGCTGGAAGCAGCCAAGACCGCGGCGCGGGGTTTCATCGAAAAGCAGCCGACCGGGGTGCAGATCGGAGTAGTGGCATTCAGCGACAACGGCTTTTCGGTGCAGGCGCCGACGGACGACCAGGCCGCGATCCTGGCGGCAATCGACCGACTGGAACCGACGCGCGGCACAGCGCTGGCCACCGGCATCCAGGTCGCGCTGAATACGATTGCCATCCGGAACGCGGCGCCCGAGACGCGTTATTACAGCAATGCCACGCCAGCGCCCACGCCCACGCCCACGCCAGTGCCGCCCGGTATGTATTCGTCCGGGGTGATCGTGTTGCTCACCGACGGCGAGAATAACCTGACTCCCGACCCGCGTGCCGCGGCGCAGGCTGCCGCCGAGCGCGGGGTGCGCATCTATCCGGTGGGGATCGGCAGCCCGGGCGGGACCACGCTGGAGATCGAAGGATTTATAGTGCACACCCGGCTCGAAGAGGAGTTGCTGAAAGAGATTGCGGTTCTGACCGACGGCACGTATTACAACGCCCAGAACGTAGAGGAGATGAACCGGGTGTATGACGACATCCAGTCGCGGCTGGTCATCCGCCCGGAGGAGACCGAGATCACTTCGCTCCTGGCAGGGGCGAGCGTTTTGATATTGATGATCGGCGGCGTTTTTTCGCTACTGTGGTTTGGGCGGCTGCCAATGTAGCGCTGGCCGGCGCCGCTCGAATTGAAACCTGGAGGCTTTCCAATGGATTTACTCTGGCCCGGCTTTTTGCTCCTGTTGGGGGTAATTCCACTGATCCTTGGCTTAACCATGTGGGTTTTGCGCAGGCGGCGACGCTTTGCCCTGCGCTATTCGAGCCTGGCGCTGGTGCGGGCAGCCATGCCGCGCCCTTCGCGCCTGAAACGCTACCTGCCCCTGGCGTTATTCCTGCTGGCGCTGGCCAGCCTGGTGGTGGCCCTGGGACGCCCGGTAGCGATCGTGAACGTACCCAGCGACCAGACCTCGATCATCCTGGCAATCGACGTTTCGCGCAGCATGTGTTCGACGGATGTCGATCCCAGCCGCATCGAGGCTGCCCAGGCAGCCGCGTTGTCGTTCATCGAACGGCAGAAAGCGAGCACGCGGATCGGGATCGTGGCTTTCTCCGGGTTCGCCGAGCTGGTGCAGGCGCCGACCACCGATCCGGAACTGCTCGAAGGCGCCATCGAGAGCCTGATGACCGGGCGCAGGACGGCGGTGGGCAGCGGCATCCTGCAGGCGCTGAACGCCATTGCAGAGATCGATCCGAACGTGGCGCCGGTCAAGAGCGGCGCAGCGGGCGGCGAGAAAGTCACACCGGTTCCTTCAGGGGCGTATGTGCCGGACATTGTTATCCTGCTCTCGGACGGGGCGAGCAATACCGGGACTCCCCCGCTGGAAGCCGCCCAACACGCCGTCGACCGGGGGGTGCGCATCTACACGATCGGCTTCGGCACGGCCAACGGCTCTTCTTTCCCGATCTGCCCGGGGCAATTCTACGGCAGCGAACCGTTCGACGGGCGGCAGTTCGGCAACCCGCCCTACGGCAGCGGGCCGTTCGGCGGGGGCGGTGGCTTCGGCGGCGGCGGGTTCCGCCGGGGGATCGACGAGGAGACGCTGAAGAAGATCGCCGCGATGACCGGTGGGGAATACTACTCCGCCGAGAGCGCCGGCGAGCTGCAAGACGTATTCCAAAACCTGCCCACCTACCTGATTACGAAGAGCGAAATCACCGAGATCAGCGTGGCGTTTGCGGCGCTGGGGGCGCTGCTGGCGATAGCGGCGGTGGCGTTGGGGATGTTATGGAGGCCGTTGCCGTAGGCAGGCCGGGCCATCCAATATCCTGACAACACGGCGCGCCATTCGCATGGCGCCAGCTTACGCGCGAGGAAATTTAGGCAGCTCATTGGGAACTGCCGTGACACGGCGGCGAAGGGCGAAGCTGGTTGAATCACAACAGAAAGTGGTCAACGGGCAAAAGTATTGCTGCACGCGGAGTTCATACCTCGCTGCCGGTCGCCGTCTCCAGGGGGACGCGTGCAACGGGCAAAAGTATTGCTGCACGCGGAGTTCATACGGCACGAACTGCCACTGGTATTCGCCTCCATATCCAGCATAACTTCAGGGCTTCTTTCATCCATCCCCCCATATACCGGCCGGACCGCAGGAGTGGTCAAAAGCCGGCCCCCACGCAGAGCATGGGGCCAGGAAAGAATAGTTCATCCCCCGCCTGAGTGACCGGCAGACACGGGAGAAGTGGGCGGCAAGAGCATAGACGACTGCGCCCACGAGCGGGTGGCGCAGATTTTGGCCGGGCAGTGTGTGGCCCTCCTGCCTGCCGGCCGGCAGGGGACCGAATTGGAGCGCATCGTGCACGAGGTAAAAGCGCCCCAGGTGTAGTGGCGAGGAGCTGGCACAGCGCGTGTACGGAGAGCTAAAAGATGCTGCCTGAAGATCGCGGCAACCGGTGATACCGCATGGGCGGCGAGGTCTCCGAACGACAGTAGCGGGGTATCCCGGGGCTTGAATGGAATTTGAAGATAGTCAGTAAATGGCCGTGGTGCAGGCCCTGGCAGAAGACCTGGTGCCGGCCCAATAAGCACCTTCAAATCACGCGGGCGCTGGACAAAAGCCTTGTCCCCAGCGCCCGCGGCGAGCTTAACCAACCCTACACCAGACGATATCACGGCGCCGGCGTCGGCTGCGGCGCAGGGAACTGCATCTCGGGCTGGATTTCCCGCAGGTCGATAATCGGCATCGCCCCGCCATTGCTGATGACCCACTTGCTGTTCTGACCAAGTTCTTGAGCGATCAACACCTGGATGTACTGCTCGGCCAGGGAGCCTTTGCCTTCCAATTCATCGAGAATCTGCTGCATGGCCTTGATCTTGGCCTGTGAGCTGAGCGCGATGCCCTGCGCCTCCGCCTCGGCAATTTTGGTGATCTGGTAAGCATCCCCTTCGGCTTTCTTCTGGGCGGCGTAAAAGGCGCTGTCGGCCAGGGTGCGCTGCTGATCAGCGTCCGAGGTGGCCTTTTCCAGCAACTGGACGGCCACCATCTTGTCCTTGATCGCATTCACCACCTCATCGGGCGGCGAGGCGTTCTGGATCTGCACCAGTAGAAATTCGATGCCGTAACGCTGCTCTTTTTGCTTCAATGCCGCAAACAGTTCTTGGTTGAAATCCGCCCGCAGGTGCAATACGTCGTCCATCTTGCGGGTATTGACCAGGTCTCTCAACGCGCCCTGCACGAAACCGGCCACAATTTGATCCGGGTCGAGCACTTCCAGTTGGTAGCGCACCGGGTCGACCACCCGGTAGGTGTAGAGCAGGGAAATATCCATGGTTACATCGTCTGCCGTCATCGCAGCAAGTTTTTCGATCATGCCGGATCGTTCGATGATCATCACCGTGATGACCGTATCTGCAAAGGGGATCATGATATGCCATCCCGGTTGGTCGACGCCAACGAATTTTCCACCTCGCAGGTGCAGACCTCGCTCATACGGGCGGACTTTGTAAATCGCAGCCCTTGCCAGGCCAAAGAGCACTCCGCCGATAATCAGCACGACCAGTATCATTGTGGCATTTTTGGATAACCTGGCCAGGCAGCCGCTGGCGCTCCGACCATTAACAATTCCCCTGGCTATATTTTCGTCAGATTGGATATTGTGCGACATCGCTTTCCTCCGTACATCAGCGCAATATAATGGTCGTAGACCCTGAGGGTCTGGACCTCAGGCCAGGCGCCCCGTCGCCCCTGCGGCCATCTTCCCCCGCGACTTCCACCACAACCACCCCAATACCGCAGCCGCCACTCCCATCAGCAGCCACTCTTCCGGCTCGGGCACGCCCGTCACCAGGGGGTTGCTGGGCGGCAGGGTTTCGCCCACCGGCTCGATCTCGCGCTCGTAGCGATCGGCGCCCTTTTCCAGGCGGTTCAGTTCCTGTTGCTGGCGGGCGTCAACCAGGACGATCATCGACGAGTAGGGCGTGACCACGCTGTTTTCGATGGCGATGGCGTGCAGCGTATCGAGGATGGCGGGGTCGGAGAGGTCGCCGCGCCGGCGCTGCATCTCGGCCAGGATCAGACGGCGGGCAGCCAGCGGGGCGAAGGCGGGGTCGGTGGGAGGCAGGCCAGAGAGGTCGCTCCTCGCGGGCAGGGCGCTCCAGGCGTAGCCATCGATGGCATCCAGGGCGGAACCGGTTCCGGGTTGCAGCGAAATCGCCAGGCGGGTGAGGGCTTCGTCCAGGCTGCCCGCCACGCCGCCGCCGCTGGATTGCAGCGCTTCCAGGGTGGCGTCATCATAACCGGCGGGATACTGCCCACCCAGGTGCACCAACCAGGTCGGGGCAGCGGGCAAGGGGAAATCGATGCTGGCGCTGCCCAGTTCGTAGCCGCTGCCGTCGGTCAGCACCAGCACGGCGTCGTAGCTTTCGCCAGGATTGAGCCGGGCGTACTGCGCCAGCAGTTCGGCGGCGTTCTGCCCGCCGAAGTACATCAGGCTGCTCGAAGCGACTTCGCTCAGGCCGGCGCGGCTGGGTTCTTCGCCGCGGTAAGGGGAGGCGGTCAGGTAGACTTCGACCTGCGTTCCATCCAGCGAGAGGGTTTCCAGGCGAGACAGGGCGGCCTCGACTAGGCCGGCGCTGGCGGCCATGCTGCGCGAGCGGTCGAGCACAACCGCCAGGCGCAGGCCGCCGGGCAAGACAGGCAGTTCTGCGGCCGAAACCGGGCGGGCGACCACACTCTCGCCGGAGGGAAAATCGACGCGGTGGGCGACGGGAGTCACCGGGGCGGCGGCGGGCAGCCAGGCGGGCAGCCAGGCCTCATCCGGTGGAGCTTTAACCGCCCGGCCGTTCACCAGGCGCTCGGTGCGGGCGTCCCAATAGACGTTGCGCTTTTCACCTAACTGGGGCAGCAGCCAGGCGTTTCCAGCGGCCAGGGCGCGATAGGTCAGCCACAGATGCAACGGCGGGGCGGGGGAGACGGTCGAGCGGTCGCGGCTCTCGTCCCAATCCAGGCCCTGGGGCAGCACGGGGAAGGCGCGCAGGCGGTACTGGCGCGGGCCGATCTGCTCCACCAGGGCGGGATCGACCTTGCGGCTCGCCTCGCTCTGGTACAGGGCCTGGGCCGCGCCGCGCGGCGCGACGCGATATTTGTCTCGCTGCGAGCGATCGGCGCTCTCGCCCAACCACAGGCCGGTAACCACGGCGGTTTCGGGCAGGCTGAAGTAGTACACCACCTCCTGGCGCTGGCCGGTCTGGTTGCGGTAGACTTCGTACAACTCCACCTCGGCCCAATCGCCCTGTTCGTCGACGGTGATCTCCTGGCGCTCCAGGTGCACTTCGCGTTCATCCACTGCCTGCAGGGCGATCTGCGCCTGGTCGAAGGACCAGGTGGAACTGACCGCGCGCACGACCTGGCGGCGCTCGCCCTGCTGGATGGGCTGGTCGAAGAAATGCTCATAGAGAGCAGCAGCCTGCACCGGCTCATCGCGCAAGGATTGGTTGACCACCGTCGTCCCCGGCTGCACCGGCTGGACGGGTTCGTAGAGCAGCGGGCGCAGCAGGCCCTCGTACAGACTCTGGATTACCCGGGCGGTCTCCGGTGAGGTCTTCAGGGTGTACTCGTACATCTGGCTGACGTGGTTGACTTCGCCCACCGCGCTGACGTAGCGGAAGGGCGCCAGGTAGGCGTTGAGCAGCCCGGCGCGGATGGTTTCCTGCTGTTCGAGCAGGGCCTGCGCTTCGCCGGTCGAGGCGGGGGACTGAGAGAGCAAGGCGAAGGCGCGCCGCTGCGGCTGCTGGTTGGTGAAAAAGAACAGGGCGGCGCACAGGATCAGGACAGCGGAGCACAGGGCAGACGGGACCGGCCAGCCGGAGCGACCCACCAGAACGCGCAGGCGGCTCCACCAGGCGCGGCTCACCAGCACCGGCACGGCCAGCGGGGTGAGCACAAACAGCGTAGCAGTATAGATCAACAACAGGAAACCCAGCAGCATGAAGGGCAGCCACAACAGGTTTTCGAACAACCCCGAGAGCACATCCGGCAGGTTTTTGAGCATTTCGCCGAGCAGGCGGGCCATTTCGACGCTCACCGGCAGGGCGTAGAAAGCCACCCAGGCCGCGGCGTAGAAGCTGGCCGCCAGCATCAGGGTCATCCCGGCCAGGCGCAGCCAATCCGCCCTGCGCCCCCAAACGGTGCGCAGGCCGCGAGATACAGCGGGCTGGCCGCTGACCGCTAAATCGCCGGGCTCCGCCACCAGTTGCGACCTCTCTTCTCCCAAATCGGCGGCCTCCGCGTTCATTCGCGTCCCATCTTCCTCCTTACGCCCATCCAGCAAATGCCACAGGAAAGCCGCCATGCCCAGCCCGGCTACGACCAGCAAACTGTTGACCGCCAGGGTGGCGTCACGCACAATGAACATGCGGAAACCCAGCATAAGCATCAGGGGACCTTCGATCACATAGCCCAGGGCGAAAAGCGCGGCAGGCCGGCGGCACAGGGCAGTCAGGCCCAGGATCACAACGGCGAGTGGAACGCAGGTCAGCAGCAGGGCATAGAACAGATAGCGCAGCGGGATCATCCCGGCGCGCACGGCGGTAACCATCTCCGGCAGCAACTGCGGGGCAAAGCCGAGCAGCATGAAGGCCAGGAAGATGACATTCCACGACCAGAACAGGCCGTAGGCCAGGCGGTCGAAGAGGCGAGAACCCGATGGAACAGTTCTTTCCGTCATTGGGAAACCCCTCCTGCCAGGCTGCCGTCCACGCTGTGGCGCAGCGCCTGGAACAGATCAAATAAAACGGCTTCATTCTTCGGATAATAGCGGTCGAAAAGCACGGTGACCAGCACCCACTGCTGGCGATGGAGGGACAGGTCGGCCCACATGCGGCGGGCAAAATCGTCGGTGACTTCGTCGCTGGATTGCAGCCAGTAAGCGGCCGAGTAGATGCCCTTGCCCTGGTGATCTCCCAGGACGACGTAGCGCAAGGGAAAATCGGGAGCGGCCAGCAGAGTGCTGGATTCTTCCAGCGACAGACCGTAGACCTGGAAGCAGCGCTCCGGGCGGTGCTGGGCGCGCCAGGTGTTGCTGCTGATGAGGATCATCGAGCCGCCGACCTGGCCGGAGCGGAAGCGCCAGCGCTCCACCGCCACGGCGCCGCCCTGGGCCAGCCAGTCGCGCTCTCCGGGGGTGAAGGGCTGTGGGGTGACCGCCAGATCGGGCGGGAAGCGCACGGCCAGCGGGCGCCCGCCGGCTTCGACGGGGCGCGGGCGGTAGAGCAGGGCCATGAGCAGCAAGGCGACGGCCAGGAACGGCGCCAGCCAGGCGGGACAGGGCAAGTCGAGCGGCTGTTCTCCTTCTGGCAAAGGCAGCTCGGGGATTTTACGCAACAGCCACAGGGCGGCGACGCAGGCCGCGCCGAAACCAAGCACACCCAGGGGGACGTGGAGCATTTCGGCTACGGTGCGCCAGCCGGCCACCTGGCCGGCCATGACCAATATCAGGATGCGCTCCAGGTTGGCGACGAAGAGCAGCCCGGCAAAGGCCGCGCCAACCAGCACGAAACGCAGGTTGAAGGGGCGACGCTCGATCCAGGCGGCGGCGATGAGGAACAAGGCGCCGGTCCACAGGCTGCGCACCCCGCTGCAGGGCAGGTCGATCTGCGCCACGCTGGTCTCGAAGACCAGGATGGTGTCGGTCGAGAAGGTAGCCACACCGGCGGAGGCCAGACCATCGCGCACGATGGAGGCGGTGAGCAGGCGCAGCGGGTAGCCGACGAAGGTTTGCAGGTGGTCGCCAAAGGGCAGGGTGAGCAAGAGCAGGAACAAGGCAGGGAAGCCCTCCCGCCAGCGGCGGGGAGCCATCCACAAGCCGAGCAGGCCGTAAGTAGCCAGGCCGAACAGGCTGGCGGAGAGGGTGTTCACATCCAGGAAACGCTCGGCTGGAAGGTAGAGGGTGGCCGAAACCAGCGCCAGGACCAGGGCGGGAAGGTAGAGGTGCGGGGCGGCGTCCAGGCGGAGCCTGGGCGGCGCGCTCCAGGCGCGGGAGACGATGAGCAGCAACACGCCAGCAAAGAGGATCTGGTTGGTGCGGAAGTCGTCCTGGGTGAAGAGCATGCCCAGGTAAGCGAAGACAGCGCGAAACAGGAAGAGCCAGCCCAGCAGCAGGGCAGCGTTGAGCGCCAGGCGCGCCGGGAGTGGCAGGGCACCCCGGCGAGTGATGGATGAGCGTAAGGAAGCCAGCCGGTCGGTCATGCCGCTCCGGCCTCCGGCGGGGCGGGCAGCAGGCGCAGCAGGGCGGGCGAGAAAACGACCAGCGCCAGCCAGCTCCACAGGATCAGCGTGCCGGCGACTTCGGATTGCCAGGTGAACAGGCGCTGCGCCTCGGCGGGCAGGTAGACGAAAAGCAGGGCTTTGCCCAGCGAGGTGGCAGCAGCGGCGAAAACCAGGCCCAGGATGAGCGCCAGCGGGCGCGGCGGGCGCAGCCAGCGCAGATGGAGCCAGGCGCCGCCGGCCAGCAGCAGGGCTGCGGTGGCCTGCACCGGTTCGTCGTAAACATAATCGTCGAAGGCAAAGAAGACCGCCGGCAGGGCGGCGCCATATAGGCCAAAGGAGAGCAAGGTCCAATCGGCGCGCAGGCGGCGGTAGAAGGGGCGCAGCGGGCGAGCCAGGGCGGCCAGCAACACCAGCAAGACGGCAATAGCCAGCAGGCCGAACCACAGGTACCCGCCCTGGAAGAGGGCACGCTCGAGCCAGGGGCCGAAGGGGTCGAGGATAGGACGCTGCGGGTCATAGATCACCTGGATGGTGGCATTGAAGAATAGCAGGCTGGCAAAGGCGCCGAAGATGCCCAGGTTGGGCATCCACCAGGCAGGCAGGCCGCTCGCCAGGCCGGTGATGGTCAACACCAACAGCAGGCCGGCGCCACCAAAGCCGGCGAGGGCCATCAACCATTCGGGCAGTTCCAGCGGCAGATAGGCAATCAGGTTGAAGAAAACGCCCAGGAGCAAGAAAGGAGCCAGACCGGCCATGGCCTGGGGCAAGGTGGCGGGGCCGCTGGCAAGGGCAGTGGCGGCCTGAGAGCGGCGGTGCTGGCTGATGGCAGCCCCCGGCAGGTCGCGGGCCTCGCGCCAGGCCAATCGCCACACCGCCGCCGGGCCATTCTTCGTTGCCCGGCGCAATTCGGCCTGGAAGATGGCAGCCATCTCGTCGCCGTACTCGGCGCGGTATTCGGCCGGGTAGAGGCGGAGCAGGCAGGTATAGACCCACAGCAGGAAAGGGCGGCGGGCGCTCATGAGGTTTCGTCGCTCAGACGCAATTGAGCCAGGCGCACCAGCTGCTGCAAGCGCTCCATTTCGGCCAGCAGCAGGCTGCGCCCGGCGCCGGTAAGCAGATAGGCTTTGCGCGGGCGGTTGGAAAGCTCGTCGCCGTCTGGGCCGGGCAGTTCACCGGCGAGGCCATCCGGCACGCGCTGGATCAAGCCCTGGTCGAGCAGGCGGCTGAGGGCTTCATAGAGCGTGCTGGTACTCAAGCGAAGCTTGCCCTGGCTCAGGCTTTTTACATCTTTGAGGATGGCGTAGCCGTGTTTCTTGCCCTCGACCAGGCTGAGCAGGATGTAGAAGGTAGGTTCGCGCAGGGGAGAGTAGGTCATATAAGAAACCCTCTTTTAGATAGGACGCGGATGAACGCCGATGAACGCCGATGAACGCCGATGAACGCCGATTTTGATCCAATAATATGTCGGTTACCGACATATAGAGTATCGCGCCGTTTGAGGCGTTTGTCAATAGGGTTGACAGATTTCCGATACCGGTGTAAAGTTAGCTGGCTAATATTTAGGCGGCTAACCTTTTTTAATATTTATTTTTCAGCGGACGGATGCAGCGCGAAGCGCTGCATCCGTCCGCTGAAGAACGTAAGGACTTCGGATGGAAAAATCTGACGAACTTCAATCATTGGATTTCTTGCTGGCGCAGGTTTCACGGCTGCACCATTACCGGGCGCACGAACTCCTGGGAGGGCTGGGTCTGTACCGCGGGCAGCCCCCGGTGCTGTATGCGCTGTGGGAGAAAGACGGCCTCACCCACGGCGAGCTGGCGCAGCGCTTGCAGATCACGCCGGCCACCGTGACCCGGATGATCCAGCGCATGGAAAAATCCGGATTTTTACAGCGCCGGCCCGACCCGGGAGACCAGCGCGTCTCGCGGGTGTATCTTACCGAGGCAGGGCGCGCCGTCCGCGACCAGGTGGAGGCGGTGTGGGCCAGGATGGAAAGAGAAAACTTCGCCGGGTTCGACGCCGAGGAACGGGTTATCCTGCGCCGCTTCTTGCTGCAGGTGCGCGACAACCTGAGGCAGGCAACAGGGGGTAAAAGCTGGCTATGAAGGCTGGTTTCCAACTGGCGAAATTCCTGAAGCCATACTGGCGCTGGGTGCTGATCGCGCCCATCTTGATGACCATCGAAGTGAGCATGGACCTGATGCAGCCGCGCATGGTGGAGCGCATCGTGGACGAAGGCATCGCCCGGCTGGACATGGGCCTGGTGATGCAAACCGGCCTGCTGATGGTCGGCCTGGCGATCATCGGGGCGTTGGGCGGGATGAGCAACGGCATCTTTGCCGAACTGACCGTCCAGGCATTCGGCGCAGACCTGCGCGAGGTGCTGTTCCGCAAAGTACAGACCTTTTCGTTCGGCAACCTGGACAAACTGGAAACCGGGCAATTGATCACCCGGCTGACCAACGACGTAACCCAGGTACAGGAAGCCTTGCTGATGATCCTGCGCATCCTGGTGCGGGCGCCGCTGCTGCTGATCGGCAGCCTGATCATGGCCATCATCACCAGCCCGCAACTGGCGTTCCTCCCCCTGGCGCTGATGCCGGTGGAGCTGGCCGCGGTGGCCTGGATCGTGAACAGGGCCACGCCGCTGTACACTCGCGCCCAGGAGAAGCTGGACGCGCTCAACCAGGTGATGCAGGAGAACCTCTCCGGCATGCGCGTGGTCAAAGCTTTCGTTCGCGCCGGGTACGAACAGGCCCGCTTCGGGCAGGCCAACAGCAACCTGGCCGGACAATCCATCCAGGCGGGGCGCACGGTAGCGATCATGCCGGCGTTTATGATGCTGACCATCAACCTGGGCATCGTCGGCGTGCTGTGGTTTGGCGGAATTCAGTTCACCGCGGGGCACATGCAACTGGGACAGATCATTGCCTTCGTCAATTACCTGGTGACCACCCTGTTTTCGCTGATGATGGTCAGCCAACTGGTGATCCAACTGGCGCGGGCCGGAGCTTCGGCCCAGCGCATCCAGGAGGTACTGGAAGGCCAACCCAAAGTGCAAAACCGGGCGGGCGCCCAGGAAGTGGCCGCCGGCAGGTGGGGGCGAGTGGCCTTCGAAAACGTGACCTTCAACTACGACGGCGACGACGGCGACCCGGTGCTCAAGGGGGTCAGTTTCGTGGCCGAACCCGGGCAGACCGTGGCCCTGCTGGGCACCACCGGGGCGGGCAAATCCAGCCTGGTGAATCTCATCCCACGCTTTTACGACGTGACCTCGGGGCGGGTGACCATTGGCGGGCGGGACGTGCGCGAGCTGGACCTGGCCGGGCTGCGGCGCTACACGGGCATCGCCCTGCAAGAGACGGTCCTGTTCAGCGGCAGCATCCGCGATAACATCCGCTACGGGCGCCCGGAAGCCAGCGACGATGAAGTCGTGGCCGCCGCCAAAGCCGCGCAGGCGCACGAGTTCATCCTCTCGCTGCCAGACGGCTATGATACGTTGCTCGGGCAGCGCGGCGTCAACCTTTCGGGCGGGCAAAAGCAGCGCATCGCCATCGCCCGGGCGCTGCTGATCCAACCGTCGATCTTGATCCTGGACGACAGTACCAGCGCAGTGGACGTAGAGACCGAGTCCAAAATCCAGGCGGCGCTGGAAAACATCATGCAGGAACGCACCAGCTTTATAATCGCCCAACGCATCAGCACGGTGCTGAACGCGGATAAGATCCTCGTGCTGGACGACGGGCAAATCGTGGCGGAGGGCACGCACCGGGAACTGCTGTCCAGCAGCCCAATCTACCGTGAAATCTACGAATCCCAATTGGGCAACGGAGGCATGGCACATGACTGAAGGACGCCGCAATTCCCCTGCCACGCCACCCCTGGGATTTCGTCCCGGCGGCGGGCCGTCGATGGACTTCTTGCGGGGCGCGCCGAAATCGAAAGACCCACGCGGTACCCTGCGCCGCCTGTGGGTCTACCTGGAACGCCAGCGCTGGGTGCTGCTGGGGACCACTCTGCTGGTGATCGCCACCTCGATCATCGACCTGATCGGCCCATACCTGATGGGGCTGGCGATCGACGCCTACATCAGCAAATCCGACCTGGCCGGGCTGGCGCGGTTACTGGGCTGGATGGTCGCCTCGTACATCCTGGCCGCGGCGGGCACCTGGCTGCAAACTTACCTGATGGTCGGGGTGGCACAGCGGGCGGTGCAGGATATGCGCAGCGACCTGTTCGCCCGCCTGCAAACTCTGCCATTACGCTTCTTCGACCAGCACGCTCACGGCGACATCATGAGCCGCCTGACCAACGACGTGGAAAACATCAGCAATATCCTGGCCACGAATGCCAGCATGCTGATTTCCAACGTACTGGGGCTGGCGGGGGTGATCACGGTGATGTTTATGATGAACGCGCCACTGGCCGCGGTCAGCCTGGTGGTCATGCCACTCACCTTTTTCTTGACCCGGGCCGTGGCCAGGCGTACCCGCAAAGGTTTCAGAGAAACCCAACAGGCCCTCGGCGAGATGAACGGCATCATCGAGGAGACCATCACCGGTGAGCGGGTAGTGCAGGCCTTCGTGCGCGAAGCCGCTACCATCGGGCAATTTTCCACGGTCAACCGCCGCCTGCAAAAGGTGGCGCTGCGCGCCCGGGTCTTCACCAATTTCATGGGGCCGCTGATGAATATGGTCAACAACCTGGGGCTGGCTGTGGTGGCCTGCGCGGGAGGCTGGCTGGCGGTGCAAGGATTAGCCACGGTGGGCGAGATCGCCTCATTCGTCAACTACGCTGGCCGGTTGGGGCGCCCGCTCAATATGATTGCACAGCTCTTTACCTCCATCCAGGCGGCGCTGGCGGGCGCAGAGCGCTTCTTTGAGACGCTGGACGAGATCCCCGAAAGCGACGCACCTTCTGCTTTGCCGTTGGAACATATCCGCGGGCAGGTGCGCCTGAAGGAGGTTTCGTTCGGCTACGAGGCGGCGACTCCTGTGCTAAAAAACGTCAGCCTGGAGGCGGCGCCCGGGCAAATGATCGCCCTGGTGGGGCCGACCGGGGCGGGAAAAACGACCATCGCCAACCTGCTGACCCGCTTTTACGACATCGACCGCGGCAGCATCGAGATCGATGGGCTGGACGTGGCCCGCGTCAAGAAGGACGACCTGCGCCGCAAACTGGGGCTGGTCTTGCAGGATAACTTCCTGTTCGCAGCCACAGTCATGGAAAACATCCGCTATGGAAGACTGGAAGCCTGCGACGAGGAGGTGATGGCCGCGGCCAGGTTGGCCAACGCGGATGGGTTCATCCATCGCCTGCCGCACGGCTACCAGACCCTGCTGAGTGAACGCGGCAGCAACCTGAGCCAGGGGCAGCGCCAGTTGCTGGCCATCGCCCGGGCCATCCTGGCCGATCCGGATATCCTGATCCTGGACGAGGCGACCAGCAACGTGGATACACGCACCGAGAAGCACTTACAAGAGGCACTGATGCGCCTGATGCAGGGCCGCACCAGTTTCGTGATCGCCCACCGGTTGAGCACGATCCGGGATGCCGACCAGGTGTTGGTAATCCGGCAAGGCGAAATCGTAGAGCGCGGCACGCACGAAAGCCTGCTCCAGCAAAAAGGGTTCTACCATCACCTGTATATGAGCCAGTTCAAGGGGGAAGTGATCTGACGACCGGCTACCATTTACCTGCGCGCATCTCGCCGGGCACGCTGCGGTCCTCGATGCGCAGCCAGTCCTCCACCTGCTGCTCGATGAACAGAGCCACGTCGGGCGAATCCAGCCCGGAGACCAGGTCCAACTTGCGCCCATCTTTGAGCACGGCGCACAACTGATAGCTGGTACTGGTGCCGTTCTTGCCGTGGCTGATTTTTTCCTTGCAATAGAGCTGGTCGAGGTCGGCCGGTTTGACTTTGACTTCGCCGAACCAGGGCACTGGATCGTGATGGACGGTGAAGACATTGCGGTCAACGGCAAGCGTGGTGCGGTTGAGGAAACCGGCGATGACCGAGTAGGTAATGCCCACCCCTACCGCCACGTGGCCGAGGGGGAAGACGATCATGATCCAGGGCATACCGCTGCCGGAGAGGGCTGCGCTGTACCAGAAGCACAGGAAAGCGTCCCAGACCACAGCGAAAATCGCCAGGCCGATATATTTGGCCGAAAACCAGCGCCAGGAGAGCTTCAGGCCCTGGCCCTGCTTCTGGATGGTCACTTCGTTGGGGCGCGGGGCGAGCGAGCGCGAAGCAGGAGCGGCCGCCGGGGCTCTGCTGGCAGCGGGCGCCGGCGAGGTGGCGGAGGTGGGCAGCTTGAACAGGTGCTCGTTGCCGCAATAGGCGCAAACGATGCGATCAGCGCCGGAGGCAAAGGCCGCCCGTGCGCCGCAGGTGGGACATTCGAGGGTGAGGAAGGCGGACATGGCAGGATACCCTATGATGAAAAAAAATGGGACGCGGATAAAGGCAGGCGTCATTTTCATTGACAGCAACTTTTCGTGAATTATAGCCGCGAATGGGGATAAAGGTTGTTTACAAAGATGACAGGCGATTCGCTTCATAAACAAGGCTTGAAGGATTTTAGAATCCTTCGGGGCTGATCACACCGGTTGAGCAAGGCGCAAGCGGGCGTCGGGCGCACTCAACCAGCGCTCAAGAACAGATGACTCAACGACCGATTACCGATCACTTACGCCGGCAGAATTGCGGCAAAAGACGTATTTTCACTCCAGCAGAAAACGGGTACAATGTAAAATAGTTATCTTTACTCGCTACTAACCAAGAAAGAGTATCTGGAGGAATGAACCATGCATCTCAAGACAAATCTTCGCGCCGGGGAAGCAACTGTCGACACACAGCAGCTTTTTGCAATGGGCCAGAACCTGGCCCAGACCTACGGCAGCCAGGTGGACCAGCAGCAGCTCTTTTCCGCTGGCCAGGACCTGTTGCAGACCTATGGCAGCCAGGTGGATCAGCAGGCGCTGTTTAACCTGGCCCAGATGTACGGCAGCCAGGTCAACCGGCAGTAGTTGATGGGCATGTTTGCTCCGCCGCAGACAGCCTGAATTGGGTGACCAAAACCGGCAGGTCCGGCTGGACCTGCCGGTTTTGGTTTTAATGCGCACCATTTGCGATACCGGAATCTATCTGCAGTTAGATGACAGGTGGGGTGGTTTAGGCGTATCATATACGAAATAGTGGAGCAGCATTGTCGAGACACAGGAGAAGGCACCAAGCCAACCGGCCAGAAAGAGCGATCTCGCTCAGCGAGAAATACCCGCCTTCCGAGCCATGCACCTGTGCCATCTGCCTGGCTTACTGCGCGCGGCCGGGCTGGTGGACAGTGGAGCAGGCAGCCACCGCCATCGACGCAGGGTACGCCGGGAGGATGATGCTGGAGATGTCTCCGGAGCGCACCTTTGGCGTGCTTTCGCCGGCTTTCCGGGGCTGCGAGGTGGCTTTTGCCGACTATCGCTTCATGGACCAAGGCTGCACTTTTCTCAAAGACGAGCGCTGCGAGCTGTTTGGCAGCGGCGTACAGCCGTTGGAGTGCCGTTTTTGCCACCACACCCGGCGTGGGCAGGGAGACCAGTGCCATGCGGAAATCGAGGCGGATTGGAACACACCCGCCGGCACGGCGCTGGTGGTGAAGTGGAGCAAATTGACCGGCTTTTGGGAGCGCGTTGTTATCCCCCGGGCCGGGATGAGAACTGGAGTAAATGATGAGTGATCAAATCCCCCCTGAATTTCTCGATCTGGTCAACGGGCCACGCGTGGCAGCGCTGACCACGGTGATGCCCGATGGCCAGCCGCAGACCACGGTGGTGTGGTGCAATTTCGATGGCAGGCACGTGCTGGTCAATACCATGCGCGGCTTCCGCAAGGAGAAGAATATGCGCGCCAACCCGAAGGTCACGCTGCTATGTTACGATCCACGCCAGCCGCTGCGTTATCTCGAAATCCGCGGCAGGGTGGTCGAGATGACCGAAGAAGGGGCATTAGAGCACCTGGACGGGCTGTCGGAATTGTATACTGGCCGCTCGCCATACTTTGGCAAGTGCGTGCCGGCCGAGTTCAAGGAAAAAGAGACGCCAGTGTTGTGCAAAATTCTGCCCGGCCACGTGTTCACTCTGGATGCCCGGCCTGCAAAGATGGCCCAGGAGAAAATATTGATCCTGAAGGAGAACTCATGATGAGTCTGCCAATCCCTGTCTCTCATTTGGATTTACTCACCCGCCCGATCCACGGGGTGTTGACAACGATGATGACGGATGGGCAACCGCAATCCAGCCTGGTGTGGTGCGATTACGATGGGGAGTGCGCCTGTGTCAACACCACACTGGAACGCCAGAAGGGGCGCAACCTGAGGGCGAACTCCAGGGCCAGCCTGTTGATTGTGGACACTGAAAACACTTCACGCTATATGGAAATCCGCGGGGAGGTGGAACTGTGCACCGACGAGGCGCTCGAACACCTGGACGAAATTACCCGCCAGTACACCGACCACCCACAGTATTACGGCTACGTGTTTCCGTTCGAACAACAGATGCGGGAGACGCGGGTCATCTGCCGCATCCGGGCAAGCAAGATCACCTTGGATGCAATTCACAAATAAATGCCATCCATCCGGGCACAGCCAGCCGATAAACTGCCCGCGTTTGGTGAGTCACATAAAAGTTTTCGCTTGCAGAGAGCGCAAAGAAATCGTTCAGCCAAATCAGCGCTATCCCTTTGGGGAGGCGCGCAGATAATCTTTTAGCAGCGGCCACAACTGTTTGTAGTGTTCGAAGCGCCCGGCGTAGGCGGCGTGACGGTGCGGGTCCGGTTCGAATGCCTGCTCGATATGCACCATGCGCGCCACGCCCTCATCGAAGGATGGCAGAATGCCGGCGCCTACCCCTGCGATGATGGCCGCGCCGAGCACACCGGCCTCGGTGACGCGCGGGCGGGAGAAGGGCAGGCCAAGGATATCGGCGCTGAGCTGCACCCAGGCATCCGAACGGCTGCCGCCGCCCACGGCGCGGAAATCGTGGATGGTGATGCCCGTACCGGGCAGGGCTTCCACGCATTCTCGCAAGTAGAAGATCACGCCCTCCAGTAAGCCCTTGAGCACATCGCCACGATGGGTGTCCAGGCGTAGACCAGCAAGCACTCCGGACGAATCGGCGATAAATTCGGGTGGGCCGGTGGGGGCAAAGTGCGGCAGGCAGACCACCGAGCTGGGGTCAGCGGGCATCTCGCTCAACAGGAAGGTATATAACTCGTTGTTATCCAGCGAGCCGCGCTTTTCGGCCAGGGCGAAAGTGTCCCGGTACCACTTGAACAGCGAGCCGCCGTGATTGTAGATAAAGCTGACGAACAGGCCAGGGGCAGCGTGATGTTCAGTATTCAAGCCACGGGCAATCATGACCTGAGGATCGCCGCGCTGCGGAAACGCTACCAGGATGTTAAAGTAGGTGCCCATACCGTACATGGCCTGGCCAGGATGGATCACACCACAGCCCACGCCATTGGCACATTGATCGTGCGGGCCAGCGATGATGGGAATACCGGCGGGCAGCCCCAACCCGCCCGCTGCCTGGCGTGAAACGGTGCCGATGACAGTGCCCGTTGGTACCGGAGCGGGTAAACGCTGGCAATCCAGCCCAACCCAATCGAGCAATTCATCGCTCCACTCACCGCGCTGCAAGTCGAAGAGCAGGGTGCGGTTGGCCAGGGAGTAATCCACCGCCGGGTCAGCACCCAACATGAATGAGACAAAGCCACTCCAGTGGAGGAAATAACGCGCCTGGCGATACAGCTCGGGCTGGTGTTGCTGGATCCATTTCAGCTTGGTCAGGCTGTAATGGTTACCTAAGGTATTGCCATTGATGGCGTAGAGGCGAGCAGGGTCAAGCTGCGCAGCCAGGGAGGGAAGATATTGCTCGCCGCGAACGTCGAAATTGAGCAGCGAATCGCCCAGGATGCGCCGGTCGGCGCTGACCGGGACGACTGCCTCGCCAAGGGACGAGACGCACAACGCCCGCGGTGGGTCAGCAGCGGCATGGGCGGCCTGGGCAATCATGCGCTGGATAGTGGCCCACACAGCGGCAGTATCCAATTCCGCCCAGCCGGGCTGCGGACGGCAGATATCATATTCTTCATAAGCCGAGGCGAGCAGCGTTCCCTCTTCAGAAAAAATCGCCGCCTTGCAGCCGGTGGTGCCAACATCGATGCCAAGTAGACTCATAAATCATTGCCTCTCAGGGAAATACAAGATCGCATTTTACGTGTTTTTTACTTACCGGGCAACAGTATTTTACATCAAACTACGGCGAATGATTCCAACAATCTGGCAATTTGTCGTGCGGTTACACAGGTGCATATCCCGACGCACCCGGACACCATCCCGCTATTGATTTCCGACAACAATTGTGCTATTCTACATAAGAGGCAGCCCGAGCGTCTCGTTTACCAACCTGATCGGATGACTTGCCGAAGGAGGCCCGATGAGCGCACAAAAACCATCCCAAACAGCAAGCGGAAAAGGCAAAAACTTAATTATTCTGAATGGGATCAACGGAAAGACAGGCACATATTACACCAAGCCGCTGACCGTGCAGAAACTGCTGAGCGGAGTGATTCAAAAAAGCGGCCTGAAAAAGCCGACCAAGAAAAAGGGAGCCGAAGTCTATCGCCTGGCATCCTGGTATGGCAATGCCAACGATCCTGGCCAGGCCGGCTGGGGGGTTATCTTCCCGGCCAAGGCGGACTCCCGGCAGGTGAGCAAGCTGGAGGAAGCGCTCTCGCCATTGATCAATTATCGTAAATCCAAGACGCCTTATTTCAAGATTTTCAAAGGAGGGGATGGCTATCGCTGGACCAATGGGCAGGGAGAGACATTGCTGGAATTCCTCGAGCGCCATGGCGCCAGCGTAGGGCCGGCGGAGCCGACGGCTATCCCTTACTATCTGCTGCTGGTGGGCGACCCAAACAGCATCCCCTACGATTTCCAGTTCGACCTGGAAGGGCAATATGCCGTAGGGCGGATTTACTTCGACAAACTGGAAGATTACTATCATTATGCCAGCAGCGTGGTGGCAGCGGAAACCGGCCAGGTGCGCCTGCCCCGCCAGGCGGTCTTCTTCGGCACGCACCATAAAGACGACGAGGCCACCCGGCTGAGCGCCGAAGGGCTGATCCAGCCGATGGCAGAGTTCGCCGACAAGGTGAATGGGTTGAGCAATTTAAACTGGCAGCCGGCGCGGGTCATCCCGCCAGATCAGGCCAGTAAAACGAAGTTAAGCGCCCTGCTGGGCGGGAATGAGACGCCGGCCCTGCTGTTCACCGCTACCCACGGGCTAGAGTGGCCTTACGGTGATGAGCGGCAGCTCGCCACCCAGGGGGCCTTGATCTGCAAGGAGTACCCGGGGCCGTACGATTGGTCCGGCGAGATGGAGCGCGATTTCTACCTGGCAGGCGAAGACATCCCCGGAGACGCCAACTTGCTGGGCCTGGTAGCCTTCCATTTCGCCTGCTTCGGCGCGGGCACACCCTATTGGGATGATTATTCCATTGCCTCCAACGCAGCGCGCCCGGCGCTGGCCAAACGGGCTTTTCTGGCCGAGCTACCCAAGAAATTGCTCAGCCATCCCAAAGGAGGGGCGCTGGCGGTGGTTGGTCATGTGGAGCGGGCGTGGAGCTGCTCATTCCAATGGCCAAACGGCGGGGAGCACCAGGCCGCGCTGCGCGAGGTATTGTTCCAGCTTCTTGCGGGCAACCCGGTAGGCAAAGCTACCGAAGGGCTGAACGAACGTTACACCACCATTGCCGGCGCCTGGTTGAAGGCCCAGGAGGAACTGGATTATGAGCCGGATAAATACACACCCGACCAGATCGCTGAAAACTGGATTATGGCCAAGGACGCCCGCGGCTACGCGGTGATGGGCGACCCGGCGGCGCGCATCCCGCTGGCAACAGCAGCCGAGCCGGCGACCGGGCATATCCCCCTGGAACTGGGGGCTTACGCACAAGATGCGCTGCCGGATGTGATGGTGCCCGAATCCTTGGATGAACCGCCCAGGCCGGCTAAAGGCGGCAAAAAAGGCGGCGGCAAGAAAGCCAAAGGCTACGCGGCCGAGGCAGGTGGCGATCAGAGCGAGGCAGTCGAAGAGCCGCCCGCCGGCGAGCCGCCAGCACAGCGGCCTGCGAGGAAGCCAACCGGTGGCGCAGAAAGGCCGCCAGTCCAGCCCTCGGCGAGAAACCGAGGGGGCAGCGCAGAGAGGCCGGTCGTCCAGCCGGTGCGCCGCCAACCGCCTGCCAGCCCGCAGCAGGTCTATGCTCCGGTTACCTTGCTGGATATGGTGGCAAAGATGAACGAGGACTACAGTCCAAGAGGAATGCCATCTTACGGCATGGGAGAGGATATTAAGAAGGCCATGGAGAAGGTGGTAGCTTCGCTGACTTCGGCTTTCAATACCATCTCCAGCAAACTGGCCGATTTTGCCGATGGCGTCACTTCTCTGGAAGTGGGTACCTATACCGCCAAGGATCTGCCTGCTGCGGGAGGCAAAACCCCCGACCTGAGTGGGATGAAGCCGGTGGCCTGGACAAAGATCACATTGACCGGCGACATGCAGGTGATGGTGCCTATGGAAGAGGGCAAGCTGAATGAGGCGCTATGGGCAGTTCACAAGGATATGGTTGCCCTGGCGCAGGCCAACCGGGCCGAGATGATCAAAGCGTCGGTCGAGGCGCTGGCGCGCCTGATCGGGCCAGTTGATTAACCGGCGTGCTTACCAAAGTGCGCTGCACCTGCCACAAGGTTGAGCAATGAAGGATGGATCGATGAACAGCCAGGCCATGGAGCCGGTGATCCTGAAGATGGCTCTGCCCAGCGAGACCAGAGCGGAGGCCGACCTGTTGGGGGTATGGCGCAGCCCGCCGGCGGCCGGAGGCAGAACGCCAGACCAGGAGATGGCGGTGGTGTGGCGCGCCGAGCTGCCAGCAAAAACGAGTCGGCGGCGCGATGCGCTGGCTTTGAATGCGTATTTGCTGCGCCGCGCCGGGGATGCGTTGCCAATCGCCGAGCAATACCTGGTTGATAAGGCTGCTCCGTCCGGCGACCGCGCAACACGCCCATATAGCCTGGCGGCGCCAGCGCGAGACGAGGTGCAACGCCAGCTCGAAGTTAGCCTGCTGTGGGCAGAGCAAATGGGGCGGGTATCACAACCCACCGGAGAGGCTTACGCCACGCCGGGAGAAATTTACGATGAGATCAGACAGGCCATCCAGGATACGCTGCAATTTTACGAAAACCTGCGCCGCGCCGTAGCGCAGATGGCATGGGCCGAGACGGTGATCAACGGGCAGGTGGTGGGCAGAACGACGGTGGGCTGGTTGGGCAATTTCCACACCAGCCTGCAGCCACGCATCCATCCGGCACAGGCTGCCGACCACCAGCGATTGGTGCAGCAGGCACTCGCTTCTCGCCAGGCGATCTTGCGCATGAGCCTGCTGGTGGCAGCCGGGGCGGCGGGCCTGGTGACCAGCTCGCTAACCGGTCCACTGGCGATCATCGGTGTGTTGAATTTTGTCAAGGGATTGATCGACATGTACCAACAGTTGAAAAGCGCCGGAAACTGAGCGCTCACACCTTCGTGGGCACGTAAAATGGTTTCACCGCAAAGTTTTCGAGTACACAGAGCATAGAATCCGACCAAACAAGGAGATTTGACATGGGAGACAACTGGCAAACACAACTCCAGGCCTCGGCCAGCGCGCTGGCCAAGCAAATCGAAAGCGCCCTCAACCTGAATATCGTCACCTACGGCACCGATATCCTCAAGCCGGATACAGATCCGGACAAGAAGCGGGTGCTGGCCGAGACGGTGCTGGCCCCGCTGGGTGACGTCAGGCAGGCGCTGCCGGTGCAATTCAAGAATGATGAAGTTACCGTCAACAAAGAATTGAACGACGCCCACATCCAGGCAGTCAACCAGGCCATTCAGGCCCGCAAGGATATGCTCAATTACGCCAAGGATTTGCTCAAAGAGATGAAAGACCTGCTTTCTGAGTAAGTTTTTTCTATGGTATGGGCGGTGTGCAGCACTGCCCATACCATAGAGGGTCGCAAATCGCGAAAAATGGCTTCGAAAGATGACTATGCCGAGCTGTTCGTAGAGCTTTCACGCCCGGCAGGCGATGACGCCTACCGGGTGGAACTGCGCTTTGATCGCAGCGACGAGTTCATCACCCCGCAGACGGTGAGCGGCAAGGCGCGGTTCGACTTCGGCGTGTTGCCCGATCCGCAGGAACAACCCCAGGCCTACGGAAAGGCGCTGACAGATGCGCTATTCGCCGAAGCACAACTGGCACAGGAATACGCTGTACACCTGGCGACCGTGCAGAAGGACGGCCTGGCGCTGCGAGTACGGCTGG
This sequence comes from uncultured Anaerolinea sp., assembly GCA_964595435.1. Lineage (GTDB taxonomy): Bacteria > Chloroflexota > Anaerolineae > Anaerolineales > UBA4823 > RBG-16-57-11. The sequence goes on along the minus strand of CAZQQJ010000002.1, from coordinate 16,965 downwards.
CGATCGACAGCAGCGCGGCGGAACTGCACGCCCTGAAGTGGGAGACGCTGCAGCACCCCGGCGGCGGCCCACTGGCCGCAAACGAAAACGTGCCGCTCTCTCGCTTCCTGTACAGCAAGGATCGCAGCCCGGTAGAACTGCGCCCCAAGCAGACACTGCGCGCTCTGTTGGCGGTTTCCAGCCCGGTGGAGTTGGAAGCCGCCAATGGCTACACGCTTAACACCCATCGCGAACGCCAGGGGCCGGCGGTGGTCACCGCCAGCGTACGCCTGGCGCGCGTGGACGTAGCCGGCGAGATCGAGCGCGCTGAACAAGGCTTGCAAGGGGTAGCGCAAATCACCTCCCTGGAAAGCCGCAAAGCCAGCGCAGAGCGCCCCACCCTGGAAAACATCCGCGGCGAACTGAAACAAGGCTACGACGTCCTGCTGCTGGTATGCCACGGAGCGCTGTTGGCTACCGATATCAAGCGTGAAGACAGCCTGCGCAAGCCAGTGGTGATCCTGGAAGACGACCAGGGACATTTGAAGCGCGTCGACGGGCAGGACTTGGCGGATGCTATCCACAATGAACCGGCCAGCCAGCGGCCGCGGTTGGTGGTTTTGGTCTCATGCCAGAGCGCGGGCGATGGACAGACAGCACACAGTAAAGATGGCGGAGCGCTTTCGGCGCTCGGCCCGCTGCTGGTGGAGGCCGGCGTCCTGGCAGTGGTAGGGATGCAGGGAAACGTCTCGATGAGTTCAATGAAGAAGTTCGTGCCGGCTTTCTTCAAAGAACTGCTCAAAGACGGGCAGGTGGACCGGGCAATGGCTGCCGCCCGCCAGGAGATCCTGCACGAGGACGATTGGTGGACGCCGGTGCTGTATATGCGCCTGAAAGGGGGACGGCTGTGGTACCAGACCGGCATTCACGCCTCAGTGAGTGAGCAAAATTTCTGGCAGAGCATCCTGGGAGCAATCAATAGCAAACGCTGCACGCCGGTGCTGGGCAGCGGGCTGTTAGACAGCCTGTTGGGATCGCCGCGGCAGATTGCTCGCGATTGGGCGGAAAAGACCGGTTTTCCCCTGGCGGCACACGAGCAGGATCAGCTCCCCCAGGTGATGCAGTATGTGTCTACCAAACCGGACGCGGTGGCGCCGGTGGACGAACTGGTACGCTACCTGGTGAATGAGGTACGGCAGCGCCACCCTGAACTGCTGACAGCCGAGTTGCTGCAGGCCGATATGGACGAAATGGACGCCAAGCAGCAGGCGGCGCTGCTGGACAAGATTGTCTCGGCGGCAGGCCGCCAGCGCCGCCAGGCAAACCCGCTCGACCCGCACCGCATCCTGGCGCGACTGCCATTCAAAGTGTACATTTCCACTACCCCTGACCGGCTGCTGGAAGACGCGTTGGAGGAGGAGTGGCCCGACAAGCCCAGGAAGGAGCCAGTTTCGCTGTATTTCTGCTGGAACACGCGCCTGCGTGAGAAAAACAAACTGCGCGCCAATGACATCCATACCCTCTCGCCCACGGTGAAGAAGCCGCTGGTGTATCATTTATTCGGCCGTTTCGACGAACCGGCATCCCTTGTGCTGGCAGAGGACGACTATTTCGATTTTCTGATGTGGATCAATAACCCCACCAACACGGTGCTGCTGCCACAGGTGCTGGATGATGAATGGGTGCAAAATTCACTGCTCTTCCTGGGTTTTCAGACCAGCGACTGGAACTTCCGCATGCTATTTCGCAGCATCTTGAACGAACAGCGCCGCAGTCTGCGCAGCCTGGAAAAAGGTTACGACTCGCTGGCGGTGCAGATCCAGCCGGGCGACGACCACCTGCAACCGGAGCGAGCACGCAAATTCCTGGAAAAATTCTACACCAGGCAAAGCTTCAACCTGTACTGGGGCAGCCCGGCGGAATTTCTCAAGGAATTGCAGGATCACCTTCCCAAGTGAGGCACCCATGAACACCCCGCCGGATGCGCTTACTCCAAATTCAAGCGAACGCCCGCCGGACGAACCGCCCAGCGGACCGTATGTCGGGCCGCGCCCCTTTCGAACCGGCGAGCCGCTTTTCGGACGCAATCAAGAGTTGGAGTACTTGTGCCGCCTGGTGCGGCCGCGCCGGGTGGTGCTGCTGCACTCGCCTTCCGGTGCAGGGAAAACCTCCTTGCTGCAGGCCGGCTTGGTGCCTGCACTGGACAAAGAGGGTTTTCTCCCACTGCCGCCGGTGCGCGTGGACCAGGTACCCGGCTCACAGGAAAGCATCGACCTGCAGGAAAGCAACCGCTACGCCCTCTCGGCGCTGATCTATTGGGAGGCCGGCAAAGACCTCGACGAGAAAAAACGCCTGCCCACGAAGGAACTGGCGGCATTGAGCGCCAGCCGGGACGGGCTGGTGCGTTACGTTAACGACCGCGCTGCCAGGATGTCTGACCAGACGAAGGCGAAGCGTGCGCGCCGCCTGTTGATCTTCGACCAGTTCGAGGAAGTGCTCAACCTGGACCCACTCGACCAGCTGGTCAAGCTAGGTTTCTTCGACCAGCTCTCACTGTTGTTGAACGAGGCGCAGAACTGGGCCGTGTTTGCCATGCGCGAAGATTTCGTGGCCATGCTGGAGCCCTACCTGGGCTATTTCCCCGAGCGGTTGAGCGCTCGATTCCGCCTGGAGCTGCTGGGCAAGGAAGCAGCCGGTGAAGCCATTCGCCGGCCGGCGCGGCGCTACGGAGTCAGCTTCCAGGCAGGCGCCGCCAACTGGCTGATCGAACAGCTCAGCCGGATGTCGGTGCTGGAAAACAACCAGGTAGTGAACAAACCCGGCCCGTTCGTCGAGCCGGTGCAGCTCCAGGTAGTGTGCCAGCGACTGTGGGAAACCAAATGGCCACAGGGGAAAGCCATCGCCGAGCCAGGGTTTTTTCGCAAGGCCAGGCGGGGCAAACTAGGCTCGAATGCAGCAGAGGACAACCGCATCACCAAGGCCGACGTACAGAGCCTGGGTTCGGTGGATAACGCGCTGCGCGATTATTACGACGACAAGATCGCCTGGGTGGAAAAAACCTCGGGCAAGCGGCAGCGCGACCTGCGAGATTGGATCGAGCTGCGCCTGACCACGCCGCAAGGTCTGCGCAACCAGGCGATGGAAGGCCAGGAGAGTGATTTCGGGCTGGACCAGCAGACGGTGCACCTGCTGACCCTGGCCTATATCGTGCGGGATGATCGCCGGCGCGGCGTGACCTGGTACGAATTGACCCACGACCGGCTGGTGATGCCGGTGCGCCAGGCCAACGCCGCCTGGCGAGAACGCAACCAGACTTTCCGCACCCCGGCCGAACTGGGCATCAACCTGGAAGAAACCGGCTGGGGGCTGGTGCTGCCGGCCCGAATGGCAAAAGACGAGGCCGAGGCGCTGCTGAAGGCGCTGGGCCCACTATGGGAGTTGCGCAAGAAACAGGCGGAAAAGAAGGGCCGGCCACTGTTCAAGATCTTCCGCGGGCCGGATGGCTACCGCCCGGGCGAGAGCGCCCAGAACTTCCTGCGGCGCAATGGGGCAGGGTATGGCATGCTCAACCCGGAGAAAGTGCCCTATTATCTGCTGATTGCCGCCGGTCCGCAAGAAGTACCGTTCGATTTCCAGGCGGCGCTGGATTTGCAGTACGCTGTGGGACGCATTGCCTTCGTAACGCGCCGCGAATATGCCCGTTATGCCCTGAGCGTGGCAGCCTGCGAGAGCGGCAAGCTGCCGCTGCTGCCCAACCGGGCAGCGGTGTTCGCCCCGCGCCATGCGAATGACCCGGCCACCCAGGCCAGCCACGACCGGCTGGCGCGGCCCTTGCTGGAACGGATGAAAAGCAAGGCACCCAACTGGATCATCGACGGCGCCCTGGGAGATGCAGGGAGCAAGGCCCGCCTGGCAGGTTTGCTGGGCGGGGCGGAGACACCAGCGGTGCTGCTTTCCGCCAGCCAGGCGTTCACCTGGTATGGGACAAAGCTCACGCGCAGTCTCAAAAAGACCACCGGGGCGCTGGTGACACAGGACTGGCCTGGCCAGGGCACAGAAATCAAATTCGAGCAAAGCTTCGCCGCCCAGGATGTGCCCGATACGGCGCGCCTGTTGGGCCTGATGGCCTTCATGTATGGGCCTTTCACGGCGGGTGTGCCACAGTGGGATAAATTCCAGTTCCGGACAGAGAAAGACGTGGCGCTGGCGCCACAGCCCTTCGTGAGCGCGCTGCCGCAACGCCTGCTCGGGCACCCCAACGGTGGGGCGTTGGCAGTCATCGGGCTGACCGAGCGCGGTTGGAGCTTTGTCTTCGGCGGCGGCGAGGACAGCCTGACCCACGAGCAGCAAGACAGCACGACCAGTAGCGAGTCGCCGACCCTGTTCGACAACGTGCTGGAGCGGTTGATGCTGGGCTACACCGTCGGTATGGCGATGGAATGGATCAACCAGCGGGCGGCGCTGCTTTCGGCGCGCCTTTCTGACACGCTGCAGCAAAAAGAGTTCTACAACCAGCCAATCGAGATGTATGAACTGGACCTGCGCATGCGGGAGGTGCTGGATGCCCAGACCTATATCCTGCTGGGCGACCCGGCGACGCGCCTGCCGGTAGACCCGGATGCGCCGCTGCGCCAGCCGCCTGCCGGCTGGCAGCGCCCTACGCTGAAGGATTTTGCCAGCGAAAAAGAGGTCCGCAAGCTGGCCAGGGCGCCGCGGGTGCGCAAGCCACCCGCGCAGCCTCGCCCCGAACCCGGCAAAGCCGAGGAAGTGGAAGAAGCTGCCGGGCCCCCGAAAACTGCCCCAGGCGCGCTGGAAGCGACCCAGGAGATACCCCAGCCCACATTCGAGATGCCTTCTCCTGAAACGCATTGGTTTCCCAGCGGGGTAGACTTCAACACCGGGCGCTACGCGCTGCCGCCGGTGCCGAACAGGCAACTGGCGAGCGCCGTGCGCGCCGACCGGATCGACCCCGAACAGCGAAAAATCCTGCAATTCCTGAGCAACAAGCGCAGCGAAATGCACTACGGTGTGGGAAATATCATCGATGACCAGGACCTGGCGCAGGCTGGCTGGGGACTGGTGCTGCCGGAGGCGATGGCGGAACTGCAGGTGAAGATTATCCTGGACGGGCTGGCGCCGCTGCTCGAGCTGCGCAACCAGCAGGCAGGCAACCGTTTCCGCCTGTATCGCGGCGAAGAGGGGTATCGCTCCGGCGAAAGCCCGCTGAACTTCCTGGGGCGGCACGGCGCCAGCCCCGGCGAAGTGTACCCCGACAAACTACCCTATTACCTCCTGCTGGCGGGCAGCCCCGGCGAGATGCCCTTCGAGTTTCAGGCGCGGCTTTCGGACCATTACGCCGTGGGGAGGCTGTGGTTTCCGAATTTCGACCTCTACGAGGCCTATGCCCACAATGTGCGGAACGCCGAGAGTCAGCGCGCCACGCCTGAAGGCCGCCAGGCGGTTTTCTTCGCTCCGCGCCATGAAAACGATCTTTTCACCTGGCGCTGGCAAGATGATTTCGTCAGGCCATTATTTTACCAGGCCTCACCAGACCGGCAAAAGATGCCTGGTTATACGGCCGATTTGGTCACAGACAACGAGGCGAACAAAGCGGCGCTGGCTCACCTGGCGAACGTCCAGCGCCCTGACTTGCTGTTTCTGACCGGGCATAGCGCCGTGCTGCCCGCCTCAGACTCCTGGCAGGAAGCGGTGCAAGGGCGGATGGTGTGCGCTGGCTGGCCCGGCCCTCAAGCGACCAGCGGCATCCAGGTGGAGCAGGCTTTCGGGTGGGAAGATGTGGAAAAATCTACCGGCCGCAAGGGGCCATTCATCTTGCACTTTGGCGCCTACAGCCTGGGCACGCCGGCCGGACCCGCCATGCCCGGCAGCAGCCCGAGCGATCTGCCGTGGGACTATGTACGGTCTGGCCGCGATGAGGCGTTCATCTCCCGCCTGGCGTGGAGCTGGCTTGGAATGGGCGGCTCGCCGGGTATGCTCGGGCTGGCCGGACCGATGTGGCAGTTTGCCTCTGGCGCAGAGCAGCGCCAGCCGCCCCTGCTGCGCGTTTTCCAACGGCTGATCCGCTCGATCCTGAACGGAAAACGCATCGGCGCGGCGTTGAGCGCCCGCCAGGACGAATATACCAGCCTGGCGGTGCAATGGATGGAGATGCAGGAAAATCTCGATTTCGGAATGAGTGCTCCGCCGCAGGAAATCCTTTCGCTGTGGGCGGCGCAGAAGGACCTGGGCAATCTACTGCTGCTGGGCGACCCGGCGGCGCGTCTGTAACCGGGATCAGCGACCCCGGCTGCACACCCTAAGGGTCTCGCAGACCCTTAGGGTGTGGTTTCAGGGGATGGTATTAAGGCGCGGCGAAGGTTTTACCGTCCCAGATCCAGGTCAGGCGGCAATTCCGGCGGAGGTGTTGAGCAGATAGAAACCGGCGCCGGCCAGCAGCGGGCTGGCTGGCACGAAAGCGGCGTTCTTCACTTCCACCATCTTGCAGATACCCACCTCCGCTTGTATTTACACTCCTGATTTGCTATACTGAATAGCAGATGGAGGGACTCAATCTGCCATGCAAAGCGATTCTTGACCTGACGTTATGGAGGAACCATGTTCAAGATCAAGTTTCTTCCGGCTCGCTTTGGCGACGCCATCTGGATCGAATACGGTAAGGGGGCACAGGCGACCAACCGCTTGTTGGTCGACGGCGGTACAGCCGGGACGCGCACGGCAATCTCCGCCGAACTGGCGAAACTTCTGCCTGGCCAGCGCCACCTGGATTTGCTGGTGATCAGCCACATCGACCGCGACCATATTGAAGGGGTATTGGGCCTGCTGCAAAAAGACAAACCGGGCTTCGTGGTAGATGACTTGTGGTTCAATGGGTACGCCCATTTGCCCGCCAAACCGGGCGGGTTGGTGCCTTTCGGCGCACTGCAAGGAGAAAAACTCACCCAGCGCATCCGCAAATTGAACTGGCCGTGGAACCGCGCTTTCGACGGCAAAGCAGTCTGCCTGCCAGAGAGCGGCGAATTGCCCCATTTCACCCTGGCAGGCGGGATGGAAATTACCCTGCTCTCGCCCACGCGGGAGGCGCTGGCCGAGCTGCGGCCAAAGTGGGATGAGGAGGTGCGGGCAGCCAATCTCGCCCCAAGACGGCGCCTGCCGGCAAACGACGATGTGCGCGAGCCGGTCTCCTTTGCACCGCCGGAATTGCCCGATGTGCCGGCGCTGGCCGAGACGGAATTCGAGCCAGATGGGTCCGAGGCCAACGCCAGCAGCATCGCCTTGCTGGCCGAGTTCGATGGCAAACGGGCATTGCTGGCGGCGGACGCCCACGCCGATGCGCTGGTGGCAGCCTTCGAGCAGCTTTCGCCCGGGGGCAAGACCCGCATCGATCTGTACAAAATCTCGCACCACGGCAGCAAATACACCACCAACCGGGAGCTGCTCGAGAAGGTGGACTGCCGCCAGTACGTCTTCTCTACCAACGGTTCGATCTTCAAGCACCCCGACCAGGAAACGGTGGCGCGGGTGCTCACCGCGGGAGGTGAGACACTGCAATTGTTCTTCAACTATCGCAGCACGCGCAATAGCATCTGGAGCCACGCCGATTTGAAGCGGCGATATGGCTACCAGGCTGGCTTCCCGGATGGAGAAGAGGCAGGGATCGAAATCGAGATTTAACCCTGAATTGAACAGGCTCTCAACCTGCCCTACCGGGATTTTGAAGATGCCGTGCAAATGAGCGCCGCCCTGCAAATCCGGGCCGATTACTTGCTCACTCGTAACGTGCGGGATTACCAGCCAGCACCCCTGGCAGTGATCCAACCCGTTGAATTGCTGGCCATTCTCTGACTGACAGGTTTCAACTCGCGCGTCTCCCGGCTCACGGCGCAGGCGCAGGAGTCGGCGTAGGCTCCGCCACCAGCGGCAAATCGGGGCATACCGCCTGATAGGATAGCACATCACCGATATAGAGGCGCCATTCGGCGAGGGTCAGGTTGCGCGGCAGGCGCCGGCAGGCGCGGGCGATCAGGTCGGCGGGGCGCCAGAGCCAGACCCGGGCGGTGCCGTCAGCACTTGCAGAAACCAGGTAACGGCCGTCCGGGCTGAAGGCGAGCGACCTGATTCCGCCGTCATGAGCCAGGCGGGCGATCTCTGGGCCGCCAGGAACCTCCCAGATACGGACAGTTCCATCGTCGCCCCCCGAAGCAAAGTAACGCCCATCCAGGCTGAAAGCGACGGCAGAGTCGAGGATGCCCTGATGCGCCAGGCGGGCGATTTCCTCGCCGCTGGCCACCTCCCACAAACGGACGAGCGCCATGCCGCCGGTGACCACGTAACGCCCGTCCGGGCTGATGGCGGTGGAGCCGATGACTTCATCGTGAACCAGGCGGGCGATTTCCGCCCCACTGGAAACCTCCCACAGCCGGGCCGTCACACCGCCGCCGGTAACCACGTAGCGCCCATCCCGGCTGAAAGCGACCGAGGCCACGCCTGCATCGTGTTCCAGGCGGACTATTTCCCGCCCGCCTTCCACCTGCCACACCCGGGCGGTGTAATCGTTGCTGCCCGAAACCAGGTACTTTCCATCCGGGCTGAAGGCGACCGACAACACCGTTTGATTGTGGGCCATGCGGGCGACATCCTGGCCGCCGGCAATTGTCCATACTCGAATGCTCCCGTCCGTCAGGCCCATAGCAGCGTAACGGCCATCCGGGCGGATGGCGATCGCATACACCTCGCCATCGAGCGCCAACCGGGCGACTTCCTGCCCGGTATCCAACTGCCACAGGCGAATGAAACCGTCTTCGCTGGCCGAGAACACCTGCCTGCCATCCGGGCTGAAGGCGGCAAAGGTGGCCGGGGCAGCGTGGCTCAGGCGGGCGATTTCCGGCCGGCTGGCCGCCTCCCAGATCAGGGCGGCGCCGTCATCGCTCCCGGAGATGGCGTAACGCCCATCCGGGCTGAAGGCGGCGAAATTCACCATCCCGGCGTGGGTCATGCGGGCGACTTCGGCGCCGCTGGACGCATTCCAGACGCGGGCGGTGCCGTCTCCGCTGGCCGAGATCACAAAACGGCCATCCGGGCTGAAGGCGACGGCAAACACCGCGCCGTCGTGAGCCACGCGAGCAATCTGCTGGCCGCTGGCGGCGTCCCATACGCGGGCAGTGCGATCCCAACCTCCCGACGCCACGTAACGGCCATCCGGGCTGAAGGCGACGCAATTCACAAAATTCCCATGCGGAAAGCGGACTATTTCCACGCCGCTGACCAAATCCCAGGTACGGATGTTCTCTTCATAGCCTCCCGAAACCAGGTAGCGGCCATCCGGACTGATGGCGACCGCGGTCACCTCCCCTTCGTGGGCCATGCGGGCGATCTCTCGCCCACTGGCTGCATCCCACACGCGGGCCGTGTGATCCGCCCCGGCCGTGGCCAGGTATTTTCCGTCCAGGCCGTAGGCAATGGCATGTACGGCCGTCTCTTCGTGGGCCATGCGGGCGGTTTCGGCGCCGCTGGCTGCTTCCCAGACCAGGAGTTCGCCGCCGTAGCTGCCCGAGACGACGGAGCGGCCATCCGGGCTGAAGAAGACAGCCACCACCGGGCTGTCGAGAACCTTGCGGGCAATTTCCCGGCGGGTGGCGACTTCCCACACCGTTACGCGGCCGTCGCCGCTGCCCGTGGCCAGGTAGTTCCCCTCGGTGCTGAAAGCGAGGGCCGTCACCGCCGCTTCGTGAGACAGGCGAGCGATTTCCTTTCTGCTGGCGACATCCCAGACCAGGGCGAGGCCGTCCGCGCCGCCGGAGGCGGTAAAGCGACCGTCCGGGCTGAAGGCGACCGTCAAGGCTGCTCCTTGGTGGGACAGCCGGGACAGCGTGGGCGCCAGGGTGTTGTTTTGCAAGGGCAAGGCGGCATCCACAAAGGGGAACATGCGCATCGATTGAACGGCGAGCAGCACAGCCGCGACCTTTTGGGAAACGTCACCTCTGTTCCAAAGGTCCCCCGCCTGGGCGGCCAACTGGCGGGCCAGGGCGATGCCGGCCTGCGTCTCGGCGCGGGCGCGTTCGGTCTCGGCGGCTGCCTGCTGCGCGGCGGCCTGGGTGCCGCGCGCTTCGGAGAGGCCCAGAGCGCTGGTGGCCGTAGCAGCATTGGCGGCAGCCTGCGTGCCGCGCGCTTCGGAAAGCCCCAGGGCGCTGGTGGCCGTGGAGGCGTTGGCGGCGGCCTGCGTGCCGCGCGTCTGTGCGTCACTCAGGTTGGTCTGTGACTGCCCGTACAGCCAGAAGGAAAGCAAAATCAGCAAAACCGCCACCCCCAACCCGCCCGCCAGCACCATCGTGCGCTGCCGTTGGGTTTGCGCCAGTTGGCGCGCCCGCTCCAGTTCGCGGCGCTGCTCCGCCTCGGCCGCCGCCAGGCTGGCTTCCAGGTAGCCGCGCGCTTCCGGCGAGCGCAGGGCGATGTCATCCGCCTGGGCAAGCTGGCGGGCTTCCGCCAGGCGCACCCCGGCCATCAGGTAGGCCTCGTCACGCCCGCGCCCCAGCCATTCGGCCAGGTTCTGCTCGAAGCGCGCCCGCTGCTGCAGAGCCTGCCGTTTGCCCGCCACCGCTTTGCGCAGCAGGTCCCAGTTCGTCAGCAGCGCTTCGTGCACGATGTCCAGCGTCTCGACCTCTTCCCCACCCTGCGCCTCGCCCCCCATGCTGAGCAAGCGCGCCGTGAGCAAATCCGCCACCAGGCGCGCCCGGCGCGGCGATCCCTGCTCCACCTCCACCCTGGTCCGCCGCCGGCGCACGTCCCGCCGCGCATCCTCGTCGACCGAGACGTTCACCAGGTCGAGCAGGATCGCCAGCAGTTCGGCCTGGTCTGACTCCGAACGCGGTTTCTGCGGCTGGCTCCTGTCGTAATCTTCGTAGGCGTACACCGCGTCGCCGCGCTGGCGGATGGCGTCCGCCAGCCCGCTGTAGCGGCTCAGGCGCAGCTCGCCGCCGTTCCACAACTCTTGCAGCGTCACCTGCAGCAACGGCAGGTAGGCGGCATCCTGCACGGCGTCCTGCGCCAGGCGCTCGATCAGTTCCGCCTCGAAACGCCGTTGGGCGTAGCGCGGGTCGGCCAGGCTGGCGGCCTGCAACGGGCGAGCGATGGCTTCTTTCAATTCATCTACACGCATGGCGCGCAGCTCGATGCCGCCCTTGGCCATCCCCCACAGCGCCGGCACCTGGAACAACTCGTCCAGGAAGTCGGTGCGCAGCGTGGCGATGGCGTGCGTGCGGGTGAGCGTGAAATCGCCCAGCCCGGCCAGCAGGTCGAAGAAGCGCCCCCGCTTCTCCGCCGACGACTGGCTGAAGGCCTCCTCGAACTGGTCGATCACCAGCAGGTTCACCTGCCCGGCGGGGGTATGCTCGCCCAGCCAGGAGGCAAACTCCTGAGGAGCCAGGTTGCGCACGGCGGCTGCTGCACCCTCCCCCAGACCAAGCTGCAGCAGGGCGTCCGCCAGACGCGCCAGGGGATCGTTCGACGGGCGGAAGACAGCCCGCGCCGCCTGGCGATGGCGGGCCTGGTAGTATTTCTCCATTTCGGGCAACAGTCCCGCCTGGGCAAAGGACGACTTGCCGCTGCCGCTCGCCCCGGTGACGAACAGCAGGCCGAGCGGCGCGCCGGGGGCGGCCAGCTTTTCCAGCGCTTCGGCGGCCAGCCCTTCCCGCCCGGCATACGCCTGGCGGTCGTCGTAGGTGAAGCTGCGCAGGCCGAGGTAGGGGTTGGGCAGGCCAGAGACGTCGTAGGCGGCTCCGCCTTCGATAACATACTTATCACGCCCGACGAAGTCGCCGCCCTGGATATGGACGTCGCCGGAGATGTGGGCGCCGCCGGAGGTGTGGATGGGAGGGGGTTCGTCAGTCATTTCAGATCGGCCTCTCTGGCAAAATAATCACCGGATTTGCACTTTGCCTGATTACTTGGCAGTCATCTCATCTTTGCCCGCTCATGGTGTAAGATATGGGGTGGGATAGGACTCGCCCGGCAAAAGATATGGCGTGGGATATGACTCTTCCGGCAACGGATATGGTGTTGGAGATGGCTTTGTCGGTGTGGGAGTGGGGGTTGGAGATGGTAATGGGGTCGGTGTGGGTTCTGGCTCGATGGGCAAATTGGGACACACCGCCTGGTAGGGCAGCGCATCGCCGATATACTGCTGCCACTCAGCACTCGTCAGGTTGCGTAGCAGGCGCTCACAGGCGCGGACGACCAGGTCTTCGGGACGATAGGGCCAGATACGGACAGTGCTGTCCAGGCCCCCGGACACCACATAGCGGCCGTCCGGGCTGAAGGCGGCCTTGTATACCTCATAGCGTTGTCGCATGCGGGCAATTTCTTGCATACTGGCCGCATCCCATACACGGATCGTACCTGGATAACCCCACGAAACTAGATTTTTTCCATCCAGGCTGAAACCGACAGAGGTCTGCTTATGCATCACGTTGTCATAGGGCATGCGGGCGATTTCTTGCCCGCTGGCTACATCCCACACCCGTGCAGGCTCGCCGCGACTCTCGGAAGCTACATAGCGGCCATCCGGGCTGAAGGCAACAGAGGTCACTTCCTGATCATGGGCCATCCAGGATATTTGTTGCCCGTTGGCCGACTCCCACACCCGAGCAGTTTTATCTACACTCCCAGAGACCACGTACCTGCCTCCCGGGCCAAAAGCGATCGAACTGACCTCCCCATCATGAGGCATACGGGAAATTTCTTGCCCGCTGGTCACATCCCACACCCGGGCGATTTTGTCTTCCCCCCCCGAAGCCAGGTACCGGCCATCTGGACTGAAAGCAATCGATCTGATCTCCCCATCATGAGGCATACGGGAAATTTCTTGCCCGCTGATTGCTTCCCACACCTGAACAGTATTTTTCTCACTTCCGGAAGCTATGTACCGGCCATCCGGGCTGAACGCGATCGAGCTGGTCTGGCCATGATGAGGCATACGCGAGATTTCTTGCCCACTGGCCGCGTCCCACACCCGGACCGTCTCGTCATTGCTCGCTGAGATGGCATATCTACCATCCGGGCTGAAAGCGACGAATGACACCTGCTGATCATGAATCATGCGGGCAATTTCCTTACCGCTGGTCACATCCCATATTCGGGCAATATGATCAACACTCCCGGAGAGTACGTATTTGCCATCCGGGCTGGCGGCAACAGCCAATATAACATCATCCTGGATCATATGTGCGGCTTCTTGCACACTGGAGGCTTCCCATACTCGAGCGATCACACCCCCGCTTGAAACAATATACTTGCCATCCCTGCTCAAAGCGAGGGAAGCTACCCCCTCATAATGGGTTATGCGGGCGACTTCCTTCCCACTGGATACTTCCCACAAGCGAGCGGTTTGATCATCGCTTCCCGAAACCACATGCCTGCCATCCGGGCAGAAGGCAACGGACCGCACCGCATCATCATGGGTCATCTGGATGATTTCCTTCCTGTTAGCCACATCCAACACCCGCACGGTTTTGTCCATACTCCCCGAAACCACATACTTACCATCCTGGCTGAAAGCGACAGAATTCACCCAATAAAGATGATGCAGATTGGCAACTTCCTTACCGGTGGATACATCCCATACTCGGGCGTCACCGTCATGTCCTCCTGATGCTAAGGAAAGGCTATCCGGGCTGAAGGCGATAGAGGTCACTCCACCATGTATCACGCGAGTAACTTCTTTACCACTAGCGGTGCCCCATATCAGGATCACGCCATCTTCGCTTGCCGAAGCCACGTACCGCCCATCTGGACTGATAATGACTGTTTTGACGATATCCTCATGGGTCTTACGGACTATCTCTTCGCCGCCGGTCGCATTCCACACCCGAGCAGTATGATCTGTGCTGGCCGAGACAAGATAGATACCCTCCTCACTTATGGCAACAGAAGTAACGTTACCGCTGTGTTGCATGCGAGCAATTTCTGTTTCGCTAGATATTTCCCATATCCGGATGGTCCCGTCGATGCTCCCTGAAGCCAGACGCTCGTCATCCGGCATGAAGGCAAGAGAGGTCACGCCGCCATCATGGGCCATACGAGCGATTACCTGTCCGCTACTTGCGTCCCAGACCCAAACGGCACCGTCTTCACTCCCTGAAGCAACATACCGCCCATCTGGGCGGATGGCAACGGTCCCGACCCTTCCCTTATGAGTCAGGCTGGCTACCGGCCGCGCCAGGGTATTACTTTGAAGTATCTGTATGGCCTCAAAATTCGATGGAGATAGGCGCGTGGATTGAACAGCCAACAGCACAGCAAGAGTTTGCAAATCCATTCCCTCGTTCCACACCGTTTGCGCCTGGGCTGATAAACGTCGAGCCAGGTTAATACGCGCCTGGGTTTCGGCGCGCTCACGTTCCGTATCGGCGCGTTCGCGCTCGGCCACGGCTGTGGCCGCATTCGCCGCCGCCTGCGTGCCGCGCCGCTGCGCATCCCCCAGGTTAGCCTGCGACTGACCATACAGCCAGAATGACAACAGAATTAGCAGAATAGCCACCCCTAACCCGACCGCCAGCACCATCGTCCGTTGCTTTTGCGTCTGGACCAGCCTCTGCGCCTGTTCCAGCTCGCGCTGGCGTTGCACCTCGCGCTCCGCCGCCTCCCGCTCCGCCGCGGCTTGGCTGGCTTCCAGGTACCCGCACGCTTCCGGTGAGCGCAGAGCAATGTCACCAGACTGCGCCAGCTGGCATGCTTCCGCCAGCCGCACCCCAGACACCAGATATGCATCGTTGCGCCCGCGTCCCAGCCATTCCGCCAGGTTCTGCTCGAAGCGCGCCCGCTGCTGCAGAGCCTGCCGTTTCTCCGCCACCGCTTTGCGCAGCAGGTCCCAATTCGTGAGCAGCGCCTCGTGAACGATGTCCACCGTCTCGACGACGTCCCCCGCTTGCATCTCGCTCCCGCTGCTGAGCAGCCGGGCATTGATCAGGTCGGCGACCAACCGTCTCCGCCGCGGCGATCCTCCCTCGACTTCGGCCCGGGGGCGCCGCCGGCGCACGTCCCGCCGCGCATCTTCGTCGACCGAGACGTTCACCAGGTCGAGCAGGACCGCCAACAGCTCGGCCTGGTCGGCCTCCGGGCGCGGTCTCTGCGGCTGGCTCCTATCGTAATCTTCGTAAGCGTAAACCGCATCGCCGCGCTGGCGGATGGCGTCGGCCAGCCCGCTGTAGCGGCTCAGGCGCAGCTCGCCGCCGTTCCACAACTCTTGCAGCGTCACCTGCAGCAACGGCAGGTAGGCGGCATCCTGCACGGCGTCCTGCGCCAGGCGCTCGATCAGTTCCGCCTCGAAACGCCGTTGGGCGTAGCGCGGGTCGGCCAGGCTGGCGGCCTGCAACGGGCGAGCGATGGCTTCTTTCAATTCATCTACACGCATGGCGCGCAGCTCGATGCCGCCCTTGGCCATCCCCCACAGCGCCGGCACCTGGAACAACTCGTCCAGGAAGTCGGTGCGCAGCGTGGCGATGGCGTGCGTGCGGGTGAGCGTGAAATCGCCCAGCCCGGCCAGCAGGTCGAAGAAGCGCCCCCGCTTCTCCGCCGACGACTGGCTGAAGGCCTCCTCGAACTGGTCGATCACCAGCAGGTTCACCTGCCCGGCGGGGGTATGCTCGCCCAGCCAGGAGGCAAACTCCTGAGGAGCCAGGTTGCGCACGGCGGCTGCGGCACCCTCCCCCAACCCCAGTTGCAGCAGGGCATCCGCCAGCCGCGCCAGCGGATCGTTCGACGGGCGGAAGACAGCTCGCGCCGCCTGGCGATGGCGGGCCTGGTAGTATTTCTCCATTTCGGGCAACAGCCCCGCCTGGGCAAAGGAGGACTTGCCGCTGCCGCTCGCCCCGGTGACGAACAGCAGTCCAAGCGGCGCAGCAGGATCGGCCAATTCCTCCAGCGCCTCGTCTACCAATCCCTCCCGCCCGGCATACGCCCGCCGGTCCTCGTAAGTGAAGCTGCGCAGCCCCAGGTAGGGGTTGGGCAGCCCGGCCACGTCGTGGGCAGTTTCGCCTTCGATAACATACTTATCACGCCCGACGAAGTCGCCGCCCTGGGTATGGACATCGCCGGAGATGTGGGCGCCGCCGGAGGTGTGGATGGGAGGAGGTTCGTCAGTCATTTCAGATCGGCATCTCTGGCAAAATAATCACTGGGTTCGCACTTTGCCTGATTACTTGGCTGTCATTTCACCTTTGCCCGCTCATGGTGTAAGATATGGGGTGGGATAGGGCTCACCCGGCAAAAGGTATGGCGTAGGATAGACCTCTATAGGAAAGGGGTATGGTGTTGGGGATGGTCCTATCAGTGTAAGAGTAAATGTCGGATACGGTGTTGGAGTTGGCGTGGGTTCTAGCTCAATGGGCAAATTGGAGCATGCCGCCTGGTAAGGCAGCGCATCACCGATGTACTGGGCCCACTCGGCACGCGTCAGGTTGCGCGGCAAACGCTGGCAGGCGCGGGCGATCGGGTCCTCGGGACGCCAAGGCCAGACGCGGGCGGTGTGAACATTACCCAACGAGGCAACGTAGAGCCCGTCTGGGCTGAAGGCGACTGAGTATACCGCCCCATCATGGGTCATGTGGGCGATTTCCTTCCCGCTGGCCGCATCCCACACCCGGACAGTAGTGTCCCCACCCGAAACCACATACCTGCCATCCGGGCTGAAGGCGACTGAGTATACCGCCCCAGCATGGGTCATGCGGGCGACCTCTTTCCCGCTGGCTGCTTCCCACACCCGGGCAGTATTGTCCCCACTCCCCGAAACCACATAGCGCCCATCCGGGCTGAAGGCAACATAGGTCACCCGATCATCATGGGTCATGCGGGCGATTTCCACCCCGCTGGCTGCATCCCATACCCGGGCAGTATTGCCCCCACCTGAAACCACATACCTGCCATCCGGGCTGAAGGCAACTGAGCTTACCTCCCCAGCATGGGGCATGCGGGTGA
>CAZQQJ010000001.1:0-277767 GCA_964595435.1 uncultured Anaerolinea sp. | reverse complement strand
ACCCCGTATTTGTCAATGTCTATCTATCACCCACGATTATATGGGGTGATACCACATTTTACCCTCACTGCTCAAAAAGTGCGATACCGTTAACCTGTTCGCACTTTGCCAGCCAGTTAAAAGTTTCCCAGGTGCAATGCACGAAGGACACGTGCAATGCACCAGCCACGCAAAATTGCCAACAGGATGCACTACAAGACCACAAAACTACCAGGCTACTCGACGAAATAAGGATTCAACATGACCGAACTGCTCTACCAGACCGATAGTTATCTACAATCTTTCGACGCCACCGTGGTGGCCCTGGACGAAGCCAATCGTGGCATTGCCCTGGACCGCTCCGCCTTCTACCCCGGCGGCGGCGGCCAGCCCGCCGACCGGGGCACGCTGACCGCCGGCGAGGTTGCCTACACCGTGCAGCGCGCCAAAAAGGCCGGCGACCTGGTGTACCATTTCGTGGAAGGAGATACCCCGCTGCCCGCCATTGGCGCGGTCCTGCACGGCCAGCTCGACTGGGACCGGCGCTACAAATTGATGCGCACTCACACCGCTTTACACGTGCTGTGCGGGGTGGTCTTCCGTGATTATGGCGCTTCCGTCACCGGCGGCGATATGGACCCGCTGGATGGGCGCATGGACTTCGAATTTGAAACCATGCAGCGCGAGCTGGTCGATAAAATCCAGGAAGCGGTCAACCGCGAGGTGGCTGCCGCCCACCCGGTGCGCGTCGCCATCCTGCCGCGCGAGGAAGCCTTCCAGATCCCCGATTTGATCCGCACCAAGATCAACCTGCTCCCCGAAGGCATTCAGCAGGTGCGCGTGGTGGAACTCGTCGGGCTGGACCTGCAAGCCGATGGCGGCACCCACGTACACAACACCTCCGAAGTCGGGCGCATCCGCGTGGTCGATTACAAGAGCAAGGGCAAAATCAACAAACGCATTTACATCGCCATCGAAGACGCATAACCGTCGCCATGCAAGCCGAGGTCGTCATTTGCGGGGCCGGCATTGCCGGCATCAGCACCGCGTATGCCCTGGCGGTTGAAAAACGCATACCCGGCGTGCTCCTGGTGGACGAGAATGCACCGCTCAGCCTGACCTCCGATCGTTCGTCGGAGTGCTACCGCAACTGGTGGCCCGGGCCGGGCGAGGCGATGGTGGCGCTGGTCAATCGCAGCATCGACCGCATGGAGGCCCTGGCCCGGCAAAGCGGCAACGCCTTTCACCTCAACCGCCGCGGCTACCTGTATTGCACGGCCGATGCGGCTGCCGTGCCGGCGCTGCAGCAGGCCGCCGGGGAGATCTCAGCGCTCGGCGCCGGCCCGCTGCGCGTCCACTCCGGCAGAGCCGGTTCGCTGGCCTACTCCCCGGCGCCTCCTGAAGGCTTCGAGGGCCAACCGGGCGGCGCCGACTTGCTGCTCGATCCGGGGATGATCCAGGCGTATTTCCCCTACCTTGCCAGGGACGTCGTGGCCGTTCTCCACGCCCGGCGCGCCGGCTGGTTCAGCGCCCAGCAGCTTGGCATGTACCTGCTGGAGCAAAGCCGCGCCCACGGGGTGCAGCTTCTGCGCGGGCGCGTGGCCGGCGTCGAACTGCAGCAAGGCCGCGTCGCCGGGGTGCGATTGAGCGACGGCACCCGTATCCAGACGGCCTCGTTCGTCAATGCCGCCGGACCGATGCTGGATGAGGTCGCCCGCATGCTCGGCGTCGACCTGCCGGTGCAACACGAGCTTCACCTGAAAATGGCCGTCAAAGACCATCTCGGTATTCTGAAACGCGATGCGCCGCTGGTCATCTGGTCGGATGCATTGACCTTGAACTGGTCGGAAGAAGAACGCCAGAGCCTGGAAAACGATCCAGAGAACCGCTTCCTGCTGGAGGCGCTGCCCGCCGGCCTGCACACCCGCCCCGAAGGCGGCCCGCACAGCCCGATCATCCTGGTGCTGTGGAAATATCGTCCCTATCCAACCCGGCCGATCTGGCCGTTACCTGAAGATCATTTCTTCCCGGACGTCGCCCTGCGCGGCCTGGCGCGCATGATCCCCGCCATGCGGGCCTACGTCGACAAAATGGCGCGCCCCCAAATCGACGGCGGGTATTACAGCCACACCCCCGAGAACCGCCCCTTGATTGGCAGGTTGCCCGTTCCCGGTGCTTACGTCATCGGAGCGCTGTCGGGCTTTGGCCTGATGGCGGCCTGCGCGGCCGGCGAGCTGCTGGCCGGCGTGCTCACCGGTTCTGCCCTGCCCGGTTACGCACCGGCCTTCGCCCTGGAACGTTACGCCGACCCGGATTACCAGCGCCTACTGGAGACCTGGGGCGACTCAGGCCAGTTATAAACCACCCCGGCGGATGGGCCATTAACAAACCACTAAACAAATGCTAACCCCGTTTGGGATGACAAATTCTTGCACCTCGTATACAATAAGCGTGTCCAATCAAGTCAGCATACATGTCCCGGCAATCATACAAATTATCTTGAACGGCCGGGGAATATTAGAAAATATTTATGGAGGACCTTTCAATGACCATCCAACTTCGCATACGTAAAGAATCTGCGCCGGACGAATTGATCGGCCGGATCGACGAAGAAGACAACATCTATGCCATCACCGAAGACGAGGAAGAATACCTCGGATGGATCGACTACGATGAAGGGGAAATCTACGACGACGAGGATGTCCTGATTGGTTGGGCAGAAGACGATGGCACCATCGTCGCGTACGATGAAGAAAGTGAAGAGGAAATCGAAATCGGCTACATCACCGACGAAGGCGAGCTGTATTACTACGTCAGTGATGATGAAGAGACTTACCTGGGTAAGCTCGTCGAAACGAGCGATTATGCCGACGGCGCCGCCGTCCTGCTATTCTTCGTCGAAGAAGAGGAGGAAGAAGAATAGCTTCACCGATGAAGAGTATCAGGGCGCTTTGGGCGCTGCTGATCGGGCTGTTGCTGGCTGGCTGTGCCAATCCATCTGTCATCGAAAGCGGCCAACCCGCTGTCATCGATCCGGCGCCGGTTTTGAACAGCGCGTCCAACCTGTACCGTTTCAAACGGGTAAAGTGCAGCGACGATCGCCTGCCAGTCGAAATGGTCTGCGGCCAGTTGACGGTTCCGGCGGACCACAATGCGCCGCAAAGCGGCAAAATCCACCTGGCGGTGACCATCCTCAAAGCGCGCACCGACCGGCCGGCGCCCGACCCGGTGGTCTACCTGGCTGGCGGCCCTGGCCTCAGCGCCACGCTGGATCCGCAGCGGTGGGTCGATCATCCTTTGCTGGCGCAGCGCGACCTGATCCTGGTCGACCAGCGCGGCGCCGGTTCCTCCCGGCCCAGCCTGGATTGCCCCGAGATCGAAAAAAGCGACCCCGCATCCAGGCGGCAGGCGGCGCGCGCCTGCCGCAACCGGCTGCTCACCCGGGGCGTCAATTTTGCCTTGTTCAACAGCGCCCAATCCGCCGCCGACCTGGAGACCCTGCGCCAAGTGCTGGGCTACCCTTCGTGGAATTTGCTGGCGGTCTCGTATGGCACCCGCCTGGCGCAAACTATCCTGAGCTTGTACCCGGATCACGTGCGCAGCGTGATCCTGGATTCGACCTACCCCCTGCAGATCAATGCCTATCAGGAGCGAGCGGTCAACCAGGCGCAGGCCATCCAGTCCGTTTTCACCGCCTGCGCCAATGACGTGCAGTGCGCGCACGCCTACCCCGACCTGGAGGCCGTCTTCCACGAACTCCTGGTTTCCCTGGATGCAAAGCCCGCCGAAGTGATCGTGCCCAACCCGACCACCGGGCAACAGGTCAGCGTGTACCTGGACGGCGCCGAAATGACCCGCCTGGTTGCCGGCGCCCTGGAAAACGCCGAGACCCTGGCCCGCATCCCTTACGTGATCTACGAAACCTATTACAGCAAACACACCGCCATCGCCGGGCTGATGTTCCCGGTCGAGGCGCGGAACCAGCCATTGCCCCCCGCGAACGAGCCGGCGGAAGCCATGCCCGACAGCGAAGGATTGTATTACTCGTTGGAATGCCAGGAGACGGTGGCTTACAGCGAACAGGCCAAAGCGCAGGCGCTGGTGCAGCAGGCCGAATCGCAACTGGCCGATTATCTCTACGACGACCTGAAAGATCTCTTCGAAACCTGCAACGCCTGGGGGAGCGACACCGCCAACCCGCCCGAGACCAACGCGCTGCAAAGCCAGGTGCCTGCCCTGATCCTGGCCGGCGAATACGACCCGCTCACTCCGCCGGCCTGGGGCCAGGCCGTTGCCAGCAACCTCCCCAACAGTTATTTCTTCCTGTTTCCAGCGCAGGGGCACGCCATCAGCGAAAGCGACGCCTGCGCCCAAACCATGCTCGCCGGGTTCCTGAACCACCCCACCCAACCGCCGGATGCAACCTGCATCGACCAGAGCGGGATCGATTTCTGGCTGCCCTAATAACGGCTTTCAGCCAGACCGGTGCACTTGCACGTCCGCCGTGCATTGCACCTGAAGCCCTCCATTAACCGGCAAGCAGACCCGCCAGGGCGTGCAGCCCCAGGGCGTACGAACGCCAGCCGAAACCGGCGATGCTGCCCACGCAGACCGGGGCGATCCACGAATGGCGGCGGAACTCCTCCCGCGCCTGCACATTGGAAAGATGCACCTCCACCACCGGCAGGCTGATCCCGGCCACTGCGTCACGCAGCGCCACGGAAGTATGGGTATAGCCGCCGGGGTTGAACACCACGCCCTTGGCCCAGCCGCGCGCCTCGTGCAGGGCGTCGATCAACGCCCCCTCGCTGTTCGACTGCCAGGCGCGCACCTCCAGGCCCAGCTCCTTGCCCAGTTCGACCAGCCGCCGGTCGAGTTCCGCCAGGGTCAGGCGGCCGTAAACCTCCGGCTCGCGCTCGCCGAGCAGGTTCAGATTGGGGCCGTGTAAAACGAGAACAGGGATCATCACTTCACCTCGATTATAAAAATGGGACGCGGACAAACGCGGATGAACGCAGACCGGTTACAGAAAATGGGGCGCGGACAAACGTGGATGAACGCGGACCGGTTGCCCCATATGGGACGCGGACAAACGCGGATGAATGCGGACGCTGTTCAGTATACTCGCCGCTTTTCTTGAGGAACCTGTTGGCAAATTCCATTCCGAGTCGGCTGGCATCGTGGAGTCGAGGCTTCAGCCGGAGATTTTACCAGCCAATAACCCGGCTGAAGCCTCGACTCCGGCCCCAAACATGCTTGGTTGATTTCGCCAACAGTCCTCATGAACTTTTTTCACCGCCAGGCATGAAATTCTATTTTTAGGACAGTATCTATTGAGGCCCGGGCCGCCGGCCGCGCCCGGCAGCCCGGCTTATTTCAACCGGTCCAGGTACAAGATACCGCCCATTATAATCGCCCCGGCGCCTTTTCCCCACCGGCTTTCGCATCCGTAGTACAATCAACAGGGAAAATGGACTACACTTTCATCCCCATGAACCAGGAATACGCCGCCGCCATCGTCGGCACGTGGAAGTATGGCGGCGAATATGCCATCTACGATTACGCTAACGAAGCCGGCCACATGCTCGACCCGGAAGCCTGGGGCAGGGGCATCTTTGCCATCCTCGATCCAGGCGGAGCGTTGATCGGCGAGCTTTCCATCGAATTCTTCGACGAACAAGGCGACCCAGCCGAATACCGCGACTTCGGCGACGAAGCGCTGATCAACGCCCGCCAGTTGTGGATCGGGTTTGGCCTCCGGCCAGATTTGACCGGCCAGGGCCACGGCGCCGGATTCGTGGCAAGTTGCGCCGCATACGCCCTCCAGTGCACCCGCTACCGTGGAGAATACGTCTACCTGGGCGTCGCCGAATTCAACCAGCGGGCGATCAAGGCTTATCAAAAAGCCGGCTTCGAGATCTTCGAACACGTGACCGGCGAGATCAACGGCCAGACCTTCGACTGTGTCCACATGCGCAAGAAATGCGAGGAGATCTGACCCACTGCATTCGCCCCCTTTGACCCGGCCATGAACCCTGCTTACCGCGAAACGCTCACTTCCGCCCGCACCGAGGCGCTGTTCCTGCTGCTCACCGCCCTGTTCTTCGCCCTCTCCCTGCTGCGCCTGGAGCGCGCCGGCCCCGACCTGCTCGCCGCAGTCTTCCTGTTCTTCTTCGCCTTCTTCCTGTTCTACGCCCTCAACTACCGCCGCCTGGAAATCTCCATCGCCTCCGGCCGGTTGCTGCTGCGCTTCGGCCTGTTCACCTGGCGCCAGCCGCTGAACGAAATCGCCGCCTGCCGCCCGGACGAAGTTTCCCTGCTGCGCATCGGCGGCGCCGGCATCCACTTCACCTGGATCAAAGGCCGCTACCGCGCCATGTTCAACTTCCTGGAATACCCCCGGGTGGTGATCGTGCTCAAGGCGAAACGCGGGCCGGTGCAGGAGGTAGCCTTCTCCACGCGGCGGGCGGAGGAGGTGATGCGGTGGATTGGGGAGGTAGAATGTTGAGGCGCGCAGCTTCTTGGCTTTGCCGGCCTGCAAGGCTTCGTCGTACAGCCCGTTTTGTTCCGCGGCCTGAACCAACTGGCGGGCCAGGTCGGCGGCGATTTCGAGCCGGCGGGCGTCCACCTGCGTCTTCACCCAGGCCCACCCCTGGCGGATCAGCACCACCAGGGCGCCCAGGGCGACGGGCAGGAGCACCTGGACGGCGACTTCGAGCGTTTTCTGCAACAAAGTGTCGGTCATCGTTTCCTCCGGAAATTAAAATAAAAAACGGCCGGGACACACAGTCCCGGCCGTTTCTCGGCTCGTTGACGTTTCAACCAGTATAGCACAATTGTTTCAAGAAATCAATTGCGGCGGCAAAAATCGCCCCGCCATACTTCAACCGTCCAGCGCCTCCAGGCTGCGGCGCGCCCGCTCCGCATCGGGCGATTGGATTTCCAGGAAAATGGCATAGGCCTGCTGAAGACACCGGCGGGCCTGCTCCACCTGCCCCAGGTCGCGGTAGGCATTGCCCAGGTTATTCAGGTGAATGCCCTCATTGCGCCGGTCGCCGGTCTCCCGGGCGATGGCCAGCGCCTGCCGGTAGTGCTCGATGGCTTTCTCCACCTGCCCCAGGTCGCGGTAGGCAATGCCCAGGTTGCCCAGGCGGTTCCCTTCGCCGCGCCGGTCGCCGGTCTCCCGGGCGATGGCCAGCGCCTGCCGGTAGTGTTCGATGGCTTGCTCCACCTGCCCCAGGTCGCGGTAGGCATTGCCCAGGTTGCCCAGGACACTCCCTTCCATACGCCGGTCGCCGGTCTCCCGGGCGATGGCCAGCGCCTGCCGGTAGTACTCGATGGCTTTCTCCACCTGCCCCAAGTCGCGGTAGGCCAGGCCCAGGTTGCCCAGGTGAGTACCCTCATTACGCCGGTCGCCGATCTCCCGGGCGATGGCCAGCGCCTGCTTGTGATGCTCGATGGCTTGCTCCACCTGCCCCAGAACGTAGTAGGCATTGCCCAGGTTGCCCAGGTCTGCACCTTCGCCACGCCGGTCACCGGTCTCCCGGTCAATGGCCAGCGCCTGCTCGTGATACTCGATGGCTTTCTCCACCTGCCCCAGGGCGCTGTAGGCCAGGCCCAGGTTGCCCAGGTCTGCACATTCGCCGCGGCGGTCGCCGATCTCCCGGGCGATGGCCAGCGACTGCTCGTGATACTCGATGGCTTGCTTCACCTGTCCCAGAGAGTGATAAGCAATGCCCAGGCTGCCCAGATCAGCTCCTTCGCCGCGGCGGTCGCCGATCTCCCGGGCGATGGCCAGCGACTGCTCGTGATAATCAATGGCTTTCTCCACCTGGCCCAGGGCGCGGTAGGTCAAGCCCAAGCTGTTCAGCCAGGCGCCTTCATCGTAGCGACCTCCGGAGGCGCGGGCGGCGTCAAGGGCATACTGGCAGACCAGCAGGCGCGCGCCGGTGTGCCCTTGCAAGTCGAGGTAATCTTTGACGGTCCTGGCCAGGTCGAGCAGGGAGGACCATGCCGCGGCGGCTTCCAGGCGCTCGAGCAGCGCCAGGACGTGCGGGCGCGCCGCGTCGAGCAGGGGGTGGCCGGCGAGGCCTCTGCCTGCCTGCTCAGTCGCCAGGGCAGTGTAGTAATCCGCCAGCCGCTCCAGGGCCGCATCCTCCAGGGACAGGCGCCCGCGGGCATAGGTGTGCACCAGGGCGTGGTAGACCTCGTAGCCGGTCGCCTGGCGGCGCAGCAGCCCGAAGCGCACCAGGTCGCCCAGAGCGCGCTGCGCCTGCGCCTCGGCGATCCCCAGCGCGGCGGCAATCGGCGCAGGCTCGAAGGCGGCCAGCGCCAGGCAGCCGATGGCCGGCAGCGCCGCTCTGCCCCCCTCGCCCACCTGCCCCAGGCTGCGCTCCAGCAGCAGCGGCACGCTGTCGCGCCGGCGGTCGCCCTGCTCGAGCGCCTCGAGCGGGGTGGCGCTCAGCCAGGCGGCGTATTCGCCGGCGTCCATCTCCCGCTCGGCCAGGTATCTGCCGGCGATCCAGACCGCCAGGGGCAGCCGGCCCACCAGCTCGCAGACCTGTCGGCAGGCCTCCGCCTGGCAGGCGCGCTCGCCGCCGACCGCTTCGAGCAGGCGGGCGGCGTCCTCCAGATCCAGGGGAGCCAGGTTCTGCCCGCTGTGCAGCCGGGTGGTGACCAGCGCGCAGCAGCGGCCGCGGATGCTCAGGACGGCGTCGAGGTCTTCGGCCTGTTCGGCGCCGTCCAGGATGAGCAGGGCGCAGCGCCCGGCGAGGGCGCGCTGGGCGGCCGCCGCCGGGGTGGGCCTGGCCTC
Source organism: uncultured Anaerolinea sp. (assembly GCA_964595435.1). Classification (GTDB taxonomy): domain Bacteria; phylum Chloroflexota; class Anaerolineae; order Anaerolineales; family UBA4823; genus RBG-16-57-11. Next base: position 268,976 of record CAZQQJ010000001.1, on the reverse strand, counting down.
TTCCCCGAAGGCGCCGGCGATTTCTTCGAAGACCAGGCCGGTGGAGGGCTGGTTGTAGAACGAGTGGAAGAAGACCCCGTCGGGGAAATCAACAGGAGCGGCCTTCCCGCCATCCGTGAGCTGCCAGACCGCCGCGCTCGCCAGGGCGGTCTTGCCGATGCCGCCGGGTCCGCAGAGGGTGACGACCTGCCCGGGCTGCAGCGAGGCGAGCAGGCGAGCCAGCTCTTCGTCGCGCCCGAGGAAGTGTTCGGGGCAGGGAGGAAGCTGGATGGGCGGGGCGAAGGTGCGCGGGGCGTGTTGGATGACGACTTTGTCGCCCATGACTTTGTCGCCCATGACTTTATCGCCGCGGACTTCGTCGCCGTGGATGTTCTGGTCTCCGGGTGGTTGGGATGGGTCGGTGGACATGGGAAACATAAATTGTGCTGATGATAAAAGCGGTTATTAAAAAGCCTCAACGGTCATTGCATCGTTCTTGAATTAACCTTTCTAACCCTCTACCAAGATCCGGAAGAAACTCCTTCAGTGCATAAGCTTCCAGCAGATATTTACATCCATTCGGATCATTGATTTCAAGCAGAAGCATTCCAAGATTTGCAGCCGTATAGCAAAAACCTTGAGGGTACTCATCCTTCCTGTAGATCTCCAGAGCAGCCTGGTAGCATTGGATCGCTTTGCGCACGTTCTCCGCTCGCTCTTCTGCAGTGACCGAAGGCAGGTAAGTATAGGCACTACCCAGGTTGTTCTGTGTCATGGCAAAGTCAACTGGGTACTCGTCCTTCCTTCTGATCTCCAGAGCAGCCTGGTAGCATTGGATCGCTTTGCGCACGTTCTCCGCTCGCTCTTCTGCAGTGACCGAAGGCAGGTAAGTATAGGCACTACCCAGGTTGTTCTGTGTCATGGCAAAGTCAACTGGGTACTCGTCCTTCCTTCTGATCTCCAGAGCAGCCTGGTAGCATTGGATCGCTTTGCGCACGTTCTCCGCTCGCTCTTCAACGCTGGCCGATGGTTGGTCAATGTAGGCAGTACCCAGGTTATACCGTGTGGTCGCATATTGGACTGGGTACTCGTCCTTTCTATAGATCTCCAGAGCAGCCTGGTAGCATTGGATCGCTTTGCGCATGTTCTCCGCTCGCTCTTTCGCACTAACCGATGGTAGGTCCGTGTAGGCATTGCCCAGGTTGTTCTGTGTCATGGCAAAGTCAACCGGGTACTCATCCTTCCTGTAGATCTCCAGCGCAGCCTGGTAGCATTGGATCGCTTTGCGCACGTTCCTCGGTCGCTCTTCAGCGCTGGCCGATGGTAGGTCAATGTAGGCAGTACCCAGGTTGTTCTGTGTGGTCGCATATTGGACCGGGTACTCGTCCTTGGAAAATATCACAGCAGACTGATTAAACAGTTCTACCGCTCTCATCAAATTGGGGCCTCTTACCGCTCCGCTTGATGCTGGTCTAACTAAATAAGTTACTCCAATATTCCCATGTGCTGATGCGATGCCTTCGAGATCGTTTACCTTCTTTATTTCTCTTAAGGCCCTGGCGTAATATTCGGCTGCTTTGATATAAAATCTTTGTTCAAAGTGGCAATGCCCAATTTGTGTATAGATCGCGCTGATACTCGCTGGATCTTTTTCCTGGTCCAGTAATGCCGTGTACTTCTCAATGGCCAGTGCGTATTCTTTCCTGTGAAAATGCTCACGCCCCTCGTTGAACAGTTGTTTCGTTATGCTATCATCTTTAGCTGGCAGCCCATCCAGGTAATCGTAGTAATTGATCTGTACACTTGCTCCAGATTGAAAGATGATATTGGTTACATCATTGCCTCGTTCTGCATTATCCCGTCGTTTATTACCAAAATCAATGATCTGGATCAGTCCCGACACGAATGCAACCACGCCGGAAGTGACCGTAATGGCTAAAACAATATCGTCGGGTAAGTTCGGTTGTATGTACTTGCTGACAAGAAAAACTATCCCCGACAGGATCGCTATGCCGATGAATACTAGCGTGAATATCCAGCCTTTTGTCATATGCCCTCTAGCGTACCGCTTCTGGTTACGTTTTGGGAGACAAACAAAACTACCCGGCCTCTTGCAGAGACCGGGCGCCTGCTTTACAATAATCCAGCCGATGCGTCCATCCCACGCTGAGGCCAAGCCTCGCCTGCCGGGCGAGGTTTTCTTTTGTTGCGGCTATGATACTCGAGGAGAGGGGTTAACGCAAGGCGCAAAACGGGACGGGCCGCCCCTCAAGGCCTGGGCGGCGCGTCCGGCTTCCGCGCCCGGATCGACTCGGCCCGCCGGAAGCCCTTCACGTGGTGGTCGCTCACTTCGATCTGCAGCTCCCCCCAGCCGGCGGCCAGCGTCTCCAGCAGCAATCCGGCGAGCTGCTCCCGCGGCGGGCCTGCTACCGTTCGGCCTGCATTTGCTGGCGGATGCGCTCGGCAGCGAGCTCGTCGGCGGCGAAGTCCTGATCGCCGTAGACCAGAGCAGTAGTGTAATCGGCGTAGAGTTCGCGCTCGATGCGCCCGGGTGGGGCATCCGGGGGACGGCGTTAGCGACAATGGAATCGGTGAAGGCCTCCAGGTCGGCAAAGGCCATGCCCTCAACGTTCACCTGCCGCTTGCGATCCCCGGCGCGGCCAACAAAGCTGCGCCAGGCATCGGCAGCAACCCGGACAAAGTCAGAGGCAAAGGGGAGCCGCGCCTGCTGCGCAGGGGTTCTCCCCTCGCCTGGCATCAAGAGATGAGCCGGCGGTGAGGGGAAATCCCTGCTTCTCCAGACGCCGGCGCAGGGCATAATGGATATCGTTGGCCCACAGCGGGGCCATGGTTTCATCCAGGTCGTTGTGCGTGCCGAAGCTCTGGATGATCAACTGGCCGCCGTAGCTATCCGGCTCATCGGGGCGCGCTGACGACGATCCTGGCGTCTGCCGTGCCGGTATGGACCGCATCCACTCCACAGCGCATCAAAATGGGTTTGACGGCGCCTTCTTTGATCTCGTCCAGGTACCAGGTCTCCAGGATTACGGCGCTGCCTCTGGCAAGGACGCTTTCCAGCAGCTCGAAAAATTCGCCCTGTATCCCGCTGCGCTCTTCGGCGGCGATCATAACCGGGTCCCAGGGTTTATTGTCCGGCGCGCCGCGGCGCACCTTCCTCTTTCAAATTTTTCTGCCAATATCGTCTTTCGCCCGGTCAACGAATGCAGCAAGCGGGATGGGGCCGGGGTTTTCGCCGCTTCGTAGGCGCAACGCAACCTGGTTGTTCTCGATTTCCTTATCGCCAATCACCAGCATATAAGGGATTTTTTGGTTTTGCGCGTCGCGGATCTTGGCGTTCATCCGTTCGGATCGATCGTCCACCATCACCCGCAGCCCTGCTTTACGAAGCTGCCCGGCGACCTCCCTGGCGTAGTCGATGTGGCGGTCTGCAATCGGGATCAGCGCCGCCTGGATGGGTGAAAGCCAGACGGGAAATGCGCCGGCGTAGTGTTCGATGAGAACTCCGAAGAAGCGTTCCAGGCTGCCCAGTAGAGCGCGGTGCACCATGTAGGGGCGGTGCGGTTGGCCGTCTTCGCCGATGTAGGTCAGGTCAAACCGCTCCGGAAGGTTGAAGTCAAACTGGATGGTTGAGAGCTGCCATTCGCGGCCGATTGCATCCCGGACTTTCAGGTCGATCTTCGGGCCGTAGAAAGCGCCCCCGCCCTGGTCCACTTCATAGGCAACCCCGGCGCGTTTCAAAGATGCTTCCAGGGCTGCTTCCGCTGCAAGCCAGCGTTCTGTTTCCCCGACGGATTTTTCCGGTTTGGTGCTCAGGTAGGCTTGGATTTCCGAGAAACCAAAGCTGCGCAGAATGTGCAGGCTGAAATCCAACACAAAATCGATTTCAGCGGGCATCTGATCTGCGCGGCAAAAATGGTGTGCATCGTCCTGTGTAAAGCCGCGCACGCGCATCAACCCGTGCAAAACACCGCTGCGCTCGTAGCGATATACCGTGCCTTCTTCAGCATAACGGATGGGCAGCTCGCGGTAAGAGCGGATGGAGTTCTTGTAGATGTGAATGTGGAATGGGCAATTCATCGGCTTGAGGAAATACTGCTGCCCTTCGATGTCCACCGGCGCATACATATTTTCCTTGTAAAACCCCAGGTGCCCGCTTTGCTCCCACAATTTTGCTTTGCCGATATGGGGGGTATAGACAAACTCGTAGCCATTCGCTTCGTGTTCTTCCGCCCAAAAGTTTTCAACGATCTTGCGGATCTTGCCGCCCTTGGGATGCCAAAGGATCAAACCGGCCCCGATATCCTCTACGACGCTGAAAAGATCCAGGTCGTGGCCGATTTTTCGATGATCCCGCTTCTTGGCTTCTTCGATACGCCACAGATAATCTTTCAGCTCTTCCGGAGTGCTCCAGGCAGTGCCATAGATGCGCTGTAACATGGGGCGTTTTTCGTCGCCCCGCCAGTAGGCGCCGGCCACGTTCATCAGTTTCACGGCCGCCGGGTTGATTTGGGTAGAGATTTCCACGTGAGGGCCGCGACACAGGTCCACAAACCCGCCCTGGGAATAGATGGAAATTTCCGGTTTTTCCGTGGTCGGATTGCCGTCTTCATCCAAGTTTCCTTCTTCCAGCCCGGCAATCAGCTCGAGTTTGAACGGTTGGTCGCTGAAAATTTTCTTTGCCTCATCTGCGCTGACCACTTTTCGTTCAAATTTCACTTTCGACTGGATGATGCCGCGCATTCTTTTTTCAATACTTTCCAGGTCTTCCGGGGTTAAAGGGCGCGGCAGGTCGAAATCGTAATAGAAACCATCTTCAATCGCAGGCCCGATGGCAACTTTTCCACCGGGGAATTTTTCCAACACAGCTTGAGCCATAATGTGTGCTGCAGAATGCCGGATTCGATATAAGGACGAATCTTCATACCGTTCTCTGTTGTCAGCCATTCTTCCTCCTGAAATATGCTAAATCCAATGAATAACAAAACTCTCGTCCCTTCTGGGGCGAGAGTTTGCCAATCACGCGGTTCCACCCAGATTGATCCGAAATACCGGATCATCTCTGAAGACCGATAACGGGGTCAACCGTTCGCCATACTTGGGTATTCACCCTTTCCGGGTTACGCTCACAGGTGGTTTTCGTCGTGGCTTTTCTTTGGGAACTTCCAGCCAATGATTCCCGCTCTCTGGTGATCAGCCTCGCGACTACTCGTCCTGGTCAACGCGACGTTATTCAGTTGAACCGATTATACACTAAAATGGTTATTTGGTGTCCTTTTGCCAGGAAATTCCATAAATAATTTACACTTCCGGCAAGTTTTACCCTTATCCGTGGCGCATCATCAAGGAATCAAGATCCTCGTCGAGGGATTGTAAATCTTCCTCGTGCTCGACTTCCTGCTCGAGAATGGTCAACACGATGTTGTAGGTCACAGGGTCTGTGTCCTTAACGATTTGCAGAAGTTTCTGATAGACGTCGATTGCGCATTGCTCCCCTTTGATGTTTTGCGCCAGGATTTGCTTGACAAACGGATCCGTGGGGGCATCATATCCACAATGCGTGCGTTTGAACCACTCCTCCGGGCTGATGAGCGGCGTCCCACCCAGTTGAATGATGCGCAGCGCCAGCATATCGGCGTGCGACAGTTCTTCTGTTGCGTGCAACAGCAGTTCAGCCGCGACCGCATCTTTCATGGGACCTTTGACAATTTTGGCTCCCAGCCAGTACTGGTAATAAGCCAGCCACTCATCAGCAAAAGCCTGGTTGAGGAGATCCAGCAATTTATCAATATCCATTCCTACGATTTGACGGCCTTTTGTACCCATGGCATACTCCTTTCACTTGTTCTGAAATTGATTTTTCTGTGGTTAAATTGCCTCTTTCGCACAATTTTATCAGGTTTCACTGCTCCCACAGGCATACAATCTTTCTACCCGCGCGCATCTGGCCGCGCACTTTTTCCATGTGGCGCAGCGTGGCGAGTTCTCTCTCCAGTTCGGGTAACTTCAAATGTAATTTCATTCATGTGGTGATGTACGCATCTATTCAGAACGTCGAATGAAAACCTGGGCATTTGTACACTCTCTCCTCTGGTTTTAACGCCGGGTAGTGTGCAGGCGCCGCGCTCCAAAAGTGTACGCCGTAGCGTTCCACTACCTGAGCTTGACCGCTGGCTTTCAAATCCTTCAGCGTCTGGCTCACCTGTTCGGGCGCCCAGTTTGCTAAAGTGCGCTCGAGTTCTTCCTGGCGCATCGGATGGCGGGTGATGATCCCGATCACAGCGTCAACCAGGTTATCGTAACCGCTCAGGTCGAAGCTCCCCGTAGCCGGGTGAACCACCTCGGCAATATTTCCCAGGATCGCCAGGGCCTGCATCAGGCTTTCCTCGTGCGGCGGCTGCACCCAGGGCTCTGCTGGCGGGCGTGTGGGCAGCGTGATCTGCACGGCATCCGGCTGGATGCGCTGCAGCGCTATAGCGATATCCCACAGCGCCTGCAAAGTATCGTTCAATCCCTTGATAAGCATAACTTCGACCAACAACTGGCCTGAATATTCCTTCCTGAATGCAACATATCCATCCAGAAGGCGATCAAAGCTGATATCTGGGTGGGGACGGTTAATCTGGCGGTAGAGTTCTGCCGTCCCGGCATCCAGCGTGGGCAAGACCGCATCCGCAACAACCAGCTCCTGGCGAACTTCTGGTAAGAACAACAAAGAGCCATTGGTAATGACTGCCACAGGCAACAGCGTCAGCAATTTCACCTGTCGGATCATCCAGCCAATGCCGGCGTGCAGAGTCGTCTCTCCCGAACCGACAAACGTGACCCAGTCAATTTCACCTGGCCTGTGGGAGGCCAGGGCCTGTCCAGCCTCGGCAATAAGTTCTTCACGCGGAAAGTATTCGCGCCGTTTATTGGTCATTGGAACGCTACGTCCCAACTGGCAGTAGACGCAGTTCCAGTTACAGGTTTTGAGCGGCACAGGGTCAATCCCTAAGGATTGTCCCAGTCGCCGTGAAGGCACCGGCCCAAAAACGTGTTTCATCACTTCACCCTTTTAGCCTTTCGAAAGAACGATCAAAATGGCAACCAGGATGCCAGTTCCCAACGGAATCAGGGTATACTTGCGGTTTTCTTTTTCAACAGCGAGTACATGCCAGAGTACTGGCTAACAGGACGCTTCCGAATGCGCCTGTAAACATAGATGCTCCTATACTGTCCACATATGTGCCCATCTTTCAGGCAGATCAATCATCAGGCTGGCGATAGAGTCAGCGCGCCATTGCCAGCGATCCCAGGCTGGAGCACACCAACACCTGCGTCCCTATCGGCTGCAGGATGTGATTTGCAACCATCGGACATTTGACCTTGAAAAGAAAGAAAATATTGCCCGGCTGATCGTTGAGCGACTCAAAATTACCCTGCCCCTTCGCGATAATCAAATCAGCCTCAGCAAAGCGGCGGCGAAATTCCTGGCTGCAATCATCCAAAAGTGTTCCTGGAGCATCCGAGCCGTTATCAATAACCTCGACGATTTCATCCAGCCCCACTGCCTGCGCATCGACCCGTGTGGCATCATTGATCACAGGTGCACCGCGTATGACAAGCGTAACGCGCTCAGGCGAAATTTGCTCGATCAAAAGCCGGTCGAAAGCAATTTCACCCGCATTATCAGCCAGGTATAAGATGGATCGCGCCTCAGCAACGGCCTGACGGAATTTCTCCTGTTCCCCCCAAAACGGCTCAGACAAGGCCCGTTGCATGGCTTGATGCGCATCCGCCTCCGTTATATTCCCGTTAACACCCATATCCAGCATATTCCCTGCGATCGCTATACGGGCTGCGGTCATCAAGGGAGAGATGGAAGCCTGTACATCGGCCCTGAGCGCAGGAAGTAGTCCGATCGAGATGCGGTTTAGCCGAGTCTTGGCTGCAAGGTAAGGGTCATTCACGCCGCTTATCTCGCGTAGCCGCCGGTGGATGCACTGCGCAATAGCTGGCGGTGACTGATTTAAATCCATTTCCCCTATCCAGCGTAAAACTTCGCGCATCATCTGCTCGTGAACTGCAGCATCCTTAGAGACCATCCTGGCAGCTTCCAGGGTTTGCCTTAGGAGGCAGGGGATACAATCCAGTGAAGTATTCATTGAAATTTCGCTTCTGGGTTGGTGCGTGGGATAGTATAAACGCCCAACCCACGCGCCATACCTGCATACCAATCACTTCGTAGTGAGTTCCTCGATGCGCTTTTGAATGGCATCAAGCTGGTTTTTCAGCCAATCGGCCCGGGCTTTTAAATCCGCGGTCTCCTGCCCTGGTGTAGGAGAAGCCCAACCCGGGATGCCGGTGGCAAAAGAACGATGCCGCCAGCCGGGATTCCAAAGCGGCGGCCAGTACATCAACCAGGCGTGGGACGACTTCACGCCCCAAATATGCTAACGCTGACCAGGCCAGCGGCGCCAGGCTGTGGGCAGGGGCGGCGTCTTCCGGCAGCGTGGTTTGGATGGGCGTGTCCATCAGGCTAGATCCAGCTACCGGCAGCGCCACACTCGTTGCATTACGGGCCGGCGCAGAGAGGGCAGCAATTGCCCCGTCTGGACAGGCATCTATGCATGCTTCGCACTGTGTGCACAACTTATCGTCGATCATGGCCCTATGATCCACCAGGCGGACTGCCTCAACCGGGCAGGCCTCTATACACACGCCGCAACCAATGCATAATTCCTGGTTGACTTGAATGGACATATCAAACTCCTGATCATTTCTCACCTGAATGACGCGTTCATCGCTTTCGGTATCTGGCTCATGCCTTCGCTCCACACCAAGGCGGCTGTTTCTGGCATGAAATGCCGTTCGGTTGGCCAGTCTTACTCACTGGATAGGCAGAGCGCTATCAACTATTATTATAGTACATGATTGCTGAAATTGCATTAATGTCAACTATAATTATAGTTGACCCGTTCTCGCCGGTTCAGGAGATGGTCTCAAAAATCCCTTTTCCCCGTAATATCGGCCACCTTGCTGCAGTGCCAAAGCGCATACCAAATCGAATGCCACGCGGCTGCCAGCTACCGAAATGACCCCTCAACTGGCGCAGCTTCGCGGGCCGGCTGCACGTCGCATCAGGCGCACGGTTGAGCAGCGATGGCCTTGAACGTCAGTGCGTCTTTCGCCACCAATAATATAACGCGCGGCCGTCTTCAGGATAGGTGCTGCCGTAGTCCAACCCTGAAACCGGCTCTTCGATGTCGTCTTGTTCTGGATCAATGATATGCCATTCAGGATCACGCACTTCGTTGGCGTGAGGGGGTCTGACGATGTTTCTGAAGCGCTCTTCACAGACGCCAAACCTGAGGTAGTTCTGCTGCCCCGTGATGAGCGACACGCTGTTGGCTCCGCCCGTGCGAACGAAGCGCAGTTGAGAGAGGTCATCTTCCCAATAGCAGATGGGGCAAATATCATAGGAGCCGGGTGGTTCGGCAAAAACAATATACCCACAACAAGGGCAGGGATATTTGCCGGTATTGTCGGCTGGTTCTTTGCTGGAATGTTCTTGAATCACTTTTGCCTGCCGGTGCGCTTGATGAAGAAGCGCGACGATGCGCACTTCCTGAACCGCGCTAGATCCGCGGCCTGCTTACGCCCATTATTTCTCTCTGAGGAATTCATCGCCTGCGTGCGCCCAACGTTCCGCCTCGCCCGCTCGCGGAACAGAGCGAACCCGGGGTCAGCCCGCCTGGGTTGAAATCCAACCGATAGACTGCGCAAAGCCTCGCACCGCCTGGTTATAGGCCTCCACGTTGTCGAGATTGCAGGCGTGGCCGGCGCCCGGCACAATCTGGACGCGCCCCGGATGCAGCGCCGCAGCGAATCTGGCTTCCCCCCTCCGGGAGGCGGTATCTCTTTCGCCGTTGAGGATCAAGCCCGGCCCAGGATACTGGCCCAACGGGACGGTGAAATCCTTGCCGGCCATTTCTGCGAACGAGGGGCCGAGCGCTTCTGGATAAACGCCAGCCTGCAATTGTGCTTCGGCGACCTCGGCGAGGGCCGGGGGGAACATCCGCCGCGTCTTTTGCTCGGCCTGGGCGCGGCTTTGCTTCAGCCAACCACGACGCATCAATCCGCTGGCGATCTTGAGATACAGGCCCAGTACGCCATCAAAGTTGAGGCTGCACCCCGACAACACAAGTCCTGCCACCAGGTCGGGATGGCGCTGAGCGAGTTCAATGGCGATGTAGCCGCCGAGTGACAGGCCGGCGACGAGCGCCCGGCCTGGCGTTTCCTGGCGGATGAGTTCGGTCAGGCTTTGGACAGTGCTGGCAAAGGTGAAAGGAACGTGGGCCAACGTGCCGTGGCCGGGCAAGTCCGGGGCGATCACGCGATAGTCACCGGCGAGTCCCTGCAGTTGCGGCAGCCACATCTTGCGCGTGACCACCGAGCCGTGCACCAGGATAATGGCGGGCGCGTTCACCGGCCCGGCAGCGTCGAAGTGTGGCCCTGTTTGCGTGGTATGATTTGTCATCGGTCGCCTCCAACAAAGATCAAGCTCTGCAGACTCCGCGTTCATCCGCGTCCTGTTCGCAACCCATAAAACATATAGCCCACCGCATCGTGGGCTATATGTTTTTCGATCCAGTCGGGGCGCCCGGATTTGAAAAATGAGACTCACAGAGCGAATCGTGTACACATAACTTGGTAAAATTTCCGAGGAAGTTCACATAACTCAGCTAATTTGCTGAGTTATGCGTACACTTCAGGGATTATAGTCCCCAATTTTCAACCGGTGAAGCGCGGCGGTGAATCTCTTGAATATCGTCATCGGCAAGCTCCACGTACTTCTTCACCATATCCAGCGTACTGTGACCGAGCAGCTTTTGCAGGCTGATGGCATCGCCTCCGTTGCGCAAGTAGAGCAAAGCGAACGTATGCCTGAATCGGTGCGGGTGAACATCTGATACACCGGCGCGGTTTGCAATACGAACCACCAGCTTGCGCAATGCGTACCGGCTGATTGGCCCCCCTTCGGGCACGGCAAATAAAGGAGACTTTGGGGATAGTTTGCCTCGCTGCGCCAAATAATCGCTCAGCGCTTTATAGACGCGCCTCGATAGTGGTATCTCGCGCTCCTTTGCCCCCTTGCCAAATACTCTGACGTGGCCATCTTGCAGGTCGCAGATCTTCAGCTCGGACAACTCAGTGGCCCGCACGCCAGTATCGAGCAGAAAGAGCAACAGCGCCCGGTCACGGAGCTTATCGCTGGATAGAGAACCCAGTAGTTTCCTGAATTCGCGTTCGGTCAGGGGGTGAATAATGCGCTCTTCGGGTTTGGGCGGGGTCACACGCCGCATAATATGCTCCCCAGCTAACCCCTCCTTGGTTGCCCAAGTCCATAGAGACGAGAGTCCAGCATAGACATTCAGCAGGCTCTTGTTGGATAGCTGGGTCAGACTGCCCATGAAACCGCGTACCTGTGACGTGCCGATCTGAGAGAAAGGCGTATCGGGTCCGACAAAACTTACGAATCGCCGCAGAGTGAGACCGTAGTCTTCCAGTGTACGCTCGCTCAGACGTTCGACACGCCTGGCGTTTATGAAATCCTCGGTTACCTTTTTGATAGGAACTTCTGGTATTGGGCGAATCGATTCCATAAGCCTCTGAAGTTGCAGGAGTGAATTGATGTCTACGTTAAGCATAGCAAACTTCCCTTTCCGTGACATATTCGAGATCGCATTGATCACGGCATTGATTCTGGCATTTGGTCATTATTTCCGTTGGGAGAATATCCTGGGACGGCCATTGGGGCGCGTAGGCGCCTATATATACGGGACATTAGCCATTGCAATTCCCGTAACAGCGTTTCTACTCGCTAATGCGTGGTGGTGGGCGGCGGCGGGCCTCTGGAGCTCGATCGTCGCCGGCGGCTCGACTGTGATGGCATTGTACGGTATCGATGCGTGGTCAGAGCGCAGCCGGAGACTGCGCGAAGCCGAAGAGCGAGAGAGCCACCTGCTCACCCAGATACGATCAGAATGACGAAAGGAAAGCTCAGCCAGAAGGCAGACAGGCGACAGGCGCAAATCGAAAACGCGCTGGCCTTGATGGGCGGGGCCGTAGCACGCCTGGAACACGACTCGCTGAGGGTGCGCCAGGCGATACGCCGGACGGGCCTGCACCATCTGCTGGATATAGTGGTGGAGGACCACCTGAGGATTGCGGACGATCTCCGCAAAGCGCAGGCGGAACTCAAGGGTATCTGGGAAGACGGGCAGCAATCCCGGTGGAAATGATGCAATTTATGTGCCAGACTAAAATTTTTCTTAACGTGGCGGTTATCTTAAAATGAGCAAAACAATTCTTGCAAATGTGGGTGGTTTTATACCGGTCATAGAAAGTCTTGTTGCCGAACTCGGGCACATGCCTGCTCTTGTCTTTGGCGTGGTATGGAACTTCTGCCAGATGGAGGATGGAGTCTGCACCGCATCGCAGGACAGAATAGGGGAAAGATGTGGGATTTCCGGCAGGAGAGCCAGGGACCACTTAGAAACACTGGCCGAAGCTGGATACCTGGCGAAGACGGTAAAACCCGGGGTTGGGGTAATTTACTATGACACAGGGAAGGCCGGCCTGGTCGTAAATATCCAGGCAAAGCCGGCAGCCTCTGAGAAGCCAATACATCAAGTTCCTGACAACCCCGGACGAAACGTCCTACCTACCCCGGACGAAACGTCCGGGCACCCCGGACGAAACGTCCTACCTACCCCGGACGAAACGTCCTACAAAGAGAATCTTTTAATAGACTCCTTAAAAGATACTCGCGCGCGCGGCGAAACTCCACCTGCTGAAATCGATGAATTTTCACGAATGCAGGCGCTGGTCGAGACGCTGACCGGATATCCTTCAACGCCGAAAGATGCGCCGGCGATCAACGAAATGATCTCGCTCGGCATCACCGAAGACGATCTTCGCGGAGCTCTGGCCTGGTTCAAGAAAACCGGCAATGTAGCGCGCGGCGCGGCAGGGATTTTGCCCAGCACCAAACGGGCCCGAGCCGAACGCATCCAGGCGCAGTCGGCAGGACCTAGCCCGGGGAACGGAAACAGCAAGGCCAGCCGGCAAGCTAAAAACATGGCCGTATTGGACGAAATGGAGAGAAAGCTACATGGCAAATGAACAGACCGTTTTACGCGTAATCAGACTGCTCTCGGTCGCCTTCCCGAGCCGGGACGTTACGGAGGAGCTTGTAATGCTATACAGCGCCACCCTGAAAGACATCCCCGACGATGTCCTGGAGGCTGCCACGCTGGACGTAATCAGCCGAAATATATTCTTCCCATCCATCGGCGAGATCCGGGCAGCAGCAGTGAACATCGCCACCGGGATCGAACGATACCAGACAGCGGCGGAGGCCTGGGGCGAGGTAAGCCGGGCAATCGTGCGATATGGCCGTGACCGGCAACCGCAGTTCGAGAACCCGGTCACCGAAAAGACGGTCAACGCCCTGGGCTGGCGCAACCTATGCTTATCGACCAACCAGATCTCGGACCGGGCGCGCTTCATCGAGGCCTATAACACCTACCTGCAGCGAGCCAGAGACGACGCAACGATGCTGCCCCAGGTGCGGGCGCTGGCCGAGAAATTCCGGGCGCCAGGGATGCGCACCGGCTGGATCGCCCCCGCCCTGCCCGGCAAACGGGAGATATTGCCCGACCCGGCAGACTTTTCTGGAGCCATAGAACAAGAGCGCCTGGCAGCGTTCGACCGCGGCGATGGCGAATACTGATTGTATGGAGTTATGAAGATAAGCCCATAGACGCCAAATATGTCAGCAAATGCGTTTTTTGGTAGGATGAAATCATGAGGCTATTTCGCGGCTTGTTGATCGTGATCGCCTGGGCCGGCCTGGCAGCGCTGGCCGGATGTGCTACGCCTGGCGACCCGTACTCGCGCCGTGCGGCAGCGGAGGGCGAGATCCAGGCGACGCAGACCGCCGACGCAGCGGCGCTGGCCACCGAGATGGGCAATGCATTCGCTACACAACATGCCCTGGACGTAGCCAGCCAGGAGGCGCAGACCGCGGCGCAGTCAACCAGCAACGCGCTGGCAGCGCAATCCGTCCAGGCGACGCTCCAGGCCGGGTATACGATTTCCACGCAGGCTGTCGAGATGGCGGAACAGCAGCGACTCCAGGCGCAACTGACGCTCGACGCGGCGCAATCTACGGCGGTGCTGGAAAAGCTGCACGTCCAGGAAACGCTGACGGCAGCCACCCCAACTGCCCAGGCGATGGCGATCAAGCAGGCGGGAGAGGCAGAGGCGGCACGCCGGCGTGCGGTCCGGCAGGATCAATGGGAGAGTTTTCTAGCCGTCATTCTGCCCCTGGCAACTGTCATTGTGGGAGGGATCGTTATCGTCTTTTTGGCCCGGGTACTCTGGTCGCTTGCCGGTTGGGCAATCGAGTGGATCGACCGGAAGCGGTCTTTCATGGAGACGCGCTGGGGCGCGTACGTGTATATCCAGGTGGACGGTCAGTATCGCTGGGCGCCGGTTCACGAGATCGTCCAGCGCCCGGCCTGCGCCCCGAGGATTACGAATTTCCGCCCGGCAAATTCAGTCGAGGCAGGGCAGGCGATACAGCCGGCGCCGCCAACGGTCATCTACGTTGGACGCAGTGCAACCGTGGTAGCTCAGAAGCTGATTCAAGATGCGGTGAGCCAGGGTTACGGCCAGGGCGACCAGGTACCCGGCTGGAGGAAGCTGAACGGCTGGAGCTCGGGGCCGTGGCAGCGGGCGATTGCGGCGCTGGTGGCAGCCAGCGCGATCGAAAAGACGCAGGAGGGCAATTACCTGGTAGGCGCCGGATACGAATGCCTGGTGGACCTGCTCGAAGATTTACGCACCGAAAGGGTAAAGCTATAGGTCCCCTACCCCACTCGGAGATGTCGGTCCGCGGCGAACACGTCACGGCACGACACAGGCGAGCACGGCACGACACGCACAAGGAGCACGAATGAAAGGTATCGCTCGGCGATTGTGGTTATTCTATTGGTTCAAAACGTGGCAGATCAGGGGGAAATTTGTGACCCTGGTCCTGCGCGGCCCGCGCTGGTGGCTATGGTTCTGCGTGAAAGCTGAACCAGGTGATTTCATGCTGCGATTAGGCCCTGTTGGCCTGGATGCCAGCGACTTTCCGTTTTGAGGCGCCATGAACAAGATCGACAAAGGTCAATTCATCCTGTATGGTTTGCTTGGCGCAATTGTGGTCATTCTGGCATGTTTGTTCATCGAGGCGGTGATGTGATGCGCAAAATCAGGGCAAGAAGGAGATTTACAATCCCGTACTGGCGAGTCGCCTCTCTGTTTGGGATGGTTCCATTAGTGAAGGTGCGGGAGATGGTCGTCAAGCAAAAAGTTACTGAGCTCATCGATTCATTCCCGGTTGGGGTGATGATCCAAATCCGGGCCGTTTTTCCTGGCGAGTATTACGTCGGGTACAACTCGCCGGATGATTGTTATATTCCCGGGGTTGGCTCGTATTACCCACTTGGCGAGGCATTGGAGAGATGCCTGGCGGCATATAGGGATGCGCACAATGCATAAGTTTTCAGCCACTACAATCATTCTTTGGGCCGTTTTCCTTTCTCTTCTGGCGGTCCTTCTCCCGCATACCGCCTGGCTGTTCGGACAATTCGAGCCAGTGAATAAACTGGGGACGGCCAGCGCCTGGGCCGGCGCGTTCGCCTTCGAGGCGGCGATCGCCGTACTCACTCATAAGCTGGCAAAACACATCGAAGCCGGTCCGAAACGTTTTTCGCCAGGCCGAAGGTTTGCCTATCGTTACTTGAATGCTTACGCGGTAGGGTTGATGCTGAGCGTATGCGTGTCCTCGCTGGCGAACCTGGGCCACGCGGTGGAATTCGGTCGATCTTTGGTGATCTTCGCTGCCTGGGGGGTATCGCCGGTGATCTACCAGGTAGCCTTCGGTGCGGTGCTACCGCTGGTTTCACTGCTGTTCGCACGGGTGCTGAGCAATGTCAGCGAGAGCGAGGAAGCTATAAGCCCAGAACTGGAAGCAACGAACAAGGCCCTCGCTGAAGTTCGGGCGCAGCTTCGCCAGAGCGAGGGGCAGCGAAGAGAAGCCGAAGAGCGTGCGCGCCAGGCCGAAGACCGGTTCAATGCGGTGGGCGATTTCTTCGCTCGCATCGCGGCGCCAGAGAAGCGCCAGCGAATTATCGCCGTGCGGGAGAAATGGCCGGGGCTACCCAACGCGGCGGTGGCGATCATTACCGAAACCAGCCAGGGGTATGTTTCGGATGTGCTGAAAGAGATCGAGGTAGAACAGTGATCGTTATACATCGAAAAACGCAGTTTGATATATTACCTGGTGGGATCAGTAAGCCAATCATTGTAATTGGCTGGAAGCGCCCAGGCAGGTACTCTCGTTTGCTTTGTATCTGGAAATGGGGGATTTTAATCAGGATTTGGAATGGCAAGCGGCTATATTGGGATTTGAATTCTGATGATAAATGATAACCGGTTATGGCTCTGTAATAAGATCATCTAGGGACCACAGATCGTTGCCCAGGTAACGAACGGTGCAAACATAGTGGGTGCGGATCATCGCGCCGAAGCTATTTTGAGAATCGACGTAAGAACTGACGATGAACTTATCACCATTGCGAGATACATCACGGGATAAATCGATATCGAAAATGCCCTGAAATTTTGCGGTGGCTGGCGCTTTGAGATGCTCTTTTACAAAACCCTGGCATCGATTCACGGCGTTGATTGGCCCCATCGTCGGCGTGGCCTTTGGCGCGGATGTCGACTGGCTTCTGTTGATATTATACAAAACGACCAGGCCGACACAGATCAGGATCAGGATGATTACCGTCCCGGATATCCTAAACGAATATTCCCTGGTCTTACCAGGCTTTTCTAGTAGGGTTTCGTCGATGGTTTCTGGTTTTAGTGGAACATTGATGCGCTGCTCGCAGTATTTGCAGTAGATGGCGTTTAGGGGAAGCGGTTTACCGCAATTGGGGCAGGGTTTCGTCGGCGCTGGCGGGACGGGTCGGGCCGGAGGTGGCTGCAATCGTTCCAGGCGCTCGAGCGCCTGGCCGTTGGATGGGTCGATCTCCAGCACCTTTTTCAGACAGAAAACGGCTTGATCGGACTGATCCACGACCTGGCTGAGCAAGTACCAGGCTCGGGCGTTTCCTGGCTCCTGACGTACAACCTGGCTGAGGATACGCCTGGCAGTTACCTTATCGCCGGAACGATAGGCATCAATGGCTTGTTGGGTTTGGGATGGTTGGTCAGACATAATGCCCTCCTGTCTGACCCTATTGTATCATAAGCCGTTTGTTGTTCCTATTGCTCTATCCTCGCTTTGTAAGAATGGCTGCCCGGGTCCACCGTCTCGACTACGGCAGTAAAGGTCTGCCCAGGATGATCGCAGGTAATCACCTGGACACGCTCCCCGATATCCGGCAGAGGATCGTTCTGCAGCCCGGTTCGCGGGAAGCTGCGTAATACGCCCTCCGCCGGATAGCGCAAGAGCAAGACAACCCGAACAATCACGCCGGCTCCGGTACGGCATCGGACTCCAACGATGCCATGAGGTCGATCAGGCGATCGAACTCGTCATAGGCCAGCCCGACCTCTTTGATACGGTTGATTGCGGCAAAGGCGACTTCGACCAGGTCGGCAAGCTGCGTGGAGAGTTTGGCAGTAAGCGCCATCTCGTCGATCAACTGCCGGCGCTGCTCGTCGGGGCGGGCAAGCTGGTATGCACCCAATTGGCGGAGCTTATGCAGACAAGCCTTCACTTTCCGCTCGGCCTGCGGGTTACGCAGGTGGAAGTCAGCCAATTCCAGCGCATCTACCACTTCATTGCCCAGGTCGGGGCGGACGATCCAATCTTGCGGGTGGCCGGTTATCCTGGAAACCTCGATATCGGCAGCGAGTTGCTCCTGTCCGGCCTGGCTATCCAGGTCGTAACGGTCAAGCTGGAACACGTCCATAACGTGTCCGGTTTTGTCGGTAAGCAGTAGTTTGTCCATTTGTGTCTCCTAAAACATCTTGAGTTGGGGGTCGGGTGGAATGGCCGCAATAATGCGGGAGCACGCAGCCAGGTCGAGCGGGATAGATGCGATTCCGGTTTCCTTCTGGAATGCATCGGTGATCACCTTACGATGGCAGGTATCCCGGCTGTGGCAGGCGCATAGCAAAATGACACTATTCGTTTCCAGATAGTGGCGGATATGATCCAAGCCGCGTTCGATGTTGGCGATGACAATCGGCGCGCTCCAGTCACGATAGTTGATGTTGCCCAGGTCTGCGACATGAACATATCGCTCGACCAGATGGGTCATCAGTGACCGTTTGTTCCAGCGCGGGTCGCGACTGCGCGGCGAGGCGCGTATATCCAGGACGACGGCATCCAGGATACATGCCACTTCGACCAGGGTCTGGTGGCTTTTGATATTTTGGTATCCGAGATCGTAAAGTTCTTTCATGCATCCTCCGGTAACAAGATTGGTGGTGATGAGATAACCGGCGGCGGTCGGGAAAGTTTAGCTGCAACCGGGCAGCAATGCGCCTGGCGGGACAGCCAGGTAATTCAGGTGCACCAGGGCATCGTAGAGCGTGCCGGCGACGGAGGCCTCATCATGCAGGCCCTGTTCGATCAGGCCGGCGATCCAGCGATCGATGACCACGGCGGCGGTTTCGGTCGACGAATGGGTTTCGACCGGTGGGAGGTCCTGGCGAATGGGGGCGCCGGTGAAGGCGTGGCGTCCGCGGCGCGGCAGGTCTTCCTTCTGGACCTGCTGCACCCAGAAGCTCTCCAGGCCGAAGAGCGAATCCTGCGACTGCTCGGCGTAGAGCTCACCGATGATATGCTGGAATTGTGAGAGGGTCAGCCCCTTGCTCTCCTGGAAAATGCGCATGGCGATGCGCTGCCGGTTGGCGTCCAGCTTGACCAGCGCCTCGGCGTGGCCGATGGGCAGGTGGCCGAAGGCGACCAGGTGCTGCGCTTCTTGGACCAGGCGAAGCAGGGATATGCGGCGCTTGACCAGGTCGGGGCTGACGCCGGCCGTCTCGGCCACCTGCTCGACCGTCCAGCCAAACCGCTCGATGCGCACCTGGTAGGCGTTGGCCTCCTCGATAGGATTCAGGTCTTGCCTGCCTGTATTCTCGGCCAGCATGATGGCGCTGGCTTCTTCGTCGCTCATCTGGCGCACAATGCAGGGGGCAGTGGGTAGCTTGAGCACCTGGCTGATCGCCCGGAACCTGCGCTCGCCGGCCACGATCTGAAATACGTCCCCTATTGGCCGCACGGTGATCGGCTGCGCCAGGCCGTGCTCCCGGATGCTGGCGGCGAGTTCTTCCAGCCTGGGCTGGTCGAAGTGCTTGCGGTCATTGCTGCCGGCTATGATTTGGGTGCAAGGGATTTCTATGATTTCGCTCATGGTTGTATGGACTTATGAAGATAAGTGGTTATAGTATTCCGCCAGGGCGTCTTCGAGCGCATCCAGGGCTTCCTGCAGATCGTGCAGGTCCCGGTGGGCCGGCTCGCTGCCCAGGAAATCGCCGATGCGATCCACGGCGATGTGGGCAGCTTCAGCCAGTGTGGGGGTAGGTGAACACCCCAGGCCAAGCGGGATCTGGCGGGCTGCCGGCTTTGGGGTAAATGCGCTCTCCTGCCCCTTGGGGGCCGTGCCGGAAAAGATGGGCAGGTCTGCGTTCGATGCGGCGAACATGTTGGTCTGTTTCATTTTTCCTCTCTTGTCTGGTAGTAGGGTGGTATGAAAACCACTTTCATACCACCCGGTTTAGCCGTCGCTTAGCTGAAGCCCAGGCCACGCTCCTTGAGAGAGACCCACCGGCCACCACCGATGACCAGGTGGTCCAGGCATTCGATGTCCATCAGCTTGCCAGCCTGGACAATTGCCCGGGTGAGGGCCACGTCGTCGGGGGATGGGGTCGGGTCGCCGGAGGGGTGATTGTGGATGACGACGATGTGGGCAGCGTTTTCCCGAACGGCGTGCTTGAAGAGCTCACCGACGCGCACCTGGGCGCTGTTTGCGCTTCCCTGGTAGAGGGTTACGACCCGAATGACCCGGTTGCGTGTGTCGAGCAAAACGACACGCAACTGCTCCTGCTCCAACGAGCTCATCTCGTACATAACCAGGTTGGCAACATCCGCCGGGGAGTGGATGGCCGGGCGCTCGGGCAGCGAATTCAGCATGTCGCGGCGGGCAAGCTCGTAAATGGCGGCCAGGGCATCGGCGTAGCGCTCGCCCAGGCCACGGATGCCGGTGATGCGCTCGCGGGGAATGCGGCCCAGGCTGCCGGCGTCATGGTAGACCTCGTATAGCTCACGGGCTGTTTCCGAGTCGGAGATCCAAAGAGCAACCGCCAGCAGTTCTGGGGTGCTCAGGGACTGGCTGCCAAGTTCTTTCAGGCGGCGGCGGGGCTGTTCGGTTTCGGGCAGGTCTGTATACTTCATGGCTGGTCTCCTGTGGTTGGTTGGTAGGATGATGGAAAAACCTACTTTCCCCCACCTGGTTTAGACCGGCTAAAAATTGAGTCAACTCTACGCCCCGTACACGCCAACCTACGAGCTTTTCTACGGCCTCTACCTACGGTCACCTACGCCTTTTTACCGAAAAATAGATAGTTTGGTATTCATTCGATAGAAAGACCCCGCTACGCCCCTGTACGCAGGTCGAGTTGAAAACCCTTCACCTACGGGTACCTACGCCCTTTTACCGGGTATGTGTATGTGGGATGGTGGGTAGTGATCGTTACGCCCGCCTACGCCCACCTACGCGGCCCATTTTGGGAGGTTTGACCTACGGGCGCCTACGCTCCGTTACTCAAAAAAAGGTATGTTGGTATGGGTTTTCGGCGAATGGGTCTATTTCGTAACCTACGGGCACCTACGCTGCGAGTTTTGCGCCCCGGCGTGTCTTTCGGCATCCCGTTGCGCTATACTCCCGCAACACGCGACGTAAGCGGTCAATTACGGGAGATAAGCTATGTTTTTAGGCACCATCGAGCCGGTCGTCAGGAATTTCCTGGCGGCCAACGCAAGCGCGTTCAAGGGGAAAGTCGTAGCGGTCGGCTGTTCGGGCAATTTCACCTCCGAGCGGGTTTTGTGGGAATGCACCGGCCGCGACGTGCAGATTTATTCCAACGACGTGAGCCTGTATTCGTCGATCATTGGCGCGCAACTGGCCGGCAAGCCTTTCCATGTTGAAGTCAGAGAAGAGCAATACCATTGGCTCAACGCTTACCTGGACCAGGGGGGATGGACACAGATCGCCGCCATGCTGGTCTTTTACCGGGCACTGGACGCCGAGCGGCAGCGCAACCCGTACGAAAAGCGCATGTGGGGCCAATATATGCAGCAGTTCCCTGACCTGGTCGCAGGGACTGCTCAGAAGCTGGACTGCCTGGCGCTGAAGATTCAGGGTTACCACGCGGGGGACATCTTCGAGCACTTTCAGCAAATGGACGCGAAATTCGGCGACCAGGTGGTATACACCTCCTACATGCCGTTTTTCAAGGGCGGATACGAGCGGCTTTATCGCCGGCTGGACGAAATCTTTGCCTGGGATTCTCCGGTTTACCCGATGCTCGACGATGAAAGGCGCGTCGAGATTGCAGCCTGGTGCATGCAACGGCGCCACGTCACGCTGTTGGACTTTCCCCTGCCGGACCAGGAGCCATCGATGGTCGGCCATACCCGGCGCAATAAGCACGTGTATATGTATTCCAATGTGCTGGATAAAAAGGCATTGTATCGCCGGCTGCATCCTGATCCCGGGGTGCGCTTCGAGTTGATCGGCGAGGCCGACCATGTGGGTCCTGGAAGCGTCTGCCGGATGACGCCAATCCAGAGTACGGCAATCCAGCCATATAAAGCCATGTACCTGGCCCGGAACATCGATTTCTCTACCGGCATGTACGGTTTTGCCGTGTCGCTGGATAGCAAGGTAATCGGGTTCCTGGAGTTCAGCCTGGGCACTACAGGAGGGTCTGAGGACTGGTACCTGTTCGCCGATTTCTCGGTAGGCTGGAAATTCCACCCTCGGGCATCCAAGTTAGTGACGATGCTGGCCTTGTGCAACGAGGTGCGGCGCGACCTGGAGATCCGCGTATTGCGCCGGCGCGAACAGGTCAGCACAACCGCATGGACGGATAAGCCGGTAAGCATGAAGTATCGGGGGGTCTTTGAGTTGGTCAAGCGAGACGAGGCACGCGGGATGTTGAATTACCGGGCACCCTGGAGCGGCCTATCGGCGCAGGAGACCTTCAAGCAATGGATCAAGAAATACGCCAAAGGATAGGCAACTTCAACGCCCTGCTGGAGCAGTTCGGCTTCCCGTACCGGGTAGACATCGTTGACCCGCGCGGCCTGATCCCTGCGGCGAAGAACGCCCGCTTCATGTCCGGCCAGATGTTCCAGCAGCTTGTTGCCAACATCCAGCGCGACGGCGGACCGACTTCGGCGCCGTTCTGCTGGCGAGATGCAGATGACAAGACGCACATCCTGAGCGGCCACCACCGAGTCGAGGCGGCGATCCAGGCCGGGGTCGAGCGGATGTTGATTATGTACACCAACCGGGAGCTCAGCCGGCAGGAGCAGATCGCCATCCAGCTCTCGCATAATGCGATCTCCGGCGAAGATGAACCGACCACCCTGCGGGAGCTCTGGCACGAAATCTTGAGCATCGACCTCAAGGCGTACTCCGGCCTGGACGACAATATCCTGAAGAGCTACGAACCGGTGAAAATCGACTCCCTGGGCGAACAGGATGTCACTTTCCAGGAGATCAGGCTGGCCTTCTTCCCTGCCGAGATAGAGCGCCTGGATTCCGTGTTGGAGCGCCTGAAAGCCCACCGGGCGGAGCGTTATGCAGCCCAGGTGGAGCAATTCGACCGGTTTATCGACCGCCTGATGGATTTCAAGGAGGCTGCCGGCATCTACAACTCGGCTACGGCGATGCTGGCTATCCTGGACATCGTTGACGAATGGTTGGCTGCCCATGCTGAGGGTGCCGATATAGAGGAGTCGAGCGATGGCCAAGCCGAATAACCCCAAACCTGCGCCTGGAAAAAAGTCCCTGCCGTGGGACGAAGACCCCGAAATACTGCGCCGCCTGGAGACAGTCGAAGACCTGGTGCTGGCCGGCTACCGCAATACCGAAATCGGCAATGCGCTGAATGTGACCGAGACAACGATCCGCAGAGACCGCGAGCGGATCGCCGAGTTATGGCGGCGCCAGGCCACCAGCGATATCGTCGGCATGCGGGAGCGATCGGTCGCCAACCTGCGGCGCATCCAGCGCCTGGCCGATAACGAGTTCCGTAATTCCCGGGATAAGCCAGCCAACCTGCGCATCCAGCTCGACGCCGAAGACAAGATCATCAAGCTGCAGGGCACCCTGGCCCCGATGCAAACGTCCGTCACCTTTACCGGCAAGCCGGATAACGATGCGCTGAGCACCCCCGACCTGCTGGCGCGGGCGGCAGCGCTCGAAGCCCTGGCGCAGCAGCTTCTGGCCGAGGAGTCCGGCCATGAAGATTTATGAAGATAAGTCGATAGGATGGCAGAGAAAAGCCGTTTTCAGGTTGTCTACGATGACCTGGTCACGCTGGAAAGCGCTGCACGCGCCGGCGACCTGACGGCTGACGAGCGTCGCGAGCAGGCAGCCGGCCTGCTGTTAGAGGCGGCGGAGATCCAGCGCATCCTGGCCAGGCGCACGGATGCCACGCAGCAGGTTATCCCGTTCTGCGAGTTCGTAGACGATCAGTACCTCCCGGCAGCACATTTACAACTGATCGGCCAGTACCTGGCCCAGGTAGAACGATACATCGCCAGCGGCGGCGCCGAAGGAATTGGGGCAGCCGCTGGCGGGCGCCTGATCCTGACCGTCCCGCCCCGGCACGGCAAGACGCAAACGGTCTCGAAACGCTGGCCGGCTTTTCTCCTGGGCCGCCATCCGTCCTGGCGTATCGCGCTGGTTTCCTACGCGGCAACCCTGGCCGAGGATGCCAGCCGGGCAAACCGGGCGCTGATCCGGGACGAGCCCCGTTACCAGCAGCTTTTCCCGGATGTGGCAATTTCCGACGAAAGCCAGGCGGTAGATCGCTGGGCGCTGGCCGGCGGCAGCCCGGACAATCCATCGATGGTGGCGGTGGGCGTGGGCGGTCCGCTGACCGGGCGCGGCTTCCAATTAATCCTGGTCGATGATCCGATCAAGGGCCGGGCAGAGGCCGAGTCGGAGGTGATCCGCAAGGGCCTGCATAGCTGGTACCAGGGCACGCTGCGCACCCGCCTGGAGCCGGGTGGGGCAATTGTTATCATCCAGACCCGCTGGCACGAAGACGACCTGGTCGGCTTCCTGCTGGCAGAACAGGAGGCCGGCAGCGGCGAGGACTGGACGCTGGTCAATCTGCCGGCGCTGGCCGAGACGCACGATGCACACGGCCTGCCCATCGAAGACCCGCTGGGCAGGCAAGAAGGGGAGGCGTTGTGGCCGGAGCGCTACAATCGTTGTATACTCCTCGAAACCAAACGGGCGGTTGGCTCATACGACTGGGAAAGCCAGTACCAGGGACACCCCAAGCCGCCGGCCGGCTCGAAAATCCTGCGGGAATGGCTGCAAATCATCCCGCGGGAGAAGGTCCCCCAGGAGTTGCGTTGGGCGAGATATTG
Source organism: uncultured Anaerolinea sp. (assembly GCA_964595435.1). Lineage (GTDB taxonomy): Bacteria > Chloroflexota > Anaerolineae > Anaerolineales > UBA4823 > RBG-16-57-11. The sequence continues at coordinate 244,249 of CAZQQJ010000001.1, read as the reverse complement.
GGACCTGGCGATCTCGTCGAAGGAAGGCTCCAGCTATACCGCATCCTGCCGGTGCGCTTTCGATGAGAAGGGCAACCTGTACGTTGCGGGGATGATCCGGGGCCGGTGGGAGTGGCCGGCGCAGCGCAAGATCATGCGCACGACTATGATGGCCGAGGCCGGCATCGGGGTGATCCATGGAGTTGAATCGGCGCTGCACGGAACGGCAGCCGTGCAGGGGTTTCGCACCGATAAGGCGCTGCGAAAGGTGGCGTTCAAGCCGGTTGACGTGCACGTGGATAAGCTGACCCGGGCGCTGCCGTGGATCGCCCTGGCGGAAGATGGCAAGGTCTTTCTGGTGGCAGGGCCGTGGAACGATGCATTTATCGACGAGGCCGCAGCGTTTACCGGCAAGGATGACCTGTATGACGATCAGATCGATACTGTTAGTGGAGCGCACGCATTGCTCACGCAGTACAAAGGCAAGGCGAAAGCCGACAAGAATCCGTTCTATGGTTAGGAGGCTGAGATGGACATGGGTGTTTCCGTAAACAGGCCGGACCCCGAATTCTGGAAGACGTTTCTGAACGACCGGGCCGCCGAGTTAGGTCTTGATAAGTCGGTCAAGATGGTCAAAGGGCGCGAAATAGCCGAGGTGACGACCTGGGCGTATGAGGTTGGCGACGGCAGCCTGGTAGACCTGGGCTGGGACGTGGAATCCGCCGAGGCCTCGCTGCGCGACCTGGCCGGCGCATAGGGGAGGCACGATGACCGATATCCGTTTCGGGCGGGCAGTGGAAGAACTGCCCGAGCAACTGGAGTTTGGCGATTGGGGCGTGCTGGACACATCCGCTGCATTGGACATTTTCCAGGACGCCCTGGAATGGTTCGACCGGGAGGAGACCCGCAAGGCCGAGGAAGAGCGCCAGAAGGTGATCCTGGCAGCCCGGCGATATTATGACGGCAACCACGTCAAACCGCTGAAGGTAAAGCCCGGCGAGCCGGACGACAATGTGCTGGTGAACCTGTGCCGGTCGCTGGTGGACGACTCGGTTTCCTGGCTGTTCGGAAACCCGGAAACCGGTGTGCTGAAGATCAAGAGCAAAGAGGACAGCGACCAGGATAATACCACCGGGGCGTTGCTGGAACAGGTCTACGAGCAGTCGGGCGGTTTCAATTTCTTCAAGCGGCTCGGTGTGCGCGGCGGGGTGGCCGGCCATTTCTTTATCAAGTTATCTCCACAAGACGATAGATCGGTAAAACTGACCGTGCTGGATCCTCTCCTTACTACCGTGCGCACCGATCCGGCGGACGTTGACCGGGTGATCGCCTACAAAGTGGAATGGAAGCGGGTCGAAACCGACCCGGGCTCCCGGCGCAAGGATACATACATCTACCGCCAACTGGTGGTGAGTGTGGACGAAGCCGGCGCTACCTGGGTGGTGGGGGATTTCAAGTGCAAGGACCGCGCCAAACGGCAATGGCAGTTGATCGAGGCGTGGGCCTGGCCGTGGCAGTGGGCGCCCATCGTGGACGGCCCGAATATCGAGGCGGGGTGGGGCTATTACGGCCTGTCCGATCTGGAGGACGTGGCAGGGATCAACGACGGCCTGAACTTCCTTTCGTCGAACACGATGCGCATCCTGAAATACCACGCGCACCCGAAGACGGTAGGAACCGGCATGGAAGCAAGCGACCTGCAGGAGACGGCCATCGATTCGTTCTGGACGGTGCCCGACACGGATGCAAAGATCACCAACCTGGAGATGCAGAGCGATCTCCAATCGTCCATGCAGTTCCTGGAATTCTTGAAGGTGGGTTTCTGGACGGTGGGGCGCGGGCTCGACCCGGCCGTCTATAAGGACAAGATCGGGCAGGTGACCAACTTCGCCCTGCGGGTGCTGGCGATCCGCACCCTGCACAAAACCGGCGATAAGCGGCTCAATTACGGCAAGGCGCTGCGCACGGTCAACAGCCGGGTATTGGAGATGTTGGGCCAGGCGCCGCAGGAGACGATCCTGGAGTGGGTCGAACCGCTCCCCGACGACCCCAAAGAGAAGCTGGAGCGGCTGGACATGGAGGTGGCGATGGGGGTCACGTCCCGCCAGACGGCCAGCGAGGAATTGGGGCGCGCCTGGGAGACGGAACAGAAGCGCATCAAGGCCGAGAGCAAAGAGCGGGCCAGCCTGGGGAAGTATCTCATGGATCAATTCGACCGGGGCGAAGGCTCGAATTTCAAACCCGACCAGGAGGATCAGTATGGCCAAGGATAACCTGTACATGGACAGCCGGCCCCGGCTGGTCTCGATCTACGAGCTCCTGGTGAAGCTTAAGCCGCTGATGGAAGGATATTCGTGGGCCGAGGATGCCCTGATCGACCTGTGGAAGATGGGCGCCCCCGACCCGTCGCCGCAGGCCAGGCCATGCCCGCAGGGGACGTGCCGCCTGGAAGCTGCCGGCAGGCACAAGTGTTTGCCGAAGTTCGGCTGCGCGATGGAAAAGCGGGTTCTGCTCCCTCAGCAGTTCGCTACCTGGTGGCAGGATGTGGCGAAACGGCAGGGCCTGGATTTGACCGCGCAGCAGGCGCTCGAAGGCGTAGAGAAGAAATTCGGCGGGGCGCAGCGCTTACCGGTCAATCACAATAACGGCCACAGGAGACACCGCTGATGCCTTTCCCCGACGATCATCCGGTCGTGGATCGCGCCATGCAGATCCGCCAGGCGATGCTGGCGAAGGACGCCAAGCTGCTGAACGACCTGACGCGGGAGTATCTGAAGGCATACCGGGCGCTGAAGGCCGACATCAAGGCGCTGCAGAAGGCGCTGGCGGAGATGCAGCCGGAGAAAGCCGACCTGCTGCGCCTGGCTGCCACACGGAATCTGCTGGACGGGGTAAAAAACGAGATCGGCAAGTTCGCCAACATCCTGGGGGACCAGCTCGAGGAAGCGATCCGCCAGGAGATCGAGCAGGCCGGCCTGGATGCCTTCGGCCTGGTGCAGGCGGCGCTGCCGGGGATCGATCTGTCAGAGTTGGCGGTAGGCTGGTCCTGGCTGTCGCCTCGGCAGGTGTACACGATGTACGGCTTCACCGATCCCCAGGGCCCGTTGTATGCCGGCATCCGCAACCAGTTCGGCCAGGCGGTGGCCGACGTGGTGCGGGACGAGCTCCTGCAGGGCTACATCAAGGGCATGCACTCCACGGCCATCGCCCGGCTGATCCGGGACGCTGCCGGCGTTGGGCTGGATTGGGCGTTGAGCACCGCCCGCACGGCGACGATCTGGTCGTACCGGGCGGCGCAGCACCTGACCTATCTCAATAACTCCCAGGTGGTGAAAGGCTGGATCTGGTGGTCGGCGAGAAATGAGCGCACGTGTATGTCCTGCATCAACCTGCACGGCAGCTTTCACTCGCTGAACGAGATGATGGCCGATCATCATATGGGCAGATGTTTAGTTCCGGGGACGGTTGTCTATGGGCCTCCCGTTGAGGCTTTCGTATCCAGGCGCTACGATGGAGAAATCATCCGTATCCGCACTGCCTCTGGCAAGCTCTTGACCGTCACCCCGAATCACCCAATATTGACTGACCGCGGGTGGGTTGCTGCTTATCTCCTGAAGTCGGGCGACAATATAATCGGCTGCCGAAGTGACCAGTGGACTGCGACTGGCGTGAACCCAGACGAATACCAGGCTCCAACCCCGATCGAAGAGATACCGGGTACGCTTGATATGCTTGATCTTGGAAGCGTGCCATGCTCCGCCAAGAACTTCCACGGCGATGGGAAAGGCTCCCAGGTCTATGTTGTATGGGCCAACCGCCTTTTGCGGAATGCAGTTCACCCCTCGCTCTTCAAGCCAGGATTGGAGGAGCCTTTCGGTGGGGGACGCACTGTATTGGTGGAGTTCTTTAGTGATCGCGATCTTTTCACGCGTCTTCAGCGGAAGGGGAACGCCGCGAATAGCATTCTGAGCAATCTTGATGCGGCGAAGGCTCTCCTCTCGCGAAACCGAAGCTGCAAGAATGCGATTGGCGTCGATTTGACTTCTGCGCTCCACTCCGGCGACTCGGAGGCGGGTTGCGATTACGTTCCGAGAGACGCCAAATTGTTTAGCCAGGGCGTTCTCGGACTCTCCGGCATGATAGAGCCGGACAATTTCATCTACGGGCAGGAGGAGCTTTTCGAGGCACGTATCGGTAATGCGCTTTCCAGCCACTCTGTATCGCTCGACTTTGCTCCTCAGGATGCCCCTGGCCCTGAGCTCGTCAACGAGGCGCTTAGAACCGGTCTTCCATCGGGCAGCGCATATCTCGGCGCCTTCGCCGGAAATGTAATCCTGGATCGCGTTCTCGAAATCGAGGTCGGAAGCTTTAGCGGACATGTTTATAATCTCCAAACGCCGGTAGGGTGGTACATCGCCAATGGAATTATAACACACAATTGTACTGTACTCCCCGTCACAAAGACCTACGCCGAGCTCGGCATCGACGGCGTCGAAGAACAGCCGCTGGTGGTGCAGAGCGGCGAAGCGTGGTTCAAAGAGCAGAGCGAGGCCTTCCAGAAAAAGCTGATGGGGCCGGCCAAGTGGCGCGCCTGGCAGGATGGGGCGTTTACGTTCGACCAGTTGACGAAGCCGTACACCAGCCCGATCTATGGCCGGATGCTGCGGGAAGCGTCGCTGAAAGAAATCCTGGGTGAGAAGGCGGCACTCTACTATGCCAAATGACGACCAGGAACCCCAGAAAAGCGGCCTGTACATGATTACCCCCGATGAAATGCGGCTCTTGCGCCGCCTGCGGCAGTTGCATACAGGGGTTCATTTGGTTATAATCTCGACCGACGGCAGCGGCCTGCGCAGCCTGACAGTGATTGGCAGCGGTAAGGCGGAGCGACTGCAAAAGCCATCTGACGCGGAATAGTTTACTGGCGAACGCCTGGGGCCCACTCAGGAGGGCAGGTTCGAAGCCTGCATTCCGCTCAAAACCCTTTTTGAATTGTTTATCGGTAGGCGGCAGCGGATTTTAGAGGTTTTGCGGCGGCACACCACCGCCGGGCTGTAGGACCCCCGCAAGGGGAAACACACGGCCAGAGCAGGGCAAATGCCCAGGCTCTGGCCGTGTGCTTTTATGGAGGCGAGATGCTCAAAGATCGAATCGCAGACCTGCGGGAAAGGTTGCTGAAAACCCTGCCCGCCGACCCCAACCAGATCAGCGGCCTGGCGGATCGTATCCAGAAACTGGCAAAGTACGACCGGGGGTTGACCCGGTCTTGTGATTTCAGCCAGGCGCAAAAGATGCGCCGGCTGGTCATTCTCAAGGCGCAGGCGTGGGGCGTGCAAGAGCAGCGTTGGGCGAGCCGGGCGCTGGATTGGATCGGCGCACTGAGCCAGCAGCGAGGCCCGCAGGCAGCGCTGGCATTGGCTTGCTTTGGGGTCGAGCACCGGGACCTGGGGGATGCGCTGAACCAGTTGGAGGCAGCCCGGGCAGCGGAAGCTCCTGCGGAAGAGCCGCAGCCAGAACCGGCAGAGGCCGCGCCGGTGAAACCCGCCCGGAAGAAGAAAGCAAAGGCCGAACCGGTCGAGGAAGAAGAATCTGACGACCTGGCGCTGGATGCGCAGACCCAGGCAGAACTGGACGCGCTCCTGAAAGAGGCGGAAGGCCTCAAGAAAAAGGGATAATCAGCCCCGGTGTATGGGGTTGTGATGCTAAGTCTTTAGACGTTACGCAGACGGTTAACTGCGGGAGGTGCAAGGATGATTTGGCCGAGATTTTTATTTGACGCAGAAACAGGCGGGGCCGGCGCAACGCCGCCCGCCACTCCACCGCAGCCACCCACCGGAGGGGATACGTCCGGCGGGACGCCAGGCGCTCCCGATAGCGGCGGGGAAAAGATCACCATGACGCCGGCGCAACTGGCCGAGCGGCTGGATCGGGCAAAGGGCGCCGAACGTACCACCCTGGCCAAGAGCCTGGGCTTCGACACGGTCGAAGCCATGCAGCAAGCCTTCGAGGCCGGGAAAAAGGCGCTGGACGCCCAGAAGACCGATGCCGAACGCCAGGCAGAAGCGCTCCGCCAGGCGACCGAGCGTATGCAGGCTCTGGAAGCCGCAGCGCAACAGGCCCAAGAGGCCCAGCAACAGGCACAGATCCAGGCGGCGGCGTTCGAGAAGATGGCCGGCAAGTTCCACGATCCGAAGGCTGCGTTCAAGTTGCTGGATCTCGGCGAGATCGCTCTGAAAGATGGCAATGTCCAGGGTCTGGACGAAGCCATCGAGGCAATGTCCAAGCAATATCCATGGACTCTGGTGAGCTCCAAAGAAAAGATCGCCCCCAAGATCGGGGCAACCAACCCGGACAGCCAGGCTGCGCCGAAGGAAAGCGATGCCGACAGGCGAGCGCGATACTTCGGCGGAGGCGGAAACACTGGTTTTTTCCGGGGAAGCGGAGTAAAGCCGGAGGTCACCAAGCGAACCACTTAGGAGGTAGTTTCGCATGACCATTTCTACCGTTGCAGACCTCAACAGTCTGTATAACCTGATCTATGAAGATGCGTTGTTCGTGGCGCGCGAGGTCAACCTGATGGTCGGCCTGGTGCGCAACTTCAGCGCAACCGGCTACATGGCGCGCAAGCTCGGCATCCGACCGACGCTGACCGCCAAAGAGAAGCCGGAGGGCGTGGACTTCCAGGATGCTCAATTGTTCGACAAGCAGTTGAAAGCTACGCTGACCCCTACCGTGAAGATGGCCCAGACCATCCTGACCGACGAGGCGGTGCAAACCGACCCGGATAACGCCCGGACGGATGCGGCCCAGGAGCTCGGCGGGGCGATTGCGACCAAGATTGATGTCGATCTGGTCACTCTGTTTGCATCGCTGACCAAAGAGAAGGGCGCTGCCGGCGCGGCGATGACCATCGCCAAATGTGCGGCTGCCGTTTCGGTGCTGCGCAACAGCCTGGCTCCCAATCCGTTCTACTTCGTCCTCCACCCCTATGGCTGGCACGATATCTGGGTTGAGTTAGGCCAGCCGGCGAGCCAGAAAGCTTTCCTGGGCGACCTGGCAAATGAGGCGATGCGTTCCTTCTTCGTCGGCTCCTGGCTGGCCGCGACATGGTTCACCAGCGCCAACATCGATGTGGACAGCAACGACGATGCGGTCAGCGCGGTCTTCAATCCGCAATCGATGGGCTTCGACAGCCGCGAAGAGCCGGTCCTGGAGCCGGAGCGCGACGCCAGCCGCAAGGCCGTCGAGCTCAACATGAGCGCTGGTTACGCCGTGGGCATCCTTCGCCAGGAATACGCGGTGAAGATCACCCACGACGCTACCGAGCCGACATAAGGAGGTGCGCAATGATTAACCGTCACATTGTAACTCTCGCGATCTATGATCCCGGGCAGGATGCCCGTATCCCCGTATTCAAAGTTCCCGCCGATCATATGTATTCGGTCGAAGCCGCCTATGCCACGATGGACCGGGCCGTGGCTGCTCACGCCGATAACCATATCACGCTGACGCTGCAAAACGGCGGCAGCGACCAATCCAGCACGGATGCGATCAGTGATGCGATCGGCGGCACCGGCGGATGGGCAGCCAACACCGCCAAAAACTTCGCCATTATCAACGGTTCCGGCGGCATCGAAGCCGGCGACTGGCTGATGCTCAAGTACGACGAAGCCGGCACGGTCGCCCCTGGCATTATCACCGTCTCCATCGAGTACGTGGATGGCGTTGGCTCGAAGGCATGACGCTTCTCCTTCTCCCTCTGAGTGGCCCCTGCTGATGGGCACAGCAGGGGCCAGGAGAGGGGAGAGACGTAAAACCCGCCGGCAAGGGCCAGACGGATCGTCTCAGAACGGGATGATGGAGGACCAGGCCCTGCCGCCCGGCTGGGTTTACATTCGTAAGCCGGAAGACGCCACCGACAACTTCCCCGGGCGAGACGTGGGCAGGCCCTGGCCTGCATGGATGGTAGCAAGGGACCACCGATATGGCTGCACGAACAGGGATGGCCGGCCTGATCCGGCGATTGCGCCAGATGTGCGAAGCGGGCGCGTCGGACTATACCCTGAATGGGGTTACGTATTGGTCTGACGACGACCTGCAGAACAAGCTGGACGAACATCGTGTATATATGACCGGCGTCAAGCTGATCGAGCGCCCGCAATATGTAGATGGGGTGCATGTCTATAAACGCTACGAGATACCGCGCGAGATCGGCAACGCGGTCGAGGCGCCGGACGACGCCACGATCCGGGTGTATGACTCGGTCGGGGCCACAGTGGACAGCGATGATTACACGTGGAACGAGCGCGACCTGTCAGTCGAGTTCGACGCCGACCAGGAAGGCGTAGCCTATTACTTCGATGGGTATATCTACGATCTAACGCTGGCGGCGCGTGAAATCTGGCTGGCGAAAGCAGCGCACATGCACTCGGCGATCAACTTCTCGGCAGACGGCCACCGCTTCGACCGGGAAGCGCTGTACAAGCATTGCATCGACATGGCGAAGGTGTTCGGCTACCGGGAAGGCGGCGCCAGCAGCGTATCGCTCAAGGCATCTATGCTGGTGCGCACCGACCTGGCCGAAAGTGGTTCTTCGCCGTTTTAGGTGAATATGATCAGCCAGGCCGAACTGGACGCGATGCGAGATGCGGTGGAGGCTGACGCCCTGCCCGATACGGCGCAGGTGAAGCGGTTCGCCAGCACCGGCGATGGAATCGGCGGCAGGACGAAAACCCCGACGACCGTCGCCAGCGCCCTGCCCTGCCGGCTGAGCCTGCCTACGGGCGGCAACCCGGGCCTGACGATGATGGGCCAGACGATAGCCGAACGCCTGGGGAACCGGGTGCTGATGATCGCCACGTTTGCGGCAAACAGCGACGTGCAAGATAACGACCAGATCGTGGTCGGCGGCAGGACCTACGAGGTGCTGATGATCATCAACGGCTCGTGGGAGATCGCCCGGCGGGCGATGGTCGCAGAAGTGGTATGAAGTTATGAAGCTAATCGTAAAGAAAGAGTTCGACCACTTCCCGGCGCTGGCCGGCGAGATGCGCATAAAGGCGGGCCTGGCGGTGGTGAAAACTACGCTCGACATCAGCCGGCGGGTGAAGATGGCCATGGGCGAGCCGAAGTCGGGCCGAGAGTATCCCAGGCCGGGAGGCAAGGTACACCGGGCCAGCGCGCCAGGCGAGGCGCCGGCGATCGACTACGGCACGCTGATCAACAGCATCGCCGAAGAATTCCCCGGCGATCTGAAGGGCATTTCGTTTACCAGCGTGCCCTATTCGGTGCCGCTGGAATTTGGCACGTCGAAAACAACCGCCCGGCCGGCGTGGATCCCGGCAGCCGAGGCAGCCTGGCCGGGGTTCCTGGCCGCACTGCAAAATCTCGTGGAGTGAGTTATGGCATCTTTTTTGAATTCCAAACAGGCGCAGGCCGAGGAAGCGCAGCAGGCCGAAAGCGAACAGCAGGAGTACACGAACCGTTTGCTCCGGGTCATCGATGCTCAGCAGGAGCAAATCAAAGCCCTGGATGACACGCTTTCACGGGCGTATCTCACAATCAAGAGCCTGGAGGTGGCTATCACCATCCACCGCTTGCGATGGGAAGCGATGAAGGAGATCGCCGATGGGCGAGAGCCAGCCGACAGCGGGTAGCGCCTGGCTGTATGGCAAATTATCCGGCGACGAGACCCTGGCGGGGCTGGTGGGCAGCCGGATTTACGAGGACGTGGCCCCTCCGAAGGCAGCTTATCCCCTGATCGTTTATCACGTACAGGACGGGCACGATGTCAACGGGGTAGCCGGGGCGCGGATATTGACCCAGGAGGTTTACGTGGTCAAGGCCGTACACCGGGACACGTCGTATTCCTCGCTCAAAGCGATTGCAAAACGGATCGACGAGTTGATCCACACGGCCAGCGGGCAGACGACAGACGGCGACCTGGTGGCGTGCATCCGGGAGCAACCGCTCAAATTCCTTGCCATCGAGGATGGGGTCGAATACCGGCACCTCGGCGGCATTTATCGTTTATGGATCATTTAGCGCGCAAGCGCAGGAGGTTTACGTGACTGATCGAGCAACTATCTTCCAGACCTGCCAGGTTGGGTTGGAAACGACCCCCGGCGTAGCGGTAGCAGCTACGAAGCTGCTGCAAAGCCTGGCAATCGAGCCGGCCATCAAGGTGGACGTGCAGAAGTTCCGCCCGGCCGGGATGAAATTCTCCACCATCGCCGCCCTGGGTAAAGAATGGGTGCTGGCGAAGCTGAGCGGGGCGCTGACCTACACCGAGATCGTATACGTGCTGTCGTCGATCCTGGGGTATGCTGCGCCGGCGCAGCAGGGCGTAACAACGGCCTACAAGTGGACGCACTCGGTGCTGAGCAATAACCCCGATACGGTGAAGACCTTCACCGTGGAGCAAGGTGGAAGCGTGCGGGCGCACCGTTTCACCCACGGCCTGGTCACAGCGCTGGAGCTGTCTTTCAGCCGGGGCGGGATCGAGGTCTCCGGCGAGATGTTGGGCAAGGCGCTCGAAGACGACGTGCAGATGAGCACCAACGAGGTGCAAACCCTGACGGTCGGCGGCGGAACGCCTACCAGCGGAAGCTTCCGGCTTACGTTCGATGGGCAGCAGACGGCGGTGATCGCATATAACGCGGCGGCCTCGGCGGTGCAATCGGCGCTGGAGGCATTGAGCAACATTGCCCCGGGCGACGTGGTGTGCGCCGGCGGGCCTTTCCCAGGGACGGCGATCACGGTGGAGTTCCGCGGCCAGTACCGGCAAACGGATGTAACGCTGATGACGGTCACAGACACCTTCGACGCCGGCGACGTGACCGTGACAGAGACGACCAAAGGCGCTGCGCCGACCGGGATCGACCTGGTGCCGGTGCTGCCGACGCAAATCGACGTATTCTTGGTGAAAACTGCCCAGGCGGACCTGGATGCAGCGACGCCGATGGACCGCGTGCTCTCGGTTTCATGGGGCGTTTCCGACCGGTTTGGGCCATTATTCCCCCTGCGAAAGCTATATGGTACGAGCTTTGCGGCAACGGTGGAAACAGAGCCGAAGGTGGAGGTTAAACTCAAAGTTGAAGCAGATGCAGAGGGTATGGGTATTCTGGAGACCCTTCGGGAGAGCGACACCTGCTGGCTGCGGGTCAAAGCCACCGGTGATGAGGTCGATACCGGCTACGACTACGACCTGCAGATCGACACGGCGCTGAAGGTATTGGACGTTTCGGACTTCACCGACGAAGACGGCGTCTTCGCCATCGAATGGACGCTGGAAGCTTTCCACGACGCCACCTGGGGCAAAGCGCTCCAGGTCGACGTGGTCAACGATTTGAGTGCCCTATGATCCGACTGTCCGACCTACAGCGCGACGAGCGCACCTGCACAGTTGAGTTCGAGGGTGAAAGCGCAGAGGTGACATACCGCCCGAGCGCGTACACCCCTGAAATCGAGGATCAGCTCCAGACGGCGATGGAAAGTAATCGACCGTCGAACGGTATTGCCCGCTGGCTGGCCGGGATTGTTGTCCATTGGGAAGTGATGGACGAAAACGGCGAGGAGATCCCCCCGACGTTCGAGAATATGCGCAGGATGTCGTCGACGTTCTTGACGACCGTAATCAACACGATCACCGATGACATCCAGGTTAGGCGAGAAGACCGAAAAAACTCCGCAGGTGGCTCGCAACGCAAGGGGAGCTTGGCGAATGCCCGGAAGAATACCCGTTGATCCGGGCGGCGAGGTATTTAGGCGTTGCCCCATGGGAGCTTGCGAAGCAGTCGGTTTACTGGCGAAACCTGGCGCTGGCGTTCGAGGCGGCTGAAAATGGCGCCCGAAACGTGAAGCACGAGAAAGTCGGTATGCTCGGCACAAAGCCTGGACAGGAGTAATTATGCCTATTACAGCGGCGAAGCTGCTCGTTAAAGTCGACGGAGATATATCTGGGGCAGAGGCCGGCCTGAGCTCGATTGAAGGCAAGGTCAACAAATTCGGCGGTAGTCTGCAAAGCGCTGGGGTCAAGATGACCGCTGCGTTCACCGCGCCGCTTCTTCTAGCCGGAAAAAGCGCCGTTGATGTCGGCATTGAATTCGACCGCTCGATGGGCGTGCTCCAGGCCGCAACCGGCGCAACCGCTGAAGAGATGGATCGTCTGAAAGACCTGGCAAACGAGTTGGGCGCCGATCTGACTCTGCCTGGCACAAGCGCGGCGGACGCAGCGCAAGCGATGAACGAATTGGCCAAGGCCGGCCTGGATGTGAACGAAACGATGGCGGCCTCACGTGGCGTCTTGCAGCTATCGGCAGCCGGCCAGCTCTCCAACGCCGACGCGGCGAAGATTACCGCAAATGCCCTGAATGCTTTCAACCTGGAAGGCAAAGAGGCAAGTCGCGTGGCCGATCTCCTGGCGGCTGCGGCGAATACATCCAGCGCCGAAGTTTCCGATATGGCCGATGCTATGAAAATGTCCGCGGCGGTTGCTGCATCGGCGGGGATCCCCATCGAAGACCTGACCACGGCAATTGCAGAGATGGCCAACGCCGGCATCCAGGGCAGCGACGCAGGAACAAGCCTCAAGCAGATGATCTTGAGCCTGCAAGCGCCCAGCGACAAAGCTGCTAAGACGATGCGGGAATTGGGGATCAGTATCTACGATTCGCGTGGAAACATGCTTTCGATGGATACGATTATCGGCAATTTCTCCAACGCGCTGGGCGGGCTGACCCAGCAGCAGCGCAACGCCGCCCTGGCCACCATCTTCGGCAGCGATGCGGTGCGAGCGGCGAATGTGGTATTGATGGGCGGTGTAGATGCGTATCGGGATCTCAGAGAGGAAGTAACTCAGACCGGGGCGGCTTCGAAGCTAGCAGCCGGGCAGATGCAGGGCCTGGCCGGCGCAGCCGAGAACATCAAGAGCTCCTGGGAGACGGCTCTGTTGGCGGCGATCGATGCCGTGGACGAAGAACTGATAGACTTGGCGCACAGCGTAGCCGAAGCAATGAACGCTTTCAGCGATCTATCCCCTGATGTCCAGGAGGCCATTATAAAGTTCCTGGCTCTCGCTGCAGCAGCGGGGCCGGCAACGACGGCTCTGGGAAGCGTGGTCAAGATTGGTAGTGGTCTGGTTGGAATACCAGGTAAGATCGGCGCCGTGAGCGCGGCGCTAAAAGAGGGCGTTGGTCTGGCGGCGGCTTTGGGGGCCGGCTTCGGGACTACGGCGGTTGCCGCAGGTGCTCTTACATTGGCGGCTGGTTCGCTGGTGGCGGTATGGATGCAGTGGAACAAACAGGTCGTCAAGACCAACGAAGAGGGCGCAAAGGCAGTCGATGACACCTGGTCGAAGTTCTTCGACGAACAGGCGGCCGCGGGTAAGAACGCCGCGCAGATAGCGGACGAATACCTGGCTGCGCAGCAACGGGCCGAAGACGCCCTGAACGATGTAAATCCCCTACTTCGATTGTTCATCTTCAATCAAAACGAGCTCACTCAGTCCTATGACGGGATGAGCAATGCGGCATTCCAGGCTGCGGGCAGCTACGAGGAATACAGGGCCAGCCTGAAAAAGGTCGCTGATGCCAATGACCTGGTTATCAATAGTTCTGGTGATTTAGTCAGAATTGTAGTTGACGATATGGGGAATATCAGCGAGGAGGTCGTCCAGAAAAGCTATCTCATGACCGAGGCGGCTTATGATGCCGCAAATGGATTGAGTGATCTAGGCACCGGCTACCGTGGTGTAGGAGCGTCGGCGAATATTGCAGCGCAAGGCAGCAAAGAGGTTGCCGATGCATTGACTGAGGAAGCCCAGGCCGCAGCCGAGGCTGCAAGGGCAACAATGGAAAGCAAAGACATCCTGGATATGCTCTCCAAAAGCCTGGACGAGGCCGGCTACAGCGCCGCTGCTCAATCCGATCTCATGGACAACATGAAGGTCGTCCTGGGCGAGACATCGGAGGCCCAGGTACAGTTAGCCAACGACGTGCAGCTTGTCACAGACGCCTATGCCCTGGGGACGATCACTCAGGAGGAGTACGACCAGGCCGTGCGGCAGGCGAAAGAAGGCACCCTGCAGCTGACCGACGAACAACGCAAGAATTACCAGGCGTCGGTAGACCAGGCGCGCGGGCTGAAAGAGGCGGCCCAGGCGGCGCGGGATTTCCAGTTAAACCAGATGAACCTGGCCCAATCTTTCTCCACCCTCGTTGCCCGCCAGGACGAAGAGTACAACCGGGCAGTAGAGGATTCCAACCGCCGCATCATGGAGAACGAGCAGAAAATTGCAGAACTCCGCCGGAAGATGGCCGAGGCGAGCAGCCCTGAGCAAATGCGCCAGTACCGGCAGGAAATCAAAGAGCTCGGCAAAGACAGCCAGGAAGCCGCGGCGGGGATGGATCAACTGGTGGCCAAGATGCAAAAGGCGATGGAGGTAGAGGTCGCACAAGCAGCCATCGGGGAGTTGGGAAAGTCGCTGGAGAACGACAAAATCAGCTTCGAGACCTACGTCACCGCAGTCCAGGAGGTCCAGAGCACATTCGGCCTGGTCAACGACCGAGGCCAGGCCCTGGCAGTCGGATTGACGACGTTGACACGCGCCCTGGAAGAAGGGCTGCTGCCGGCCACCGAATACGACGATGCCTTGAAAGCGATGATTCAGGATGCCCAGGATGGCAATGTAGACGTACAGGCATTGCTGTCCACATTCGCAACGGCGCCCGGAACGATCAACCCGACCACCGGGGCGCTCGAAGGAGCTACCGGCGCCCTGGACGCATTCGGCACCGAAGCGGAGGAGGCGGTCGGAAAAGCGCAGAATGCGGCTGAAGGAATCCAAAACGCCTTCACGACCCCGGATTGGAACGATCTGGGGAGCGATATCGCATCGGGCATTGCCCAGGGGATCACGCAGAACACCGACATGATCAGAGACGCGGCCGCCCAGGCTGCCCAGGAAGCATTCGACGCGGCCAGCAACCAATTGCAGGCGCACAGCCCAAGCGACAAATTTGCCGACCTGGGGCGGTACTCGATGGAAGGGTATGCCATCGGGGTGCGGGATAACGCCCGGCAGCCGATCCTGGAAACCGTCTCGGCGATTCGCCAGGTGGAAGCCCAGGCCACGCAAACGGTGAGCTCGCCAGCACGCAGCGGGGCGGCAGACGTTTCCGGCCCGGCGTCTCGCACGAACAGCAGGGCGCAGCCGATCACCCTGGTGGTCAACATCTCCGGGGAAGAGCTCAAGCGCGTGATCCTGAACGCCGTCTCGCAGGAGTTGGAAACGTGAGCGATTACATCACCCTGGCGACCAGCAACGGCGGGCTGGTAAAGCGCTTCTGGGCGCTGGACTACGCCCGCACACCCAGCCGGGCGGAGGAGCGGGAATCGCTTTCCTCGGGCAGGCCGGCGATCACCCGCGGGCGAGCGCTGATGGCATACACGTACCAGATCGTAGTGCCCCAGGCCAGCGACGACCCGGATTGGGGCACGCTGGCGGATTTAGAGCGGTTCTACGGCTACGATAACCCGGTAGGGACGCCGTCGGACGAGCTCACCCTGACCATGCACGACGATACCGAGAGGCAGGTCAAGATCGTGGGCGAGATGAAGATCGAACCGAAAACACCCACCCTGACCGGGACACGATCCTATTACGTGACCGAGATCGAACTAATCGACGTAACCCGGGTCAAAGCGAGATTCAATCAGCCGGCGGCCAGCATGTACCTGGCTGCCGTTTAGGAGGCACCGATGGCAAATCTTATGGTTTTGGACGGCAACGGCGACACCCGCTACCTGAAGGCTTCGGGAGCGGGCAGCGATGGCGATCCGATGGTCATGGAGCGCACGGTCAAGCAGAGCTCGCACGATAACCTGAACGTGAATGCCAATATGCAGGTGGGCAATGCGGACGTGGCCAGCGGGAACCCGGTCCCGGTGAGCGATGCGGGCGGGAGCGTGACCGTTGACCAGGCCACGCACGACAGCCTGAACTGCAACGCCAACGTGCAGGTGGGCAATGCGGACGCGTCGACGAGTAATCCTGTACCCATAGTTGATCACCGTGAGGCCACGGCAACCCACCAATACACCACATCGGCGGATATGAGCAGCGCCGCGGCGAACCTGACCGCTGCGCCGGCGTCGGGAAAACGCATTGCCGTGACCGACCTGATCGTCTCGGCTGAGGCGGCGATGGTGTTGACCCTGAAAGAAGAAACCTCCGGGACGGTGGTCGCCGCGCTCGACCTGGTAGCCCATTCGGTCGTGGCGATCAACCTGGCCGGCAGGCTGAGGCTGCCCACGGCGGACAAGAGACTGCAAGGCCAGACCAGCGTCTCGGGGAATATCTACGTCACCGCGGTGTGGGTGGAAGTGTAAGCAGTTATCAAGATAAGTGGTTAGGATATGAGAACAGACATCCCCCAGACCATCCTGGACGCCCTGACGGGCAAAGACGACCAGACCACGATGCAGGTGCGGCTGAGCGGGGCCAGGTCGCGGCGGTTCGTGACCGGCGTGAATGCGGATTATGCAGCCCCGTTCGGGCAGAATGCCGGCATCCAGGCGCGCCCGCTGCCCCAGGACGCCAGGCTGATCGGCGGACTGCTGGTTTCGGCGTTCGTCTTCGAAGGCGAAATCTGGATGGCGACTTCGTTCATGGCGCCGGTGCGGGTAACGCTGGACGGCGAGCCTCTGACCGGGAGCGTATTCTGCCGGCCGGCCGTGGCCATAGGCGCCAACCACAGCGAGGCGGCGGTGCTATATGGGGATGATAACGATCTGCGGGTAGCAACCATCGATATGATCTCGTTGTTAGCCGGCAATGCGGCCTGCGTGGTGAACGACCATGTGGCGTACACAAACGATCAACCAATAGGCGCCATTCACGCCCTGGCCGAAAGCTGGCTGGACGGCGTCATGGTGATATACATCGACGACGGCGGCGTCCGCTGCCGATATCTCAACTGGACAGACGACTCGGAGTGGCCAAGGCGCTTCCTGTTCCCGGATAAGATCATGTCCGAGGCATCCGAGGACGACCAGTACCTGCTGAATTACTCGGTTGCGGTAAAGCTGGGCGACAGCGTTTTCATCTATATCACCGCACCCGGCAGCGGAGACGTGTGGGCCGTGGAGCTCACCCTGCCGGGGATGATCTGGGGGATGACCTTCGAGGCGATCACCGTCAACCTGGCCCGGTTTGCGATCGGGAATGCAATCGTGTGGAACGAGCGCATCGTGATGACCGGGCAGTTCGAGCGGGAAGACCCGACCGGCGGTTTCGAGTCGTCGATGAGCTACGGGCTGCTGACGACCTCCACGGACGGGCGCACGTTCCGGCTGGACCGCTCTACAGGCGTCGCCGGCGGCGAGCAGGGACAGCCCGGCTCGCTGGCGCTGCGCTACATGGCGGCCTGCAGCGACAACCTGGTAGAACAATACGGCGTCGAAGGCCAGGCGGTGCTGCTCTCGGACGCCAACCGGTGGGCGGCTCTGGCGGCGCCGTTCGACATTTCCCAGGAGGTGGGCGATTATCTCATCGACGACGCCTACCCTGTGGAACTGGTCTACGGCCAGCAATTCGACGTGCGGGTTCCATACGGCGACGGCTCGATCCTGGACACGGTGACCCTGGGGGACGTGGTGGACGTGGATTTCGGGGTAAGGACGGCCAACGGGCTGGAGTTCTACCGGGCGGCGCGCTGCCTGGTGGTGGGCCTGCGGGAGGGGTACGCGGACGCCAGCCTGGTGTTTACGATCAGCCTGAACACGCTCTCTGCAGGGCGCCTGGCGGAGATGTCGCACCCGTTCACGATGGCGCTGAAGGGGCGGGAGTTTCTGTATGACCCGCTCTCCGATTGGGAAAACTTCGACCCGGCCTTTGATGAGGGCTACGTGCTGATGCCCTTCATGGTGGACTTCGCCGGGCAGGATGCCTGCCCCGATCCGGGCCAGCACGACGCCCTGGGCGAGGCAACCTATTCCACAGGCGACATCGACCGGGAGTGGGACCTGACCGAACTCCCGGAGATCACCAGCCTGCCTTTCGATGTGGAGCTCTACGGATGGTCCCGGAGCGGGACGCAGACGCCATACACAGGCGGGACCGGCGACCAGCCGTCTAACCTGAACGCGCCCAACGATGCCATGAAGGTCAAATTCACCATCCAGCGGGAAGGCGAGGAAAACGACATCGAGATCACGGTGAGCACGCCGGCAGACGGCAGCGAAAACCATTTCCCGCAGACCTGGTACAAAACTGAGGCAGGATCGTACCCGGTCATCCTGGAGGCCACGGAAGAGGACGGCCTGCAGGTGGGCGACCACATTCGCAAGATTGCCATGATTTTCAGCAATACGCGCACCCCGGATACCGCCGAGACGTATTACCTTCCCGAGCGGATCGAGATCCCGACGATCATGATGAAGGTAAATTCGTTCAAGGAGAGCTTCGAGCCGGTCGAAATCAAGATAGACTTTCCGACCGCATGGGATTTCACCTATGACGAAGACACCTGGGTATGGGAGCTCGCAGACGACGCTTGCGATCCAGACACCTCCTACGGATGGAATTACGCGCCGGGTTTCCACGAGAATAACTACATCGAAATCAGGTACTACGGAGATTACAAGCCTCATTGGGCCGCTTCGGGCGCCGGCAAGTATTCCTGGTATCCCCCGACGACTATCCTGACTGCTGTAGGAGCCACCGTAACAGTCCATGCCGCTACCGTTTTCATGACCGCCGAGATTGCTCAGAACGGTTATGGGTACGTGGGCCTCGTCTTCGACGACGACACCGGCATCTCTATCGGCAGCCTTACCTACAACGTCGGTACCGGCACGATCGAAGACGAACAGACCTTTACCGTACCCGCAATCCACGCCGGCAAAGTAGTCAAGAAAATCTGTATTGGCGCAGCCGCCCGCGGCTACGAGACCCATTTCTACTCGGTCAGCATCGATGGGTTCGTTGTTCCCGAGCCGGAGCCGGAAACAACCGGCCAGGAACTGCTGCGGGTGGGCATCCCGGTGATCTACTTCGCACAGAAGCCTTTCTACACGCTCAACTGCCAGGTGGAAGGGAAATACCTGCTCTCCGGAGAGGACGCCTACGGCGGGGTGGTGTGCCTTGCGAGCGATGGGCTGAACTACGTGGCCGCCCGGGCGAGCATCGACGCCGTTGAACTGATCCGGGTGCGCGACGGCGTCGTTTTCGAGTTGGCCTCCAGCGCGTATGATTTCCCCGGGCAAGCTGGGACGGTGCACCTGAAATACATCGACGGTAAATTCGAGGTGTACATCCGGGATGCCATCTCACATATCTACAGCGGGCCGGTGATCAGCTACGAATGGTCGGAGGCCGATGGGCTGCTGCTGACCGACCCGGAAATCAGCCACGTGGGGATTTATGCGCTGCGAGATGCGCCATACGTGGCGATCTGCGGGTTCGATAAGGCGGTCTCCGCGTCGATGGCAATTCTGCCCGGGTGCCACCGGTGGAGTGAATTCCCCAGCGCGGGGACGATCCGGGTGGAGGACTCGGTTTACACCTATACCGGAAAGGTATCGGCAGCGCAAATCCTGGGGCCGTACCAGGGGCGCAACGTGGGCGGGCCGTATGACTATTCCTATGACGGCGCGGCCTATTCCGGCAATGCAACCGAGTTCTTGCGCTTCAACTGGCAGACCAACGGCAGCCACGCCGGCGACCTGGCCGGCGAGTACCTGGCAACCGATACCGGGATCGTATGGCAGATCAACAAGGTCGATCACAAGCCGTCGATCAAGACCAAAGGCGTAACCGTCTACCTGAAAAACCGGGGCCGTTTCTTTGGGAGCGAGGTGGACGGCGACGTAATTGGGCGCAGCATCCAGGTGTGGATCACGCACGCGCTGACCGGACTGACGCAGGTTTCCGGGGACGTCGGATCGCACGGCAAATCGTCGATCTGCTACCTGACCAACGACGCCAGGGTCATCATCTGTGCGTTTGCAGCGGCAGCGGGTATCGACGACCTGACCGACCGGGACGCCATCGAGCGAATTTCGATGCTGGCCGGGGCCGAGGCGCAGTTCCGGGGCGATTTCAGCCAGGCGAGCCGGGCGCTTTCGACATCTCCGTGGAGAGTGGCATGAGCGAAACGTTTAACTTCGGCACGGGCAGCTTCGACCTGTGGTTCACGATGCCGGCGCTCTCCACCGGGCAATGGGTGCGGGTGATCTGCGATTCGGCGGTCACAGCGGGCGACGTGGGAGATGCAGACGCCAGCGCGACCATCCAGATCGAGCGGACGGCTACAGGATACGATCTATCCATGCTGAGCAAATCGGGCAGCCGGGTAGATAAGATCAGCATCGCCGCGCCGGCCGGGGCCTGCCGCGTGCGGGTGAACTGCCGAAATAACGCCTTCTCGATCATTCTGGGGCGCTGGTGGGGGCATACGTTCATCGTGCGGACGGTGAGCCACCGGGAGCGCCCGGCCGTCTACCTGAGCGCGTCGGCGGCGCTCACGGTGACCGATATTCTGCTGGTCGAGCTCTCCGACGGGCACGACGAAGTATCCATCGACATCGAAAATACCACGGCAAACGCCATCTCGTCGGTGATCAACGGCAGGCCGATCTCCACCTGGTCGGTCTTCGATGGCTCGATTTGTTATGCCTACGACGTGCCCGCCCAGGAGATCAAGGTGCAGCGCGTGGCGACGTATAACCGGAGGCGGGCGCTCACGCCCTATGCAGCGGCTGACCTGGTGGTGTTCCACCAGAATACAGCCGTGTTGAGCGACGCAGAGAGCCTGGCGACCTGGGGCTTTCTGACGCGGGTATTCCGCTACCCCGACCTGGAAGCCGGGGCGATCCGGGCGGGCAGGAAAATCCAGGAGCTCAGCAAGAGCGGGGCCGTGCGCGGCGAATGCCGGGCGCGGATCGACCCGCGCCTGGAGATGTTCGACACCGTGCAGGTCGAGATGATCGCCAGCGGAGGGGTGGCCGGGGTAGAGGACAGCATGCTGGTAGACGTTCTCTCCATCCTGTCGATGGCCGCGATGATGCGCTTCGAGGGGAACGCGGGATGAGCGGCCAGGTCAAGCGGCTGGTATCCGAGGCGTCGAAGCAGCGCGTGCTGCGGGCGCAGGTGATCGACGTGGTGCGCGACCGGTGCAGCGTGCGCCTGGCTGATAACGGCCAGGTGCTGCGCGGGCTGCTCTACGCCGGCGGGCCGGTGACCCTGGGCCAGGTGGTCTTCGTCGATTTCTCTTCGCGCCCGCCCATCGTGCAGGCGATGGGGCAGCCGAAAGACGACGTTGTAGAGCGCAAGGCCGCGAAGGTAAAGACGGTCACGCGTGAGTTCCCTTCCAGCAACCTGGGCGGGGATGGCGGCGGGTATGTCGCCGAGCACGATCATAGCCTGGATGATTTGTCGGACGTCGACGCGTCATCCCCCGAGGTCGGGCAGGCGCTCGTCTACGCTGGGTCCCCAGACGGTTGGGTGCCGGGGGCCATAACGTCGAGTTTCATCGGCCTGACCGACACACCCGATAGTTACGATGGCGCGATCGGGTATTCCGTCCGGGTCAACGATACAGGTGACGGCCTGAAATTTGTAAATCCGGTGGGTGAGGAAGAAGAGGGGCTGCAAATCTTTGCGCCGGTGGTTCTGTACGATGGGGTAGCACCGGCGGCCGGGCTGGCCTATTTCCTGGCCGAAGACATCTACTCAAGTAATTACAAGTTCATCGACTATTACGTAACCGGGAAGAGCGAGCGAACAACCGACACCGATTCGAATGTACTGCTGACGATAAACGGCGACACCACGGACGCAAATTATTTATATGAGCTACACAGCGCCGGATCGACCACGTTGCATAGTATATCTACAGCCGCATCGCGGCTGATCGGCAATATCGGCGGATACAATACCAACGGCGGATTTATCCACGGAACGATCAAATTGGACGAATCCGGCGGCGGGCACCAAAATTTGATAGAGGTGGGCGCATCCGGTTTTTCTTCCAGCACGCCAAGGCGGGTCAGCATCTTCTCGCGGTATAACACGTCCGCCGAAATAACGTCCATGAAATTCAGCATTGCGACGGGCGAGGACTGGTGCGCCGGATCACGTTGCGTGATTATTGGCTGGCGCAAGGTATTTTTATCCCCGCCTGGCGGCGCATTGTTGGTTTCGGAGGTCTCAGCCGACGTGACGCTGGACGAGACCTATACCGTGGTGCTGGCGAATAAGACCAGCGGGAACCACACCATAACACTGCCTGCCGCTTCGTCCTGCGAAGGTAAAACCTACTGGATCAAGCGGATGACTGCGCCGGTAGTAGGAACAGTCACCATCGACGCGGATGGGTCGGAATATATCGACGGGACTACCAGCATCACGCTCGATCACCTGTACGATTGCGTCGAAATCGTCTCGGACGGATCGGCGTGGAGGATCGTAGCATATTACCAGGCAGAGCATCATTTTAGCGATCTGGAAGAGGGCTTTGATTTATCAGGCGAAGGGGGAAAACTTGTACGAATAAACTCTGGAGCAGACGCACTGGAGCCGGTGAACGCGGTGGTCGATGCACGGGCAGACGACGCGATCAACACCACGACCTGGGACGAAACTACAGCCGGCGTCCTGGACGCCGTGCGAGACGCCTTGATCGCGCTTAAGCTACTATCAGCAAGTTAGGCGGCGAAACAGGAGAGCAATGGATCAGAGGTTGGATGCGAGCAATTTGCACCGGGGCGATACTATTCTGCGGCAAGCAGTGGACGAGTTGCGCTGGTCGATGAAAAATGCACGCATGGGAACGGTAACGGTGAACGCGGCGCAGCTTGATCTGGTGTTGCGTACAATCGATAATTTGTATGGATGGACGAAAGGAGATAAAGGCGATGGCAGCGATTAGCGGGCAAAAAACAGTCACAACAGCAGGTACGGCAGTTGCCCTAGGCGGCGCAGTGGCAATCAACGGAACATTAATGATCAAGGCGCTGGACACAAATACCGGCGTGGTGGCTGTTGGGAACGACGGCAGCGACGACGTGACGTTGAGCAACGGTATGAGACTGTCTGCCAGCGAGGGGATCGTCATGGAATTCGTGGCGCGGCTTGACCAGGTGTATCTGGACGCAGCGGTGAACGGCGAGGGGGTTTGCTGGATGGCGCTGGCGGTGCGGTAATGAGCAAGAGGAGTCGAAGGTTGGTGGCGTTGTGGCAGCCTGGCCGATCTGCTACAACTCCAGCGTTTTCGCCGGATGACCTGGAAACGCTGCACGTGTGGCTGAAGGCCGACGCAGGGACCTACCAGGATGCGGCGAAGGCCAATCCTGCGGATGCTGATGGTGATCTGGTGTATACCTGGATAGACCAGAGCGGAAACGGTAAAGACTTGGTGCAGGCGACCGAGGCCAGCCGGCCAACGTTGAAGCTGGCGAGCCAGTGCAATTTGCCGGTGTTACAGTTCGATTCCACTAACGATTTTATGGTGTTTTCTTCGTCGCCGGGCCTGCCCAGCGGTGGGTATACGATCTTTGCAGCGATAACTGGGCCGACGATTGCAACAGGCGGGCGGTGGCTGATTGATTCCGAGACGGGGCGCCTGGTGTTTGCACTGCGCTCGGCCAGAGTGACCAATGACCCCAAAGCGGGGTACTTCGACGCAGGCGGGTGGAAAGATATAGCGGATGGAACGTCACACTTCCAAATCCTGCGCTGGGTGCTCTCGGGTACAAGTGGTGAAATGTTCCGCAACCGGATGTCAATCGGAACAGGGACGTACTCCGCCAGGGCGATGGGCGGGACGGTGGCGGTAGGGGCAAATTACTCAGGATCGGGCGGATTTATCGGCTGCGATGTAGGCGAGTTGCTGATTTTCCAGGGCGCCCTGAGCGCCGAAGACCAACTCAAGGTGCAACAATACCTGGAATCCAGGTGGCTCGATTACACACGAATCTATGCATGCGACGGCGATAGCCTGACGGAGGGCTATGGGCTGCCAGCTACAGACAACTATCCATACCAGCTTTGGGAGCGACTCGGATCGAATGCGGCTTATCGGCTGGTGAATGACGGCGTGGCCTATGACACACTGGCAAATATGGTCTCAGCGGCAGCCAGCAATATCGATACGCTCTATATTGCCGATTACACAAAGAAGATCTGCTTTATATGGGGCGGAACCAATGACATCGCCGCCGGCGCCAATGATGCGACAGTCTATGACAACCTGGTAGCTTATTGCCAGGCAAGGCGGGCAATCGGGTGGAAAGTGGTCGTGCTGACAATGTTGCCCCGGATTGACTTCAGCGCGCCGAAGGAAGCTTATCGCATTGCGTTTAACGCGGCAGTGCGAACCAACTGGGCCAGCTTTGCGGATGCCATTGTGGACGTTGGCGGCGACAGCCGGATTGGTGATCCGGGAGATTATGCCGATACCACGTATTATGAGCCGACTGGAGTGCATCTCAATAAAACTGGCTACGGAGTCGTAGCAGATTTGGCTTATGCAGCGATAGCCAGCCTGTGATTTTACGCCGAGATTGATTGGATTGGAGATATGTCCCCCTTAGTCGTTTCCCTGTTAGCCTTGATCACCATCCTCAGCACGCTGAGCCTGGTGCTCGCTTTCCTGGTCATCCTGATCGACCGGCGCCGGCGGCGCTACGCCATGATCCCGCAGATCGCCGCCGACGTGGTGATCTTTATCGTCTGCCTGCTGTTCCTGACCGGCAACCGGCCCGGCCTGGAGCTCCTGATGTGCTCGATCGGGTTCCTGATGGTCGGCGCGATGACGTTGACGGTCTACTGCTTCCTGGACACCCTGGAGGGGTTGTTTCGACAATGGGTCCATCCGAGTACATCGCATTAGGATCGGTGCTGGTCACCCTGACCATTGGCGTGATGACGCTGACGCCGGCGCTGCGGCGCGTGCTGCACGAAGAGCGGGCTTACAAGGCCAGCCGGCTGGAAAGTTGCCAGGAAGACCTGGAGCTCTACCGGCGCAAGTACCTGGACGCGGTGCTGGCTGGGAAGCGGCTGCTCAACCAGCTTGGCCTGCTGCTGGACGATCACGACGCCAAGTGCCAGAAGGTCGAGTGCCCGTACAAGGCCGGGATGGACAGCGACCTGAAAGAAATCCTGGCAGCGTTCGAGCCGGTGTTTGCGAACGGCCACGGCGAGAAAGACGATTGATGGTTTCGCCAGACGCCTGGCGTATAGAGTTGTGTAGATAAGTCGTTAGGTTTGAAAGGAGTATACGATGGAACAATTTGCCGATCTGAGCGTGTTGTTGGCCTGGATTGTGGCCGGCGGTTCGGTCATCCTGTCGGGCATGGCGTTCGCCTACCTGGCGGAGAATTGGGCGCAGTGGCACGCGCTGCCCAAGCCGGTCAAGGTGGTCGCCCCGCTGGTTGTGTCGGTGGGCCTGGCTATCGCCTCTACCCTGCTGCTGGAGCAAAAGGAGTTGCTGGCGCAAGTTCAGCCGTGGTGGTTGATCGTCTTCCAGACGGGGCTGGCTTACGTGGCCAGTCAAAAGGCGTATCTCGGGACGAAGATGGTCTTACCCAAGCGAGAGTAATATAAGCAAACGGGCCTGGTGCGCACCCAGGCCCGGGATCCGGCAGGCCTCCACCCAGGTTGGCCAGGCGTAGGTGCCCGGCTGCGGCCTTTCCAGAACGCTGTCTTTCATATTATAGCGCAAACGACCGGCGATGTCTTATTCACCGGTCGTTTGGGTCGTGGGGAGACGTGGCTACGGCCACACTATGATGATTTCTTTCAGTTCATCTGGGTCAAAGAAACTGACGATAGATTCGTAGTTCTCTCTGAACTGACGGGAAATCTCAATCCAGCGATCCGACCGGTTGCTGAATGGTCGCCCGCGGCGAGTTTTGCAGTAGCTACTGCCGCACCGATAGCACTGATCTCCCTTGTCTCCCAGAGTTCCCAGGAAGGCAGGGTAACGGCCAAGCCAGGCGCCGCAGCTGGCGCAGATGTAAACGGTGGATGCAGCCCAAATCAGTTGGGGTGGTTTGTCGGTCATCGGTCAGCCTGCCAGGGTGATACCTTGTTGCGGATTTCGTTTTCGTGATGATCCAGAATCGCTTTGATTGTTTTCACGTGGCGCTGGATCGTCTGATCTGGGTGCCTGGATAATAGGGCTGTATAGACCGACTGACGGGCATAGAAGTTGTTTGTACTGCGCCAGGTCGAATACCATTGCTGGCAAGAAAAGCGGAAAACGGCAAGGATTTTCATAGCTCATCCTCAGGGTATTGATTCCACTCCAAGCCGTCGAGCAGGCGACCGGATTCTTTCTTCCCGACGCGATCGAAGGCCAGCCTACCATGCTCGTATTGCTCCTGAGTCCCCCGGAATTTGTGGATTTGTCCGGTCGCATCCATATATATCCTGGAGGATGGGACAATATGAAGCGGATCGTAGTTCCATTCTCCCCATTGCTTGAAGAAAAACGGCACGCCAGCCTGCACGCATTGATCCCGCAGGTTGCGCACCCAGGCAGGATGCATGGGGCGGGACTTGGGGCCGGATTCTCCGCCGGCGATCACCCACGATATCCCCGGTTCTATACCGGGAGTCCAAAAAGCGTGATCCACATGGCCGATAGTTTCATCGCAGTAATACCCACACGGGGTTGCAATGCCCAGATCGATGTACGCCAGCAGCGGTTCGCAGGATAGGAAGCGTACCCGGGCGGGTACCTTCAGCAATTCCGGGATACGCCGATTGGCCCACTCCTGGTTTTCAACCGATGCCCCGACCCAGACATTCTCAGGCCAGCGACCGGGCAGATTCCATAGTTCTGGCGTCAGGTCAAGGACGTTTTCCGGGCGCTTGGTGAGCAGCATCCAGATAAGCCAGGGGGTATTCTCGATCAGGGAGTACAATCGTAGGCGCTGATCGCCCAGGTAAGCGGGAGGCATGTTGGGATCATGCTCGAACACATCACACATCGAGCCGCAGAAGACGCGGGCGCGCTGACCGGTTTTCTCGGCCTGCCGGTTCCAGGCAAGCGGCTCAGCCCAGTGCTTATCATTGAAGAAACGGCGTTTGGCGCCCAGTCCCCAAAATCTTTCGTGTCCGAAACGGGCAGATAGTACCTCTGCATAGCAGTGAGCGCAGCCGGGCGATACCTTGTGGCAGCCCCACCAGGGCGAAAAGGTATGATCGGTCCATTCTATTTTGCTGTTCTTGCCCATCATGATGCATCCTGTGTAAAAGATTACGAAGATAAGTTGATAGAGTTAGCACTCGGAAATGGATCGACGCCCAGGGCGCGCAGATCCAAGAGATACCGGCGCAGTGACTTCGCAGAAACCCGGCAGTGGGTGATGCGGTGAGCCAGATCGCCCGGCGCATACCAGCGCGCCCACGAAGCCATCACGCCGCGGACGGCTAGCAGGTCGCTGTCGACGCGATATCGTCCGTGGCATGGGTAGGTGTACTGGCCAGCCAGGAAAGCCTCCCATCTTTGCATCGAGCGGGTCAAGGATGGAAAACGGGCCTGGTACTGGCGCCAATCGGCGAAAAGCGCATCCGGGCGGTGCTCGACGGCCAGGCCATACTTCTCGATCAGGCCGGGGAGCTCAGGGGAAGCCATGATCGTTTTCAGGCGATACTCGACGCGCTTCTCCGGCCAGGCGACCCGTGCAGCGATGGCGGCGCTGGTGAGTCCGACAGCCCGGGCAAGGACGAGGAAAGCGTCGGCGCGCTCGCTCCAGATATCCAGCCGCCAGGCCACCTGTCCCCTGCCCCGCTTGACGAAATACAGATCGGGGCGGGTGGCCTCGGAGCGCAGGACAAACCAGTGGCCCCATGCCGGCTTATCGTTACGACCGCCATGATTGGGGGCGCGGACGGCGCGGATTTTGCCGTGCTGGATGTAGCGCTTCACGTCCTGGACATCGACGCCATGATAGGCAGCCACCCGGCTGGTATTCCACCACTCGTCGCCCCAACGCTCCCGCTTGCGATCCAGAAAGCGGCGCAGAGGCTGGTCCGGCACCCGGGCCGGGTCGAACCAAATCCAGTTGTTCGGATCGAGCGCCCAGCGGAAGAAATCACGGCGCAGGACGCGGCGGTAAACACGAGCGCTCTCGGAAGGGATGATCTCGCCGGGCAGGATGCCCCGGTCGAACCAGGAGCAAACCTTGTGCGCATCGACGCCGAGCACAAGGGCGACCTGGTTGGTGGTGATGTAGCGGGGGTCTTTGGATGGCCGGGGCAGGCGCAGGGAGCGCTCGGCGCGGATGTGTACGCCGTGCACCGAGCGGCCCAGGCGCCGGGCGATTTCCTGCTCGGTGAGAAAGCCGAGGTTCTGGCGCAGGAACTCGTCTTCTTCCGGAGTCCAACAAGCGTTTTTGCTGCGCCCGGAGGCCGGCGCCATAGAAACGAGCGGCGCCAGGGACGGGTCCCGGGCCGCCAGGATGGACGGGGAAATTCCATCCTGGACGGCGGCGGAAAACAGGGAGGCGGAAACCAGGCAATCGACGTTCATTTGTACACCGGGCGGCGGGTGAGGAACTGCGGGGCGGGGATGGCGACTGCGGCGCTCATGGCCAGGTCGATCGTGCGGGCGATGAACGCCGGCAGCGGGCACTCGCGGCAGACGCCGGCAGACGCCATGCTGCGCAGGGAGCAGGTGTCGCAGATATCGCGGGCGGCCTGCTCGACGATCGCCCAGGGCGGCGTGCGTCCGGCCTGGGCAAGTGCGTCCCACTTGGGCAAATCCAGGGAGTGATGGGCGCGCTCCAGGCCGCGGGCCAGGGAGGGGGTCTCCTCTTCGACCTGGGGTTTTGCGGGCTTATCCAGCGCAGCGTTGACCTTGGCCGCGGCAGTCAGGATGGTGTTGATGCGGTGTTTCCCTTCGGCGGCGCGGCGGGCAAGGGCGAGACGGGCTTCCCGGTCGGGGATGTTGCGCAGGGCGCGGGCGACGCGGGCATCGCTGTGCAGGGCGCGGCTGGCGATCAGTTCCTGGATCTCCGGGTCGGTCTCGAGCAGCACCAGACGGTTGCCAATGTGGACGTAATGCTTGCCGGTGCTGCGGGAGATTTCCTGCACCGTCATGGAAAATTCGTCGCGCAGGGCGGCATAGGCGCGGGCCTCTTCGATGGGGTTGAGGTCTTCCCGCTGCACGTTGGCAATGAGCGCCAGGAGCAGCCGGTCGCGGGGATCGCCGGCGCCGGTGCGGACCGAGACGGGGATGCTCGCCAGGCCGGCGATGCGGGCGGCGCGCCAGCGGCGCTCGCCGTCGAGGATGAAATAGCCGTCGCCGGCCGGCTCGACGACGATGGGCTGGATAACGCCGTGCTCGCGGATCGAATCGGCGAGCTCCTGCAGGGCCTGGGGATCGAACTCGGTGCGCGGCTGGCGGGGGTTGGGTTGGACTGAGTCGATGGGGACGAACATGAGGTCACCTCGCATTGACCCGCACGGTCTGAGCCGGGCGGCGGTGGTAGTCGGGAGTGTGGCGGTCTTCCTCGACCTCGCCGAGCTCGTCGAGCCAGGCGGAGAGAGGGGCGCAGTGGGCGCCGGCGACGCCCTTGACTTCCCCGACGATCTTGCCATCGGGCTGGACGGTGATTTCGATGGTGTGGGGCTGGTTGGACATGGTTATCTCCTGACGAGGGTAAGTTGGATGGCGCCGTTGGCCTGGCGAGTTTCCCGGACGGTATAGCCCTTGACGCCGGCCTGGCGGCGGACTTCGGCCACAGCGTACTGCTGGCGCAGGTTATCGAGCATCTGCAGGACGCCCGGCTTGCCGCGGTCCCAATCGCTGACGATGGCCTGGTAGCTGCTGCCGTTCCAGGCAAAGCCGATGTCGTTGGACGCCCCGCCCGAAAAGTGGTTGACGACTTCCTGGGGCAGGCGGATGCCGGCGAGCTCGGGCCGTTCGTCGCCCCGGTAGCCGTAGAGGTGGATGGACGGGGAGCGGGGGTCGCGGGCGACCTGGAGATCGGCGCCGGCAGGGAGCACCTTGCGCAGGGCGGCGACCAGGCTCTCGGCGTTGCGGAATTCGGTTTGGATGACTTTATAGGCACTCATGGCTCCTCCGGTAATAAGGTTGGTGGTAATGAGATAACCGGCGAGAAGGCCGGGAGTTTAGGCATCCTGCCCGGTGGGTGTATGGGGTTATGAAGATAAGTCGATAGGGAGTAAAAAGCTGGAGCCTGGCGGGGGGGCCAGGCTCCAGGGCGGGAGGGGAAGGGCGGTTTACAGATCGGCGAAGCGATCCTTCTTGGCCGAGCGGGCGGGCTTCTGTTCGATGGGGTCGTTGGCCCGGATCGCCCGGGTATCGGCCCAGGCCCGCAGGTCACGGATCTGGCCGTCCATGGTGGCGGAGATGGGGACGATGGCGGCGGCGGCATCCAGCAGGTGCTGCGTGGTCATCGCCTGGCGCTTCGAGAATGCAGTAGCCAGGGCGGACTTGACCAGGCGCTCGATCTCACGGCCCACAAACGACCAGCAGGCGTCGGCGACGGCGGCCAGGTCGTAGTCTTCGGGATTGCGGCCGCGCTTGCGCAGGTGGATGGCGAGGATTTCCTGGCGGTCGGCCCGGTCCGGCAGATCGACAAAGAAGGTATCGTCGAAGCGGTTGATGAGTTCCGGGCGCAGGGCACGCACGTCGTTGGCGGTGGCGATCCAGTAGATGGGCGCCTGGGTCTCCTGCATGAAGGTCAGGATGGCGCCCAAAACCCGCACGGAGGTGCCGCCGTCGTGCTCGCCGCCGGCGCCGCCCAGGGCTTTCTCGACTTCGTCCAGCCAGACGACGCAGGGGGCGATGGCTTCGGCCACCTTGAAGGCGCTGCGGGCGTTGGCCTCGGACTGGCCGACGTACTGGCCCATCAGGGCGCCCACATCCATGCGCAGGAGGGGCAGCTTGCCGCCGGCGATGGCCTTGGCGGTCAGGCTCTTGCCGGTGCCGGGCAGGCCCAGGAGCAAGACGCCGCGGGCCGGCTCCACACCGAACTGGCGGGCTTCGGCGGTGAAGGTGCTGCGCTTGACCTCGGAATAGGCTTTGAGATGGGGCAGGCCGCCGACGTGGCTCATGTTCACGTCGGTCTCGAAGAACTCCAACAGGCCGGACTTGCGCACGATCTGCTTTTTCTCTTCGACGATGTAGGGCACGACGGCGTCGGAGAGCTCGCCGGCGGCGATGATGGCGCTGGCCAGGGCGGAGCGGGCTTCGAAGGCGGTGAGGCCCTGCATGGCGGCGACGATCTCCTGGCGGTCGCCGTTGAGCGACACGCGGATGTGGCCGGGCACGTCGCGCTCGGCCATGTCCAGGATGGCGGAGAGCTCGTCCTGCCCGGGCAGCGGCCAGTCGATGACCACGACGGCTTTCTCCAGGTCGGCGGGGACGGCGAACTGCGGGGAGAGCAGGATCAGGGTGTGGGGGCAGGTCTCGAAGCGGGCGGCGATGTCGCGCAGGTAGCGCATGATGACCGGATCGGGGCGCTCGCCCTGGCCGTCGCGGATGTATACGTGCAGGTCTTTCAGGACGAACAGGGTGGGGGGATTGTCCTCGGGGTAGCCGGCCAGGTATGCCAGGGCGCCGACCGGGTCGGCGGTGTTTTCGACGGGCTGCACGCCGGCGTCTTCCCAGGCGGGCTGGAGGCCCTGGGTGATGGTCCAGGCGTATGCCTGGCGGCGGCTGCGTTCGGCGATGGCCTGGACGGAGGACATGACGCGGCTCTCCTCGTGGGAGATCACGGCCACGATGGGGTATGAGGCCCGGATGCAGCGGGACAGGCGAGAGACGGCGGATTGGGTGGTGTTCATGGGTGCTCCTTCTGGTTGGTTGTGGACTTATGAAGATAACCGGTGAAGGGGCGGGGAGTTTAGCCGCGGCGTTCCAGGCGGGTCTCGGGGGTCATGCCGGTGAGGATTTCGCCGGAGAAGAGGGCGACGCGGCGCAGGTCGTCGTAGATGGCCCAGACCGGCTCGTCCTGGTAAAACAATTTCGCTTTGGCGATGCGGGCGCCGTCCAGGAAGGAGAGGCCGCACAGCCGCTGGTGGGCGTACTTTAAGCTGACGGTGCGCCCGGAGGGGACTTCTTCGGCGCCGGCCTGGGCGGTGTCCAGGTCGGCGGCGGATTGCTGGAGGCTCTCGACCAGGCCGGCCAGGGCTGCGGGGTCGGCCTGGCCCTGGATAGATGACTCGACGGCGCGGGCCGCCTGGCTGAGCAGGGCGGCGATCTGGCGTTGGGCGGTGCGGGTGAGGGTCCTGGTTGGCATGGCTGGTGTCTCCTGTAATCGGTTAGGGTGATAAGGTGATAGGAATACCGGATGGCGCTTGCCAGGTTTAGACCGGCCTGAAATTGACGCGGCTCTACGCCCCGTACACGTCAACCTACGGGTGAGTTTACGGCTCACCTGGAAACCCCGCTATGCCCTTTTACCGGCAAATAAGTAGTTTGGTATTCGTTCGATGGGAAAACCCGACTACGCCCCTGTACACAGGTCGGGGCAAAAACCATTGACCTACGGGCACCTACGCTGTTTTACCGGGTATAGGTATGTGGGATGGTAGATAGTGATCGTTACGCCCGCCTACGCCCACCTGCGCGGCCCGTTTCAGGAGGCTTGACCTACGGGCCGCTACGCCCCTTTACCCGAAAAAAGGTATGTTGGTATGGGTTTTCGGCGAATGGGTCTCTTTCGTCACCTACGGGCCGCTACGCGATAGGGGGTCACAAAAAGTGTGTTTTTTTCTTGACAATTATTCGGCCATGATGTAGAATTTTGCTCGCAGCGCCCCGACCTGCCCCCCTCAGGCCGGGGTCCTGCATTTAAAGCAGGGAGGGGGAGTGTCCGCCCTGCAGCCTTTGGTCCCCTCGAGTTTATGCTTTTGATAAATACAATTATCAAAAACTCTCAGGGCAGCCGCTCGCAGGCCAATCCGTTATTGTCGCTATCCAGGCGAAACACATCGCCGAAACCATTCGACCGGCAGAAATCGAAACAAGCCTGGGCTTTGGTATGCGTTCCAAAATATTCACAGTCGAGATCCGGGCCGGAACAATCACATGGGCCAATATCAATCCCCCCACTCCTGCCCCCTACCCCAATGCCGACAGGCGTCAGGGAGGGCACGAGAGGCGGCAGGCCCCACAAGCCGGCGGAGGCCTGACGGGCTTCCTGCTCGGCCTGGCGAAAATACTCGCTGCAAGCCACATCGGGCGGATAGGTCGAGGCGCTGGCGTAGCCCTGGCGAACCAGTTCGTAGTTGACGAAGGTCCCGCCCAGGCTGCCCACAAAGACGTAGCGGAGCAAGCGGTCGTATTGATCGGTCTCCGATACGTCGCGCACCATGACGACCTGCTGGCCGCTGACCAACTCGGCGTTCCTGGCGGCAGCTTCTGGACCAAAAGGCTGGACGGGGCGATTGGGGTCTTTGGTCTCCGGGGTGTCGATGCCGATGTAGCGGACGCCATACACCAGGCCGTTCATCAGGACGTGGATGGTGTCGCCATCGACGACTTCGACGACGGCGCCGACTTCGACAGGGTTGGGTGGGAGGCAGGCCGGGCCGGCGGGCTGCGATGTGACGGCGGCAACCGGCGCGAGGGTGCCGGGGGTCAGAGATGGGATGGGGGTGTCTGTGGGGGCAGTGGTGGGTGTGGCGGATGGCGGCAAGGTCGGCGAGGGCGGTATAGGCGATGGGGGAACGGTGGCAGTGGGGGCCAGGGTGGGCGCTATGGTTGGCGCAAGGCCGATGATGAACGCCTCGGTGGGCGCAGGTACCAGGGTGGAAACGACCAGGCTGCCGGCGATACAGACCAGGCAGAGGGAGGCCAGGCCGATGCTGGCGAGGGCGAGGATTTGCCAGGGTTTTAACTTCATTTCTTCCCCTTTCAGCTAATAATCATCTATTTGAATTTAAAATAATAAGGTGAGTAGTTTTTCAATAACAACAACTGCGAGATTCCAACCCAGGTGAAGTGGTATAAGCAAAAGTTCGAAGGCGCTTTTGAGAAAATTTGGTTTGATGATAGCGGACAGAGTCAGCAAAAGAGAAATTCCTATTGCTAAATTCTTTGGCTGTTTCATACTCTCTTATTCCGAATGTTCTACGTCTGATCGAATAAGTGGCCCAATGGTAGCAGCAAAATCTTCAGCAGCATCTTCTTCGATGACTTCAATTTTACTAGCATATTTGCTTGTGCCCAGTAAATCTTTTGCCTTCCGATATGCCTTTTGGACGCTCGCCTCGTCTCTTCTTGGCTTGCCTAACAGATAATAAACTCTGGCAACTTCTGAGCTCTCGTCAAGAATAACGCTCGTACCAAGCCATTGATGTGCTTTTCTCTGAATTGAGCCAGCATGTTGCAAATCGAATGAAATGGGCTGAAGCGCTTTCCATCGGCCATTCTTCCAAGCATGAGCTAATTCTACATCATCTTTTTCCGCCCGGATAATTGTTGAGCTTAAGAGATTTGTCACGTGTTGGGCATGAAGGGGTCTGCTGAACAGACTCCAAATCTCTTGTTCACTGCGAGATAGTCTTTCATCAGCAGGGATATATGTCTCTATTAGACGATAGTAAAGATCGTCAAATACTTTATCCAGATTACCCGCCATGCCTCCATGCAATGGGCCAAACTGGATAGCCGAGTCATCTGGAGGAAGAACCCTTGTCAACAGGTCATCCAGGTTATTAGGAGGCCATGACTCAAATGAAATTTGCTTGCTATTGACGCTCTCGGCAAGAAAATCGAATTTAGTCTGCAAGGAAGCGATATAACGACGATAATAGTCCCCATCGGCGCTCGGGAAAGTGTTGGTGATACGAGCGTGTTTAGTAAGAAGCCTGACCTTGAGATAAGGTCTGAGTTGGGATGAAGGACCAGGCCGCGAATAAAGAGCCAAGCCAACATTCAAAAATTCCCCCGTGAATGAATCGTGGATGTAGCGCAAGACTTTGAATTGAAAAGGGATTTTTGTGTTCACGCCAAAATCTCCTGCAAACTCCTCTTGAATCGATCAACATTATCCCGAGTGTTTGCAAGGTAATTTGTGATATTTTGAATGTCGTCGCCAGTGTTCCAGTCCTCGGGGATTTGCTCCTCTATTGTACCTAATAAATCGTTGGATAGATATCCCACATCTGTCACGAATTCCTCGATTTCTACAGAACAATCATGATTTCTGATGTCAGAGTAGAAGACATGATCTCTGTGCCACGGCTCCTTTATATATTGCCAGCTATCTGGAAAGCCGCCAAGTATCATACGGGGACGGGAAAATGGAAATGCTTGCTCGTGATCAAACACCATAAACCCATTCGGCATTTGAAATACATTTGGTTTTTCCTTGCGACGATCTGGGTTACAAATCAGCATGTCAAAGCAGAAGACCTTGACTGCATTAGAATGCATGGAGGATTGAACAGGGGGGCTGAATATAGTTGCACCAGGGATAAATTTGCTGCCGAAATTGTAGCCAATACTTTCATGTAGGATATCTGCTCTATGATTCGGCTGGGAAATATAAAAATCACTATCTATTTCGATGAAGGCGATATCAGGAGTATCCAACCCTATACACCTGGCTAACAGGCTTCCATAGACTTCCCTCGCAAGGCTATGTTTGGCAAGAAAAACTTGGGGATTTGCCCATAACTTGACAATATAATCCGCTGGCTCGTCGCAAATCTCACAATGCATTTGGAGCGGCTGGGTGCGCCCCCCTAACTTGGGGTCGCCAACGGAGATAGGAGTAGCGATAGGAATCGGTAGATGGATAGGGAACATCATTGTGAACCGTTTCAGGCAACTTTGTTTTGTGCCTTACTCATATCCCTAATTCTGTTTGTCTACCCTCGGTCCTTTTAATGCGTTCTGCCTTCTTAAAAGTAGCCTGAGACGGAGGCATCTTTACCTGGACACCAGAAAGAAGCTGTTCCACAGTGATGATCTGAATACGCGGGTATTGTTGCTGCCAGACAAGAGAGTGGTAGTATCCGGCAGTTACGGCCTCTTTCTCCATATCCTTTGTAGGCGACTCCAGAGTAATAAACAATCCGATGGCGGCTTTATCGCGGTCAATCACGCCGTGCAGGTCCCGGATGTCGCCGCTCTTTACCTTACCGCTTTTTACCTGGACAATAACGCTGGATAGTTTGCCCTTGGGGTCATCCACAAAGTTTATCACGCCATCGATGCCGGTATCCTTGCCCTTTTTGCCTTGTTTGGCGCCGGCCTCGCCCAGCGGCTTGGCACCCACCAGGGAAAGCGCCCACCATTGGAACTGGTAGCGGTCGTCTGTGGCAAGCTGGCGGGCCGCGGCCAGGTCTTCCGGCTCTCCGATCACCTGGTAATCCTTACCAGCCTCCAATTGAAAAGCATCCTTCAGGCGGTATTTCTGCAGGGAGATAGCCAGGTGGGTGATGTCAATTCCGATCCAGCGCCGGCCCAGCTTGTGCGCCGCGGCGACTGCCGTGCCGCACCCGCAGAAGGGATCGAGCACCAGGTCGCCGGGGTTGCTGCTGGCCTGGATGATACGCTCCAGGAGGGCGAGGGGTTTTTGGGTTGGGTATCCTAGGCGTTCGGCGGCCTGGGAGTTGATAGGTGGAATATCGGTCCAAACATCCCCTAATGGCTTTCCGCGCTGCTCATCCAGATAGCGTTTCAATCGAGGGACGGCACCAGGTCTTGG
Organism: uncultured Anaerolinea sp.; assembly: GCA_964595435.1. Lineage (GTDB taxonomy): Bacteria > Chloroflexota > Anaerolineae > Anaerolineales > UBA4823 > RBG-16-57-11. The sequence goes on along the minus strand of CAZQQJ010000001.1, from coordinate 207,568 downwards.
CTGGATCACCAATCCGGCATCATAGGCCGCCTGCATTCTCTCTTTCGTCCAGCGCCAGACCTTCTTGACCCCCAGGAATTCATAAGTCAGGTTCGGACGGTCTGGATTTGGATTAGTCAAATCTGTTAACTGATAGAGTCTTCCATCTGGATCGTGTTGTGTATATTTCTTGGCCGTCTTTTCATCAAGGTTGCTCAAATCATAAGCCTGAAACACAGCATTTTCGTTCCACAAGTAATCTTCGGTCTTTGAATAGCAGAGTAATAAATCATGATTATTGGGCAATCGGCGAGTCGTGAGAGCTTTCGCTGTAGTTCGCATCCACACAATCTCATTAACCAAATTCTCTGGTCCGAATATGGTATCTAAGACGATCTTCAAGTAATGACTCGCCGTAGGATCACAGTGTAGATATAGGCTGCCAGTGAGCTTCAACACCCGGTGAAGCTCAACCAGCCTGGCGGCCATCATCACCAGGTAAGCCATCATCTGATTGGAGCCGATGAATTCCCGCAGGGCAGCAACCATGCGCGCAACCTGTGGAGATGCATGGTCAACCAGCTCACAGTAAATCTCCTCGGCAGCCGGCCCCCAATGCCAGGTGTCATCGAAGGCGGCGATCTGGGCCTCGGAGGCGGCACCGGACTCGTCTTTGAAAAGGATGTTATAGGAGCGGTTGGAGTTGAAGGGGGGATCGAGGTAGACCAAGTCTACACTTTCGTCGGGGATGTACTCGCGCAGGATGGGCAGGTTATCCCCGTAGAACAGCATGTTCTGTTGGATGGCTGGTGGCATAAGAACTCTCTGGCTGATATTATCGGATAGCTTATTAAATCTGAATCAGTAAGCCTTCCACTAGGCGATTGTTATAAATAACGTCCAGTGACAAAAAGCCCAGATTCCCTTTCAATGTCTCAATATCAGATGGATCCCACATCTGTCTCAACCCAAGCTCAACTAGAAAATTATTGCCTGGAGCCAGATTCGCCACGCTTTTGTCAAAAGGGATAACGATATATGACGTTCCAGATTTTTGGTAAGTTGAGAGTAAGGCTTCGCCAGATAGTGAGTGAGCCTGAAACTTGATATTCTCTATTTGCAGAAACATATCCCGGCTCTGATTGGTTATACCTATAACTATTTTCTGAGGCAATGTATTTTCCTCAAATCGCGATAAAGTTTTCTTCAATGCTTGCTTAACTTGGAATTTCATTTCTTCTTTCGCTTTTTCTTCTGGGGATAAGGGGCGTTTCCATTTCCTCACAGGGACGAGCTTTTCGCCGCGGCGCCGAGCAATTTCCTCGTCTCGTATTTCTAATGTGCTATCGGGAACACCAAGCGCGTGTGTCAGGAATGTAAATGTGTCTTCGTCTGGAATTTCTCTCAGTTTTTCACTCATATCCATTAGATATAATTTATGGCTTTGGGCGTCATGAAAGAACATGGATTTATGATGCTTAAGTAATTGTAAGCGCAGCCAAATAATAGAACAGATAAATGCAACTCCTAAGACAATTGCCCACACAATCGATCGGTTTTTTTCTATTTCTGATGCAAGGCCAGCCCCACTTCCTAAGGATACTACCCCAAGCATAACAAAAATCAGGAATATAAACAGACCAATGGCACGAACATAAGGGTTATTTCCTTTTTCCCACATTTGACGCAACCAATCTTCCATGGTCCTACCCTCCAAGTTGGTAAACTTAAGTTAGTTGCTTGTTTCGTAAAAGCGCCCATCCTCTTGTGGAGACTGGGCGCTTGATTTACAATTATCTTGCCGATGCGTCCATCCCACGCTGAGGCCATACCTCGCCGGCTGGCACCGGGCGAGGTTTTCTTTTTGTTGGAGCTATAATAATCTAAGAGGGGGGTTTGTGCAAGGGATGTGATATTTATTACACATCCAGCATCGCAAACCGGCTCGGCCCGGTCATCAAATCCTGGGCGGCAGCGTGGGAGAGATCGATCACCTGGTGAAGAATTCCGGCAATCTCATCCACATCGCGCTCCGGGGCATCTTCCGGGCGATCCTGCCCAACCGGGCCGATGGCGGCTTTGAGGCGCACAGGGGCATCGCTCTTACCCTGGTGACCTCCAACGTTAGCCGGCTGGCCCAGCGCGGCATGTGGATGGATGGACGCCAGCGTTGATAGTTGTAGAGCATAGGATGCCAATTATCAGGTACACCAATGGGGCGGCTTTGGTCTCCGTCTGCGGCATAACAAACAATGACTGTCCTATTTTCCCCTTTGTTGTCATCCCACGGGACAAAATCCCATGTCTCCCGCACCCACAGCCAGTCGCCAGGCTGCCCAAGTGGGCAATATTTGTGTAGGCTGGCAGGCGATTCGCCGCGTTCAAGCGCAAACTTTATCAACTCTTGAGTGGGTACAATGCGCCTCTCGAAGGGCAGGACGAACTCCCGATGGCCGTAAAGAGTCGTGATTGGCCGGCGCGTCTGAGTCTTGCGGCCCGCCAGGAGCGCTCGAACTATATCGGCTGAAAACAGAATCGGTCGCTCCTTCATTGCATTTCCTTCTTCTTTTCTTTTACCGCAGAGAACGAAGGTACCATCTCCACGGTAACTTCATACTTCACAGCGCCAGCAGGTGAAGCTTCATAGCCATCGTCGTCTTCGTCCAGGTCCGACCACTCATCCCAGGGCGCAGCAGCCACAACAAGGACATCTACAGACTGCATGTTATACCATCCGCGATAAAAAGCCTTTTCGGCAAACCGCTCAGCAGCAGCCTGTTCATTCTTGGCAAAGATCAGATCGGCGTTAATAACCAAATCATCATCATGCCACACCCGCCAGGCCGGGTCACATTTGTGATTCTGCCAGATCAGCAACTCGCCACAAATAGGACAGCGGTTAAGACTCATGGCCGGCCTCCCTGTGCTTCCCCGTCCTGGCTCCGGCAATGCCCACAGGAGCACTCCGGGCGCTGCCGGGTCTGTACCGCCCCGACCACCCGGTCTATTCTTTCAGTGATCTTGAAACCAATCGATTCGCTCCTGGTGACGCCGACCACCCGGATTTCCCCGGTGTCACGCGCCAGGTAGACCACGTGCGCCCGGGTGTAACCGGTGTAGAGCAAATACGCCTGCACCTGGTAAAAGACACGGTTGGGCAGGCGCGGCGGCGGAAGCTCCGGCAGCCAGACCACGCGCTCGATGGTCTTGATCTCCAGCAGGTCGCCTCCCACTTCCCCGTCGGGATGGCCCTGCACCAGGCCGTCGTACAGGGAGATAGGGGACACCGGGCGGTAAAGCCCCATCTGCTCCAGGCGGCCCACCAGGTGGGCTTCCAGGGCATAGCCCAGGCTGTCTTTCAGCCTGGCGGCCTGGCTGTGGCGGTCCCCGGCGAAATAGCGGTCGTAGATAACGCGCTCGCAGTCGCCGATACCCGACAGGCCGATGTAGCGGCGGTGATCCTCGTGCCCGCTGGCGCGAGCGGCGTACTCCGTGAGCGAGGCTTGCAGTTGTTGAGATAGCATGGGGAGCTCCTACAGGTCAAAAGTCGAGTGCGAAATCATATGAACAAATCTTCCCCTCTGTTCCTGGCGGTGGGTTACGTGTCATCAGTTCTCGTTTTCTGATGATCTGACATCTCGTGCGAACTGGTCTCACTTTTCCGAGCCAAGCACGCGCTCCTCCGGGTCTGACTCTCAAAGTCCAGCCATTATCACGTAGCCAGCTACATGCATCTTCAAGTGACCAATCAGGATTTATGTTGCAGATCGTTGGTCTACTTAATATGATCCATCCATCGGCATATTTTTTGACAAGCAATCCTTGTGGAGTTTTATCGAGATCGACTCGGGTAAATTTTTGTTCAGTCATTTTGGCCTCGGATGTGAGAAGCATTTCATCAAAGGAGTTGATAGAGTATCCTCGATACTCCACCCGCTTGATAGACGCATTTGGAGTGTTGTTCTGGAAATGCCCAATAAATCTGCCCATTGTGCTAAAGTCATGCATTGATCCTGATAGTGCAAGAGACGATTATTTCTCCGGTTGTTCTGTTGTTCTTTTTGAGTTGCCCATCTGCAATTCGATGGCTCATAATCGCCATTCGAATCTACGCGATCGATCGAATGGGAATTGCTTGGGGGAACTCCCATATCTTCCAAGAAGTTCTCGAACTTATTCCATCTGGAGCACACTTTAATACCCCTACCACCATATAGCGAATAAGTGGATTTTCCGGGATATTCGCAGCGTTGTCGCATACTACGCCAAATATGATAGACACGAGTATTCTTCATGCCATGAGTACGCCTGGATATATTTCTCTCGATCAGAGAGTCTATATTGAGACAACCGCAACTACGGGTATTTCCGGATAACAGAGAGCCAGATGCAACGACTGTCTTTGCCCCACAGTTGCACTTGCATAACCAGTATATTCTATTGTCGCGGCTTTTTGATTTCTCGATGACTACAAGTCGCCCAAACCGTTTACCCGTTAAGTCTTTGAATGGGGGCATATTACGCTCCTACCTGGCCGCAGCGGCGGGAGTGGGCCAGGCTGCCTATGTTGGAGAAATCGCCGGCCATGCCGGCAGGCATGACCAGGTCTCCAGCCGGGGTAATTTGAAGGGTCATATCCCAATCCAGTGTGACCAGGCTGCCTGCGGCCAGCGTTGCAGGGACATCGATGACTTGTTGGTTTGCTGAACCTCGCCAGGCAACATAGTCATCGTCTTCGGACGGGATGAACGGGCCGTCTACCAGGATATCGATGTTTTCTAGGATGTCATCCAGGAATGGGGCGATGGCCGGCGAGTGGCGAAGCTGTCCCCAGGTGTAGCCCGTATATACGATTAGGTTGTTAATGCCATAGGATCGAAGTAGTTTTACCAACTTGGCTAACGCCTCGACCTGATCGAAGGCTTCCCCGCCCGTAACTGTGCAAGCCTCCCCATTCAAGAGAGAAAGGGTCCTGGCCAGGTCGCCGGTGCGGACGGCCTTGCCGCCCTCCTCCGGCCACAGCGCCCGGTTCTGGCAGCCCGGGCAGCGGATCGAGCAGCCCTGCAGCCAGACGACGGCGCGCCGGCCGGGGCCGTCTACATACGAACTGGGGGTGATGTGGTGGATGCGAATGGTGGTCATGGGGTGATAACCGGCCAGGGCGGGCGGAGTTTAGTTGATGGACAACAGAATACCGAGCAGGCCAAAGCCGATGATGAACATCGCAATGGAAAGCAGCAGAAAATCGGTTCGGGCCGTAGAGCGGCGCGACCGGGCGCGGCGGGCTTCTCTTCGGGTTGGCATATCACTCGTCTCCCGCACCCATCGCGATGCGCAGCCGGCGCAGAGCCGAGCGCTCGACGACCTGGACGCGGGTGCGAGAGACGCCCAGGCGTTCGGCGATAGCGGTATAGGTGATCGGCTCGCCGCCGTCCAGCCCGTAACGTAAGGTGATCACCCTACCGTAGAGCGGGGGCAGCGAACCGAGGTGCCGGCGCAGGCTTTGCAGGTCGATGCGCTGCTCGGCGACCTCGGCGGTGTCGTCCTCGGAGGGAATGCAGTCGCCGATAGTGCGCTCGTCGCCCGGGTCCGACTGATCCAGGCTGAGGGCGGCGGGGATCATGGGGACGATCTCCTCCACCAGGGCCTGGGAGATGCCGGCGTGGGCGGCGATCTCGGAGCAGGTCGGCGTCCGGCGCAGGCGGTTGTGCAGGACGCTGCGGGCCTGGCTGATGCGGAAGACGAGCTCGCCCTCGCGGGCGCTGCGGGTACTGGAATGGCCGTGCATCAACCCGGCGCGGCGGACGTAGGCGCGTATCCAGTAGGTGGCGTAAGTCGAAAAGCGGTAACCGCGGCCGGCGTCGAACCGCGTGATCGCTTCGAGCAGGCCCAGGTTGCCGTACTGGACCAGGTCCATCAGGTCGAGGCTGCCGGCCATGCCGGAATGGTAGTAGCGCAAAGCGACCGACATCACCAGGCGCTGGTTGGCCGAGACGACGGCGGAGATAGCGCGGCGATCCCCCCGGGAGGCGCGGTTCAGCAAGCGCCCCTCCTCGGCGGGGTCGAGGAGGGGATGGTCGAGGGTACTGCGATACTGGGTCAATGAGTCATCCATGCCGAATCGGCGCCTTTACTTCACATTTGCCATTGCCAAACCTCGTATAGCTAAGCCGGGCCACATCGATGCCATAGCGAAACGTTGCTATACCATGCCCGAACATTGCCCTACGTCACAAGCGAAACGCTGCTATACTATGCCTTAGCCTAGCATAGCCTTCCAAAGCGTTACCTAGCCCATGCCCTACGTTAGAATGCCAGGCCGTTGCTGTACAATGCACAGCCCAACCGGTGCGATCCAAAACTAATCTGTGCCATACCTATACTTTGAAGTACAATGCAAAACTTGGCCTGTACCGTGCTAGACTTTACGTTGCCTGCGCTTCGCGTTCGAAGCAGTACGTCACATCACCTACGCCTTGCTATTCATCTTATTGCATTGCCGCTGCCTGCTATACTATGGAGCACACAACTAAGCCATCGCAAGACATTGATTCGCTCTGCATGGCCGGCGCATAACTGTTCCGTGCATCACCTCGCCGCTGCAAGGCATCACCATGCCTGAGACTGCTTTGCCGTCGCCAATCCCTGCGTCGCAAAACTGAGCCCCTGCACAACAATGCTCTGCCTGTTCATTACTCTGCCAGACTCAGCTAAAGCATTGCAGTACCACACCAAGTTTTGCCATTTCTGCTCAACGCAAGGCATTGCGCAACCAACGCCGTTCGCAGCAGTGCGGTGCCATCACTCGGCCTGCAGGACGTAAGTGAAGCGGCCCCAACCTCCGTTTCTCCACTGGCCGATGCCGCAGTGGTAGCCGTAATCCAGGAGCTCACGCAGAATGGTCTCGGAGAGCACATCCCCCAGGACGGTCAGGCCGCAGGATATTGTGACGCCCTCGGGGATCATCTCGGAACGGGCCAGGGCAACGCGGGGGCCCTGGGGGGTCTCGGCGCGCAAGGGGCGTTCCAGATAGGTGATCTCTCCGCCTGCAGGCAGGTGTAAAACGACCTGGCGGGGCGTGATAAAGACCTGGTCGTTGACTTTGCTTTTCAGGTTCTTCACGCCGCCGGTAACCTGACCATTCATGACCTTGGCGGCGTTTTTCAAGAAGCCTTTGATAGCATAGTCGAACAGGATCGGCTCGCCGCGCTCGCTCTTGTGGAATACAGTGGTGCCCTTGTCAAGCGCATCGGGCAAAGTCTCGATTTCATCCTCAGGAAGAGATTCGAAGCCGTTTCGCCTGGCGATGAATTCCGAGGCCACGTTCGCCTGCGGCTGGCTTCCCAGCAACGGGGTGATGAGGGTGATGGTCAGTTTGTACGTCGTCTCTTTCATGGTTATCCTCCAAGAGTTTGGTTGACTGATCGGGTCGCCACCAGGACGGGGTCGGGGTTAGCGCCCGGGCTACACGGTTGGACTGGCCGGCGGTGTTTTCGACCAGGATACGATTTTTGCGTTCGCATTCCTCGCACAACCAGAACTGGACGATCTTTGTGCGGATGCTGCGCATGCTGAAGAGGGACAGCGTCATGGTGACGTGGACGACGCCCTCTTTGACATGGCAGGCGTCGCAATAGACGAGGACCGGCTCGTCAGGAGGCATTCTGACCTCCTACGGGTTTTGCTCCGTTGCCATTGGGGTGGACGATGGCGTTGTAGATCGCCTGGTAGGATAGCTCCGTGGTGCGGGGCAGGCCCAGGCGGTTGCCGGCGGCGACGGCCCGCGGGCGCTGGCCTTCGGTGTCCATGGGCAGCCACCACGCCTGCGATTTGCCGTTGGCCGGGAAGCAGTATCCGATGGCGTCGACGCGGCCTTCGACGAACAGGCGCAGGCGGGGCGGGAGATCGGGGTAGATGCTGACCTTGACGACGGTCTTGCCGTTGACCTCGATCTCCTCCTCGTCGCGGCGAGCGTGGCCGGTGAGCACCCGGATGCAGGGCAGGGACAGGAATTCGTGCAGAGCCGGGCGGAGCTCGTCGGTGGCCGCCTTCGTGGATTTGCGGGCGTCCCTGGACCCGCCGCGCACCACGGCGTCGACGCAGAAGGCGCTGATGCCGTCCAGGACGACGGTCTGGTAGCCGTGCAGGGTCCGGTCTGTGTTCAGCCAGCGCACGACTTCCCGCAGGTCGGCGCCGGTGCCGACGTCGGTCACGTCGCCGGCGACGTCCAGGGCGCCGTTTTCGCTGAGCACGTTCAGGATCAGCGGCTTGGGGAATTGGGCGGCGGTGGAGGTCTTGCCCACCTTCGGCTCGCCGTAGAGCAGGAAGCTGCGCCGGGGGAATTCGACGGCGGGCGTTTTGGTTTGGGTGCGGATGGTTGGCGGCATGAGGCCCCCTACTGGACCAGGCCCAGGGCGTGAGGCGGGGCCGCGGGCACAGGTATCGTTGCCTTAACTTTCAGTTCTTCGGCGATGCCGGCAAAGCGCGGCAGGTTTTCGGCCAGGTCACGCGCCAGTTGCGGGGTGAGCAGGACGCGCCGGCCGTTACCCTCGCTGATGATGACCATGCCTTTCACTGCAAAGATAGCCACTTTGTTGGATGCGTACAGGATTTCGTCGTCCATGTCGTAAACTCCTCGGGAAGGGATTGGGCAGTTTCCTGCCTGTTACGATAACCGCCGAGGAGCGGGAGAGTTTAGCTGCAACCGGACCAATTTCAGGAATCACAGGCTGCGGATCGGGGATGACCGGCCCGGGATCGGGGATGATGGGCTGCGGGTCGGCTATGCCCGGCAGCGGTCCCGGATCGGGGATGACCGGCGGCGGGTCGGGGTCCTGGGTGATCGGTTGGTCTGTCATGGCTTTCCTCCTGGAAGACGCGTGTGCAGATACCGGCAGGTTCGGGCCTGCCGGGTGGGTGTTCACAGTCTATGAAGTTATGAAGATAAGTGGTTAGAACAGGGGCGCCTGCTGCGGCCAGATGCGGCTGCCGCCCTCTCGCATGGCGCGCTCTTGTTCGAGCAGGTCCATTGCCCGGCTGTGGACTTCGATTTTGAGATATTCATCGAGTTCGGCCTGGCTGCCGGCCAGGAAGTAGCCGCCAGATCGGCCTCCCGTAGATGCAATGGGATAACCTCCCTTGCGCAGCCGGTTGATCGACAATCGCAGGTTGCGATCCAGGCGGGATGCGGGCATGCCCAGGTTGAGCATTGCGCCGCGCAGCCGGGTGACCAGGTCGCGCCGGCTGACGGCTCTGTCTCGCCCGATGTGGCTGCCCAGGGTCTGGAGCACCAGGCGGTCGAGTTCCCTGGGCAGGTCTTCGAGCATTTGCTCCACGTCAAAGGGGTAGTTGAAGTTGGGGTTGGTCATTGTACGCTCTCCATGATGCGGTCGATAATTTGTTCGACACTGGCTTGCTCCTCTCGTTTACGGATGGCGCCGGCCTGTTCCAGGGCGATGGCTCGCAGACGTGGCTCTGTGATGCCTTCGAGGAAGGCGCTCAAGGTATCCAGTTCGGGTTGGGTAAAGCGAGCGGGGAGGCTGTTCCAGTAGTTGCGCTCGATGAAGCGGTAGTAGGCTTCGTTGGCCTGGACGTTGGCTATGCTGATCGGGGCGGTGGCTTGGGGCTGTGGGGCGCGGCCCAGGCGGATGCCGTTGTTGTGCTGGCGCTTGAGGCGCCCGTTGCGGTCGAGGTATTCGTGGTACATCCTATGCCCCCCTTCCCGCCAGGTAGCTGGCGATTTTCTGCTTGCGCTGGCTGATGGCGCCTTTGGTCAGTTTCAGGGCGGCGGCGATTTCGTTCTGGCTGTACCCCCGGTAGAGCATCCACACGATCTGGCGGTTGATCGGGTCAAGCTGCGCCATGATTTGCTCGAGATCTCCGATGGCTTCGTGGCGGATGCAGGCTTCTTCCGGGTCGTCTCCCTCGGCGGCGATCATTTCCAGGTTGGAGATTTCGTCGCCGTGGTCGTCCTGGTAGAAGTCTTCCGGCTCGACGTATTTGGTGTAGGTGCGGCCGGCACTGGCTTTGTGGCGCCCTCGCCACTGTGCAAAGGTGAGGAGTTCCGAGTCGGAGCGGGCGGCGAAGGTCGGGTCGCTGGCGGCTCGCTCGAGCAGTTTCAGGTAGATGGTCTGCTGGATGTCTTCGTGGTCGTACTCGGAGAGGGTGCCGGCGGTGGCACGGGCGATGCGGGCGATGTTGGGGGTAAAAGAGATAAGGCGGTCGTTAAATGCAGCGGCGGAAGTTTGGGTAGTATCCATGTGACGGTTCCTCTTGACTTGTTGTCATCCGTGGCAGCGGATGGAGCTTATTCCTGGCAGGGAACTTGCGGCTTGTTGTTTATCTACAATGGATTATAAATGAGTATTTATAATCTGTCAAGGGAATTCATGTGATTATAAACAACTATTGACAACAAATAGAAAAATGAGTTATACTCTACGTGCAACGAGGAAACCATGAATTTCAACACGACGACAGGAGTAGCAATGGCGGCTGGCCGGTTTCGACTGAAAGGCCGCCCGATTCTCAGCCTTGGCAAGAATGTCGAGAATCCGCACCAGGTTCACCTGCGCAGCCAGGTAAGTTGGCCCACTGTCTCCAAGTACCTCTCAGATGATACAAAGGTATTGGACGGCATGAAATCAATGGATTTCGAGGCACTCTATGGTCTGTTGGTCGATGGTCTGGGGCTGTCGGAAGATGAGGTATTGAACTTGAAGCTCGGAGATATTCTGGAGGTGACCCAGAGTCGGGCAGCTAAGTAGGAGAAACAAAACAGCCCGCTTTTCAGCGAGCTGTCTGTTGGCATTGGGCCTGCCAGCCCTCAACCACCCACCACCTGAGCAACCGTCACGAAGCTTGGTGATGTACACAACCACCCCATGAAAGGATGGAGTATGCCAGAACAAGATTTACCAACCGCCCCCAAAAAAGTCAACATTTACGTCTTGCTCGCTGCGGCTCGCAAGGTCAGTGTTCATCCCTGGGACGAAAGGCGCTATCGAAGCCCCAGGCGGAAATTTGCTCCAAATTCAGTCTTGCATACGGCCTTTCAAAGACTAGCGAAGAGCTTAGCACAATGGTTACATCAAGAAGGTCGATAAAAAACGTCAGCTGCGGCTCAGCGCCTTCCAGCAGCTTGGATTTCTCCAGGGTTTGCTGGTCGAAGTCTCCTGGAGATTCCTTGCTTGCTTCCAGGTAGAAGCGATCTGGTTCGTCTGCCGTTGCCACCCGGCCGGTTATGATGCCAGACGGGATCGACGCCCAGATAACCATTGGGCCTGACAACAAGCCCTGGCTGGCAATGCGCAAGACGTTGAACAAGACATTGTCAATCAAATTTCAAAGTCCTTGCGGGCATCTGCCCGCACAACCACCCAATCAGAGAAAGGATGGAGTATGCCAAAATCAACGCAAGATATAAGTTCCCCCCAAATAAATATGCCTATCAACTTGATCGTGAGAGACGACGCCGGTCAATTATTTAGCTACGTCATCAACTCTGAAACCGTTCTCCTCGACGAATTTGAGAACGGCCTGCTGGATAAGCCCATTCATGAACTCGCCACGGAACAGGTCGTCTATCCTGGAGTCCGTTCCTCCGTAGATCATGAGTGATCTTGCATGATTGGTAGATACTGCGAAGGTCATAGACGCGACCTGATCAGCAGAAAGCCAATCTAGGGTGTCAGTAAGTTTTGTATGATATTTTCCCGATGTAGATTCGGGTTTTTCAGGATCAAAGGCAAACAAAGTAATATCGATAAAATCTATTGATGCTACAGCGATTCCAATTACGTCGAAGGTTAGCAATCCCATAGTTTCAAAGTCCTTGCGGGCGATTGCCCACACAACCACCCAATCAGAGAAAGGATGGAATATGCCATGAGTGAAGAAAGTGCCCCCTATGTTGTAGGGTCCGAAGACGATGGCGACCCGGAAGATGCAGCCGACTATAAGGCCGGAAAGAAGCTTGCCGAGGCGCTCTACCGGGAGATCAAAGATGCCGAAACGGTTCTCCAAAACTTGAACCGTATAAAAAGCATCCTTATGGAGATGTCTCCAGAGTTATTTACTCCAACTGGCGATTTTCTCCTGGAATCTGTTGGTGTAGCAGAATGAGCAATAACAGCGACGCCAAAACGGGCCTTATCGTCGAGATCAAGTTCAATGACAAAGCCGGCCCAGTGTTGGAGCGGATAAACGCAAACCTGGACCGGATTCACGACATGCTGCAAGAGAACGCCAGGCTACTTCTTGAATTTACTAAGGCCTCTCTCGAGACTGTCAATCTGCCTCTGGAGGTTTCTGAAACTGTCGGTATTGATGACGTAGACGACTCCACAACCGCAGTTGATTGATGCCCCAGGAGAGAGAGACCGCATCGGCTTGCGCGTCTTTGATCCGCAATTGCCACACGTGAATACAAGTATGGCGTTGAGGCTGCTATCTAAATTCAGGTCAACCTTGTGTTCCATGTCGAGATAAGCCAGACCATTGTAAAGTTCAGTTTTCCAGGCCCACTCGGGTTGTGGGCCCACAGCACCTTAAAATGCCAAATTGTTGAGACAGTCGGGGCGCCCGGATTTGAACCGGGGGCCTCTGCGACCCGAACGCAGCGCTCTAGCCGGGCTGAGCCACGCCCCGTTCTGAATTGAGCGAACTGATTATACCCCACGCCCCCATCCTTGACAAGTGCCGTTTTTGACCAAATGCGCCCGCTTACCCCTCACCCAATCCCTGATCGCCCAGGCGCTTACTCTCGCCCTGGGGTCTGCGCAAATCGGGCGCCCCTCTCCTGATAACTGAGCGACCGATTGCTCTTCATGACAAAAGAAAGAAAATCCCCTCTTTTCCCGTTTTCTCGGTATAATCAATTTCGCGCCAGGCGCGGTCACCAAGAAATCATCCTGGGTACGCCCCAGATGCAACCCAAATCCCAAAAAGTAACGAGGTGTTTTCTATGAGCAACCACAAAGTACGCGTCGCCATTATCGGCGTAGGCAATTGCGCCTCCTCGCTGGTACAGGGCGTCCATTTCTATCGTAACGCCAAGGACGACGACACCGTCCCCGGCTTGATGCACGTCAACCTGGGCGGCTATCACGTGAACGACGTCGAATTCACCGCCGCATTCGACGTCGTCGACACCAAAGTTGGTAAAGACCTCAGTGAAGCCATCTTTGCCTATCCCAACAATACCTTCAAGTTCGCCGAGGTGCCCCACCTGAACGTGCCCGTATCGCGCGGCATGACCCACGACGGCCTGGGCAAATACCTCTCGCAGATCCTCAAGAAAGCCCCCGGCCCCACCGCCGACATCGTCGGCATCTTGAAGGACACCAAGACCGACGTGGTAGTGAACTTCCTCCCCGTCGGTTCGGAAATGGCCACCAAGTGGTACGTCGAGCAGGTGCTCGAAGCCGGCTGCGCCCTGGTCAACGGCATCCCCGTCTTCATCGCCAGCCAGGAATACTGGGGCAAGCGCTTCCGCGAGCGCGGCCTGCCCGTTATCGGTGATGACATCAAGAGCCAGGTCGGCGCCACCATCCTGCACCGCGTGCTCACCAGCCTGTTCGTCGATCGCGGCGTGCGCCTGGATCGCACCTACCAGTTGAACTTCGGCGGCAATACCGACTTCCTCAACATGCTCGAGCGCGAGCGCCTGGAATCCAAGAAAATCTCCAAGACCGGCGCCGTCACCAGCATGTTGCCTTACGAGCTGCCCCACGATAACGTCCACGTCGGCCCCAGCGACCACGTGCCGTGGCTCACCGACCGCAAGTGGTGTTACATCCGCATGGAAGGCACCACCTTCGGCGAAGTGCCACTCAACCTGGAGGCCAAGCTGGAAGTGTGGGATTCGCCCAACTCGGCCGGCGTGATGATCGACGCCATCCGCTGTGCCAAGCTGGCCCTGGATCGCAAAATTTCCGGCCCGTTGATCGCCCCGTCTTCCTATTTCATGAAGACCCCGCCCAAGCAATTCAAAGACGAAGCCGCCCGCCAGGCGGTGGAAGCCTACATCCGCGGCGAAGAATAATCGTCTCATGATGAGCGCAGGCGCTTGAAGGCGCCTGCGCTCATGGTATAATAACGCGTTTAGTTTGATGGGTTTGCGATGCCAGGAGCATCGCAAACCCATCAAAGGCGAAATCTATGCAGAGAGCTGAGTGCTGTCTGCCGAAAGCTGAAAAGCAAAACAACTTTATTCGTAGGAGAAAGGCCTATGTCTGGACATTCACACTGGGCGACCATTCGTCGCAAGAAGGGCGCAGCCGATGCCAAGCGTGGACAGGTGTTCACCCGGCTGGCGCGCGAGATTGTGATCGCTGCCCGCGAAGGCGGCGGCGACATGGATTCCAACTTCCGCCTGGGGCTGGCCGTGGAACGCGCCCGGGCCAATAACATGCCCAAAGAAAACATCGAACGGGCCATCAAACGCGGCACCGGCGATGCCAAAGAAGGCCTCGTCATCGAAGAAGCGGTATATGAGGGTTACGCCCCGCACGGCGTGGCCGTTCTGATCTCGGTAGTCACCGACAACCGCAACCGCACGGTAGCCGAAGTGCGTCACGTGCTCAATCGCTCCGGCGGCAGCATGGCCGAGGCCGGCGCGGTGTCCTGGCAATTCAAGCGCTCCGCCTACTTCGGTTTTCCCCTGGGCGGCAAGAATTCGGACGAAATCTTCGAGCTGGCGGTGGATGCCGGCGCCGACGACGTTACCTTCGATGACGATTGGTGCGAGATCTTTGCCCCGGTGGACGCCTTCAAGTCGATCAGCAACGCCCTCAAAGCAGCGCACATCACCCCCGAGGAGGCTGAGCTGCGCTACCTGCCCAACAACGAAACCGAACTCAACGACGATCAGACCATTCAGGTCTACAAGGTGATCGAGGGCCTGGAAGAGCTGGACGACGTGCAGAACGTCTATTCCACCCTATCGATCTCCGACAGCGCCATGGCTCAGCTCGAGGCAGCCTAGCAGCATGCTGGTGATTGGCATCGATCCCGGAACCGCGACCACCGGATATGGCCTGGTACAGGAAAACGCAGACGGCAGCCTGTCGGTTGTCGACTTTGGTGCCATCCTTACCCCGTCCGACCAATCGATGCCAGAGCGCCTGTTGGAATTGCACCGCCAGTTGCGAGAGATTCTGCTTCTCCATCGTCCCCAGAGCGGAGCGGTGGAGAAGCTGTTTTTCCAGCGCAACGTGCGCACCGCCCTCAGCGTCGGGCAGGGGCGCGGCGTGGCCTTGTTAGCCCTGGCCGAAGCCGGCCTTCCGGTGGCCGAATACACACCACTGGAGGTCAAGCAAGCCGTGGCCGGTTATGGCGGCGCCGATAAACAGCAGGTGCAGTACATGGTACGCGCCCTGCTCAACCTGGATCGCATCCCCAGCCCGGACGACGCCGCCGACGCGCTGGCGATTGCCATCTGTCACGTACACAGCTCCCGGATTCGTTCACTATGATCGCCATCCTTAACGGTCGCGTTCTCGAAACTTATCCCGACAGCTTGGTTGTGGGCCTGGGCGGTATCGGCCTGCAGGTATGTGTGCCCCTGCCGGCTCACGACCGCCTGCGACCGGGCGACGAGGTCTTCCTGCACACTTATCTGGTCGTCCGCCAGGACGCCCTGCTGCTCTATGGGTTCGAAACGCGCGAGGAGCGCGAGCTCTTCACTCTGCTCCTGAGCGTGGATAGCGTGGGGCCAAAACTGGCCCTGTCCATCCTTTCGGCGCTCTCGCCCGACGCCATCCGCCGCGCCATTTTCCACGAGCAGGCCGAAGTGCTCACCCGTGTGCCCGGCGTGGGCAAAAAGACCGCCCAGAAGATCTTGCTCCAACTGCAAGATCGCATGCCGGCGATGACCGGGCTGGGGCCAGCGGCCGCCTTCAGCGACGTGGACGCCGAAGTGGTTGCTGCCCTGACCGCCCTGGGCTACAGTGTGGTCGAAGCGCAATCTGCCTTACAATCCATCCCTCGTGACACGCCGCAGGATGTCGAAACACGCTTGCGGGCAGCGTTGCAATATTTCTCCTGAGGTGGAGGTCTCTTTTGTTCGATAGTCGTAAAATTGCCTTTATCGGACCGGGCGCCATGGCCGAGGCCATGATCTACGGCCTGACCCGCCAGAAAGTGGCCGCTGCGCAGAACTTGCTCGCCGCCGGTCCAAACCTGGACCGCCTGCAACAATTGCAGGCCCGTTATGCCATACACGCCACCCTGGATAACGCAGAGGCCGCCCGCCAGGCGGATGTCGTGGTGCTCTCGGTAAAACCCCAACGCCTGGAACGCGTCCTCGCCGGACTGAAAGGCTCCATTCCGGCCACGTCCCTCGTCCTTTCGATCGTCGCCGGAGCCTCGATTGATAAAATCGCCCGCGGCCTGGGCCACAAGCTCATCGTGCGCTCCATGCCCAATACCCCCGCCCAGATCGGCGAAGGCATCACTGTGTGGACCGCCTCGCACGGGGTTACCGAAGAACAACTGGAGATGACCCGCCGTATCCTGGGCGCCCTGGGCCAGGAAATCTTCGTCGAAGAAGAGAACTACCTGGATATGGCCACGGCGCTCTCCGGCTCTGGCCCGGCCTACGTTTTCCTGTTCATGGAAGCCATGGTCGATGCGGGTGTTCACCTGGGCTTTCCACGCCGCATTGCCGAGCAACTCGTCGCTCAAACCGTGCGTGGTTCGGTGGATTACTACACGCGCCGCGAAGACCCGGTGCACCTGGCCCGCTTGCGTAACGAAGTCACCTCGCCAGGCGGCACGTCTGCCGAGGCGTTGTACTATTTGGAGAAAGCTGGTTTTCGTACGGCCATCTCACGCGCCATCTGGGCCGCCTACGTACGCTCGCAAGAGTTGGGCAAAGGCGGTAAAAGCCATCCGCCGGAAACAGATGGGGCGTGAGTCCTGGACAAGATAACCGCTTTCAGGTATCATTTTACCGCTATTCTCTCGGGGAAGGTTGAGCGTTAGAATTCATTATCTCGGAGGCCAAATGTCCGACCTGATCAGTCAAATTACCGCCGATCTAAAAAGCCAGATAGAGTCCTTTAAGCCTGCGTTGGAAGTGCGCGATGTCGGTACCGTCGTAGAAGCCGGCGACGGCATTGCCCGGGTGCGCGGCTTGAGCGATGTGCGTTCTCAGGAGTTGGTGCAGTTTGCCAACGGGGTGATTGGCATCGCCTTCAACCTGGAACATAACAATGTAGGCGTCATCATCATGGGTGATTACGCTGAGATCGAAGAAGGCAGCCAGGTGCGCTCAACCGGGCGGATTGCCTCCGTGCCTGTTGGCGAGGGGCTTGTCGGTCGCGTGGTGAACGCTTTGGGCCAGCCTCTGGATGGCAAAGGTCCGATCAAATTCGATCACTATCGCCCCATCGAGCGCATTGCCCCGGGCGTGGTTGCCCGCAAGGATGTCGATACCCCGGTGCAGACCGGCTTGAAAGCCATCGACGCCATGATCCCGATCGGCCGTGGCCAGCGTGAGTTGATCATCGGTGACCGCCAGACCGGTAAAACCGCCCTGGCGATCGATACCATCATCAACCAAAAGGGCAAGGACCTGTTCTGTATTTATGTGGCCATCGGCCAGAAGAAAGCCGCTATCGCCCGCACCGTGGGCGTATTGGAGCGCAGCGGCGCCATGGATTACACCACCGTGGTGGTGGCTTCGGCCGATGAGCCGGCCGCGTTACAATATATCGCCCCCTACGCTGGCTGCGCCATGGGCGAAGAGTTCCTGGAAACCGGCCGCGACGCCCTGGTCATCTATGACGACCTTTCCAAACACGCCTGGGCTTACCGCCAGGTCTCGCTGCTGCTGCGCCGCCCGCCGGGACGTGAAGCCTACCCTGGCGACATCTTTTATCTGCACTCCCGCCTGCTGGAGCGGGCGGCTCGCGTGGCCGACCAGTACGTAATTGTGCCCAAAGACTTCAGCGATAAGCTGGCCGAGGCCTCCCAAGGTCTGAGCGGCGCGGTCTATGGCGGACCGGTGGCTTCGCACGATGCCGAAACGGCGCGCAAGGCCCTGCCGAATGGCGATAATTACAAGGTAGTCAAAGTCAAAGGCTCCGGCGGGTCGCTCACCGCATTGCCCATCATCGAGACCCTGCTGGGCGACGTTTCCGCGTATGTGCCCACCAACGTCATCTCGATCACCGACGGGCAGATTTACCTGGAAAACAACCTGTTCTACGCCGGCATCCGCCCGGCGGTCAACGTTGGCCTGTCGGTGTCTCGCGTCGGCGGCGATGCCCAGACCAAAGCGATGAAACAGGTGGCTGGCCGTTTGCGCCTGGATATGGCCGCCTTCCGTGAGCTGGCTGCTTTTGCCCAGTTTGGCTCCGACCTGGACAAATCGACCCAGAACCAGTTGAACCGTGGCCAGCATTTGCAGGAAATCCTCAAACAGCCGCAGTACGAGCCCATGTCGCTCGAAAGCCAGATCATCGTGATCTTTGCCGGCACCCAGGGCTTTGCCGATAAGGTCCCCCTGGATCGGATGCGCGCCTGGGAGGTCGCTCTGCTGCGGTTCATGGAAACTTCCCATCCAGAAATTGGTAAGGATATTGCCGAGAAGAAACGCATCACCGACGAAACCATGCCTGCCCTGCGCTCTGCTCTGGGAGAGTTCACCAATACCTGGCAGTAACGACCGTCGATCGCTGAAAGCTAAACAAGGACCGAGCGATGCCTAACGCAAGAGAAGTCCGCCTCCGTATCCGGAGTGTCAAAAATATTGCCCAAGTGACCCGCGCCCTGCAGGCGGTGAGCGCCAGCAAGGTGCGCAAGTCCATGCAGGCCCTGATGAACACCCGCCCCTATGCCACCAAGGCCTGGCAGGTGCTCACGCACATCGCCGGGCAGCCCGGAAGGGAACACCTGCACCCCCTGCTTCACCGGCATGGAGAAGTCAACCGCGTCCTGGTCGTGTTGATCTCCGGTGACCGTGGGCTGGCTGGGGCTTACAATACCAACGTGGTGCGCTACGTATTGCAACGTTTTGGGGCTTTGCCCGCCCCCGTGGATTTCATCACTGTCGGGCGCAAGGGGCGCGATCTGATGCTGCGGCGCAGGCAAAAAGTGATCGCCGAGTTCAGCAACCTGCCGGCTGCCCCGGCCTTCGGCGACGTCTCGGCGATTGGCCGCCTGGCGGTAGACGAGTACTTGAAAGGCGAGGTGGACGAGGTCTACCTGGTCTACACCGCCTTCGTCAACATGGTCCGGCAGGTACCCACAGCCAAGAAGTTGCTGCCGCTGGAAGTGAGCGGCGAAGAGCGCGTGGCTGAATTCGGCTCGCCAGCTGCCGCAGCGCAGCGCGGCGCATCAGCTTCTTACATCTACGAACCCGGCCAGGAGCAGATCCTGAACGAGATCGTGCCGCGTTTCACTGCTTTACAGGTTTACCAGGCGATTGTGGAATCCCTGGCAAGCGAACATGCTGCGCGCATGGTGGCAATGAAGAACGCTACCGATAGCGCCACCGAACTGGCCGGAGCGCTCCAGTTGGAGTATAACAAAGCCCGCCAGCAGACAATCACCAACGAACTACTGGATATCGCCGGCGGCGTCGAGGCGCTGGCCCAGGCTCACTAATGGAGGCCAGAATGGCAAGATCAAAAGGACAGGTTGTACAAATTTTAGGTGGTGTGGTGGATGTCGAGTTCCCGCCTGAGCAACTGCCCGAAATTTACGAGGCGGTTGAAGTGCCGCGCGACGATGCCAATACCCTGGTGTTGGAGGTGCAAAAGCACCTGGGCAACAACTGGGTGCGCACGGTGGCAATGGACTCCACCGATGGTTTGAAGCGCGGCGTGCCGGCCTATGCGACTGGCGCGCCGATTATGGTGCCGGTTGGTCCCGAAACCCTGGGACGCGTCTTCAATGTCCTGGGCAATGTCGTCGATGGCAAAGGTCCGGTAGATATCAAGCTTCGTTACCCCATTCACCGCCCGGCGCCGCTTTTTGCAGAACAGGCCACGCGCGTCGAAGTCTTCGAAACCGGTATTAAAGTCATCGATCTGATCGCCCCCTTCACCAAAGGTGGAAAGACGGGCATCTTCGGCGGCGCCGGCGTAGGCAAGACAGTCGTCATCATGGAGCTGATCCGCTCCATTGCTAAAGAACACCAGGGTAACTCTGTGTTTGCCGGCGTGGGCGAACGCACCCGCGAGGGCACGCAGCTCTATCGCGAAATGCTCGAATCCGGCGTCATGAAAGATACCGTAATGGTCTACGGGCAGATGAACGAGCCTTCTGGCGTGCGCCTGCGCGTGGCTCTCTCGGCTCTTTCGATGGCCGAATACTTCCGAGACCAGGGACGCGACGTGCTGCTCTTCATCGATAATATCTTCCGCTTTTCCATGTCGGGTTCTGAAGTGTCTGCGCTGTTAGGCCGCATGCCTTCTGCAGTAGGCTACCAGCCTACCCTGGCCACTGAAATGGGCGAATTGCAGGAACGCATCACGTCCACCCGCACCGGTTCGATCACTTCGATGCAGGCCGTCTACGTGCCCGCCGACGATTACTCCGATCCTGCTCCAGTAGCCACCTTTACCCACCTGGACGCTACCATCGCCCTGGAACGCTCCATCGTCGAGAAAGGCATTTACCCGGCGGTCGACCCGTTGGCATCCACATCCCGGATTCTTGACCCACGCGTGGTCGGTGAGGAGCACTACACCACCGCTCGTGAAGTGCAGCGCGTCTTGCAGCGCTACAAAGACCTGCAGGACATCATTGCCATCCTGGGCGTCGATGAATTGAGCGAAGACGACAAGCTGGTCGTTTCGCGCGCCCGCAAGATCGAGCGCTTCTTCTCGCAACCCTTCTACGTTGCGGCCCAGTTCACCGGCCGCGATGGGCGCTACGTGCCCTTGCGCGAGACTGTACGCGGCTTCCGCGAAATCCTGGACGGCAAACACGATGACCTGCCCGAAGGTGCCTTCATGATGGTCGGCACGATTGAAGAAGCAGTGGAACAGGCCGAACGCATGGCCAAAGCTGCATAGCTTACTCAAACAGGAAAGACGGGTGTTTCATGCCGATTCGCTGTGAGATTGTCTCTCAAGATCGTATGGTGTACGAGGGTGATGCGGATATGGTGCTTGTCCCCGGTGAGGCCGGGATGATGGGCATCCTTCCCCGCCATGCGCCGCTGCTCTCGACGTTGAAATATGGCATTCTAACAGTGCGCAGCCAGGGACAGGAAGAACACTTCACCATTGCAGGAGGCGTGGTAGAAGTACAACCCGAGATCATTACGATATTAGCCGACGCAGCGGAGAATGTCAGAGAAATTGACGTAGCACGCGCCGATGCCGCCCGGCATAGGGCCGAGGAATACCTGAAACACGGCCCCCCTCCGGACACCGACGCTTATCTGAAAATGGAGGCGGCGCTCAAGCGTTCCAACTTGCGCCTGGAAGCTGCCCGGCGGTATGGCCGCGCCGTACAATCTTCACGCTTGCCCGGTGTAGAAACGGGAGAAAAATAAACCCCTATGGCTTTGTTTTCACGTGAGCTGGGTATCGACCTCGGCACGATGTACATACGCGTCGCCGAAGGGTCAGAGATCGTGCTTCAGGAGCCAACCGTTGCTGCCATTGTCGTCGAGGAGCAGAAGATGGTCGCCTGGGGCCAGGAAGCCCAGGACATGCTGGGGAAAGTCCCCGAGTCGTTGGAGGTTACCCGCCCATTAATCAACGGCGTAATTGCCGATTATGAAGTCACCGAATATATGCTGGCGGCTCTGCTGCGCAAATTGGCCGGGCCGTTGCGCATTTTCCGCCCGCGCATCATGGTCACCGTTCCCTATGGCGTGACCAGCGTGGAAAGCCGCGCCGTTCACGAGGCTTCCCTTCAGGCCGGCAGCCGTGAAGCTTACCTGGTGCAACAACCGCTGGCTGCCGCCCTGGGGGTAGACCTGCCCATCGGCACCCCTTCGGGGAACATGCTCATCTGCCTGGGCGGCGGGGCCACCCAGGCAGCCGTCATGGCCATGTACGGCATCGTCGCTGCCGAAACGCTGCGTCGCGGCGGTGTCGCCCTGGATGAAGCCATCGTCGGCTACGTGCGCAAGAAATACGGCCTGATCATCGGCCAACTGACCGCTGAACAGGTCAAAATCCGCATTGGTGCGGCTGTGCCACAGGACGAAGAACAGACGATCGAAGTCCAGGGGCAGGATCAGGTCAGCGGCTTGCCCCGTCCAGCCACGCTCACCACCGGCGAAGTGGTCGAGGCGCTGCGCGAGCCGCTGGGCGAAATCGTCGAAACCGCCCGCCGCGTTCTGGAAAAGACCCCCCCCGAGCTGGTTTCCGATATCATCGACCGCGGCGTCGCCATCACCGGCGGCGGAGCGATGTTACGCGGCATCGACAAGTTAATGACCAAAGAACTGGGGGTTCCGGCGTATCGCGTCGATAATCCCACGACCTGTACCGCCGAAGGCTCGGCGCGGGCGCTAACCATGTACCCCTTGCTGCGCAGGAATCTGCCGGCAGTCTGATCTCTGCTTCCGCCCCCAGGCCATGCAAAACCGGCGACCGGTCCCGATCAGCCGGATCAGACGAACTTATCCCAGATAAAATGTCATTCTTTGCAAATGTTGCGAAGGATCGATATATTGTACCTGGACGCCGTTTGGCACCACAATGCTGATTGGCGCATAATTCAGAATCGCCCGCACACCCGCTTCAACCAGCCGATCGGTCACATCCTGGGCACACGTCGCCGGCACCGCAATCATCGCCACCTGGATGCCTGCCTGGCGGATCGCCTCTACCATACGGGCAGCATCCTGCACGATAAAATCGCCCACCGGCTTTCCAATTTTTTGCGGATCGCTATCAAAAACCATCTTGACTCTGAAACCGCGATTGGCAAAACCTTTGTAGCGAGCTACGGCATCTCCGATGCCACCCGCGCCGACCACCGCCATGTCCCAATCATGATCGAGGTGCAAAATTTTCTGGATTTGCTCGATCAGATAAGAGACCTGATAACCCGTGCCTTGCTTGCCGAACTCGCCAAACTGTGACAGGTCTTTGCGGATCTGCGCCGCGGAGATTCCCAGGCGTTCACCCAATTCCTGCGAAGATGTGACCGCCCTTCCTTCTCTTGCCATACGCTGCAGCGAACGCAAATATTGTGGTAGCCGTCCAACGACGATATCTGGGATCTGTTTTTCTTGCATCGCTTCCTCCCGGACGTAATCGTAGATCACTTCGTTTTGCTCCGTGCACTGCCAGATGTCTACCTGCCTGGCAAACACATCCTCCACCAAGTACCCAATTTACCATATTTTAGCGGTTTGTGCAATTCCCCACAATAAAGATACAAATTCAGTACAAGCAACAGATTTTACGCCGTTTAGGGCAAAAAGAACTGGCACTTTCCCGCGGCAATCTCACAACGCCCCACCTCTTCCCCCTTCCACAAGACTCGGAAATATTGGCTACCTGGCTGCCCGGTCCAAAAGATCCACTCGCTATTCCACACAGGTGTACGTGTGCTGAAATAGCGCCCCTTGCACACTTCAGGCTCCAGGTATGGAGATCGGTACAGGATTTCCAGGCGCATACACACATTAGGTCTCAACACCGTATAATATTCTGCCCAATGTTCACCTTCGAACCGGTTGAGCGTCGCGCCACCCTCGCCGAGCCTTTCGAAAACGATATCGGCGATCAAAGTTGCCCCACCGGTCTCCTGAAGAATATAGAAACTGCTGTCATTGTAAAGTAGTGTAAAGCGTTTTCCGCCAGGGTATTTGACCGTGGGCGAAGCCGGCGGCGTTTCCGTGGGAGTAGCCGACTTTGTGACGGTTGCGCTGCTGAGTATTGCCATGCCTTGGGTCGGTTTCAGGTTTTCTGAAGGCGTGGCTGAGAGATGCACAATGGAAAGCCTCGTAACTACAGGTGTGGGAACTTCGTTCGTCCGGGCCGGAAGGGTAGGAGAAAATTGTGAACGGCCAGCCGGCCTGGCAAATGACAAAACCAGGATGGTAAGGACCAGAATACCACCCGCCAACACTGCCGCCCACAACCATGGCCGGGCGGCCCACCGCGGCCTGGATGACTTACCGTTTCCATTCGATGGCGGGCGTGCCTCGATGCCGGCGCCGGCAACCATCGCCGGGATGGTCGGGCTGGCCAGGTGGCTATACTCGAACAGCGAGACCCTGGATAAAGGGCGCCGCGGTTTGGGCGCAGGAGATTGCACTCCAACCGGCAAAGGTGGAAGTTCGGTGAGATCGGTCTCCGCAGCCTCGCCGGACTCCAGAGCGCTTTCCAGCGCATCCATCAGCGCCGCCCCGCTGGGATAACGATCCAGTGGGCTCTTGCTCAACGCCTTCAGCAAAATAGCCTCAACCGCCTCGTTCAAGTCCGGGTTAATTTGCCGCGGCGGAGGGGGCGGCTCAGTCAGGTGTAACAGGGCCAGGCTGGTCGGTGAAGGATCGTCAAAAGGCACCGCGCCGGTGAGCATTTCATACAAGATCACTCCCAGCGAGTACAAATCGGATTGTGGGACGACCTCGTTCGAACGGCGCGCCTGCTCAGGGGCTATGTAGTGGGCTGTCCCAAAAATTTCTCCTCGCGAACCCTGCTGCACATCCAGCGCCAGGCCAAAATCCCCTAAGACTACCCGCCCGCCGCGTTCGATGAATACATTGGAAGGCTTCACATCGCGGTGGATCACCCCGCGCTGGTGAGCGTAATCCAGGGCGCGGGCAATACCTCTCCCGATGCGCAGAACGTCCGCCTGGGGCGCCAGCTCGCCTTGTGCTGCATACAACTCCAGGACATCTGCCAGATTAGGCCCGTCGATATACTCCATTGCAAAATAGGATAGCCCATCTTCTTCGTCGGCGTAATAAACCTGAATGATATTCTCATGCCGCCAACGGGCCACCGCCTGTGCTTCCTGGATAAAACGCTCCGTGTAGGCCAGGCGTTTCTGGTAACGCGCATCGATCACCTTGATAGCTACGGGCCGCTTCAACTTGATATCTTGCCCGAAGTACACACTCGCCATGCCGCCCCGGCCCAACAGGCGTTCGATGTGGTATGTAGCAAGCTGGCGCCCAATTAACGAATCAGTGCTCATACTTTGTATCCTGGAAGCGTGTTTCACGGCTGAATACGGTGATGCGGTGCAAATCGCTCACAAATTCATTCAAGCCCTGTGCATAAACATCCAGATATTCCTGGGCCATCTGGACAGCCACGTGACGCTGGCCCGCTTCATCCAACAAACGCACATGGGGCCGAAAATCGCGTAACGAAAGATGCATAATCCCTTTCGCATCCGTGAGCACACCCCAGGCCAGGGTTTTCTTTTCATTATCGTCTTTGGCAGTCGTAAAACGCACCAATGTGCTACCAGGCGCTACCGCGCCGATATTGGAAAACACCTCTCGCCCTTTGATCAGATCATTGAGCAGGTCAATTTTTCCGGGGACAGCTTCTAACATGCGCTGCAGAGGCGTAGGCAGATGCGCCAGCAGCTTGATTGTGCTGGTGCCAGCGCTCTCACCGCTCAAGGCGATTTCCTTCGCTTTGCTCAAAACATTGCCAAACCCGGCCAGGGTGGCCAGGTACTGGCGCTGCAACTGGTCGAACTCAGCATATGCCGCGTCCCGCTGGCTGCTTGCCCTACGGTAGGCATCCAGCGCCTGCAACGCGCCCCCGTGTAGCGCCAGCAGATCCAGCTCGACGATCGGCACCTCGAAAGTCATCGGGTACAGGCGATCGCGCGGCATGCGCCGGCTGGCGTCTACCGGGATCAAGATCGCCGGGTTGGCCGCCCGCGAGGCGCCGATGGCTTCCAGAGCTGCCAGTGCCGCCTGGCGAGCCTCGGGTATTTCGGCTAAATCCTGCAGGCTATCCAACAAGTCTGTGCTGGGGCGGTAGGTATGGGCATGGATGGCCCTATACAGGATTAAAATGTCGTTCACCGTCAACTGAATCAGATCATTGCGACGCTTGAAGAGTTTGCGCAGCGCCAGGATCGCTTTGACGTTAACTCTCTCGTTTTCGGCCCCCACCTCGATGCTCACCTGCGGCGCGCGTTCGACGGCGTGAATTTCCTGGGGTGTCAGGCGCAAGTCCAACGCTACAGGCGGATCACCCGGCACAACCGGGGGCCTTTGGCTGAGATACGCTGCCCAGGAAAGCGCTTCGTTGGTCAGGATTTCAGCCAGGGCGGCTCCCCATGTGCCATCAAAGAAGATATGAGACTGGTCGAAAATGAAGGTCCGTCCTGTATCGAAAATTGTCAAAGGATGGTCGCCCAGCCCACGTTCCGCCTGGCGCAATTCTGAAAGCGGCGTATGAATGGATGGGTGCGCCCCAATGGACGGGGGAGATACCGGGTCGTTGTTGATCAAAATCGCCGCCTCACGCAAAGCTGCTCGATCCCGGGCCAGGTTGCCGCTCCAGGTATTTTGCAATTCTGCCAGCGCTGAACGTTTCAGGCGCGCCAGGGGTTGTAAAGGATAAGCCGGTATCTCCAGCAACGCGACCAGAATAGCCGCAACCTGCTCTCGCAGCGTATCGACCTCGACTGGTTGCTGTGAACCTGGCACACAGACCGGTATCAGATAATATCGACCATTGTGGATCAGGCCGATCTTCGCCTGTTCCCATGAATAGGGCGTGCGTGTTTCGCCAAAAGGGCCCGGCTCGAGATAGGCCAGGATACTCATCTGGCGCTGGTAAGCCGGCAAATCGTGCTCTTGCAAGGCATAGATCCGTTCCAGCCAATCGTAGCGCGCTTCGGATGATAACGCCTGGGTAGCCTCCTCCAGGAAACGGTTGAACTTCATCCGCCTGTATTCCGCATAAGTCAGAGAGCCTGCATCCTGCCCGCGCCGGTAAGGGCGCTGCAACTCCCATCGGCGATACAGGTTGGCATAATGGGCTGCGTCGGTTTGCTGAGACGTGATTTCCTTCAATAGACTTGTATATACGCGCTCACGCCATTCATTCTCCAGCAATGCAGGATATTGGCGCAGGCAATGTATGGCAGTCATCGCCCAGGCTGTGATCCGGTCTGCAGGCGAAAGGTTGATCTGGTGCCGGATCAGCGCAGTATCGAACCCGTGGGTCTCGTTGGTATGGCGAGCCGTGTCGTCTCGCAGGGCATAATCCACATAAAACTGCCAGGTGCCCTCTGGAAATGCCTGCTCTGGATCTTTGCCCGCCAGTTTGAGTAAATTTTGATATCCCCACAGAATGGCAGCCGGGCCGGCAAAGAAAGCGCCATAGACCAACCGGTCAGCCGTACGCGAGGCCGCCCGAAACAAAAGATTGACATCCCGGTGGAGGATGTTTGCGGGAAGTTTTCGCCCGGGCAGGCGCGCCAGCCCGCTCAAGATCATCCCGGGTAAATTGCCTGCCGGGACGACCTGCGCTACCTGTTCCACCACCTGGTCGATCTCAGGCAGAGATAATTGCGTCAGATCGCGCACAGCCGTCGATTGGGCAATCGAACGTAAATGGACGGCCGTCTGGCTGGTCGCATCCTGCTGGCGTCGGTCCTGGGCTTCGGTAAACTGCATGGTCTTGCTGACGGTTATCTGAAATAAGTGGGGTGTTTGGGTCGAACAAAATCGTTTTCTTGATTGAAAGATGCTGAAAACCAACGGCTAATTGCTGAAAGCTAAATAGCACCTGTTTTCGGCAATGACTAATTTGTATCACAGGACAGGTGCAAAGTCAATCAAAGCATATCAGTGAGTTAAAAACAGCTTGCGCGCTGCGGGTTACACAAAATCAGCGAGCGTTCCCGTTACTCAGCGACCGGTTACCCATCACTGAAACAAGGAGGTTTGCCACCAGAGGGAATGGTATAATCGTTGCATGTTTCTCGATCAGGCCGAAATTCAAATTCAATCCGGTAAAGGCGGCGACGGGATGGTACACTTCCGCCGCGAAAAATATGTGCCCCGTGGCGGGCCGGACGGCGGCGACGGCGGTAAGGGCGGCGATGTCGTGTTGGAAGTAGTACCCACGCTCAATACGTTGTACGCCTTTCAGAACAAACACCAGTTCCGCGCTCAGGATGGCGGTAACGGTGCCAAGCAGAACATGACCGGGCGTTCTGCCAGTGACCTGGTGATCTCTGTGCCTCCCGGTACGGTAGTCTACGACACCGGTAATGGCGAGCTGCTCGGCGACCTGGTGGAGCCAGGGCAGCGCCTGGTAGTGGCCAAAGGTGGCCGCGGCGGGCGCGGCAACACACACTTCGTCTCCTCCGTTCATCAGGTGCCGCGGGTCGCCGAGCGCGGCGAGCCTGGCGAAGAACGCACCTTGCGCCTGGAACTTAAGCTCATCGCCGACGTGGGTATTGTGGGGGTACCCAACGCTGGAAAATCCACCTTGCTTTCCGTGGTCACCAACGCCCGGCCCAAGATTGCCCCTTATCCTTTCACCACCCTGGAGCCGAACCTGGGCGTTGCCGGCCTGGATGACGAGACCACGCTGGTGCTGGCTGACATCCCGGGGCTGATCGAAGGAGCGCACATGGGCGTGGGCCTGGGGCACGACTTCTTGCGCCATATTCAGCGTACGCGGGTGTTGATCCACCTCCTGGATGGCCTGGCCGAAGACCCCGCGCTGGATTTCATCCAAATCAACAGCGAACTGGCCCTGTTCGATCCCGACCTGGCGCGCAAGCCACAGATTGTCGTGTGCAACAAAATGGACCTACCCGAGGTACAAGAGCGCTGGACAAAGCTCCAGGCCGAGTTGAAGCGGCAGATCAAGCGTCAGAGCAAGCTGACCAATATCGACCCCGAACCGTTGTCCATCTCTGCTGTTGCCAACCAGGGTGTGCGCCCCCTGCTCTACCGGGCAGCGCAATTGCTCCAGGAGGCGCCGCCCCCGCCAAAAGCCAGTGAAATGCCTGTCTATCGCGTAGAAAGTGATCCCAAGGCTTTCAAGATCGCCCACACTTCAGATGGCTGGCGCGTTTCCGGGCAATCCATCGAGCGCGCTGCTGAAATGACCTATTGGGAACACTATGACTCGGTGCGCCGTTTCCACCGCATCCTGGTCACCCTGGGCATCGAGCAAGCGCTCCGTGATGCAGGTGTGCAAAACGGCGATACCGTCTTTATCGGTGATTTCGAGCTGGAATGGCAGGATTAATGTACACGGTTGTGCGCTCTGCTGATTGAGACGCACAACCGGCGAGAAGCGTCTATGCGCCTGGGCATTTTTGGCGGAACGTTCGACCCACCGCATATCGGCCACCTGATCCTGGCAGCGGAGGCCCATGCCCAGTTGGGTCTGGATCGCGTCCTGTGGGTGCTGACTCACGTTCCCCCACATAAGGCCAACCGCCCTATCAGCCCGCTGAACGACCGCCTGGATATGCTTTGTGCGGCCCTGGGCGACGATCCGTCCTTCGAGATCTCCCGGGTAGATATCGACCGCCCGCCGCCTCATTACGCAGCAGATACACTGCACCTGCTACACCAGGCGCATCCTGGCGCCATGTTGGTTTACCTGATGGGCGCTGATTCTTTGGCAGATGTGCCGCTATGGCACGCTCCGCTCCAGTTCGTAGAGTCCTGCGACGAAATCGGCGTGATGCTGCGACCGGGGCGCCAGGTCGACCTGGAGGTCCTGGAGGCGAAGTTACCCGGCCTGAATAACCGGGTACGCCGGTTGCAGGCGCCGCTGCTAGAAATTTCATCGTCGTCCATCCGTCGCCGGGTAGCCGCCGGGCAACCCTATCGTTATTACCTGCCCGATACGGTCTATCAGATGATCGTCCGGCGAGGGTTATATCAGAAGTGATTCTATACAGCAGATGAACACAAACCTGGATGACGCCAGCAACCAGTTTCCCAGCCCGGCAACCATCTTCCGCATGAAAATCGTCGACCAGGCCTCGGACGACCTGCTTCGCCGCGCCAGGGCAAAACTGGCGCCCCTGCTGAAACTGCGCGAAGGCGGCACGATCAAAAAAATACGGGCTGCGGCCACAGTCGAAGACCTGCTCGATCTCTCCCCCCAGGCAAAAGGGCTGGCGCAAGACGCCTGGCATGACCGCATGCGCCAGTTCGGGCCGCCAGCCCTGCCGTTGATCGGTGAAACGCTCAAACGGGTCAGCGCTTTGCCGGATGAGGCAATACGCCAGCGCATCCAGGCCTTGCTGGTCGCCGAGCTGCGCTGGCAAGGTATGCCGGGCGTTCAAGTCTTGCTGGATGGCTGGGATGAGTTGGATGATTTCTCCACCGGGCTGGCCAGCGTAGTCTTGGGCCTGCTGGAATGCCGGAATGAAACCGGACGTATCTGGGAATATTACCAGCGCGTCAAACCGCGGCCATCCTCAGCGCCCTCTCCCATGAAAGAGGAAGGGAACACTGGATGGTTAAATTTCGTCGGTGGGTTGTGGGGGTTGATCGACCTGGAAGAGCAACGCGTGGCGAGCGAATTACACGATTTGCTCCTCCAGCCCATTGCCTTCTACGAGTTATTCGGCTTCCTCTCTCGCGCAGGCCACACCGTCTCGCTGGCAACACTCATGGCGTTGGCCGAACAACGCGGGCGGAAAGCTGGCATCGATCCGCTGATGGCAGCCGTGGGCATCGCCCATCGCGCCGGGCGCCAGGAGGTAATCCAGGCGCTGCTGCAAACCAGCACCCCTGAAGAAAGCGATAAAACCAGCCAGGTGCAGGCAACCGAGATCGCGGACCTGGTGCTGAGCACACCTCAGGAGCAGGTACAGGAATATTTTGCGCTGTTCTATCGTGGCTTCCGGCCACAGGACGCAGCCGATCTGCTTTGAATATCAAACGTCGAAATACAAAATCACCTCGTAAGGGTGCGGGCGATTGCGCACCTGGTAATATTCCCCTTCCATTTTGAAGTTGATCCACTGAGCGATCATTTCCGGGCTAAACACCTCACCGGCCAGCAGAAAGTCCTGGTCGGCCTGCAAAGCATCCATCGCCTCGCGCATCGAAGCAGGCAGCTTTTGAATGGAGGCGCGCTGCTCCTCGCTCCAGGCGAAAATATTGGCGTCGATCGGGCCAAAACCGTTCGCGGTGGGATCGATACAGTTGCGAATACCATCCAGGCCGGCGAGGAGTTGTGCGGCCAACGCCAGATAGACATTGCCGGCAGCGTCGGGCGGGCGAAACTCGATACGCGCTGTGTTGGGCTGGTTGGCATATTTGGGAATACGCACCGCGGCGCTACGGTTGCCCAATGAGAAGAAAGCGTTGACCGGCGCCTCATAGCCGGGCACCAGCCGGCGGTAAGAGTTTGTGCTGGGGTTGGTCAACGCCAACAATGCCGGGCCATGCTTGAGCAATCCGCCGATATAGTACAAAGCAGTCTGGCTCATACAGCCGTAGCCTTGTGCGTCATAAAAAAGGTTCACGCCCTGCTTGAATAGATGCTGGTGGAAGTGCATACCGCTGCCCGCCTCGCCATATAATGGCTTGGGCATAAACGTCACCGTTTTACCATGGGCATGAGCGGTCATCTTGGTGACATATTTAACCAGCATCGTGGCGTCACCCGCGGCGACCAGCCCCATCATAGGTGTTTCGATCTCCGATTGCCCCGGCCCGCCCACTTCGTGGTGGTGATACTTGACCGGCACACCCATTGCCTCCAGGTGCAACGCCATCTCACTGCGCAAATTATAGAGCTGGTCCTTGGGTGGGATGGCGTGGTAACCGCCGTGCAAGGGGATATAATGCCCATGCCCGCCGGTAGCGCTGTTCCAATCCGCCTCGGCTGAATCCAGGCGATAGGCAGCATGATTGACGCCGCTATCATAAGCGACATTATCGAAGATATAAAACTCGAACTCCGGGCCCCACAGGCTGCGATCAGCGATACCAGTCTCGCGCATATAGGTCTCGGCGCGGATGGCAATATTGCGTGGGTCGTTGGCGAAGACCAGATGGGTGTCGGCCTCCAGCGTGGTGCAGATAAAGCTCAATGTGGGTGCTTCCCAGAAAGGATCGATGAAACCAGTGGTCAGGTCGGGCACCAGCACCATGTCGCCGGCCTTGACGCTCTTCAACCCCACAGCAGAGCCATCAAAGCCAATACCGTTTTCCATGATCTCAGGGGTAAACTGGGTGGCGGGGACGGTCAGGTGATGCCAACGCCCCCATAGATCGCAAAATTTCAGGTCAACCAACTGAATATGTTGTTCATCGATGTAACGATCTGCCTGATCAAAGCTTTGAAACATGTTTACGACTCCTGTTGAGAATAAATTGCATACCCCGCGCGATCGCCGGCTCATATTCGCTTGTATAGTCGTGGCCCACGCCAGGGATTATTTCGAGCTCGCAGGGGATATTCGCCCGGTTCAGGCGTTTTACCAGCCGTTCAATATTTTTGTGAGGGATCGAGTCGTCGATTTCGCCGGTAATCACATAGCCTCGCAGACCGCCGTTTTCGGATGCCCCTTCGGTCAGGTTATCGTGCAACAGCGGCTCCCATTCCGCCAGGTCATCCATGAACGGCCCACCGGGACCGATGGCCAAAAAGCCATTCGCCGGGATCGTGCCTTTCAGCGCCAGCCAGATAGCGATTTCACCGCCCATCGAATGCCCGGCCAACAACGTACGCCGCTGGTCGATGGCGTAGTTCTCGCCCAGGGTAAGATAATGTTTATGGATTTCCCTCTCGGCCAACTCCCGGTCGTCCCACACGTAGGCGTCTTTCCAGATAGCCTGCGAGGACTGCGGCGCAGCAACCAACCAGCCGGCGGCAGCAACCGGGCGCCAGAAACCCAAAGACGTTTGTACTGTACCGGCATTGGCATGCAGGGCAAGCAGCAGCGGGCAAGGCGGCGTGTGGCCTGCCAGGCAGCGCTTCTCTGGGCGGATGGTATACAACGGAAAAACTTTTTCGTGATCCTTCTCAGCCGTTTCCTGGTTCAGGGCGATCAGGCGCTCGAATGCCGGGTCTCCCTGCAAGGTTTTGAAGGATGGGCTGCGACGCAGCAGCAGTTCGCTATACCAGCGACCGGCTTGCAACGCCTGTTGGAGTATTTCCACCGCCAGGACGGCGTCGCCGCTGCGGGCGGCCATCGTCATGCGCCAGTAATCCAGGTAGGTGACCTGTTCCGGGTGCCCGGCCAGCGCCTGGGTAGCCAGTTCCAGCGCGGCAGCGTATTCGTTTCGATGATATAGATCTTGCAGTTGTTTCTCAATTTGTGCAAAAGGTGTGGCTTTCATGGAGCAATTATAAACCGTATTTGCAGATCAAAACTGCCCGTGACAGAGACATTGACCAACCCGTATGGAAACGGGAGGGTATGGGCAGGGGGATAATCCAGGTTCGGGTTTTCAGCATCTGCCAGCAACGGGCGGGAGTCGTTAAAGGTTTGCAAACTCGATGCAGCCGAACTGATGATCTGCACCGCCAGGCCTGGCTCCAGTTCCCACTGCCAACCCTGGGACAGAGGGGCGGCGTGATAGGCTCCAGCCCAGCCAGGCTGGAAGCGCCGCCAGGCATCCAGGGCCAGCGGGATCTTCATGGCCATGCCAGGCGCAACGACAGCAGTTTCGACAGATATATCGATCCCATCCGGCGCTAACCGGTAATGTTTGCGCACCTGGTTGTCCGGCGAAACAAAGACCACTCCCTCGCCGGGAGGTGTTTCAACTCGATAGCCTCCTCCAGGGCCGGCGAAAGCGCCGGAGATTGCCGCCGGGTCGGCGGCCAGGCCGCGGCTCAAATCCCATTCGTTCGGGTCGCTCAAGCCGGTGATAAATTGCGAAGTCGGTCCGATCATCTGGTGAGCCTGGCGCGGCGCGGCTGCGCCGTTCTGCACAGAATTGTCCAGGGCAAACAGATACGCCAGCGCGCCGGCGTCGATCTCGAACTGGGCGTACATGCTCTGGCTGGATAAAACGCATTCAGGGTATCCATCGCCATCAGGATCAGCAGTGCAGGTCGCCTGACGGGTCGGATTGGCTGCCCATTTTGCAGCCTCCAGAAGCGACCAGACCTGGCCAACGTAAGCGGAACGCAGGGCAGGCAGGTCCGGCGAGGTCGGGTAAACTGGAGCAAACAGGGCCTGGTAGGCCTGCCAGGCAGCCTGGCCCAGGGCGTTATCCGGCGCCTGTTGCAGCGCATGGAGCAAAGCCAGATTTTGTTCGGGCGAGAGATCAGGTCGGTTAAATGAATAAGGCTGTGCATCCGGAGGGTAACCCGTGGTTGGCTGAAAACCGGCAGCCATTGCAACAGCCGCTGTCCCCAGCAGCCCCTGGGCATCCAGTGGCTGGATCCAGGGGTGAGCGCGGAGATAACGGAAGCTGGCTTGCGCCGGTCCGGCTGCCCCCCAGGCGCTTTCGGGGAGCGAACCACCCAACAGCAACAGGGCCGCCCGGCCGTTCGCCTGCCCGGCGGCCAGGGCAGTCTCCACCCAGGCGCGGCGTATCTCCAGCGACGGGCCATCCAGCGTCGCCTGTTCGGCCTTTTGCAGATCGGCAGGGAGGAAGAGCACGCGCTGT
Organism: uncultured Anaerolinea sp.; assembly: GCA_964595435.1. Taxonomy (GTDB): domain Bacteria; phylum Chloroflexota; class Anaerolineae; order Anaerolineales; family UBA4823; genus RBG-16-57-11. The sequence continues at coordinate 173,067 of CAZQQJ010000001.1, read as the reverse complement.
CCCTGCCTGGAGACCAGGTAAGAAGGAGCAAGCACGCCCTCCGCCTCCGTTCGATCTTTCGATGCAGATGGGATAAGGACAGCCGTTCCAGGCATATCACCCGAGGTAGGGAGCAAAGGTTGGCCGGCAGGCAGACGGGCAAAAACAAAATTGGTAAACGGGCGCCAGGGAAGCGCGTCGAGCGGGGCAAAAGCGAAGGCGCTGTCAGGCAGCCCAAAACGGCGTGCGATCCGGCGCTGCCTGGCAATGACCTGGCCGGGCAGATCATCAAAGGTTGGCTCGCCAACCGACAGCAGGTCCGGAATATCTTCGGGCAGGATAAGCAAACCCCTGCGCACCATGTCTTGCACCTGGTCCAGCTTGCCAGCGTAATCCAAAGCCGCAAGCGAGGCCGGAGATTTTAGATCGAGCAGCGCCAGGGGAATACCCTGCTGGCGAGCGGCATGCAGCAGAATGCCCAATCCATGACTCCCGCCAAGTGGCCCGGTATGAGCGCCGTTCCAGCGACGCAGAGCAGTGGCCGGGGTATAAGCAGGGTAGCTGTTCCAGAAAGCAAAGAGCACCCGCGCCGGCGCCGGCGGTTGCGCCTGGCTGCTCACCGGGCCGGCCTGGTCGGCCACGCTGGAGGCGCCAGGCGGTGTGAGGAACACTTGCAGGCGGGTGGGCGGGAAAATAGCCTGGCGGAGGCTGACGACAATCGTATCCAGAACAGAGTCCCGCACCACGCTCAACGCCACGCCTGGCCGCGGCTGCAAAACCGCATCCAACGCCTGCAGTTCCCCGCTGGCAGGGATGACCAGCAAGGTATCCCATTCCAACGCCGCGCGGGCGTCGATGGGAAGGTCATATGTCCCGCCAGGTGAGGTATCCAGCGCCAGGTATAAATCGTAATCCGGCAGAGGGGCGTGATCGAGCAGGTCCAGACGGATTTGCACATCCCCATCCATCTGGCGGGTATAAACTGCAATCAGGTCACGCGTAGGTTGCTCTTCTCCGGCAGGGTCCAGCAGGCGCAAATCCGTATAAACCCAAGGGGCATAAGCGGCGCGAGCCGGCAGCGAAACACAAGACGTCAACGTCAACAGGCCGGAAATCAAGAGAATAGTACAAAAAAGTTTGCTCATTACTCGACTCGAAACGGAATAAGTGGATCGCGACAAACAACTTTTGCCCTATCGGCTTTAGCGGGAAAAGATGCTCATCTACCGCCGGATTCGAGGCTTCAGCCGGATGCCACTGCTACCTGTGGTCCGGCTAAAGCCTCGAATCCCATCAAAGGCGAGAGAGCCACAGCCTTCAGCCAGGCAAGGCCAATAAAGGGCGAGAGAGAGGATACCGAATATTATGAAGTAACACAAGGGGAGAAAAGCAAAACACCCTGCCCGGACAGGCTGGAGGGTATTGCAAAAAAAGCATTATGCAATGAAAATAGGGCTACCTATGGAAACGATCTTGAAACAACACTTGATTCAAATCAGAACGGCGGCGCTGCAGGCAGTCGATCCTGGTATAGCCGTCAATCGTTTTATACATCTGGATGTAGAAGAGAACAACCCTGCACTCCACATCGGCAACCCGGCCTGGACGCTTCACCAGGGCGAGCGGCTCCTGCTGGTTGCAGCGGGCAAGGCCGCCGTGTCGATGGCGCAGGCCGCTGCCGGGGTTTGCGGCGAATGGCTGAGCCGCGGAGTGGTGGTGACCAAATACGGCCATGCAGTTGGCCATCCACTCAATCCAGCGCTGCAAATCTACGAGGCGGGCCACCCCGTTCCCGATCAGGCCGGGCTGGGAGCGGCTAAAGCTGTCTTGAGCCTGGTGGAAAATGCCGGCGCAACGGACCGCATCATCTTGCTACTCTCTGGCGGCGCTTCGGCCTTGTTGCCGTTGCCCGTGCCAGGGATTACGCTGGATGAATTGCAGGCGCTCACCACACTCCTGCTACGAGCCGGAGCGACCATTGGAGAAATAAATGCCCTCCGCAAACATCTGGACCAGTTGAAGGGCGGCCAGCTTGCCCGCCGCGCCGCCCCGGCAGCGCTGGCCGCGCTGATCCTGTCAGATGTCGTCGGCGACCCGCTGGATGTGATCGCCTCCGGACCAACCGTTCCTGATCCGACGACTTATCAAGATGCCTGGGAGATCCTGGAACGATACGGGCTGTTGAAAGGAACACCGGTATCCATTCGCGACCACCTGCAAGCTGGAATCCACGGCCAGGCGCCAGAAACGCCAAAACCCGGCGATTCCCTGTTCGCACGGGTGAGCAACCAGGTGATCGGATCGAACCGGCTGGCGGCGCTGGCTGCCAGGCAAGAAGCGGAACGCATGGGATATCATTCCTGCCTTTTGAGCACTTTTGTCGAAGGCGAAGCACGTGAAGTGGCCCGATTTGCCGCTGCACTGGCCAGAGGCACACGCTGTGACGGCGATCCGTTTCCACCGCCGGCCTGTTTAATTTTCGGCGGGGAAACCACGGTGACGTTGAAAGGGAATGGCAAAGGCGGGCGAAACCAGGAGCTGGCCCTGGCGGCGGCAATCGCCGTCCAGGACACCCCCGGTGTGGCCCTGATGGCGCTGGCGACCGACGGCACCGACGGGCCGACCGACTCGGCCGGAGCAATCATCGATAGTGGAACAATCGCTCTGGCCCGGCGCCTTGGCCTGGATCCCCATGCCGCCCTGGCAAATAATGACGCTTATCCCTTTCTCGAAGCAACTGGAGCTCAAATGCATCTGGGACCTACCGGGACGAACGTCAACGATCTGGTAATCATCCTGGTGAAGGAGGAATGAATGTCTGAAGAGCTGACTTTAGATCCCCAACGCCAACAGCAGGCAAAGATATATGCCCGCATCCAACGGCAACTGATGGTCGTCGACCTGGCCATTGGTGCGTTTTACCTGTTGGCCTGGCTGGTCTTTGGCTGGTCGGTGGCGCTCAAAGATTGGCTGCTGGCTTACACAAATAACGAATGGTTTCTGGTAGCCGCCTACGGCGTCGTCTTTGGCGGCATCTTTAGCTTACTGAATCTGCCCTTATCGTACTACGAAGGCTTTGTCTTGCCACACCGCTTCGGCCTCTCCAACCAGACGCTGGGGGGCTGGATTGCCGACCAGATAAAAATGGGACTGATCAGCGGCGTGCTGGGGCTTTTCCTGCTGGAGGTCATCTATGCTGTGCTGCGCCTGGCGCCGCATACCTGGTGGCTTTGGACGGCAGCAATCCTGTTGTTCTTTACTGTCCTGCTGGCCAACCTGGCGCCGGTGCTGTTCTTCCCCATCTTTTTCAAGTTCAAGCCGTTGGGCGAGTCGCATGCCGAGCTGGAAGCCCGGCTGGTGCGCCTGGCCAGACAGGCCGGCACTCAGGTGAGCGGGGTATACCAGTTCGATATGAGCCGCCGCACCAAAGCTGCCAATGCTGCCCTGGTCGGGTTGGGCAACACGCGCCGGATCATCCTGGGTGACACACTGCTCAACGAATTCACTGCCGATGAAATCGAGACCATCCTGGCGCACGAGCTGGCCCATCATGTTCACAAAGATATCCCCCTGGGCATCCTGGTACAAAGCGCCATTACGCTGATCGGCTTATACCTGGCAGGCCAGGGATTGAACTGGGGAGTGGCAAATTTCGGATTCGCCGGCCCGGCAGACGTTGCTGCGCTGCCCTGGCTGGGGCTGGTATTGGGCCTGTACGAATTGGTCACCTTGCCATTGGCGAATGGGTATTCGCGCTGGCGCGAGCGGTTGGCAGATGGATATGCCCTGCACACCACGCGTAACGGTGCAGCCTTTGCCGCAGCGTTTACCCGCCTGGCAAACCAGAACCTGGCCGACGCCAACCCGCCCGCCTGGGAAGAATTCTTCCTGTACTCCCATCCCGCGTTGAGCAAACGCATCGCCATGGCCCAACCCTATGTTGAATGAAAAAGCAGAAGCTGGCCGCCTCTGCCTTTTCATTCAGTCATATCGTTATTTGGCTGAAAATCGTTTTGTATGATCCAGACCCTTAGGGTCTCAAAAACCCTGAGGGTCTACGTCGCCTCGCGCCACAAAGCCAGACTTATTGGCTGGGGATAATAACCCACAGGATCAGGTAAATCAACAGGCCCGGAATGCCACCTGGCAGCAGGGCAAGCAAAAACGCCAGCCGGAACCAGAAAGCGCCGATGCCAAAAAATTCACCCAATCCACCGCATACACCTGCGATCACACGACTGCGTTTCGAGCGCCGTAAAAGCTGTCGATTTTCTGTCATAGAGTTCTCCTTCGTTTCGCTCTTCGCTTCTCACCATCGGCCGCCAGCCGCTCAATCCTGAACAGCGACCCGGCATAACCGGTAAAGCACAAGCTGCTTTCACTCATTCATACGGGCTGGTAAGAAAAAAGTTGCTCACAAACCTGACAGGTCTTAATGATAGGGCCGAATCATAGTGCACCTGTAAAGACCTGTCAGGTTTGGGTCACACAAAATGACTTTTAGTCGAACAAGGAAAGCTGTGCCGCCCGGTATGCCGCGATACGCAAAGTCTGCAGGTGAATGTCCACCACATCCTCCACCTGGCGGGCGTACCCCCCACCCATCACAATCGCCACTGGCAAGCCGGCTTTTGAACAATGATCGAAGACCAGGCGGTCTCGCTGGGCCAGCCCGGCTTTGGTCATCGCCAGCCGGCCCAGGCGATCATCGACGTACGGGTCGGCGCCTGCAATATAGATCGCCAGGCCGGCCCGGGCCTGCCGGATGGCTTCGGGCACACCGCTGCGCACCGCGTCCAGGAAAACATCGTCGCTGCTGCCGTCTGGCAAGGCAATATCCAGGTCACTTTTCTCCTTGTGAAAAGGGAAATTCTTGGCTCCATGCACAGAAAATGTGAATACGCTGGGATCATCCGCAAAGATGGCGGCGCTACCGTTGCCCTGGTGGACGTCCAGATCCAGGAAGACAATCCGTTGGGCGCGCCTCTCGGCCTGCATGGCGCGCGCAGCAACGGCTACGTCATTGAAAACGCAATACCCCTCGCCATGTTCGGCGTAAGCATGGTGCGTCCCACCTGCCAGGTTAGCCCCCCAGCCGTCTTGCAACGCTGCACGGCAGGCGTCGATTGTTCCGCCGACCGCATATCTTGAACGCTGCACCAGTTGCGGCGACCAGGGGAAACCGATGCGGCGCATCTCCCTGCCATCCAATTGACCCCGCAGCACCTTATCCAGATATTCAGGCGTGTGAACCCGGAGAAGTTGTTCATCGCTGGCCGGCCCGGCGGGGGACAACTCGACCTCCGGCAAGCGCGCCGCAACAACCCGCTGGTGCAGCAGACCATATTTGGGCATCGGAAAACGGTGCCCATCCGGGAGAGACACCAGCAAATGGTCGGAGTAGAATATTTTCATTTCTCTGCAACAGGCACTGAGTACTCAGGACTCAGGACTCAGTCACCAATGATCCCAATGTACCGCTTCGTCGAAAGAGCGCCGCCCACCCTTTTGAGGCGCGGCGGTAAGTTTCTCTTCTTCCACGGGATAGCCGAAAGAAATGGCAATGCGCAGGTGCAGGTCTTCAGGGAAGCCGAGTATCTGGCGCGCCTTGTCTGCTTCATAGATCGAGGCCAGGCACGATCCTATCCCCAATTCCCAGGCAGCAAGCTGCATATACGCGGCAGATTGTCCGGCGTCGAACATGATCTGAAACTTCTCCGCCGGGTCAGGCGTCAGGATGGCCACACCCAGCGCCGCCCCAGCCAGGTGGCCGGCCCAGGTACCGCATTCGGAGATCGCCTTCAAAACAGCCCTATCGCGCATGGCCACAAAATGCCACGGCTGGGTGTTCTTGGATGACTGCGAACGCCGTCCGGCATTGAGAATAGCATGCACCACGTCTTCAGGTAACGGTTGGTCTTTGAATTGGCGCACCGCCCGTTTAAACCGGATTGCCTCCAATACGTTCATTTTTTACTCCTTTCACGTCTAACCAAACATTCCATCAACCACCATGTCGTGGATCTTCCAAACTGGCTCCCAGGAAGCGTCCTCCATATTGGCGAGAACCACTACGTTGATATCTTGCTGCGGAAAGTGGCGGATCAGACTGCTGACGCCCGCATTGGTGCCCTCTTTCTCGCAACAGACGATTTTGCCGGGTTTCTCCACGTAAAACCACAGGCCATAACCGTACATCTTGGTCCAGCCATCTCGCATCTCACGGTAGTGGACCTGCGGCGTAAAGAACGCGCCTGTCAGTTCTGGAGAGAGCAATTCACCTGCCCTCACCGCCCGCAAGAAACGATCCAGGTCACGGGCAGTGACATACGCACCGCTATCTGGCGAGCCGATGGGGGGGTAAGAATAGATATTCTTCTTCCACCCCACCACGCTATCTGCCTCATCATGGATGGGGTCATATCCCTCGGCGACATTCTCGTATACACGATCCATGCACAAAAAATCCGTTTGCGCCATCCCTGCCCTGGCAAAAATATTTTTTCGCACGTAATCGCGATACGACAGGCCGGTAATCTTTTCCACCATCAAACCCAACAGCACAAAACTGCAATTGCAATAACGGCAACCCTGGCCCGGGGGAAAATTGGGCGGTTTATGCATGAATTGGGGCAAGAAATCAGCTGTTTCGGTCACCATATAACAAGGTCTGGTCTTCCACAGATCTTCATAAACCTCGCCATTTTCTTCTTCACAATCGTCGCCAATTCCAGAAGTGTGCGTCAGAAGCTGGTAAACATTCACCGCGCTGGATATGGTGGTATCCTCCAGGCCCAGGAATGGGATCGCCCGGGTATCGAAGGACAACTGCCCCTGGTCGATGAGTTGCAGCGTGGCGACGGCGGTGAACAACTTGGTTACCGAAGCTGTATCGAAGCGCATGTCCAGCGCATTTTTGATTTGCCAGGGGCGATTCGCATAACCGTATGCACCAGTGTATAAATCTGAGCGCCCCTGTGTGATCAGAACGACGCCGGAAAAAAGATTGCGCTCATCCATATCCTGGAAATAACGATCCAATTCGTCCACAGCATCCATAAGGTACTCCTGGTTTATGTGATCCTTTATCAGCCTCAGCCAATCACTCGAGAAAATAGAAAGTGTAAGGTTATTTTACCGCACCGCAGGCGACAAAAGAAAAAACGCCAGGGCGATCCAGAAAGACCGGGTGCGCAAATTTTCACTTTGTGCTGCCTGTGATAGAATTCGATTGAGGTGATCCAAATGGAGAATAAAAACCTGCGAATTCTGGGAGTCTACGCCCACCCCGATGATGAAACCTTCTGCGCCGGGGGTACGCTGGCCAGATATGCAGCCAAAGGGGCGCAGGCGCTGGTGTTTTCTGCCACTCGCGGCGAGGCCGGGCAAATTCGAGATGCCCACGCCGCCAAACGCCGCAACCTGGGGGAAGTGCGGCAAGGAGAATTGCTGCATGCCTGCCAGCAGCTTGGCGTACAGCAAGTAATCTGCCGGGATTATGGGGATGGAAAATTGCAGGAGTTGCCACGCTGCGTCCTGGTGGAAGAAATTGTACACCTGTTGCGCTCGTTCCGGCCCGATGTCGTGCTGACCTTCGGCGACGATGGCGCCTACGGGCACCCCGATCACATCGCCATCGGTGCGGCCACAGACGAAGCCTTCAACGCTGCCGCCGACCCGGGGCAATTCCCTGGGCATGCCGGCCAGGGGCTGGCTCCATACCAGGCAAAGCGATTATTTCACAGTTATTTTCCCCGTAACCGGCGCCTGCTGCTGGATCATCTGGTGCGCTGGCTGAAAGGCATGGACCGGCGCTTCTTTGGCACTCTGGATTATATTAACGGGCTGCTCTTCTTCGCCGACGAGTCGACTTCGCTGGGTTACAGCAGCGACCATATCGACGTGGCCTGGTACCCGCCGGGGTTTTATATCCTGGAACAGGGCGAGCCGGCCTCCAGCCTTTATTTGCTGCTCTCGGGCAAGGTGGATATTTTCCAGGAAGGGGCAACCGGTGACCTGGTAAAAGTCAACGAACTGGAACCAGGCGCGTTCTTCGGTGAAGAAGGTATTGCGACCCGGCAGCCGCGCAATGCACACGTCATCGCTCGCGAGGGTGTAACCTGCCTGGTGTTCTCGCCAGGCGCGCCGACCGCTTTTGCCGGGCGCGGCGAAGAGGCCCAATATGCCACCCAGAGTTGCCAGGTTGAAAATACCGCTTTGCCCGCCACCACCTGCATCGATGTCAGCGACTATATCCCCCAGAAGATCGGCGCCGTAGCGGCTTACCGCACCCAATACCCCATTACACCCGACATGTTCCCGGTGGACATGCTGCGGGACTTAATGGGCAAGGAGTATTTCGTGCGCGTCTATCCGCCCCTGGCTATGGAAACTGGGCTGTTGCCCGATGCATAAATTACCAAACGTTGTTAAATCCACCCAATCGAAAGCGACCAATGAATCTCCTGATTTTTAACTGTGGCAGTTCTTCACTCAACTACAAAGTCTACCAGGCTCAGCCGCCCGCCGCCCTGTCCGTCATTGCCCACGGCAAGGCGCATCATGTCGGCGCACAGAGCCAGGAAGCGCCATACCTGGTACACCAGATCGATGAACAGGTGATCCGCCAGTCAGTGGCTCTGCCGCACCACGCGGCAGCCGCATCCGAAGTCCTGGCAAAGTTGGCTGCGGCCGGGATCAGCATCGATGCCGTCGGCCACCGCTTTGTTCATGGCGGGACGCAGTTTTCCAGGACGACGCGTATCACCGCCAACAATTTGCCCGACCTGGAAGCCTGCTCACCCCTGGCCCCAATTCACAACCCCGGTTCGCTCTCAGTCCTCTATCTGTGCCAGGACCGGCTCGGCGATACCCCTCAATTCGCAGCCTTCGACACCGCTTTCCACGCCCGGATGCCGGAATACGCCTATCGCTATGCCCTGCCTCCGGCGCTCGCCGACAATTTGGGGTTCCGCAAATACGGTTTCCACGGCTTATCCTACCAATATGTCAGCGGGGAAACAGCCCGTTTTCTCAACCTGCCAGTGGAAAAGCTGCGCCTGATCGCCTGCCACCTGGGCACTGGCGGATCGAGCGCGGCTGCCATCGCCGGAGGGCACAGCATCGATACATCCATGGGCTACACGCCTCTGGCCGGCCTGGTGATGAGCACGCGCAGCGGTGATATCGACCCATCTATCCTTTTGACTCTGATCGAACGCGATGGATATACGGCGCAGCAACTCAACCACCTGCTCAACAAAGCAAGCGGCTTGCTGGGAGTTTCAGGTTTTTCCAGCGATCTATTCGAGATTGTGGCCCGAGCTGAAGCCGGCGACGAGCAGGCCCGGCTGGCTGTCACCATGTATGTCTACCGCCTGAAAATTTATATCGGTAGTTACCTGGCTATTTTGGGCGGCTGTGACGCCCTGGCCTTCACCGATGAAATCGGGCAGCGTTGCTGGCAGGTGCGGGAAGCGATTTGTGCCGGGTTGCAAGGATTGGGAATTGAGTTGGATATATCTGCCAACCGGGGGGCGGACGGGCGCGCCCTGCAAGTCGTGAGCGCGCCCGGGTCACCGATTAAGGTGCTGGTGGTCCCCACGGACGAAGAATTTGTGGTCGCCCAGGAAGGGCTGCAGTTATTCAAAGAGCCAGCGGCGGGCTGACGGGAACGCTAGCTCGAAGCGCTGGCATAACGGCGCAAGGCAAAGCGGAACAGGGCCGAGGCAGCCAGCAGGGCCAATCCGGCCAGCCCCAGGCTGCTTAAGATGATCCAGGGTGAGCCTGCGCCCGTCAGGGCCTGGGCGGGGACTGTGGTAATAACTGCAACCGGAATGACCCATGTCAGCACCAGGCGCAGCCAGCCTGGATAGATGCCCACCGGGTAACGCGCCATCTGGAAGATGGCGTCGAACACCCAGATGAACATCATCCCGGGGCTCCAGAAAACCAGCGAGGTGAAAGCCAGCAAAATGGCATAGAGGATTACGACGCCAGCGCACAACGCCAGAAAGAAGGCCAGCAAATTCCCTGCCGATAGACGTTGCCCTGGCTGAGCAAGCGCCGCGACCAGGACCCCCAGGCTGAGCGTCAGGTCAACCAGTGAAAACAGCCGCCAATGCCGTAAACTGGCCAGAAACTGGGTATTCACCGGGCGCAGCAGGGTGAAATCGAACTTTCCCTGCCATACTTCCCCTTCCATACCGGCCAGCGCGTCCAGGCTGGGCCCAATGAACAGTCCCCGCAGCGCACCCACCAATAGATAAACTCCGAGCAAGGCCAGCGTCGCCGCAAGGTCCCAACCCTGGATTGTTTTCACCTGGCTGAACAACACCACGACCCCCAGAACCCCCGCACCCAGGTTGAGCAGCGAGTGCAGCAGGCTGATCCAAAAATTTGACCGGTAAGCGATTTCTTGCCGGAGGGAAACAAGCATAAACGAACGGATAAGCCGGGCAGAACGCATCATTACCCTCCCACCGCGGTATAACGCCGCAAACCGCATCGCCAGATCAGCAGGCTGAGAGACATCGCCACCGCCATCCAGCCTGCCTGTATGGCAAAGCCCTGGATCAACTCCACTTTGTTCAGGTTATTCGCCAGGATTTCCACCGGAAAGCCCACCATATACCAGAATGGCAGGATCTTCGCCGCATTTTGCATCATCCCTGGCAGCAGCGTGACCGGGGCGACCATCCCCGCCAACAAGAACACCAGGGTGTCCTGCACGGCCAGCAGGGCGTCCGCCCGGGTTGCCCAGAAGGCCAGCAACGCCAGCCAGCAACCCCAGAAGAAGCGCAGCGCCCAGGCCAAACCCAGGGTGATCAAGAACAATCCCACATTCCAGGGCGTGGTATGCAATTCTGGCCGCAACAACACAGCCAGGATGAGTGAGACCGGCACCACAAACGACATCATCACCACCTTGCCGGCTACCTCCGAGGCCAAAACGTGATGCAGCGCGGGCATCGGCCGCAGCAACCAGGCGTTCAGCCCTCCCATCCGGATCACGTCGCCAACCGTCCAGTTGGTCTGCGAATAGGTAAGCTGGTTGACCAGGATCAGAACCAGATAGTAAGCCACGAACTCACCCCGGCTCATCCCGCCGGCTGTCGCCCCGCCGGCAGCCGTAGACCACACGAACAGATAGACCAGGGGCGGGACCATCCAGCCGAAAGCCAGCACGAAAAAGAAACTACGGTACTGCAGCCAGGAGGCCCAGGTGCTTTTGACCAACGCCCAACCGCCACGGTAGTTCATAGCCTGCCCTCCTGATAAATCTGGTCGATCACCGCTTCGACCGGCGGATCTTCTACAGAGAGATCGGTGACCTGCCAGGACTGGAGCAGGTGGGCTGTCACGGCAGGCGTCTCAGCCCGGCTCACCCGCAAAGTAACCTGGCCGTTCTCCTGTTCCAGCACCGCGATGTTTTCGGGTAAGGGCAGGACATCTTTTAACCTCTCCGGAGAAAAGCCATTGCCATCGATCGAGACACGCACCAGCTTGTAGGGCGCCAGCCGCCGGGCCAACTCGCTCAGCGCGCCGTCGTATAACACTCGCCCCTGGTGGATCAGGATTACCCGCTCACACAAGACGGCCACGTCGGCCATATAGTGGCTGGTAAGGATTACGGTTGCCGCGTGGCGGCGGTTGTATTCGGCGATAAAATGGCGCAGCCTTTTTTGCATCGAGACATCCAGCCCCAGGGTGGGTTCATCCAGGAACAAAACCCGGGGGCGATGCAACAGGCCGGCGGCCAGCTCGCACTTCATCCGTTCGCCCAACGACAGGTTGCGCGCCGGGCGGGTCAGCAAGTCCTGCAAATCCAGCAGATCGACCAGCTCATCCAAAGACCGGCGAAAATCTGCCGCTGGCAAACCGTAAATCTCACCCAGCACCCGGAAAGAGTCCAGTGGAGGGATATCCCACAACAACTGGCTTTTGTTGCCCATGACCATCCCGATGCTACGCAAAAAATCCGGGGAACGCTTCCAGGGGATGAAACCCGCCACGCGCGCTTCCCCTGCCGTGGGGTGCAGCAAACCGGCCAACATTTTCAATGTGGTGGTCTTGCCGGCCCCGTTCGGCCCAATGAAGCCGACGACTTCGCCGGTCTGGAGGGTAAAGCTGATCTCACGCACCGCTTCCACATCCCGGAAGGTGCGCCGGGCCAGGCTCTTCAATGCTGCGCCCAACCCGGCATCCCGTTCCGCAACGCGGTATGTTTTGCAGAGATCGCGGATCGCAATCAGTGCATTATGGTTCATGGATCATTACCCTGCGGTATTCGCCGCCACCTGGTAACGCAGCCAGATTTTGCCATCTGCGCGGACCTGAGCCGCAATCAGACGCAGCTTTGCCGGAACCTGATCCGGCAGCAATGCCGGCCCGCCGAACAGCGCCGGCGTCTCAGACCCACCGATAATCGCCGGGAAAAATTCTATATTGACTTCATCGACCAGCCCGGCGCGCAGCAGAGCGCCATTCAAACGACTGCCGGCAGTAGATACCAGACAGGTTACACCCAGCCGGTCCTGCATCTTTTCCAGCGCGCCAGCCAGGTCTACTTGCCGGTCACCGCACACCAGGTAGGGGATATTTTCTGCCTGCAAATAGGCCAGATATTCCGGCGGAGTTTGCCGGGCGACCAGCACTAACAAATACCAGCCTTGCCACTCCTCACCCGGAAATTCTTTGTATATCCAACGCACCCGGCCGCGGCTATCCACCACGGTGAACCAGTAACGCGGCCCGTCCGGATGGACCACTGCCTCGGGCAAGAAATCCTGGTAGAGCGATTCGTCCACAGGCCGGGCTGCTTCCAACGGCGGGGAAGCCTCGCCTTCGAGGACGACCGAACCGCTACCTTCCAGAATCGCCTGGGGTTTGAAAAGCGACTTCACCGCCTGGTAAGCTTCTTGATCCGATCCAGCGACTGCCTGCCAGCGTTCATCTCCTCTCAGCAGCAAAACGTCGGGAGCGAGGGTCAGTTTGCCATCTACGGAAGCACTTTGAAAGACGACGACTTTTGGTTTATTCATTTGAGCATCCTCCATTTTTGGGATTTTTTTGTCCTGTACTGATTATAGAACATTGGTGTGCTAATGGAGGGTTGCCCAATTTTTGAAAATTATCCACACACCCGGCCAATCCAGGCTCAGAGATCTCTGGAACTGAGACTATTCTTGAGGCTGTGCCAGGCGTGTTCTGGCCTGACGGCGAGGAGGCCATGCAGGACAAACGAGCGCCAGATTTCCAACCCTGGTGCTCTAATGGAGGGTTTGGCGTATCATTTCTTCGAGTAATTCGATCATTCCAATCGCACGCTGCTCTTGCTCGGTCAGGAAGGAGAGCCAGCGATCCATGGCAGTAAATACATCTTCATCCGGGCGAGGGGTATCTAATGCCTGGCGCAGATCATGCTTCTGGCCTTGATCCAGTTGGCACAGCATCCTGAGAATGGCCATCATGCTATAACCGGCGCTGCGCAGCATACGGATCACGCGCAAGCGGCCAATTTCGGCGCCGGAGTAAGCCCGGTAGCGATTTTCAGGGCGGCGCGGTACCCGAATCAATCCGTTGCGCTCCCAGTTGCGCAGTGCATCCCGGCTGACATCGAGCATTTCTGCTACCTGGCCAATAGACAGCTTCTCCTGGGTGGAATCCGTAGCCGTTCCCTGTGCCCATCTTTCTAATAAACGGGCCGCCGCTTCGGCATGAGCCAGCTCGGCCTTCACCAATGCCAGGTGAGAGTAGGCCATCTCCAGCGCCCCCCCCAGGTCGCCGCCAGCCGACCGGCGCACCAACGCTACAGCCGATTGGTGGATTTTTCGCCCCGGCCAGAGGCCGCTATAAGCCATCCGCGCCAGGCGCATCTGGTTCAGATGCGCCACGCTGAAGCGCCGGTATCCCGCGGGAGTACGCGGCACGGTGGGTAAAAGCCCCCATTGCTCATATAATCGCACCGTGTTAGGATGCACCCCCACACTTTTTGCAATCTGTGTTGTCGTCAAATAACCGCGCGCCATATCAACAATTCCTCAGGAGAACCCTTCCCGCCCTGGCGTGATCTGCCTGAAAACCACACCCGGCGATGTAAAAAGCATTCTATCATCACCTGCACGAAAGCGTCAGCTTGCAAATTTGTGAAATGTAACCGCCTGTATAAGCCTGTGCCATAACAAACAAACGTGGTATAAAAAGTCAAACAACCGTCCGGATGGTATACAATGAAGAAACGGTTCCTTCTTTTCGCATTGATCTTATTCAGTCAGGTGTTATTCGCCTGCCGCCCTATCCCGCCAGGGCCAACCGGCGAGCCAGTGACGATCACATTTTACCGGCGTGGTTATGTTGAACAAGGGTCGGATATCACATCCAAAACACTCTCCCAGGCGGTACACATCTTCGAAAAAAAACACCCCAATATCGATGTCAAAGTGGTGGGCATCTCATGGACAGCAGAAGGGACCGACCAGTTGGAAGCCGCCCTGAAAGACGGCCAGGGGATTAACCTTTTCAGCGTCAATTCCAGGGATCTGTCCCGTTATGCCCGCTCGGGTTATCTTTCGGAAATCACCCCTTACCTCAGTGAAGCAGACCAGGCAGATTTTTATTCCAGCGCGCTGGAGGCAGTATCCGTTGAAGGCAAGCCTTATGCCTGGCCGTTGTGGGCCACAACCGTTGCCATCTACGCCAATCCGGATTTGTTGAAAGAACGCCGGGGCACTCCACCCACGCTGGAGAAACCCTGGACCTGGGAAGAGTTCGTTGCCGCGGCCAGCCAGTTGACTTTCCAAAAAGCGGACGGTTCTCATGTTTATGGCTTTTCGGCCTCCTCCACGCCAGGTGTGGTGGTCTATTCACAGCTCATGTACATCGACGGTGGGCGCGTGCTCAGCCCGGATGGGAAACGTTTCGTACAGAATTCACCGGAAGCGATCTCGGCGCTGCAAAAAATTGCCGATCTGGCGCACGTCCATAAAGTCACTCCGCCGGATTTCGGCAACGTCGACCAAGCCGGTGCGCGGGCACAATTTAAAGACGGCAGCCTGGCCATGATTATGGATACCCCCAACCTGATCGCAGAATTCGAAGAGGAAAATGTCCCCTTTCTGGTCTTGCCGCCTCCCACCGGCAAAATCGGCAAGATCGTCAGTGTCGGCGCGTTCGGCATGTACGGAGTCTATAACACACCGGACCAGGCACAGCGCGACGCAGCCCACGAATTTGCCCGTTACCTGACCAGCAGCCAGGTGGCGCAAGACGTCCCGGGCTACCAGCAGGCGCCCAGTTTGCGCAAGAGCAACACCGCTTATGCGACCAACGACGCAAGAACGATGATCGCCCGCTTGGTCAGCTTTACGATCTACGATCCATCCGTCCCGATCTCGCCAGACGTGTATAACCAGTATCAGGCTGCTCTGCAGGCCATCTTGCTGGGCCAGAAGACACCTCAGCAGGCAATGGATGAAATTGCCCCCCTGTACCAAAGTGAACTGGATGCTGCAAACCAGCAGCCTTGAGCGCCTATGTCGATCTTCAAAGGCTTCATCGCTCGTTTACTCATCCTGAGCTTTGCGGCCCTGGCGCTGGTATCGATCTCGATCTCACTTGGGGCGGTTTGGACCGTCCAGTTTATCGACCGCGCTCTCGAGCAAGTCTTAGCGCGCTCAGATACCGCCTCGCTCAGTGCGCGGATCCGCTCCGAATGTTTAACGCTCACCGGCATGGTACAGCGTTACGTTCTCCAGGAAACCCCCAATCTCAACCTGCGTAAGCAAATTGCTCAACAAGAAAAAATGCTGGATCGCCTCATTCAAGAAGCAATCCTGCACATCGATCCCAATGATATCGACCAAAGCATGGAGCTTGGCGATATTCGCCAAAACCTGATTGCCTTTAACACGCAGGCAGAGCGCGTTTTGGATGCTTTCGATCAGGAGAAGATGGCCGGCACACAAACCATCTACGAATTGAACATATTGATTGAGAATTACCAGGGCAAATTGATCCAGGTTTTGCGCAAGTTCGAAGAAACGGAGGCCAGCCGGGCAGCCGACGCCAGACACCAGGCGCGACGGGCGATCGCCTCCACCATCCAGGTGCTTGCCGCCATCGTCGTCCTGACCATCTTACTTGCCTGGTTAATGAGCAGGGCAGTATTGACTCGCTTTGTCGCACCCTTGAATACGCTGCAAGCAGGCGTGACAAGCATTGGGCGCGGAATTTTGGACCAGCAGATCGATATCCAGACCCAGGATGAGATGGGGGAGCTGGCCAATGCACTTAACGAAATGTCTGCCGAACTCCATAAATATCGCCAGCAACAAGAAGCTTATGCCCAGAACCTGGAACAATTGGTCGGCGAGCGCACACGTGAATCGGAACGGCGCGCCATGCAATTGCAAACCGCAGCAGAGATTACCCACGCTGCCAGCAGCACCCTGAACCTGGAGGAGCTAATCACCCTGAGCGTCGACCTGATCCGCGACCGCTTCGGCCTCTACTACGTGGGGCTCTTTCTGGTTGACGAAGCCAGGGAATATGCGGTGCTGCGCGCCGCCAGCGGTGAAGCCAGCCAGAATCTCCTGGCGCAACAACAAAAGCTGCGTCTGGATGAAAATGCCATGGTTTGTTGGAGCATCCTTTATGTCCAGCCGCGCATTGCACCACGCGTGGATGAAGAAAGTGTACGCTATCCCAATCCGTTGCTGCCCGAAACCCAATCCGAGCTTACCCTGCCCTTGATTACGAGCGGCGAAGTCATCGGCGCCCTGACCGTTCAGGATAAACAACCCGATGCATTCAAACCGGCCGATATTACTATCCTGAAAACAATGAGCGGGCAACTGGCTAACGCCATCGGCAACGCCCGCTTATATCAGGACCTGCAGAGCGAAAAGCAAATCGCCGAAGCAGCCAACCGCGCCAAGTCGACCTTCCTGGCCAATATGAGCCACGAAATCCGCACGCCGATGAATGCAATCCTGGGTTTTACGGAACTGCTGCTGCACGACACAACCTTGCTGCCGGAGCAACGCCAAAACGTTGCCACCATCCACCGCAGCAGCGAGGCGCTCCTGTTGTTGATCAATAACATCCTGGATCTCTCGAAAGTCGAATCGGGGCGCATGATGCTGCACGAACAGGCCTTCAACCTGCATACCCTCATCAACCACTTGCAGGACCTGTTCCACCTGCGGGCAATCGAAAAAGGGATCGAATTGACCTTTTGTTGCTATGACAGCGCGCCCCGTTACATCAAAGCCGACGATGTCAAACTGCGCCAGGTATTGATCAACTTGCTGGGCAATGCGATTAAGTTCACCAGCCAGGGCCGGATCGCCGTGATCGCCCGACAGGCCAGGCAAGAAGAGATCCGGGCGATGATCAAGCAGTACGACCCAAAACGGTTCTACCTTTACGTCGCCGTTGAAGACTCAGGGGCAGGGATTTCGCCAGTCGAATTGGGCCAGATATTTGAGCCCTTTACTCAAACTTCTTCGGGGGTGCAGTTACAACAAGGCACAGGCCTCGGCCTGACCATCAGCCGCCAATATATACACCTGATGGGAGGAGAGATCGCCGTGCACAGCGAGCCAGAAATGGGCAGCACCTTCTCATTTGTCATCCCGGTCGAGGTGTTGGAAGGCATGATTGTAGAGGATATCGCAAACGGCTACATCGCTCAGGCCACATATGAACGAGGCGATCTGCAACGCCCCACCCGCCCAATTCAAGCGACTTCTCCAGAACTCTGGCAAAATATCCCCACGGAGTGGATCACTCTATTCCGCCAGGCGATTCTGGCGGCTGACTTTGATCAGGCGAAATGCCTGATCGAACAAATCCAGCCTGAGCATAACGAGCTGGCAAATACGATGTCCAGCCTGGCGCTCAATTTTGATGTGCGCGGCTTGTTATCTTTGTTGCCGCCAGAAACGGCCTGACGAGTGAGCTTCTCTCCTGCGGAGTAAACGATGAGTACGTTATCCTCTTCCTCTCCATCGAAAGCTGACGTCCTGATTGTCGATGACAATCCCGACAATTTGCGCGTGTTATCCCAAATGTTGAATATTTACGGATATAAGGTGCGCGCGGTTACCGAAGGCGCGCTGGCCATCACCGCAGCACAGGCATCCCCGCCGGACCTGATTATGCTGGACGTGAATATGCCGGTCATGGATGGCTATGATACTTGCCTGAAACTGAAAAGCGATGAACGCACGCGTTCCATCCCGGTAATCTTTCTCAGCGCCATGGGCGAAGTGGAAGACAAGGTTAAGGCTTTCCATGTTGGCGGTGTAGACTATGTCACCAAGCCTTTCCAAATCGAAGAAGTGTTGGCTCGCCTGGAAACTCATCTATCCATCCGGCGCCTGCAAGTCCAGCTCGAATCGGCGAATCAAGAGCTGGCTTCCCGGCTGGAAGAGCTAAGCAAAACACAGGCCGCCGAACGCGAGCAACGCATCTACGCCGAAACGCTGCGCGACACGGTAGCTGCGATCAACAGCAGCCTGGATTACAAAAACGTCCTGGATTTGATCCTCGACCAACTCGCCCGGGTAGTGCCCTACGACGCGGCCAACATCGCCTTGTTGGATGAGAATAAGCTCGTCAGAATCCGCTGCGCGCGCGGATATGAAAAACACGGCGTACAGGATTACATCCTGTCTCTGCATTTACCGGTTGACTACTACCAGAACTGGCACATCTTACTCGAAACGCGCCAATATCGGGTTATTCCAGATGTCCTTAAATCGGCGGAATGGACAGTCAAGCCCGAAATGAGTTGGGTTCGTTCGCACGCCAGCGCGCCGATCGTCAACAAGGGTATCGTCACCGGATTCATCAACCTGGATAGCGCCACCCCCGGCTATTTCTCAGAGGAAAACGCCGGACGCCTGCAAACCTTTGCCATGTACGCGGCGATTGCCATCGATAAGGCTCGCCTCTATGAAGAAGCACAGCGCCTGGCCATAACAGATGATCTGACTGGATTGAACAACCGGCGCCATTTATTGCAACTCGCCGAACACGAGTTCGAGCGCTCCCAACGATACCAGCGCCCATTGTCCGCCATTATGCTCGATCTCGATCACTTCAAAAATATCAACGATACCTACGGCCATCCCATTGGCGACCAGGCGCTAAGGGCTTTGGCGCATAGCTGCCGGCACCACCTGCGTTCCGTCGATATCCTGGGGCGCTATGGCGGGGAAGAATTCCTGGCTCTGTTGCCCGAAACCGGCTGCGAGGCCGCCGTCGAGGCAGCAGAGCGTATCCGCAAACAGGTGGAAAGCCAGGTATTATCCAGCGAACGCGGGCCGGTCTATTTCACCATTAGCCTGGGAGTCGCCACGGCAGAAAATTATGCCGGTTTCAGCCTGGAGAACTTAATCAAAAACGCCGACGATGCCCTGTATGAAGCGAAGAGAACCGGGCGAAACCGGGTGTGTTATGCCAGATAATCCCTTTCAGATCGTTTCCTACGAACCCTCAACCGTGATGGTCACCTGGACTCCGAAGAAAAAATCTTCGGCAATCTTCACAGTGACTTTGCGGCTGTCTTTCTGAAAATGTAATTCGGCCTCTTCGGCTTCTACCTTGCTGCCAGCCGCTTCGGCCCATCCACGGGCCGGCATCTCGCGCCGATAAAAGTCCACCGCATCCTGCAGTTCAGCATCCACGCTGTACGCGATAGTGGCCGGCGTCCCGCTCATGTCGCTCGTATCCCCTTCCATGATCGGAATATCCGCCGGGAAACCGGCTGGGGTGGCTACGACCTCCGTACTATCCATCATGGGCATTACCGTCATCAGCTGCTCAATGCCCATGTCCGTGGACATCATCGTAGACAGCCCCTCCAGATCGAAATCGGTAGACAGTCCCTCCAGGTCGATATCCGTCGACAATCCCTCCAGGTCGATGTCCGTGGCAATTCCTTCCACCTCCGTGGCAAGGCGAACCACGTTGCCCACCTGAGTGACCAGCTTGCACCCCAGGCTGAACAGTACCAGTACAGTAATCAGCCAGGCTGCCCGAAACACCATCTTCCTGTTCATCAATGCCTCCTGATTCAATGGCAATGAGTGCATCACCCGCGAATAAATTCTTCCGCTTTTTCAACCAACGCTCGATTGCCGATAAAAAGCGGAGTCCGTTGGTGAAGCGTCTCAGGCTGGATATCCAGAATATTCCGCCGGCCATCCGATGCATATCCCCCTGCCTGCTCAACGACGAATGCCAGCGGGGCCGCCTCGTAAGTCAGGCGTAATTTGCCCTGCGGCTTCTTGGGATCGATCGTATCCGCCGGGTAATAAAAGACGCCGCCTGCCAGCAGGTTGCGGTGAAAATCAGCCACCAGCGAACCCACGTAGCGCAGCGAAAGGGCTTGCATTTTCCCATCCATACCTTGTAAATAGTCGGTATAGCGGTTCACCCCCTCGCTCCAGAACTTGCGATACCCCAGGTTCACACTGAAATATTTCGGCTCTTGCGGAATACAGATATTGGGGTGCGAGAGCAAAAACTCGCCTACCGAGGGGTCCAACGTGAAGCCATCCACGCCCTGCCCCGTCGTGTAAACCAGCATCGTGCTCGATCCATAAATAATATAACCAGCGGCCACCAGGTTCCGCCCGGGCTGCAGGCAATCGTGTAAAGTACCAGGCCCGCTTCTGCTCTTGCGGCGATAAATAGAGAAGATCGTCCCAACCGGGATGTTGTAGTCGATATTCGAAGAGCCATCCAGCGGATCGACCAACAGCACGTACTTACCTACCGGGTATTTATCCGGGATGGTCAACGGGCCATCGTGCTCCTCAGAAGCCAGCACAGCCAGGCGCCCGGTGTGATCGTTCAAGCGAAAGATAATCAAATCAGCGAAGCGATCCAGTTTTTGCACGACCTCGCCCTGCACGTTGATTTCGTCCGTCCGCCCCAGGATTTCGGCCAGGCCAGCGCGGCTGGTGCGGCTGGCAATCACCTTGCCTACCAGGGCAATATCGTAGAGCAGTTGCGTCAATACCCCGGTCGCCTGTGGATGCTGGCGTTGTTTCTCCAAAATATAGCGTTCGATCGTCATAATGCGGGCAGGGTCTTCAGGCTTAATGAACATGGGCATCACTCCTTTGACGAAAGTTATTCTATTATAAGCCGGTCAGCTTGCAATACACAAGCCATTCACCAGACTGGTTCTCAACCTCTGCTCCCGGTAGCAGCACGCCGGATTGGGCCAGCCCATCGACCACGCGCCGGGTTTCTGCGGGTTTCCAGCCAAACAGTTTCGCCAGATCCCCCGGCTGGGTCGCGCCCACCGAACGCAGGTACGCTTCAGCCAGTTGCCGGCGGGCCTGCGCCTCGCCGATCTCGTGCGCCTGTTCGGGCAGTCCGGGGTAATGGCGCGCCACGATATCATAAGCGAAAGCATAATGCCAGGCGCCGGACTGGGTTACGCCCACCGGCAGAATTTTGAAGTCGGCTTGCAAATCGAGCAAGGCTTTGTTGAAGCGGCCCTCGCTGGTAGGGCTGCTCATCCGCGTGGCGCGCCGCAATTCGATCGTATCCAGCGGCCCTTTGTCCAGCAGGGCTTCATACACCTGCCGGGCTTCCATGGTCAAACGGCCTTGCTCGTACAGCGTCAGGTAATCTTCCTCGTAGGAGCCATAATTTTCAGAAAGGGCATAGAAATGAGGCGCCAGGTCGAACGAAATCATCGTCGCCTTCTTGCGCAATATCTTGGCGTAATACCAGGCCTGGCTGCCCAACAAGGCGTCTTTCCACCCCCAGGTCACGTGCCCGGGGTCGTCGTGCTCGTCGGCCACCGGGCGATCCCCCGCTACCGCCGTCCACAGGCTGGGCAACAATATCCCTGTAATGGGCCAGAAAAAAACGAAGCCACGTTCGTTGACATACGCTATGGCATCCTCTTTCGTCGTCAACCGCAGTTCCGGTAAAAGGCGAAAAGTTTTCTGCCGGTAGGATTGGATTAAATCGTATGGGATCAACATGGTCGTAATGATAACCGATGTTTCCACGCGGGTGATACCCGAATCACCCTTCTGGGATTAAGAAATAGCCCGCCTGCTAAAATGCAGGTTGATGACAATTATGAGTAATTTTGGTAAATTTGCACCCTGGAGAGATTACAGACACCGAGGTATCCGGTCCAATGAACCGTCTGAAGCAGAGAAAAAAACGCCGCGTTTTGATCGCTTCCAGCCATCCACTTTTTGGCCAGGGGCTGCGCAGCCTGCTGCAAGAACGCCAGCCAGCAGGCGTCGAGGTAGTCGGGGTGGTCTCGAACCTGGATGAAACGCTTCAAGCATTGGATCGCCTCGATCCAGACCTGATTATTGTGGACTACGACGATGAACGCTTGAACCGGGACGAGTTCCTGGCGCGATTTGTCGAAGGGGAAAAGAAACTGCGCATCGTGCTGCTCTCCTTACAAAGCAGCAAAGAAGCCCTGGTTTACGAACGACGCAGCATGGCTGCCGCACAAATCGATGACTGGCTGGAGGAATGGACTTACTCAGATGAATCATCGAAATCTACTGCTCGATCTGCGCAAACCTATGCCAATTTCAGGAGAATGAATATGAATAGTCGCCTTCAGAAAGCGAAACATTTGATGATTGCCGGTATCCTGGTCGTGGCCGTAGCCGGGCTATTGATCGCCGGGCTGGGATACGTCCGGCTGCTGCCGGTAGCAGCCAGCGCGCAATCGAAGCCCATCGACAATCTGTTCCACCTGGAATTCATGGTAATTGCCTTCTTATTTGCCCTGATCGTCGTCCTGATGCTGTACAGCATCGTTGTCTTTCGCCGCAAAAAGGGCGATACCAGCGATGCAGCGCACATCGAAGGTAACACCAATCTGGAAGTAGCCTGGACCCTGGCGCCGCTGGCCACCGTGATGGTCTTCGCTTACCTGGGCGGGAATGCCCTGGCAGCGACTTTGGCTCCCGAGCCGAAACCGCTGCGCGTCGAAGTGATCGGCAAACAATGGACCTGGAGTTTTGTCTATCCGGATTCCGGCGTCGTCTCGGATCAGCTTTACCTGCCAGTCGATAAACAGGTTGTTTTGCTGCTGCGTTCGGAAGATGTCATCCACTCGTTTTGGGTGCCCGAGTTCCGCGTCAAGCAAGACGCCTTGCCCGGTGGGCAAGATTTCGTGCGCGAATTGCGCATTACACCCACCCTCAAGGGTGAATACAAGGTGCGCTGCGCCGAACTGTGCGGCAAACAACACGCCTATATGGAGTCGCCGGTCGTCGTGGTCGATCAGGCCGATCTCGACTCCTGGATCGCCAAAGAGTCCGGCCTATCCGATGATCCGGTGGTGCGCGGCGAAAAGTGGGCCAAACAATTCGGCTGCGTTTCGTGCCACAGCGTCGACGGCACCAAGGTCGTCGGGCCGAGCTGGACCAATCTATGCGATGGACAGGAAACCCTGGCCGACGGCTCGACCGTAACCGTGGACGATGCCTACATCACCGAATCGATTTTGAAGCCAAACGCCAGGATCGTCGAGGGCTTCCCTGCTGGCATCATGCCGGTGCAATTTATCGATCCGGTCAGCAAGAAACCGATCAGCGACCAGCAGATCGCCGATATTATCGCTTACGCAGGATCGATCTGCAAATAGCGCCCGGCCAGGGCGGTATTGGAGGAGGTATGATGAGTGATACAACAAAGAAAGCGTCCCTTTTCTCGGTTGGAATCGTGCGCGGCGTGATCTACATGCTGGGTGGATTCCTGGCTGGCGCCCTGCTGGTGACGATCATCCGGCTCATCCTGGGCCGGGAGGTCTGGGCGTGGAACCCGGCCGGCAACCAGTACGGTTTTAGCGAACCGGCCTGGGTACTGGGCGCCATCCTGGGTGTGGCAGCATTTTTGCTCGGCGTGGGGGTGCTGGCCGACTGGCTGAAAGTGATGAACGGCCAGGAAACTGCCGCCCACCCTGAAGACGCCTTCCCCTCCGGCTGGAGGCGTTACCTGAGCGTATCTTATGACCACAAAGCGATTGGCGTGCAGTACGGTGTCACGTCCATCATCGTGCTCGGGCTGGGCGGCGTGTTCGCCCTGCTCTTCCGCACCGAGCTGGCGCAGCCGGGCATGCAGGTGATGACGCTCGACCAGTACAACACGATCATGAGCCTGCACGGCATTGTCATGATCGTGGGCATCCTGCTCGGCGTCGGAGCGATGTCCAACTACCTGGTCCCGTTGATGGTCGGCGCCAACGACATGGCCTTCCCTCGCCTGAACGCCTTCGCCTACTGGGTCAACGTGCCGGCAGCCATCCTGCTGGTCAGCACCATCTTCCTGGGCGGGTTCGATACCGGCTGGACTGGCTACCCTCCGCTGAGCGCAAAAGCGCCCCTGGGGATGGACATGTTCTTCCTGGCAGTTTACACCGCCGGCATGTCTTCGATCCTGGGCTCACTGAACGTAATCGCTACCACCATGCGCATGCGCGCCAAAGGCATGACCTATTTCCGCCTGCCGATCTTCGTCTGGACCGCCCTGGCGACTGCCCTGATTGGCCTGACCGCCACGCAATTGATCGGCCTGTCGTTCCAGATGGTGCTCTTCGAGCGGCTGTTCGGGATGGGTTTCTTCGCCCCAGCGCTGGGCGGCGACCCTGTCCTGTTCCAGCACCTGTTCTGGTTCTATTCGCATCCCGCCGTGTACGTGTTCGTGCTCACCGGCCTGGGCGTGATCAGCGAACTGCTGCCAGTGTTCTCGCGCAAGCCGCTGTTTGGCTATCGTTGGGTAGCGCTGTCCTCCTTCGGGATCGCCGTCGTCGGCTTCCTGGTGTGGGCGCACCACATGTTCACCAGCGGTATGTCGGCCTATCTGCGCATCCCCTTCATGTACACCACCCTGCTGGTCGCCATCCCAACCGGCGTGAAATTCTTCAGTTGGGTCGCCACCCTATGGGAAGGAAAACTTTCTTTTGAAACCCCCATGCTCTTCGTTTTGGGCGCGGTCTCCATTTTCCTGCTGGGCGGGTTGAGCGGCCCTCCCAACGCCACCGTGGCCACCGACCTGCACCTGCAAGACACCTACTGGATCGTGGGCCACTTCCACGCCACCATGTTCGGCGGGTTCGTGTTCCCCTTCTTCGCCGCCATCTACTACTGGTACCCGAAGATCACCGGGCGGATGTACAACGAGACGCTGGGCAAACTGCACTTCTACCTGATGCTGCCCGCCTTCTACGTCCAGTCGCTCAGCCAGATGCAAACCGGACTCCTGGGCATGCGCCGCCGCATCGGCGATTTCGACCCGGCGCTGGGCATCAACCTCCAACAAATGATGATCACCATCGCGGCCTTCGCGATCTTTATTTCCGTCCTCATCGCCGTCTACAACCTGATCCGCAGCGCCTCGCGCGGGCCGGTTGCCGCCTCCAATCCCTGGCGTTCCCGTTCGCCCGAATTCATGCTGCCTTCGCCCATCCCGCTGCATAACTATCCCCAGCCCTTCGAGGTGGTCGGCGAACCGTACGACTACGGAAAGCCCGGGGCGTTTGTAAGCATCGATACCGAGCGTCTCGCCGCGGCAGAAACAGAAGAATTGCCGGGCAGCGCGGCTGCTGCGGCAGCCGCAGCCAGCGACTAACCATCCAAACGCATTTGCCTTTCCCCTTGGGGAAAAGCAAATCCAGGAGTGATATTTATGGAAGAGAAAAAGAAACAAGCTTATCGTGTCGGTGAAGTCGTGCTGATCTTGCTCGGCACCCTGACCATCGGCGAATTCTTGATGGGCTACTTCGTCCCTTACTGGGCGGCCCCTCTGCTGGCAATCGCTGCCCTGAAAGCCTTCTTTGTCATCCGGGATTACATGCACATCGCTCGCATTTCTGCCGGCGACGAGGCGGAGGAGCACGCATGAGCACAGGAACCATTTCCCTGGCCGATTACCACCGCAAGACGGTCACCAACCGCCTGGGTTTGTGGCTGTTCATCCTTTCGGACGGCTTCGTGTTCGCCGGTTTGTTCGTCGCCCGGCTCTACCTGTACGGCACAGCTTACCGTCCAGAGCTCAACCAATGGGTCGGGCTGGTCGTCACCGCCATCCTGCTGGCCAGCAGCTTCTTCGCCAATCGCGGCGAACTGGCCATGGCGCATGGAGATACCCGCGGCTACTTTCGCAATACGCTGATCACCATCCTCCTGGGTACGCTCTTCCTGGTCGGCGTGGTGGGCGTCGAATGGCAGATCGCCCCCTACGGTCCGGATCACGACGCGCTCTGGTCGTTGTTCTACACCATGACCGGGTTTCACGCTTTCCATGTGTTGACCGGGGTGATCTTCTTGATCCTCGTCTATCGCAACGCGCGCAAGGGATTATATGACCAGGAGCATCACTGGCCGGTGGAAGCCGCCGCAGTTTACTGGCACTTCATCGACGTGGTCTGGATTTTCTTCTACCCGGCGCTGTATCTGTTCGGCATTCCGCCCATCTAAAAACTTTCTCTACGATAGAGGTGTGTGCGCTACCGTGTAGCGCACACACCACAGGATTTTACAAGAATATGAACAGGCTTTGGGTTTTCGGTACCGGGGTGGTCATTGGGCTGGCTGCCATACTGGCCGCTGGCTGGGTTATCCTGAGTCGTGAATATCGTTACCAGGGCGTGCTGATCGATCCACCCGCCCCGGCCGCCGATTTCACCTTGACCGACCAGCACGGCCAGCCGTTTCGCCTGAGCGACCAACGCAGCAAAGTGGTGCTGATCTTCTTCGGCTACACCAACTGCCCGGACGTGTGCCCCATTACGCTCTCCGAATACAAAAAGATCAAGGCCCAGTTGGGCAAGCTCGCCGATCAGGTGACCTTCATCTACATCACCGTGGATCCCGAGCGAGATACCGTCGAACGCATGAACGCTTATCTTTCCAATTTCGACCCCGCATTCACCGGGCTGACCTCCGACCGGGCCACGCTGGAACCGGTTTGGGCGGCCTACGGCGTTTACCAGCAAAGGCAGGATGCGGGCAGCGCGGCCGGTTACCTGGTTGACCATTCGGCACGCATGTACGTGATCGATCCCGGCGGCCGCTGGCGGCTCAACTATCCCTTCGGGATGGAACCCGAGAAAATCACCCAGGACTTGCGCCATCTGATCGCCGACACAGCGAAAAATTGACGCGCTGAGAAACGAGGTCCCAGAAATGAAAAACCTGTCGCTGCGACCCTACCTCGTCCGCCTGGCAGTGGTGATGGCGATTGCTACCGCCGTTGCCCTGGCCTTCAACGAACTGACCTTCAACATGCAAAAAGAGCCGACCGACCGC
Source organism: uncultured Anaerolinea sp. (assembly GCA_964595435.1). GTDB lineage: Bacteria > Chloroflexota > Anaerolineae > Anaerolineales > UBA4823 > RBG-16-57-11. The sequence goes on along the minus strand of CAZQQJ010000001.1, from coordinate 145,771 downwards.
GCCCCCAGGACGATTTCCCTGGTCATCCCCTCCGGCACTTCGCAGCGCCTGGCTTCCGGTGAAAAGCTGCGCATCCTTCCCGAAGAGATGGTTTTCGTCGTCGGCGACGTGCTGGAAGTAAAAAACGAGGACAGCGCCGCGCACCAGCTCGGGCCAATCTTCGTCCCGCCCGGCGCCACCGGCAGCCTGGTGATGGACAGGGCCCAGAAGCTGTCCTATGAATGCTCCTTCCAAAGCAGCAAGTACCTGGGGCTGGACGTGCGCGCCGCCACCACCATCGGCACGCGGCTGGTCGCCCTCCTGCTCACCGCCCCCACCCTGGCCGCCTTGATCTTCCTGTACAGCCTGGCCGCTTTCCCCTTCAAACCGGCCAACCTACCCACCCGGTCCGCATGAACGTCTTCGCCCGCATGTTCGCTCGCCGTTGGATCGTTGCCACCGCCCTGGTGGTCGCCGGTGTGGCGCTGTGCGCCCGCCTGGGCATCTGGCAGCTCGACCGCCTGGACCAACGCCGCGCCTTCAACGCCCGCGTCCAGGCACAGGTCGGCCAGCCCGAGCTGCAACTGTCCGGCCAGGCGCTGCACGACGACCTTTACAACATGGAATACCGCCCGGTGACCGTCGTCGGGCGCTACGATTTCTCGCAGGAAATCGCCCTGGTCAACCAGTATTGGGGCAACGACTGGGGTGCCCACCTGGTCACCCCGCTGGTGATCTCGGGCACGCAGCAGGCAGTGCTGGTCGACCGCGGCTGGATCCCGCACCCGGATTTCGAGAGCGGCGACTGGGCGAAGTTCGCCGAACCGGGCGAGGTGGTGGTGCGCGGCATCCTGCGCCGCCCGCAGACGAAAGCCGAAATCGGCGGTCGCAGCGACCCACCCCTGGCCCCCGGCGAAGCCTGGCGAGCCAACTGGAACTTTGTCAATATCGGACAGATCTCAAAACAGGTCAGCCATCCCCTGCTGCCGGCCTACGTGCAGCAGGCGCCCGACCCGGCCTGGAGCGGTCTGCCCTACCGCTCGCAGCCCAGGCTGGAGCTGACCGAAGGCCCCCACATGGGTTACGCTCTGCAATGGTTCACTTTTGCCGCCCTGTTGGGCATCGGATATCCGTTCTTCATCCGGCGGCAAGAGCGTCGAACCGCCCAGGTCGCCGCCCGGGGCCTGCGCTCGGCCCACGTTTGAACCGCAACCGCCCGCGCCGCCTCGCACGACCGGGCAAACCACGCAGCCATCCTTACGGAGCATTGCCATGCACACTCGATCCACATCCGACCACGCCAAAGGCCAACGCCTCTTCCGCCACGTCAGCCTCGCCGCAGCGATCACCCTGTTCCTGTTGGTCCTCAGCGGTGGAATGGTCAGCGCCACCGGCTCGGGCGGCGCCTGCCCGGACTGGCCCACCTGCCTGGGAAGCTGGGCGCCGCCCGCCGCGCCCAGCCCGCTGATCGACTACACCCACCGCCTGGCCACTTTCCTGGTCGTCCCGCTGCTGCTGGCCGCCGTCTACCTGGCCCGGAAGCACTACCGCCAGGATCGCCTGGTCAGCCGGCCGGTTTACGCTGCCCTGGCCGTGCTGGCCCTCCAGGTGCCCCTGGGAGCCGCCATCGCCCTGCGCCCTGGCAGCGGGGGCTGGGCCTCGTCCCTGCACCTGGGATTATCGCTGCTGGCCCTGGCCGCGCTGCTCGTCTCCGCCGTGGTTTCTTTCTATCGCGCCCACCCACCCGCCCCCACGGCGCAACCATTCGCCACACCCTTCGCCCGGCTGTCGCTGCTCGCCCTGGGGCTGCTCTCCCTGCTGCTGGTCAGCGGCGCGGTGGTAAAAGAGAGCGGCGCGGCGGCGGCCTGCACCGGCTGGCCGCTGTGCGGCGATGCCGCCGGAGCAGGTCTGAGCCTGGCGCTTGCCCCGGCCGCCTGGATCGCCCTGGGTCACCGCCTGGTCGTCCTGTTGGCCGGCGCGGTCATGCTGGCGCTGTTCGTCCAGGCCTGGCGCACGCAGCGCAGCCAGGCCCCCATTCTGGTGGCGTCCACCGCCGCCGTGGTATTGTTCTTTGCCCAGGCGTTACTGGGCGCACACCTGGTACAGGGCTTCCCGGCTTACCTGCTTGCTCTGCACCAGGCCACTGCAGCCAGCGTGTGGGGCGCGCTGGTCATCCAGGTCGTCGCCGTGGGCATGGCGGGGCGCAGCGCCGAGGACGAACGCGCCGACGCGGCCGCGATCGCCGGGCGCAAAGGGCTGTGGCGCGACCTGCTCCTGCTCACCAAACCCATCGTCGTCGCCCTGCTGCTGGTCACCACCTACGCCGGCATGGTCATCGGCGCGCAGCAGTGGCCGTCTTTTCCGCTGGCCTTCTGGACGCTGTTGGGCGGCTTCCTGGCCGCCGGCGGCTCCGGCGCTATCAACCAGTATATCGACCGGGAAGACGACACCAAAATGCAGCGCACGCAAAAGCGCCCCATCCCCTCCGGGCGCCTGACCCCTGCCGAGGGGCTGGCCTTCGGAGTGGGCATCGCCCTGGCCTCGTTTTACCTGCTCACCGCGATGGTCAACTTCCTGGCCGCGCTGCTCTCGCTGGCCGGCATCCTCTACTACGTGCTGCTCTACAGCATCTTCTTGAAGAAAACCACCGTGCAGAATATCGTCATCGGCGGCGGCGCGGGCGCCATCCCGCCCCTGGTGGGCTGGGCGGCGGCCACCGGTAGCCTGAACATCCCCGCGCTGTTCCTGTTCGCCATCATCTTCATGTGGACCCCGCCGCATTTCTGGGCGCTGGCCCTGGTGCGGCGCAACGACTACGCCCGCGCCGGCGTGCCCATGCTCCCCGTGGTGCGCGGCGAAAAGGAGACCCGCTGGCAGATCCTGATCTACACCATCGAACTGGTAGCGCTGACCCTGTTCTTGCCCCTCTTCGGCCTGGGTGGGAGCATCTACCTGGTCGGCGCCGCCGCCCTCGGCGGCTGGCTGCTGCTGGCCGCCTGGAAAGTGTGGAAGCAGGAAGGCAACAAGGTGGCCTGGAAGATGTACCGCTATTCCAGCATGTACCTGGCGTTTTTGTTCGTGGTGTTGATGATCGATCGGCTGCTGTAACACCCGGCTGCTTAGCCGCCCTAAAGTTTCTTTGGTGCCTGCTCCCCCTCTCTCATATTGATACTGCTGGCGAAATCAACCAGAGCATGTTTGGGCGCGGAGACGAGGCTTCAGCCGGGTTATTGGCTGGCAAAATCTCCGGCAGGATGTGCCATGTTTATTCCATGATGCAGTGTACCCAACGGATCCCAATTTGGGCTGAACGGTTGGCCAGCCTGCGATCGGCCGTCCATAAGGCGAGGTGCAGCGAGTCTGCTAAAGCCAGGTAATAGGCATCGTAAGCATTGGCCTGGCTCAATTGAGCTGCCCAGGCCAGCGCGCCGAGATGGAGCAGCAGGGTCTGAACATTCAGCGCCGAAATTTCACTCAAGGCAGCCTGAGCGTACTGCTGGTCCATGTCGCCAGCCGTCATGGACTTACGGATCAAGCTGGAAAGTCGGCGACGATCAGGGTTTTAGGACGACGACTTTGGTGCCGTTGCCCGTCTTTTCCCAGTCCTGGGGGCTTTCCACTTTCGCCGGGTCGAAGACCGGCGTGGTCCAGCGGAAGATCCAGCGGGCGTCCTCGTTGCGCATGTTGACGCAGCCGTGGCTCATCTGCAGGCCGAAGTTGTTGTGCCAGTAGGTGCCGTGCAGGGCGTAGCCGCCCGGGTCCTTGAAAAAGCTGGTCCAGGGCACGCCCGGCAGGGTAAAGCCGCCGCGCTCCTCCACCTCTGCGCCGCCCGCCACGCTGCCCATGTGCTTGGAGGGCATCTTGGAATACACCACGAAGTTCCCCACCGGCGTGGCGGTGGGAAAATCGTCCGCATCCAGGCGGCTGTTGGGGATGCCGGAGGAGATGCGCGCCGAGTAGACCTCCTGATCATATTCGTAGGCGCGCAGCCTCTGCTCCCTGAGCGAGATCTCGATGCGCTTCTTTTCCGGAGGCACGGTCAGCGAGATCGGCGCCCACTCCTCGTGCGCCAGGATGCGCAGGTGTTCGGCGGGGGCGTAATAGATCTCCGAATCGCTCAGCTCGTTGACGATCTTGTACCAGGGGCGCCCGTCCGGGCCGGCTTCCACTGCCGTGACCCAGTGCAGGGACGAATAATACAGCCGCGAGCCGCGCCAGGGGGTCCAGCCGTCCCATTTGGTGTACTGGTACGCCGTGGTATACGGCACGGTGATTTCGCACAACTGCCCGGCCGGCAAGACATACGCCTCCGGCTCGTTCAAACGGATTTCGACCATCTGCAGGTGGGCGCTGTGCACGTAACCGCCCCACACCCGGTACCACAGCGTGTTGTAAAAGGCCGGCGCGTCGGGCGGGCGCAGTTCTTCGTAAACGTGGATCACCTGGTCGCGGAAGCGATTGCCCACGATCGGCGCCTGGTCGTTGGGGCGCGAGCGCACGTCCACCTGCTTGCTGGCCACCCGCGCCAGCAGGCCCTGCGGCCGGTCCGGCTGGCGCGGGTAATCCGGCCCCAGCCAGGGGATAAAAGCAAAGCCTGGAAAAGCCAGGCCGCCCAATTGCAAAAAAGCACGGCGTGAAAGTTTTTCGGACATAGCAAAGCGATTGTACCGGGAATGGGCGCGGAATGCAAATTAAGCTCCGCTTAACGGTCTGTAGCCGGGACCGGCATCGCCACGCGGGCGCCACGGCGGGGGCTGACCCGACCGGGCATGAACTGCCCGGTCTACAGGACGGCGCCGGCTGAAGCCGGCTTTTCAGCCCCATTCATGGGGCGCCGCCTTGTAGACCGGCGACTTCATCGCCGGTCGGAAACGGCATCGCCACGCGGGCGCCACGGCGGGGGCCGACCCGACCGGGCATGAACTGCCCGGTCTACACGACAGCGCCGGCTGAAGCCGGCTTTCAGCCCCATTCATGGGGCGCCGCCTTGTAGACCGGCGACTTCATCGCCGGTCTTCATCGCCGCTCGGGACCGGCATCGCCACGCGGGCGCCACGGCGGGGGCCGACCCGACCGGGCATGAACTGCCCGGTCTACACGACAGCGCCGGCTGAAGCCGGCTTTCAGCCCCATTCATGGGGCGCCGCCTTGTAGACCGGCGACTTCATCGCCGGTCTTCATCGCCGCTCGGGACCGGCATCGCCACGCGGGCGCCACGGCGGGGGCCGACCCGACCGGGCATGAACTGCCCGGTCTACACGACAGCGCCGGCTGAAGCCGGCTTTCAGCCCCATTCATGGGGCGCCGCTTCGTAGACCGGCGACTTCATCGCCGGTAGGGGTCTTTTCAGCCCCATTCATGGGGCGCCGCTTTGTAGACCGGCAACTTCATCGCCGGTCTTCATCGCCGCTCGGGACCGGCATCGCCATGCGGGCAACCCCGGCGGGGCCGACCCGACCGGGCATGAACTGCCCGGTCAAAAACTACACGCAATCGCCGCAGCCTGCCAGCCGGTAGGGAAGGGCACTGCGCCCCTTCCCTACGACCCTTCCCTGCTTCAGAGCCCCAGAGTCCCAGAGACGCCAGAGCCCATCGGCAACAACGACACCCCCGCCCGGAAACCGACATTCCTGCCGTAGCAGCTGCTCGGGAGGTACCTGAGGCGGCCGGCGCAGCGAGCGTGCCAGTCAAAACCGCCGAAATCCCCGCCACGCTGGAAACGGGGGCTGCCATACCCGGCTTCCAGGTTCTCACGCCCATCCAATGAATTGTAGGAATACTGATATATAGGCTGATCCTCCTCCCTCCACAGGCTGCGCGTCCATTCCCAGGCATTCCCGCTCATGTCCAGCAGTCCATACGGGCTGGCCCCTCTCGGAAAACACCCCACCGCACTCGTCGTGCCGATCCCCGTCTCTACTGTGTTGGCCTTGTCCGGGTCGAACTCGTCCCCCCATGGATATATATTCCCCCCTCTCCCAATCTTGGGAGAGGGGCCGGGGGTGAGGGCGCCGCGGGCGGCCTTTTCCCATTCTGCCTCGCTGGGCAGCGCCACACGCAACCGCCCGCTCGCCAGTCCTTCCCAAAATGCTTGCTCTGCCTCCGCCAGTTCCACTTCAGCTAACCGCTGATGGCTGATCGCTGAAAGCTGCTCCCCTAACCAGCGGCAGTATGCCAGCGCCTCGTACCACGTCACCCCTACCACCGGGTGGTTGGGCAGGTTGTACGGCTGGCCAAAATCCTCTGGTGCACAACGCGGCTCCTGATCGAAACGACCTTTCACCGCGCCATTTTTCCACACCCCGGCCGCCTTGGCCTCCGGCCAGTAGCACTCCCGGGCGTACCCGCCGTCTTTCACAAAAGCCGCAAACTGCGCCGCCGTCACCGGGTAGCGCCCCAGGTAGTACTCCCCCAGGCTCACCTCGAGCTGCGGCAGCTCATCATCATCCGCTCGCTTATCCTTGCGCCTGTCGCTGCCCATCCAGAACTTCCCCGCCGGGATGCGCACGAAACCCAGGCATGCTTCCGCCGGTAAATGCCAGCGCGCCGCGTCGAAGCGCGGGTCGCCCAGCGCCGCCAGCGCGTCCCCCGCCAGGGCGCGCTCCACGGCGGGCAGTTCGCCGCGCCGCAGGATTTCCACCAGCCAGCCGCGGGCACGCGCCAGCTTGGGCCGGTCGCGCTCGCTCACCGCTTCCAGGTTGGCGCTCTCCGCCAGCGCCTGCCCGGCCAGCAGCGCTCCCCACTGCGCCGCCAGGCCCTCGCCTGCCGCGGTCACCTGGCCCACTTCGCGGAAACACAGCGCATCAGCCAGCAGCCACACCGCCGCCGGCGCGCCGCGCCCGGCTTTGGCCCCCGCCAGCAGCAGCGCTTCGCGCCAGCGGTTCGGATCACAGCAGGCCAGTTCTGCCGCTTGATCCGGGTAATCGTGCACCGTCAGATAACAGGCGGCTAAATATTCCTGGAAGGTGCGGTGCGGGAAGGTGTATACGCCCACCCCGCGCGGCAGCAGCAGCCCGGCGCGATCGCTCAGGTATTCCTCCAGCCGCGCCGGTTTGACGTCCGGGTTGGTGGTGAGGTCCATCAAACCCTTCAACAAATCGTCGCGCGGCACGTCCGCCGTGCCGCTCAGCTCGGGCTGAGCAGCGTGCGCCTGGAAGGCCAGCCGGTTGAGCAGCCCGCGCAGCTTACCCCGCTCCACTTTCAGATATTCCGCCAGGCTGGGCTGGATGACCAGCGGCTGCCCGGCGGCGTCCCGCACCAGCTTGGGACTTTCCCACCAATCCAGCAGCAGGTCCACCGTGTCGCTGTACAATTCCTCGCGCTTCTCAGGCAACGAACCTCCCCGCCAGGCGTGCAGCGAGGCCATCAGGGTCAGCAGCAGCGGGCGCTCGGCCAGCCCGGCCAGGCGGTCGCTGTTGAAGATGGCCCGCTTGAGCAGTTCGGCCCGCCCTTGCGCATCCTGATCACCCATGTGGCGCAGCGCGGCGATGTGCCGGTACCAGCCGTCCACGAAACGGGCAATCTGCCCCCGGCTGAACGGCGCCAGCACCGTCTCGCTGAAGCCCTGCAGCCGCCAGTCCTGTTTCTGGTAGGCGTAGGTGCGGCTGGTGACCAGGATGCGGCACCTGCCGAAGGTGCGGGCGAAGTCTTCCACGCACTCCTTCAGCCGCTCCCGGCGCTGCTCCGCCTCGGGCACTTCGTCCAGCCCGTCCAGCAGCAGCAGGCCGCCCTGCTCCAGCAACTCCCGGCGCAAGATCGCGGCGTAATCGCCCAACGAAGCCGCCTCCAGCCCGGCGACGATGAAATCCCACAGGTGCCGGGCCGCGCCCTTACCTCGGTCTGGCAGGCCGCCCGCCGCAAAATCGCGCAGCGTCACGCACACCGGCAGCAGCGCCGCGTGGCGCCACGGCTGGGGCTTTGGTTCTTCTTCTTGCTGATCCTCACCCTCTGGGGACAGCGGGGCGGTGAGCAAAGCCAGGTTGACGTCATCGCGTTGGAGGGCTTCTCCCGCCAGGCACAGCGCGACGAAGCTGGCAAAGGTGCTCTTGCCGCTGCCCGGGTCGCCCAGCAGCACCAGGCGCGCCTGCCGGTCGAGCTGCTCCAGGGCGGAGAGGCGGCGCGTTTCGCCCTCACCCCCGGCCCCTCTCCCAACTTTGGGAGAGGGGAGCATGGCGCCCACGTCGGCGGAAATTCCCCGCTCCAGGCGGGCGTGCTCGTCGGTCGACAGGGTGAGCAGGGCGGTGTAGACGGCTTCCAGGCTCAGGCGCTCCCCGGCCTGGCTGGCCGCCTTGGGGTCGATCCCGGAAAGCGACAGGTAGCGGGCGCCATCCACCACCCGGTTGAGGTACGCCCGGCGCAGTTCCGGCGGCGTGCGCGGCGTTTCGCCAGTGGTAATGTTTACCGTTTCAGCCTGGATCATACCCGCAACCACGCCACCCGTCACCTGCCCTACCTGCTGTGCAACGTTCGGGCTGGCAGCCGGCTCGACCTTCGCACCACACTCCGAGCAAAATTTAGCGCCTGCGGCCAGCTCATTTTTGCATTGTATACAATACATCCTCACCCTCCTGTACAGTTCCGGAAGATCCAGGCCTGAGTGCACGGCTGGGTGCGCCAATCATGGGCATTCGCTTTCGCAATCGACGCACCAGAGGCAAAGTTTTTCTTCATGCAGGTAGATGTACGGTGCTTCGCACCGTACATCTACCTGCATGAAAAGTCACACAAAATGACGCTCAACTACCCGGTCTATTTCGAGCGCACTCGCGGCCACAGGCTCAGCCCAAAACGGACGAGCAGCGCCCCGCCGAGGATAGCCAGGGGCAGGGTAAACGCCCAGCCGGCCAGCGGCGCCGGGTCTCCCGCCCAGGCCATGTACAGCGACAATCCGAAGGGGGCCAACAGCAATACGCCCAACACAGGCACCAGCAGAAGGTAAAGCGTGCTGGGCGCATGGGGCATTCCGGTAAACAAATACCGGATGAAAACGCCGGCCATGTGCGCCGCCTCGAAGTCATTCTCCAGCGGATCCAGCCCCATTTTTCCGGGCAGGGTGCGATGACCCGGCCAGCCATCCAACAGGACTGCCGGTTCCTGGTATGGCGCAGGCAAAGGGGTCTCTTGCGCCGTCGCCAGGTCGGCTTCCGGCGCCCTATCAGGGGTAATCAGGGGATGTTGCTTGCGGATCGTCATTTGTGCCCTCCTCGAGCTTGATCTGATCCCGCGACAAATTGGCTTGTGGATCGCTATTAACAGTGTAGCCCGGTTTTGATAAAAGTCAATGGGTATTCACAGGTATAATTGCCCGCAGAGGTCTTCAACATGTCCAATCCAACCCCGATGATCCAAACCCGCCACCTGGTAAAAAAATACGGCGACAAATTCGCCGTGAACGATGTCAGTTTCGAAGTATCCGCCGGCGAGATATTCGGTTTTCTTGGCCCGAACGGCGCCGGCAAAACCACGACCATCAAAATGATCGTGGGGCTGCTGCAGCCCACTTCCGGCGCGGTCAAGGTAGGCAACTTCGACGTGCAGACCCACCCCCAACAGGCGAAATCCATCTCCGGCTATGTGCCCGATACGCCCAACCTGTACGCCAAGCTCAGCGGGCGTGAATTATTGCGCTTCGTCGGCGATCTCTACGGCATCGAAAAGAGCCAGGTCGAGCGGCGCAGCGAAGAATTGCTGCGCCTGTTCGACCTGACCGGCGCCGGCGACGACACCATCGACTCGTACAGCCACGGCATGCAGCAAAAAACTGCCCTGGCGGCCGCGCTGGTGCACGACCCCAGAGTGCTGGTGCTGGACGAACCGACCGTTGGCCTGGATCCTAAGTCGGCCCGCCTGATCAAAGATATCCTGCGCCAGATGGCGGAGCGCGGCGCGGCGGTGTTCCTTTCCACGCACATCCTGGAAATTGCCGAGCGCATGTGCGATCGCATCGGCATTATCCACCAGGGACAACTCATTGCCGTAGGCAGCATGAGCGAACTGCGCCAGGTGCGCGGCGAGACGGGTGGGCTGCCCGGCGCGGCGGTCAGCCTGGAAGACATTTTCCTCAGCCTGACCGGCGGCGCCGAATACGCCGAAATCGCAGAGGTCTTGAAATGACCGGCTTCCTTGAAGGCAGCTCCACTCAGCGCCTGTGGCCTGCCGTGTGGAAACTGCTGCGCTTGCGGCTGATCATCCTGGGGCGCGGTTTTCGCCGCTCGCCCTTGCGCCGCAAGATCGGTATGGTCTTCCTGACCCTGGTGGTGCTGGCGGGCATCGGCTTCATTTTCTTCTTGAGCTGGCAATTCCTGCGCCTGTTGCGCGCCCCCGAACTGGCCCAGGTGCTCGGCGATTTGACCCCGCTGCTGCACAGCGTCCCCGTGCTGGTGGTCAGCGGCGCGTTCTTCATGGTTCTGCTCACCAGCTTCGGCGTCCTGCTCCAGGCCCTGTACCTGGCCGGCGACATGGATTTCCTGCTCAGCACCCCGCTCCCCATCCGGGCCGTGTTCATCGCCAAGCTGTTGCAGGCCATTCTGCCCAACTTTGCCCTGGTGTGCCTGTTCGCCCTGCCCGTGCTGTACGGCCTGGGCTTTTCAGCCGGTTATCGCCTCGCCTATTATCCGCTGGTCCTGTTCGAACTGGTGGCCCTGGCGCTGGCCGCCGCCGGCATCTCCGCTCTGCTGGTCATGTCCATCGTACGCATCTTTCCAGCCCGCCGGGTCGCTGAAGTGCTTGGCTTTATCGGCGCGATCACATCCTTCATCTGCTCGCAATCCGGGCAAATTGCCCAGTGGAACCGTTTTTCCCCCGGCCAGGCCAGCCAGGCGCTCGACCTGGTGCAGCGCTTCGACGCAGCCTGGTCGCCGCTGGCCTGGGCCGGGCGCGGGCTGGTAGCGCTGGGCGAAGGCCGCTGGGCCAGCGGAGCCGGGCTGGCTGCCCTCACCCTGGCCATCGCCGGGTCGATCTTCGCCGCCTCGCTGGTCACTGCCGAGCGGTTGTACTACACCGGCTGGGCCAGCCTGCAAAACAAAGGGCGCAAAACCCGGACGCCGCGCCCGCGCAAGGCTTCCGCCCCTTCGGCTGCCGCGCCTTCATTTTGGGCTGCTCAAATCGAAATGGTCCTGCCCTCTCCGCTGCGCGCCGTGCTGTGGAAAGACTGGCTGGTGCTGCGCCGCGACCTGCGCAACATGTCGCAACTGGTCACCCCCCTGATCTTCGGCATCATCTATGCCGTAATGCTCCTGCGCGATGGCGGCCCATCCGCCGCGCCGGATGTCCCCTATTGGGCGCAAGACATCGTGCGCAACTTCGCCACCTATACCAGCATCGCTCTATCGCTGTTCGTCGGCTGGATGCTGCTGGGCCGCCTGGCCGGAATGGGCTTCTCCCAGGAGGGGCGCAGTTACTGGCTGCTCAAAACCGCCCCGCTCAACGCCTGGCTGTTGATCGCTGCCAAGTTCTTGGCCGCCTACCTGCCCGCCCTGGCGCTGAGCTGGCTATTCTTACTGGCTGTCACCCTGATCCAGCATCCCGGCCTGTCTGTCTTTGCCTATGCCCTGGCCGTGGTGGCCTTGTGCCTGGCGGGCAACACCGGGCTTAACCTGTCCTTTGGCATCACCGGCGCCAACCTGGATTGGGAAGACCCGCGCCAGATGCAGCGCGCCTCCAGCAGTTGCCTGGGCGCCCTGGCCAGCATGGTCTACCTGCCGGTCAACCTGCTGCTGTTTTTCGGCCTGCCGGTCGGCCTGTCCGTGTTCTCCAGCCTGGCCGCGGTGCAACTGCCCCAGGTCGTCGGCCAGGCCGCCGGCCTGGTACTGGGCGGCGTGGTGAGCCTGGCCTGCGCGATCGTACCGCTATGGCTGGTGCGCCAGCGCGTCGAGAAATTAGGCGAGAGCTGATTCTACTCGCTACCGATGGACCTACCCCTGCTGGAGACCAGGTTCTACGTCCCCCTGCCGCACCCCGGCAGCCTGGCGCGCCCGCGCCTGCTGCAGCGCCTGCAGGAGGGACTGAACGAGCCAACCCGCCTGATCCTGGTTTCCGCCCCCGCCGGTTATGGCAAGACCACCCTGTTGAGCCAGTGGGTCGCCCAACAGGCGCCCACCCCGGCCAGGTCCCCGGAGTCGCGTTTCGCCTGGCTATCGCTGGAAGAAGCGGATAACAGCCCGCTGCGCTTCTGGACCTGCCTGGCGGCTGCTCTGCGCCGGGCCTGCCCCGAAATAGGCAGTGAAGCGCTGCAGACCTTCGGGGGGTTCGGCGCGCCGCCCGGCCCCGCCGAACGCGACCTGCTCCTGGCCACCCTGCTCAACCGCCTGGTCAACCTGCCGCCGCTTGTCCTGGTGCTGGACGATTACCAGGTGATCCACGAGGCCTCCATCCACGACGGGCTGAGCTACTGGATCGAACACCTGCCGCCCGGCCACCGCCTGGCGCTGGCCACCCGCGCCGATCCGCTGCTGCCGCTCAGCCGCCTGCGCGCCCGCCGCCAGTTGGTCGAAGTGCGCCTGGCCGACCTGCGCTTTACCTCCCAGGAAGCTGAGTTGTTGTTCCAACACTGTTTCGACCTGCACCTGGAGGCGCCGGCCCTGCACACCTTACAGAACAGCACCGAAGGCTGGGCCGCCGGTCTGCAGATGGCCGGGCTGGCCATCCGCAGCCAGGTCGACGCCCGGCAGGACTCTGCCGGCCGGCAGGCTGCCAGCCAGGAGATAACTCACTTTATCGAGGGTTTTTCGGGCAAACACTATTACATCCTGGATTACCTGGCCGAAGAGGTCTTCAACCGCCAGCCGGCCCAGGTACAGACTTTTCTGCTGCGCACTTCCATCTTGAAGCGCCTGTCTGCCGGGTTGTGTGATGCCCTGCTGGAACAACCGGCCGGCAGCCAGGAAATGCTGGAGCGCCTGGAAAAAGCCAACCTGTTCGTCACCCCCCTGGATACGAACAGGCAGTGGTACCGCTACCACCACCTGTTTGCCGACCTGCTGCGGGTGCGCCTGCAGCAGGAAGCGCCCGGCCTGCTGCCTGCGCTGCACCGACGCGCCTCGGCCTGGTATGAGCAGGACGGCCAGGTGCGGGAAGCCGTCGAGCATGCCCTGGCCGCACAGGACTGGCCGCGCGCTGCCCGCCTGGTAGAACAGCACTGGCGTACGCCGGTCGAGAGCGGGGAGTACGAGGTGACCCTGGGCTGGCTGGAGGCGCTGCCCGGCGCAACCCTGCACGACAACCCGGCTTTGAACCTGGCCCTGTGCTGGGTCTTGTGGCTCACCGGGCAGGTCGGCGAGATCGAGCCTCGCCTGGAGCGGGCTGCAGCAGCCATGCAGGAACTCCCACCGGAAAGAAAGCCCGAGCAGGCGGCCATGTCGAGCCAGGTCGCTTTGTTTCGCTCGGTGCTGCTGCGCCAGCGCGGCGACCTGCCCGGCGCCATCGCCGCCGCCGAGCAATCCGTGGCCTGGATGAACACCCCGCAAAAAGGCTCCCCAGGCGAGCATGATTCCCTGGTCCGCGGCGCAGCCTGGTATCACCTGGCCGATTCTTACCGCATGGCTGGCGCACAGGCGGCGGCTGACCCAGCCTACGCCAGGGCGATTGCCATCCTGGGCGATCGCAGCGCGGTGGCGGTTTCCGTGGCCTATTTTTACCGGGTCAGAATCCACCAGGCAGGCGGGCGGCTGCGCCAGGCCGGCGAGATCGCGCAGCAGGCGCTGCAATTCGTCCAACGCCGGCCGGACCCGCGCCTGCCGCCCTTTGCGCTGGTCTATCTGGCGCAGGCCGACTGGCTGTGCGAGCGCGACGAACTGGAGGATTGCCGGTTTTACTTGCAGCGAGCGCTGGAAGCGGGCCGGGGCCAGATGAACACCTTGCGCTATGCGGCATATCTCCAGGTGCGCCTGCAGCGCGCCGCCGGCGACCTGGCCAAGGCCATCCCCGCCCTGGAACAGGCCGAAGCGGCAATGCGCCAGGTAGATGCCCCCTATCTGCTGGCTGAGCTGGCTGCCCAACGCGCCCGGCTCTGGATCGAGCTGGGACGCCTGGCGCCGGCCGCAGCCTGGGCGCAGGCTGCCGGGCTGGAGGCAGACCCTGCCCGGGTAACCGCACACCCGATACTGGAATGGTTGAGCTTTGTCCGCCTGCTGTGCGCGCAAGGGCGTTATGCCGAGTCCCTGCGCATGCTGGACGCCTTGCAGGAACTGGACCCGCCCCCGCTCGAGATCCTGCTCCTGAAAGCCGTAGCGCACAAAGGGCAGGGAGGCGTGGAAGCCGCCCTGTCTGCCCTGGAGCTGGCCCTGGCCCAGGCAGAACCGCAGGGGTACATCCGCCTGTTCGCCGATGAAGGGCAGCCTATCGCCGGACTGCTCGCCCTGGCCGTTGCCCGGCGGGAGAGCACCCGGCGGGCCTATCCGCTGCGGCTGCTGGCGGCCTTCCCAACTCCGCCCGGAGAGGAACAGCACACCCCGGCTGCCATCCCCTACCTGATCGAGCCGCCGACCCAACGCGAGAGCGACGTGCTGCGCCTGCTCGCCCAGGGGCTCTCCAACCAGGAGATCGCCCAAAAACTGTTCGTCTCCGAAGGCACGGTTAAGACGCACGTGCACAACCTGTGCCGCAAGCTGGGAGCGCAAAGCCGCACCCACGCCCTGGCCATTGCCAGGGAGCTTCACCTGTTGTAAGCCCCCCGTCCTGCCCACCAATAATCTCTCTTCTTTGTTGGTATATGGTGCGCAGCACCCTATACCAACAAAGCCACATAAAATAACCTCCGGCCAGATAAGAAAAATCAACTCGCGCCTCTATCTTTCGATAGAAGCGTTCGCTCCGGTTTAGGGCTATCCTTCAAGGTAAGGAAAATGATATGGATGATTACCGAGAAATCTAACCTGGAGAGATAAACCATGAAAATCCTGAAATCCATCGCAACCGTCATCGGGTTCGCCGCCCTGCTGTTCTGCGCCAGCCTGTTATTGGCCCTGATCACCCGCCCGATTGTGCTGCACGGCGGCGCTACACCCCAGGAAGCCGCCCAGGCCCTGCCCGGCGACGACTTCTCGAAAAATCCCGATTTCCAGAACACGCTGGCCGTCACTATCCAGGCACCGCCAGAACAGATCTGGCCCTGGCTGGTGCAGCTCGGCCAGGAACGGGCCGGGTTCTACAGCTTCGAATTCCTGGAAGATCTGTTCCCCTGTGAGATCAACAACACCAGCCAGATACGCGCCGAATGGCAGCAGCGCCAGGTGGACGAATACGTCTCGGTCTGCCAGGGTGTCGGCGGCTGGTGGATTTATGCCGTCGATCCACATCACGCCCTGGTCTTTCGCGGCAAGCCGGATAGCAACTGGAGCATGGCGTTGGTCATCCAGCCTGTGGATGCGCAAAGCAGCCGCCTGATCACCCGCATGCGCTACGCCACGCCGCCATCCCTGGCCATGCGCCTGGTCGAGTACCAGGTCGTCCAGCCGGCGCACAGCCTGATGCAGCGCGGCGTGCTCCTGGGGATACGCTCCCTGGCCGAGGGCCGCGGCCTGCCCCACCACACCTGGGAGGGCCTGGTCTGGTGGAGTGCCTTCGCCGGGTTCCTGCTTGCCGGCCTGTGGCTGCTCTACCGGCGCCGCGGCTGGCAGTTCATCGGCGAGTTCCTGGCAGCCGAGCTTTACCTGTCCACCCTGCTCTGGCTGCGCCTGCCGGCCTGGGCCGGCTTCGGGCTAAACCTGGTGGCCTTTGCCTTGCTCTATCTACTGGCAAGTCGATCCCGGGCCAGGCAGCCAGGCCGGCAGAATAGCCTGGCTGGCAAGCAGCCCGTTCTTGAAATTTAGCCAGCCTGCCGGTCAACCTGCCGCTGTTCTTCGGCCCGCCGGGTGCGGCCGGCAGCCTGGATCAATGAAAAATGGCGTCAGCGTTCGTCTGCGTTCATCCGCGTCCCATTTTTCATACCAGGCGTTTAATGCCCATCCCAGCCCGCCAGGCGGGCGGCCAGCCACCAGAAAGCCTGGCCTTTCAACTTGCAGTTGAAACCGTGCGAGTGAGCGCAGTCGCCGTCATTGCCGGGCAGGTTGACGCAGTCCGCCGGGTGCGCATCGCACCACGCCTGGCACCACGGACATGCATCATCCGGGTCCGCCACCGCGGTGCCATCCGGCCGGTAGCTTTCGATATCGGCGAAATCGTACAGCTTCTTTTTGTTGAGGCTCACGTAGTCACGGATCACATTGTTGCGCTGGTTGAGCAAAGCAGGGTTATCGCTATCCGTATGGCCGGTCATGTAGACGAAGATAACGCCAGGATATTCCTGCTCGAGCTGCGCCATGAAATTCAGGTATTGTTGGGGAGTATCGTCCGGCAAGCCCGGATCGGACATTTGCCCGCACCACGACCACATAAAGACCCGGATCTGCCCCACCTCGCTGGCGTGGGCTGCGTTGAGGTGATCGCGCGCCGTCTGGAGGAAAGTGCTGGCATCCCATCCCCAACCGCCGTCATCGCCATCCCGCAAAGCGGGCGGCGAGACCTGCGCCGGGATGATGTTCGAAGCGACAAGAAAATTGAAGCGAGCAGCATCCACCTGGTCGCGCAGGTATTCCGCCCCGGTAACCAACTGGCTGCCGTGTGAAGTGTGCCCGTACACAAAGGCCACCTTCTGCCTGGCCACATCCAGCCAGGCAGAAGGAATTTGGGTGGCATCAGCCGCCGTATGATCGATCACCAGGGCATCGCCGGGTGTATAGCTTTTCCTCACCAGAGGAAAATAGAACCAGGAGGTAGCTGCTGGCGCCTGGCTCGCCAGGGTAGGCTGTACAGCACCGGCCAACCACAGCCACGCCGCGGCCAGCAGACACAATTTCAGCAACCTTAAATGCTTCATCGTTTTTCTTCCCTCCGAAAATGCTCAAACATGAGTGAACATCTACCCCTCACCTTCAACCCGAGCCACCAAAAGTTGCTCAGGTGCAATGCACGAAGAACACGTGCAATGCACCGGCCACGCAAATGACCTTCGGTCAAAGAAGAAGACTCTATACCGAGTATACAAAAAAAACACCCTCTATACAAGTGATACTTGCCCTTAATGTAGCGCTTCTGAGTTATTGAAATGTCGCTTCAATCATCTCTTGTAATTGAGTAGGTGTAGGTGTATACTCAGCCTGGACAGGAGATGATCGAATGACACAAAAGTACCGTGCGCAAATATTGTTAGAACCTGAACAGCACCGCAGCTTGCAAGAAATTGCCCGCCGCGAAGGACAGAGCATTTCTGAAGTTGCTCGCGAAGTGATTCGCCTTGGGTTAAAGGTTCTTGAAACAGATACGGATGCTTTATGGCAGGCGCGGCTTGTTGCGCTGGAAAAACTCAATCAGATCCGGGGACAGATTCAGGAAGAACATGGGATATACCAGGGTGACTTAATCGCCGAGGCGCGTGCCGAAAGACAAAACCAGGCTAATGAAATTTTGGGGACTCCAGGGGGCAACCATAAGATTGATTGTCATTGATGCGAATATTGGTATCAGCCTGGTAGTCCCACTCTCTTACTCACCCTGGACCATTCAGCGGATAGAAGAATGGCGGCAGATACACGCCAGAATCGTTGTGCCCGCCTTATGGCGTTATGAAGTTTTATCTGGCCTGCGGAAAGCGATGAGTGTAGGCCTCCTGAGTGTGGAAAGAGCCAGGTTGTCGATTGGCCAGCTAGAAGCGATGGCTTTTGAGGAGCTTGCCCTTTCCTGGGAAGCCAGTGCCCTGGTTTTGGATTGGGCAGGGCGCATTGGCCAGGTAGCAGCTTATGAGGCAGTCTACCTGGCCCTGGCTGAGCAATTGGGCGCCGAGCTTTGGACAGCCGATCGGCGGCTGGTTCAAGCAGCACACAGAGCAGGAGCATCCTGGGTTTATCCTGTTATGCAAGGCGAAGTCAATTAGCCGCACGTCTCTTCAGCCAATTCAGCAAGACAAAGACACCGGCGCAAACCACCATATCCACCAGCATAATCACCATCGCCGACTGCGGGCCAACCGGCTCGAAGAACTGCCCGATCAGCCAGGGCACCAGCATCCCGCCCAGGCTGGCGCCGACGAACATCAGGCCGGTGAACTGGCCGGTGACCGTTACGACTTCCCCGGCAAACGACATGGTAACCGGGAACAACGTCGCCACCGAGATGCCCAACACAATCGTGGCCACCCAGATCATTGCTGGCGATCCTCCCCCCAATGCTGCCAGACTCAGGCCAACCAGGCAGCCTACCAGATCGATAATCAGCAAAGTGCGCGGGCGGAAACGCAATGCCAACGGAACGGAAATCAACCGGCTTAGCGTAAGCGCTCCCCAATAGGCCGAAGTCATGTAAGCGGCCATGGCCGGCGTGGCGATCTGCGTGGCCACGGCGTAGCTGGCAATCCAGCCGCCGTAGGCGCCTTCAGCGCCGACGAAAGTCAGAAAGAACAGGGCAAAGAGTGCCACCAGCGGCCAGTTGGCAGCCTGTTGCGGTGCTGCTCCCGGTTCTTTATGCGGAGCAACCGGGCTGGGGGCGCGGCTGAGCAACATCGCCACTGGCAACAACAAGAGGCTGATCAGCCAGTACCCTGCCCGAAAGCCGCCGGTAATCAGGATGGCCTGAGCGACCAGGATCGGCGCCAGTGCGCTGCCCACGCCCCAGAACAGGTGCAGGCCGTTCATAAAAGGGCTGACCCGCTCGCGATGCAGCCAGACCAGCAGCGTATTGCCGCCTACGTCCAGGCCGGCCTGGGCAATGCCCAGCAGCAGCACCGCCACAATGAGCAGCGCCAGTTGCGGCATCACCGGCACCAGGGCCAGTAAGGCAGAGACCAGGAGCAGCGCCATCACCATCACCGGGTGGCCAGAGCGGCGGTCGTACAACCGGCCCACCAGCAGCGCCCCGAGCAGGTAACCCAGGTTGACCGCAGTAAAAATCAGGCTGATCTGGCTCAAAGAAACGCGCGTCTGTTTGGCCAGGTCGAGCAAAGTAGGGCCGATCACCGAGGTGGACATCCCCAGGCCGACAAAGGAGGCATAGTAAATAGCGGTAATACCGAAGGGTGAAGACAGGCTGCGAAGCGAGCTGCGTTGTAGTGTTGACATAAGTTATCCTTTCCAAAGCAAAGATGCCATTTCGTCCAGCGTATCCGCCTGAAACAGACGGGGCCGGACGAGGCGAACACATTCTAACACATTGAAACTGTGCAGCAATGTAGTACACATCGCCTTGCGGGGAAAATCCGGGTGAGCAGCTTCGGATGCACCATAAGCGTCTAAAAAGGCGCTCAACAGGCGCGTGTCGCAGGCAAACAGATCCAGGTGCAGGGCAATCAGTTCGTAATACAGGCTGCCGGTCATTGCGTCGCCAAAATCGATCAGGCCCAGCGTGCGCCAGCGCCCACCTTCCAGCCGCCCGAGCAGATGGTCGCGGGTCAGGTCGGCGTGGATCAAGTGCGGCGGCGCGCCCGGTTCGAGCAGCCTCTCGGCCGGCAGCAAGAACGCTTCGATCTGGTCCACCAGGCGTTCAGGGAGCAACCCCCACTGCCGGTGGTTCTCCTGGCACCGCCGGGCCTGCAGGCGCAACGTGCCCAGGTAGGGTTCCCAACTCGGGCGAAACAGCGGGCTATCGTCCAGGGGCAGGGCGTGCAGCCGCCGCGCCATCTTCCCCAGCTCGCGCGCCAGGCCAAGCTGATCTGCTAGAGAGACCCAGCCATAAACTTCACCGATGCTGATGCCAGGCACGAATTCGTAAATCAGATACGGCCAAGGCCAGCCCCTCTCCCCGGGCAGCAACCATCCCTGGGCAAGCACCCTGGGGGCTGGAAAAGAACCATCCTTGGCCAGCAGCCGGGCCGCTTCGCGCTCGGTGGCAAAGGCCGTCTCGCCATCGAACTGCCGCCCGAAAAACTTGATCACCCACCTTTCGTCGACGATGAACGTGGGGTAAGTGCCTGGCAACCCGGCGCGGATGGTCTGGCAAGGCAAGAGCCTGTGCCGCAGGCAGACGCCACGCACATAGGGGCGCCAGCCAGGCGCATCCATAAAATGGCGCCGGTAGACTTCCAGGTCGTCTAATTTTGACAGGATCAGCGTGGCCATAAGATGTGGGGCGTAGTATAACGCATACTTTTCCAAGCAACGCTCTCCGCTCTTGCGGGTTAACATAACAACTCGATCGACTCAAATTTCTGTTCGATCCTTTGAAGGGCCTGGAGGAGGATGCCTGCAATTGCAATTGTCACCGATACCAATGCCAGCCTGCTGCTCGACCTGGTAGAGCGCTATTCCATCCGGCAGGTGCCACAGACCGTCATCTTTGGCAATCAAAGTTACCAGGCAGTCTACCAGATCGACGACGCGGCTTTGTTTGCCCGCGTCGACCGGGAAGGCAAGTTGCCAACCACCGCCGCCCCCTCGCCCGGCCAGTTCGCCGCCGCTTACCAGGCCGCCTTCGAGTCGGGCGCCGAACAGGTGATCTGCTTCTGCGTCAGCAGCGAGGTCAGCGCCACCTACAAAGCCGCCCTCAGCGCCTGCGACTTGCTTTCCGGCAAGGAAATCACGGTCGTCGACAGTCACACACTGACCATGGGCCAGGGTTTCATGGTGCTGGCCGCTGCTGAAGCCGCCCTGGCCGGGGAGAGCCGGGAGCGCATCCTGGCCCTGGCAGAGGACGTACGCCGGCGCACCCATCTCTTCGGAACGCTGCCCACGCTGAAATACCTGGCGATGAGCGGGCGGGTAAACCACCTGGCAGCCGGGATGGCGACCGCGCTGGATATCAAGCCCATCCTGACCATCAAAGACGGTAAGCTGGCTTTATTGGAGCGCGTACGCACCTGGCACAAGGCGCTACGCCGGGTGATCGACCTGGCTGAAAAAGCGTGCGGCGGCCGGCCCATTGAGCGCCTGGCCGTCGCCCATGCGGACAACCCCGCCGAAGCGCGCCTGCTCCAGGCAATGGCATGCCAGGCGCTGCCCTGCCCGCCGGAGGTGATCTTCACCGAACTCAACCCGGGGATGTCGCCGCATTCCGGCGCCGGCATGGTGGGCGTCGCTTTTGTCATCCGCCCTTGATTCACGATAGCATACAGGCCCCTCGCTGTGCAGCGAGGGGCCTGGAGGTTACTCACGACTCAATTCGTGGTTTTACTTGTCTTCGGCGACTTTCTTGCCGCTGTGCTTGAGCGCCGCATGGGCAGCCGCCAGGCGGGCGATCGGCACGCGGAACGGCGAGCAGCTTACGTAGTTGTTGCCGACCAGGTGGCAGAACTCGATCGAGTTCGGGTCGCCGCCGTGCTCGCCGCAGATACCCACTTCCAGGTTGAGGCGGGCAGCGCGGCCATCTTTCACCGCCATATCCATCAGGCGCCCAACGCCGCCGCGGTCCAGCGTCTGGAACGGGTTCTTGGGCAGAATGCCCTCTTCCACGTACTTGATCAGGAAGTTGCGCTCGGCGTCGTCACGGCTGTAACCGAAAGTCATTTGGGTCAGGTCGTTGGTGCCGAAGGAGAAGAACTCGGCTACCTTGGCGATCTCGTGGGCGGTCACGCAGGCGCGCGGGATCTCGATCATCGTGCCGAATTTATACTCGAAAGACACACCCTTCTCTTCCATCACCGCTTTGGCGATGCGCTCCAGGCGCGGCTGGATCCATTCCAGTTCCTTGACCGTGCCGGTCAGCGGGATCATCACCTCAGGCTTGACCACCACACCCTTGAGCGTCTCATCGGCAGCGGCCTCGAAGATCGCCCGCACTTGCATCTCGACGATCTCGGGCATATAAATGCTCAGGCGCACGCCACGCAGACCCATCATCGGGTTGCTCTCGTGCATTGAGCGGATGCTGGCCAGCAAAGATTCTTTCTCGGCCAGGCCCTGGGTTTCGCCTTTCACACGCATGGTGACGACTTCCTCCAGGAGCTTCTCTTCGTCGGGCATGAACTCGTGCAACGGCGGGTCGATCAAGCGGATGATCACCGGGTGGCCATCCATGGCGTTGAACAGGCCGGCAAAATCGCTGCGCTGGTAGGGCAGCAGTTCATTCAAAGCCGCCGTTCGTCCTTCGGAAGTGCCCGAAAGGATCATGCGCTGCACGATGGGCAGGCGCTCTGTCTCGAAGAACATGTGCTCGGTGCGGCACAGGCCGATACCAACCGCGCCATAGGAGCGGGCCCGGCGGGCGTCAGCCGGATAGTCGGCATTTGCCCACACCTGCAAACCGCGCGTCGGCCAACCTTCAGGCACCTGGCGGATACCAGGGGTAGCGCAGATATCATCCGCCCACTTGAGCAGGGTGAGTAGATCGGTCTGCTCTTCCAGCTTCGGAGCGATGGTAGGGATCTGGCCCAGGAAGACCTGGCCAGAGGTGCCATCTACGGAGATCCATTCGCCTTCCTTGACCAGCACATCGCCCGCTTCCATCTGGCGTTTTTCCAGGTCGATGCGCACCATCGCCGCACCCACCACGCAGGGCACGCCGAACTGGCGAGCGACCACCGCGGCATGCGAGGTGGCGCCGCCTTCGCTGGTCAGAATGCCCTTGGATGCCAGCATGCCGTGCACATCATCCGGCTTGGTGAAAGGCCGCACCATGATGACGGCCTGTTTTTCCTCTTTGGCCATCTTTTCGGCGGTGTCGGCGTCGAAATACACCCGGCCTACCGCAGCGCCTGGCGAAGCATTCACGCCCTTGGCAAATTGCTTGCCGCTCTTGGCGGCTTCGGCCTTGGCTTTATCGTCGAACTGCGGGTGCAGCAACGTATCGACGTTTTCGGGGGTCACGCGCAGGATCGCTTCTTCCTTCGTGATCAGGCCCTCGTTGGCCATATCCACTGCGATCTTGACCGCAGCCTTGGCGGTGCGCTTGCCGGTGCGGGTCTGCAGCATCCACAGCTTCTTATCTTCGATGGTGAACTCCACATCTTGCATCTCGCGATAGTGCTTTTCCAGCCTGGCGCAGATATCCAAAAATTCCTTGTAGGCTTCAGGGAGTTCCTTCGACAGGTTGTCGATCTTTTCAGTGTTGCGAATGCCTGCCACCACGTCTTCACCCTGGGCGTTGAGCAGGTAATCACCATACATCTTGTTCTCACCGGTAGCCGGGTCACGGGTGAAGGCCACGCCGGTACCCGAATCCCAACCCATATTGCCAAAGACCATGGTCACAATGTTGACCGCGGTGCCCAGGTCGTGGGCAATACCAGCCGCATTGCGATAATCTACAGCGCGTTTGCCGTTCCAGGATTTGAAGACCGCTTCGGTGGCCAGTTCAAGCTGTTTGTACGGATCCTGGGGGAAATCAAAGCCCTTGTGTTTTTTGACCACTGCCTTGAAGGTCTCGGTCATCGCCTTCCAGTCATCAGCGGTCATCTCGGTATCCAGCTTATAACCTTTGTGTGCTTTATACTCGGCCAGGGGTTCTTCAAAAGCCTCGTCAGGGATGCCCAACACTACCGCGCCAAACATCTCTACCAGGCGGCGATATGAGTCGTAAACAAAGCGCGGGTCGGCGCCTTTGGCGATCATACCCTCGACCGTCTTGTCAGTCAGGCCGATATTCAGCACGGTATCCATCATACCCGGCATGGAAAACTTGGCACCGGAACGGCAAGAAACCAGCAGCGGGGCCGCCGCATCACCGAATTTTTTGCCTGCCTGAGCTTCGACCTGCTTGAGCGCAGCCAGTTCTTGTTCCCACATACCCGCAGGGAACTTGCTACCTTCAGCCAGGTAAGCGTTACAGGCCTCAGTGGTCACCGTAAAACCAGGCGGAACCGGCACCCCGGCGCGCGTCATATCCGCCAGGCCGGCGCCTTTGCCACCCAATAATGCGCGCACGCCTTCCCAATCTCCGCCGGCAGCGGCTTCGGCCTGCGCCACCTCACTAAACAGATATACCCATTTCTTTTCAGCCATTGTCCTTATCTCCTGATGAATGAAATTAATTGCTGAAGCGGAAACACCAAACAAATAGTTTACCACAAGTGTTGCGATTCGGCGGGAAATACTGCCTCTCGCTTTACCTCGACAAACCCGCCCTAAAAAATGACGGCAGGCTTCTATACTTGCAACAAGGCATAATCCCGGCAAAAAGGAATGCGAACTACTTTTCGTTCAAGAATATTCAATTCCAATTGCGTAAAAATTAAAATTACATTTTTCTATTGACTTTACGCGGTTTTTATGCTATACTCCACTTAGACCGAAAAGGCAAACCCGGTGAAAGCCGGGGGCGCAAAGCCATGGGTCTAAAACCGTTATGGTTATGACTGCCAGGCTGCCGAAGGAGACGGACTTATACCAAGAATGTCACTGCTGGCGAGCCTGGGAATTCCAGGCTCGCAGTTCTTTATCCAGGCTCGGTCTAGCCAACATCATCATCGTTGCCAAAGCATAGTTTTATGTAAGAAAAGAACTGGAGGTCGTAATGAAAACCGGGCAACCCATCAAGGCTAAACAAATCATTACCTGGATCGTTTTGCTGGCTGTGGTATTCTCCTTTGTGGTGGTACCAGCCAGCGCCCCAACCGCTAAAGCGGCCGTAGAACCCCAATCGTTCATCGTCCAGAGCACATCCATGGAGGAAGCAGCCGCACTGGTCGAAAAATACGGCGGGGAAATTACCTCTCGGCTGGAAATTATCAACGGCGTTGGGGCATTGCTCGCACCCGAGGCTGCCAAAAGCCTGGCTGCGGAACAAAATGTTCGCCTGACCGTCAATTACCAGATGCGCTCGAATAGCATCGAGGGCGCATCCCCGGCCCATGGGAATAAGCCGGGTGCTCCTTCCACCGACTACCCGGATGTCGTCGGAACAGAAGCAGTATGGGCTGGCGGTATTACTGGCCAGGGCGTAACCGTGGCTCTGCTGGACACGGGCATGGCCAGGATGGATGGCCTGACCAAGCCGACCAACGGCAGGGGTAACCGCGTTTTGGCCTGGAAGGACTTCACCCGAAGGGGCGGCAGAGGCCAGATGGACGACCCGAACGGCCATGGGACGCACGTTGCCGGCGTGATCGCCAACAGCGATAAGGGCGAAGATGGCGAGTGGAACGGCGTGGCGCCGAACGTCAAGCTGGTAGTTGGCCGTGTCGCCGACGAAAGCGGCTATGCCACCTATGAAGATGTCATCAAGGGCATTGCCTGGGTAGTAACCACCAAGGGCAGATATGGGACCCGTGTGCTGAACTTCTCCATGTCAGCCGCAGTTCGCTCTCCCTATTGGGCTGATCCAGTCAACCAGGCCCTGATGTTTGCCTGGAAAAAGGGCATTGTGGTCGTTACCGCGGCTGGTAACAATGGCCCCAATCCCCTGACCATCGGCGTGCCAGGCAACAACCCTTACGTCATTACGGTGGGTGCATTCACGGATGCTTACACACCGGATGATTGGAGCGACGACTACATCCCAGCCTTCTCTTCTGTCGGGCCAACCTTCGACGGCTTCATCAAGCCCGACCTCGTCGCTCCTGGTGGACACATTGTCTCGTTGATGGACGATGACACCTATCTGGGCAGGAATTTCCCGGATAATGTGGTCGCCAAAGATTACTTCAAGCTGGCCGGCACGTCTCAGTCCGCGGCGGTGGTAACAGGCATCGTTGCCCTCATGCTGCAACGCAATCCAAACCTGACCCCCGATATGGTCAAGTATCGCCTGAGCGCTACAGCCATTCCACAGTTCAACCCTGAGACTCACGAAGCGGGTTACAAAGTGTGGCAGCAAGGTTTCGGACGGGCCTTTGCTCCGCTGGCAGTATATGCCAATCTAACGGGTGGCCCGGCCAACAGTGGCATGAACATCGTTGCTGACCTGACCCACCAGAAGCACTATCTTGGCTACACCTACCGCGATGACCAGGGCGTCTATCGGCTGTACGGCGATAATGGCACCTGGGCCGGTGGAGCTGGCGTTTGGGATGGCGTCACCATGCCACCCGCCGCTGGCGGCTTCTGGGGCGACGGCGGCTTCTGGGGCGATGCTGGCGGCTTCTGGGGCGACGCAGGCGGCTTCTGGGGCGACGGCGGCTTCTGGGGCGACGCCGGTGGCTTCTGGGGCGACGCCGGTGGCTTCTGGGGCGACGGCGGCTTCTGGGGCGACGGCGGCTTCTGGGGTGATGGCGGCTTCTGGGGCGATGCTGGTGGCTTCTGGGGTGACGCTGGCGGCTTCTGGGGCGACGCAGGTGGCTTCTGGGGCGATGGCGGCTTCTGGGGCGACGCCGGCTGGTACTCTGCAGACGGCACCTATGGAAGCGTCGGCGGCTTCTGGGGCGACGAGAACTTCAACGACCTGGGCGGCTTCTGGGGCGATGGCGGCTTCTGGGGTGACGGCGGCTTCTGGGGTGACGGCGGCTTCTGGGGTGACGGCGGCTTCTGGGGCGATGGCGGCTTCTGGGGCGACGGCGGCTTCTGGGGCGATGGCGGCTTCTGGGGCGATGGCTTCTGGGATGACGCCGGCTTCTGGGGTGACGCTGGCTTCTGGGGTGACGCTGGCTTCTGGGGTGACGCTGGCTTCTGGGGTGACGCTGGCTTCTGGGGCGACTCGGTACCCGAGAATAACGACTGATCGTTGAGCAAAACAATTACTTTCCAAGCTTTTGTGTAGCCCACCTCGATGGGCTACACAAAACAACCGAAATTCAGATGAAAAAAAGACGCCCGGCTGGGCGTCTTTTTTTCATCCTATTCATCTGAACTGCAACTTTATTGTTTTTGGATGGCCTGTTCAGCCCGTTGGACATCCAGGCGTGCACCGATCGCCCGGAAAATAGCGACCGCCTGGGTATAACGCTCCTGTGCTACAGCCTGTTCGCCCTGGGCCTGTGCTAATTCGCCCAGGCAGTAAAGAATACGCGCTTGATCCAGGCGGCTGCGCAACTTGTGAAAAATCGCCCGGCTCTCTTCGAGATAAGTCTGAGCAGCATGCCAATCACCCAGGCGAATGGACAATCGACCGCGCAGGCGCAAATAACGAGCACGCCAGACTGCCGAGTGGCTGTTGGCCGCATTGCCGATCTCTTCCAATAGATCACCCGCCTTCTTAACCCAACCCAGGGCTGCTTCAATATTACCGCTGCCCAGGGCCGCCTCGCCCAACTGGCGATAATTGTCGGCCAGTTGGTCTGTTACACCCAGTTCTTGCCAGGCGCGAGCAGTCTCATCCAAAACCCGCCGGGCTTGCTCCCAATCCTCCGCGGCCAGGTACATCTCACCCATATTTGCCAGCACTTGCCAGTACAATGAAGTATAGCCAATCTGCTGAGACAGATCGAGCGCCTGCTGTAAAACCTGGCGTGCTTCATCCAATTCACCACGCTGGATGCGCAGCCATCCCAGGTTGTTGAGTGCCATTGCCACACCCTCTGCCTGGCCCAGGCGCGTTTTCAATTCATAACTTCGCGTCAGGTTTTCCAGAGCGCTATCAAAATGGCCCATCTCAATCTCTAATAAACCCAGGTTGTTAAATGAAGTAGCCAGGTTCGCCAGGTCGCGAATCGACTCGCGAATGGCAATACTCCGGCGCAAGAAAGTCGCTGCTCCTTCCCAATTGCCCTGATTGTAGGCCACTCCGCCCAAGCGATTATAAATTGAGGCGATCACATCGTAAGCATCGCTCGATTTAACCAGGCTGAGTGCTTTATTGAGCAACTTATCAGCTTCGGGAAAATTTCCACGGCGGAAGTAGATCCAGGCCAGATCGTTCCAGACCTGGGCGCGTTCAACGGGGAATGCCGTGGGTAAGCCATCTAAAACATTCTGCGCCATACTCAAATGCGCAACGGCCTGGTCATAGTCGCCCTGTCTTTCAAAAGTCCGCGCGATCTTGCGCTGCAGCGAGCTATGCTCTTCAACACAAGTCCCTGCCTCTTCCTGCGAAAGTGTTTCCAGGGCGTGTTCGTAATCGGCGCGTGCCTCAGCATAATCGCCGGAAAACAGCCGCGCGTCACCCATCCCACTATGCACCTGGTATGCCTGGTAAGCTGTGTGGGTAACAACGGGCAATAATTCCAGCGCCACATCGAAATGCTGGCGCGCTTGCAGGTTGACATGATTGCGCGCCGCTTTCTGCCCGGCCAGGATCAAATAGTGCAAAGCGCGGTCCAGTCGTGGGCTCCACCGGTAATGATTAGCCAGCACTTCGACCTGTTCTTCCAGGCGGTCGGCATATAACTGCTCGATAGAATCTGCCACCTGTCCATGCAGCACGCTGCGATCTTTACGCAACATCGTACCGTAGATGGCATCCGACATGAGGATATGGCGAAAGGTATATTCCGTATCGGAAGCCCCAGGCTGTGGCAAGATAAACTCTCGTTCTACGACCACATCCAGGGCGGCATGCAAACCGAGAGACTCTGCATCCTGGATAACGGCACTCAAAACCGGCAAACTAAAATCCTTGCCAATAACGGATGCAACTTGCAGGAGCTTACGTTGGGCCGGTTGCAGACGGTCAAAACGGGCCAGGATCAACTCCTGTAAAGTATCGGGTACCCCCAATGAAGACACATCTGCCCCAGGGACAACTTGCCAGCGGCCGTTGTCATTTCGGATTACCCCCTGGTCGATCAACATGCGCAATATTTCTTCCAGATAGAACGGCACACCAGCCGCGCGCTGGACGATCTGCTCGCGTAAGCTTTCCGGCAAATCAGGAATCGAGAGCAGCAAATAGAGCAATTGCTTGCTCTGATCCAACGACAGGTTCTGCAACGGGATATGCCGGAACCGCTCCACTAAATTTTGCCGGGCCCAAATCACCGCTCGCTCCAGGGCGCCGGCTTCGATGCTGCGCGAAATCGCCAGAATAAAAATCGGTGATTGGCGCAACACTTCGAGCAGGAAATATAACAAATCTAAAGAAACTTCGTCCGCCCAGTGTAAATCATCCAACACCAACACAAGCGGTAAATTGTAAGACTCCAACAATAAAAGGTCGCGTACTGCCAGGAATACCTGTTGGCGTAGCTGGCCAGCTTCCATGCGCCGCACACGTTCCCCGGCCTGCGGGTCCGAATAAGGCAGCGACATCAAATGCTCAAGATAAGGGAGCGCCTCGCTGGCCTGGCTTCCCATCAACTGATACGTATATCGTTTGAGCCGCTCACGCACTTGCAAAGGATGCGTCGTGGAGGGCAACCCCAGGTAATTGAGAAGCACCTCGCGGATCAACCAGTACGAAACACGCCGGTATGCCAGGCTTTGGCCCTCAAGGATGCGCACATTCGCCTGATCCAAAGATGCCTTGAACTCAGCGGTCAAACGGCTTTTACCCAGGCCGGCGTCACCGGTGATCAAAGCAAACTGGCCGCGACGATTTTCAACCATATCCTGGGCAGCCTGCTTAAGCTGGATCAACTCCTGATCGCGCCCGATCATCGGCGCGCGCAACCCCTCGATGCCTCGCACCGAACCCGCCTGTGTTCTCAGTCCTACCACCCGGTAAGCTACCACCGGATGAGCAATCCCCTTGGGGTTAAGCACCGAGATTTGCTGGCAATCGAAAAAGGCCCTGACTTGCTTGAAAACTGCCTCGCTGATCAGGATGGCCCCTGGAGGGGCAGCCTCCTCAATACGATGAGCCAGGTTCACCGTGTCCCCAATGGCAGTGTAATTCATCAATAAATCCGAGCCAATTCCGCCCACAATGACAGAACCCGAGTGCAGACCGATACGGACATTTAGGTCGACACCCAATTCCTTCCATACTTTGCGGCTCATCTCGTGCAAGTCATTCTGCATGTCCAGCGCAGCGCGCACGGCCCGTTCGGCATTATTCTCGTGAGAGATCGGCGCCCCAAATAGCGCCATCAAACCATCACCAGTAAGCTTATCTACCACCCCCTCATACTTATATACATTGTTTGAAAGGGTGCGGACATATTCTTGCACCAGGTTGTACAGGTCTTCTCCGTCGATACGCCCGGAAAGCGCCGTGTATCCCGAGATATCTGCAAACAATACCGTAACATTGCGGCGTTGCCCGCTGGCCTCCACCCCTGCCCGGCGTAACCGTTCGGCCAGATCAGAGCCCATCATCGTACCAAATTCAGGAGTAAATGGACTGGGCGGCGGTGCACTATCGACAGATGCGGCCGCTTCCAGGCGTGTCCCGCAGTTTCCACAGAAACGCATCCCGGGAGGGTTGTTAAAGCCGCAATTGGCACACTGTGTATTCATCAGTACAATCTTACTATTTTTTGCACAGTCAGGCAATGTACAATTTTGTTGGGAATGGATCGAACCGGTAAAATTCTAATAAAAAAGCCAGGAGTTCACAGGACTGCAGATCGGCCAATTGCGAAAAATCATGGCGCAAATTTGTTGACAGCGATCCACAATCCCGGTATAATACAGCCCGCATTGTCCCGGCCCAATGCCGGGGCATCATCTTGTATCCCTATCCCCAACTTCCCCGCACTGTTGCGCCAGGGTCGCCTGGGCCAAATGCCCCGCCTGCAGTTCTGTGCGCGACGTGAGTGGTGAAGTGAAGCTTGGAGGAGCTTTAAAATGAAGTACGCGATTGTTGAAGATGGCGGCAAGCAATACAAAGCCGTCGAAGGTGGCGCGATCGAAGTCGATCATTTCCCGATCGAGATCGGTGAACAGGTTGACCTGGAACGTGTGCTGTTGGTTGTGGACGGTGATCAGGTAAGTGTAGGAAAACCGCTGGTGGCCGGCGCAAAAGTTCAGGCTACGGTCCTGGCACAGGTCAAAGGCCCCAAGGTTGTGGTGTTTCGCTACAAACCTAAAAAGCGCATTCGCCGCAAAACCGGTCATCGCCAGAAATATACTCGTTTGCAGATCGATGCGATCACTTTGGACGGGAAGGAGGAGTAATTATGGCACACAAGAAAGGTGGCGGTTCCAGCCGCAACGGGCGTGATAGCCAGAGCCAGCGCCTCGGCGTCAAGCGCTTTGGCGGCGAGTTTGTCCTTTCGGGTAACATCCTGGTTCGCCAGCGCGGTACCCGCATCAAACCCGGTCGCAACGTGGGCGTCGGCAAAGATGATACCCTGTTTGCAACAGCAGATGGCGTCGTCGTTTACAGCCCTCTGCGCGATGACCGCAAACAGGTCAGCGTCGTACCGGCAGAAGAAGCTGAGGCTCAACAGGCCAGCGAGTAAAGGTATTTAGCTATGAAGAAAGGTATCCAACCCACCTATTATACAGATGCACAGGTCATTTGTGCCTGTGGAAACACCTGGAAGACTGGATCGACCAGGAAAGTTATCCGCACCGATGTATGCTCGAAGTGCCACCCCTTTTTCACTGGCGAACAGCGCATCGTGGACACGGAAGGCCAGGTAGATCGCTTCTACAAAAAACTGCAAGCTCGCCAGCAATTCATCGCCGAAGCAGAAGCTCGCCAGGCCGCGCGCACATCCCTGGATCGCCCGCTCAACGAGTTCGACCTGGGCGCTCGCCCCATCGCAGCACTGGCCGCAGCCGGCGTTATTACGGTTGGCCACGCTCTGGAAAAACTTGCCGAGGGCGAGAACACCCTCCTGGCCATCGATGGGTTCGGCCGCAAAGCCCTGGCCGATCTGAAGAAGCGCCTGCGCCAGAGCGGATACGATCTGCCCGAGGCAGCCACAGAAATTGTGGTTTAGAAAAGGGTATTTTCTTTGTATTCTCCACCCGATGAGTGATACAAAGTAATCTCGAGGTTATACAAGAGCGAGCGGTTATGCCGCCCGCTCTTTGGTTTAAGGTAAAATACAAGATCAATGCATCTCACCTAATTTTCGTTCGAGGAGCAACATGAGACATCATAGCGGATCAATCGAGGTCATCACCGGGTCGATGTTCTGCGGCAAAACAGACGAGTTGATACGCCGTCTGCGCCGCGCGACGATTGCCCGCCAAAAAGTGCAGGTTTTTAAGCCATCCATCGATAACCGGTACACCGTCGAAAAGGTAACATCACACGCCGGCAGCGAATTCGACGCCATCCCAATCCAATCCGCCCGCCAGATTGTGGAACGCCTGGATGCCGCTACAACAGTGGTAGGTATCGATGAGGCCCAATTCTTCGACGAAGAGATCATCCTGATCACCGAGCAGCTTGCCTCGCGCGGTATACGGGTGATCGTTGCCGGGTTGGATACAGATTTTCGCGGTGAGCCATTTGGCCCGATACCGATGCTCATGGCAAAGGCAGAAATCGTAGATAAACTGCACGCCATTTGTATGGTATGTGGCGAGCCGGCCTGCCGGTCCCAACGCCTGGTAAATGGTAAACCCGCTCGCTATCACGACCCGGTGGTCATCGTCGGCGCTGCCGAACTTTACGAAGCCCGCTGTCGCAAGCACCATGAAGTACCAATGAAATAAAACATATCTTTCGGAGTTTGTATGATGCAAGATTATCACGAGTTCATTGATGAGATTCTGGTCAGTGAAAGTAAACTGGAAAAGCGTATCCGCGAGCTGGGCCAGCAAATCAGCAAAGACTACCACGGAACAGACCTGCACCTGATTTGCATCCTGAGGGGCGGCGTGCTTTTTCTGACCGATCTAATGCGCCACATCAGCGTGCCCAACACAGTGGATTTTATGGCAGTTACATCCTATGGCACCGCGCGCCAATCCACCGGGCAGGTGCGCATCACCCTGGATCTGAAAGACGAAATCCACAATCGCAATGTCCTGCTGGTCGAAGATATTGTTGATAGTGGTTACACCATCGCTTCGGTGCTCGAACTGCTGAAGACCCGCCATCCCCGCAGCCTGCGGGTTTGCACCCTGCTGGACAAACCTGAACGGCGCGAAGTGGAAGTGCCCATCGATTACTGTGGCTTCGTCATTCCCAACAAATTTGTCTTTGGGTACGGACTGGATTTGGATGAATATTATCGCAACCTGCCTTTCATTGCTACCGTCGATTTGAACCGTTACCACCCGGGAGGATAAATATAGACCCCGCCATAAAGCATCTGTTAGAACGGATTGGGGAGGCCCTGCCGGCAAATCAACCGGTTTATCTGGTGGGTGGGGCAGTGCGCGATATGATGCTGGCGCGCCCTACTCATGATCTGGATTTTGTAATGCCGTCTAACGCCATCCCAACCAGCCGGCGAGTCGCCAACACCCTGGGAGGCGCATTCTTTCCCCTGGATGCAGACCGAGATACCGGGCGGGTGTTGCTGTCCGCCCCCGAACAAGGCCAGCTTATCCTGGATTTCAGCTCCTTTCGCGGGCCAGACCTGCAAAGCGACCTGTTGGGGCGCGATTTCACCATCAACGCCATGGCGCTGGATCTCAGAAACCTGCAAACGCTGATCGATCCGCTGCACGGCGCAAGCGACCTGCGGGCAGGCGTTTTGCGTGCCTGCTCCGAGACTGCTTTGCAGGACGATCCGGTGCGCATTCTGCGGTGCATCCGCCTGGCAGTGGAGTTCGAATTGAAGATCATCCCCGAGCTGCGCCGCCAGATGCACCAGGCACAACCCGGCCTGGCCAATGTGACAGCAGAGCGCCTGCGCGATGAGATATTTAAAATGCTCCTGGGGCGTTCGCCGCTTACTGCATTGCGCACTTGCGATATCCTGGGAATTTTAGACGACATCCTACCCGAGTTGCCCCCCCTGAAAAACGTCTCTCAATCTAAGCCCCATGTTGAGGATGTCTGGGAGCACACCCTGAACACTGCACAGAAACTGGACACGTTGATCAGTATATTGCAACCGCGCCATGATCCTCAGGAAGCCGCCAATTGGACGATGGGACTGGTCTCGTTGCGCCTGGGGCGTTACCGGCAGCAAATCGAGCAGCACCTGAACACACCTCTCAACCCCGACCGCCCGCTGCGTGCTCTGCTGCTGGTTGCTGCCCTGTATCACGATACCGGCAAACCGGACACATTCCAACGCGTCGAAGATGGCCGTATCCGTTTCCTGGAACACGAGGCGCTGGGCGCCGAACTGGTGCGCCAACGGGGCAAAGCATGGCGCCTGAGCAACCCCGAAATCGAACGCCTGGCAACCATCGTCCGCCATCACATGCGCCCATTGCTATTAGCCCAGGCCCCAGAAACGCCTTCACCGCGCGCCATTTATCGCTTCTTCCGCGACACGGGACCGGCGGGAGTGGACATTTGTCTGCTATCGTTGGCAGATACCCTGGCGACCTATGGGGTCACCCTACCCCAGGCTGTGTGGAACAGGCAACTGGATGTTGCTCGCATCTTGTTGGAGGCCTGGTGGGAACGCCCTCAGGAAAGCGTTTCACCCCCTGCGTTGGTAAACGGGAATGATCTAATGGAAATATTTCGGCTCGCCCCAGGCCCGCAAATCGGGCAACTCCTGGAACAAATCCGCGAAGCGCAGGCAGC
This sequence comes from uncultured Anaerolinea sp., assembly GCA_964595435.1. Taxonomy (GTDB): domain Bacteria; phylum Chloroflexota; class Anaerolineae; order Anaerolineales; family UBA4823; genus RBG-16-57-11. Next base: position 111,472 of record CAZQQJ010000001.1, on the reverse strand, counting down.
AGGTGAATTACAAAACCGTGACGCGGCATTACAGTTCGTTCGCACCCAACTGCAATAGCACCATCAATCGGGCCAGCCGGGTGCCCGATCCTGGCTGGCTGTGCAAAAATTGCCCAGGTGCACTTTGAATGTACACGGCGCCTGCCATGCCCAATAGCTCACAGCGATAAGAAAAAGCTGTAGGGGCGGATGGCATCCGCCCGCCACACAAAACGGTTCATACCAAATAAGATTATGGGTAGACTTCGTCCAGCACAGGCTGGTAATAACAGCGGCAGCCCAGGCCATGAGAGCAGCCACGAATTGGCAAGAGGGGCGCCTGCTCTTTAATGTAAGCCCCTTCTGCCTGGCGACAGGCCGGGCAACAATCGCCAGAGACCGAAATGCGCACATAAAGGACACGCGGGTTTTCCTGCAAGCGTTTGAGAGCGACCGCAGTCTCTGACCATTCGCTCAAAATCACGCCGCAACCCTGGCAATTGACCGCCGAATCGGGGGATTGAACATGACATACAGAACACGTTTGCACGACGCGCCTCCTATGAAACTTGTTTGACCCTCACCTCATGCGATCCATTTGCACAGGCCACATGCCGGGTGCGGATCATTTATTCTAATCCAAGTTGTCTGAGCTTCAAAGGGGCATTTTGCCAATTAATAGGCACATATACGAGGGCCAGAGTTTCTACTCTTTTGCAATATCACCGTTCTTACCAGGCAGCTTTTGCCCGCTGCGTGACCGCCTGGCCAGCTTGTTGATCGATGCCACCAACAGGTTATTGTTCATCGGCTTGATCAAAAAATCGTCCGCTCCTTGCTCTAGAGCCTGCTCTGCAACCCCGCGCCTGCCTAATGCCGATAACACCAGAATAGGCACATTGCTAAAACGGCGAACCTCCCGGCAAACTTTCATCCCATCCGTACCAGGCATGAGCAAATCGACAACCATCACATCTGGGTCCATCTTCCGCGCCAATTCGATCCCTTCCTGGCCAGAATTAACAGCAATTACCTCAAAAGCATTGGGTTCCAGAACGATCTTTAAAAGCTCGGTTGTATCATGATCGTCATCTACCACCAGGACCCGAGTGCTTGTTGCTGCCTTTAAATTCATCATTGTGCTACGATATGTGGCAATAGAAGAGGAATACATGAACCTTGCTTCTCCAGCGCCGTGGATCTCCTGAGTTAATTTGAAATGTGGCTGTAATTATGCCCTAAAACGCTCCTCCAATACCTTACAAACACTTTACAATGCCCATTGCAATCCGGTTTGCATACGACATCAATTTCCCATAAAATTTACCTGCAACCAATAGCGCCAGACCGCTCTTGCAGCCATTCCCGGCTAAACGGATTGTGTCGAAAAAGCTATGCGGAATGAATTTGCGCCTTCCTCTTGCTTCTGCAAGAAAATAAGGATATGATATGATAAGTCATTATTCTCACGGTGGAAAAAATGAGCACAGAAATTACCTGCCCTCGCTGTGGACAACCCGTTTTACCCCAATTGCGCTACTGTGAGCATTGTGGGGTCGATTTAGCAATGGCCGCTGTCCTGGCAGAGCAGCAGGTCATGCTGCCAGCCAGTCTGCCCAGTGGTATGCCACTGGTTCCTGAGGTACTGGTGCCACGCATTGGAGACTACATGATCAAGCGTGGATTGATCAAGCAGGACGATCTGCAGAAAGCCTTGGGATATCAAAAACAAAAAGCGGCAGACGGCCAGCCGGTTTTACTAGGGCAAGCTCTACTTGAATTGGGCCTGACCACTCGCGAGACTCTCGACCAGGTGATTACCGCTCAAATTTTAGAGCTTCAAACTGCGTTAAGCGAAGCCAACCAGTCTCTCAAACAGCGCGTTCAAGAAAGAACTCAGGAACTGCAAAAAGCCCTGGAGCGGCTTTCTGAGCTTAACCATCTGAAATCAAATTTCATCGCCAACATTTCGCACGAACTGCGCACGCCCCTTACGCATATCAAAGGCTACCTGGATCTGCTCGCCGATGGCGGGCTGGGGCCGTTAAACCCGGCGCAAGAAGATGCATTGACCGTTCTAAAACGGGCCGAGACGCGCCTGGAACGCCTGATCGAAGATCTGATCCAATTCTCATTGGCATCGCGCGGCGAACTCAGCCTGAACCTGCAGCAAACAGAAATCGACAAGTTAATTCTTGTAGCTGTGGAACGCTACCGGCACCGGGCCGCCAACCAGGAAATTGCCTTGAGCACATCCATTGCTCCAAATATCCCCCCCATACAGGCCGACGAGGATAAAATTGGGTGGGTGCTTCTGCAACTGTTGGACAATGCCTTAAAATTCACCCCTAAAGGCGGGAAGGTGATTGTCCAGGCATCGGCCGACAGTGGATTGATACACGTTGCCGTGCTCGATACAGGTATTGGCATCCCCGAAGAGCGTATGTCCGAAATCTTCGAACCATTTCACCAATTAGATGGGTCGGCCACCCGGCGTTATGCGGGTACTGGGCTGGGGCTGGCCATGGTACGCCGGATCATCGAGGCGCATGGCTCAATGGTAAAAGTACATTCGATGGTTGGGCGAGGTTCGCGATTTGAATTCAGCCTGCCTGTTACCCAAACAGGCTCTAATCCCAGCCAGGCAGCCGTGAGAAAATGAACACAGACCACCAACCACCTCTTACACTTCAACCACGCGAACTTGAGGCTGTATATACCATCAGCCAGGTAGTGATTGAGGCAGAGGCGGTTGAATCCGCGCTGGATAAAATCATCCGGCTGGCGCGACCCGTATTTATCTTCGATAGCGTCGTTCTTTACTCACAAAACAAGGATGGTTCATCCGAACCGACCTACGTGCGCGTAGTGGGTCGCGGTCGATTCCGAGAAGCGGACCTGGCCTGGGGAGAAGCCATTGCACAACAGGTCATCCAATCTCACCAGCAAGTCCTCAAAATAGAGGATGAAAACTCACACCAGGACCGTACGGATAACCGTCACTTCCTGGGCCTGCCATTGCACATCGCCAATAAATTATTCGGCGCATTGGTCTTCATCCGCTTTGGTGGCCCGCCATACCAGCCAGAACAAACCTACCTGGCCGGCCATTTCGCTTTGCACATCGCCCATTTGTTAGAACATCGTCAATTCATCGAGCATATTGCCGAGCTGGAGGCCAAACAACGTCTGGATCATTTACAGGAAGACTTTATTGCCACCATTTCCCATGAATTGCTCACGCCGCTAGGGTTTGTCAAAGGCTATGCCACCACGCTGCTGCGCGAAGACATCGTCTGGGATGACGCGACTCGCCGGGAATTCCTGACAATTATAGATGAAGAGACTGATAGGCTGCGAGAGCTGATCGATGATTTGCTGGACTCGTCGCGCTTGCAATCCGGCACCCTGAGCATGAACTTTCAGATTGTCCGCCTGGAGGTCGTACTGCGGGATATCGCCCTGCACGCCCGCTCTCGCAATGAAAACCTGGATATCGAAGTAAAGATCAACTCACCCGGCCTGCAAATTCAGGCAGACCCTGCCCGGCTGGCGCAGGTGGTAAACAATATCATTAACAACGCGATCAAATATGCCCCCAATTCGCCAGTTACCATTCTGGTTGAAAAACAAGACGACAGGGCTTGCATCTTTATTCAAGATCACGGCCCCGGTATATCTGCCGCACATCTCCCCTTGCTTTTCCAACGTTTCTACAGAGTCCCGGGGAGCAGTACATCTGCCCGTGGCACCGGCCTGGGTCTATATATCTGCCGAAAGATCATCCAGGCGCACAATGGCGAAATTACAGTCCAATCCGAAATTGGTGAAGGTAGCACCTTTTGCATCTACTTACCTTGCGATCACCAACCATCATAATTGGCAGAGGAGGCATATATGGGGACGATTCTGATTGTCGATGACGAGCCACGTTATTTGCGGCTAATGGAAGCCAACCTGGTCACCGAGGGCTATCACGTACTTAAGGCCACCAATGGACAGGAGGCTGTTGACATCGTCGTGGAGAGACACCCGGACCTGGTTCTTCTGGATGTCATGATGCCAGTGCTGGATGGATTCGCCGCTTGCGAACGCATCCGCGAATTTTCAGTAATTCCCATTATCATCGTCACTGCAAGAGGCAACGAAAGCGACCGCGTGCGCGGATTGGATTTGGGAGCAGATGACTATATTGTCAAGCCATTCTCTGCTACCGAACTGGTCGCCCGCGTGAGGGCGGTTCTGCGGCGTGCGCAACCTTCGGGTAGCGCATTTCAACAGGCCGTATTCACCCACGGCAATCTGCGCATCGACTTTGCTCGCGCCGAAGTCTTCAAAGATGATAAAATTGTATACCTGTCCGCAACAGAATATCGTTTATTGCTGCAATTCGCTCACAACATCGGCGCTGTGCTGACCTCTGAGCAGTTGCTGGCTGATGTATGGGGACCGGAATATCGCGATGACAAAGAGATCTTATGGGTAAGCATCTCTCGTCTGCGCCAAAAATTAGAAATGGATGCGAAGAATCCCCAACATATCTTGACTCGTTCAGGGCTTGGCTACACAATGCCACATTTGGCATAAGCTGGGTTTTTATCAGTGACCAGGAGAACAAAGATGACCATCCGATTTGACGACAAGGGAAAATTTTTTACGGAAGTAATTTCCAAAGAAGCTGTTCCAGTAATTATTCAAACTGCCACACATCGCATTCAGGGGCGCATCCATGTTCGTCCTGGAGAACGTCTGAAAGATGCCATCAATCAGGCTGAACCATTCTTCGCTGTGACCGAGGCCACGATCATCGGGCCAACAGGAGACGCGTTGTATAAATCTGATTTCCTGGCCGTCCATCGTGAACAAATCATCTGGTTGCTTCCTGAGGATCAACTGGCTTAAAGTTACTCTCTCTATTGGAGGTGTTTGCAGCCTATGACAAGGCAAACATCGCAGGGTTGAGAGAGAGAAAGGAAGAGCGAAGCGTGAGTACATCTACCCCTCCACCTTCTGCAGCAATGTCACGTGGACAGATTGTTGACCTGAGCAAGGTGAAAAACTTCCTGACCAGCGCTCTGCTAAAAGGCCTGGAATCGGACAAACTGGCGCCCGAGCAACGTCGCCAGGTGGCCCACCAGAGCCTGATGCAAATCTATTCACGAACCGGGCTTCAACTGCCAGAAGACGTTCGCGAGCGCCTTTTCCGCGAAGTCCTGGATGAACTCACCGGCTATGGCCCGATCCAGCCGCTCCTGGATGATCCGGATATTACCGAGGTAATGGTCAATGGCCCGCGGTATGTTTACATCGAACGCAAAGGCAAAATCATCAAGACCGATATCACCTTTGAAAATAACGACCACGTATTGCGCGTCATCGAACGCATTGTCACCCCCCTGGGCCGGCGCATCGATAACGACCATCCTACGGTCGACGCCCGCCTGCCGGATGGATCGCGTGTCAACGCGGTAGTCATGCCAGTAGCCATTGACGGACCATCGATTACCATTCGAAAGTTTAGCAAAGAACGCCTGACGGTCAAGCAATTAATCAGTTTTGGCTCTTTGACCGACACCATGGCAGAATTCTTGCAGGCCTGTGTTGTCGCCCGCCTGAATATTATCATCTCCGGCGGCACAGGCTCCGGTAAAACCACTTTGCTGAACATTCTGTCCAGTTTCATCCCCGAAGACGAACGCATTGTCACCATTGAAGACGCCGCCGAACTTCAATTGCAACAGGAGCACATTGTCCGCCTGGAAACAAAACCCCCCAACCCGGATGGCACAGGTGGGGTCACGATCCGCGACCTAGTGCGCAACTCATTGCGCATGCGCCCGGAGCGCATCGTGGTGGGCGAGGTGCGCGGCGGCGAATCGCTGGACATGCTGCAGGCTATGAATACGGGCCATGATGGCTCCCTGACCACGCTGCATGCCAACACGCCGAGAGACGCCATCTCGCGATTGGAAACCATGTGCCTGATGGCAGGCCTCGATTTGCCCATTCGAGTCGTCCGGGAACAGATTGCTTCAGCGGTGGATCTGATCGTCCAACAAACCCGCTTGCGAGATGGCTCCCGCAAAGTCACTCAAATCACCGAGCTGGCCGGCATGGAAGGCGAAACCGTGGTACTGACCGACATCTTCAAATACGAGCAAACCGGGGTCAGCGGCGAAGGCAAAGTGATCGGCGAACTAAAGCCCACCGGCATCCGCCCGCTGTTTTCCAGCCGCCTGGAAGCGGCAGGCTTTAAACTGCGCCCTGAAGTGTTCGGCGTCAACGTATCCGAAATTCTTGCCCAGGGGCGCCGGACTGGTCGCAAGTAAACTTTATACAAGGATGGCACGCGAATGTCTACTCAACCTCCCGACCTGACGCTGCGAGCCAGGCATCTCGGTTCACTGATCCGGGATGGGCGCCTGGCAGCCAACCTGTCCCCTGATGAATGCGCACAAGCCATCGGAGTACCTCTGGAAACGTACGAGGCTTATGAACTGGGTGAAAAAGCCATTTCGCTGCCCGAGTTGGAAACTTTATCTTACTTTCTGAAGATACCCCTCGAAAACTTTTGGGAACGTGAGCCGATCTCATCCAAAGAAGGGGCGCACAACCTCTCACACGTAGAGCAACTGATGCGTATTCGCCACCGCATGGTTGGCGCTTTACTACGGCAGGCGCGCCTGGAAGCCGGCTTTTCCCTCGATCAGCTTAGCGAACGGGTGGAAATTGACCCCGCCCAACTGGAAAGCTACGAACTGGGCAAAGAACCGGTGCCACTTCCCGAACTAGAAACACTGAGCGGTGTTCTGCATCGCTCGATCCGTGAATTTCATGATAAACAAGGGCCTGTAGGTGTATGGAATGCACAGCAACGCGCATTGAAAGACTTTCTCGCCATGCCCCTCGAGTTACAGGTCTTCGTCAGCCGGCCAGTAAACCGCCCCTATCTGGAACTGGCCATGCGATTAAGCGATATGTCCGTCGATAAACTACGTACTGTTGCCGAAGGATTACTGGAGATCACCTATTGATGTCAGAAGCTACCTCGCCTCAAACACTCGCAAAAGAAGGGAAATCCGCATACCAGCGCGGCGATTACCTTGCCGCAGCACACACCTTCGAAGCCGCCCAGAGCGGCTTCGAAGCTGCTGGCGATGCAATCAATGCCGCTGAGATGGCCAATAATAGCAGCGTAGCCTACCTGCAAGCTGGCGAAGCGGAGGCCGCTTTGAAGGCGGTCGAAGGAACCGCCGAGATATTCGCTGGGGCCGGCGACCTGAAACGCCAGGGGATGGCTTTGGGTAACCTGGCCGCCGCTCTCGAAGCGTTGGAGCGACCGGATGAATCCCTGGCCGCATACCAGCAATCTGCAGAAATCTTACAACAAGCTGGCGAAGATCAATTGCGCGCCAACGTAATGAATTCACTTTCGATGCTCCAATTTCGCATGGGCAAACAACTGCAGGCGCTGGCGACCATGCATTCCGGACTGGAAGGCGTCAAAAAACCCAGCCCGAAACAACGCTTCCTTAAAAAGTTGCTCAATATCCCTATCGAGATGATGACGAAGAAAAAAAACTGAGGTGAGTGGTCGGTCATGATTGCAACCCAGATTCGATATTCGACTCGTTCAGTTGCCCGAAAAGACCTGCAAAAACTTGCCAACCTGATCCACTTTGAAGCTTACGTACATCGCCACCTGGATTATCGCCCACCCCTGGATTGGGTGGGTGAAATGCCTTTTTTAATCATCGAGCAAAGTAATACCGTCGCTGCTGCTCTGGCCTGCCCACCCGATCCCCGGCAGGTAGCCTGGGTGCGTCTGTTTGCAGCTTCAGCGCGCCTCCAGGTAGATCATGCCTGGGAGACATTGTGGGACGAAGTTCAGCAACGACTCGTCGAAATGCAGGCGGTTCAATGGGCGGCTGCAATCCCCATGCACAATTGGTTCGAGACAATGCTGCGACGCAGCGCCTTCCAGCTCACCCACAGCATCGTAATGCTCAGTTGGGAGTGCACAGATAGCACTCAAAAAAAGGCCCCCAATGGCCTCATCCTGCGTTCGATGAACCTGGATGACCTGAACACCGTCAGCAAAATTGACCAGGCTGCTTTCACACCGCTGTGGCAGAATTCGTTGGAGTATTTAGAGCTTGCCTTCCGCCAGGCAGCAGTCGCTACGGTGGCAGAAATTGAAAACCGCATGGTTGGCTACCAGATCAGCACAGCCACTCCGATCGGTGGACATCTGGCGCGCCTGGCAGTTCTGCCCAATATCCAGGGCCAGGGTATCGGTTATACCCTGGTGCAAGATTTGTTGAACCAGTTTCACCGCCGCGGCGCGCGCAAAGTAACGGTAAACACCCAGAAGGACAATCTTGCATCCCTGGCACTCTATCAGAAACTTGGATTTCAACTCACCGGAGAGGAATATCCTGTTTACCAATTCCCATTACGCGAGCGCGGATAGCCACAAATATGTCACACAACGAATTCCACTTGAAATCTTTCGATAACTTAGATCTGTATTTTCAAAGCTGGATGCCACAGTCCGGGCCTGAGGCAATCGTCTGCCTGGTGCATGGCCTGGGTGAACACAGCGGAAGATATACACACGTGGCCGGAATGTTGAATGAAGCCGGCCTTGGCGTATTGACCTTTGACCTGCGCGGACACGGCCAATCTGCCGGGCAACGTGGCCACACGCCCTCCAGCACGGCCTTCCTGAAGGACATCGACCTGTTGCTGGCAGAATCCAATCAACGCTATCCCGGAAAACCCTCTTTCCTCTATGGCCATAGCCTGGGCGGCATTCTGGTGCTTTATTACACTCTGCAGCGCAAGCCGCACTTAGCCGGCGTCGTCGCCACCAGCCCCGGGCTGCGCACCTCTTTGGAGGAACAGAAGCTAAAGATCGCTTTTGCAAAAGGTATGGCTAGCATCCTGCCGACCTTGAGCATGCCCAGCGGATTGGACGCGGCCCAAATCTCTCGCGATCCCGAAGTGGTGCGTATTTACCGGCAAGATCCCCTGGTTCACGACCAGGCAACTCTGAGCATGGCCAGCAACCTGCTAAAAGCAATCGACTGGACGTTTGCCCACGCCAACGAATTTCAGCCGCCGCTCTTGCTGGTCCACGGTACAGCAGACCAGATTGCCTACTCCCGCGGCAGCCAGGAATTTGCCGGAATAGCACCGGGCGATTGTACGCTGAAGCTTTGGGATGGCCTGCTTCACGAAACGCACAACGAGCCAGAGAAAATAGAAGTGCTGGCCTGCACAATCGCATGGCTGAAAAGCAAAATCTAACTATTCCTCTGGACAAACGCCGATTCTCGTGGGAAAATTCGGCGGTAATTTATCGTCTAAGAGGAGAGCAAAATGAGTCAGAACAAAGAAGGCCTGAGCAAGCGCCAGGCAAGAAGAGAAGAACTTCGCCGGAAAGAACGCCAACAGCGCCTGATCACGATTGGTATTGTTGCAGTGGTGGCTATCCTTCTGGTAGGCGTGCTCATTATTCCGTCCATCAGTAAATCGCTCAATCCAGGCGGTGATTTTGTAAAGGTCACCCCTCAGACGTTTACCACAGCCAATGGCACCCAATTAGGAGATCCAAAAGCCAAGGTCAAAGTTGAGATATTTGAAGATTATCAATGCAGCGCCTGCAAGTCTTACACCGAGCTTATAGAGCCGCGTGTGATCAAGGAACTTGCCGAGACGGGTCAGATCCACTACGTTTTTTATGAGTTCCCTTTCCTGGATGACAACTCACCGAACAAAGCATCCGATCTGTCTGCGAACGCAGCCGAATGCGCTAACGAACAAAATCAGTTTTGGAATTACAGGAATCTGCTCTTTGCCAACCAGCAGGCAGGCTTCACGGAAGATATTTTGCTCGGTTTTGCAAAATTCCTGGATATGGACACCAACCAGTTCAAAGCCTGCCTCGCCGAGAAGCGCTACCAGAGCAAGATCGACCAGGATTTCGCCGTGGGCACGGAATATGGAATCACAGGCACACCCACCGTGATCGTCAACGGCAAAGACGTATCGCCCGGCAAAGTGCCAACTTACGAACAAATTTACCAGGCCGTACAGGAGGCTCTGGCCAGTTCGAATTAGCTTTCTCGCCAGCCGAAAACGATGGCTGCCGGAGAAGAACAGTTTGGGGATCGATGACCTCCAATGAGAAATGCAGGTCATCGATCCCCAAGAATTTTTTATATAGGGAACAAGCTATCCCCAAAATGTCTCTTGAGATAGCCCTATTCCTTCGTCCCCATTACGAAACATGTTTCGCCAGGGTGGTTGTAATATTCCCCGCTGCCTGATTTTCATACAACTCGAGCACGAAACACAGCGACGACAGGCGATTCAGATATTGCACCAGTTGCGGATTCTGAATAGCTTGCTCATGATAAAGTTCCACCACCCGCCGCTCGGCGCGCCGCACAACGGTGCGCGCCAGAGCCAACGCAGCCCCCGCGGGCGTATCGCCCGGCACAATAAATTCCTTCGGCATTTCGACCCGTGCACTGAAGCAATCGATCTGCTGTTCCAGCCATGCCACCCGCGCCGCGTCGATCTTGCGAAAACGCGGGGCATTTTCAGGAGTGGCAGCCACTTCAGCCATGAGGTGATACAAATCGCGCTGCACCGTTAGCAACGCCTCCGCATCCTCCTCAAGCTGGCTGCTCGCCCGCGCCAGGCCCAAGGCAGCCGTTGCCTCGTCGATGGCTCCAACCGCTTCCGTTACAGGATGATACTTGGGAACCCGGCCCTCGCCCAATAGCCCGGTATAACCATCGTCTCCAGTACGTGTATAGAAACTTTTCATAAGGATATTATAACCTGGACTTGTCCAGATTACGATGTATAATAAAACTGCTGTACCAAAGAAGAATTCACTGAATTGTGTTTGCCCTAAGTTTACAGGAGACTTGAAATGCAGATCCGTTGCTACCATTGTAATAAACCTTTTGCCATCCATCGCGAGGCGGTCCACGCCGCGCTCGATTTAATCGCCGCCCAAAACCTGAGCCACTACGATGCCCCTTGTCCGCATTGCCGGCGGGTGAACAGAGTTTCACGCAAGGAATTACAGCGCGCCGCGCCCGATTGGAAAGAACAGGCCGTCGAAAGAGCCAGTGATGGATAAGACCCGTCGGTTTCATTCCCCGGTCGAGCTAAAAACGGCTCTTGGAGAACAACAGTACATCGCCAGCGACGAAATCGCCACCATCATGTACCTTTGCCAGGAATTGGGCAAACCGCTCCTGACCGAAGGACCCGCTGGAGTCGGAAAAACCGAGCTGGCCAAAGCCATTGCCCAGGCCACAGGTCGCGAGTTGATCCGCCTGCAATGCTACGAAGGGCTCGATGAAACGAAGGCGTTGTACGAATGGGAATATGCCAAACAATTGCTCTACACCCAACTTTTGCGCGACAAACTGCAAGAGACCCTCGCCAAAACCGATAGTCTAAGCGCAGCGGCAGACCGGTTAGCCAATGAAGAAGATGTCTTTTTCTCGATGCGCTTCCTGCTTCAGCGCCCGCTGCTCAAAGCCATTTTGAGCGACCAACCTACCGTCCTGCTCATTGACGAAATCGATCGCTCGGACGCCGAATTCGAAGCATTTTTGCTGGAAATGCTGAGCGATTTTCAGGTCAGTGTCCCCGAACTGGGCACATTGACCGCCGTTCACCGCCCTCTGGTGATATTGACCAGCAACAATACCCGTGAACTGAGCGAAGCACTCAAGCGCCGCTGCCTCTATCTTTTCATCGACTATCCTTCCATTGAGCAAGAGATGGCAGTGGTGCGCCTAAAAGTGCCAGAACTCCCCCCAAAATTGGCCCGCCAGGCCGTGGAGCTTGTACAAAACTTGCGCTCGATGGACCTGCGCAAATCGCCCAGCATCAGCGAAACCCTGGATTGGGCCAAGGCGTTGGTCGCGCTGAATGCCCGTAACCTGGACCTGCCCACCTTGGAGACCACATTGAGCATCCTGATCAAACACGAGAGTGATTTGCAGCGCGCCAAGCGCTTTCTGCAGCGCCCCCCGAGCAGCGGGCGGCCCGGTGAAGACGCGGCGGGACGCCCCTCGCGGTGGAATAACTGACCTTGGGGCGTTTCATGTAGCTTTGAGGGGCTGCCAGTGTTGCGCACTCATTCACCCTTGAAAAACAACCCGCGCCCTGCGGGCTATGCACAATCGGCAAGCGACCCCGATTATTCATGGACGGATTACACCTCACCGAGATAAGATAGACTTATTGGCCTGTTTCTTGTGGAGCGTTAGAGGTATGGAAGAACGAATCGTTAAGTTTATTGCTGCACTGCGTTCCGCCGGAGTGCGCATCAGCCTGGCAGAAAGCGCCGATGCCTTCCAGGCAATAGATAACCTGGGCATCAAGGACCGCGACCTGTTTCGCCTCAGCCTGCAAACCACACTGGTCAAAGACGCCAGCAACATACCCGTCTTCGAAGAATTATTCCCCATCTTTTTTGGCAGCGGTGAGGCGCCGCCGATGATGAACCCTTCTGAGGATCTGACCCCCGAAGAAGCCCGCATGCTGGCAGATGCCCTGCGCCAGTTCAATGACCAGTTGCGCAAGACCCTGGAAAAACTGCTCCACGGTGAGCTTCTCAGCCAGGAAGAACTGGAGCGGCTGGCGAAAATGGTCGGCCTGAGCCAGATGGATAACCTGCACTACCGTGAGTGGATGGTGCAACGCATGAAAAAAGCCCTGCGCTTCAAGGAAGTGCAAGAAGCGATAAAAGAACTGGCCGAACTGCTGGCGCAGATGGGGATGAACAAGCAGCGCGCCGAACAGCTTACCCAACTGATGCAATCCAACCAGCAAGCCCTGGAAGATCAACTTCGCCAATTTACTGGACAACGCATCGCAGAAAACATGAGCGAGCGGGCGCACGAAGATGGGATCGAATCGCTGCTAAACCGGCCTTTCAATACGCTCTCCGACCGGGATATGGAACGCCTGCACAAAGAGGTGCAGCGGCTGGCAGCCGCTCTGAAAACACGCGTTGCCCTGCGCCAGAAGCGCGCCAGGTCAGGCGTGCTGGATGCCAAAGCCACCATCCGCGCCAACCTGAAGCACGGCAGCGTCCCCATCCAGATCAAACACCGTGAGCGCACCCTCAAACCCAAGCTGGTGGTCTTTTGCGACATCAGCACTTCCATGCGCCACTGTTCGGAATTGATGCTCAGTTTACTCTACCATCTGCAAGATCTGATCAGCAAAACCCACGCTTTTGCCTTCATCAGCCATCTCGAGTACATTTCTCCAGACCTTGCAGACAGGGCAGCGAACGCAGCCATCTCTCAGGTGTTAGAACGCATGCCGGCTGGCTATTACAATACCGACCTGGGGCACAGCCTGGTTAACTTTCAACATGATTACCTGGCAACTTTAGACAGCCGCACCACGTTTATTGTAGTAGGCGATGGCCGCAACAATTACAACAACCCCCGCCTGGACATTTTCAATTTGATCGCCAGGCGTAGCCGCCGTACCATATGGATCAACCCTGAAGCGCCCACGTTATGGGGCAGCGGGGATAGCGATATGCTCAAATACGCCCCCAATTGTGATGTCGTCTTACAGGCTGGTACCCTGGCCCAATTGACCGCTGCGATTGACAGGCTTTTGCTGGCCTGACCAGGCCCGACCTTCTCAGACGTTGATCATTACAGGGAACTATTCAAGGTCTTAGAGCGTGGAATCAACCCAGGAATTTTACGAGAAAGACCTTGAGCGCGGCAACCAATTTGGCAAATACACCTTGCTGGAACGCATTGGGTATGGCGGAGAGGCATCGATCTGGTCCGCCTGGGATGGCCTGCATCAACGCGTCGTGGCCCTAAAAATCGTAGAAAGCGCTTCGGGGGATGGACACACACCCACATCGGTCTCCAGCAACTTTGAACGCCAGGTCCATCTGCTTGCCAGCCTGGACCATCCGAATATTTTGCCATTATACGAATTCGGTGAGACGTCCAGGTTTTACTACTTTGCCATGCGGTATGGCAGCAACGGATCACTGGCGGACAAGTTACAACAAGGCCCGCTCCCCCTGAACGAGGCGTTGAGAATTGGCTTCCAAATCGCCGAGGCATTAAGTTATTTGCACACCCGGGGAATCGTCCATCGCGATCTCAAGCCGAGCAACGTCCTGCTGGACAGCCAGAACAGGCCCTACCTGAGTGATTTTGGCCTTGCCAAGACCCTGCAACAGGAAACTGCCCCCTTGCATACCGGGCGTGGCACAGGGTTTTACGCGCCCTACGAACAATTTGCCCTGCTGGACGTGACGCCTCAATCGGATATCTACAGTTTTGGCATCGTCATGTATGAAATGCTCTCAGGCCGGCTGCCATGGGGCGGCGTTGATGAACTGGCCCGGTTGCAAATTCGCGAATTCGAGCAACTGCCCAAGTTGCAGCTACAAGCCCCCCGGCTTGCCTACCCGCTGACCGAGGTTTTACGCGAGTGGACAGCGTTCAACATGCGCGACCGCCCGCCAACCGCCAGAGATGCCTTTCAAAGGCTCATCGATGTGGTGGAGGAGCAGACTGCAATCCCATTCGTGCGAGAGCCCGAAGTCGATCTGAAATGCGATGAAGATCGCTTGCTGGCCCAGGATGCGCGTTACATGCTGGATCACCTCCTGGAAACATGGCAGCCCGAAAAACAACGCTTCCCCGCTCAACTCACCCATCTGGCTTTTATCGATTCTGCTTTGCGCCCCGGCAAAACACACTCCCTATCCCTGAACGAGCCGGTACGTGAGTTCATGTTGCGTGGAGCTTTTGCCTTTGACTATAACCTGGGCATCTGGTGGCATGCAGTCAATGACAGGCAACTGCGTTGGAAAATATGTTTCGATACAATTGTAAATGAAAGCGACGCCACCTCACAGCGGGCTTTAAAACTGGCGTTGAGCGAACCCGATGACTCCCATCCTTTCACCGAACCCCCACCCATGGTGACCGAACGCCTGGTTGACGAAGTTGCCCGGGCAAAAGTATGGCGGGTGCGCAACGACGCGTTGAGCTTGCTCGAGCGTCTCGTGCCAGAAGCAGGTGAATGGAAACCGATCGCCATCTCACCCGCCAGCGACTCGAAATTGGCCGCTCTCACACTGGAGAATGATCCGCTATCCGACCGTATCGCCCGTTTGATCGGAAGGATCCATTCGATTGCGGCAGTAAACCAGTTAATGGCCGCGCCAGCAAGCGACGGTCGCAGCGTGGATCAATTGCTCGCTCAGATCCATCTTGGCGCCGGCAGTTTGCCGAACAGTGTCCCATCAGGTATCCGCCTGCGCCTGAACTTGCGCCGGTTAAAGACCTGGCTGTTTGCCGAGCGCACATTCCCATATTTTAGTGGTGGGCTGATTGGCCTGGGAATTGGCCTGTTGGTCGCCCTGGCCGTAGTAATCGGCCTGTTTGCGCCGGTGAACGCCGGCATGCGGGATATATTGCTGCAACCCTACCCGGTGAGCAATCTCATTACCATCGTCGGCATTGATGATGCCAGCCTGCAAAGCTATGGTCGTTGGGGGAACTGGCCCAGGGCGCTGCACGCCCGGCTTATCGAAGAACTGCAGCGCTCAGGAGCGCGTGTCATTGTGCTGGATTATTTGCTCTCTGAGGACGCCCCCGATGACGGGCAACTATCCCGGGCCATGCAGCGGGCTGGTATGATCGTTCAGCCTGTATTAGGGCAAGGTGACGCTTACCTGGATTCGCCTGGCACCATGCGATTTGCCGAAAAACTTTTGCCGAAACCCGAATTTCTGGCGGCAAGCGCGGCCGTCGGGCACGCCAATGTGGCGCATGACAGCGACGGCGTAGTGCGACGCATGCCCACCAACATCCTGGTGGACGGAGTACATTATCCCAGCATCGCGCTCGCCGCCATCCAGACTTTCCTGGGCGGTACGAGTTCGGCCGGTACGCCAGCAGCTGTGCAGCCCGGCGCCAAAAACCTGCTGTTCGCCGGCCGGGAAATGCCGGTCGAACGCTTTGGAGAAATGCTGATCCATTTTGCCGGGCCGCCCCAACAACCGGAAAGTAGCACTTTCCAGCAAACCAGCTTCCAGGCAGTGCTGGATGGTACCGCCCCGCCGGAGTTGCTCAAAGGCAAAATCGTCCTGGTCGGCATGACCGCCACGGCCGAAACGGATCGCTACCTGACCGCAGTGAGCGCCGGGCGCCCCATGTATGGCGTCGAAATTCTGGCCAATACCATCGAAACAATCTGGTCTGGCCGCTTTATCCGGCTGCCGGGCGCCGGGCTTCGACTGGTCATCCTGCTCATTCTTGGAACAATTACCGGATTATTTGGCGCGCGCCCTCTGCCGGGCATTGCACTGGCTGGCGCTACCGGTGTAATCTATTTTCTGCTTGCTTCCTGGGCTTTCGACGCCTTTGGCTTGCAGCTTGATCTCTTCTACCCTTTTCTTTGCATTGCCCTGACCTGCCTGGTTGTCATGGCCTTCTCTTACTCCCAAGAAATCCGCCAGCGCAAGTTAGTGATGGAGGCGCTGGAATACCGTATTTCTCCGCGAACAGCGCAAGACACCATCCAGGCCGTACATCGCGGTAAGATCAGCCTGGAAAGGCAGATCAGGGAAATTACTGCCCTGGTGGCCCAAATACATGGGCTAGAAGAATACACTGAAATGTACGATCCGGGTCTGGTCGGCGCCACGCTCGACCACTTTCGCAAAACTTTCAACGAGGCAGTCTTCGGACACGCGGGGACTTTGGTCGATAGCAAAGAAAACCAATTGCAAGCCATCTTCAATGCCCCCTTGCCTCAACCCGATCACGCCAGGCAGGCCGCCCTGGCCTCACTGGAAATAAAAGCACAGCTAGAAATATATTTCCTGTCGCTTCCAGACAACCATCCCCATCGCCGCCTCAATCTCTCGTTTGGCATTTACGCGGGGCGCGCCATCGTCGGCTATTCGCGAGCCGGACGGCGCAACGAATTCGGCGCCATCGGTGAGCCGTTAGAAATTGCGGCCCAACTGGCCAACGCAGCAGGGCCTTCTCAGATTTTAATCGGCGGCCCGGCTTATGAAGCCGTCGAAGACACGGCGATTTGCGAACCCTTTGGAACCTTGACGCTGAACCAACCCGCTGCTTCGCTGATGACCTATAGCATCATCGAAAGCCACCCTGCCTAGCCCTGTGGCACATTCACGGCGGGCGTAGGTTAAGCTGCTCGCGCCTTACAGGTCAAACAAAATTGCCGACAGGATGCACTACAAGACTACCAAACTACCTGACCTACTCAACTAAAAAAAGTTTTTCAGGTGCAATGCACGAAGAACACGTGCAATGCACCGGCCACACAAAACGGCTTTCAGCCAAATAAGAAAATGCGACGCACCTTAGAAGTGCGTCGCACCTGTCATCTAAAACCACCTGGGAATGAGCTGATCAGCTATTTGTTCTTACCGGGTGGATCGTTTTTTTCCTTGTCCTGGCCCGGAGGATCATTATCCTTATCCTTCGCCTGCCCGGGCGGTTCACCGCCGCCTTCCGGAGGGTTGCCCTCGCCAGGCACCTGGCTTGGCGGCTTACCGGGAACTTGCTTCGTAGACACCGCCGAAGGTTGCACAACTCCTGGTGGCGCCGACGTACCCATCGGTTGGCCGTCGCCGCCAATCGCCGTCGGCTGCGGCGTGGCGAGAGGAGGTACAGTGGAGGGAGCAGCAGGGATGCTGGTGGGTGGAACCGTCGTAGCAACGGTTGGCAAACCGGTGGGCATACCCGTCTCAGGAGTCGCCGTAAAAGTGCTGTACGGCGTTTTGCCCTCGGATGCCCGCACCTGTAGGGGCTGTCCCAGCACCCCCAGCAATTCTTCGCCGGCCCGGATATCTGCCGCCGCGTCGCCCATTTCGAAGTGCACCACCCCTTTCTCCACAGCGACGAAGGTGCTGGCGTCAGAGACCACCGACACCCTAAACATCGTACCGCGTACAGATACCGTGGAAGACGGCGTGCTGATCTCGAAGCGATCGTTCAATCCCAACAGGCGGATCACCCGGTTGACTGTCGTGCCTCCCCGTTGTTCCAAGTGGACACGATAGCTATTTCGCGAGGTGGCAAGCTCCGCCACGTCCACCTGGGCGCTTTCCAGCAACTCCACCGAACTGCCGTCATAGAGTTGCAGGCGCGCCCGCGCCCCCTCTTTCAGAGCAATCCGGTCGCCAGCTCTCACTGCGTACATCTGCCCGGCTGAAACGACCACGTCTTTGGGTGCCGTAAGCGACAAAACGCCGCTGATCGTCGCCGTCGCCTGTCCCTGGTCAACGATCAAGGTTGCCTCTGCCTTCGCCGGCGAAGCAAACATCGACGCGCTCAACACGATCACGAACAACAGGGCAAACCCGGCTGCCCACACAACCGGCCTGGGCAAGGAAATGTTCCAGCGAGGCAGGCGCTTTGCCGGCTGGACCCGCGCCCTCTCGGATTGGGTCCGAGAATGCCGGCTGAGGAACCGGTCCAACACTACCCGCTCCATGCCCACGTATGTCGCAATCTGTTTGACCTCTGCGTCATAACGTTTCACCTCTGGACGGCGGCACAGGGCCAGCTTCGCCAACTGCATCTCATCAATGCCCAACTGGCTGGCGATCTCCTGCCAGGTCCGGTTTTCTTGCTTGGCGATCTGGTCCAATTGTGAGGCCAGAAGGGTTGGGTCCTTACTGGCCCGAACCGCCATTTTTAGGAGCGGAATTGCTTGCTGTTCGTTCATAAAGGTCTTACCAAATAATTAGATCACGATCACTCTGAATATCAATCTCAATTTCCTTGCTTTCTAACAATAGTTCCGAGCCCAAACAAAACTGCGACGCGCAAAAATACTCTTTTGGAACTTATTTACTACTTTTTTAGGCGATTCCCGATCCGGCGCAGCTTTTTCATCATGCGATCTTTAACGCGCTTCACTTCATCGCGCTGTTGCTGCTCATCCAGATGCTGGATTCCCAGGAGTTCGGCGTAGCTTTGCGTGCTGCGTTCCCCTTCGAGCATCAACCACAGGATCTTCTTTTCCACCGCATCCAGATCGGCCTGAATAATACTCAAAATCTCGCTAAACGACAAGGACGTATATTCTTGCAGCATCTCGTCCAGCTTTAACTGCTCGGTAAAATCCTCCTGCCCTTGAAGGTTCGATCTGCCATCCAACGCATCCAGGCTGATCCATCGCCACTCACGGCGGTTATTCTGATCCAGCACATTCAGCATATCATAACGGGCAGACATCCTCAAATAGGCAAACAACGAAATACCGCCCGTACGATATTGTCCGGCATTGGCATTGTAATTCAACAGACAATCAATTGCTGCCGTCTCTCGCTCGTCGCTTCCCGCGTAGACGAACTTGCTGTCCAAAAACGAAACCAGGTGAGGCAGAGCCACCTCGCATAATTCAGCAAACGCGGTTACGTCCCCCTTCAGGATCCGCGCATGTTGCTGATCTTGCCATTCGCGATCGGGCTCACTTGAAAATTGCATAACCGGTTACCGTACGCTCCACCGAATTCTCACACGTTAAAACATCACCGTTGACAGAAGCAAGCAGTGAAACAAATATATGCCATACCTGCCAGTAAGTCAATAGAAGAGACCGGCGAAACACATAACACTTTTGTAATTTGGCATTACGTTTGTGCTTTCTGTGGCTCTCACAGTAGCCCCCTGAAAGTCTGGCCGGTACCAATGTGGTGAAAACAACTTCATCGCGCCAGCGCTCCCTGTCTGACCAGAGATCACCTTGCGTGGCCCGAACCTGCCGCAGGTTCGCGAGCAGTTTTTGCACTATAATGCTCCCACCTATGAAAATCGCCGTCCTCGCCGACATCCACGCCAATTTTCCCGCTCTGCAAGCGGCCGCCGAACACCTGGCCGCCTGGCAGCCTGACCACGTCATCGTCGCCGGCGACCTGGTCAACCGCGGCCCGCGCCCGTTGGAATGCTTGCGCTTCGTCGCCAGGCGCGTCGAGTCGCTCGGCTGGCGCTGGTTGCGGGGCAATCATGAAGATTATGTGCTGCATTTCGCGCAGCCAGACGCTCAGCGTGACCCGCTGGCCAGCGAAGTACACCGGCCATCCATCTGGACCGGCCGGCAACTGGGCGATGCGCTCTCCTTGCTCGAGCAAATGCCGCCCCACCTGGGGATGGCCGCGCCCGATAACCGCCGGCTGCATTTCACCCACGGCTCGATGCTCGGTTTGCGGGAGGGCATCTACCCCGAAACCAGCGACTCTTCGCTCAAAGAAAGAATTGGCCTGAACGGCGCAAACCCAACCCCTGGCGGGGCGGCGCCCCTGGCGCTCTTTTGTGTCGGCCACACGCACCGTCCCCTGGTGCGCTGGCTGGAAGGCGTGTTGGTCGTCAACGCCGGCTCGCTGGGTCTGCCCTTCGACGGCGATTCACACCCATCCTACGCCCGGCTCACCTGGCGCGCCGGCGTCTGGCAGGCCGAAATCGTGCGCCTCGATTACGACCAGGCCCAGGCCGAGCGCGACTTTTACGATACCGGCTATTTGACCGAGGCCGGTCCGCTGGCCGAACTGGTGCTCATCGAAATGCTCCAGGCGCGTTCCATGCTCTATCAGTGGGCAGTCCAATACCAGGGACAGGTTCTGTCGGGGGAAATCAGCATGGCGGAATCAGTCCGCGCCTTCAAACACGACCACGAGCTAACCGCGGGACAGTCTGGTTAGCGCTCCGGGTTGTGCAGTGTTGCTCACCGCGCAATTACAGAGCCAATCAAAATCATCTTTGTTCACAAAATATTGTGCAATAAAATTATTTCATGAATTTTTTCATAAATTATAAATATGCCTTACAAGTTTGTCAGGTGACCGTTTTTTGCGTCGCACTTTACCCTGGGGTCGGAACTAAGTTAAAGACGCAGTATCCTCCCATTTTGGATTCAGGTGTATGGCCCATGGACGAACCGAGAGCTTTTTCACTGACAACTAAAAACTTGTGGGCAAAGAACCCACGCAGAGGCAGCCGTGGCCAGGCGATGACCGAATTTGCCCTGGTGCTCCCCATGTTGCTGGTGCTGCTCTTTGGGATTATCGAAACGGGGCGTTTGATGGTCATCTACACATCGGTCGCTTCTGCTAGCCGCGAGGCAGCTCGCTATGCTGCCGCCGCCGGCAAATCGGAAAACGGCGTGCCTTATTACCTGGACACGGCCGGCATCCAGGCAGCCGCCCGGCGGTTAGGCGCCCTGACCGGGGCGATCAACGTCTCCATCGCCTACGATCGCGGTCCAGACGACGCAGTGGGTTTCACCCCTGCAGATGCCAACGCGGTCGGGTTGGGAGATCGCGTCAAAATCACCGTTACCAGCCAGTACATCCCGATGCTCGGCGTGGTGCCGCAGCTCAAGCCGTTCACCATCTCTTCGACGGCCAGCCGCACAATCGTCAAAGAAGTATCCATCGGGTCGGCCTCCACCTCTGGTAAAGGCACGAACAACGCTCCCGTGGTGACCATCCTGCAACCGCTGAATGGCTCGATGAAAGAGATCGGCCAGACCATAACCTTCAGGGGAACAGCCGAAGACCCCGAGGACGGCACCATCAGCAACCTGATCCAGTGGATCTCCAGCCTGGATGGCGTTCTGGGCACCGGCTCCACCCTGGACGTTTCATCGCTCCGCGCCGGAGAACACACCATTACCGCCCAGGTGGTAGACAGCGATAGCAATATTGGCACCGCCAGCATTACCCTGCTCATCAACGCTCCGCCGTTGGTAGATATCACCGCTCCGGCAAACGGCAGCATCTTCGACGAGGGCGAAGCGATCACCTTCACCGGCACAGCCATTGACGATCCCGGAGATGGCGACCTGAGCGACCACATCGTCTGGAGGATCGACGGCGTCCAGATGGCCTCGGCGACTGCCACATTCAACACCTCGTCGCTGCTGGCAGGCACCCACACCGTAATCGCCCAGGCCACCGACTCGGGCGGGCTGACCGGCAGCAAGTCGATTACCATCGCGGTGGTCAGGAATGAGCCTCCCACCATCACGATCATCAAGCCCGCATCCAATACGGTCTTTTCCCTGGGCGCGTCGATCCAGTTCGAGGGCAAGTCCACCAGCGTGAGGGGCGTCGATTTGAGCTCCGGCCTGACCTGGACCTCGAGCCTGGATGGGGCGATCGGCAGCGGTGCGTCTTTCACCAACGCCAACCTGCGCGCTGGCCAGCACACCATCACAGTCCAGTCGACCGATCCTGCAAACGGCCTGACCGGTACGGTAACCTTCAGCATCCGGGTTGTCGATGACGCTGCCCCGCTGGTAACCATCACCGCCCCCGCAGACGGCTCAATTTTCCTGTACGGCCAGCCGGTCACCTTCAATGGCACTGCGCAGGACACCAAAGACGGCGACCTCACGGCCAAGACCGACTGGATATCCAGCCTGAACGGCAAATTCGGCACCGGCGGTACGGCATCCACCTCGATCCTGGATGGCGGCGTACACACCATCGAGGCCCGGGTCATCGACTCGAGCGGGCTGGTGGGCCGGCGTTCTATTGTCATTACCATCGATAAGAAGGAATACGGCGCTCCCACCCTGGACATCACTTCGCCGGCAAACGACGCCTCTTTCAAAGCCAACGCACCCATCGCGCTGGCCGGGACAGCTACTTCATATGACGGCGTGACCGACCTCAGCCACCTGATCCGCTGGTCCTTCGCAAACAGTTTTGTCGGCCAGGGCGCGACGGTCACTTCCACTTTGCCGCTCACCGTCGGGCAGCACACCCTGAATGCGGTGGTATCCGAATGGACCTCATCCAAGACCACCATTGTCACTGAGACGGTCAACATCCTCAACAACCCGCCCAAGATCAAGATCGTGGCGCCAGACGCCAACGTCCAGTTCGATTATTCCAAGTCCATCGTGCTGACCGCCGTGGTGACCGAGACCGACCCCGGGCAGACCGACCTGTTGAGCAAGGTTGTGTGGACGGATGACCTGAGCACTGAATTGGGTCGCGGCGGCAGCATTACGGTAAACGGCAGCGTGCTCACCCCTGGCCGCCGCACCATCACCGCCCGCGTCTCGGACGGCTACGATACGGCTCAAGATACGCGGGTGATCTACCCGATCAGTTGCCCGGGCAACGGCACCGTCGAATGGTACGGCCCGGACAAGAACAATTTCACCAAGCTGACCTGGAACCTGCCCTTTGGCAGCAACGCCCCCGCCTCCATCACCTACCAGATGACCCGCCTGAAACTTTCGGTGGGCAATAGCTCCAAAGCCGAAGTGGTCGACGTGGCGGTGCAGAACAATTCCTACCCGCAAGGCAACGTCAACCTGCCTTTCACCCTGCCCATCACCAATTGGATCGACATCAACATCACCCCTACCAACAAACTCGTTCAGGTCATCTTCTACTTCGATAGCAAAGATACCGTGGCCAAGAATGATGGGCCGTTTACCCTGGAATCGGTTATCTCGACCTGTCCGGTTCAGCTCAGCAACGTGCGCCCGCCGCAGTAAGGTGCTGGAAGTCAGGTAGTCTGGAGATTGATGATGTTTCTTACACAGATTTATCGGAAAGGTATCGTGATCGTGCTGGCCGCGGCCATGCTGGCCAGTGGCGGGACGCCCGCACGGGCATCGGCCATCCTGGGTGACCATTTCGGGCCGCCTGCCGCCCCGGCCACGGCCCTCACCGACGGCTATGGTTATGTCGCTGACAACTCGGTAGGGTACAACTGGCTCTCCGCCTCCGGCGGTTCGGTGATCAGCTTCCAGGGCCAGGATGACAGTTACTTTGGGCCGGTATCCATTGGCTTTCCATTCAAATTCTACGAGAATACCTACAATTCATTGTACATCTCGACCAACGGCATGATCACCTTTGGTGAGGGCAACTCCAGCCCGGCCAATACGGTGATCCCCTGGGCGCCTCGCCCGAATAACTTCATCGCCCCCTTGTGGGCAGACCTGCGCATCCTCACCGGCCAGGCGAGGGCCAAATACGTTGATGCAGCCACAGACTACTTTATCATTGAATACGCCGGCGTGGATTATCCGCAGCTCAATTTCGAAGTGGTGCTCTACCAGGATGGGCGCATCCTGTTCCAGTACAACAATTTGCCCGGCGACGGCCTGGATACCAACAGCAAGGCCAACGATGCTACGGTTGGCATTGAAGATGAACACGGTATCTTCGGCCTGCAATTCTATTACAAAACAGAGGACCTGGTCGGTGGGCAAAAAGCCATTCAATTCACCCGCCCGGCTGCCGCGCCACGCGTAAAAATTTCCCCCCTGATCCAGGGTGGCTTTATCACTGAGCACCAGGCGCGCTTCTCGCTCGATGTCCACAACATTGGAGAGGTTGGCGCCGACCGGTTCAACCTGGAGGCCGTCTCCAGCCAGCCGGGGTGGGCGGTCACATGGTACGATGGCAATGGCACTACCCCCTTGAAAGACAACACCAGCGACGGGAAAGTCGATACCGGAGCAACGGCTATCGCCGAGACCCGGTCGATTTCGGTGACCTTAAAAATCGAACCGCCCGCCCTGGCCGACGAAGGCGCTTACACCACGGTGATGGTGACGGCCACCTCCGTGGCTTCGCTGGCTTCACCGCCCGTCAAGTTCATGACCGCTACAGTACAGACCGCCATCCCCGTGCAGTTTGCCCAGGTATACGTCGACGCCAGCCGGGTAGGGCTGCGCCAGATCTGGGAGAAAAACATCATCGACCGCTCCATCCTGAATTCCTACACCGGCTCTACCCTGGCAATGGAATCTATTTCCCTGGACAACTATTTGACCGCCTGGGAGAATCTCACCATCCTGGGCAACGGCGACCAATATACCGACATCCAGTACCGTGTCAGTGATCGCCTGGGCAAGATAGGGCCGCTGTCAAATCTCACCGAAGGCGCCACCCTGGTCACAGAAGCGGGCGTATACCAGGCAGACGCCGTCACCCCGGTGATCGCCCCGGCGCCGGACAGCCGGGTCGGCATCGTCTGGAGCCAGACGAAGCAGCGCGACAACGGCGGCGCAGAACGCAACTCCAACATCTACCTGGCTGCCCTGGATCAAGGTGGCGTCCTGATTTCGCCACGTACCGATGTCACCCAGGATAGCCAGTGGTACAGCACCGTAAACGCCAGGGATCACATCAACCCCAATTTAGCCATCGTCGGAGAAGTGAGCAGCCCGCGTTATGTGGTCGCCTGGTTGGACCAGGAAAGCACCATCAGCACCACCTTACGCGCCGCAGTATACACCTACAACGCGGGGTCAGCGCAATTTACTCCCTTGTTTTCGCCAACCGTGGTCGACTCCTCCGCTGGAGGGGCGCTGTTGAGAAATCTGTTTATGATCGATATAGGAAATAACCAGGTGCTGATGACCTATTCCCGTTCGGATACAGGCGCCATCTGGTATGCCGTATTCGACGCCTTGAGCGGCGCCCTGGCCCGCCCACCAGCGGCGCTTGCATCCGCAACCGGTGAAGAGGCGCGAGCGGTGCAATTCAACGATAACGATGTCATCGTAGGATGGGTCGACGACAACGACCAGGTAGCTTACGCCTACCTGGACAGCGCCTCGAACTACGCCGTCTACGCCAATTACCCGCAGACACTCACCCCGATTGCCAACCGGCGGGCAGGGCGTCTTTCGATCACCCTCGATAATAACGGCCGCGCCGTAATGACCTGGCTGGACGCCGGTTATAACGACTACCTGTTCTATAGCTTGTTCGATCAAGACGGCAACAACGATACGCCGCCGATGATCTTTTTATTCGATGCCGGCCGCGATCCGTTGTTCGAAACCAGCGCTTACGGAGCCGGCAATGCCGCTTATACCGGTATTTACCAGGGTTTCATACCCTTGGTCAGGAAATAGGAGAAAGGAGATTACTGATATGTCTGGATATAAAAACACGAACCGCCACGAGCGTGGGCAAAGCCTGATCGAATTTGCCTTCATGTTGACCGTTTTGTTGATTTTATTGTCCGTGGTCGTGGACGGCGCGCGGGCATTTTATACCTATTTGTCGATGCGCGATGCAGCCCAGGAAGGCGCCATGTACGCATCCATCAAGGCCCCTTACAACTCCGCCAACCCTACCACCGCCGACACAACCAAAATCCAGGATATCAAGAATCGCGTGCGTTCCGCATCAAGTCTGATGGAAAGCATCTACGGTGATATTACCATTTCGGTAACGCCCACCATCTCCAATACCTATTGCAGCGGAGCTACCAGCGGCGCATCCAATGGTGTTACGATAACCATTGATTACGAAAACTTCCCCTTGACCATGCCATTCGTGGCTACCTTTACAGGAAAGCAGACCGTGCCGATTCGCGTTTCGGCCACCGATACGATCCTTTCGCCCGATTGCCCATAGGTCGCATAAGTTAAGAAGCTACTCGGATAGATGATCCATAAATTGCAGGAGGTAACGATGAACAAAAAACAAAGAACTTCAGAAAGCGGCCAGGCGCTGGTGCTGATGGCTCTGGCGATGGTAGTGCTGCTCGGCTTCGCCGCCCTGGCGATCGATGGCAGCATGGTGTACTCGGATCGCCGTTTTACCCAAAGCGCTGCCGACGCATCTTCGCTGGCAGGCGGCGCCGTAGCGGCCCAGAAACTGGAAGACCTGGGCGTATCTTACAGCACCTGGACGGCCAACCCGCCCAACTGCTCCGGCAACGTGGCCACCGCCGCCACGGCTGGCCGTGCCGCAGCCGTCAAACGCGCCAAAGACAACGACTTCGCCGCCTTCGATCAGGATGATTCCGATGGAATGGGCGTGCATACCGAATGCGGCGTGGAAAACATCAACGTTACCACCATCCTGCCGGGCGGCAAGACGGGCACCTTCACCCTGTTCCAGGACCGCTTCATCGACGTGCGCTCGACGACCACCCGCGAAACATCCACCGCCTTTGCCCATTTCGTCTACAAAGGCGTCATGCAAAATACCACCACCGCCATCACCCGTGTGCGCCCGCGCCAGCCCCTGGCCTATGGCTTCGCCATCGTGGCCCTGAATAGCAGCGCCTGTTCGGGCAACTCGAACGGCATCCAGTTCCGCGGCAACCTGACCCTGAACGTCACCGGCGGCGGCGTATTTTCCAATGGCTGCCTGGATGTCGATGGCGGCAACCACCCG
This sequence comes from uncultured Anaerolinea sp., assembly GCA_964595435.1. Taxonomy (GTDB): domain Bacteria; phylum Chloroflexota; class Anaerolineae; order Anaerolineales; family UBA4823; genus RBG-16-57-11. Next base: position 84,249 of record CAZQQJ010000001.1, on the reverse strand, counting down.
GTGATCAAGAACGGCGGCGTGGCCTATTTCTTCCCGGGGAATGGCCTGGGCAACATCCAGATCGTCGACTCCAACGGCAACCCCACCGGTGCGTCCCCGTCCCAACTCCAGAACAACTCCTCTTTCCGCATCCCGCCCGAGGCCTACGACGTCGCCATACCGGATTGCACCGGGCACGTGGTCAGCCCCAGCGCCCTGTATGGCCGCACCGATCTGACCGGCCTGTATTGCGTGGACGGCGATCTGAAAGTCAACAACGCCAAAGAGGGCTTCAGCGGCAACAACGTCACCCTGGTCTTTCGCGGCGGCAAGGTGGACATGAGCGGCGGCAACGTCAACATCACCGCTCCGCCGGCAGATTACACCGGCGCGGCGATCCCCGGCGTGGCGATCTATATGCCCAAGCTTTATTATGGTACGGCGTGCGGCGAGGTAAACCAGGAATTGAAGCTCAACGGCAACGGCGCCCAGAACGTCACCGGCACCATCCTGGCGCCCTGTTCAGATATCTCCGTCGAAGGCGGCGCCAATACCTTCGCCTTCAAGAGCCAGGTCATCGGTTATAACGTCAACACCGGTGGCACCGCCGACATCAACGTGGTCTATAACGCAAACCAGCAGCACAGCCGCCCCTCTTATATCGATCTTCACCGCTAAAAACCTCCTGTTCAAGTAGCTCGGTTAAACAGTACATGCCCCACTTACCGGGGCATGTACTGTTTAACCGGTAGGAGGCATTAAGCTGTTATAATGAAATCCGCACGAGGCACACGGCAATGAGTGACGCAGTAGAAATCCGGGAAATTCCTCAGCCTTCAGAAATGTATATGCTCGTCGGCTGGCGGCAATGGGCCGACGCCGGTTCTGCCTCTTCGGGCCTTCCCAAATATCTCATCCAATTGACAGAAGCCCGAAAAATCGGCCAGATTCGGCCCTCCGGCTTTTACCTCTTCCAGATCCCCGGGACCCACGACCTGCTGCGCCCGGTCGTTCGTTACGAGCAGGGTGTGCCTGAATTGCTCGAAACGCCGCGCAACGAGCTTTATTACGCCGGCAACGACCAGCGCGGCCTGCTCATCTTCCTGGGAGATGAGCCGCACATGGATATCGAAGGGTATGTCGGCGCGCTGCTGCACATTGCCAGGACCCTGAAAGTCAGGCGTATCGTCGGCGTTGGCGGCGTCTATGGCGAGATGCCTTATGACAAAGAGCGCCATGTGTCTGCCACGTGCAGCCTGCCGTCGCTGCGCCAGCAACTGAACCAATACGCCGTAGACCTGTCCGACTATCAAGGTGGGGCCAGTATCAGTTCCTATGTCTGCCGCCGGGCCGGGGATCAGCGGATGGAGTACGTTGGCATGTACACCTTTGTGCCTCTGTACAATTTCGCCGGCATGGAACAACCTGGAAACGTCCTGCGCATCGAGAATGATTTCACTGCCTGGCTCGGCCTGATGCGTCGCATCGACCATATGCTCAAGCTCCAATTGGATCTGAGCGACCTGGAACACCGCAGCCAGCAACTGCTCGTGGCGATGGAAGAGAAAATCGACGCGCTGGATCGCGCCGCGCCACAACTGGGCATCCGCGAATATCTGCAGGCCCTGTCCGAAAAATTTACCGAGACCCCTTTTGCCCCCCTGGATGATGTCTGGGAAGAAGAAATTCGCCGCTTGATGGACAAATTCGACGAAGAATGATTTTCACGACATCAGAGATCTGCCCCTTGCCAGAGCCGCTGCATCTCATCGCAACTCGCCAGCAATTCATCCAATTTGCCCTCTGCTTCGACTTTGCCATCCTTCATCACAAGGATATGGTCGGCGCGGCGCAGCACCGGCCGGCGATGCGACACAACCAGATAAGATACCCCGGAACGCGCAAAGAGGCGATCCCACATCTGGCGCTCCGTCTCCACGTCCAACGCACTGGATAAATCATCGAATACCAGCAAACTGGCATCTCGCGCCAACATACGCGCCGCAGCCGCCCGCTGCACCTGCCCGCCCGATAGCCGCACGCCGCGTGGCCCGACAGGCGTATCCAGGCCGTCCTCCATTTCCTCCAGGTCACGTTCCATCACCGCCAGTCGCAAAGCGTTCATCACGCTGGCATCATCTTTTTCCAACCCGAGCAAGATATTCGTCCGCAGGGTATTGCTGAACAGGCGTGGCGTTTGGGCCGTATAAGCGGCTCTCGGCGGGACGAAGAAACTCCCCGGGTCATCGACGGGTTGGCCATTCCAATAAATCTGCCCCGCATCGCGAGGCAGCAGCCCCAACAGCACGCGCAGCAAAGTGGTCTTGCCCGAACCGACTCGCCCGGTAATTACGGTGAGCGTGCCGCCGCGTAAGTGCAGATCGACATCCCAAATTCCATTGCTCGTCCCTGGGTGCTGGTAACGCAACCCGCGCGCCGCAAGCTCGGCGAGGTGATCACCCGCCTGGGCCTGTGCATATTCCACTACCGGCAGCGGGCCATCCAGGTCGACAACACTGTGCTCCACCAGGGCCTGCAGCGGCGCCCCTTCCATCAGGCGGTACATTCGCTGGACCGATACGTTGAGTTGCCGGTAGCGGGCCGCCAGCATCCCGGCAAACGTGGTCAGATCGCTCATACTGGTCAACAGGTAGACAAAAAGCGAAAAATCGCCCACCGTAAACGTGCCGCTGCGCATGGCCTGGCCGCTCAAGATCAGCACCATGCCGGTGCCCAGGTTGCCTGTGTTGCGCCAGATCGTTTCCAGCAGGGTATCGAACAGGCGCTCGCGCACGGTCAGCCTGCCCCGCTCGCCATTGAGCTGGTCGAAGTGTCCGATCACGCTTTCTTCAGCCGTGGCGACCTTGACCGCCTGCACCGAACCGAACAGTTCACCGATGAAACCGGTCACCTCTCCGGTGGCCTGGCGGCTGGCGCGGCGATAGTGTTCGATGCGGCCCGATGCTGCGTTGGCCACCAGCCCGACGATCACCACCGGCGCCAGCGCCAGCAGGGTAATCGGTACGCTGATTTTCATCAGCAAGACGACGGAAATACAGATGATCACGATACCGATAAAGATATCGTTGATCAAGATCACAAACAGCGGAATCTCCATCACGTCGTTGCGAAAACGGCTCACTGCTTCGCCCGGAGAATCGGGCAAGGGCGCCGCGCCTGGGCGGCGTAAGATATGTTTGAGCAAATTTTTGCGCAGCAAAGTGGACACATCGGCAAAGAGCGGCACGTCCGCGTAAACGAAACCATACTCGCCCAGCAGCCGCGCAACCAACAGCGCCGCCAGCGCCGCCATGATGCTCCAGACCGTCAGGCCGCTGCGCGCCTCGCCGGTGATCAAGTCGAAGAAAGCGCGCAACACCAGGCCCGGTCCGATCTGAAAAGCCAGGCGGAAGGTCGATACCGAAAGCAGATCGACGAACCAGTACCACGGTCGAAAGCGCAGCATGTCCAGGATGACGCGCCAGGCAGGCAACCCTAGAGAAGGCTTCATGCCCGCCCCTGCATCAGGTGGCTGCGTTGGAATACTTTGTGCGGCGTTCATGCCAGCACCTCCTCCAGGCCGGTTTGCAGAAGATGATAAAAGCGTGAATCGGGATCGCCGGCCAGCATTTCTCGATCGCCGTACTCGCACACTCGCCCGTTTTCCAGGATCATCACTTCGTCGGCGCGGTGAACCGTACCCAGGCGGTGGGCGATGATGATCGCCGTCCGGTTTTGCAGCAGACGGTCGATAGCCCGTTCGATGTGCTGCTCGGTCGCCAGGTCCAACCGCGCCGAAGCCTCGTCCAGGATGACCAGGCCGGGATCGCGCAAGAAGATGCGTGTGAAAGCCAACAGTTGCGCCTCTCCGGCGGAAAGGCTGCGCCCACTGCCTTCCAGGCGGGTGTCCAATCCCTTGGGCAAAGAGTGGAACCAATCTGCCAGACCAAGCTGTTGGATGGCATCCTCGATCCGCTCATCCGTGACACCCTGGTCGAAAAAGGTCAGGTTCTCACGCACCGTGCCCTGGAAGAGTTGCACTTCCTGCGTCACCAGGGCCACGCGCCCGCGCAATTCGGCCAGGCGGGAAGAGCGGATGTCTTCGTCATCCAGCAAGATACGCCCTGCCGTCGGGTCGTACAGGCGAAAGACCAGGCGAGCCAGGGTGGTTTTGCCGCTGCCCGTACGCCCCAACAACCCCAACACGCGACCCGGCAGCAAGCCAAAAGACAGGCCGTCTAAAACCGTCCCGTTGCCGTTATAGCCAAACGAAACGCCATCGAAAGTTAACGCCAGCGACCCGGCTTTCATGGCTGCCCCAGGGCCATCGCAAACCTCCGGTTGGAGCTTGTGCAATTCAGTCAGGCGTTCCACGCAGGCCCCGATGGTCTGGAAGCTCTGCACTTCACGGATCAGCGTCCAGATCGGCGTCTCAAGCAAATTGGCGTAGTGGATGAACAGGTAAACCGTTCCCACTGTGACCGTCCCTGCGCTGAACAGCAGATAACCGCTGGCAACCGCCAGGATATTCCCCAGGGTCAGCAAGACGCCCATCGCCAGGTCGATCAACCATCCCCGCCGCCGGGCGCTCCGGTCATGGCGTAAAATGGCGGCCTGGAACCGGTACAGTTCACGCAGGCTGAAACCAACCGCCCCACTGGAGCGGATGTCTTCGATCGAGGTCAACTGCTCTTCCACGAAACCAAACAGGTCGGCTTCAGCCTGGCGGCGCGCCTTTTGCTGCGGTACAGCAATATCGCGCAGCCGGTTGAGCACCAGCAGCGATACCAATGCAAAAACCGAGAAAGCCAGCCCGGCCCGCCAGTCCTCTCGGAACAGGGCGATCAGGATCCCCACCAGCAGCAGAAGGTTGCCGATCAGGATGACCACAAACTGCGAGAAGAAGTTAGCCAGTTCGGCCACGTCGCCATCGATCCGCTCGATCAGTTCGCCGGGCGTGTGCTTGTTGTGAAAACCCATATCCAGGCTCAAACAGTGGCGCGCCAGCTCGGCGCGCAGTGCATTGGTTGCAGACCAGGCCACCGTCTCGCTCAAATACACCACGCCCACCGAGATGGCTTGCTGGAGCAGCGCAATGCCCAGGAAAGCCAGCGCTGACCAAACCAGGCGAGAGACCGCTGCCCCCTGCAAAGCTGAATCGATGAAACCGCGCATGATTTGCGGGTTGACCACCTGCAGGCCGATGCTGGTAAACAACAAAAACGCCAGCAGTCCAAACCGTACCCGCTGTGGCCGGATATGGGCGGAAAGCAAATTCCAATAGGCGCGTAAAGGTAGTTTCATACGGCGAGTTTCTCCCATTCAGTCATCAAGCCGTCCAAATCGGCCTGTACCCGGGCGATCTGCCAGCTCAAATCGTGGATGCGCTCGAAAGCAGCCTGCTTACCGGCCTTTTCTAGTTCGCCAGACAGGCGCTTCAACGAAGACTCTTGCTGGCGAATGCGTTCTTCGAGCATCTCCAGGGCTTGGGCGCGGCGGCGGGTCTCCAGGCTGTTATCCCGCACCATTGGTTTGGGCGATAGCAGGATGCGCTGCGCAGCCATGAGCTGGCTGCCCGCCGTGCGGCGCAGAATGAACTCCCGGTAACGGCCGTTGAAGACCTCCAGCCGCCCCTGGCGCAGCTCCCAGATCTGGGTAGCCAGTTGGTCGACCAGGTAACGGTCGTGTGAGACCAGCACGATCGAGCCATCGTAGTGGTCGAGGGCTTCTTGCAGCACTTCGCGCGCCGGGATATCCAGGTGATTGGTCGGCTCGTCCAACAGCAGCAGGTTCGCCCCTTGCATGGCCAGGATCGCCAGCGCCAGGCGAGCGCGCTCGCCGCCGCTCAATACCCCTACCAGCTTGAACACATCATCACCCTGGAACAGGTATTGGGCCAACAGACTGCGCCCCTCCGCCTGGGTGATCGATGGGCCGGCATGTTTCAGCAGTTCGTCCAGCACGGTCAGCTCGTCGTCCAGGGAATCCTGCGCCTGGGCAAAATAACCGATCTTAAGGCTGGTGCCCAGGTTTAGCCTGCCTGCCAGCGGGCCAAGCTGGCCCAACAAAGTTTTCAAGAAGCTGGTTTTTCCGCTGCCATTCGGGCCGATCAACCCCACGCATTCGCCGCGCCGCAAGATCACCTCGCCGGTCGTAAACAACGAATGCCCCGGGTATCCCACGGTCAATTGATCCAGGCGCAGCACGATATTTCCGCTTGTATGGCTGGGAGCCAGGCGCGGGCGGATCTGGCGCGGGCGGTTGCTGCCCAACTGGATGGCATTCACCTTGCGAACGGCTTCAACCACGTCCAACGGGCGCACGCTCAATTCCATCTCCGCCCATTTCTTGCCGCTGCGCAGCGCCATGATCCCATAAGTGTCGATGACTGCCAGGTCGCGGCTGAGCCGGCGCAGCAGGCCCAACGCCCGGGCGTGCGTGCTGGCGCGCACCCAGTTGCGTTGGACAAAGTCCACCTCGTGAAGCAGGCGCGCCTTTTCTTCTTTGACCACCCGCTCGTAATATTCCCAACGCTCCTGGCGTTGCAACAGGTAAGCGCTATAATTGCCCGCATAAACCTCGATCCCGTCGCGGCCCATCTCCCAGATCGTATTGACCGTATTATCCAGGAAAAAGCGATCGTGGCTGACGATCAACACCGCGCCGTGCCATTCGCTCAACGTATGCTCCAACCATTCCACCGCCTGGATATCCAGGTGATTGGTCGGCTCATCCAGAATGAGTAAATCGGGTTTTTCCAGCAGCAAACGGGCTAAAAGCGCACGCGTCTTCTGCCCGCCGCTCAGGTGATTGAGCGGCATATCCCAGGTCTGTTTGCCCAGGCCTAGGCCTTCCAGAGTCTGCTGGATGCGCAGTTCGTAATCGTAACCGCCAAGAAATTCGAAAGTCTCTTGCAGGTCGCCGTACTCCTGAAGCAGTTCGTCGCGGAATTGGCCGCTCTCCATCTCAGCTTCCAGCGCATGGAGACGTTGCTGCATGGCCTGCAACGAGGCAAAGACAGCCGCCATTTCGTTGTATACCGTATGCTCCCGGTCCGTAAAGGTATTGATCGACTCCTGCTGCAGGTAAGCCAGGCGGCGGCCACGCGCCATGGAGACCTGTCCGGCGCTGGGCCGGTTCAGGCCGGCCAGGATCATCAGTAAAGAGGTTTTGCCAATCCCGTTCGGACCAATCAGGCCAATCTTGCTGTCGTTGGCGATACTGGCGTGGAGACCAGCGAATAAATCGAAATCGCCGAATGAAAGACCCAGGTTTTCAAAAGTAAGAATAGACATATTACACTCCAAAGCATGAACGTATTTCGTGTTGCCTGGCCGGCATCCAAGACGGATCCCGGCCGGCCGCCGTGAGGAAACGGCGGGGGCGCCCGTGGCTTTTGGAGAGATTAAGACGAAAGGGGGGAAAGCAATAAGCCACGGGCAGGAATGCGCCGTGGCCGATATACTTGCGTATAGTTTATCTTTCAGCAGGCGCAATCCGACAAGGCAGAACCACCCTCTCCGCCGCGGGCGGTGAGCAATACCATGCCATGTGGATGCGAATAAACCATGCTGAAATCCAATCCTTACGAAAGAACTCGTTACGTCTAATCAGTTTATCATAATTCTTCCCGGAATGTCAAGAAGGTTTTTGCATATTTCGCATATACGGATATAATCCAGGCAGAGCAATCCCTGGTTGCTTTCTGATTTTGGTGCTCATTCTGCCTGCCTGGAACGATAAAGCTTACCGTGGACTATTCCAAGTTCGATGACCCTACGCTAATCCGCCTGGCCGCCAATGGAAAGCAAGATGCCTTGAGCGAATTGTACGACCGTCACGGCCGCCTGGTTTACAGCCTGGCGCTGAACGCATTAGGAGACGCTCGCCTGGCGGAAGATTTAACCCAGGAGGTATTCATCCGCTCGGCCTTCGGCAACCTTTTTTTCTGGCAGCAATGGAACCGCTCCCAAAGTGCGGTTCCTGACTCGCTCCTTTCCGTGCGATTGGAGGGAACCGGCCCTGCCCCGGGCGCCACTGGAGTGCTGGTCATCAGCCGGGGCGGCGAATACGGCACGTTGATCGTAGACGGCCTGCCCGCATTGAACGCGTCACAACAATACCAGTTGTGGCTGATCCTGGATGGCCAGCGCACCAGCGGCGGCGTGTTTGCCGTAAACCCCGAGGGATACGGCAGCTTGAAAGTGCTCAGCCCAAAGCCATTGAATGCCTACCAGGCCGTAGGAGTCACCATCGAGCCGGCCGGCGGCAGCCCGCGCCCCACCGGCGAAAAAGTATTGGGGGGCAATTTATAGCCCCGGCTTTTCACACCCAAATATTTCACCCAGCTTCACTCCCCAGGTGCACCGATGAAACGTGGTATATTCCTCAATCTGGCAATCACTTTTGTATTGCTGTTTTTTGTCTTGCTTCCCTGGCTGGTCATGGGCGCCGCAAGCCTGATCGGCCAGGCCAATAACTGCGACATGCGAGAGCTTGGCGGGCAGGGTTTATGCGGCTCGCTGACCAGCCTGATCTTCCTCAGCGGCTGGATCAGCATCGCCACCGTGCCTATCAGCGGAGTCATCCTGGCGCTTTACCTGCTGGGCGTGGTCATCTACTTCCTGGCAAGCCTGTTGAAGAGCCGGCAGAGCGGCCAGGCCGTTTCCCCGGTCGCCCTCGGCATGATCCTGAGCACCCTGGCTCTGTTCCTGGTCGCCGGGTTGGCCGCAGGCGCGGTATGGGCGGTAAACTGGTATCAGGTTTCTTTCATCAGCGCCTGCCAGGGCCTGCCCGGGCGGCTGGCACCCAACGAAGCGCAAAACGGCCCCCTGGCAATGGGCGCCAGGCTGCCCTACCCGCAAGGCAGACCGGAGCAATACGTCGTCCTGTACGTCTCGCCGGGCGGCGAACGATTGAATATTCTGAAAGACCCGCCCGGCAGTAAAGATCCTGCCTGGTCGCCGGACGGCCAGCGCCTGGCTTTCACCGCCCAATCCAAAACCACTGGCCGGTGGGGGCTGTACCTGGCAGATGCCCGGGGCCAGGTCAGCGGCCCGCTGCTCGAAGACGACCTGGAGATGCGCTCCCCCGCCTGGTCGCCGGATGGCGGTTCCCTGCTCTTCGAGCGCTGGCTGGAACAAAGCCAGAACCCGGATATCGAGATTTTCTCGGTGAAGCTGCTGGAACAAAGCCAGAACCCGGATACCGAGATTTTCTCGGTGAAGCTGGATGGCAGCAGCCTGCGCCGGCTGCCCGGCAGCCCAAAATTCGACGGCGCGGCGCGCTTCTCGCCGGACGGTCGCCAGATCGTCTTCGTCTCCCAGCGCGATGGCAACGATGACGTCTACGTGATGAATGCCGACGGCTCAAACGTGCGCCGCCTGACCCGCCACCCCGCCGTAGACACCGACCCCGATTGGTCGCCGGACGGCCAGTGGATTGTCTTCGCCTCCAGCCGCAACAGCCCCGTGGGCAAGAACAACTACCACCTGTACACCATGACTCCGGATGGCGCCAATCAATGCCAGCTCACCCGCGGTGAAAACCTGGAATGGCGCCCCGCCTGGTCGCCCGATGGGCAATGGATTGCTTACGTTTCGCTGCTCGAAAGCAAGGCCTACCGCGTGCGCCCGGACGGCACCGAAATAACCGCCATACCAGTCGCCGAAGAAATCGATAACCTGTTGGGCATCGACTGGGCGCCAGGGCAATAATCAATTGTAGCCGGGATCGGCGATCCCGGCTACTGAGCTGGGTGCATCCGGTGCGCCGGATAATTTCACCCGATTACAGGGCAGAGCAGGTTACTCTTGCTTCGCCTGCGGGGCTTCCCCGCTCTCGGCCTGGTCCATCTTTGCCGCGCTCTGGCGGATCTGCTCGCGCAGCGCCTCCGCCTCAGGCGAGCGCGGGGCGTTGGCCTGCCCGGCCACGCCGACGCCCATCTTTTCAGAGAGCAGCAGGGTCAACAAACCCTCCATAATACTCCCGGTCGTGGGGCTGCCATCCTGGCCCCCGCCCACCAGCACCCGCGGCACCACGTCCACGCGGGATTGTTGGATGGCCTCGGCAAAGCGGCTCATCACCTGCTGGGTCACCTGGAATTGCGGGCCGCCGTAGGCGCGCACCTGCTCGTCGATCGCCAGCGCCTGGGCGATACCCACGCGGGCCACCTTCTCCGCCTCGGCCTGCGCCAAAGCCCTGATCTGCGCCGCCTGCTGCAAGGCCCGCTGGTACTCGGCCTTACCCTGGTTGGTCTGCACCGTGATGCTCAATTCCGACTCGGTAATGTTGCGCTGCTGTTGGGCGCGCGCCTCGGCCTCGCGTAGCTCGCGCTCCTTGGTCGCCGCGGTTTCCTGGCGCGTGTAGGTTTCGATCTGTTCCACCGCGATCTGGCGCTGGCGGAGCTGGGTCAGGATCGTCTCGATAGCCTTGTCACCCGCAGCAGAAGATGGCGTGCCGATCAGCACTTCCTCGAGCTGCAAGTTGTAATGCTCGAACTTCTCCTTCATTTCCTGGCTGGCAACCGATTGGATCTGGCTGCGTTCCTGGATCAACTGGATCAGCGTGCGGGTCTGGCCGATGTTCTTGAAATAGGCCGACACCATCGGGTCGAGGGTCTGCTCCACCAGGCGCTTCACATCCCCAAAGCGCTGGATCACCAACGGCGCTTTCTGGTAATCGATATGGATCACCACCGAAAGCGGCAGCGACGGCTCGAAGGCATCCTTTGTGATCAGCGAGACTTCGCTGAGGTTTTCGTCAAAGCGATGGGACCCCACCTCGGTGCGGATCCATTTCAGAATAATGTTCGTCGTCGGAACGGAGATTACCTTCCCGGCATAGGTGTTGAAAGCATATTTACCCGGAAGCAATGGTTCGCTCCACACGCCCCGTTTGCCGCGCTCCACCAGTTCTCCGTGGCGGTATTCCTGTCCCGATAGATCGGCGCCTGCCGCGCCGGTATAGGAAACGACCACGCCAACCATACCGACGTCGACGATCGTCTTCTGGATCATCTCAACCGTGGCAAACAAACGGTTGATGTAGTAGGTGCCTTCCACCAACACCTGCAACTGGCGCCCGCGGTAGCCGCCCGCTGCCAGGAAGTGCTCAGGGTTCTGGAAGTTATTATGGAACGTTTCGGTGTTCGCCGGGTCGTCGCCGACGATAGGGGCAATGATCTCTCCCTGGGCCAACGATGGGCCATCATGAACCGTAACGATCCCGACCAGGTCGTCCGTATCCTTGATCACCACCGGGCGGAAACCTTTACGCTCGGCAATCACCTCCGCCATGCGCTGGATGATCTGCGCTTCGTCGCGATTCAACGGCATGCTATAAACATGCTCCTCGGTGATGACGACGAACTGCATCAGGTTAATCGCATAGGTGCCTTCCCGCAAGATGCGCCGTTGCGGGCCGCGCTGCCCCCCGTTTTTCAGGAAAGCTTCCACATCCTGAAAGTCGCTCACATGGACATTCGAGGCAAGCGTCTGATCCGGGGCCAGGGGCAAACCATCCCGGGCGAAGACGTAGCCAATCTTGCCCTGGGTGATCGTCACCAGCGGCATCCGGTGGACAGTGTACTGCACCGGCATCAAATAATGCAGGCCGCCGCGCAGCACCTGGGGTTGGAAACCCGCCTCCTTGTTCAGTGCAATCAGGCCCGATTTTACCGAGCCGTTGCCGCTGAAATTCTTTTCAACGATACCGACACGGTTGTTGGGAATGTAGCGGATCCCCGAGAGGAAAAACAGGATCAACAGGGCCAACAACCCCACGACGAGAATGAGAAACCACAACACAAGAAGCTCCTTTCAGCCAGTCTTTTTCTGGGCTTTGCGCTATGAACCTGCCTGGCATATCACGAATCGGGGAGGGGAACAACGTGCCAGGCCTTGAATAGCACATATTTAATACGCTGTCACACCCATCCGGGTTGCAGGCCAGTGTTGACTGCCAGCGCAGATGAAGATTCTTGGCAATCGCCACATGGATCCTGGATAGCTATAGTGAGTATAACAATAATCCGTACCCAAAATCAACCGGCAAAATGCGCCGGACGAGATATCTTTTGATTTGGCATCGCCTGGCAATCCCGCGAATCTGTTCTGGCGACGCGCTACATAATGATTTGATGAGCGATCGAAGAAAGCAGGAAAAATCGCAGTAGAATCGGGAAACATAACGAGGTACATCATGTTATCCTGGAAACGTGTCCTTTACGTTCTGTTTGTCATCCTTGTCGCTGGAATCTCCTCCCTCGCCGGCGCGCTGGCCGGCGGCCTGGCAGTATTCAGCGCAGTTCGCGGCCAGGAGCAGGCCCAACCTGCCCCCATCGTCGCACCATCGAATGCACCTGCTTCCACCATCCAGATCCAGAGCACCACCATCGAGACCACCATCACCCAGGCGGTGGCGCAGGTAGGACCGGCAGTGGTGACAGTGGTCGGTACCATTCCCGGCCAGATGACCTTCTTCGGCCCCACCGGCGATCAAACCGTCAGCGGCAGCGGAGTGTTTATCTCACCCGAGGGCTATATCCTGACCAATAACCACGTCGTCGAAGGCGTGAAGGAGGTCAGCATCATTCTCTCGGATGGCAGCCAGCAGCAGGCCACCATTGTGGGAGCCGACCTGTACGCCGACCTGGCCGTGCTCAAGACCGGCGGGCGCCCGCCGGCTGTGGCCGCCCTGGGCAATTCGGACACGCTGCGCCCGGGCGAGAGCGTGATCGCTATCGGCTCCCCGTTAGGCGATTTCAAGAACACCGTCACGGTGGGCGTGGTCAGCGCTACCGGGCGGGCAATCGACAGCGGGAACGGCTACCTGATCGAGGGCCTCATCCAGACCGATGCAGCCATCAACCAGGGCAATTCCGGCGGGCCGCTGGTGAACCTGGCCGGGCAGGTGATCGGGATCAATACCCTGGTGGTGCGCAGAAGCGATAGCGGCGCGGTGGCCGAGGGGCTGGGCTTCGCCATCCCGATTAACGCCGCCCGGGCAGTGGCCGAGCAAATCACGCAAAAAGGCTATTTCGCCCGCCCCTACCTGGGCGTCCGCTACCAGTCGATCACACCCGGCGTAGCCCGGGCCTATAACCTGCCGGTGGCGTGGGGTGTGTACGTCACAGACGTGGTCCGCAACAGCCCGGCGGCCCAGGCCGGCTTGCAGCCCGACGATATCATCACCCAAATTGGTGAAACTGCTATCGACGAAACCCACTCCTACATCAACAGCCTGTTCCAGTTCCGGCCCGGCGACACCGTAACCGTCATGTTCGTGCGCAATGGCCAGCCAATGCAGACCCAGGTTACCTTGGGCGAGTCGACCGGGAATTGATCTGGCCTCACTGGAACCGGCGCCGCTTACGCGAGGATCACCCTATCAAGGCGCCTTAAAAGTTGCTCGCGAACCTGACAGGTCTTAATGGTGGGACCAAATCAAAGTGCGCCTGTAAAGACCTGTCAGGTTTGGGCCACACAAAATTGTCGGCCGGATGCACTACAAGACTACGAAACTACCACACGACTCGACGAAACAAGGAACCCTGCGGCCCTGCCCGTTATTCGATTGTCACCGGGCAGCCGAACAAGCGCTCCTTGACCGGCGCCTTACCCGTTCCAGCAATCTCCAGTGCCCCTTGCAGACGTATATCCTCGGATGAGCTACCCACCATGATTCTGACCGTTCCCGCTTCGACGACCAGTTCCAGATTCTCGTCATAGAATGCCAACAAATCAACCGGCAAATGGAAAGTCAGCGTACGGCTCTCCCGGGGTTCGAGGCGGAGGCGGCAAAAACCCTTGAGCTCTTTTACCGGCCGGGGGACGCTGCCATATTCGTCGCAAACGTATAACTGTACCACCTCAAAACCGGCCACCGCGCCCATATTGGTGATCGTCAGGCCGATCTCGATCTGTTCGCCGGCTTTTGCCTTCTCAGATGAGATGCGCAGATCGGTATAGGAAAATGTCGTGTAACTTAATCCGTGTCCAAAAGGGTAAAGTGGGCTGGCCGGCGTTTCGACGTAATCGCCGTACCAGTGGGAACGATTGCCGGCTGGTTTATGATTGTAATAGATTGGCAACTGGCCGACCGATCTTGGGAAGGTGATCGGCAGCTTGCCTCCCGGACTCGATGCGCCAAATAGAACCTCGGCAACCGCTGCGGCGCCCTCTTCACCGGGCAACCACGCTTCCAGAATGGCCGGGACATTTTCGTCCAACCAGGGGATTGCCAACGGCCGGCCGTTGACCAATACCGCCACTACCGGTTTGCCAGTTGCGACAATCGCCCTGGCCAATTCCTCCTGGATGCCCGGCAAACCCAATTCGGCGCGGTCGCGGAACTCGCCGCAGGTACAGTCCGGCGTCATACCAGACTTGTCGCCAAGCACAAGGATGACGGTGTCGGCCTGGCGGGCGACATCGATCGCCTCGCCGAATCCGGATCGATCCGGCTCGGTGATCGGGCAGCCTCGCGCATAAAGTACTTGCGTTTCCTTGCCCACGTAAGCCCGTATCGCTTCGAGAACAGAACCAACCCGAACCGAATTCGCGCGGAGGTGATCTGGATCGACATCCCCGATGTACGCCGAATCGGTGATCGGCGCCCGGGTCATCAACTCATACATGGATGGATAACTATAATCCCCAAGCAGATGGCGCGGTTCGGCTGCATTGGGCCCGATAACAGCAATCGTATTTACTTTTTTGAGCGGCAACAAACCATCGTTCTTGAGTAGCACCATGCTCTGGTAAGCCATTTCCCTGGCCAGGAGGCGCTGTTTTGGCGTCTCGAAGCAAGCCTGTACGGCGCCCTCGTCCACGTAAGGGTTGTCCAACAGCCCAAGTTCCAGCTTGGTCTGCAAAATGCGGCTGACAACGGCATCGATCTCTTCCATCGATATTTCGCCCGACTCCAGGGCGCTGCGCAAGGGTTCCCCATAACAGATACAAGTCGGCAGCTCCATATCGATGCCTGCCTTGAGCGCCATGACTGCGGCTTTTCTTTCGTCTGGAGCGAGGCGATGGAAGGAATGGATCATCGAAATCGCGTGATAATCCGAAACCAGGAGGCCTTCAAAGCCAAGTTTGCCACGTAACAGATCGGTGAGTATCTTGCGCGACGCGGCGACGACTTCGCCATCCAGTTCGGGATAGGCGTTCATGATCGATCTCAGACCTGCTCCCTGGATCGCGGCCTGGAACGGCATCAGGTAGATATCCCAAAGGGAGCGCAGTCCCAGTTGCACCGGAGCGCAATTCATACCGCCGAGGGACAGGCTATGGCCGACAAAATGCTTACCGGTAGCCATCAACCCCAGCCTCACGTCATCGCCCTGCAAGCCACGAATGTAGGCCATACCAAATTGGCTGACCAGGAATGGGTCTTCGCCAAACGTCTCTTCGGTGCGCCCCCAGCGCGGGTCACTGGCGATATCCAGGACAGGGCTCAATCCCTGGCGAGCGCCGACTGCCAGCATTTGCCCGCGAATTTCACTCGCCATCTGCTCGACCAGAGGCGGGTTCCAGGTGCTGGCCAGGCCGATCATTTGAGGGAAAGCTGTCCCCCCCAGGCCCATATACCCGGCACAACATTCTTCGTGCAAGATCGCTGGAATGCCCAGGCGGGTTTGATTGACCAGGAAACGCTGGATCTCGTTTCCTGCCCGGGCGACGCCCGCCGGCGAGAGCGTGCTGGATCCACCCACGCGCGAAATCTGGCCGATGCCATGTTTCAGTAATGCCTGCATTTTGTCGTGGGACGGTTGCTGGTATTCTTGCAAATCATTAAACCAGTAGGAGGTCAGTTGGGCTAATTTTTCCTCTAAGGTCATCTGACCCAACAAATCGTGCAGCCGCGTAGCAATGGGCAGCGCAGCGTTAAGATACTTGGGTTGAATGGGGGTAGTTTTATTCACACACGAAACTCCTCGTAATGATATGTCCTGTAGGATACCGCTCGGATCGCGATTCGGATCAGCCTTTGAGCGCCCCGGCTGTAAGACCTGAGACGATTTGCCGCTCGGCGAAAAAGTAGAAAACAACCGTGGGTATGGCAGATAAAGTTAAGAAGGCCGCCACCAGCGCCAGGTCCTGGCCATATTGGCCCTGAAACTGCATGGTTCCCAGGGGCAGCGTCCAGAGCGTGTCCTTATCCAATACCACGAGCGGCACGAGCAAATCGTTCCAACTGACGATCATCGTCAATGCCGCGATTGCCGATAGCGCCGGGCGCGCCAGCGGAAGCAGGATGCGCCAGAAAAAGCCTGCGATCGTACAACCATCGATTAAGGCGGCATCCTGCAGTTCAACCGGGATGGCCGCAAAAAAGCCGCGCAAAATCAAGATATTACTGGAAAGCAGGAAAGCGACCTGGATCAAAACGACCCCTGAAAGGTGGTTGGTCAGCCCCATCTGCCGAAGCACAAGGTAGACGGGCAGGATGGCAACGTTGATGGGGAACATCAAACCCAACGTGAACAGGTTAAACGCCAGTCCCTTGCCACGGAACTCCATGCGCGCAAACACAAAGGCAGCCAGGCTGCAAACAAAAACCACACTGCCGGTTGTCGCCAGCATAACGAACAGGCTGTTGCGCAGCATGCGCCAGAAGGATGGCTGGTTTAAAATCTTGCGGAAGTTATCCCAGTTTGGGGGGATCGGAGGTGTATATGGGCGCGTCATGAACTCGCCGCGCGTCTTGAGCGCGCCGAAAACGATCATTACGATGGGCACAACGATGATCAGCACGAACAACGATAGAACAAGGTATTGAGCGATCCTGGGCAAATGTTTTTGCAACGCATTCCGGCGCTTGGGATGGGTCGTCATGTTCCAATCCTTTCTAAATACCGCCCAGGTAATCTTGTTGGGGCGCCAGGCGCTGATAAACCAACGAAAAGCCCAGGCAAATCAAGAACATCACGATGGCTACCGCCGAGCCGTATCCGAGATAAAAGCGCACAAAACCGAAGCGATACATATACGTCGACATCACCTCACTGGCATTTACCGGCCCGCCATGGGTCATAATCCAGACCAGAATAAACTGCTGTAGCGACCCAAGAACGGACAGATATACCGACGTGCGAATGGTGCTGCTCAACAAGGGCAAAGTGATCCGGAAAAACAACTGGCTCCGGTTCGCCCCATCGATCCGGGCAGCTTCTTCGATTTCCGTCGGGATGTTCTGCAGCCCCGTCAGGTATAACAGCATGTGAAAGCCGAAATATTTCCAGGTCAGGACGACAAAAATGCACATCAAAACGGTGTTCGGATCGCCTAACCAGGGTTGGGACTTGACGCCCGGAATAAGAATGATGAGAGCATTGATCAGGCCGCGTTCCGGGTCCGGGTTGAATAGCAGCAGCCACATGATGGCTACGATGACCTCGGAAAAAACGTAGGGCATGAAGAAGATTGTGCGGAAGAAGGCGCGTCCTGGTAAATCGCGCCCCACCAGGATCGCCAAAGCCAGGGATAACGGTAATTGCAGGACCAGGGAAAGCCCGACAATCACGAGGTTATTCCTCACTGCAATCATGAACACGCGGTCGGTCAGGATACGCCTGTAGTTGTCCAGGGCGATAAAGTCGACCGCCGGGCCAAAGCCTTTCCAGTTGAAAAGACTGTAATAAACGGATTGAAAAATCGGGTAGATAACGAAAACGGCAAAAATCGTAAAAGATGGCAGCAGGAACAAAACGACGATCCATTTATCCTGAATACGGCTGGATCGGTGAGGCTCTGGATGGCGCCCCAGGGCATCTTTATCGAAAGGAGCAACATGCATGGCAGACGGGTCTCCTGCTTTCTTTGCCAAAAGTGCGGGGATCGAGAACAGCCAGACCCAATCCCCGCACTTTCCTGCCCAAAGGCAGCTTACTTAATTTCTTGCTTGGCCGATTCTTCGATTGCTGCAGCAGCCTGTTCAGGCGTCATCGTGCCAGCAAAAATTCCCTGAACGCTATCATTGACGACCGAGCCCACTGCCGGCGGCATCGCCTGGTCGTAATAAAGCTGGAAGTATTTGGCGGCGGCGGCGCCTTGCTGGACGAGGACAAGCATCGGGTCAGTCAGGCCAACCTCGGCGCCCTTGACGACAGGCACCGACAGGCCAATCTTGGCCTGGGCAATTTGCGAATCCACACTGCTGAGATACTTGAGGAAGTCCACAGCTTCCGGTGGAGCGTCCTTGCCGATGACAAAACCGTTCCCACCGCCGAGCGCGTCGGCAGGATCGCCAGCGCCTCCCTCAACAGCCGGGAAGGGGAACCAGCCCAGTTTGTCGCCCAATCCCTTCTTATCGACGCTGCTATCCTTGAAAGCGCCGGGAGCCCATTGCCCCATCAAGTCCATCGCGGCCTTGCTGGTGGCCATAACAACCTGTTCATCCGGCCAGGACGCGCCCAGGTAGCCATCCTGGAACGGCTCGAGGGCGATCAGTTCCTGGAGCTTTTTGCCGGCCTCGACGAACGGAGGATCGGTGAAGGCGCCTGTATGGCTGTAAGCTGCGTCAAAGGCGGCTTTTCCGCCAATCCGGACAGCGAGATATTCCCACCAAAAACCGCCAGGCCATTTGTCTCCCTCGCCCAGGGCGATGGGGGTGATGCCGGCTGCCTTCAGCTTCTTGACGACTTCCAAAAACTCGGTCCAGGTCTTCGGCGGAGCTTCGATACCGGCCTGGGCAAACAAATCCTTGTTGTACCAGAAACCGACCGCGCCCATATCACGCGGCACGCCATAATATTTCCCCTGGTAGCTATAGACGCCCAGCGCCCCGGGTGAAAACGTATCTTTCCAGCCATCTTTTTCCAGGTCTGCGGTAATATCCTTGAGCAGCCCCGCTGTGGCGTATTCGTTCATCGTGCCACCACCCCAGCTCTGGAAGATGTCGGGGGGATTTCCAGATTGCATGACGGTGGTCAGCTTGGTCTTGAACGCCTCGTTTTCGAGAACGGTGATCTCGATGGTGACATTTGGATGGGCAGCCATGTAATCGTCGGCCATCTGCTGCCAGAGCGCCTTTTGATCGTCCGCGACCTGAATGTGCCACCAGGTGATGGTGACCTTTGGGGCTTCGGTGGCGGTAGGCTCAACCGGGACCTCGGTTGCAGTCGGCGGAGGGGGGGGCTCTGTGGGTGGAGGTTGCGTAGGCGCTGCAGCGGCAGGAGCCTTCGTTGGCGGCTGTGTGGGCGGGACGCTCGTCTCCGGGACGGCGCATCCACCTAATACAAATGCTGCAATGAGCAAGATGCTCACCAAAGTGAAAAACTTGTGCGTCATTTTTCTTCTCCTTTGAAAGACAACACTTCACAACTTGAATTCGTTAAAACAAACGAGAAAAGGGATATTAGCGTATAATTTGAATGTGTGGATGCTCCTTTCTTGTGTTAGGGCCTCACACGTTGCAGGCAGGGCTGGATGACTTCGACGGTTAGCCAGCCCTGCCCCTTGGAGATGAGGTCGAACTGCGAATAATCAATTCGGTGGGAAGCTGGATTCGGCTGGTATCCTTTTCAACATTATTTAGAATTCCGAGCAACATCTGCGCAGCAACGCGCCCCATTTGCTCGAGAGGCTGCTGCACAGTTGTCAACGGAGGATAGACCATCGCCGACTGCGGGATGTTATCGAACCCGATTACGGAAATATCATCCGGGATGCGCAGCTCCCGATTCCGAACTGCGTCCATAACGCCCATAGCCATCACGTCGTTGGAAGCAAAGATTGCAGTCGGAGGATCGTCCAGGTCAAGCAGTGCGCACGCCCCGGCATAACCATCCGACTGGAAAAAGGTACCCTCATAAACCAACTCACGCGCTTCGGGAATATGGTAAGTGCGAAGCGCTGAACGATACCCCTTGAGACGATCCTCAGCACAGCCGAGATCCATGGAGCCGGTGATAAAACCGATCCGTCTGTGCCCAAGTGAGATGAGATATTCCGTCGCGGTATAGGCCCCTTGCCAGTTGGTCGCGCCCACCGCAGGGCAATTCTCGCCCGTCCCTTGATGATCGATCAAGACGAATGGGAAATCATGTTGGGTGAGCGTGGCGATATAATCTACCGGGCTGCGGGGGAGTACAAGCAACAGGCCATCCACCATGCCGCGCGCCAGATCGGCGACATAATTTGCCTCTTTTGCAGCGGTGCGGTGCGTGGTGTAAAGGATGAGATCGATATCCGACAAGCTCAGTTCGGTATCGATCCCGCGGATAATTTCCCCAATGTAGCCTGTCCCAAGATCAGGCACGAGCAAGCCGATCATGTTCGATTTTCCCCCGGCCAGGCTGCGCGCCTGGCGATTGGCAACAAACCCCAATCGCTGCATGGCAGCCATAACCCGTTCTCGGGTAGCCAATTTGACATGGATATCGTTATTAATGACCCGCGATACCGTAGCGAACGAAACGCCAGCTTCAGCGGCGACCTCGATAATCGTAGTTTTTTTAGGGGATTTCTCAAGCCTGGTCATGTAAGCGCTTGCATAAATTTAGATTTTCTTGCTGAATAATTTGGATTCAAACCAAATATATCGTCGATTTATGCGGTTAAAGGGCATTATCGTGCCATATATGGATACAAACAAGGGCCAGACGGCAGCATTTTTACCAATAAGAAATGGAAGCGTTTCCATAAAAATCATAGCATAAATACCGGTCAGAGTCAAGTAACTTTAATAACACGCCCGGGAATATTAACTTGACATTCGTTTTTTTAATTGTATAATCAGACTTAAGCGTAAGTCGTGACTTACTAGTCAGTCAAGTTGACCAGCCGCAATTGCAATAAATAAATGGAAGATATCTATTATTTTTCCAACCTGGAACAAATCAGAACCCTGCGGGTACCCACCCGTTGGGAAATGTTGAACCTGCTCGTCGAACAACCGATGACTTCGGCTCAACTCGCCCGGGCGTTGGGCATCACCCGCTCCCTGGCACATTATCACCTCAAAGTCCTCGAAAGCGTTGACCTGGTCGTTTTCTTGAAAGAACAGATCCACAATGGATTGGTAGAGAAATATTACCGCGCCCAGGCACGCCAGTATCGTTCCGACCACCTCGTGGACCAATACCGGGCCAGCACCGCCGAAAATGGCGATGGTATCCAGACTGGCGAGGCGGTGGGGGAACTGATGAAAATGATGCTGGAAATCGCCCGGTCCGACATTTCCCGCCCGGAAACCAGCCAGTCACTGGCAAAAATTGGCTTCAATTTCCAGGATGAAGCGCGCCTGACGCCGCAGCAGACTTGCGAATTCATCAAGGAATTGCGCCGCTTGGCAGATCATTATATCGAATTGGATCGTCGAAACCAGGCAGAGGGTATCCCCCAGGAAGCCCTGACCCATATCCGCTTTACCTGGCTGATCACGCCCATCTCCGAGCCTCGCTTCGATCCCTTGTCATCCCGCAAAGGCAAAGCTGCGGCTGTGAAAACAGATGATTGTGAAAACCTTATCACCACTGAACTGCAGGAGTGACCCAATGAGCCTTCAAAACCAGATCCAGGAAGTCATCGAACGCAGCGCAGCGCGCATCGGCGTCGCCCTGCGTCACATCGAATCGGGCGAAGAGGTCATGATCGACGCCGACAGCTACTTTCCGATGGCCAGCGTATTCAAAGTACCCGTCCTGGTCGAGGCCTGTTTTCAAATGGCGCAAAACCAGTTCGGGCTGGAAGACCGCTGGCCCTTGAAAACTGAGGATAAGAACCTGCCCAGCGGCATATTGACCTTTTTAGAGGATGGCCTGCTGCCCACGGTGAAAGATTTGCTCACATTGATGACGATCATCTCCGACAACACGGCCACCGACATCGTGGTCAAATGCCTGGGCAAGGAAGCCATCAACAGCCGCATGAGGCAGTTTGGGCTGGATCATATCTACGTCCGTATGACGGTGCGCGAGTTATTCGAAGAACTGCTGCCGAACGCCGATCCAACCCAGGATTTATACCAGTTGGAGGTCGAGGCAGAAAAGCGCGCCGCCGAAAGACGGGAAGAGTTCCGCAACAACCGCGTCTTCAAGCTGACGCCGGAGAACAACGTCGCCACCCCGCGCGATATGACCGACCTGTTCTGCCATATCTTCGCCGGCCGTACCCCGGACCGGCAGTGGAGCGACGTGGCGTTGGGCATCTTGCTGCAGCAGCAGTTGAACGAGCGTCTGCCGCGCTTCCTGCCCGTCGGCACGCGCATCGCCCACAAGACCGGCACACTCTATAGCATCCGCAACGACTCGGGCATCATCTACGCGCGTGACGATTCGCACGTCGCCCTGTCGGTATTTGTGCTATGGGATGAAGAATCTGTCGAAGATGACCATAAGGCAAACTGGGCGCGGCGTTTTGCCATCGATACCGCTATGGGTGAGATCGGCCTGCTTGCCTGCCAGGCTTATCGATGAGCAAAAACTCGCACTCTGAGACCCTAAGGATCTGGGTAAGAAAGGAGGCGCCTGAAAGGATAACGTAGTAAACAACCTTACGTTTCCTCACTGAGAACCGCCCCGCGCGGTAAAATAGCTGCACCGGTTGCAGCTGGCAGTATGGATAACCAACTCTTATGTTATTTCGCCAATTGAACGAGGAGAAAGATGAAACCGAGAAACCTTTTACTCACAGTCTTTTCGGTGCTGATTGTCACCAGCATGCTGCTTTCCGCATGCACGCCGGCAACCACAGCTCCCCAGGCGCCCGCCGCAGAGACGAAAGCGCCCGAAGCTCCCAAGGCGGAGCCGACCAAGATCCAGCCCCCTGCACCCCCTCCGACCCAGGCCCCCGCCAAGACCGAGGCCCCCGCCCCCACCGAAGCGCCCGCCATGACCGAAGCCCCTGCCGCCACAGAAGCACCCATGGTGAAGGAAGGCGGCCGGCTGGTTATTGCTGAGACGGATGGCTACTACACCCTAGATCCCTTCATCACCCCCTGGCATGACACGCCGCAATATGCGGTCTATGACACGCTGCTGGCTCTCAAGCCCGACCTGAGTGATTACGCCGGCTATCTGCTGGAAGATAAATGGGAGATTGCGCCCGACAACCTCTCGGTGACTTTCAAGGTGCGCCCGAACATCAAATTTACCGATGGCGAACCGGTCACTGCCGAAGCCATCAAATGGGTGCTCGACCACTTCCGCGATGAGACGGTCGGCTCGCCGGGCGGCGGCTGGATGCCGGGTGTTGTCAAAGATGTCCAGGCCCCCGATTCGTCCACGCTGGTGATCGTCCTGGAAAGCCCCTACGCGCCGTTGTTCTTCCAACTGTCGTCTATGGAGATCCCATCGCCGAAGGCATACCAGGAAAAAGGCGCCGATGCCTTCGCCCAGGCGCCGGTCGGTTCTGGCACCTGGATCGTCAAGGAGATCGTGCCCGAGACGTCGGTCCTGTACACGCGCAATCCAGATTACGCCTGGGCGCCGGCCTGGTACGACAACAAGGGCGCCATGTACCCGGACGAATTTTTCATCAAGTACATGGGCGACGAGGCAGTGACCTACGCCGCCCTGGAGGCAGGTGAAATTCACATCGCCCCGGTCCCGGCCCAATTCCTGGAAAAGGCGCGCGCCAACCCCAATATCGCCATTATCGAGGGACAGGAAAACGGCGGCACCTACCTGGGCTTCAACACCGAGTTTGCCCCCTTCGATAACAAGAACGTGCGCGTCGCCATCTCGCACGCCGTCGACCGCGACGAACTGATCCAGGTCGGTTACGAGGGCGAAGCGGTGCCCGCTTTCACCAACCTGGTCAACACCGAGATGGGCTGGAGCAAGGAAATCGAGGACAAGGCCAAAGAAGGCGCCTACGATCCCGAAACGACTAAGTCCATGCTGGAAGCCGAGGGATATACCCTGGGCAGCGACGGCGTCTACGAAAAAGACGGCAAGAAGATGGAATTCACTCTGACGGTGCCGACCGGAGACGCCCGCAAGCGCGTGGCCGAAGCCTTGCAGGCCCAACTAGCCGATGTGGGCGTCAAAGTCAACATCGACATCAAGGAGTCGCAGGTGATCCGCGACATGACCGTCAAGGGCGATCACCAGATGATCCTGTGGTATTACGGCCTGGTCGACCCGCAGATTCTGTACTACCTGTACCACTCCGGCCGCATCGGCGCTTCCAACCGCACGCGCTACAACAATCCCGATCTGGACAAGATCCTGGAAGAGGCAGATGCCGCCCTGGATTGGGAAATGCGCAAGCAGAAGGTAGCTGAAGCGCTGCAATTGCTGGTGGATAACCGCCCCAATGTGCCACTGTACTCCACTCTGAGCTACACCGGCTATCGCAAGGACCTGATCGACGGTATGAAATGGGATATCCTGGGCGCCGTTTTGCTCCAGGACGTCTTCCTGCTGCCGAAATAAGTCCTCTGGCAAATGACAGAAGGGCGAAGCCGGGCCGATCGTAACCGTCCGTCCAGCTATGACCTGGCTTCGCCCCGACAACCTGATCACTGGACTACCTGACTCATGACCACCTTTATCATCCGCCGTCTGATCGCTTCTTTCTTTCTGGTGTTTGCCCTGGTGGCCGTTGTGTTCGTGATGCTGCGCACGGTCGTGCCCGGCGACCCGGTGTTGGCCCTGGCCGGCGAGAACGCTCCCCCGGCAGTCATCGCGGCCATCCGCCGCCAGCAGGGATTGGATAAGCCGGTCTGGCAGCAGTTCCTGATCTTTCTGGCCAACATGGCCAGGGGCGACCTGGGCCAGTCGAGCATGACCCGCCAGCCGGTTGTCGATCGCCTGCTGGATGCCATGCCGGTCACACTAAGCCTGACCGCTATCTGCTTTGTTTATACGATGATTTTGGGGCTGACCGTGGGGGTCATCACCGCCTACTGGCACAATTCCTGGCTGGACAATCTCGCCCGCGTGCTGACCGTGGCGGGCGCTTCACTGCCTACTTTCTGGCTGGGCTTGATGCTCATTCTGTTCTTTTCGGTCTATCTGAACGTCTTGCCTGTACAAGGCGGCCTCACAATTGAAGGGCTGATCCTGCCGGCCATCACCCTGGGTACGGGGACAGCGGCTTTCCTGGCGCGCCTGGTGCGCGGCTCGATGTTGGAAGTGCTCAACAGCGAATACATCCGCACCGCACGCGCCAAAGGCGCCCCGGAATTTGTCGTGGTATTGAAACACGCCCTGCGCAATGCGACCATTCCGATCATCACGGTAGCCGGCTTTCTCATCGGTGGATTGCTGGGCGGCGCCGTGATCACCGAGTCGATCTTCGGCCTGGCCGGGATGGGCACCCTGACGATCAACGCCATCCACAACCGGGATTACCCGCTGGTACAAGGGACGGTCTTATTCATTTCCGTTGTCTACCTGTTCATTAACCTGCTCGTAGATATTTGCTATGCCATCTTCGATCCCCGCATCCGCTACTCTTGAAGTGCTCAGCCCATCCCAGCTCGCCTGGCGGCGCTATCGCAGCAACCGGATGGCCATGGTCGCCCTGTTAGGATTGGTTCTCATCCTCCTATCAGCGATCTTCGCCCCCTATCTGACCACCTACGATCCCATTAAGCGCGATGTCGCCAACCGGTTGTCGCCACCCTCCGCCGACCACTGGCTTGGCACAGATGCCCTGGGGCGTGACATCTATACCCGCATCATTTATGGCGGGCGGATTTCGCTGAAAGTCGGCTTTGCCTCTGTTCTGCTCAGCCTGTTGCTGGGCGTGCCGCTGGGCTTGCTCTCCGGCTACATCGGGGGGCGCCTGGACAGTATCATCATGCGCCTGATGGATTTGATCCTGGCCTTTCCAGGGATCATCTTTGCCATCTGGCTGGTGGCCATGCTCGGCCCGGGCGTCAACCAAGTCATCCTGGCCAACGCCCTGTTCGCCTTGCCCGAATTTTCGCGCGTGATCCGCGGCAGCGTTTTGTCATTCAAACATGAAGATTATGTCATGGCCGGGCGGGCGTTGGGGGCAAACCCTTATGAAGTCATGGCCCGCCACATCTTGCCAAATGTCATCGCTCCGATTATCATCATCAGCAGCCTGAACCTGTCCGGCGCAATCCTGGCAGGCGCCAGCCTGAGTTTTCTCGGCCTGGGCGCCCCACCCCCTCAACCGGAGTGGGGGGCCATGTTATCCGATGGTCGCCCGTACCTGCGCACGGCCTGGTGGCTGGCCGTCTTTCCGGGATTGATGCTCACCCTGGTCGTGTTGGTCTCGAATATCGTCGGAGATGGCTTGCGCGACGCGCTGGACCCGCGTATCGTATCGAAAAAATAGGCTGGCCGGGAATTTCAAAAAAGAGAGGCCTAAGGAATGATGACCCACACTCGTGTGGGTCATCATTCCCCAATAATCCTCTTTATAAGGCAGGGTTGTCTGTTCGATGGCCCCGGGCCTTGTTGAGTACGGGAATGATTGTTTCTATCGATGGCTTGAAAGTTTACTATGAGGCAATCGGGCAAGGGGCTCCCCTGCTTTTATTGCACGGATGGGGCACCGATACGAGCAGTATGCGCCCCATCATGATGGAGGCAAGCCAGCGGATTGCCTCTGCACCCATATCGCCGGACGTTGCGCCAGGCTGTCGCAGCTATGCACTGGACTTCCCCGGGTTCGGTTTCAGCGAACGCCCGGCCAGCGCCTGGGATGTCGGCCAGTATGCGCTCTTTATTATGCATTTCTTGCAAACCATCACCGCCTCAACAGGCGAAGCTGAAGCCGGCTCAGACGCGGCGCAACTGAGTGGCGGGAGCCAGATCGGGGCCCCAAAACCCGAAACTCAGGCGGTGGATATCCTGGGCCATTCCTTCGGCGGGCGTGTCGCCATCAAGCTGGCGGCCCAATATCCACAATACGTGCGCCGCCTGGTGCTGGTGGATAGCGCCGGTATCCGCCCGCCGCGCACCTGGCGTTATTACCTTAAAGTCGGCCTGGCTAAAACAGCCCGCCGCCTGGGGAGTTTTACCTCGAAGGTACTGCCCGGCAATACCTTCTCCCGCCTGGCCGAACGGCAGGGTTCGCGCGATTACCGGCAGGCTGGCGAGATGCGCCAGACTTTTGTGAAGGTGGTCAACGAGGATTTACGCAGTTTTTTGCCCTCCATCCGGTGTCCCACCTTGATCATTTGGGGCGAATCCGATCAGGAAACGCCGCTCGAAGATGCCCGCCAGATGCAGGCTCTGATTCAAAACTCGCGCCTGGAAGTGATCCCGGGCGCCGGGCATTTTCCTTTCATCGAAAAACCCGCTGCTTTCAACGCGGCCCTGTTCCCCTTCCTGGGATTATCATCGCCTGGGAATGAAAGAGGATAAATCTGTTGTCTGGCCTATTTTCAACGCCGGGTGTTCTTACCGCGATCTCTGGCATCCTGCTCCTCGCCTGGCTGGCCCTGGCTGTCTGGCATTTCATCGGCCTGCTGGGCTATTTTCAACAACACGAATACGATAACCGGCGCTTTTTCACCTGGTCACTACAGCAAATCAAAGCCCGGAACTGGCCGCGGCTGAGCGGCCTGGCCGCGCTGGCCCAAATGGCATCGCAGGGTTTTGCCAGGTTTCGCTCGATGCGCAAAACCGCCGCCCCCAAACTGGTCTACACGACCCGCGTCAGGCGGTTAATCGCGGCCGGCATCCTGGTGCTCGTTGCGGAAATAGGGATAGGGGCAGGTCGCATCATAGGGGCAGGTCTGAGACCTGCCCCTGCACCACCACCGGTTGCCCTGGCCCTCCTGTTGCTTGCCCTGCTGGTGATCGATTTCTTCATGTTCTTCAACCTGATCCTGGCCAATTTGATTTTATTCCCCGTCGAAGAGGCGCTGCGCTTTTACTACCTGTCTTCCGCCCGGCGGATCATTCGCGCCGTCGATCCGCTGGTGATCGGCATCACCGGGAGCTACGGAAAGACCAGCACCAAAGAAATCCTGGCCCACATCCTCTCCTCCAAATACGAGGTCTTGAAAACGCCCCGCAGCTACAACACCCTGATGGGCGTTTGCAAAGTCATCCGTGAAGAGTTGCAGCCAAAACACAAGATTTTCATCGTCGAGATGGGCGCCTATAAGCAGGGCGAAATCGCCCGCATCTGCCAGCTTGTCCGCCCGAAGATCGGTATCCTGACCGCAATCGGCCCGATGCACCTGGAGCGCTTCAAGACTCTCGAGAATGTCGCCCGGGCAAAATACGAGCTGATCGCCGCCCTGCCCCACGATGGGATCGCCATCTTCAACGCCGACGACTCGCGCGTGCTGGCTCTTGCCAATGCAACCCAGGGGACCGGCCACATCGCAGGGTTGCCAGAGGCGAAGGTAGGCACCGTCTTGCGCTACGCGGTGATGGAATCCGGTAGAGATGGATCTGAGACCCATCCCTATGAGACGCCTGACCTGTGGGCAGAAGATTTACAATTTGATGGCAATGGCGCTCGCTTTAACGTGTACCAAAACGTCGCCGCAGGGGCGGGTCTGAGACCCACCTCCACGGCAGCCCGTATTCGGCTGCTTGGCCGCCACAACGTCTCCAATGCCCTGGCTGCAACGCTGGCCGCCTCGGCGCTCATTCCCCCGGACTACCGGGTCCCATTGAAAGACATCATCCCTGTGCTTGCCATCATGCCGCCCTTCGAGCATCGCTTGCAGCCGGTGCGCGGCGCCAATGATATCACTTACATCGACGACGCCTATAACTCCAACCCGGTCGGGGCGAAAATCGCGCTGGAAGTACTGGCCGCCTTTCAGGGCGGGCGCAAATTCCTGGTGACGCCGGGCTTCGTCGAACTGGGCGAGATCGAAGCGCAGGAAAATTACAAACTGGGCCAGGCCGCCGCCGCAGTATGTGATGCCGTCTTCCTGGTTGGCCCACCGGAGCGCGTGCAGCCCATCCGCCAGGGCTTTCTGGAAGGGCGCGCCGCGCTGGGCAGTGACGACGGCGATCGACCATCTGGCGATTATTGCTTTGCCACCCTGAAGGAGGCCAATCTCAAGCTCGCTGAGCTGGCTCGCCCAGGAGACGTGGTGCTTTTTGAAAATGATTTG
The DNA here is from genome assembly GCA_964595435.1 of uncultured Anaerolinea sp. Lineage (GTDB taxonomy): Bacteria > Chloroflexota > Anaerolineae > Anaerolineales > UBA4823 > RBG-16-57-11. Next base: position 55,254 of record CAZQQJ010000001.1, on the reverse strand, counting down.
CCGAGCATCTATCTACAGTAATCGTTTTTCCTGTGGTGTGTGCCCTATACAGCGCACACCACAGGAAAACACAAATATAAATACAAGAGGAGTTAACGCATGCCCCCTTCTCGAGTTGGCGTAATTTTTGGCAGCCGCAACACCGAGCACGAAGTATCCATTGTCACCGGGCTGCAGGTGATGGGTTTCCTGGCCAAACGCCATGAAGCTATTCCCCTTTATATAACCAAAGACGGCGCCTGGTTAACCGGCGCAAAGCTGGCTCAACTGGAAACCTACAAAAAATTCGACCCCAAAGACCCCGAGTTGAGCCAGGTCGTCATCACCCCCGATACCGGCCTGCAGGCCATTCTCAACCCGTCGCCGAAGGGAGTGTTCAACAAGCCGAAGAAGCTCGAACTGGACGTAGTCTTTCCCGCCATGCACGGCCTGCACGGCGAAGACGGGACGATCCAGGGCTTGCTGGAACTTGCCAACCTGCCTTACACCGGCTCGGGCGTGCTCGCCTCCTCCATCAGCATCGACAAAGTATTGACCAAGGTGGTTTTGAGCAGCTTTGGCCTGCCTGTGCTGGATTACGTCTGGTTCTACCGTTCCGATTGGGAGCGCGACGAGCAAGCCGTGCTGCACAAGATCGAATCCAGGTTCCAATATCCGCTGATCATCAAACCGGCCCGCCTCGGCTCCAGCATCGGCGTGGTAAAAGCCGGCAATCAGGATGAACTGAAATTCAACATCAGCGTCGCCAGCCACTACGACACCAAAATCATCGTCGAGCCTTTCGTCCAAAATCGCCTGGAAGTAAACTGCGCCGTGTTGGGTAACGCTGGCGCCGCCCTGCCCCGGCACGCCCCACGCCCTTCGGTTTGCGAACAGCCCATCTCGCGCTCCGACCTGCTGTCGTATGAGGACAAATACCTGCACGGCCAGAGCGGGCGCGGCATGGAAGGCGCAAAACGCATCATCCCCGCGCCGGTCTCTGCCGAGCTGACCGGGCAGATCCAAAAAATGGCGGTACAGGCATTCGAGGCCGTCGACGCCGCGGGAGTGACCCGGGTGGATTTCCTGCTGGATCAGGATACCGGCAGCGTCTATGTCAACGAACTCAACACCCTGCCTGGCTCGATTGCCTATTACCTGTGGCAGCACGAAGCCAATCCCGGCGGCAGCCTGTCGCCGCAAGGACTGGTCGACGAATTGATCGAGCTGGCCCACCAGCGCTTCCAGGAGAAAAACCGCAGCAAATATGGCTCCGACCAGCTTCTCCTGCAAAATATCGACCTGATGAGCCTGCACAAAGTATAAATATTCCTCGTGGATATCCGGTGCTGCGCACCGGATATCCACGAACCACATCAGAGAAAGGGAATCATATGGCACGTATCGCAGTCGCTGGGTTTCTTCACGAAACCAACACCTTCTCCCCCTTGCCCACCACCTACAGCGCATTCACGGCCCCGGGTGGGCCTTACGCCAATTACCTGCGCGGGCAGGAGATTTTTACCCACCGCGGAAAGCACCTGAACGACGCCACGTGCGGCTTCATCAACACCGCCGAGGCCATGGGCCACGAAATCGTCCCCATCCTGTGGACGGCCGCCGAACCTGCCAACCAGGTGACTGCCACTGCTTTCGAGCGCATCATGGGCCAGATCGCCGCCGGGTTGGTCGAGGCCAACAGCCAGTCCCCCCTGGATGGCGTCTATCTCGACCTGCACGGCGCCATGGTCACAGAGGATTTTATCGACGGCGAAAGCGAGATCCTGCGCCGCGTACGGGCCATCCTCGCCAAAGAAGACAATGATGGTGGCGACGGCGGTGGTAGGGGTGAGTCTGCGACCCGCCATCACGATGCGACCCGCTCCTACATCGTTGTTTCCCTCGACTTGCACGGTAATATCACCCTAGAATCCTTCGAAATGGCAACCGCCATGGTAGGTTACCGCACCTACCCGCACACCGACCTGTACGAAACCGGCGAGCGCTGCGCCAGGATACTCGACCACGCCCTGCAGGGTGGGGCCATTTTCGGCGCATTCCGCCCGCTGCCGTTCTTGATGCCGATCTCGACGCAATCTACCAACGCAGAACCGTGCAAATCGCTCTACGCCTTGATTGGCGAAATCGAGCGCCAACCCGAGGTTCTATCCGCCACCATCATGGCCGGCTTCCCACCCGCCGACATGCCGCATAGCGGGCCAACCGTATTCGCCTATGCCCGCACCCGGCAAGCCGCCGAACGCGCCGCGGACCGCTTATACGATGCCATCCTGGATCGTGAAGCCGATTTCGCCCTCGACCTGCTCGACCCCGACCGGGCTGTGGCCAAAGCCATGCACCTGGCCCAGGGCCAGAGCAAACCCGTCATCCTGGCCGACGTGCAGGACAACTCCGGCGGAGGCGCCACATCCGATACTCCCTGGCTGCTGGAAGCGCTCGTCCGTCATGGCGCGCAGAACGCTGCGCTGGGTTTGATGTACGATCCCGCCGCGGCGGAGGCTGCCCACGCCGCCGGAGAGGGAGCGGAAATCACCATCGGGTTGGGCGGCAAGCTCACTCCCGGCCAACAGCCCTTTTTCACCACCTGCCAGGTCAAGCACCTGTTCGATGGAGAATTCGTCGCCACCGGGCCGATGTTGAAAGGGATGCCGGTCAACCTGGGCAAGATGGCCAACCTGCAGGTGGGTGGCGTCCAGGTGGTAGTGACCAGCCGCCGCACCCAGGCCAACGATCAATCCTACTTCCGCCAGGTGGGCATCGAACCGGCAACGATGAAAATCCTGGCCCTGAAAAGCTCCAACCATTACCGGGCGGATTTTGAACCCATCTCCAGTGCGATCATCGTCGTCGAAGCGCCTGGCGCCATCGTCGAAGACCCCAGCAAGGCCACCTATCACCACCTGCGCCCCGGCGTGCGGCTCAAGGGATTGGGGCCAATTTCCGAATAGCTGCTCGCAAACCCGACAGGTCTTGACAGGTACTCGAGGATCTGGCGTCATCATCAAGACCTGTCAGGTTTGGGCCACGCAAAACGACATTCAGTCAGACAAGGAGACCGTATGACTACGGATAAACCGATCATTATTCGCAATGGCACAATCTACGACGGCAGCGGAAACGAGCCGTTCGTAGGCGACGTAACCATCCAGGGACAGAAAATCGCCGCCGTCACCCGCAGTGCAGACCGGTCGGAACACAATGATACCGCCGGCGCCCATATTGTCGATGCCAGTGGCCTGGCAGTCGCGCCGGGCTTCATCAACATCATGAGTTGGGCGCCCATCACCCTGCTCCAGGATGGACGTTCGATGAGCGACATCCTGCAAGGCGTAACGCTGGAGGTATTTGGCGAAGGCTGGTCCGAAGGCCCATTGACCGACATCATGCGCCAGGAGGTAATCGCCCTGCAGGGCGACATCCGCTACGACATCCCCTGGTCGACGCTGGGTGAATACCTGGAGCATCTTGAGAAACGGGGAGTCTCGACCAACTTCGCCTCTTTTGTTGGCTCGGATACCATCCGGTTTTACGGCATGGGAGTGAGAGGCCTGAGCGAAGACATACCCACCCGGCAGGAAATGGAAATGATGAAACAGGCAGTGCGCCAGGCGATGAGCGAAGGCGCCATGGGCATCAGCACCGCCCTGATCTACCCGCCGGGCATGTACACCCGCACCGAAGATATCGTCGAGTTGGCCCGCGCTGCGGCGGAATACGACGGCATCTACATTTCCCACCTGCGCAGCGAGGGCGTCCGCTTCCTGGAGGCCGTCGATGAACTGCTGCACATCGCCCGCACAGCCAGGATCCGCTCAGAGATCTATCACCTGAAAGCGATGGGGCAAATGAACTGGGGCAAGATGGATGACGTCCTGCTCAAAGTAGAAAACGCCCGCGCCGAAGGGTTGCACATCACCGCCGATATGTACACCTACACCGCTGGCGCCACTGGCCTGGGCGCGACCATGCCCGGCTGGGTGCAGGCCGGCCGGCATCATGAATGGGTCGGGCGGCTCAAAGATCCTGACGTGCGCCAGCGCCTGTACGTGGACATGTCCACCCCAACCGATGAGTGGGAAAATATGTACCGGATGGCCGGCTCGGCCGCCAACATCCTGCTGGTCAGTTTCAAGAGCGAGCGATTGAAACCCTTCGCCGGCAAGACCCTGGCCGAACTGGTCGCCCTGCGCGACCAGTGGGTGCCCCAATCTCTTCCCGCCGCAGCCACATCGGCTCTGCCGCCAACCGTCCAGGCCGAGATCGACACCATCCTCGACCTGGTGGTCACCGACGACAGCAACTGCGGCACGGTGTATTTCACCATGACCGAAGACAACCTGCGCAAGCAGATGAAAAAGCCCTGGGTGACCATCGCCTCCGATTCGCCTTCCCAGGCGCCGGAGGGTGTCTTCCTCAAATCGAGCACCCACCCGCGCGCCTACGGCACTTTCGCCCGTTTCCTGGGCAAGTACGTGCGCGACGAGGGCCTGATGCCCCTGCAAGAAGCGATCCGCCGCCTCACCACGCTGCCGGCCAGCACGCTCAAGATCAAAGAGCGCGCCGCCCTGCGGCCAGGCTACTACGCCGACCTGGCGATCTTCGATTTCGACGGCATCCGCGACAACGCCACCTACGCCCAGCCGCAGCAATACGCCTCCGGCATGGTACACGTCTTCGTCAACGGCCAGCAGGTGATCGAGCATGGAGGACACACCGGCGTCATGAGCGGGCAGGTGGTGCGCGGCCCGGGATGGAGCAAACAATGAGCAGGCCAGAATCATCCAGCGAAACATCTCCCGCCGCGATTACCTTATCCGACATCCTGGCCGCTCGCCAACTGGTACAGAAGCACCTCATCCCCACGCCCCTGGTCTACAGCCCTGAATTCAGCCAGGCGAGCGGCAACCAGGTCTATTTCAAGCTGGAGAGCTTCCAACGCACCCACGCATTCAAAGCGCGTGGAGCGCTGAACAAAGTCTCCAGCCTGAGCGCTGCAGAACGCAGTCGCGGCGTCATGGCGGCATCCAGCGGCAACCACGCCCTGGGAGTGGCTTTCGCCTCCGCCCTGCTGGGCATCGAAGCAACCCTGGTGATGCCGGTGCGCGCCCCGGCGACCAAGATCGACCAGGCCAAGCGTTACGGCGCCAGTGTCATCCTGCACGGCGAGACCTACGACGAGGCGCTGGAATATGCCCGCAGCCTGTCCGCAGAGCAGGGCAAGGCGCTCCTGCCCAGTTTCGATGACCCCAAGGTCATTGCCGGCCAGGGCACCCTGGCCCTGGAAGTCCTTGAAGCCCGGCCCGAGGTCGACCTGTTCGTTGGGCCAATCGGCGGCGGTGGGCTGATCTCCGGCCTGCTGGTGGCCTTGAGCGAACTTGAGGTCGCAAACCGCCTGGTTTCCCAGGCCATTTTGCCGGAAGCCGTGCTCTCCCGCATCGCAAAACGCCAGGTGCAGGTCATGGCAGTGCAGGCGCAGGGCTCGCCATCCATGGTGGAGTCGGTACGGGCAGGGAAACGGACCAGGCTGCCCCATATCCAGACCATCGCGGATGGCATCGCCGTCCAGCAGCCGGGTGCGCTCAATTTCGACTACGTGCAGCGCGGCCTGAAAGCGGGCGGCGCCACAAACGTCCCGCTGTTGAAAGACATCCTCACCGTCGACGACGAACAAATCTTTCACGGCATGCAGCGCATGTTATGGGACATGCGCGTGATCGTCGAACCCGCCGCGGCCGCCGCCCCCGCCACCCTGCTCTTCTCCGACAGCCTGCGCAACCTGGGCGCCACCATATGCTGTATCATCACCGGCGGGAATATCTCCCAGGCAATGTTGGCGGATGTGGTTTCTAATGTATAATTAAAGCATGCTAGCGCCCAACGACGAACGCATCGTTCGAAAATTCAAGCGCCGTTTACAGGCCATATCCCCCATCAAACGACTGGTGATTTATGGCTCGCGTGCGCGTGGCGATGCATCAGAAGATTCCGACCTGGATATCTTTATCGAGCTGAGCGACCTTACACCTCAACTGCGCAGACAAATCAGCGATATTGCCTGGGAGGTTGGCTTTAGTGAGGGGGTAGTCATATCCACATTTGTAGCCACCACCCAGGCAATTATAGACAGCCCTCTGGCCGCAAACCCGATACTGAAGGCTATCCAGGCTGAGGGAATTGCAATATGAGCAATAAGCACCTTCAGGAGTTGGTTGGGTATCGCTTGCATCAGTCCAGCGAAACTCTGCAAGAAATGGTGAAATTTTCACAGTAAACGAAGAAGAAGCAAAACAGGCTCTTGAAGAAGCTCGTGTTTTTGTTTCTTCGATCAACCAGTACATCAAAGCGATGGCCTGAACGAGCAGCTTAACGATGCGGTAACGATCGTGGAGGAGTTGTCCTGGAGAGAGAGGCATATCACTTTACATCATCAAGGGGGCAATCCCTTGGCCAGACAGCGCAGCCAGTTGCCATTCATAATATTTTCGATGTCCGCGCTGGAATAGCCCCGCTTTTCCAATACAGACGCCAGAAGGAGCAGGTCAGCACAGGTATCCAGCTCGAAAGGGATATCATCCCGGCCAAATCCACCATCGAAATCCGATCCGATCGCAACATGACGGGCGCTGCCCGACAGTTGGACAATACTATCGATCACCTGCCCCACATGCTCCAGGGGTACATCTTTACGAGAGTCGCCGTGCGCCCATCCCGGCAGCAAGAAGCGGTTATAGAGGTTCACTCCAATCACGCCATCCCGGGCGATCAACTTTTGGACCATCTCATTGGATAAGCCGCGATCAGTAGGCAGGAAGGCGCGCGGGTTGCTGTGGCTGGCAATCATTTGAGATGGGTAGCTTTCTACGGCTTCGAAGTAAGCTTCCTGGGACAGGTGCGAAAGGTCGAGCAGCATATTGAACTGCGCCATGGTTTCCAATAATTGGCGCCCCAGACCGGTCAGCGGCCCTGGCGCGCCGGTGCCGCCGCTGTAGCGCGTGGCGTGCCAGGCAGGCCCGATCATACGCACCCCGTCCTGATACCATTGAGCCAGTTTCCCGGGGTTGATGATTGGGTCGGCGCCTTCCATCAAAATCACCAGGCCAACCAGGGGTTCCTGGCCAGGCGCCGGTTGAGTCCAGCTTCTAACTACAACGTCTAAATTGGCTTGAGAAGCGACCAGGCGAAAGCGCGAATCTGGGCCAGTCAGGCTTCGATAATAATCCAGTTGCGCCAGGCCGCGCTTTTCCGCCTGCCCCGGCGAGGCATAAGTCGTGGCGTTATAGCCGGGGTAGGCATTTTGGGATGGCAGGACGAAGATGGTAGCAAAGATCAGTCCCACCCGGCCGGCCAGGTATTCTGGCAATCCGGTGGTGCGTTCGCCCACTAAGAAGGGTAAATCCGTATTGGCTTCCTGGCGACGCACTTCATAGGCGCTCTGGCGTGGATCGCGGCCAAACTCAAGGGCGTTCCAGGCGATATCCTGGTGACCATCGACGATGAAGCGCGGAAATGGCAAAGCAGGCTGTGTCACTGTAGCCTGCGCCTGAGAAGCGGGCTGTGGAGATGTGGGGGTTGCCGTAGCTGACGCGGTCGCTTCGCCGGGCGCAAAAGGGCTTGGCGTGGCTACCCCGGAAGTGCTGGTAGCCGAAGGATAGGTGACAGTCGGGCTAGGTGGACCGGGCAGCCTCCTGCAGGCGGCTATTCCAATCCCAAACCCGAGCAATTTAAGAAAATCGCGGCGCCTAAAAGGTGCAGGCATGAATTTGCTGGCCTTTCACTGGACGATGATATCGCAATAGTGAGACTCGGTTTCGGTTTTGCCTCCCGGCCCAAAGGTTTCCCATCCGTCGGAGATCATACGCGTCCAGGATAAATATCGTTCGGCGCGGTGCTTGCCTGGAGAGAGAACGCCAACCGTCGCATACCAGGACATCCGAAAGTATTTCTCATTGCTCAGGTACTCGATATCGCTCATCCGCTCGGCTTCGACAGGCATCCCATCCAGGTAGATTTCATAAGTGGCAGCCGCGAGATGATCCTCAACTTGTTGACGAGTTTTGGCGTCCCAGCGCCACCAGAGGATGACCGGTTGGCCGATCCTGACATACTGCGGCGATTTTTTGAACATAGAACAGTAAGGTTCGATGATGGCGGCTGGTAAGCCGGGTGTAGGAGTGAAGGTCAGCGGTGGTATGATGCTCGGAGGTGGTGTGAAACTGGGAGAGGGTACCATCGTTGCGGTGGCAGGCGGCGGCATAGGAGTATATGTCGCCGAGGGCATTTCCTCCACCGTTGGTTGAAGGGGTATGTCGGAAGGAGGTACTTCAGGTGAGGCAAGATGCTGGGGTGTATTTCGAGGGGTGGCCAGCAAGTATGCAAGCATATTCGCAGTCTGTGTAGCGGACAGGCTGGCTGCCGTGGTGCTGCCGCGCCCGAAAATAGCCCAAAGAACGAGCGCCAATACGATGATACCAGCTAACACAACCGCTCCAGCCAGCACGCCAGGCCAGACCCATGATCTCGTTCTCATATCCTTTGATGATGTCCTCCCGACGGGGTAAACCCCAGGCATGGCCCGGGTGTAGGCTGGCGCAGCCGAACCTGGCAAAACGTGCGACTGCCCCTGTACTTGCAGCAAGTGGTCGGTGGCTGGCAGTTGACCGCTGATGGCAACCTTGAAATCTGCCACGCTCCTCGGGCGCCGGCTCTTCTCTAATTCCATAGCCTGGCGGATAGCAGTATCCACATGGGGCGAGACTGCCGGGTTTAACTGGCGTGCCGGCAGCGGCTGGGGTACATTCTGAGCCATGATATCTACGCTATCGGCAGGCGTTTGCCCGGTCAGTAACGTATACAGCGTCGCTCCCAGGGCATATACGTCACTCTGCGCATCGGTTATGCCGCGCCCGTACTGCTCTGGGGGTGAATAGCCCGAAGTGATCGCTCGCGCCCCAACTGTAGTTTTGATATCCGGATGGTATTGCTTGGCAATGCCGAAATCTACCAGCATCGCCTTGCCCTGCGGCGTGATTTTGATATTGGCAGGCTTGATATCCCGATGAATAATTGGCGGGTTCTGTGAGTGTAGGTAGATCAGCGCATCGCACACCTGTTCAATCCATTGTAGCACCTGCGCCTGGGGTAATACTCCTGCAGAGCGTTGAAGAATTTGCTGAGAGTCATCCCCTTCGATGAAATCCATCACCAGGTATTGACCCTGATCTGGTATGAAGAAATGATCTGTGACGCGGGGCAGGTTTACATGGCTGAGGCCGGCCAGGATGATCGCTTCGCGCTCAAACTGGCGTTTCGCTTCTGCAGATGTGTCAAGGTTTTCTTTCAATGCACAGGGACGACTAAGGTTGATATCCCAGGCCCGATAGACGGCGCCAAACCCACCCTGTCCAAGCAGATTGACGATTCGATAACGGTTGTTTAGAAGTTGTCCTGTGGAGAGAGGCATCCTTCACCTCAATTATTCATTTCTCGCCTCAAAGACAGTAGTTGCTTATTGAAATACTACTGATTGTAGTATACATCCACATGATCATCAAAAACAATGAATTAACGCGTTTTTTCGGGGTAACGATGCGTAACCGGTCAATGAGCGGCCAGGGGAGATGCATACATCTGGCGCGAAAGATATTGCATTGCGCCCGGAAATATTGTAAAGTAGATTCAGATCAGATGGGCACCCTACAAGTCTGCCAGCTTTGCCGACGCGAGTCGCCGCTTATATCCGCCACGATTGGCGTCTGTCCCGATTGCCTGAAGGAGAGGTTTCCCGAGGCGCTCCCCCGATTGGAAGCGGTACGCGCGGCTTCCAGGGTTGAATTCGGCCTGCCGGTCGAACCGCCCCGCCATCCCATGGGTCGCCGCTGTGCTCTGTGTAGCAACGAATGCATCATCGGTGAAAACGAACGCGGGTTTTGCGGGCTGCGGACGGTGCGGGGCGGGAAACTGGTTCACCTGGCCGGGACCCCCGAGCGCGGGTTGCTCCACTGGTACCGCGACCCGCTGCCGACCAACTGCGTCGCCGATTGGGTGTGTGAGGGAAACCAGCATCCCGGCTTCCATAACCTGGCCGTGTTCTATGCCAGTTGCACAGCCAACTGCCTCTCCTGCCAGAACTGGCATTTTCGTGAGATTTCCCCGTCCCAGGAAAAGACCATCAGCGCCGGTGAGCTGGCCAGAGCTGCCAATTCACGCACTTTCTGTGTTTGCTATTTCGGCGGCGACCCGGCTTCGCAGATGCCGCATGCGCTGGCTGCTTCCAGGTTACTGGCCGAACGCGGCGTGCGCATCTGCTGGGAAACAAACGGGATGATGCACCCCAGGCTGCTCGACGCTGCCCTGGAATATTCCATTGAAACAAGGGGATGCATCAAATTCGACCTGAAAGCCTATGCTGAAGGATTGCACCTGGCCCTGACCGGTGTATCGAACCAGCGCACCCTGGAAAATTTCGCCCGGGCTGCAAGCCACTTCAATAAGCATCCCAAATCGCATCCCCTGGTGATCGCCAGCACCCTGCTCGTGCCCGGTTATTTGGACGCCGAACAGGTGGGCAAGATTGCCAGGTACATCGCCTCGCTCAATCCGAACATCCCCTATGCCCTGCTGGCTTTTGCGCCCCACTTCTACATGCATGACCTGCCGTGTACCTCGATCCGCCAGGCTGTGGAGGCGGAAGCCGCCGCCAGGGAAGCCGGGCTGACGAACGTCCGCCTCGGCAACCGGCACCTGTTGGGTCTCGGACGGAATTGAACATGAAAAGCCCTTTCGTGAGAGAAGCAATCTTGCAAGAGCGGCCGAAATCTATGGATTATGTTTCGCCCAAACAATTATCAGCGAACTCGGCCCGCAGGTGCCCTGGCACGTTTCAGGCTACTTTCCCACTCACCGGTTCGATGCTCCCCCACGCCGGTGCAGACTCTGGAGCTCGCCTGGAAAACCGGCAAAGAGGCCGGCCTGGAGTTCGTTTATGTCGGCAACCTGCCTGGACACCGCTACGATAATACCTGCTGCCCGGATTGTCATGCCCTGCTTATCCGCAGGGTGGGTTTCGATGTGCTATCCAACCTGGTTAGCAATGGACGATGCCCACAGTGCGGGCGGGTTATTGCCGGAGTATAGAGAGGATAACCATGTCGAGAAATTGGAGCAGGATAAAATGGTCGCTGGTCTTGATATCCTCGATGCTCCTGCTGCCGGCCTGTGCGCCGCGGGAAGGCCCGCAGGCAATCAAGACAGCCGTGCAGGCGCCACCCTCACCCGCCGGCGGGAATATCCTCCCCGCGCTTCAAGCAATCGTGCTCCCCAGGCCCAGCTTGAAAGGGACCCTGACGCTCGAAGAGACGTTGTTGGAACGGCGCTCTGTGCGTGAGTTTACCGGCGAGCAACTGGGCCTGGAAGAAATCGGCCAGTTGCTGTGGGCCGCCCAGGGGATTACCGATCCGGCCGGCTATCGCACCGCGCCATCCGCGGGCGCGCTGTATCCTCTCGAGGTGTACGTCATCACGCAGGAAAGCGTGTATCGTTATGATCCCCGGCAACATCGCCTGAGCGTCCATCTGCAATGCGATCTGCGCCCTGGGCTGTACGCAGCGGCTCTGCGACAGGAGCCGGTGTTGAACGCGCCGGCGGTGTTCCTCATCACGGCAGTCTATGAACGTACCGAGAAGAAATACGGCAAAGAACGAAGTCCACGCTATGTCCACCTGGAGGCCGGCCATGCGGCGCAGAACCTTTTGCTGCAAGCGGTAGCGCTGGGCCTCGGCGCGGTGCCCATTGGTGCGTTTTACGACGATCAAGTCAAAACGGCGGTCTCATTGCCTGCCGGTCAGCAGCCCTTGTATCTGATCCCGGTAGGCCACCCTGTGGAATGATCATCGCTGCGGATGTTCCGTTTACCCGGGGGGTGTTCACATCCAGTTGCTGGTACGGAACCCGGGTATGCCGGTCTTTCAACCCCAATTCCCGTGTCCAGGCATGGATGAGCGCCCGGTGGTACGCCGGGTCATGCGAGTTCCGGGCATGAATCTCCAGCAACTTTCGAATAAATCCAGCGTAAATTTCGTTAAGTAAGTAAGATTGCGCGAAAGGAACAGCAAGTGGTTTTTCCTGATGCGGAAACCGAAGCGGCGCTGATCGCAGAAGCCCAAAGCGGTAACCGCAATGCCTACGGAGAACTTGTCCGCCGCCACCATGCCGGCGTCATCCATGTGATCTATCGCATGTGTGGCGATGCGGAGCTGGCGCAAGACGCGGCCCAGGATGCTTTCATCCAGGCCTGGTTACACTTGTCAACTTTTCGCCCCGGCACCTCGCTGCGCAACTGGCTCTATCGCATCGCCGTCAACGCCGCGCTGGATGTTCTCCGGCGCGAGGCCAAAATTGCCGACGCCGATTTCGAAACCCTGTCCATGCCAGATCCGCAGGCGGGCCCCGAAGCCGCGCTTTTACAAAAAGAACGCACGGTTGCTGTTCAGCAAGCCATCCTGGCGCTGACGGAAGCCAGCCGGTCTGTGCTGGTGTTGCGCGAATATGGCGGTCTCTCGTACCATGAAATTGCCGCCACGCTCGATATCCCCCTGGGCACGGTCATGTCACGCCTGAACTACGCCCGCCGCCAGTTGAAGGAATCTTTGCAACCGCACCTGATCCAGATGGAGATCGAAAATGTCTGATCATATCACCGAATGGCTGGGAGCCTACCACGATGGCGAATTACACGGCGCGCGTTTGCGCCAGGTCGAGGCGCATCTGGCTGAGTGCGCCACGTGCCAGGCCGGGCTGGAAGAGATACGGGATCTCTCCACCCTGCTGCAGGATACCGCTGCCGATGGCGATTTTCTCTCTGCCGAGCGCTTCGTCGCCAATCTCACCCTCAGCCTGCCGCGGCAATCCGCAGAGCCGCAACCCCGGGAGGCGCTCAAAATCGGCTGGTGGCTGATCCCGGTCGCTCTGCTGGGAGTCTGGCTCTTCATCAACATCACACTTTCGCTCAGCTCGCTGGCCACGTTTGCCGCCGATACGGGCCTGCTCAATGGCAATTTGGCCTGGCTGCAGGATAATCATCTCCAGATGGAATGGTTCGCCGCAGTCATGAATCTGTACGGGAACCAACTAGGCGCTCTGGAACGGGAGACGTTATCGGCGTTGAACGACACCAATCTGGTCATGACACAACTGGCAGAGAGACTGATCCCCCAGGCTATCCTGGCAGCCGCTTACCTGGGCTGGCTGTTAACCTGGTGGCTGCGCAGGCCGGCGAATCCCGGCGAATCCAGCCATCCAGACGCCTGAGCCCTCAAGCGCCCAGGTATCCAGGCGCCCGCACACCCGGGTGCCCAATCGCCTGAGCGCCCAATTACCTATTACTCATCGACCCATCACTCACCTCTATACGTAAGGAGTATATACCATGTTAGATATCAAAAAAATCTTAAAACGTTCCTGGCACATTCTGTGGAACTACAGGATGTTGTGGGCTTTCGGTTTCATCCTGGCCCTGGCCATGGGCGGCCAAAATTTTGGCCGCAACAGCAATTACACCATTAACGATGGTGAACGCAACCGGCCCTCGAGTATGAAGGCTCCAGATGGTTGGGAGGGCCTGCACGGTAATACCTTCGCCGAAAAAATGGATGACGCTTTCCAACAGATGGGCGCTGGCATCCAGAAGGTGCAGGAGCAACATCCTGTCGAATTCCGCATGGGCATTGCCGCGGGGGTCACCGCCCTGGTGGTGATCCTGTTGCTCAGCATTCTGGTCGCCATCCTGCGTTATGTCGCTGAGACGGCCTCCATCCGCATGGTGGACGAGTACGAGCAGAGCGGCGTCAAAGTCGGCTTCCGGCAAGGCTGGCGGTACGGCTGGTCGCGCGCTGCCTGGCGGGTGTTCCTGGTCAACTTCGTCGTGCACCTCCCCGGGCTGGTGCTATTCGTGGTGCTCGGTTTGCTGGGCTGGTGGGTCTTCTCTGCCTTCATGGGCGGCGTGAAATCGGCCATCATCAACAGCATCGTCGCCAGCATCGGCCTGGCCTTCCTGTTCATCTTCGTCACCGCCATCCTGATGGTAGTTTTATACGTGCTGCGTGATTTCGCCTGGCGGATGATCGTGCTCGAAGGGGCAGGGGCGATGGAAGCGCTGCGCATGGCGCTGGCGCTGGTGAAGCGCCAGTGGAAAAACGTCGGCCTGATGTGGCTGGTGATGATCGGCCTCAAAATTGCCTGGGGCATCGCCTTCTTCATCCTGATCTTCCCCTTGCTGGTCGTCTCCATCCTCACCGCGGTGGGTGGCGTGCTGGTCGCAATCGTGCCGTCTCTATTGACCGCCGGCCTTGCCAGCCTGCTCTCTGCACCCGCTTACTGGCCGTGGATCTTCGCCGCCATCATCGGCCTGCCGTTCTTCTTCGTGGTCACCTTCTCCCCGATCCTGCTGGTAAGCGGCTGGGGACTAATTTACCAGTCGAGCGTCTGGACGTTGACCTACCGCGAACTGAAGGCTATCGAGACCGTTGCGCCGGAGGTTGTCCAGGAATAGGCGTTGGCGGGGATAAAGAGTGTCGAGTGACCGCAATGGGTATGTCGCTTTCGGTGGTGCGGCCGTGATTTGAGGAGCCATTGGAGAGGCCGAGGCCGCCGTTTGAGAATGCGACAGATGTGAAACCGCCGATCTTGGGGGAATCGGCGGTTTCGGTTTTCGACTTCTCATTCCTGATGTCAGAAATGAGGGTGAGCTAGACAGAGCGGGAATGCCACACACATTTAGATATTGCCTTGAATTTATTGACTCCCAAAGCACCGCGTTCGTTACGAGATTTTGATCCTGGCTCTTTCAGAGCATCTTCGACGGCTTCTCTGCTCGCCTCATAAATAGCCTGTGGTGTAAAATCCTCGTCCAGTAAAATAAGCGCAACGCTATCCCAATCGTGACCCAACTTGATCCTCCCAACTCTTTGCCCCGGCTTTGAGTCAGGGAGCACACCACGCGCTTTGGGTTGAATCCTTCTTCCATCTGGTCCAACCGCATCATGACCAGGATTCCTGACATCTGCCAGCTTCAAACCCAGCAATTCAGCCGCAAGGAATTCTCCGACTTCTCCTGTAATTCCAAGCGGCTTGCCAGTTAATTCTCGATATTGCCTGGCTACCTCGATTGCAGAATTGATAACCTTCCGAAGAGAATCTATGTCTCGTGTTTTGTTCAAGAAAAATCCCCCGCGGTTATCCATTTTATTAGGAGTGACACCGTTTTTCCCGTGTTTCCTCCTTTCGTTTATATAGAAAACTTGCACCAAAATCAATAGACAACCACCGTCCGCTTTGCAAATCCTGCTGGGGTGGTATGGTATACTAAAGAAGCCGAATCGTTGGTCAAAATTCACTCCGGGAATAATGCAATGCGAACGGGTTTTGTAGAGCGAAAAGGAAAACTGGAAGAACTCGACCGGTCATTTGACCTGGAATTTTGGCAGGCGCAGCCGCCAAAGGCTCGTTTTGATGCTGCCTGGGAATTGATTCAGCACGCCTGGCGCGTGAAGGGCCATGATGTTCGTCAACTCCGACTTCAGCGATCTGTTGAAACTTTTCAACGACAACCGCGTTAGATATCTGGTCATTGGGGGGTATGCGGTGATTCAGTATGCAGAACCGCGCTTTACCAAAGATCTGGATTTGTGGATCAGCACCGAGCCGGCCAACGCGGCAGCAGTCTACAAAGCGCTGAAGGAATTTGGGGCGCCCCTCACCGATATGACGGAAGCAGATTTTGCCGAAGAGGGCTATTTCTATCAAATGGGTGTTCCTCCCATGCGTGTGGACATCTTGATGGGTGTCCCTGGCGGAAATTTCGAACACGCCTGGGAAAACCGAAATGAGGTCGATTTCGATGGACTAAACGTACCCTTTATATCCAGGCAAGATCTGATTAAGGTCAAAAAAGCTGCGGGAAGACCACAGGATTTGATCGATGCAAAATCCCTCTCCCGAAAAAGGGGAAAACAAAACCAGGGATGAGTTTCTCTGCTACAGCCGTCGCAAGTCCAAACATTGCCTTTATCAAATACTGGGGCAATCGCGACCACGAACTGCGCATCCCCTCCAACGGCTCCATCTCGATGAACCTGGACGGCCTGTTTACGCGCACCTCCGTGGCCTTCGACCCTGCGTTGCCCGCCGACCTGCTCACGTTGGATGGCATCCAGCAAAGCGGCCCGGCCTTGCAGCGGGTGGGCGCCATGTTGGAGCGCGTGCGCCGCATGGCCGGCCTGGGCTGGCATGCCCGGGTGGAAAGCGAAAACAACTTCCCCACCGGGGCGGGCATCGCTTCGTCAGCGTCGGCCTTCGCCGCCCTGGCCCTGGCCGTCAGCCGCGCCGCCGGGCTGGAGCTGCCGGAGCCAGCGCTTTCCAGCCTGGCGCGCACCGGCTCCGGCTCGGCCTGCCGCTCGGTGCCCGGCGGCTTCGTGGAGTGGCGGGTGGGCGACCGGCACGAAAACTCGTACGCCTTCTCCATCGCCCCGCCCGAGCATTGGGGCCTGGCCGACTGCGTGGCAATCATCAGCCGCCAGCACAAAACCACCGGGTCGAGCGAGGGCCACCCCCTGGCGCACACCAGCCCGCTGCAAGCCGCCCGCGTCGACGATGCCCCCCGCCGCCTGGATATCTGCCGCCAGGCGGTCCTGCAGCGCGACTTCGCCGCCCTGGCCGATATCGTCGAGATGGACAGCAACCTGATGCACGCCGTGATCATGACCTCCCGCCCGCCGATCCTGTACTGGCAGCCGGCCACGCTGGCGGTGATGCAGGCCGTCGCTGCCTGGCGCAAAGCCGGCCTGCCCGCCTGCTACACCATCGACGCCGGGCCAAACGTACACGTCATCTGCACGGCGGATTACGCCGCCCAGGTCAGCGAACGCCTGCGCCAGGTGCCCGGCGTGCAAAGCGTGATCACCGCCCACCCCGGCGGCCCGGCCCACATTCTGGCATAAATTTCCAATCGAGGGGCATGAGGAATGGGTTGATGAGTAATCAGGTAATTAGGCGCTCAGGCGCTTTGGCACCTAATTTAGAATCCTGTTAGAAATGTGCTGACATTGCTTCATAAAACTACCCTATTCTCCCAGTAGGCGATATAATCATCGGGTTAGGGGTGTTTTGTGTTGCCTGCAACACAGAACACCGTTATACAAAGATCTCAAGATTACAGGTTAGAAAATGGACCTATTGACGTTTATATTCGGTATTGCGATCCTGATCTTCTTTCACGAGTTGGGTCACTTCGTGGCAGCCCGGCTGCTCAATGTAGAGGTAGAGGAATTTGGCATCGGTTTTCCGCCGCGCCTGGTCAAGCTGTTCGAATACAAAGGCACTGTATACTCGCTGAACGCGTTGCCCCTGGGCGGCTTCGTGCGGCCAAAGGGCGAGAACGACCCGTCCGTACCCGGTGGATTGGCTGCCGCCAGCCCCTGGGTGCGCCTGGGTGTGTTGTTCGCCGGCCCGATGATGAACTTGCTGATCGGCGTCATTCTGGGCATCGGCCTGTTCTACAGCATGGGCGACCGCATCACCGAGAAAGTGCTCATCGCCTCCATCGCCCCCGATTCGCCGGCCGCCACGGCCGGCCTGCAGAATGGCGACCTGTTCCTGGAAGTCAACGGCCAAAAGATCGATAGCATCTCCCATTTGCAAAAATTGATCGCTGAAAACCTGGACAAGACGGTTACCATCCTGGTGCAGCGTGGCGATCAGACCCTGACCGTCAGCCTGGTGCCGCGTGCCAACCCGCCCGAGGGGCAAGGGCCGATGGGCGTCGGACTGGACAACCCCACCCGCCCGATCGGGCTGGGCCTGGCCGTTCAGCGTGGCGCGGCGGCGGCTTATGAAAACGCCCGCGGTATCTTGCTGCTCCCCGTGCGCATGTTGCGCGGCGAAATCGCCCCTCAAGAAGGGCGGCTGGTTGGCTATAAAGGCATGTACGATATCTACCAGCGCATCCAAAGCCCGTTGTGGTTCTTCATGGTGATCTCTGTCTCCCTGGGTATCATGAACTTGCTGCCCATCCCGGCCCTGGATGGCGGGCGCATCCTGCTCACCCTGCCCGAAATTCTGATCCGCCGCCGTGTGCCGCCGCGCTTCGAAAATGCCATTCACATCGTCGGCTTTGCCCTGCTGGTCATCCTGCTCATTTACATCAACGTTCAAGATTTTGTCAACCCCATCCAGCTCCCCTGACCTATTCGGGATAACGGTTCATGTCTCAACCCACCAAGATCTCCTTACGACAACTCTTCGATGCCCTGTTGGATATCGATACACCGCTGAACCCGCGCTTTCTCTACCGCCTTTCCGATCTGGAGCAAGCCGAACTGGAGCAACTGCAACCCGTGTGGCCCAAAGTGCCCGCCTGGCGCAGGCAGGCGCTGCTGGAGGATATCGAACAACTAAACGAGAGCGATTTGCTGCTCTCGTTCGAAGCGTTTAGCCGTTTCGCTTTGCAAGATGAAGACCCTGCGGTGCGGGTCCTGGCTCTGCGCACCCTTTGGGACTATGATGAAGCCGACCTGATCCCCGTTTTCATTGCAATGCTCCAGGCCGACCGGGCCAGCCAGGTGCGCGCCGCGGCAGCCAGTGCGTTGGGCCGTTTTGTGTATATCGGGGAGCTGGAAGAAATCCCTGCGAGCACGCTGCGCCAGGTTGAAGATGCCTTGATCGACGTTTTGCAAGGGGAGGATGAGGTCGAAGTACGCCGCGCCGCCCTCGAGTCGCTGGGCTATTCCAGCCGCGAAGAGGTGGACGACCTGATTCGCTCCGCCTATGCCTCCGAAAATAAACTCTGGAAAGCCAGTGCTCTGTTCGCCATGGGGCGCTCTGCCAACTCGGAATGGCAGCCACAGGTCATGGAAATGCTGGGCAGCCACCTGCCGCTATTGCGCTGCGAGGCCGCCCGCTCCGCCGGCGAGTTGGAGATCAAGGAAGCGGTCCCCTACCTCCTGGACCTGCTGGACGATCCCGACGAAGGCGCTCGCCAGGCCAGCATCTGGTCGCTTTCGCAGCTTGGCGGCGAGGGAGTGCAAGAGGCCCTGCAACGGTTATACCATGAGACTGACGACGAACAAGAGCTTGAGCTGATCGAAGAAGCTATCGACAACCTGATGTTCAACGAGGGGCTGCAAATGATGCCAATCTTCGACTTCCCTGAAGGAGAGGAAGATGAAGGCGAAGAAGGTGAAGAATACTGGTATGACGAAGAGGAAGAGGCCGACGAAGATTACGAAAGCCTGGAAGAGCTAGAGGACGAGTTATTTGGTGAAGAGGATGAGGAAGATGAGGATCACATCGATTGAGCCAGCTCATCCCCCTTTTCCTCAATAATCTACTGCCGATCTTTCTGATCGCAGGAACAGGATTTCTGATCGGGCACTACACCGAGGTCAGCCCTCGGCCCATCTCGCAATTCATTCTATATGCTTTTAGTCCCTGTTTGATCTTTACCCTGCTCACAGATAGCCAGCTTGGCGGCGGTGAAATCGTCCGTGTCATATCGTTGGCCGCCGCCTCGATCGCCCTGACCGGTGCGTTGGCATGGATCATTGGCAAAATCTTGCGTTTCGACCGTTCCCTGATGGCTGGCATTCTGCTGGCAAGCATGTTCATGAACGCCGGCAATTACGGCATGCCGGTGGTGCTCTTTGCTTTCGGACAGAACGCCCTCAGCTACGCCAGTCTGTTCTTCGTCACCAGCGCCGCTGGCGCCTATACCATTGGGGCGGTCATCGCATCGGCTGGATCGACCAGCCTGGGGCGGGCCATGCTCAACCTGTTTAAGCTGCCGATGATCTATGGCATCCTGGCTGCTTTGTTGTTTATGTATACGGGCTGGAAAGTTCCCCTCCCCCTGGAGCGCACAACCCGGCTGCTCGGTGATGCGTCGCTGCCCAGCATGCTCTTGTTGCTCGGCCTGCAGCTCAAGCGAGCGACCTGGTCGAACCACACCTTGCCGCTAGGGGTAGCTGGCGTGGTGCGCATGATCGCCAGCCCATTGATCACCCTGCTGCTGGTGCCCGTTTTCGGCCTCCCCAACGTGGCGCGGCAGGCGATCGTCCTGGAATCGGCCATGCCCACCGCCGTGCTCACCACCGTAATTGCCACAGAATTCAATTCAGAACCGGCCTTCGTGACCACGGTGGTTTTTGTCACCACCCTGGCCAGCCCGCTCATCCTGACCCCGCTGCTGGCATTGTTGGGAGCCTGACATGTCCTCCCGTCTCCTCGGCGTCTTGATCGTCCTCAGCCTGCTCGTTGCCTCTCCTCCACACTCCGCGCGGGCGCAGACACGCTTGAGCGAGCCAAAAGTTGAATATACCTTCGGCGACCAGATCACCTTCACCGCAAAGCTGCACGCCGACCAGGTCGTCGAAACGGCCCTGGTATTTTTCCAGGCGGAGAAGGATACCCGCACGAACGTAGGCACGGCACAGGTTACCCCGTTGGGAGAAAACGAATTCGAATTGCGCTACACCCACTCCCTGGCAGAGTACTCGCTGCGCGCATTTTCCCAGGTAGATTATCGTTGGGAAATTACATCTAACGGGGATGAGGTATACAAAAGCCCCCCTTATCAATTCGATTATCTGGACAATCGCTTTGCCTGGAACACCCTGGAAGAAGAGCCTTTTCGCATTCACTGGTACGAAGGCGATGTACCCTTTGCCCAGAGTATTTTGGACGCCGCCCAGGACGGCCTGATCGAAGTACACAATCTGCTGCAACTGCCTGTTCCCAGCAGCCTGGATATTTACGTATACGCCGACTCAAGGACCTTGCAGAGCGTGCTCTCCCCCAACAGCGAGAGCTGGGTCGCCGGGCACGCCGACCCAGACCTGGGCGTGATCGTCGTTGCGCTGCCCCCAGGCCCCGAGCAGCGCCTGCTGATCCAACAACGCGTCCCCCATGAGTTGATGCACGTCCTGCTCTACCAGTCCACCGACCTGGGGTACGCCAATTTGCCCACCTGGCTGAGCGAGGGTCTGGCCTCACTGGCCGAACTTTATCCCAACTCGGACTATCAGATCCTGCTCGAAAACGCCGTTGAAAAAGATAGCCTGATCCCCATGGCCGGGTTGTGCCAGTCGTTCCCTCGCCAGGCATCCAGCGCGCTGCTGTCCTACGCACAATCCGCTTCGTTCACCCGCTACTTGCACAACTCCTATGGCACAACTGGCCTGCAAGATCTGGTAACTGCTTATGCCAACGGTCTGGATTGCCAGCG
This sequence comes from uncultured Anaerolinea sp., assembly GCA_964595435.1. GTDB lineage: Bacteria > Chloroflexota > Anaerolineae > Anaerolineales > UBA4823 > RBG-16-57-11. The sequence continues at coordinate 33,983 of CAZQQJ010000001.1, read as the reverse complement.
TGGCGCGCAGAAAGCATTAGGAAAAAACCTGACCCGCCTGGAATACGAATGGCAACGCGATGTCCTGGCAAAAGACGTCACGGCTGCGGTTTTCAACAACTTACTGCCCTGGTTGGTGCTTTTGAGCATTATTCTCCTGGCCCCGTTGATCTTGCTGGCGCGCCGCTTGCATATCGGAGGCTCTCATGAGCGAATCAAACAGTGAAAATTCTCGTCTCCACGCAACTGTGGAGGGCCGGGTACAGGGTGTGGGATATCGCGCCTTTGTCGAGCAAATTGCCTACGAGTTGGGGCTGAACGGTTGGGTGCGCAATCGCTGGGATGGCAGCGTCGAAGTGCTCGCCGAGGGGGCGCGGCCTGCTCTGGAAAAGCTGTTGGCCGCCCTGCAGCGCGGGCCGCGCGCCGCCTATGTGACAGACGTGCAAATCGCATGGCTGCCGGCCACCGGAGAATTCACCCGCTTCTCGGTGCGCATGACCGCATAAGCCGTTAGCCGAACCCCAGGCCGCGTTCCTTCATCGACACCCACTTCATCCCCCCGACCACCAGATGGTCCAGCACCTCGATATCCAGCAGCTTGCCCGCCTGCACCACCCCGCGCGTCAGGGCGACGTCATCCGGGCTGGGAGTCGGGTCGCCGCTGGGATGGTTGTGAACGATGATCATGTGGACAGAGTTGCGCCGCACCGCTTCTTTGAACAATTCTCCGATGCGCACCTGCGAGGAGTTCACCGAACCCCGGTATTGGGTGACGATGCCCTGAACCCGGTTACGCACATCCAGCAAGATAATGCGCAGTTCTTCCTGCTCCAGAGCGCTCATATCATACCTCACCAGCTCGGCGGCATCGGCCGGGCTGTGTACCGCCATGCGTTCTTCCGGCGCCTCCTCTTGCAAGCGCCGCCCCAGCTCAATGGCGGCTTTGATCTGCGCCGCCTTGGCCGGGCCAATTCCGTGCTGGTTGCAAACTTCTTCGAAGGACGCCCGGTGAATGCCTCTCAACCCGCCCATCGCCTGCAGCAAGCGTTGCCCAACCTGCACGGCGTTCTCGCCGGTCACACCCACGCGCAGCAAGATCGCCAGCAGTTCAGGCGTGCTGAGCACCTTGGCCCCCAGGCGGGCCAGGCGCTCGCGCGGCCGCTCCGCCTCGTCCAGATCGGTAATCCGGTAAGTCGCAGGTTGTTCTTTCATCCCGTAATCCTCCACTGCCTCCGAAAAAGTTTCCCTTCTGCGAAGTTCACACGACGCCCTCGGGTCACACAATCATACGACAGGTCATGCAATCCGGCAAGCAACCTGCTGCAAGATGAGCCGTATTCATGCTATAATCGCCCGTGCGGGAGACCCTTATGAACGTTGACCCTGATTCGATGAGCAATTTTATGTTGATCCTGGCTGCCTGGGGTGGCGCGTTCGTCGCTGCCCTGTGGTTGAGCTTGCTGGTATGGACCTATCGCGATATCCGCCGCCGGGCTCGCGACCCTCTGGCCCGCATCCTGGCGGTGCTGGTCGTAGCCGTCTTGTTTCTACCCGGCATTGTGATCTATCTGATCCTGCGCCCGCAGCGTACTCTGGATGACGACTACCAGCACGCCCTCGAAGAAGAGGCCCTGCTGCAGTCGATCGAAGAAAGCTCGCTGTGCCCCGGCTGCGGGCGGCGTACGCGCGAGAACTGGCTGGTTTGCCCAAACTGCCACACCAAGCTGCGCAAAACCTGCCACAAGTGTGGCAAACTGATGGACCTGCCCTGGAACCTGTGCCCGTATTGCGGCACACCCGAGCCAGGTATGCGCCGGGAAAATGTAACCCTGAACGAAGCGCTCCGCCCGCTCCCTGCGGAGGATGAAGCGCCCCCCGAAAGCGAAACGGTATAAACAAGCCATCATACAAAAATTGCGGGCAAAAAGCCCGCAATTTTTGTATTCATGTTCGTCGGCCCGGCGGTTAGCGGCGCAGCGCTTCCCAGCCGGCATATTTTGCCGAGTCGCCCAGTTCCTCTTCGATGCGCAGCAACTGGTTGTATTTGGCTACACGATCCGAGCGCGCCGGCGCGCCGGTCTTGATCTGGCCCATGTTCAGCGCCACCGCTAGATCGGCAATGGTCGAGTCTTCCGTCTCGCCCGAGCGGTGGGAGGTCACTGCACGCCAGCCAGCGCGATGGCAGGTCTCGACCGCCTCGATCGTCTCGGTCAGGCTACCGATCTGGTTGAGCTTGACCAACAGGGCATTGGCGGCCTTTTCCTTGATCGCCCGGCGCACGCGCTCCGGGTTGGTCACCAGCAAATCGTCGCCGACGATCTGGATGCGCCCGCCCAGTTCCTTTACCATCAGTTCCCAGCTCTCCCAGTCATCCTGGGCCAGGCCGTCTTCGATCGATACGATCGGATACTGGTCTACCCACGACTTCCAGAACGCCACCATCTCCTCGCCGGTCAGCTTGCGGCCTTCCTTGCGCAGGTTATACAACTTGGTGTCTTCCTCGTACAATTCGGAAGCTGCCGGGTCCAGCGCAATGGCTACCTGCTCGCCAGCCTTATAACCGGCCTTGGCAATCGCCTCCAGGATCACTTCAACCGCCTCCGAGTTGGCCTTCAACGCCGGGGCATAGCCGCCTTCGTCGCCGACCAGGGCAGTATAACCGCGTCCCTTGAGCACAGATTTCAGCGCATGGTAAATCTCAGCGCCCCAGCGCAGACCCTCGGCGAACGACTCGGCCCCCAGCGGCATGACCATGAACTCCTGGGCATCGGTGGACTGCCAGCCGGTATGAGCGCCGCCGTTGAGAATGTTCAGCATCGGCACCGGCAGCACGTGCGCGTACACGCCGCCGATATAGCGATAGAGCGGCAGGCCCAGCGATTTAGCCGCCGCTTTGGCTACGGCCAGGCTGGTGCCCAGAATGGCATTTGCACCCAGCTTGGATTTATTGGGGGTGCCATCCAACTCGATCAATGCCTGGTCGATGGCCATCTGCTCGGCTGCGTCCCAACCGATCAACGCGTCCGCAATGTCGCCATTCACGTTATCCACGGCATTCAGCACGCCCTTGCCCAGGTAGCGCGACTTGTCGCCATCCCGCATCTCCAGCGCCTCGTGCACACCCGTCGATGCTCCGGAAGGTACCGCGGCGCGCCCCATGGAGCCATCCATCAGCGTTACTTCGACCTCGACCGTCGGGTTGCCTCGCGAGTCCAGGATCTCTCGCCCGATAATATCATCGATCATTGTGTCCATCTTTTCACCTCTCTAATTAGGATTTCTTTTGTTTTTTAGACCTGTGAAGAACACAGGTGATTCGGAAAAAACGTTCCATTTCGAGCCAGCAGCAAGTATAATCCATTTCCGTGAACTCGGAAAACGATCTTACCAAATTCATATCGGATCCCCTGGAATCGCCCGACTCCACCCGGCAGAGTACATCTACGGGCACGAACCTTTCTCCCCAGGCCCCAGACCCACGCAACCGGAAGACCTACTATATGCAAATGACGCCGTTGCGTCGGGTACTAACATCGATGCTGTGCTTTGGCTTCAGATTCTTCACCTCAATCCAGGCAAGCGGCACCGAGAAACTGCCTGCAACCGGGCCGGTCATCGTGGCGGCCAATCACCTGACCAACTTCGATGTCTTCCCCATGCAGTTCTCCCTTTCGCGCCCCATTTTCTTCATGGGCAAGGAAGAATTGTTTCGCAACCCGGTCATGGATATCGCGCTGCGCCACCTGGGCGGCTTCCCGGTGTACCGTGGCGCTCGAGACGAATGGGCCATGCAGCACGCCGAGAACTTATTGCGCAACGGCCAGGTGCTGGGAATGTTCCCTGAAGGCAAGCGCAGCAAAGGACAGGGGTTGCGCCTGGCGAAGACCGGCGTGGCGCGCCTGGCGTTGGCGGTGGGCTGCCCCATCGTCCCGCTGGCATTGCACGGTCCGCAGTACATGTTTGCCCGATTTCCTCACCGCACCCGCGTCCACATTATCGTCGGTGAACCGATCCAACCGCAGCCAGGTGAGACGCCCGTTGGATTGACCGACCGCATCATGTTTACCCTGGCCGAAATGCTGCCGCCCGAACTGCGCGGCGTATACCGCTACCGGCCATCAGGCTTCTAAGCCGCCTCTGCTTCTGCCTCTAACACGCCCGATCGCTGCCGGACTGCATCCATAAAAGCCAGGAATAGCGGGTGCGGGCGGTTTGGCCGTGACAGGAACTCGGGATGGAACTGCGTGCCGACCATGAAGGGATGATCGGCCAGCTCGGCAATCTCTACCAGCCGCCCATCCGGCGAGAGGCCCGAAAAAACCATCCCACCTTTCGACAACATCTCGCGGTAAGCGTTGTTCAACTCGAAGCGATGCCGGTGCCGTTCTTCGACGATGGGTTGTGAATAGGCCAGCGCCGCGCAGGTGCCCGGTTGCAACTGGCAGGGATACAACCCCAGGCGCATCGTGCCGCCCATATCAGCAATCGAACGCTGGTCGGGCATCAAATCGATCACCGGATAAGCCGTGGAGCGGTCGAACTCGGTAGAATTCGGATCGTCGTTACCCACCAGGTGCCTGGCAAACTCGACCACCATCAACTGCATGCCCAGGCACAAACCCAAATAGGGCGCTTTGTTTTCGCGCGCATAGCGGATCGCTTTGATCTTTCCTTCGATTCCCCGGCTGCCAAAACCACCCGGCACCAGGATGCCATCCGCCTGGGAAACTTGTTCCCAGCCGCGCTCCTTCTCCAGGTCCGACGAATGTACCCAATCGATCTTAACTTCCAATCCTAGCGCCAGGGCAGCGTGCTCCAGGGCCTCGCGTACACTGAAATAAGCATCGTGCAGCTCGACATATTTACCCACCAGCGCCACCCGCACCTGCGGCCTGGGATGGCTGACTTCGTCAACCAACCGCTTCCAGGCGCTCCAATCCGGCTTCTGGCGCGGCGCCAGCTTCAAACGCTCCAACAAATAATCGCCTAACCCGTACCCCTCCAACACCAACGGCACCTGGTAGAGTACCGGAGCCGTCACCAGGGGGATCACCGCCCGCTGGTCAACGTCGCAAAACAGGGCAATTTTGGCGCGCAGGTCATCCTCAACCGGATAATCCGAACGAGCAACGATGACATCCGGCGAGATACCGATCGAACGCAGCTCGCTCACCGAGTGCTGGGTCGGTTTGGTCTTCAGCTCGCCGGTCGCGCCGATATACGGCAGCCAGGTGACGTGTACATACACCGTATCATCCCGGCCCAGGTCGCTGCGCATCTGGCGCAGCGTCTCCAAAAAAGGCAGCGATTCGATATCGCCCACCGTGCCGCCGATCTCTACCAGCACGATTTCAGCGCCGGTGGTCCTGGCTACCATCCCGATGCGCCGCTTGATCTCATTCGTAATATGAGGAATGACCTGGATAGTGCCGCCCAGGTAATCGCCGCGCCGTTCCTTGCTGATCACTTCTGCATACACCTGCCCGGTGGTCACGTTGCACACCCGGTTCAGGCGCACATCGATAAAACGCTCGTAATGTCCCAGGTCCAGGTCGGTTTCCGCGCCGTCATCCAGCACAAAGACCTCCCCGTGCTGATAAGGGCTCATTGTGCCAGGGTCGACGTTGATATATGGATCGAGCTTTTGCACGGCTACCGCAAAACCGCGCTCCTTGAGCAGCCGCCCGATAGCCGCTGCTGTAACGCCCTTGCCTACTGAACTGACCACGCCGCCGGTAAAAAATATATACTTGGTTCCCATATCTCCTCCAACATCTATATACAAAGGCAGTGGGGAGGGCCATTTGATCGGCAACCTCCCCACGCAGTAACGATAACCAGGCGAGGCATCTCTGCCTCAACCGACCACCCGCTCCAAATCCTCCGCGGCGCGGCGCATCTCCAAAAAGATCAAGCCCAGCTTGGCATTTTCGCGCGCCAACGCCGTCAGAACAGCTTCCTGTCCCACCGCGGTAAGTAACACGTAACCCTGGCCGCCCCGGATATACACTTGCTCTGGAGCGCCACGGCCCAATTCCATAGAAATCCGTTCACCCAGGCTGAGCATCGCCGCTGACATCGCCGAAACGCGATCCTCCTCTACCTCGGCTGGCAGAGACGAGGCCATGATCAGGCCATCTACGGAGACGACAGCCGAAGCTTCAATCTCGGGCGATGCAATCTGCATTTCCCGCAGGCGGTCTACCATACGTTCTGTACGTGAGCGTGCCATAATTTTTCTCACTCAAGTCTACCATATTTGCAAGGCTTTGAAAACCCGTTGACCTCGCTGCATCTTGGTGTTAAACTAAACTTCTATGCTTATCAGTCATCGTGCACCCGGGCGCTCAGATTTCAGGTGAGAAGAAACCATCATGCGCGCCCTCCGGCTGATTCTTACTTTGGGTGTTGCCATCTGGCTCGGTCTGGCGTTCCAGGCAGCAAGCGCCCGCCAGGAACCACCACCCGCTACCGCTACGTCTGCGGCAGCAACTGAGCCCGCGCCACTGGCCGTTACCCCTGCGCCTTCGGGAGTTGCCCTGCTCTCGCCCCAGCCTGGCCAGGCCCTGCAAGGGAGTATCGCCGTGGTCGCCAACACGGCAGTAGAAGGTCTCCAAGCGGCAGAACTGGAATTTGCCTACGCCCACAACCCGACCAACACCTGGTTTCTGATCCAGCAGAGCAACCAGCCGGTCGCCAATGAGGCCCTGGTAGAGTGGGATACGAGCAAGATCAGCGATGGCGTATATACCCTGCGCCTGACGGTCACTCTGCAAGATGGCAGCCAGCAAAGCGTCCAGGTTGCCGGGCTGCGTGTGCGCAATTATACCCCCATCGAAACGGACACTCCCACGCTGCCGCCGCCCAGCGCCACTCCTCTACCCCGGGCCACGTCGCGGCCCACTGCCACGCCGACGCCTTTGCCGCCCACTTCGACCCCTGTGCCGCCCACGGCCACCGCCGTGCCGCCGAACCCGGCCCAGTTGGACCGCAGCGCAGTGCTGATCGGCATGGGCAAAGGGGCGATGGCCGTCATCGGACTATTTGCCCTGGGTGGTTTGTACGTTGCCCTGCGCGGCTGGGGTAAACAGGGACAAGAGTGAACACTGCAGAACGAACATCGTGGAAAACTTACCTTACCTGATCGCCGGCCTGGGCAATCCCGGGCAGGAATATCGCTATACTCGCCACAACGTGGGTTTTATGCTGCTCGACCGCCTGGCCGCGCGCCTGCAGGTCAAATTTGCGCGCCTGGAATCCAAAGCGTTGGTCACCAAAGCCGATTACCAGGGCAGGCGCCTCGTGCTGGCCAAACCGCAGACCTTTATGAACCTCTCCGGGCAGGCCGTCGCATCGCTGGCGCGCTATTACAAAGTCCCCCATCCCCAGCTCATGATCGCCTACGACGATGTCGATTTGCCGTTGGGCACCCTGCGCATCCGCCCGGATGGCGGCTCTGCCGGGCAAAAGGGCATGGCATCCATTATCGAACGCCTGGGAACGCAGGTATTTCCCCGCCTGCGCCTGGGCATCGGCCGCCCGCCGGGAAGGATGGACGCCGCCGACTATGTGCTGCAAGACTTTTCCAAAGGTGAAGAAGAGTTGCTCGCCGCCACCCTGGATCGCGCCGTGGACGCTGTGCTGGTTTTCGTCAGCGAAGGGTTGGATGCGGCGATGAACCAGTATAATGGAGGGTTGCCGTAGGCAAGCACAAAAACTGATCACTGATCACTCAAAAAGTTGCCCGGGTGCAATGCACGAAGAACACGTGCAATGCACCGGCCACGCAAAATTGGCGACAGGATGCACTACAAGACCACAAAAACTACCGACTACTCGACTAAATAAGCGAAAAAACAGGCAATGGCAAACCACAGTCCGTCAAAGATAACGCCATTAGATGCCCTCGTCCAGGCAATTGGCGCCGCGGCCGGGCCGCTCCTTTCTGGCTTGCGGGCCGGGGAAAGCCAGCCGCCGCTGGGGCTGCGCCGCGCCGCCCGCTTGCCGGTGCTGGCAGCCCTTTACCGCGCCCTGGGGCATCCCCTGCTGCTGGTGACCGACCGCGCCGACCACGCCTTGATGCTGATGGAGGAAATCGCCTTGTGGGCGCCAGGCGCCCCCCGCCAGCTTTTCCCCGAACCGACCCCGCTGTTCTACGAGGAAGCCGCCTGGGGCGATAACACCCGCCGCGAGCGGCTCACCGCCCTGACCACCCTGGCAGCTTACCACATTCCCGGGGCAGCTCATCCCGCCGCTTCGCCGCTGATCGTCGCTCCGGCGCGGGCATTGATGACGCGCAGCATGCCCCGACGGGATTTTCTCAAGGCCTCGCGCAGCCTGCGCCTGGGGCAAACCATCCAGATCGAAGAATTGGCCCGCCTGTGCGTCTCGTTGGGTTACGAGTCCACCCACATGGTCATCGCCCCGGGGCAGTTTGCCCGCCGCGGCGGCCTGCTCGACCTGTGGGCGCCTGCCGAAGCGCAGCCGGTGCGCCTGGAGTTTTTCGGTGACGAAATCGAAACGCTACGCCGTTTCGATCCATCCACACAGCGCACCGTGCGCTCCACCTCCACCGCTGACGCCGGGCGCATCCTGATTACCCCGGCGCGCGAATACCTGGTGCGGCCCGATTCGCCGCTCCCGGCGGAGGGCAAGGATTACTCCGAGTTCATGCTCCCCCAGCTGCACCCCGCGCCGGCCAGCCTGCTCGATTACCTGCCCCGCCAAGCGCTGGTCCTGCTGGATGATCGCCAGGCGCTGGAAGATGCGGTCCGCGAAATCGAAGAACAGGCCGTTGCCACCCGACAGGATTACATCCGGGATGGTATCCTGGCAGCCGATTTTCCGGTTCCCTACCTGAGCTGGAGCGAGATCCAGGATGCGCTCAGCGGGCGGCCGGCGCTGGAGTTGGGATTGCCGGGCATCGCCAGTGAGGAGACCGCTGGCGACCTCGCCGCCGCATCCATCACCCAGCCCCTGTCGGAATGCTTTGCCCCCGGGCCACGCTTCGCCGGGCGCATGAAAGCGGTGATGGACCACCTGAGCGAGCGCTACCTGGCCGGCGAGCGCCTGGTGATTGTTTCGCGTCAGTCGGCTCGTCTGCACGAGTTATGGGAAGAGCAGCGCCTGCCTGCGCAAACGCCGCCGCCCGAATTCATCGAGGGCAGCCTGGCGGAGGGCTTCACCTTCCAGTCCTCCGGAGGGCAGGCGATCCATTTGCTCACCGATGGCGAGATTTTCGGCTGGCGGCGGCCAGAACCGCGCCGCCGTGCCCGCCCGGCCGCCGAGGCGCCGGAAGCCGGCTACAGCGATCTGCAGGCCGGCGATTACGTGGTACACGTCGATCATGGCATCGGGCGCTTTGCCGGGCTGGTGCAGCGCGCCATCGAGGGCGTGGAGCGCGAATACCTGTGCGTCGAATACGCCGACACGGCGCAGCTCTTCGTCCCCATCCACCAGGCCGACCGCCTGACCCGCTACGTGGGTGCCGACAACCGGGCGCCAACTCTCAGCCGCCTGGGCAGCGCCGAATGGCGCAGCGTGAAATCGCACGTCAAGGAAGCCGTGCAGGAAGTGGCCGAGGAACTGCTGGAACTGTACGCCAGGCGCAGCGTGGTCGAAGGCTATACCTTCAGCACAGATAGTGCCTGGCAACAAGAACTGGAAGCCAGTTTCCCATACATCGAAACCGACGACCAGATGCGCGTGCTGGCCGAGGTCAAGCGCGATATGCAGTCCAAGCGCCCCATGGATCGCCTGATCTGCGGCGATGTGGGCTACGGCAAGACCGAAGTGGCCTTGCGGGCAGCGTTCAAGGCCGTGCTGGATAGCAAACAGGTGGCCATCCTGGTGCCGACCACCGTGCTGGCCCAGCAGCACTACAACACCTTCAGCCAGCGCCTGGCGGCTTTCCCGTTGACCGTCGAGATGCTCTCCCGCTTCCGCACCCCGCAGCAGCAGCACGACATCATCACCCGCCTGGGCGACGGCAAGGTGGACATCGTCATCGGCACCCACCGCCTGCTCTCGGCGGACGTAGCCTTCAAGGACCTGGGACTGCTGATCATCGACGAAGAGCAGCGCTTTGGCGTAACCCACAAGGAGCGCCTCAAACAGATGCGCACCGAGGTAGACGTGCTCACCCTGACCGCCACGCCCATTCCGCGCACGCTGTACATGGCGCTCAGCGGAGTGCGCGACATTTCCACCATCAACACCCCGCCCGAGGAGCGCCTGCCGATCGTCACCCACGTCGGGCCGTATTCGCCGCGCCTGGTCAAGCAAGCCGTGCTGCGCGAGGTAGAGCGCGGCGGGCAGGTGTTCTTCGTCCACAACCGGGTGCAGACCATCGGTGCCATGCACACCCACCTCAGGCAACTGCTGCCCGAAGCGCGCATCGCCGTGGCGCACGGGCAGATGAACGAGACCGAGCTGGCGCAGCGCATGGAAGCCTTTTCTGCCGGAGAAGTGGACATCCTGCTGTGCACCTCGATCATCGAATCCGGGCTGGACATCCCCAACGCCAATACGCTGATCGTCGACCGGGCGGACACCTTCGGCCTGGCGCAGCTCTACCAACTGCGCGGCCGCGTGGGCCGCGGGGCGGTGCGCGCCTACGCCTACTTCTTCCGCCACAACCGCAAAGCGCCCACCGTGGAAGGCCGCCAGCGGCTGGAGACCATCGCCGAGAACACGCAGCTTGGCGCGGGCTTCTCCATCGCCATGCGCGACCTGGAGATCCGCGGTACGGGCGACATCCTGGGCACCCGCCAGCACGGCCACATTGCCGCGGTCGGGTTCCACCTGTACACCGCCCTGCTGGCCGAAGCGGTGCGCAAGCAGCGTAAAGGCCAGGGGCTGCCCGCCGCGCCCCTGCTCGCTGCCGCGCCCGGCGCGCTCAACCTGCAAAGCACGCCGGTCAACGTAGAACTGCCCATCCCGGTGAGCATTCCCGCCGGCTACGTGCCGGACAAGACCGTGCGCCTGGGGCTGTACCGGCGCATGGCGAATATGCGCGCCCAGGCCGAGCTGGACGCCCTGGTGGAAGAGTTCAAAGACCGCTTCGGCCGGCCGCCAGAAACGGTACAAAACCTGTTCTATCAGCTAAAAGTGAAACTGCTGGCCGAACGCGCCGGGCTGGCCTCCATCGTCAACGAAGGCGAGCAACTGGTGCTGCGCTTCCCGGACAACATCACCCCCGACGATCTGCCCGATCTTGGGCCGGGCCTGCGCGCCGGCAAGACGGCGCTGTGGTTTGCATATGGCGAGGTGGAGGATTGGCGGGAGGCGCTGGTGGAGGCACTGGAAAAGTTGGGGGATTGGGCGAGCGGGCGATCAGGCACTGACGGTTTTCATACAGCGATTTCCAGCACACGGGTATCTTGAGTCAGTTGGGCAGGTTCGATATCTACTGATAAACAGCCTTCGACGGCTTCATATATATTCTTGAGTAGTTCTTCAAAGGTCTCGCCTTGCGTGGCACAACCCGGAATGGCAGGCACTTCAGCCCAATAACCGCCTTCTTCGGCAGGATGGACAACAACTTTCAGTTTCATCGCTTTACTCCTGTTCCTGCCTATTGTACAATAAAAAGATCGACATAGTAAAGGTCAAAATCTGATCCAGTCCTGAGGCGAATATTATACAGGATGACCCAGGGATCGTTCGTCAGGGCAGCAAACATCAGCGTACCCTACCCGTTCAACCGCCTGTACACCCCCTTCATCTGCCGGTAAATCTCGGTAAACACCGCAAAGCGCTCGTCGTACAACCCCCGCTTCTGCTTATCGGGCTGGTATACCCGTTTGAACTGCACCAGCCCGGGCACGTCGGCGAAACCGATCTCGCCCAGCCCAACCGCCCCGATCCAGGCCGCGCCGCGGGCGTTGGCGCAGATGGGATCGGCCACCTGCTTGATCTCGGCGTGCAGCACGTCGGCGAAGATCTGGCACCATACTTCCGATTGCGCCCCGCCGCCGGCGATGTGGATGAAAGGCACCTTTTGCCCCAGGAATTTCTCCACCGGCGCCAGCAGCCAGCGGGTGTTGAAAGCCACCCCTTCCAGGAACGCGCGCAGGATGTCGGCGCGGGTGTTGTTCAGCGACAGATTGTACAGCCCGGCGCGCAGCGTGCGATCTTCCACCGGGGCGCGCTCGCCCCAGATCCAGGGGGCATACAGCACGCCGTTGCTCCCGGCCGGCGTACGCTCGGCAATCTGGTCCAACACCTTGAAGATATCGGGCACGTTGGCTTCCTGGAGCAGCTCGTCCTTGTGATAGAGAATGTTATCGCGCAGATAGGTCAGGTTCCCGCCCGCCGTGGCCTGCAGCGCCGTCAGCAGGTAACGCCCCGGCACGGCGCACGGCAGCGAAGCCAGCCGGGAGGCGACGTCGGTCTTCTTGAACGGCACGTGCGCCGCCATCCAGGAGGAAGTGCCGATGTACAGGTGTGGGACGAAGTCTTGAGTCGTGCCTGCCCCAATTGCTGCCGCCGTGTTGTCGATCGCCCCGGCCACCACCTGTACCTCGGGAGAAAGCCCCAGCGCCGCAGCGGCATCCGCCTTCAGCCCGCCGAGCACTGCCGTACAGGGGACGATCTCGGGCAATTTGTCGCCATCCACACCGCAGGCCCGCACCAGCCCCGCGTCGTAGCGGATGGCGTCCGGGTCGCGGTTATCCGTCACCCACGAGGTTAGGATCGAATCGAAAGTGGCCACGAAACGCCCGGTCAGGCGCAGGTTCAGATAGTCCAGCACGTTCAGGAATTTGTAGGTGGCGGCGTAGATTTCGGGGAAACACTCCCGCACCAGCAGCATGTGCGCCGCCGGGTCCTTGCCGGTCATGGAGGGCATCCCGCCGGTCAGGCGAATCCACCGCAGGGTGTTGAACAGTCCCGCGCCGGTGAGGTTGATCAGGCCCTTGAATCGCCGCTGCAGGTACGGCGCGCCGCGCATATCCATCCACAGGATGCCGTTCATCAGCGCCCGGCCGTCTTTATCGACCGGAACGGTGCCTTCGCCCTGGGTGGAACAGCACACCGCGCGTACCATCTTCACCGGGACCAGCCCGCGGTTCAGCAATCGTCTCGACGCCTTGAGCAAGGCCTGCCACCACTCTTCCGGCGCTTGTTCGGCCCCGCCGTCCGGCGTGAGATACAGCCTGACCGGTTCAGTCTCCCACCCCAACACTTCACCGGTGATGGTGATCAGAGCGACTTTCATACCTGAAGTGCCCAGGTCGATGGCAAGGATAACCGCTTCACCGGACATGCTCTACTCCTTTCGTTTTTCTCCTACACACCTTCCACGCTAGAAAGCACCGCTTCGAACCGGGCCAGCGCATCGTCGATCACCTCATCCGTATCGGCCATGCTGGTATACATGCGACTGCCCGCCAGGGTGACCAGCCCGTTGGCCATGTAGGCCGCGCCCATCTCTTCCATCATGTGCTTGCGCGGCTTGAGCTCCCGGGCCAGCTTGAGCGGATTGTGCAGGTCGAGCAGCATCACACCCGAGGTTTCCAGGTGGACAATCGAACCCTGGTTGTAGACCACAAACGGCAAAGCATATTTGTCGATGATGGCTTGCAAGCCTTTGGTCAGGCGGTCGCCGGCCTGCCCGGCAATTACCGGCGCGTTTGTGCGTTCCATTTCGAGCAGGGCGTAGTACCCGGCGACGCAGGAAAGCGGGTTGGCCGAGAGCGTTCCGCCAATGTAGGCGCGTTCCCCGGTCCCGCCGATGCCAGCAGCGAAGCGCAGGATCACCTCCGCCCGCCCGCCGACGCCGCCCGCCATCGGGTAGCCCCCGGTAACGCACTTACCAAAGATGGTCAGGTCGGGTTTGACATCGAAGTAGCCCTGCGCCCCACCCATGCCCAGGCGAAAGCCGGTCACCACTTCGTCGAAGATGAGCAGCGCCCCGAACTCGTCGCACAGCTCGCGCACCTTGCGGTTGAAATCGAAGGGCACCGGGCGCGTGCCGCTTTCCGGGCCTACCGGCTCGACGATCACTGCCGCCGTCCCACCCCGCAAACGGTTGAAGATCAATCTCCGGCGCAGCCCGCCCAGGTCGTTGGGGAAAAATTCTTGCGTGTTGGCGGTCCCCCCGCCGGGAATACCCTTGGCCTCCAGCCGCCCTGTCCCGGGGATGTGCAGGCCATAGACCATCGCGTCGCTCCAGCCGTGGTAAGCCCCGCCAACTTTGATCACTTTCTTCTTGCGGGTATAGGCGCGCGCCGCCCGGATGGCCGCCATGACGCTTTCCGTGCCGGAGCCCAGCATGCGGAACATCTCGACCGCCGGCATGTACCGGTGGATGAGCTGCGCCAGTTTGAGCTCATACTCGTGAAAGAGACCGGTCACCGGGCCGCAAGATTGGAGCAGCTCGATGACCTTATCCCGCACCGGGGCGTAATTGCTGCCCAGCACCGTCGGGCCGCCGGCCTGCAGGAAGTCGGTATAGCGATTGCCGTCCACGTCCCACAGATAGGCGCCTTCCGCCTTCTCGATCGCAATCGGGAAGGGATAGTTGAAAGCCAGGTTGTGTTGCACACCGCCGGGGATCAACTTCGTGGCCTCGCCGATCAGCGCTTTCGACCGGGTGCACTTGCCCTCGAAATAATCCAGGTACCCCTGCATTCTGTCGCGCCGGACAGGGCGCATCGGCCGGCGGATCAATTCCTTCAGCCGGGCGTAGACTGCGTCCGTGTCCGGGTATTCAGAGATGGCGTATCGTTGTTCTTTCATCAATGGCTCCTTTTTTCCGAGGGGCAGGCAATGCTGCGCGCTGCCTGCCCTTCACAAAAAATCATTCTCCGCTCGTATCCAAATCACCGGCCGCGACCTTCTTTTGATCTTTGCGCAGTTTAGCGAAGGCAATCTCACGCACGGCGAGAGGGATCTTGCCCACCTTGCGTTCGGTACACAACGCCAGCAGATAGGCCAGGGCGCATTTCTCCAGGATTTCCACGTTGTGGACGGCGCGTTCCATGTCGTGGCCGAAGACCAGCGCGCCGTGGTTTTGCATCATGTAAGCGTTGTTGTGGTCGCGCACGTGTTTGGCAATGGTATTGCGCAGCATCCCCGTTCCCGAAGGGGCGTAGGGGATAATTTCCACGCTGCGGCCCAGGAAGCGTACCTGCTCATCGAACAACGCCGGGATAGGCGCCTTGATCAACGTCAGCGCGCTGGCGTAAACCTGGTGAGTATGCACGATGGCGTTCACATCCGGGCGCGCCTGGTAGATTGCCGCGTGCATGGCCGACTCGACGGATGGTTTGCGCGCACCTTCGATCTCGTTCAGCGCAAAATCCAACACACATACATCCTCCGGAACCATTTTCATGTAATCGAAATTGGATGGGGTAATGGCAAAGGCATTTTGCCCGTCGATGCGCAAGGAGAGATTTCCACCCGTTGCCATTAGGTAACCTTTCCGGCAAAGCTCCTGCGCCGTTTCCACAATCTGCATCCTGGCATGGTCAAATTGGCCCATATACCGCTCTCCTTAGATAATCTTTACAGTGTAAAGATTATAGATTATAATCTTGCCACTGTCAAGATGATTTCTTTCCTGCGTTGACCCTACAACCGGGTAAAATAATAAACCATAATGGTCGAGAAAAAATACCATCACGGCGACCTGAAAAACGCCCTCATCCGGTCTGGAGTGGAAATTCTCTCCACCGAAGGCGTCCACGGCCTTTCTCTGCGTAAGGTGGCCGCGCACGCCGGAGTCAGCCACGCCGCCCCCTATGCACACTTTGCCGATAAACAGGCGCTGATTGCCGCCATCTCAACCGAGGGATTCCGTCGCCTGTACGAGCGCGTCCAGGCCACATCCGAGGCGTACGACCATGATCCGCAGCGACAATTCGTCGAAACGGCCTGGGTCTACGTGCAGTTTGCGCTCGACGATCCGGCCCACTTCAAGATCATGTTTTCGGGTGTGCTGGAGCAGGAAAAAGACTATCCCGAATTTGTGGAAATGTCACGCAAGAATTTCCAGTCGGTGGTCGCCCTGGTGGAAAGCTGCCAGGCGGCCGGGCTGCTGCGGCCGGGCCCCGCCGATGAGCTTGCCGTCAGTGTGTGGAGTCTCGTCCACGGCTTCATCGCCCTCACCCTGGAGGGCCAGGTCTCGCATGTCATTCTAAATCGCTACCCCCTGAAGAGCCTGCTGGTCCGCGCCCTCAACCAGGTCACCTGCATCGATCTCCTGCAGGCTGGCCTGGAAGAAGGGAATGGCTGACGGATAGCGCCTCAGGCGATTTCTCGCGCCCTGGCAAAAGCGGCTACTGTCCGCTCGATATCATCAGCCGTCGTCGCCCACGAACACACGCTGAGGCGGATCACCGGCTGGTCGTGCCATCTCGCACCGCCGCACCAGCACACCCCCGATTGCTGCAAGTTTTTCATCGTGGCAACCGTCTGCTCCAGGCTGTCACAGGTGACCAGCACCTGGTTGAAGACCACGTCATTCAAAACGTGGAACCCTTCAGCGGCCAACTGCTCTGCCGCCTGGCCGGCTCGCTGGCACAAGCCATCCACCAGTTCTTCCACCCCATTTCTCCCGATTGTTTTCAAGGTCGCCCAAAGTTCGATGGCGCGGCTGCGTCGCGACATTTCAGGTGTGTACAACATGCCATCTCGGTTCTCACTGTAAGCGATGTACGAGCCGCTGGCCTGCATGGCAGAAACCAGGGCATCCCGGTTCTTGCAAAGCACGATCCCGCTGTCGTAGGGGGTATTCAACGTCTTGTGGCCGTCGACCGACCACGAATCGGCCTTTTCCATCCCCTGCACCAGGTGCCGCTTGCTGCTGGACGCAGCCGCCCACAACCCAAAGGCGCCATCGATGTGCACCCAGGCTCCCGCCGCCCGCGCCCGGTCACAAATTGGATCCAGTGGATCGAACGCGCCGGAGTTTACATTGCCGGCCTGCGCGATGACCAGCGTGCGCTCGTCCAACCCGGGCATCCGCCCGGGGATCATGCGCCCCTGGTCATCGACCGGCACAAGCTCAACCCGGTCTTTTCCCAGCCCCAGCAAAGCCAGCGCCTTGAACACCGTGCCATGCGCCTCGGCGCCGACCACCACCCGGATTTCCGGCGCGCCGAACAATCCTTGTGAATTCACGTCCCATCCAGCGCGCCGCAGGATTTCGTAACGCCCCGCCGCAATGCCGCACAAAGTCGCCATCGAAGTGCCGCTGACAAAACCGGCAACACATTCGCCGGGGAGGCCCAGCAGTTCGACCAGCCACTTCTCGCATACACCCTCCAGCTTTGCCACGATGGGCGAACTGACGTACAAGACGGCCAACTGGTCCCAAACGTCGGCCAACCATTTGGCCGCCAGGACGGCCGGAAATACGCTGCCCACCACCAGGCCAAAGTACCTGCCGCCGGTGTGAGCGACGGTAGCCGGCGAGCCATATTCGTGCAGCATGCGCAGCATCGCCGCCGGATCGCCGGGCTCCAGGGGCAGTCGCTCGTCAAAGGCGCTCAGGTTCGCCAGCGCCGCCTCCGTCGGGAAGACGTTGCGCTCGAAGACTCCATCCATATACTCGAAGGCATGGGATTTCGCCTGTTCGAAAATACTGCGGTCAACCGCCTGTGCGTACATTTTCTCTTGTAGACTGGTTTTGGGCGCCATTTCCAATTTTCCTCATTTGACTGAAAGTCATTTTGTGTGACCCAAACCTGACAGGTCTTTGCAGACGTACGATGATTCGGTTCTGCCATTAAGACCTGTCAGGTTTGCGACCAGCTTATCCGACCAAAGATCATTCTACGTAACTTTGTTGTGTGTGCGGTACGCGTACACTGACCACCGCCCGTCCGGCAACCCCTCCAAGCACCAGCAGGATCCCGATGAACGCATACTGACCCGGCGCTTCGCCGAGCGCCAGGTAGACCCAGATGGGATTCAAGATCGGCTCCAGGGTAACAATCAGGGTCGACTCGATGGCCTGGACGTGCCGGATGGCGGTGGAATATAGAATAAATGACAGTCCAATCTGGAAGACACCCAGGTAGAGAATGATGCCTGCACTGCTCGCCGAAAACGTTTCGCCGAGCAGAAAAGGCAGTCCGAGCACAATCCCCAGCAAGTTGCCCAGCAGGATCGTTTTAACCGGGTTGCCCTCCTTTTGTTTGCGCATACAGATGGTCAAAAAAGCGTTGAACATGCCGCTCAGGATAGCCAACAGGTTGCCGTACAGCCCATCCAGGCTGAGGCGATCGCCGAAAAAGAAGAACAACCCGCTGAAAATCACCGCCATAGCAACCCAGTCGGCCAGTTGAGGGCGCTCATTCAAGAACCAGAAAGCCAGCGGGATCAGGTAAAGCGGCGCCGTATACTGCAAAAAGATGGCGTTCGCCGCAGTCGTCAATTTGGTGGCGGTCAGAAACGTCCATTGAATGCCCACGTAACTGATCGCACCGAGCACCTGCCAGCGCGTCCAGTGAAAATCGACCTTCCCTTTGAGATAGGCGAACATGACCAGCGAGGCGATCATGCAGCGGGCGCTGAGAATGGAAAAGGGCTGCCAGGTGATGATCTTCACCAGGAAACCGCTGCTGCTCCACAGGATGGCAGCCATCAGCAGAAAAACGACTGCCCGTCGGCGTTGGGTTAATTCAGACATAGAGTGGAATTGTACGACAAGTCCCGTGCGGCGGCAATAGCCCGCAACGCTTTGCACGCAGACAAGGCAATTCTACCTACCAGTGTACATCTCGGTATTACCCATCCGGCACAATAGAACCTTATAAGCCAATCGTGGCCACTCAATCCGGCAGGAGGCCGCCACGCTTCAACCCAACAATCAGAATGTTATAATCAGAGCACGTGAATTGCAAGAGCGTGCTGGCTGATCCCAAACTACACCAGCCAGCTTCTCCCTACAGATAATGGCATATCGAATTTCCGCAGGAGGAATATGCTTCCGATGATGTCCTCCCAACTGGCAGAACGCATTGAGCAAAACGATATCGACTATACCGTCTCACGCCTCAGCGGGATGCAGCGGGCGCAAGAAAATCCGTTGGGGATCGAGATCCAACAATTCGGCCATGCCACCGCTTTCCTGATCCAGGGATGGCCCGACTTTTGGTATGGCAACCGGGTGTTAGGGCTCGAGCCGGCAGACCAGGACAAACTCGGCCAAATTGCAGCCTTCTTCAGCCGCCACAGGCTCGACTTCCGCTTCGAGATAATGCCCGGCAAGCTAAACAGCAGCCTGGGGTCTCGCCTGCACGATCTGGGTTTCTGCCAGATGGGCTTCAATACCGCCCTGTATGGCCAGCCTGCAGTGGCTGGTGGAGTCGCCCTTTCCACGCGGCAGGATATCCGCCAGATCCGACCCGAGGAGATCGATCTCTTCCTGGATATCTACCAGGCAGGCTTTGGACTGCCCTCCTTGGCCCGTGAAGAGCGGCGGGCCGTCCGAAGTTGGCTCCAGAAAGCACGAGATGAGCTATACCTCTGTCTCGCATCTATCCACAAAGCGCCGATCGGCGTTGGGGTGCTCTATGTCAAAAACGGGGTTGGTTTGCTCGCCGATGCGACAACACTACCGGAATTTCGCGGCCAGGGTTGCCACGCGGCACTGATCCGCCACCGCATTGCACAGGCCGCGAAAATGGGCGGCGACCTGCTGACCAGTTTCGTCGAGTTCGGCTCGGCCAGCCATCACAATCTCGAAAGGGCAGGATTGAGAGTGGCTTATACCAAAGCCATGTGGTGGAAAGCGGAAACGCCTGGTCTGGTATAATCGCCCTGTGCTCTTCCCCCCTGGCATCCCCCTCTCCAAACGCGTCTTCGACCTGCTGCTCACCAGCGTCGGCCTGGTGTTGATTTCGCCCATCCTGTTGGTCCTGGCGCTGCTGGTCTGGCGGGCGCACAGGCGGCCGCTGTTGTTCCGCCAACAACGGCCCGGCTATCACGGCCGGCCATTTTACATTTACAAGTTCCGTACGATGACCGATGCCCGTGACGCCCAGGGAAAGCTGCTGCCCGATGCCGAACGCCTGACCCGCCTGGGACAGGTGCTGCGTGCAACCAGCCTGGACGAGCTGCCCGAGCTATTCAACGTGTTGCGCGGCGAAATGAGCCTGGTCGGGCCGCGCCCGCTGCTGACGCAATACCTGGAGCGTTACAACCCCGAACAGGCCCGCCGTCACGATGTACTCCCCGGCATGACCGGCTGGGCGCAGGTCAATGGACGCAACGCCCTGACCTGGGAAGACAAGTTCCGCCTGGATGTGTGGTACGTAGACCACCGCTCGTTCTGGCTGGATATCAAAATTCTGGCTCTCACCTTGTGGAAAGTGGTCAAGCGAGAGGGGATCAGCCAGCCTGGCCATGCCACCGCCGAGGAATTCATGGGCACACCAGAGGGAAAATAAGGCTTGGGCAATTATCTCGGAGAAATCGCCGCCCTGGCGACTTCTTGCATGTTTTCTGCCTCTTCGATCTTTCTGACCCTGGTCAGCCGCCGGGTTGGAGCGATGAACGTCAACCGGCTGCGCCTGATCCTGGCGACTGGTTGGCTGCTGCTGGCTCACCTGCTGCTGCGTACTCCGCTGCCGCTTCAGGTCGAGTCTCAGCGCTGGTTCTGGCTGTCGATTTCCGGCATTCTCGGCCTGGTAATGGGCGACCTGTTCCTGTTCCAGGCCTATATCTGGATCGGGCCGCGCCTGACCGCGCTGCTCATGGCGCTGTCGCCCGCGGTTGCGGTTTTGCTGGCCTGGGCGATCACCGGCGAAACGCTGACCCTGCTGCAGGTGACTGGCGTCCTCTTGACCATGGGCGGTATCACCTGGGTCGTCAGCGGTCGGAATAACGCGACACCTCAAACTTCCGCGGATCGCCGGCATTACCTGCTGGGAATACTGTGTGGGCTTGGAGCTGCCACCGGTCAGGCGCTGGGATTGGTCACCGCCCGGCTTGGCACAGCAGGCGGTTTTCCGGCCATTTCCGCCACCTTGATCCGTATGGTCGCTGCGGCTGTCCTGATGTGGACGCTCACCTTTTTCAGCCGCCAGGCGAGCGCGACGATACAATCCTTTGCTCGCCAGCCGCAAGCATTCTGGCTGGCGCTGGCCGGGTCATTCTTCGGCCCCTTCCTGGGCGTCACGCTGTCGCTGTATGCCATCCAACACACCGCGGTTGGCATAGCCAGTACACTGACTTCGCTCTCGCCTGTGATTCTGCTGCCCGTAAGCTATATCTTCTTCAAGGAGCGTTTCGGCTGGCAGGCAGTGGCGGGCACGCTGCTGGCCATGGCAGGCGTGGCAATGCTCTTTCTTGCCTGAAAACGGGAAGACAAGGTTTATGAGCGGGGTTATTTCATGCTATACTTTCCGATCGCGAATATGGCAAATCCGCCCTTGAACGTAACCCTCATTGAATTCTGGGATGCCTTCTGCCGGCAAAACCCACACATCGCCCCAGGCACGCCCTACCAGGTATGGTATTTCGGCAACAGCCGCGAGATGGCAGACGAGTTATGCGCCCTGGTTTTGGCGGGGAAGAAGACCGCTACGGCTACGCTGGGCTGGGAACTGGAGACAGAACCCGAAGAAGCGCCGCAGGTGGGCGGTTACAGTGTGATTACCGATTTCGATGGTAATCCCCAATGCATCCTGCAAACCGTGGAAGTGCGCACCCTGCCATTCGACCAGGTCGACGCCCAGTTTGCCGCCGACGAAGGCGAGGGCGACCTGAGCCTGGAATACTGGCGTCAGGCGCACTGGCATTTCTTTTCGCAGATGTGCGCCGAACTGGACCGCCAGCCCGAACCGGACATGCCGGTGGTATGCGAACGCTTCCGGCTGATTTTTACAGCAAAGGATAATGGAATTGCCTTCACCTGCTGAGCTTTACGCTACTTTGTATCGCATCCGCCGTTTCGAGGAAATGGTGCTGGACAATTTCTCCAGGGGAGTGTTCTTCGGCACCACGCACACCTACCTGGGCCAAGAAGCCAACGCTGTTGGCATCTTGAGCGCCATCCAGGGAAACGACGTGGTGTTCAGCAATCACCGCTGCCACGGCCACTTCCTGGCCTATGGCGGCGGGCTTCATCCCTTGTTTGCCGAGCTGATGGGCAAGGCCAGCGGCGTCTGTGGGGGGCGCGGCGGTTCACAACATTTGCAGTGGCGCAACTTCTATTCCAACGGTGTCCAGGGCGGCATTGTCCCGGTGGCCACCGGCATGGCGTTAGCCGAGAAATTCAAAGTCAGCGGCGCTATCGCCGTCGTATTCCTTGGCGATGGCACCCTGGGAGAAGGAGCGGTCTACGAAGCCCTGAACATGGCAGTGCTGTGGGGCGCGCCGGTCCTGTACGTGGTGGAAAACAACCACATCGCTCAGACGACGCCAACCGCCAGTGCGATAGCAGGAGATATTGCCGCCCGCTTCCTGGCCTTTGGCATCCCCGCCATCACGCTCGACAGCAGCGATGTGCTGGAGATCCTGTCCCGGGCGAGCAAGCTGCTGGACGAGGTGCGCAGCCGGAACGCGCCGCGTGCCCTGGTGCTGAATACTTGCCGCTTCGGGCCGCATTCCAAAGGCGACGACACACGCCCGGCAGACGAAGTTGCCCGCCTGCGCCAGGCCCGCGACCCGCTTACCATCCACGCCGCCCGCCTGGATCCCATCCTGCAAGCGGAAATCGAAGCCCGGGGCGATGCAGAAATTGCCGCTGCTTTCGCTCGGGCATTGGCAGATAACTATCCTCAGCCAGAATTTGTAAGTGAATAGCTGCCCCGCCGATGCACATTTCCTATCCCATGAATCCACCATCTGACCCAGGATACCTGGCCCCTGACCCATAACTTATGCCCACTGTACTCGATTCACTGAATTCTGCATTACACCAGGCGATGGCCGCCGACCAGCGGGTTTACCTGATTGGCGAAGACCTGCTCGACCCCTACGGCGGAGCATTCAAAGTGGCGCGCGGGCTTTCGACCACCTTCCCAGAGAGAGTAATCAGCACACCGATCTCTGAAGCCGGCTTCACCGGCCTGGCGGCCGGCATGGCGCTGCGCGGGCTGCGCCCGGTGGTGGAAATTATGTTCGGCGATTTCGTCACCCTCATCGCCGATCAGGTCGTCAACCACATCGCCAAATTCCATTGGATGTACAGCGGAGGAAAACCGCCGGAGGAACAGGTGCGCGTGCCGCTGGTGATCCGGGCGCCGATGGGCGGGCGGCGCGGCTACGGCCCCACGCACAGCCAGACCCTGGAAAAACTCTTGCTGGGTGTGCCCGGGCTGCGAGTGCTGGCGCCCTGCGCCCTGGGAGACCCCGGCCAACTGCTCCGCCGCGCCATATTGGAAGACGACGACCCGGTGTTGTTCGTCGAAAACAAATTGCTCTATCTGCTGCCAGTACAGGAACTGGACGACACCGGTGAATTTGAAATCTGCCGGCACCTGCCTGCGCCAGAGCAGGCGGAATCCGGCAGGGCGCTGGTAACTGCCAGTTATGCCCCCACATACACCCTGGCCGTGCGCGGCGCGCCGCCGCCATCCCTCACCCTGGCGGCGTATGGCTATATGGCAGAGCTGGCGCGCCAGGCGATGCTGCGCCTGGCTTACGATCACGAGGTATTCGTTGAACTGGTCATTCCAACCCAGTTAGCGCCATTTCAAGTCGATGAAGTACTGGCTTCTGCCGGGCGCAGCGGGCGGCTGGTTACTGTCGAAGAGGGGACATACAACCTGGGATGGGGTGCAGAGATTGTGGCGCGAGCTGCAGAAGCGCTCGGCCCGCGCTTGCGCGCCGTCAGCCGCGTGGCCGCTCTGGACCTGCCCGTCCCATCCAGCGGCCCGTTGGAAGCAGTCATACTGCCCTCAGTGGAGCAAATTGTCGAATCTTGCCTAAAAATCGCATAAAACAGGTAAAATTACTTTCCAAACATTTCGATCCCGATAGACGATTCTTAGGAAGGTAGACATGGCCAGCCAGGCTCCATCCCAACCCCAACTTTTCCATTGCCCCACCTGTGGGGCAGCTTTACCGGTGCCCGACGATGACGCTGCGGTGCGTTGCGAATACTGCGGCAGCAATGTGCTGGTGCCTCCGGAATACCGCAAAGAAAAGGCATACCAGCCTCAATATGCTACTTCTCAGGTAGTCATTCAAACCTACGGCGCCCTCCCCTCTGAAGAGCCAGCCGCGCCGCGCCGTTCGGTGGGCGGGATCATCGTTACTCTGCTATTCCTATCCATCATCTGTGTAGTGATCGGGGTCGTTCTGTCCAGCGCGGGCGTTTTCGCCGCCATGACCGGGGTGAGTCAATCCATCGAATTGATCACCACGCAGGTGTCTACCAACGTAGCCGGCGGCCCAAACGCCACGCCGCCCGGCCAGCCAGGCGCCACCGCCACGCCCGACCTGGGCGCCAATGTGCTGCTTTCCTTTGGCGCGAAAGGCACTGGCCCAGGTCAACTCGACGATGTCCGCACCATTACCGTCGATCCGCAGGGGAATATCTTCGTGGGCGATTTCCAGGATGGTCGGCTGCAAAAGTTCTCTCCAGACGGCAAATTCCTGGCGATGGCAGTCATCCCGCCCAACCGTAACGAGCAGCAATACGTCGACTTCCTGGCAGCCAATTACGCCGGGCAGGTGTATGCCATCCGGGCAGGCGACATACTGATCTACAATGCAGCCGACCTTTCCCAGGCCGGCGAGATAACCGGAAACTTCGCAACCACAAGATACGAAATGCTGGCCATCGACCCGACCAACAGCCTGTACACGGCCCATATATCCGGCAGAGATGTCGATCTGATCAAGCTCAACCCGGACGGTTCACAGGCCTGGCGCAAAGCCAATGCCAACGACGGCCTGGTGAAGCAAACCCAGATCACCCACATCGACGACCTGGCAGTTGACGGCCTGGGCAATATTTACCTGATCGATTCGGCTCAGGCTCAGGTCTATCGCTTCGATGCCCAGGGCAACTTCGTCGATCGTTTTGGCAGCAAAGGCGAAGCCCCTGGCCAGATGGATTCGCCGGGCGCCCTGGCCGTCGATGGACAGGGGCGCATCTACGTTGCCGACTACCCCGGCATCCACATCTTCGACAACGGCGGCACCTACCTGCGTACCTTGCCCGAGGACCTGTGGGAAGGGGTGATCTTCGACATCACCTTCGACCTGCAAGGCAACCTGTACGTGATCACCAACCAGCCGCAGGTCTATAAGTACCAGGTCGATGGAAAGTAACCAGCCCGTTGACCAGATGTCCAAGAAACAGGTTCCCAGACATCTGGTAGAATCCCGCTAAAGATTTCTTCATATGGTGCAGCCGGTGCTGCGCGCCGCTGCACCATATAAAACGATAGAAATTCGGAAACACGCGAAATTGAGCCTTTCAAACCCGGTACTGATCCCTCTACTTAATCCCAACGAGCCTGAGGCTTTGCTGGCCGCATTGCACATCCAGGAGGGCCAGCACGTTGCCGCAGGTGACCTGTTGTGCACGTTGGAAACGACCAAGTCGGCCGCCGACGTGCAAGCCGAACAGGAAGGCTACGTAACCGGCCTGCGCTTCGCGCAAGGCCAGACGGTGCGCGCCGGAGAAACGTTGTGCCTCCTGGCAGACGAGATGGGTGCGCCGCAGGTCGATACACCCAGGGTTGAAAAGCTACCAGGCCCGGACGCCGCTATGCCCGAGGGACTGCGCATCACCCGCCCGGCGCTGGAACTTGCCCGGCAGCTTGGCGTCGATCTCGACCATCTCCCCAAAGGGCAGTTGGTAACCGAAAGCACCCTGCGCGCCTGGCAAGAAAAAGCCGCGGCCGGGCCCGAGTATGCCGCCCCGTCCAGCGCGTTCGACCCCGGCGCGATCATCGTATACGGCGGCGGCGGGCATGGCAAGGCGCTGATCGACTTACTGCGCGTGCTGGGCACCTGGCGCGTGATCGGCGTGGTAGACGATGGCATCCCCCCTGGAACAACTGTCCTGGGAGCGACTGTGCTGGGCGGCAGTGATGTGCTGGCAAAACTGCACCAGGAAGGAGTGCGCCTGGCGGTCAACGCCGTAGGGGGGATCGGCAATGTGCAAGTCCGCATCAAAGTATTCCACAAACTGGCCGAGGCGGGTTTCGCCTGCCCGGCGGTGGTGCATCCCACCGCGTTCGTAGAGGCCAGCGCCAACCTCTCCCCTGGCGTGCAGGTCTTCGCTCATGCTTACGTAGGCAGCGAGGCAAAGGTCGGCTTCGGCAGTATTGTCAACACTGGCGCCATCGTCTCGCACGACTGCATTTTGGGTGAATATGTCAATATTTCGCCCGGCGCCATGCTGGCCGGCGAGGTACACATCGGCGCTGCAACCCTGGTGGGCATGGGCGCCACCGTGAACCTGCGGGCGAAGATCGGTTCCGGGGCGCGCATCGGCAACGGCGCCACTGTCAAAGAGGATGTTCCGTCAAAAGGCATCGTGCGCGCTGGAGCTATCTGGCCCTGACCACCTATCCGCAAGATGATCCGTTCCATGCGCCTGATCCCTGGGTGCCTGAGCGCCCCATCACTCATTACTCACCAACCCATTCCTCATGACCTACATGAACCATCACAAGGAGAACCCCTTGCCACGTGAATATCGTGTCCCCATGTCTTCCCCTGACCTGACCACCGCCGAAAGAGAGGCAGTGGCCGCAGTGCTGTGCACGCCCAACTTGAGCATGGGCAGCGAAATCCTGGCTTTCGAGCAGGCTTTCTGCCAGTATTTTGGCGTCAAACACGCCCTGGGAGTCAACTCCGGCACGGCCGGGTTGCACCTGTGCGTGCGCGCCGCCGGGATCGGCGAAGGCGACCTGGTCATTACCACGCCCTTCTCGTTCGTTGCATCGGCCAACGTGCTGCTCTTCGAGCGCGCTGTGCCGGTTTTCGTGGATATCGATCCGGCGACCGGAAACATTGACGTCCAGCAGGTGCGCCAGGCAGCATCCGACCTGGCGCAGGGCGGCGAAGCCACACGGCGCTGGCTGCCGCGCCGGGGCGCAGAATCTCCCGGCCAGTTGAAAGCCATCCTCCCGGTGGACGTGTTCGGCCAGCCTGCCGATCTGGATTCCATCCGCCAGACGGCGCAGCAGTTCGGCCTGAAAGTGATCGAGGACGCGTGCGAAGCCCTGGGGGCCACCTACAAAGGGCAGCATGCCGGCACGCTCGGCGATCTGGGAGTGTTCGCCTTCTACCCGAACAAACAGATCACCACCGGTGAAGGTGGCGTCATCATCACCGACGACGACCAGGCGGCGGCGATGATGCGCGCCCTGCGCAACCAGGGCCGCGCTCCCGGCGACACCTGGCTTCAGCACACCTACCTGGGCTACAACTACCGCCTGGACGAGATGAGCGCCGCCCTGGGCCGTGTCCAGATGGGGCGCCTGGATGAGTTACTGGCGAAGCGCCAGCAGGTGGCCGATTGGTATAACGAGCGCCTGGCGGAGATCCCCGGCGTGGAATGTCCCCAGGTGACCGCCCAGACCACGCGTATGAGCTGGTTTGTTTACGTGGCGCGCTTTGCCCCCCAGATCGACCGCGACCAGGTGGCGCGCCGTCTGGACGCGCTGGGCATCCCGGCGCGCCCCTACTTCATACCCATCCACTTGCAGCCCTATATGGTCGAACGCTTTGGCTACCGGGAAGGCGATTATCCGGTTACCGAAGACCTGGGACGGCGAGGCCTGGCGCTGCCTTTCTCCGGCGTGATGAGCGAGGCGCAGGTGGAACAGGTTTGCCAGGCGATTGCCGCAGTACTTTGAATTCGTGGCGGTTTTCGTTTACGCGATCTTAAACTCGCCACAGGAGGAAACTACTCATGAATGTCGCTATGTGGCGCAAGGCATTGCGCGTGATCCCACACGTCAGCAAAGACGAGTGGGAACGGCTGGATGTTATTTCCAAATGGCTGATCTCCACCCGCGCCGCGGTGTTGATTATGACCTTCATCTCAGGGGCCATTGCCGGCATCCTGGCCCTCCAGAATGGAATGTTCAACTTCTGGTACTGGCTGCTGGTGACGGTTGGATTGATCATGGCGCACGCCACCAACAACCTGCTCAACGATTACACCGATTACATAAGAGGCGTCGACCAGAATAATTATTACCGTGCCCAATACGGTCCACAGCCGCTGGTGCACGGCCTGATGAATAAACGCCAACTGCTCACCTACGCGGCAGTCACCGGGCTGATCGCGGCAGCCTGCGGCGTTGCGCTCGTTTACCTGCGCGGCGGGTTGACCCTGTGGCTGATGCTGGCCGGGGCATTCTTCGTTCTGTTCTACACCTGGCCGCTGAAATACATCGCCCTGGGCGAACTGGCCGTGCTGGTCGTGTGGGGCCCGCTGATGATCGGCGGCGGCTACTACGTGATCAGCGGCGTTTGGGACTGGAACGTGGTGATCGCCAGCCTGCCCTACACCCTGGGCGTGACCGGGGTGATTTTCGGAAAACACATCGACAAGTACGAAATGGACAAAGAGCGCGGCATCCACACCCTGCCAGTACTGCTGGGCGAAAAATCTCTCGCTATACCGTGTTGAGCATGCTCGCCCTGCAATATGTCTCGGTGATCTACCTGATATGGATCGGTTTTTTCACGCCAGTGCTGTTGATTGTGCTCCTGGCGCTGCGCGCCTTTGCTCGCGTCTTGCCCATCTTCCGCGCCCCCAGGCCAGCCGAGAAGCCGGCCGACTTTCCCGATGTGTGGCCGAATTACTTCGTAGCGTCAGCCTTTTACCATAACCGCGAATTCGGTTTACTGTATATGGTGGGGCTGATCCTCAACGTGGCGGCAAAACTCATCTTTCGATAAGTCCCCGCCAGCGAATGAAAAAGGCGGCCGGACGGCCGCCTTTTTCATTCGCTCATACCTGTAGAGGAGAATGATCTACTTGACCGGTAATTTACCCGCTGCCACCACCTGCGCCTGGTATTCGCCATTGCCCAGTTCTTTGGCGCCGACCAGGGTAATCATGCCTGCTTGCAAGTCTTCCAGCCCTTTGACCTGGCCGCCCTTGCTGCGGAACTTCGTATCGCCGGTGACCTGGAAGGTGATTTGCTGGCCATCGCGGGTCTGGATGGTGAAGGATTGATCGCCCACGGCGGTCACTTTCCCGGCGAAGCGCTTGTCGAACTTGGGCAAGTCGCTCCGGTCGCCTGCCGCGACCAGGGCCGCTACAGGGGTTTTACCATCCTCAGCCGGGCGGGCAACGACCAGGGCAACCATACCCGTCTTGAGGTCCTTCAAACTTTCCACTTTACCATCCTTGCTGCGGAAGCGTGTATTTTCATCGACAGCAAAAGTCGTTTCTTTATCGTTGCGCAGTGTCCGCAGGGTAAACTGGCCGGCAGATTCGTCTACACTGGTCACCTCACCCGCCTGGCGGTTCTGGCGGCGATCCTGGGGGTTGCCGGCGCGCACCAGCGTCGCCAGTAAATCACCATTCTCCTGTTCACGGGTCACCGCCCCTGCCAGCATGCCATCTTCCAGGCCAGCCAGGTCAGTGACTTCGCCTGTGAAGCGGGTATTCTCATCCACTTTCAGCGTGACCGCTTCACCCTGGCGCTTCTCCAGGGTGAACGCCTGGGCCGCAATATCGATCTCGGTTACCCGGCCGCGCACGCCCTGCATCTGCTCGGGATCGAAGTCTTCGGGCAGCAGGACCACCAGGCGCGCGATAGGCTGCTCACCGCTGTCCTTTGGAGCGACGACGCCCACCCAGCGGCCAACCTGCAAGTCAGAGAAGGACAGGTCTTTGGCGTCCTTGCTGCGAATGCGGGTGTTCTCGTCGATCAGGAAGGTCCTGCTTTCCCCATTCCGGGTCTGGACGGTAAACTGGTTCTCGCCCACTGCGGTCACCTGGCCGAGGGCCGGGCGAGCACGGCGCAGCCGCCCTTGCGGGTTTTCACCCTGCGCCAGTGCGTCGCCGGTCAACCACACACCAGCCAGTAAAGCGACTACCAAAACAGCAATCATCGGGATCAAGAGTTTCTTAGACATGGTTTTGTTCCTCCATACATTATTCAAATCAGGTCTTGCCTTCAACTATATATAGGATATCGTAACCGGGTAAAACGCCGCGCGCCAGAATGTAAAATGGTTGTAAAATGTAGCGGTATGGGCGATATCCTCCTGGAGACCAAGCTTTCCATCCCTGCCACCCGGCCAGGACTCGTGCTGCGCCAACGCCTGATCGACCGGCTGAACGCGGGCTTCGAGCGCCGCCTCACGCTGATTTCAGCGCCCGCCGGCTTCGGCAAAACCACCTTGCTCAGCGAATGGGCCAAAAACTGCGCCAGGCCAGTGGCCTGGGTTTCCTTAGAGGAGAGCGATAATGACCCGGCGCGCTTCATGGATTATCTGTCGGCAGCCCTGGCGCCCTGGACTGCTCAGGTAAGCGAACTGCAGCCCTCCCTCAGCGAGATTTATCTCTCTGCCTTGCTCAACCGGCTGGCGGCTGCCGGAGCGCAGGCGGGCCAGCACTACGCCCTGCTGTTGGATGATTATCACGTCATCACCAACGAAGCCATCCACCAGGGAATGGATTTCATAATCAGCCACCTGCCGGCGTGCCTGCACCTGTACATCGCCACACGCCTCGATCCACCCCTGCACCTGGCCCGGCTGCGCGCCCGCGGCCAGCTCAACGAGCTGCGCCAGGACGATCTGCGTTTCACCTTAGAAGAAAGCACCCAGTTCCTGCGCCAGGTGATGAAGCTTGACTTGCCGCTCCACGGCATCACCGCTTTGACAGAACGAACCGAGGGCTGGGTGGCCGGTTTGCAACTGGCTGCCGTTTCACTACAGGGCCGCGCAGATACTGGCGGAACCATCGCGGCTTTCACCGGCAGCAATCGTTACGTCCTGGATTATCTCATCGAAGAAGTGCTGGGACACCAGACGCAGGAAATCCAGGATTTCCTGCTGCGCACTTCGATCCTGGATCAGCTATCGGCCTCGCTGTGCCAGGCGCTACTCGATCCTCCGTTCCCGGATAAGGAAGCCGCCCGGCTGCCCCTTCCGTCATTCACCGCCGATCTGCCGCGCCTTGATCCTCAGGCAACCCTGGAATACCTGGAACGCGCCAATCTGTTCCTGGTGCCCCTGGATGACCGCCGCCACTGGTACCGTTATCACCATCTATTTGCCGGTTTCCTGCACGACCGCCTGCTGCACAAAGCGCCCGAGTTGGTCGCTGTGTTGCACCGCAGCGCTGCAGACTGGTATGAAGGACAGGGCATGCTCGATGACGCCATCGAGCACACCCTCAGCGCGCAGGATTTTGACCAGGCCGCCCGCCTGGTCGAACAGGCTGCGGTCGACACCCTCCAGCACAGCCAGGTGCTGACCCTGAAACGTTGGATCGAAGCGATCCCCGAATCGTCACTTGGTACCCGTCCAGCGCTATTTTTATACCACGCCTGGACTCTGCTGCTCTCCGGCTACAGCCTGGAATCGGTGTTGGCTCGCCTGGAACAGGCTGACCAATCTCCAGACGTTGTCCCCGGCCAGGCAGCCGTGCTGCGCAGTTTCATCACGATTTTCCAGGAGAATATCCCTGGCGCATATGAACAGGCCCAACTGGCACTACAACAGCTTCCCCAGGATGACCTGTTCTTCCGCAGCATTGTCGCCTGGCTGATGGGCATCACGCAAGCCTGGAGCGAAAAAATTCGCAAAGGTATCCAGAGCCTGGATCAGGCGCTCCAGATGAGCATCCAGTCGGGGAACATCATGATGGCGGTTGCCTCGATGTCCAACCAGGCCGAATTATTGATGTATTTGGGAGATTTGCGCGCAGCACAGGAACGTTATGTAAAGGCCTTGCAGATGGCCATAGACAGCCAGGGGCGGACCCTGCCCGTCGCCGGGATCGTCATGATCGGCCAGGGAGACCTGGAACGTGAGTGGAACCATCTGGAAACCGCCGAGCGGCTCCTGACACAAGGCATCGAACTGACCCTCAAATGGGGACGCGTCGGAGCATTCGATGGCTATATCGCCCTGGCTCGCCTGTACCAGGCAAAAGGTGATTCAGAAAAAGCAACACAAACCATCCTGGAGGCCCGCCGGCTGGCTGAGTTATTCGACACCACCTATCTGGACGACCTGTTGGTCAGCGTCTACCAGGCGCAGCTATGGGTTGCCCAGGGCGACCTGCAAAACGCTGAAGGCTGGGCGCAGAAACGCCTGGCTACTGCCGGCCAGGATTTGGACGAGATCGATCAAAACCCCTTCCGGGCCTACACGCTTTGCCTTGAAGGGATCACGCTTGCCTGGCTGCACATTGTGCAGGGGCAAAATGAGGCGGCTTTGTCACTGCTGGAACGATTGACCGAAAGCCTGGTCGAACAAGAGCGCATTCCAGGGCAGATTCAGAGCTACGTCCTGCGCGCCCTGGCCCTGCACGGAATGGGTAAAAAGGAGCCGGCCTTATCTGCTTTGGCGCAAGCCCTGGCATTGGGCGAGCCTCAAGGTTTCCTGCGCCTTTTCCTGGATTTCGGCCCGCTGCTTATCCACCTGCTGGAGGAATATTCCCGCCGGAAACCGCCGTCTGCTTATGTACAACACCTGCTCGACACAGACCGAAGGATGAAAACAGGCCTGGGCCCGGTGATTGAAGATATCTCAGCCTCGGGTCTGGTCGAACCCTTGAGCGACCGCGAGCGAGAAGTGCTGCGCCTGCTGGATTCGAGCCTCTCCAATCAGGAGATCGGCGTTGAGTTGTTCATTGCCACCAGCACGGTCAAGACCCACATCAACAACCTGTATCGCAAACTGGGGGTCGAAAAGCGCACCCAGGCCGTGGCGCACGCCCGCGAGCTTGGTCTCATCCCCTGAAACGCGTCTCTCCACCCACCAATCCACCCTGCGGTGGATGACAATTCCACCCGGTATCCGGTAGACTGGGCGCATGCAATGGTTCAGTCGATCACCCACCCATCCAGTTACCTCATCGCCTTCAGGCCAACTCGCTGGCAGCAATGGCCACCTGGTAGACCTGCGTCAGGTGGTTAAAACCTTCGCCACCCCGGCCGGTGAATTCACTGCCCTCAAAGGCGTCGATTTACAGGTAGGCCATGGCGAATTCCTGTCCATCATCGGCAAGTCGGGCAGCGGCAAATCCACCCTGATCAACATGATCACCGGCATCGACCGGCCCACCTCCGGGCAGGTATTCGTAAACAGCGCCGCAGTCCATGACTTGAGCGAAGAAGGCATCGCCCTGTGGCGCGGGCGTAGCGTGGGCGTGATCTTTCAATTCTTCCAGCTCCTGCCCACGCTGACGGCGGTTGAAAACGTGATCCTGCCGATGGACTACCTGGGAACATACCCGCCTGGTGAACGCCCCGGGCGCGCCATGCACCTGTTGGAGCAGGTGGATATGGCAGATTACGCTCACCGCTTGCCCGGCGAGCTATCCGGAGGCCAGTTGCAGAGCGTGGCCATCGCCCGCGCCCTGGCCAATGACCCGCCGCTGCTCACCGCCGACGAGCCAACCGGCAACCTGGACGCCCGCACGGCACAGGCCATCCTGGGGCTGTTCGAGCGGCTGGTAGACAACGGAAAAACGATCCTGATGGTAACACACGATAATGACCTGGCGGCACGCGCCCGGCGCACCGTGGTGATCGCGGATGGACAAATTGTGGACGAGATCACGCGAAGATGAGGCAGAGGTCAACCATGCTTCGATACCTGTTCAACCAACGTTCAATGGCACAGATGATGTCCCACAATCACGCGGAAGGCGAGCCTGCCAGTCCAGTATTGATCGATCTGCGTGGCGTTGTGAAACGCTACGATGGGCAAGCCGGCACGGTCACTGCGTTGAAAGGCATCGACTTGCAGGTGCAGCGCGGCGAATTTCTGGTAGTCACCGGAAAATCCGGCAGCGGCAAAACCACCCTGGTAAATATGATTACTCGACTGTTGTATTTTGGAATCATAAAGCCAAACCAGTGGTAGCCTGAGCG